>NZ_JBDGIY010000001.1:2501302-3358802 GCF_057657195.1 Devosia sp. Soil_C_22
GGGCCGCTGCAAAGGCCGAAGCCGAGGCTGCCGCCGCGGCTGCTGCAGCGCAGGCCCAGGAACCCGCCCCCGCCGAACAGCCGGCGCCTGCCGAGGAGCCCGCTCCCGCAGAAGCTCCCGCTGCCGAGGAACCCGCCCCGGCCGAACAGCCCGCCGGTCCGTCTGCCGACGAGCAGCAGGCCCAGTTCGTCGCCGACCTGCAGGCCGCGCTCGACGAGTATCAGGCTGCCCTCAACCAGGCCGCGTCCGGCGACTATGCCGGCGCTGTGCCCGCCGCCCAGGCCGCCGAGTCGCGCATCCTCGAGCTCTGCAAGGCCAACGGCTACCCTGATATCGCCTCGTGCATCGGCCAGGAACTGCCGCCGCTGCCCGAGCCCCCGGCCGATCAGCCCGCTCAGGAACCTGCCGCTGAACAGCCCGCCGAGCAGCCTGCTCCCGAGCAGCCGGCCGCCGATCAGGCTCCGGCTGAACAGCCGGCCGAGCAGCCCGCGGAACAGCCGACCGCGCCGCAGGGCGAAGCCGGCCCGACCGACCAGCCCGCCGATGCCGGCGTGACGGATCCGGTTGCGGCCGCGCAGGACCAGCTCGGCGTCGCGGTCGAGCTCTATAATGTCGGTGTCGGCCAGCTCGAAGCCGGCGATGCCGCCGGCCAGTCGACGATCGAGGCGGCCAACCGCCAGTTCGCCGATATCTGCGCCGCGCTCGGCAGTGCCGACGTCGCTGCCTGTCTCACCCAATATGGCATCACCCTGCCGCCCGTGCCCGAGCTTGCCGCTCCGGCCGAGCCGGCCCCGCCGCCGATCGCCGATCTGCCGGGCGCCAATGTCGAGGTGACGCCGCAGGCCATCGAGGTCCTGCCCGAAGCCGTGGCCCCCGAGACCGCTGCGCCGGTGCTCGATAGCGCCAAGGACTTCCTGATCGCCGTCGATGCCGGCCAGCCGGCTCCCGAGCCCGCGCCCGAACCGACCGAGCCTCCGCCCCCGCCGCCGACCGATGATCGTGCGGCTCAGGCCGAGATCGCCCCGGTCGAGGTCCGTTCGCTCCGGGATGTGACCGGCGAGCAGATCACGCTCGACGCGCTCCCGCCGGTGGAGGTGCCGCAGAACGTCACCATCATCAACAACGTGACCAACGTCACCAACAACAACACGGTGATCAACAACACCACCACGACCAACAACGACACCACCATCAACAATGGTGGCCGGCCGGGCGGTGATCGTCCCGGTGATGGTCGTCCGGGCCGGCCCGGCGATGGTCGCCCGGGTGATGGTCGCCCCGGCGATGGACGTCCTGGCGACGGCCGCCCCGGCGGTGGTGGCAACAACTACACGAACTCCGGCTTCATCTTCCAGATTGGCGTCAATCTGGTGATCTCGAACCCGGCCCAGGACTTCGACCGCATCCGCGAGGATGACGACGACGTCTATTACGAGCGCCTGCCCGGCGGTCGTGTGAAGGAGACCATTGAGCGCCCGAACGGCGTCGAAATCGTCACCATCCGCGATCGGTGGGGCAACGTGCTCAAGCGCTCGCGCATCATGCCCGACGGCCGTGAGTACGTGCTCGCCTACTACGACGAGGACGACTACGAGGACGAGGACTACTTCAACAACTGGCGCGACCCCGGCGAGGACCTGCCTCCCCTGCGTCTCACCATCCCGGTCCGCGACTACATCATCGACGCCGACTATGCCGACGAGGATGAGGTCGAGGATTTCTTCCGCGAGCCCCCGGTGGAGCAGGTCCGCAAGATCTACACCGTCGAGGACGTCAAGCGTTCGGCCCGTCTGCGTGACTCGGTCCGTCGTATCGAAGTGGGTAGCCTCACCTTCGACAGCGGCGCGGCCACCATCTCGCGCACCCAGGTCGGCGCCCTCAGCAAGGTGGCCAACGCCATGCTGAGCCTGCTCGAGGACAATCCGGGTGAAGTGTTCCTCATCGAGGGCCACACCGACGCCGTCGGTTCGGACCAGGCCAACCTGATCCTCTCCGATGCCCGCGCCGCCACCGTCGCCCGCATCCTCACCGACTTCTACGACGTCCCGCCCGAGAACCTGGTCACCCAGGGCTATGGCGAGCGCTACCTGAAGGTGAAGACCGACGGCAACGAGCCGCTCAACCGCCGCGTCGCGGTCAAGCGCATCACGCCGCTGATCACCGTCGCCGGCCGCGAGTAAGCGTTCGACACCATCGAGACAGGCGGGCCGGGGATTTCCCGGCCCGCTTCTTTTCTACTCAGCGTTTCCGCCCCACCGTGTTCACCGCCCCGCGGGGGTCATCCCCACGAAAGTGGGGATCTCCGTTTCGGTCGTGCCCCGCTTCCTCCTTCCCCCTCTGCGACAGTCTTGCCGCTTTGCCTCGGCCGCCGATTGCTCTAACCCTCTGCGCCCACCAGTCGACGGAGCCCCTATGCCCAAGCGTCTCGAACTCGTCATCGAAGCGGTGATCCTCGCGTCACGCTGGCTGCTCGTGCTGTTCTACCTCGGCCTCGCCATCGCGCTCGCTGTCTACGCCGTGGTGTTCGGCGGCAAGCTGATCGATTTCGTCAGCCATGCCTTCGACATCACCGATGCCGAGGCCATCCTCAAGATGCTCGGCCTCATCGACGCGGCGCTCGTCGCCAGTCTCGTCGTCATGGTCATCATCTCGGGATACGAGAACTACGTGTCGCGCTTCGACAACGAGGGCGCCGTCCACTGGCTCGGCGAGATCGACGCCGGCTCGCTCAAGATCAAGGTGGCCTCGACCATCGTCGCCATCTCCTCGATCCACCTGCTGCAGATCTTCCTCAACGTCGGCCAGCACAGTTCCGAGCACCTGATGTGGTACACGGCGATCCACATCGCCTTCGTCGTGTCGGCCCTGTTCCTCGCCTTCATCGACCGCGTCTCGGCGCAGACAAAAGGCATCGCCAAGGGGCAAAAAGCCGAGGCGAAGGCGATCGAGCCGACCGAAACATAGGGTCGACAAGGGCAAAAATAACAAGCTCCCCCAATAAGTTACCGTTGGCTGCGGAATCTTTCCCGCAATTGAACACAAACTCGGGAACGATCCGCCCCGAACCCGCGTTCTTCAGGCCATACGGTACTCAAACAAAGGAGCTTGATCATGGCTGCACCCGATCGCGATACCGTCTATTCGACCGATGACGCCAACCGGACCGTTTACACGCGTGAATCCAGCGCGACCGGCTGGTTCGTCGGCATCGTCGTAGCCCTGGCCCTGCTGGCCATCGGCTATCTGGTCTTCTCGGCCAATTCTGGTCCGTCGACTTCTTCGACGACCGTCAACAACACCCCGGCCATTGAGGCTCCGGCGACTGGTACCACTCCGATGGCTCCGGCGACCGATACGACCCCGATGGCTCCGGCTGAGCCTGCCGCCCCGGCGACCGAGACTCCGGCCCCGGCTGATGCGGCTCCTGCCGCCCCGGCTGACGCCGCTCCGGCGACCGAGACCCCGGCTCCGGCGGCCCCGGCTACTCCGTAACGGGCAGTCGACGACAAGAATAATAAATCAACTCCTGCTTCGGCCCCTCCCTCCGAAGCACCTCCAGCGCCCCGGCTTGTCCCAGCCGGGGCGTTTTTCGTGGGGCAACAGGCGACCGCACGAAGCTGCGCGTTTCTGTCATCCTTGCACCACGCCTGTGCGCTACCTAACTGCGCAACCACCACCAGAAAAGGGAGAGCGCCATGTTCAACATCGACGGCATCATGAAGGCCCTGCAGACCGACCAGAACGTCCAGAGGACGGCGATGACCGGCGCCGCGGGGCTGGCCGCAGGCATGCTGCTTTCCGGCGGAGGGCTCGGCAAGCTCGTCGGCAACGCCGCCAAGCTCGGCGCCGTCGCCGCTGTCGGCGGTCTCGCCTACACCGCCTGGCAAAAATACCAGCAGAACCAGCAGCAGTCAGGCGCCGACGCCGGCCCCGCCCCGCGCGAGGATGCCTTCGTGCCCCCGCCGCAGGCCGGCCACCAGACCGAGGAACTCGGCAAGAGCCTCGTCCGCGCCATGATCTCCGCTGCCAAGGCCGATGGCCAGATCGACGGCGAGGAGAAGGAGCGAATCTTCAAGCGCCTCGAAGCCATGCCGCTTTCGGCCGAGGAGAAGGCCTTCGTCTTCGACGAGCTGTCGAGCCCGCTCGACATGGAAGCCATCGTCGCGCGCGCTGACACGCCCGAGCACGCCGCCGAGATCTACGCTGCCTCGCTCGTCGCCATGGTCCCCGACACGGCGGCCGAACGCACCTATCTCGAAGCCCTCGCCTTCAAGCTGAAGCTGCCCGCCGGCCTCGTCGAGGAAATCCACCGCCAGGCCGGCCATCAGCCGCCGGCCCCCTCGACGACCACCGGCGCCGACGCCTACGTTCCCGCCAGCAGCGTCTGAGGTTACACGGCTGTGCGTTCTTGTGCCCGCATGAGCGCACAGCCATTTAGGGCGCTCCAACTGCTGAGGTGCCCGCCATGGAAATCGGTCTCTACTCCTTCGCCGAGAACACTCCCGACCCGCTGAATGGCGGCCACCTGCAATCCCCCGCCGAGCGCCTCCGCGACCTCCTGGAGGAGATCAGGCTCGCCGACGAGGTCGACCTCGATTTCTACGGCCTGGGCGAGCACCACCGCCCCGATTTCGTCGCCTCTGCGCCGGTGACCATCCTCGCCGCCGCCGCGGCCGTCACCAGGCGCATCCGGCTCTCCACCGCCGTCACCGTGCTGAGCTCGGACGATCCGATCCGCATCTGGCAACAGTTCTCGACCCTCGACCTCATCTCCAACGGCCGCGCCGAAATCATGGCCGGCCGCGGCTCCTTCATCGAGAGCTTCCCCCTCTTCGGCTACGAGCTCGACGACTACGACACCCTGTTCGAGGAAAAGCTCGCCGAGCTGCTGAAGATCCGCGAAGGCGGCAAGGTCGAATGGGCCGGCTCAGAGCACACCAGGCCCATCCCCGGCATCGCCATCTATCCAAAGCCGATCCAGGACCCGCTGCCGCTCTGGATCGCGGTCGGCGGCACGCCCAACTCGGTCGCCCGGGCCGCCTATTACGGCCTGCCGCTGATGCTCGCCATCATCGGCGGCAACCCCGAGGCCTTCCGCCAGTTCACCCAGCTCTACCGCATGACCGCCGAGAAAGCCGGCCATGACGCGGAGAAGCTCCCCATCGGTATCTCCTCGCACGGCTTCATCGCCGAGAACTCGCAGGACGCGCTCGATACCGCCTTCCCGGCCCACCACGAAGCCATGAGCCGCATCGGCCGCGAGCGCGGCTGGCCACCGACCACCCGCGCCCAGTTCGAAGCCGGCGCCAGCCCCTCCGGCGCTTATTTCATGGGTTCGCCACAACAGGTGATCGACAAGATCCTGATGCAGCACGAGTGGTTCCAGCACAACCGCTTCGGCCTGCAACTCAGCGTCGGCACCCTCCCCCACGCCAGGGTCATGAAGGCCATCGAACTGTTTGGCACCGTGGTGAAACCGGCGGTGAACAAGGCGCTGGGCGTCAGCTAGGTTCGCTGTGCCAACAGTTCTTCGTAGAGCGCAATGTGCCGCTCTACCATCACGTCGGTGCTGAACTCCCCTTCCATCAACTCCCGGCCGGCTTCGCCTAGCTGGCGCCGACGCGGCCCGTCGGCGAGCAGCGCCAAAATCGCCGCCCGCAGCGCCGGCACGTCGCCTGGCGGTACCAGCACACCGTTGACGCCATCGCGCACCGCCTCGGTGATACCTCCCGCCGCGGAGGCGACGATCGGCACGCCGGCCGACGACGCCTGCAGCAGCGCAACCCCCAGCCCCTCCAGCATCGCAGGATGCGCGACAAGGTCCAGGTTGCCCATCCATTTCGGCATGTCGTAGCGATGGCCAACGAGTTGCACGATGTGGCCGACGCCTGATGCAGCTAGCGCCGCCTCCACCTGGGCTCGGTCCTTGCCCTCGCCGAACACGATGACGCGCAGGTTCTGCGGGATGTCTCCCTTAAGCGCCTCGAACAGGAACCTGTGCCCCTTGCGCTGAATCAGCTGAGCGACGACGCCAATCGTCAAGGCATCCGGCGGCAGTCCGAACTCTTGCCGGAACTCCGCGCGTGACGCCGGGTGATGCCAGGGCGCTGTCTCGACCGCCGACCGGATGGTGACCAGCCGATCCTTCCGAACGCCGGCCGCAAGCATCACCTCGTGAATGGCCTCGGAAATGCAGATCACCCGCTCGTTGAGCGCACCATAGGCCCACGGGCTGAGCTTGCCTTTCGGCACGTCGTCGACCCGTCGTGACATCACGCTCGGCACCGCTGCCCACCTTGCCGCAACTGAGCCGAGAACTGCACCGCGCCGGCTGTGCAAATGCACAATGTCCGGCGCTTCATCCTTGATCAGGTCGCGCATTCGCCGGGCCAACCCGAAGTCCCAGTCCCCGCCATACGAAATGTCGCGCATCCGGATACCTTCGCCGGCGAAATTCTCGCTCAGCGGCGTGTTTGGTTCCCCGGCGACGACGCAATCGACCCCGCGCTGTGCAAGCCCCTTGACGATGTAGATGACCTGCTGAGGCCCTCCCACGAGCGTGCGGCCCATTTCAAAGTGCATGATCTTCATTACATGTCGTCCTAGGTCGCGGCTACGCTGGCAGTGCCAAAGCGTTCCGCAAGTGCTCGAGCCTGCCGATCGTTTCCTCCCTGGCGGATGTTGGAGTGGATAAGCCCGACCCTCTGCGATCCCGGCCAGTCATAAGGCGGTCCGTTTCTCGTCACCAGCGTTACCGGCGTGCCCACCTCGGCTGACATCCATTTAAGCCATAGATCGTCTGCCGTCGGAGACAACGTCAGGAACAGGTCGCGCTCGGTCACCTGCGGCGGCAAACTACGCGGCGGATACAACACGCCACCATATCCGGTCGGCATCAATGGCCCGTCTAGGGGCGAAGAGGCATTGTACCAGGACCGATAAGGCTGCGGCATACCGTCTTCGCCAAACTGCATTACTCGCGCGCGGTGACATACGATGGTTCCAGGAGCCCGCAACGCACCCCCCACAAGCTCGGCCAGCCACTCCCGTGGATAGTATCGATCGTCATCGGCGGTAACGATAAAGGCCTCCGGAAAGGCCTCGAGCGCAGGGATGATTTTCTTGTAAGGCTTGAGGTCTTCGCACTCGCGGATTTCCAGCCCGTTGTCTCGAAGCGCAAGGACATCGGCGGGAAGCCTCTCGATGTCACCAAATGTGAGCCATAAGACGATGCGGTCGGCACCTATCGACTGGCTCAGCAAACTTTTGACCGTCAGCGAGAGCGTCCTAAAGCGCGGCGGATAAGACGTTAGGGAGATCACGAGCTGATCGCTCAAACCATGCCGAGCTAACGCCGGCGTGGGAGGATTCCGCGTAAGCTTTGCTGCTTTGACGCGCGAATGGATCGAGCGACGGAGCTTCTCCCACCAGAGCCTGTACCGCGACTTGCGCGGAGGACGTAAGCCTCTACTCATGGCGATGATAGCGGGCTTTCATATGACGCAGTTCACTCACAAGTACTTCGGCCTACGAAGGCTCGTGATTACTGCAGAGATCATGGCCTTGGCGTCGAGCCAGGCTTCTGCGGCGGCATTTGCCGGCACCGGCGCGACGTCAGGCCATACCAGTCCCGTCATCTTCGCATAGCGCCACCACTCTTCCCCCTTCCACACGCCTTGGCTTTTCCAGGGCTTGTTAGCCCCAGTGTAGTGAACCACCCATTGCTCTGCGCGCTGCTTGGCCAACTCATCACGCAGTGCCAACGGTACCAAGTGCCGCCATCGATACTGAGGACGCGAATGTGTCCAGCTATGAACGTTCCAGCGGGTGTCGAGGAAGCGCATACGCCCGATCATGAGGGCGTTGATGATACTCTGGTCGACATACATCCAGTGCTCGTCTCGCTCCTGGTGCATGTGCGCCGCTTTAGCGGCAAAATCCATGTCCCTTAGCCTGTCGAGGTCCATAAGGAGCAACCCAGTATTGACGTACTGCGGCTTTCCCAGGTCCATGCCCAGCGACAGCAGGTGATCCCTGAACGCGTGCCTACCTCTCAGCTCCTTCCTGACGAGCTTTTGATAGATGCCGATGTCCACCGCCGCCGCCATGGCGGCATCACCAAGGTCCGTATTCCAGAGCTCCTCAATATCTCGAACGACTATTAGGTCGGCGTCGAGGTAGATAAGCCGCGACAGATGTGGAAGTACGGTGGGCAACAGGGTACGCAGCAGTGAAGCAACGCTGACATGCCCCGCCTTCGTCAGCGCAGAGAATGGATTGTCGACCTTCAGCGTCACAACGTTCGTTTGGCGCCAACTCGCAACCTCTTTGTCGACGATATCGTCATCCTGCGCGTGCAGAATATAGAAACGCACGGATTCCGGCCGTGCTGCATTGGCTAAGATAGAGGCGATCACAACTGCGACCTGCCGAAGGTATCCACGGTCGACCGCAAAGGCGACGTGTATCTCATCGGCCATCGCCATCCCCTATCTCAAAATACGTCTCCAAGCCCTACCCCACCCTACTTCCCGCTACGCTTGATACTCTTGATCGCCATCGGCGGCACGCCGGATTTTTCCGAGATGGCCTGGTCCTGGTCCATGATGAAGGTCTTGGCCGGCTCGTCGCCGTCCAGCCCGCCCAGCATGTCCGCCGGCACCTTGCGGTTTGAGCGCTGGCTGCCATCCTCGTAGACGATGTCGAACAACACGAATTCCGCCCGCGGGCTGGGTTTCTTGGCCATGTCGAAAATCTCCGGCCGAAGGGCCTCGGCCGCGCTATCCGCGGCCCGGCTTCGGCGTCTGTGTGTATATTCAGGTCGCGCGGAAGATCGCGTCGCCCTGCTCGTCGATGATCTGGCGGCCCTTGGCCAGCGCGAAGGTCACCACGTCCTCCTTGGAGGAGAAGCGGTCGGCGCGCACGAACTGGTAGCTCTTGGTCTCGTCGTCGAACGCCTTTTCGATGGTTCCGGCCAGCTGGTACTCGCTGCCCACCATCATGGTGATCGCCTTGACGGTATAGCCCTTGTAGCTCTCCTCGCCGACGACGGCGGGTTCGATCGACTTGGGGGCCGAGTTGCCGCCACCGCCGAATAGAGTCTTCCAGAACGACATGTCGTGCTCCCCGTCTGCTGCGGATAGGCTTTAGGCTGCGCGGCCGGCTTTGTCCACCGCCCCTAGCCCCGCTCGACCGGCTGCCGCAGCAAGCCCAGCTTCTGCATCGTCTCCTGCTCGTCCTCGTGGCTGATGAACAGGATGATTTTCGGCGTCTCGCCGGTGAGTTGCACCAGGTAGCTCACGTCGAACTCCACCGGCTTGTTCAGCGTCTCGAACGTCACGCCCCAGTGGATCGTCACCATCACGTAGTCCTTGCCGAACCACGTTTCCTTCATCGACAGCGCCTCGGCCGATTTCTGCCCGACGCTGCGATAGAACTCCGCCGCCTTGCCGGCATTCTTCAGGAACGCCTCGCGCTTCTGCGAGATGACTCCCTTGGGCCCCGCCGCGATGAAATCGTCGGCATAGAGCTGCGCCGTGTCCTGCAGCGCCAGCGCGCTGAACGACTTGCCATACTCAGCAAAGAGCGCCTCGACCCGCTTGTCCATGACCGTCCTCCTTGCTTGAGCAACGGCTGACGGCCGGACCGTGTTCCAAAACGAAAGGGCCGCTCACGCGGTCCTCTCGATCAGTTGTCGAGGAAGCTGCGGAGCTTCCGGCTGCGGCTCGGGTGCTTGAGCTTGCGCAGCGCCTTGGCCTCGATCTGCCGGATACGCTCGCGCGTCACGGAGAACTGCTGACCCACCTCTTCGAGCGTGTGGTCGGTATTCATGCCGATGCCGAAGCGCATGCGCAGCACGCGTTCCTCGCGCGGCGTCAGCGACGCCAGCACGCGCGTCGTGGTCTCGCGCAGGTTGGACTGGATCGCCGCGTCGATCGGCTGGATCGCGTTCACGTCCGGGATGAAATCGCCCAGGTTGCTATCCTCCTCGTCGCCGATCGGCGTCTCGAGGCTGATCGGCTCCTTGGCGATCTTGAGCACCTTGCGCACCTTGTCGAGGGGCATCTGCAGCTTCTCGCTGAGCTCCTCGGGCGTCGGCTCGCGGCCGATCTCGTGCAGCATCTGGCGCGACGTGCGGACGATCTTGTTGATCGTCTCGATCATGTGCACCGGGATACGGATGGTGCGCGCCTGGTCGGCGATCGAGCGGGTGATCGCCTGCCGGATCCACCACGTGGCATAGGTCGAGAACTTGTAGCCGCGGCGGTACTCGAACTTGTCCACCGCCTTCATCAGGCCAATGTTGCCTTCCTGAATGAGATCAAGGAACTGCAGGCCGCGGTTCGTGTACTTCTTAGCGATCGAGATCACGAGGCGGAGGTTGGCTTCCACCATCTCCTTCTTGGCGATCGCGGCTTCGCGCTCGCCCTTCTGCACCTTGTGGACGATACGGCGATACTCGGCGATATCGAGGCCGGTTTCGGTGGCAAGCGTGGTGATCTCGCTGCGGATCTCGTTGATCGTGTCGACTTCGCGCTTGGCGAACTCGACCCAGCCCTTGCCGTCGAGACCGGAGATCGTGCCGACCCAGTCCTGATCCAGCTCGCTGCCATAATGCGCCTTGAGGAAGTCCTCGCGCTTGACCCCATAGCTCTCGGCGAGACGCAGCAGCCGGCCCTCGAAGCGCACCAGGCGCTTGTTGATGTCGTAGAGCTGTTCGACCAGGCTCTCGATACGGCCTTGGTTGAGGCTCAGCGACTTCACGTCGGTGATCACTTCGGCCCGCAGGCCTTCGAGCTTCTTGAGATCGGCCGCGCTCGCCGGAGCCGCGCCCGCAAGCCGGTCCTCGGCGTGCTGGTCCTGCAGCTTGCGCATCTTGCCGTAGGCATCGGCGATGCGGTCGAACGTCGCCACCACCTGCGGCTTCAGCTCGGCTTCCATGGCCGAAAGCGACAGCGAGTTTTCGAAATCGTCGTCCTCTTCCTCGACCGGATCCTGCGGGGCCTCGGGCTCCTCGGGCACGTAGTCGTCATCGTCGTCGCCGCTCGAAGCGCGCTTGGGCGCGGGCTTGGCCGCAGCCTTGGGCTCTTCCTTCTTTTCGGGCGGACGCTGAATCTCGGAATGGATCACCGGCGCCGCCTGCTTGGCGTCGGGACCGGCATAGGTGGCCTCGAGATCGATGATGTCGCGCAGCAGGATTTCGGCGTTCGCCAGCTGGTCGCGCCAGATGATGATGGCCTGGAAGGTCAGCGGGCTCTCGCACAGGCCCTCGATCATCGTTTCGCGGCCGGCCTCGATGCGCTTGGCGATGGCGATTTCGCCCTCGCGGCTGAGCAGTTCCACCGAGCCCATTTCGCGCAGGTACATGCGCACCGGATCATCGGTCCGGTCGCTGCCTTCGCGGGTGTTGGACTTGGAGGCGACCGCCGTGCCGGTGCGCTCGGCGACCTCGGTCGAATCTTCCTCGGCGTTGTCGGGCTCGGCCTCTTCGACCTCGTCCTCGTCGACGACGTTGATGCCCATGTCCGAGAACATCGCCATGATGTCCTCGATCTGCTCGGAGGTGACCTCCTCCGAGGGCAGCACGGCGTTCAGCTCTTCATAGGTGACATAACCGCGCTTCTTGGCGGTCTTGATCAGCTTCTTTACGGCCGCATCGGATAGGTCGAGCAGCGGCCCATCTGGAGCCTCGCCGCCGGCGCCCTGCGCCACTTCCGGCTTTTCTACGTCTTCGGATTTCTGCTTGGTCGCTGCCTTGGTGGCCATCTAGCTTGCTGCTCCGGGCGTCCGGTCGGGAGGGCGCCGATAGTCGTTACGTGGTCGCGGCTTGAAACATCGTAAAGGGAACGTATTGCGCGACAGTTTCGCTTCTGTCGTCACATGTCCGTCAACGGGTGATTCGCTGATAAACGAATTCGCGCGTACCCGCCGCTTCCTCAAAAGCTGCGTGTCGCGCGTCCCGATAACGAACCAAACCCTTCAATCAATGCCTCTGTGCCATCCACAGTGGTGATTTGGTTCTGGATGTCCCGCAGCCGTTCAAAGGTTTCTTCGCTCGGGTCGTCGCCCAGCGCCACTTCGGCTGCTTTCAGGGCCTTATTTAGCTCAACAGATTTCGAATGCAAGGCCAGCGCGTGCCTTAAGCCGATTTCCGTATCCGGATCAGCCACCTCCGCCCCGCACTGCCACACCCCCTGCCGCGCCAGCAGAAGCTCCATTTTTTCAATGGATTCGCCAAAACCCCGGGCGCCGAGAGCCGCGCGCAACGCCTCGGCCGAAATGTCGTGGTCGCGCGTCACGAGGTCGAGCAGCGCGCTGAGCAGCCCCCGCGAGGTCGGCGACGCGAGTTCCAGCTCTGCCAGTGATTCGAGCCGGCTGTCCGCAAGCGCCGGATGGTTGATCAGCGACATCAGGATCGTCGCCTCGCGCGGCGTCGCATCCACGCCCCGGCCCGGTTTCAGCAGTCGCGAGTTGCGCAACGTGTCCGACACCACCGCACGCGGACCGCCCCGGCTGCCGGTCGCAGCATAAGGCCCGCCGCGCGCCCCATTCCACGGCCGCCCACCCTGCCGGCCGCCACCGCGCCCCTGCCGCTCGTCCCAGCGCGGCGCCCGCACCGGCGCAAAGAACGCCGAGAGCTTCTCGTCGAACGCCTGCATGTAGTGCCGCTTCACCGAGGCTTCGCCGATGGCGTTGGCTCGCGCCCTCAGCCGCGCCTCGAGCGCCGCCCGCGCCTCCGGCGTCTCCGGCACCATCCCACCTTCGGTTTCGATGCTCCAGATCACGTCCGACAGCGAGCGCGCCCGGTCGATCACGTCGGCGAACGCCCCGCGCCCCTCCGCCTTGATCAGGTCGTCCGGATCCTGCCCCTCCGGCAGCGTCGCGATCTTCACCGTCCGCCCCGGCTGCAGCTGCGGCAGTACCAGCTCGGTGACGCGCGCCACCGCGCGCTGCCCGGCTGCATCGCCGTCAAAGCACAGGATCGGCTCGTCGCTCATCCGCCATAAGAGCTGCAGATGCTCCTCGGTCATCGCCGTACCCATCGGAGCCACCGTACCCTCGAACCCCGCCATCACCGCCGCGATCACGTCGAGATAACCCTCGACCACGATCACCCGCTGCCCGCCACGCGCCGCCTCCTTGGCCGTCTGCCCGTTGTAGAGGTTGAGCCGCTTCTTGAAGAGCTCCGTCTCCGGCGAGTTGAGATATTTTGCCGGCACGTCCGGCGACAGCGCCCGCCCGCCAAACGCAATCACCCGTCCGCGATAGTCGGTGATCGGGAACATCACCCGGTTGCGGAACCGGTCGTACGGCAGCGGGCTTTCCTCGCGCACCACCACCAGCCCGGTATCGACCATCTCCTGCGCCGACACGCCGTTCGCCGCCAGATGCTCCTTCAGCCCGTTGCTGCTGTCCGGCGCGTAGCCGATCCGGAACCGCGTCTGCGCCGTGGCGCTCACCCCGCGCTCATGCAGGTAGCCGCGCGCCCGCGCCCCGATATTATGGCCTAGGGCCGCCTGAAAATACTGGGTCGCGATTTCCATCACGTCGAACAGCGAGCGGCGCGCTTCCTGCCGCTTCTCCTCGCGCTCGTCACGCGCCGGCATCGGCACCCCGGCCATGCCGGCCAGCTTCTCCACCGCCTCGGGAAAGCTCATCCCCGCCTTCTCGGTCAAAAAGCGGAAATGGTCGCCGGTCACCCCGCAGCCGAAGCAGTGATAGATGCCGCGCCGGTCATCGGCATGGAAGCTCGGGCTTTTCTCGCCGTGAAACGGGCAGCACGCCCAGTAGTCGCCGCGGTTCGGCTGGCTCTTGCGCTTGTCCCACAGCACATGCTCACCCACCACCTGCGAGATGGGAAGCCGCTGCCGGATCTCGTCGAGGAAGCCGTCGGAAAAGCGCATGGCTGATAAGTAAGCGCGCACGCGTCCCGTGTCATCGCCGATCTGCCGGCAGTGCACTGCAGCAAGCGCCAGCCCCCCGATGAGGCGACCACAAGCCCCATACGTTCGTCATCCGCGGGCTTTACCCGCGGACCCATAGATCGCCGCGGCTAGTCACGGGCGCCGGGGTTAAGCCTGGGCATGACGGCGGTCGTGGCGACGTGACAGCCAAACCACTGGGTATCGCCTCGGAGGCAGGGATCTACCCCGATCGCACGATGGCGAACGAGGTACAGTTGCCGCCCGCTCGCAATGGCACCGTGGGGAGGTCCGCTAGAGATTGGGGTTGCGCCAGCCCTGCACACCATCGACGGACGTGACGGTGTTGCCGACACCGTCGACGGTGAAGATGCAGGGGCGCTCAATCTCCAGTATCCATCCCTTCGACGACATCGCCTCCAACAGCATACCGTCGATGGTTCTCGAATGGGTGCCAATGACGACATAGGCAACGGCGTCCATCAGATCGACCGCGCCATCGCCCAGCAACGCCACTTCTCCGCCCTGGATGTCGACATGCAGCAGGTCAACCCTGCGGCCGCGGCTCAACTCCGCAATTGTCGTGGCGGCCAGCAAGTCATAACCGCCAGTGCGCTCCGCTTCGGCCATCTGTGCTTCGCTGGGGTGAAATAGCGGTTCTGAGCCCCAGGAGGCCGAAGGATCTGCCACAACGGGAAACAGGGCCGCGCCAGTGGTACGGGCTGCCACGCCGTGGATGATCCGATAGTCATTCGCTCTAAAACCGTTGCCGGTCAGACTAGCTTCGGCCATGGCAACATGCCCATGATCGCCCTCGATACCGATCAAGTCCACTGTAAGACCGCGTATCCGCGCGGCAATGCCGGTGTTGGTCAGCCAGCAGGCCCAGCCGCACCCAAGTTCCACAGCCCGAAAGGTGCCATTCGCGAGATCGACGGCCCGCAATGCAGCGCCCCACTCGGCAATGTCCGCATGCCAATTGGCAGGTATGGGCACGTGCTCTACCACACCTCGCTGCGCCTCAAGGGCGGTGGGAAAGACTGCGGGATCGATACGGACGCCGAGAAAGTTGGTCGCGAAATCCTCGTGCGGCGTTGGGGTGGCCATCGCGCTGTAGCGCCGGATGACCTCCTGCGGATCGAAACTGCTTTGGTAGTGCCAAAAAGGGCTAGGCGCCGGCTGTCGCGCGAGCTCGTTGCGCTCGTTCCACAAGCGTCTGATTGAGGGGATCGCGAGCGCCGCTTTCGCCGCCAGTGGCCTAAGCCCGTTCATTTGTTTAGTTCCCCCCCAGAGCTCGGAGCGGCACCTGTATCCGTTTGCCTGACTGGTGAGAAGGCCCGCCTGGAGGCTACGGGCGCCTCGCAGGATCGGCACATGCGGCAAAGAAGCCGAAAATGCCGACGATCGCTTAAAGTCCGTTCTTGCTGACGCCTGATGCCAACCGATTTCGCGCTACGCCGCCGCAGGGACAAAGGGCCCGCCCACGCCGTATCCTCGGACACGGCAAGATAGAGCAAACCCGATGGCGCGAGCCAATCGGGCGTTTTCGCACCTCGCAACCGTTGCGCCACATCTCCGTTGCAACGCGATAGCCCTACCGGATCGCCCGATCATGGACGCCACAGCCCATCATCCTCGCCTGCACGGCCTCGCCCGCTGGCGCCACATCGCGGTCGAAACCCTGAAATCCTACTTCCTCGATCCGGACAATTCGCCCCGCTGCGCCGCCGTCGCCTTCTTCGGCTTCCTCTCCTTCTTCCCTGCCATCGCCACCATCGCGCTGATTTACGGCATCGTCGCCAACCGCCAGCTTGTGGCCGAGACTGTGGAGGCGGCCGACTACGTCCTGCCCGACATGGCCCGCGGCATCGTCGCCGAGCAGCTGGCGATGCTCGCGTCCCAGCCCCCGGCTGCCCTCGGCATCGGCCTGCTCATCTCCGTCCCGCTGGCGTTGTGGAGCGGCTCGCGCGGCGTCGATGCCCTGCTTTTCGCCATGTCCCGCGTTCGCGGCGAAAAGGAGAAGCGCAACGTCATCACGTCGGTGCTCTACGCCGTCGGCCTCAGCATTGTCGGCGCGATCTTCCTCGTCATCGCCCTGCTGACCGTCGCCGGCCTGCCCGCGCTGATCCCCTGGCCGTCGGGCGACGAACTGCTCGTCCTGCTGCTGCGCTGGCCGATCCTGCTCATCCTCACCGTCGGCATACTCGCCGTGCTCTATCGCTGGGGCCCCGACCGCCATCCGCGAAAATTCCGCTACATCTGGCCGGGCGCCATCCTCGCCTCGCTGCTCTGGCTGCTCGCCGGCGCGGTGTTCTCGATCTACGTCGAGAACTGGGGCAACTACGAAGCCACCTTCGGCTCCGTCTCAGCCGCCGTCGTGCTGCTGCTCTGGCTCTACAACTCGGCGCAAATCCTCGTTCTCGGTGCCGCCTTCAACACCGAGATCGAGCGCGCCGATACGGGCCCCGGCGGCTAGGCGGCAGCGCCGCCCTTGGCCGACTGGTACATCCGCCAGGCCAGCCCCAGCAGCGCGATGGCGAAGATGATCGCCAGCACCCCGCCGAAGATCACCATCACCAGTGCCCCCAGCATCGGTGCGAACAGCAGCGCAATGCCGAACAGCACGTAGAGCAGGCCCGACAGCACGACTGGCCAGATGCGGGCGTAGCTCTCGCGTTCCCGCACGATCACCCAGATTTCCATCACCCCCACGAAGATCGCCTGGAAGGCAACGAGGTAGATGAGGAAGGTGGTGGTCAGCAGCGTGGCCAGCACCGGCGAAATCAGGATCAGCACGCCCGTGATGATCGCCAGCACGTTGCGGATCACGTCGAACCAGAAATTGCCCGTCTTGGCGCCGCCGAAAGTCAGGCTCCACAGCCCCAGCAAGCCGTCGATCAGCAACAATGCGCCGCCGAAGATCACCAGCACGAACAATGCCTGTGCCGGAAAGATCACCGCATAGATGCCGGCCAGCAGCATCAACACTCCGCGCAGGCCGGTAATCCACGCCCACCGCTTCCTGGTATCACTCGAAATCGCCATCGGTCCGCCTCCAATGCCCTGATATCGCGGAAGCTTAGCCCATTCGTGCGATCGGCCAAAGTAGCATCGGAAACTCTTGCACCGCACTTGCATCGTCTGATGCGCCATGATCCTTTCCGCCTCCCTCCGGAGGACGCCATGCCGATAGCCATCTATGCCCTGGCGCTTGCCGCCTTCGCCATCGGCTCGGCCGAGTTCGTCATTTCCGGCATCCTGCCGCCGCTTGCCACCGATCTCGGCGTCTCCATCCCGACTGCGGGCCTCCTCGTTTCCGCCTATGCCATCGGCGTCGCCATTGGCGGCCCGGTCATCACCATCGCCACCTCGCGCTGGTCGCAGCGCGCCGTGATCATCGCGTTGATGATCCTCTTCACCATCTCGCAGGTCCTCTGCGCGCTCGCCCCGGACTACGGGCTGCTGATGGCGGCGCGCCTGCTCTCCTCCTGCGCCCATGGCGCCTTCTTCGGCGCCGGCAATGTCGTCGTCGCCACGCTCGTTCCCCCCGAACGGCGCGGCGCCGCCTTCTCACTGTTCATCTCCGGCATCACCGTCGCCAACCTGCTCGGCCTGCCTGGTGGCAGCGCCATCGGCCTGCACTTTGGCTGGCGCGTCACTTTCCTCGTCGTCGCCGCCCTCGGCGTCCTCGCCACGCTGGTGCTGATCGCCCGCTTGCCCCGAACAAGGGCCGTCGAGGGCCGCAGCGCCACGCTGGTCGAGCAGTTGCGCGAACTGCGCCATCATGAGGTCTGGCTCAGCTACCTGACCATCGCCCTCGTCATGGTCGGCGCCCTCGCCTTCGGTACCTATCAGGTGCCGATCATGCTCAACGTCACCGGCCTCTCGGCCGATATCGTGCCGATCTACCTGCTGATCGGCGGTCTCGGCTCGGTGCTCGGCATCTACCTGGGCGGCCGCGGCACCGATTGGAGGCCGATGCCGACCCTGCTCACCGCCCTGCTGCTGCAGGCGCTGCTCTATTTCACCATGCTGTTCGCGGTGCACGACAAGGTCTGGATGACCGTCAATCTCCTCGCCTCCTCCATCCTCGGCTTTGCCTTCTCCACGCCGCTTCAGGCCCGCGTCATCACCGCGGCCCACAAGGCGCCCAACCTCGCCTCGGCGCTGATTTCCACGGCCTTCAACATCGGCATCGCCGCCGGCGCCTTCATCGGCGCCAGGCTGATCGAGTCCGGCGTGAGCTACGCCAACCTGCCGGCGGTCGGCGTCGTCGCCAGCCTCGGTGCAGCCACGACGGCGGCGATTTCCTGGCAACTCGAGCGGCACGGGCGATTGGTGCCAACTCAACCGTGATCCGCAGGAAATTCTTTACCATCAGCGGCCGCGTTTACCCGCCGTTGGTATGGTTTTGGTACGATCCGGCACCCGAATCCTCCGACTAGACGACCGCGCGTGCTCGACCAGACCTCACTGCTCATCGCCATCGGCTTTTCCGCCATGGCGCTGGCGCTGACCCTCATCATCACCTGGCTGGGCACCAGGCGTGACATGTACCTGCTGAGCTGGGGCCTCGGCCTCGGCTTCGTCGCGCCCGGCTCCATCCTCTATGGCTGGCTCGAGGCCTATGTGCCGGCCGTGCAGTGCCTTGCCTTCTCGCTGCTGCTCGCGGGCTTCGCCTTCATCTATGTCGGCGCCGCGCAATTCTCGTCCGGCCGCACGCCCTGGCGCCGCGCCCTCGTCGGCTGGCTCGGCAGTTGCACCATCATGGCGGTCCTGTTTGCCACCGGCCTCACCGGCGTAGGCACCATCGTGCTCAATGTCGCCGCTGCGCTCTACTTCCTCGCCGCCGGCCGCGAACACTGGCTGGCGCGCCGAAAGATCCCGCTTGCCATGCTCGGCAAGTCCGTCCTCTACGGCGCGACCGCTGTCACCTTCGCGTTGTGCGCCGCAGTGCTGATCACCAACAGCCAGTGGGTCCTGACCGCCCGCCCGCAGAACTGGGCCGAGGATCTCAACTCCATTGCCCTGCTCGCCGCTCTCGCCGCAGCCGGCGCCGTCACCATGGCGCTGCACCAGTTCCGCATCACCGAGTCCCACCGGCGCCTCGCCATGACCGATGCCCTGACGGGCCTGCTCAACCGCCGCGCCCTTTTCAGCCTGATCGGCAATGCGCCGGTGCCGCCCGCTACCGCGGTCATCATGCTCGATCTCGACGACTTCAAGACCATCAACGATCGCTTCGGCCACGCCGTCGGCGACGAGGTCCTGGTCCGCTTCGCCGCCATCCTCTCCCGTGCCCTCGGCCCGGAAGATGTCGCGGCGCGTCTCGGCGGCGAGGAATTCTGCCTGATGCTGTCGGACACCGAGGCCTCGGCCGCCCACTCGCTCGCCGAGGGGATTCGCCGCGAGCTCGAATCCACCGAGCCCCTCCCCGCCGGCTACGGTCCGCCCACCGTCAGCGCCGGCATTGCCATCGCCTCGCAGACCGGCGAAAGCTTCGACGATCTGCTGCGCGCTGCCGACGAACAGCTCTACCGCGCCAAGGACGCCGGCCGAAACCGCGTCCACGGCCCCGAGCCACGCTTGGTAGCGTAAGCTCAAAGTTTTCGCCCAACCATGGTGTCACCCCGGCGAAGGCCGGGGCCCATCCTGAGATCGTTCGGCCTGCCCGCTGGCTTCGCTGCGACCGAACCTAGGCCCCCAGCGCCGTCCGGATCTTCGCGGAAGCCTTGCCGAAGTCGATCCGCCCCGGATACTCGGCCTTCAGCGCCGCCACCACCTTGCCCATGTCCTTGGCATCCTTGGCCCCGACCTTGGCGATCGTGTCGATGATCGCCGCTTCCACCTCGGCCTCGCTCAGCCCCTGCGGCAGGAACTCGTTGAGGATGGCGATCTCCTCGCGCTCGACCACCGCCAGGTCGTCGCGCCCGGCTTTCTCGTAGATGCCCAGCGACTCCTCGCGCTGCTTCACCATCTTCTGCAGCAGCGCCAGCAGTTCGGTGTCGTCGAGCGGTCCCTTGCCGTGGCCGCGGGCATCGATGTCCTTGTCCTTGATCGCCGCATTGATCGCCCGCAGCGTCGCCGTACGCCGCTTGTCCCCGGCCTTCAGGGCCGTCTTGTACTGCTCATCGATTGCCTGGCGCATGGGAGTTCTCCACTGGTACTTTTCTCGCCTTTTCGGCACCCCATATAGCTCAATAACAGCGGCGCGCCACTTGCGCTCCGTGCGGGCCCCTTCTAAGGAGAGCCCTCAACCGACACGAACCGGAGCGTGGCAGGAAAAGTTGCGAGACTTTTCCGGATCAACCGCGCGACCGCTAAACCTTTGGAGCCCCGTCATGACCGGCTGGCAGCAAAAGCCCGCGACCGCCCTCCTGATCCTGGACGACGGCACGCGCCTCGAAGGCCACGGCATCGGCGCCATCGGCCACGCCGCCGGCGAGGTGTGCTTCAACACCGCCATGACCGGCTACCAGGAGATCCTCACCGATCCCTCCTATGCCGGCCAGATCATCACCTTCACCTTCCCGCATATCGGCAATGTCGGCGCCAACGACGAGGACATCGAGACGGTGAACATGGCGGCGCTGTCGGGCATCCGTGGCTGCGTGCTGCGCGCCGACATCACCAACCCGTCAAACTACCGCGCCGCCGAAAAGCTCGATGCGTGGCTGAAGAAGCGCAACATCATCGGCATCGCCGGCGTCGATACCCGCGCGCTCACCGCCCGCATCCGCGAGAAGGGCATGCCCAACGGCGTCATCGCCCATTCGCCCGATGGCTTCTTCCACGAGCCGTCCATGCTCGCCGAGCTCAAGGCCTTCCCGGGCCTCGAGGGCCTCGACCTCGCCAAGGAAGTCACCACCGCCCAGACCTACCACTGGGACCAGACCTCCTGGACCCGTACCGAGGGCTATGGCGAGCTCACCGATCCGCAGTTCCACGTCGTCGCCATCGACTACGGCGCCAAGCGGAACATCCTGCGCCAGCTCGCCGACCAGGGCGCGAAGGTCACCGTCGTTCCGGCGACCGCCACCGCCAAGGATGTGCTCTCGCACAACCCCGACGCCATCTTCCTCTCCAACGGCCCCGGCGACCCGGCCGCCACCGGCACCTATGCCGTGCCGACGATCAAGGCGCTGATGGAAACCGGCAAGCCTATGTTCGGCATCTGCCTCGGCCACCAGTTGCTCGGCCTCGCCGTCGGCGGCAAGACCCAGAAGATGCACCAGGGCCACCATGGCGCGAACCATCCGGTCAAGGACCTCACGACCGGCAAGGTCGAGATCACCTCGATGAACCACGGCTTCGCCGTCGACACCGAAAGCCTGCCCGACAGCGTCAAGCAGACCCATATCTCGCTGTTCGACGGCTCCAATGCCGGCCTCGAGGTTGACGGCAAGCCGATCTTCTCGGTGCAGTACCATCCCGAGGCGAGCCCCGGCCCGCACGACAGCCACTATCTCTTCACCCGCTTCCTCAACCTCGTCCGCGCCCAGAAGGGTCTTCCTCTCGCACCCGAGCAGGTCAAAGCTGGCGAGTAAGCCGGTCAAATGGTAGTCTCGCGCCCATGGAACGCGAGATCACCATCACCGTGACAGACGAGGAAGCCCGCCGCATCGACGAGCGCGTCGCCGCAGGCGAGTTTGCTTCAGCGGCAGAGCTTGCGCATGCGGCGGTGTCGAGCGTGCTTGCGCCGCCGGATGTGGACATTCCCGATGACGTACTTCGGCAGCTTCTTGAAGAAGACGACGCCGACGACCACAGCGATGAGATGACTGGCGAGGAACTTCGCGCCCACCTGCATCAATACATCGACTTGCTGGTCGCGCGGCGCGATGGCAAGGCGTAGCGTCATCTTCCACAAGGCCGCAAGGCGCGACCTCGAGCGACTTCTGGCCTACATTATCAAGAATCAGGCTCTGCCCCGAACGGCGCACGACTATGTCGACCGTATTACTGCTCGTTGTGAGCGGTTGGGAGATACCCCGTTTATCGGCACGGACCGCAGTGCATTCGGTCCCGGCGTGCGAACGCTGCCGTTCGAGGGCGTAGTCATCGCGTTCCATGTCGGCCCAAGTTCCGTCCGCATCCGCCGCATCTTCGGGCAAGCCCAGAACTACCAGCGCCTGCTTCATCGCCCATGAAAAAGGGCCGCCCGGTGCCGGGCGACCCTCCGCTTGGCCATGGCTGGCCGGACGATCAGGGCGCCGCGGGAAGCGTCGCCACATGGGCATCGAACTCGGCCTGGTCGAGCTGACCGTCCGCGTTGGTGTCCGCCGCGGTAAAGGCCTCCTGGGTCAGATCGGGCCACACCGTCTGCGCCTCGGCGAGCGAAACGCCGCCGCTGGTGTCGGCATCCGCCGTGGCGAAGGTCGGGGCAGCCGCCTGCGCGAACGCGGCGGTCGACAGGCCGATGGCGGCAACGGTGATCAGGATCTTCTTCATGGACTTTGGTCCTTCCATGTGAGGGTTTTGCGGAGCCGGTGGCCCAACTCCGGTGGCGGCTTCAGCGCCGGCTACGGGAGGCAAGACTAGGGAGGATTGTGCTCGCAAACCGGCCGGATCGGGGCCGGCTCGGGATCATTTCCCGGTGATTTCTGGCGCAGCGAGAACAGGATTCGAACAGGGAACCGAATGCCGATCGAGGCGTTCCTGCCTGTTTGCCTAGCGCCAGTACCGCACCAACGGACCATCCTCTCCAGCTACCGGATCGCTTTTCGGCATCGGCACCGCCGCGATGTTCCGGTCTGCTGCCGGGCGGTCGCCCGGCGCGCCGCGCAGCAAGTCCCAGTCCTGCCCCGGCGGATAGGCCCCGACCATCATGAAGCCGTCGCCCGAATCGAGACGCCGATGCGCGACACCGGCAGGAATGACGATCACGTCACCCGCCCGCACCTCGAACTCCCGCCCCTTCGGTCCACCCAGCATCAGCCGGGCCCAGCCCCGTGCGCAGCCCAGCGCCTCATGCGCCGTCGAATGATAGTGATGGTAGGTGAACACCGAGGCCCGCCATGCCGGCGGCCAGCCACCGTCCTCGAACAACGCCTCCATCCGCTCCGGGCTGGCCTCCGCCCGCGGCACCGCCTCGACATAGAGCAGCAGCGGCAGCCGGCTGTTCGGAAAAGTCCCGTCATCCTCGAACTGCTCGAGCTTTAGCCCATCGATACGGCCAGCCATCGCTCGTCGCCTAGATGCTCGCGTTGAACGTGTCGCACTGGCCCACGTCGCCGGTCTGCATGCCGCGCTTCAGCCATGCCATGCGCTGCGCGGAAGTGCCGTGCGTGAAGTTGCGCTCGCTGACCTGTCCCCGCGTCAGCGTGTCGTCACCGATCGCATTGGCCGCGGTGATCGCCTCCTCGGTGTCGCCCGACTCGAGATAGTTCTGCTGCTTCACGTAATTGGCCCACACGCCGGCGTAGCAGTCGGCCTGCAGTTCCACGCGCACCGAATAGGCGTTCTGCTCGTCCTGGCTCATCGACGCGCGTGCGCGGTTGAACTGCGGCAGCACGCCGGTCTGGTCCTGCACGGCATGGCCGATTTCATGCGCGATCACATAGGCCTGGGCGAAATCGCCGGGCGCTCCGAACTGCTGGCGCAACTGGTCGTAGAAGGCGAGGTCGATATACACCTTCTTGTCGTTGGGGCAGTAGAACGGCCCCGAGGCCGACTGCGCCACGCCGCATCCCGACTGCGTCGCGTCGGTGAACAGCACCACGGTCGGCGGCTGGTAGGTGAGGTTGTTCTGCGCGAACACCTCGGTCCACAGGTTCTCCGTATCCTTCACCACCACCCCGACGAAGCTGGACAACTCGTCCTCCCCCGCATTGGCGGACGGCGGCGTGTATTGCTGGCCCGTGGTCGTGCCGGTGCTGTTGCCTCCGGTCAGCATGTCGAGCGGGTTCTGCCCCGTCGCGAACCAGATGATTCCCAGCACCACGATAATGCCGAGCAATCCCAGTCCGCCCCCGCCGGCGCGGCCGGTGGGAATGCGCATCCCGCCACCCGGCATGCTGAAGCCACCGCCGCTACGTCCAAGGCCGCCGCCCTGACCGCGCCGATCCTCGACATTCGAGCTACGCTCCCGGCCCTGCCACTTCATTTGGAATTCCTCACTGACGCTCTGCATTCAAGTCTATCAATAAGCCGATGCCCGGCAAACCGGTTCCAGTCGGTACATTCGCGTTTCTTGACCAATCGGTCAAAACAGCCTCAGATGCCATAGCGCCGTCATCGCAGCGTCACTGTGACGAGGCACCAAGCCGCATCCGATCTCGCGTGCGGCGGACGGCAGTTGCGGCCGTCTCTTAGGCCACGATCAGCTCAGGGAGACTCATCATGAATTATCACAATGGCATTTCCCGCCGTGCCTTCCTCGCCGGCACCGCGACGCTTGGCGCCGCGGTCGCGCTCCATCCCTTCGCGGTGCAGGCCGCCGCCGGCCAGGCCCATCTGCGCATCATGGAAACCACCGACCTCCATGTCGCGGTCTTCCCCTACGACTATTACGCCGACGCCCCCAACGACACGCTCGGCCTGTCGCGCACGGCCGCGCTGATCGAGGCCATCCGCGCCGAGGCCGGCAACTCGATCCTCGTCGACAATGGCGACGTCATCCAGGGCAACCCGATGGGCGATTACATCGCCTACGAAAAAGGCCTCACCAACGAGCCCCACCCGATCATCGCCGCCATGAACACGCTCGGCTACGAAGCCGGCACGCTGGGCAACCACGAGTTCAACTACGGCCTCGAATTCCTCGACGCCGCCATTGCCGCGGCCAACTTCCCGATCGTTTCGTCGAACCTGGTGAAGGGCGAACTGGCCGCCGACGTCCTCTCCGACACCACCTACATCCCGCCCTACCAGATCGTCGAAAAAGAGCTGACCGACGGCACCGGCGCCAAGCACACCATCAAGCTCGGCTTCATCGGCTTCGTGCCGCCCCAGATCATGACCTGGGACAACACCCACCTTTCCGGCAAGGTCAATACCCGCCAGATCGTCGAGGCCGCCGAAGCCTACGTACCGAAGATGCGCGAAGAAGGCGCCGAGCTCATCATCGCCCTCTCACACTCCGGCATCGCCCCCGAAATCGGCATCGGCGAGAATGCCTCGCTGCAGCTTGCCGCCGTCGAGGGCATCGACGTCATCCTCACCGGCCACCAGCACCTTGTCTTCCCGAACTCCAAGGACTTCGAAGGCGTCGAGGGAGCCGACCTCGAGAAGGGCACGCTCGCCGGGAAGCCCGCCGTCATGGCCGGCTTCTGGGGCTCGCACATGGGCCTGATCGACCTGCTGCTCGAAAAGGCCGACGACGGTACCTGGTCCATCGTCTCGCACACCTCCGAAGCCCGCCCGATCTTCGAGCGCGTCGAGGGCAAGGTGGCCCCGCTGGTCGAAAGCGTCGCCACCGTCGAAGCCGCCGCGCAGGACGACCACGACGAGACCCTCGCCTATGTCCGCCGCGCCGTCGGCGAGACTGCCGCCCCGCTGCACTCCTACTTCGCGCTCGTCGCCGACGATCCGTCGGTGCAGATCGTGAACATCGCCCAGAAATGGTACCTTGAGCAGATGCAGGCCGGCACCGAGTGGGAGGGTCTGCCCATCCTCAGCGCCGCCGCCCCGTTCAAGTCCGGCGGCCGCGGCGGCCCCGACTACTACACCGACGTCCCGGTCGGCCCGGTCGCCATCAAGAACGTCGCCGACCTCTACCTCTACCCCAACACCATCCAGGCCGTGGTCATCACCGGCCAGGACGTGCAGAACTGGCTCGATCGCTCGGCCGGCATCTTCAACCAGGTCGAGGCCGGCGCCACCGACGCCCCGCTGATCAACCTCGACTTCCCGTCCTACAATTTCGACGTCATCGACGGCGTCACCTACAGGATCGACATCACCAAGCCCTCCAAGTACGGCCCCAAGGGCGAGGATCTCGGCGTCACCGAGAGCCGTATCGTCGACCTGATGTATGACGGCAAGCCGATCGACCCGGCCCAGAAATTCGTCGTCGCCACCAACAACTACCGCGCCGGCGGCGGCGGCACCTTCCCCGGTATCGGCCCGGACAAGATCGTGTTCATCGGTCCCGACACCAACCGCGACCTCATCGTGCGCTACATCGTCGAGAACGGCACCATCCAGCCCAAGGCCGACAGCAACTGGTCCCTCGCCCCGATCGGCGCCACCGTCCTGTTCGAAACCGGCCCCAAGGGCGCCGAGCACCTCGAGGACGTCACCGCCGTCAAGATCGAAGCCACCGGCGACACCAGCGAAACCGGCTTCGGCATCTACCGCATCACGCTGTGATCGCGGCGCAGGCGGGCGGCGCATGCCGCCCACCTCCCCACCGCACCGGCGTCATCCCCGCGAAGGCGGGAATCCAGTGCCACACGCACCACCCTCTCCTGATCCTCCCCCGTGCAACGGGGGAGGGGGACCAGCGAAGCTGGTGGAGGGGGCGGCCACAAACACTGAGCCCACCCCCACCCCCGTCGGTCAAATTGCCACCTTGCGGTGCGCCGCCAACTCCCCTCTCCTTCGCGCCAACAAGCGCGGAGGAGGCGCCAACACCATGCTGCACACTGAAGCCCGCCACGCCGACGGCCTCGTCATCCCGCGCCGCCGCGCCCTCGGCATCGCGTCCGACCATGCCGGCTTCCCGATGAAGGGCTTCATCCGCGACCTGCTCGCCGAGCACGCCGACGAAGTGATCAGCCTCGGCGCCGAATCCACCGAACCGGTCGATTTCCCCGACGTCACCCGCAAGGCCGTCCAGCTCATCCGCGATGGCCGCGCCGAGCGCGTCGTCCTCGTCTGCGGCACAGGCGCCGGGGCCTGCATCGCCGCCAACAAGGTCAACGGCATCCGCGCGGCCGTCGCCACCGACACCTATGTGGCGCGCCAATGCGTCATCCACGACGACGTCAACGTGCTCTGCATCGGCGCCTGGATCGTCGGCCCGCAAGTCGCTTCCGACGTGGTCCGAGCCTTCCTCGCGGCAGAATTCTCGACCGAAGAACACTTCCGCCGCCGCGTCGAAAAGCTGGCCGATCTAGAGCGTGAGCAGCGCGGCTGAAGATCAGCGGCGAGAGACCTTCTCGATCTCGCCCAGTCGCGCCGCGATGTCGCGCATGATCGGCTCGAAGAACCGCAGTGAGAATTGCCCGATGATGGCATCCGGCTCCAGATAATAGGAGCCACCGGCAACATCGACATTCAACTCGTCGAGGATGATCCACTGCCGCCGATCGCGGTCCAGGCCGGCGCGATGCCGTTCAATCTCCGGGACCTCCACGAACCGCCGATCGGCTGTCGGTTCGGAAGTGGTGATCGGAAACAGCAGCAGGACATCGCCGCGCTCGCGCTGAAGCCGGAACGCCACCGCGGTGGGTCGTGACTTCCTTCCCTCGATCTCGCCCGCCTCGGCCTGGCGCTGCCACAAATAGGGATAGCGGACGACCGAACCGGGAACGAGCGCGATCATTCCTGATCGGCACCTTTGGCGTAGGCGTCGATTGCCGCCTCCAGTTCCTCAGCGGTGACGTAGTCCCCCAGTTGCCCGATGCTGATCGCCCGCCGCGGGTCCGCCCGGCGCCGCATCTCGGCATAGTCATCGGCATTCATGATCACCAGCCGCGGCTTGTTGCGCTGGGTGATCGTCACCGGCCGGCGCAACGCCTCTGCAATGATGTCACCCGACTTGCGTGACAGGTCGGAGGTCGAATAGCTCTTCTCAGCCATCTGCCAATCCTGCATTTTCCATCATTCACGCAAATTACAGCAATGCTGTATATCCTGCAAGCCTTGAACCCCGCGCACTGCCTCCCGGACAGGCCGTGGCCCTGCTCTCTCGCCCTTGACTAACCCACTCCACCGGCATTCGTTTGTCCCCGTTCATTTTGGCGGGGATTCGATGGCGGGACCGACGCAGCAAATGGAAGTCCTCCTCAAGGAGGCCGATATCACCCTGAACGGGTCGCGCCCGTGGGACCCGCAGATCCACTCACCCGAGTTCTGGACCCGCCTCTACGGCCAGGGCACGCTCGGGCTCGGCGAGGCCTACATGGACGGCCTGTGGGACGTCGAGGACATGGCCGAGTTCTTCAACAAGGTCCTCACCTCCAAGGTCCCCGAGGGCGTCCGCCTTACCACTAACCTGGTCTGGCAGATGGTCCAGGCGCGCCTCCTCAACATGCAGAATATCGGCCGTTCGAGGCGCGTCGCGAACATGCACTACTCCGAGACCGAGGCCTACAAAGCCTCTCTCGACAAGCGCATGACCGGCTCGTGCGGCTACTGGCCCGAAGGCGTCACCAATGTCGACGAGGCCCAGGAAGCCAAGCTCGACATGGTCTGTAGGAAGATCGGCGTGCAGCCCGGCCAGCTCGTCTGGGACATCGGCTGCGGCTGGGGCGCCTTTATGGGCTTCGCGGCCGAAAAATATGGCGCCCGCTGCGTCGGCGTCACCGTCTCGCCCGACCAGGCCGCCTATGGCCGCGAGCGCTACAAGGACCTGCCGATCGAGTTCCGCGTCCAGGACTATCGCCAGTTCGAGGGCAAGACCGACCATGTCGTCTCGATGGGCATGTTCGAGCACGTCGGCCACAAGAACTACCGCACCTATTTCGAGAAGGCCCGCTCGGTCATCAAGGACGATGGCCTGTTCATGATGCACACCATCGGCAGCCAGTGGTCGACCGAGACCATCGAGGCCTGGCTAGAAAAATACATCTTCCCCGGCGGCGTCATTCCCTCCATCGCCCAGATCGGCAAGGCCATCGATGGCCTGTTCACGGTCATCGACATCCACAATATTGGTCCGCACTACGACAAGACGCTCGTCGCCTGGTACGAGAACTTCGACCGCAACTGGAAGAAGGACCGCACCCCCGAGGAAGAGCGCTTCTACCGGCTGTGGAAATACTACCTGCTGTGCTGCGCCGGCGGCTTCCGCGCCAAGATCCTGCAAGTCTGGCAGTTCGTCCTCTCCACCCGCGGCGTGCCTGACGGCTACGTCACCCAGCGCTAAGGGCCATCGATGACCACCATCGTCTATGTCGGCAACTCCGACAGCCAGGACATCAGCGTCTTCCGGCTCAGCCCGGAGGGCGCTCTTATCCTCGTCGAAACCACGCCCGTCCCGGGCCCCACGACGCCCGGCGGCTCGCTGCCGCTCGCCATCAGCCCCGACAAAAAGCGCCTCTACGCCGGCCTGCGCAACGAGCCCTATTCCGTCGTGAGTTTTGCCATCGATCCGATCACCGGCAAACTGGACCACATCGGCTACGGCCCCCTTGCCGACACGATGGCCTACATCTCCGTCGATCGCACCGGCAAGTTCCTGCTCAGCGCTTCATACGGCGGCAGCAAGGTCAGCGTGAACCCGATCGGCGCCGACGGCATCGTCGCCCCGCACCAGCAGGTCCTGCCGACCGAGCCCAAGGCCCACTCCATCCTCGTCGATCCAACCAACCATTATGCCCTCGTTGCGAGCCTCGGCGGCGATGTCGTGCTGCAATACCGCTTCGACGCAGCCGGGACGCTGACGCCGAACGACCCGCCAGCCGCCCCTATCGAACCCAAGGGCGGCCCCCGCCATTTCGTGTTCTCGCCGGATACGCGCTTCGTCTACCTGCTCAACGAGCTCGACGGCACCGTGCACGTCCTCCCCTGGCACCCCGCCACCGGCACGCTCGGCGCCGAGCTCCAGTCCATCACCGCCCTGCCCCCGGGCTTCGACGGCAAGCCCTGGGGCGCCGACATCCACATCACGCCCGATGGCAAGTTCCTCTACGCCTCCGAGCGCACCACCAGCACCCTCGCCGGCTATCGCGTCGATGCCGCGACCGGCCGCCTCACTGCCGTCGACTCGACCCCGACGGAAACCCAGCCCCGCGCCTTCGCCATCGATCCTGCGAGCCGCTACCTCCTCGCCGTCGGCCAGCTCTCCGACAGCATGACCACCTACGCCATCGGTGCAACCGGCGAGCTGACTCGCCTCGCGGCCACCCCGGTCGGCCGCAATCCTAACTGGGTGGAGATCGTGTCCCTCCCGTGAGTTCACGCTTCCTTGGCCTGTTGATCCTCGCCGTCCTCGTCGGCGCCGGGCTCTATCTCTGGCTGCAACCCGCGCCATCCCAACCTCCGCCTCTTCCGGCCCCGACCGCTCCGACATCTGCCCCCGAGACGACGCCACCGCGACAGCCGGACGACGCCTACTTCATCCTCGCCGTCAGCTGGCAGCCGGCCTTCTGCGAAACCGCGCCCGGCAAGCCCGAATGCCGCAGCCAGTCCGCCGGCCGGTTCGACGCCAGCCACTTCACCCTCCACGGCCTCTGGCCCCAGGGCGAATACTGCGGCGTCCCGGCCGCCCTCGAGGACGCCGACCGCGATGGCCACTGGTCCGCCCTCCCCGCCGTCGACATCTCGGCGGACCTGCGCCGCGAACTGGAAACCGCCATGCCCGGCACCGCCTCCCAGCTCGAGCGCCACGAGTGGATCAAGCACGGCACCTGCTTCGACGGCGACGCCGAGACCTACTATGCCGCGGCGTTGACCCTCCTCGCCGACCTCAACGCGTCACCCGTCCGCGAGCTCTTCGCCGACAATATCGGCAAGCGCCTCACCCAGGCCCAGATCCGGTCAGCCTTCGATGACGGTTTCGGTCGCGCCGCCGGCGAACGCGTCCGCGTCGCCTGCGAAGACGATGGCAACCGCACCCTCGTCACCGAGCTCACCCTCGGGCTCTGGGGCAGCATCGGTCGCGACCCCGATCTGAAGACCCTGCTCAACGCCGCCCGACCCACCTCCGGCGGCTGCCGCTCCGGCCTCGTCGACGCCGTGGGGTTCCAGTAGCAATCTGTTTACCGGTCGCGTTCAGGCCGCCTCAATCGCCGCCCGCTAGGCTCCGCCGCAATCCCGCGGAGCCCTCCATGCCTTCTCCCGAATTCGCCCTCGACATCACCGGTCTGAGGAAGAGCTTTGACCGCCCGGTGGTCATCGACCTCGAGCTGCAGGTTCGCTCCGGCGAGTTCTACGCCCTGCTCGGCCCCAACGGCGCCGGCAAGACCACCATCCTCCGCATGGTCGCGGGCCTGCTCAAGCCCGATGCCGGCAGCATCTCTGTCTGCGGCATCGACACGGCGGGAAACCCTGTCGCCGCCAAGCAGGTCGTCGCCTGGGTCTCCGACGAGCCCATGGTCTACGACCGGCTCACTCCCCTTGAATATCTCGAGTTCGTCGCCGGCCTCTGGCGCATCGAACCCCGCGCCGCCGAAACCCGCTCCAACGAGCTGATCGACTGGCTCGGCCTCCGCCCCCACGCCAACGAGCGCTGCGGCGGCTTCTCCAAGGGCATGCTGCAGAAGGTCGCCCTCGCCGGCGCGCTCGTGCACGACCCAAAACTCATCATCCTCGACGAGCCGCTCACCGGCCTCGACGCCGGCTCGGCCCGCCAGGTCAAGGACGTGCTGAAGCAGAAGGTGGCGTCCGGCGTCACCGTCATCATGACCACCCACATCCTCGAAGTCGCCGAGCGCATGGCCGAGCGGATCGGCGTCATCAATCACGGTCGCCTCGCCGCCGAAGGCACGCTCGCCGAACTGCGCGCCCGTATCGGCCGCGAGACCACGCTCGAGGAGATCTTCCTCGATCTCGTGGCCCAGAAGGAAGCCGACGCGGCGACGGAAGCCGCGGCATGAGTTTCGCGCCCGCCACCCTGCCCTGGTTCGCCGTGCACGAGCTCCGCCTCGCCTGGCGCGACTGGCTCGCCATGATGACCGCCGGCAAAAAAGTCCGCGGCATCATCCTCTTCGTCGTGCTCGGCCTGTTCTATCTCGGCCTCCACGCCCTTGCCGGCGCGCTCGTCGCCCCCTGGGCCGCCGCCGGCATCAACCCGGACAAGTCGACCCTCGTGGTCGTCACCGGCATGGGCCTGCTGTTCTGGACCGTGATGCTCAGCCAGGCGCTGGAATCGGTCACCCGCGCCTACTACACGCGCTCCGACCTCGACCTGATCCTGTCCTCGCCCGCGTCCTCGGCCCGCGTCTTCGCCGTGCGCACCGGCGCCACCGCGTTCGGCACCGTGCTGCTTGCCTGCCTCCTCGCCAGCCCCATCGTCAACGTGCTGACCATGCACGATGGTCCGCGCTGGCTCTCCGCCTATGCCGTACTGATGGGCCTCGGCGCACTTGCCGCTGCCATCGCGGTCGCCGTCACCATCGGCCTCTTCCGCGCCATCGGGCCCGCCCGCACCCGGCTCGTCGCCCAGATCATTGCCGGCATTGTCGGTGCCGGCTTCGTCATCGGCATCCAGGCCGCCGCCATCCTCGGCCTCGGCAGCCTCGACCGCTACGCCCTGCTGCAGTCGCCCCAGTTCGTCGCCGCCATGCCCGATCCCACCAGCCTGATGTGGCTGCCGGCCCGCGCCGCCATGGGCGATGTTCCCGATGCGCTGCTCGTCCTCGCCCTCGGCCTCGGCAGCCTCGCGCTGGTCATCCGGCTCACCTCGGCGAGCTTTGCCCAGCACGCCATCGCCGCCGCCGGCGTCGCCGCCACCCGCGTGCAGCAAAGCGCCACCACCCGCCCTTTCCGCACCACCAGCGCCCGCCAGGCCCTGCGCCTCAAGGAATGGAAGCTGCTCCGCCGCGACCCCTGGCTGCTCAGCCAGACACTGATGCAGATCCTCTATCTGTTTCCGCCGGCGCTCTTCCTCTGGGTCAGCTACGGCCAGTCGGCCGGTACCTATGTCGTCGTGATCCCGGTCATCGTCATGGCGGCCGGCCAGCTCGCGGGCGGCCTCGCCTGGCTCGCCATTTCCGGCGAGGACGCGCACGATCTCGTCGTTACCGCCCCGATCCATCCGCGTGCCGTGCTCACCGCCAAGATCGAGGCCGTGCTCACCGTCATCGCCCTGATCTTCGCGCCGGTCCTCGCGCTGCTCGGCATCGCCTCGGTCCAGCTTGCCGCCGTCACCGCCGCCTTCATCGTGCTGTCGACCGGCTCGGCCACCGCCATCCAGCTCTGGTTCCGCGTCCCCATGCGCCGCGCCATGTTCCGCCGTAGGCAAGTCGCCTCGCGCACCGCCACCATCTCGGAAGCCCTGAGCTCGATCATGTGGGCCGGCACCGCCGTGCTCGTCGCCGGTAACCAACTGGTTGCCGTTGTCCCGGCCGCCATCGCCATCATCGTGCTGGTCATCGCCTGGGCCATGAGCCCGAAAGGCAAGCGCGTGGTCTAGCGTTCGCTTTTCGGCGCCAGCCAGTAGCCGACCAGCCCAGCCACCGCCGCCAGCGCACCGACTGGCCCGAGCCAGGCCACACCCAGCCGCTCGAGCACGATGCCGCCGACCAGCGCGGAACCCGCCACGCCCATGTTGCCGAACGTCAGGTTCAACGCAGCGCTGAGCTGCATGGATTGCGGCGCCAGCGTCGCCAGCAGATGCAGTTGGGCCGGCGCCAGGCCCCAGGTGATGACGCCGTAGCACACCATGTAGGCGAGGAACGCGTAGACCCGGACGGCCTCGGGCAGCAGCGCCAGCATTGGCAGCCCCGCCAGCAAGACCACCCCGCTCCCGACGATGATCAGCGCCGTCGACCGGGCGCCGTAGCGATCGGACAGCCGCCCCGTGACCTGCGTTCCCAGCAGCGCCCCGAGCCCGAACATCAGCATCACCACCGGCATCAGTGCCCGGTCGAGCCCGATCAGCTCGGCCACCACCACCGCCAGGTAGTTGAAGAAGGTGAAGGCCCCGAGCACGCACAGCCCGTTGGCTACCAGCAAGGTCGGCACGCCCCTCACGCCCAGCACGCTCAACCGCTCGCGAAAACTGCGCCGGTCGCCGTGGATATCGCCGGGCAGGCGCCACCACATGATGAGCGCCGCGAGGATGCCGGCAACGCCCACCCCGAGATAGGCGACGCGCCAGCCGAACATGTTGGCCACCAGCGCCGCCAGCGGCACGCCGCCGAGCAGCGCGATGGTGCCGCCAAGCAACACCGTCGAGATCGCGCTGCCGCGCTTGCCCGGCGCTGCCAGCGCCACTGCCGTCGATTGCGCGGTCGAGGTGAATCCACCAGCCCCCAGCGCCAGCACTGTCCGCGCCCCCAGCAACATCACGAACAGCGGCACCAGTCCGAACAGCACCGCCATGATGCCGAACAACAGCTCGGCTCCCGCCACCACACTGCGCCGGTCGACGTGGCCGAGCAGCGTCGCCAGCACCGGGGTGCCGACCCCGTAGGCGATCGAATAGGCAAAAATCAGCCATCCGGCCTCGCCCAGCGTCACGCCCATCTCGGCGGCGATATCGGGCATGGCGATGACCACGAGGGAACTCTCGACGCTGCCGGCAAATGCCCCCAGCGCCAACCACAGCAGCCTCGTGTCCATCGGAAATTTTTCCCCTCGTACCAGATGGTTAGGAGGGGGCCCGGCCACCGTCAAGCGGCCGGGCGCTAGGTCTTTAGCCGAGCCTCGGCATCAGCACCGGCCGCGGCCGCGTCAGCCGGATCAGGACGAAGGCCAGCGCCGGGAATGCGGCAGCCACCAACCCCAGTTCGCCGATCGGCAGGTGCTCGAGCACATAGCCGCCGACCAGCGCGCCCAGCGCCGTGCCGAGATAGAGGAACGAGGCGTTGAGCGACAGCGCCAGCGGCGCCGAACTCGGTGACAGCGCCACGATCCGGCTGACCTGTGCCGGCACGAACATCCAGCCCACGATGCCCCACGCCACCATGAAGGCGAAATAGCCCGGCACGATCACCGCCTGCGGCAGCAACGGAAGCGCCCCGAGCAGCACGAGGAACATGACGTTCAGCACCGTCGCCAGCGTGACCGTGGCCTGCGGCCCGGCCCGGTCCGAAAGCTGCCCGCCCAGCGGATTGCCCAACGCCGCGCCAAGCCCATAGGCCAGCATCACGAAGGGCAGCAGCCCCGCATCCAGCCCCATCAGCTGCGTCGTCACCGGTCCAAGGTAGATGAACGCCGCGAATGGCCCGGCCATGTAGAGCAGGATCGTCAGCAGCGCCGGCACGAGGCCGGGCACCTTCAGCACGCCCAGCCGCTCGGTAATGCCGCGCCGGTCGCCGGCAATGCCGCTCGGCAGCATGAACCAGATCGCCGCCGCCGTAAGCACGCCGACCCCCGCGATGGCGAAATACGTGCCGCGCCACCCGGCAAGGCCCGACAGGAACGCCCCGATCGGCGCCCCCAGCGCCACCGCCATGGTCGTTCCGGCCACCACGGTCGAGACCGCCCGCGCCCGCCGCTCGGCCGGCGCCAGCGTCACCGCCGCCGCCTGCGCCGTCGCCGCGTAGAGCCCCGCCGAGGCCGCGATGATCAACCGCGCCACCAGCAGCATGGCATAACCCTGTGCGGTCGCCGCCAGCAGTGCGCCCACTGCGAACACCAGCGCCACCACTGCCAGCAGCGGCCGGCGGTCGAACTTCCCCGTCAGTGCCGACAGCAGCGGCGCGCCGATCGCGTAGGCGATGGCATAGGCGAAAACCAGATAACCGGCCTGCGTGATCGTCACGCCGCTATCGGCCGCGATGGCCGGCAGGAGCGTGGCGATGACGAAACCCTCGACGCCCACGGCGAATGTGCCGAGGGCGAGCCAGATGAGCCGCCTGTCCATGTCGTGATCCTTAGTTCAATGATTGTTGAACAAATGAACCTCGGAGTGGGCGACGTCAACCCCTAGTTCAATGATCGTTGAACTTATGGATGAGCTGGCATATCTGTTGCGCATGACCCAGCCCATCCACTCCAACCCGCTACCCCATCCCGACGCCGACCAGATCAGCCTGCCCAATGTGCTGGCGACCCTGGGTGACCAGACCCGCCTCGCCATCATCGGCACGCTCGCCCGCTGCGAGACCACGGGCCTCCTCTGCGGCCAGTTCACCGACCTCGCCGGTAAGACCGCGATCAGCTACCACGTCGCAAAACTCCGCGAGGCCGGCGTCGTCAACGTCACGCCCGAAGGCACCCGCCGCCGCGTCACCCTGCGTCGCACCGATCTCGACGCCCGCTTTCCCGGCTTCCTCGACTCGATCATCGGCAGTACCCGTCACCTCGCCGTGCCGGGACTGATCGAGGAAACCGAGTGACACTGACCTATCGCGACGCCACTGCCGACGATCTCGGCTTCATCGTCCGCCTCATCGTCGACGACAATGTCGTCGCCACCGACGACCGCCCCGACGAGCCGCACCACCCGCGCTATCTCGCCGCGCTCGCCGCCATCGACGCCGACCCCAACCAGCGCCTCCTCATCGCCGAGCGCGACGGCCAGTCCGTCGGCACTCTGCAACTGACCTTCATCCCCGGCATCAACCGCCTCGGCGAGTTCCGCTGCCTGATCGAAGCCGTCCACATCGCCCCCACCCATCGCAATCTGGGGCTGGGCAGCGAAATGATCCGCTGGGCCATCGCAGAGGCGCGCGAGAAGGGTTGCGGTATCGTACAGCTCACCTCCAACAAGAAGCGCCTCGACGCCCACCGCTTCTACGAGCGCCTGGGTTTTTCGAAGAGCCACGAGGGCTTCAAGCTGGCGCTCTGATCCGGGGCTCGTGGCTCCACCCCCTCCCGGCCTCCCCCATCAAGGGGGAGGTGAAGTGTGCCTGTGGCACGGACTTTGCCCCAAACACCGGCCCCACCTCCCCCTTGATGGGGGAGGCAAGCGAAGCTTGTGAGCCTTAGCGAACTAGCGCAGCTCGGAGGGGGTGGAGCCACACGCACCAAGATGGCAAGGGCGCGAGAAATTGCCCTACTCCACCGCCCCCAACCGCACCAGCACCTCGCCGGGAATCCCATATAGCGCGATCGCGTCCTTGTGGTTGCGCATCCCACAGGCCTCGCGCTGCACGAAATACTTCCACACCGCCCGCGCCGCGGCCTTGAGCACCACCACGCGTTCCTCGGCCGGCCCCTCGAACGCCCGCAGCGCCGCCATGGCCGCCTCGACCTGCCGACCGTGATGGCCGAGCGAGCTCGCCTTCTCGCTCATCACCTCGGTTTCGAGCGGCCCGAACCCGCTCGTGAGGCGCTGGCGCAGTTCGGCAATATCGAGAGCAGTGAGAGCCATGCGCGAAAGCTAAATCAACCCGCCCGCGCCGATCAACCCACCCTTCCCGGCAGGATGCGCGACCGATAGAAGCAACGCCATGACGCGTCCCCTGTCCCGCTCCGCCGCCACGTTCGTCGGCTTCATCGCCGTGCTGCTCTGGTCGCTCCTCGCCGTTTTCACCGCCGCGAGCGGCACCATGCCGGCCTTCCAGCTCACCGCCGTCACCTTCGCCATCGGCGGCCTGTCACTGCTGATCATCCGCCCCGGCGCGCTCAAAGCCATGCGCCAGCCGCTACCGGTCTGGCTGCTCGGCGTCGGCGGCCTCTTCGGCTATCACTTCTGCTACTTCTTCGCGCTCAGGAACGCCCCACCCGTCGAAGCCGGCCTCATCAACTATCTCTGGCCGCTGCTGATCGTCGTCTTCTCCGCCCTGCTGCCCGGCGAAAAACTCAAGTGGCAGCACATTGCCGGCTGCGCCCTGGCGCTCACCGGCGCCGTCCTCGTCGTCACGCGTGGCGAGGGCTTCGGCTTCGATCCGCAGTTCACCCTCGGCTACAGCGCCGCACTCGTCGCCGCTCTGGCCTGGTCCAGCTATTCCGTACTGTCGCGGCGCTTCGCCCATGTGCCCAGCGACGCCATCGCCGGCTTCTGCCTCGCCACGGCCATCCTCGCCGCCATCTGCCACCTGCTGCTCGAGCAGACCGTCTGGCCGGCCAACCCCTGGCAATGGGCCGCCGTAATCGGCCTGGGCCTCGGCCCGGTCGGGCTCGCCTTCTACGTCTGGGACATCGGGGTGAAGCGCGGCGACATCCAGGTCCTCGGCGCCGCCTCCTATTCCGCCCCCCTGCTCTCGACCCTGATCCTCATCCTCACCGGCTACGCCCAGTACAGCCACGCGATCCTCATCGCCTGCCTGCTGATCACCGCCGGCGCGGTCGTCGCGGCAAAGGACCTGCTCTTCCGTCGCAACATGGCACCTTGACCCCACCCCCACCCCACCCCCATATAGCGCTGTACGGAGGTGATCCATGGCCAAGGTCAGGATTCAGGACGACGCCATCTGGGTGAAGCACATCGAGGGCGATCAGCGCCTGGGCGACCGCATCGCAAAACTGCCAGCAGGACAGATTATCGATCTTGAGATCGACGGCATCGTCGGCCGCTGGCAGAAGATGCGCGACGGGCGGGATGGCCGGCCGACATCAGGCATAAAGCCGATCGAGGCGATGCGCGATGTATGGGCGCGCCTCCGGCGCGAGACGGGCCGCGTCGTTGACATTCGCGAGGTAAGGACGGCGGACAGTTACCTGGCGATGGTGGAATCGACGCTGTCGGAATGGGACTCACCCGAGGACGAGGCGGCCTATCGTGATCTGCCAGTTCGGTGATGTCGTAGTCGTCCTGTTCCCGTTCACCGACCTCAATGTCGCCAAGCCGCGACCGGCGGTTGCCTTGTCGTCAGAAGCATTCAGCACCCAACACGGCCAAACGATCTTCGCAATGGTGACGACTGGCGCAGGATCCAACTGGCCAACGGATGTTGCCATCGGCGATCTGCCTTCAGCTGGCCTGCGACACCCCTCCGTTGTCAGGTGGAAGCTGTTCACCCTGGTCAACGGGCAGATCGCGACCAGGATCGGGCGCCTCGCCAAATCCGACCGAGACGCCGTGGCCTCGGCCGGCCGCATAGTTTTGCTCGCCTAGCCCGGCACCAGCTCGATATTGGCGTGCTCGCCGATGATCTGCAGCAACATCTCGAAATAGGTCGGCCCGCAGCCGGCCTCGAGGTCTTCCAGTTCACGCCCGATCCGAGCCACGTCGTAGCGGTCCGGCTGGTCCAGCTTGTTGCGCAGGAACTCCCGCGTCAGCTCGTGACCTAGATCCGCCCGGTTCTTCTCGAACTGCCTCCAGATCAGCGTAACCGGATCGTTACCCTTTATCGCACCGAACCCGCCGTAGAGCAGGTCGCTGAACGCATCGAGGCTTTGCCCGAGCGTCCAGCCTTCACCTGCCATGAACACCCGGTTGATCTCGTCATAGAAGGACGGGATGTCGTGGATGTTGCCGCCCTCGATCGTGAGGGTGATGGCCGCCATTGCCTAGAACAGGAACGCCGCCGTCGCCGGATCGGCCCCGACGCGGCCGCCGGCCCCCTGGTCCAGCCGCAGGATCCGGTCGCGGTCCTCGGCGTCCAGTTCGAAGTCGAACACGGCAAAGTTCTCGGCCATGCGCTCCTTGTGCGTGGTCTTGGGGATCACGATCAGCCCCTCCTGCAGGTGCCAGCGGATGATCACCTGAGCGATCGATTTGCCGTGCTTCTTGGCGATCTCGCCCACCACCTTGTCGTCGAGCATGCGGCCTGAGCCGAGCGGGCTCCAGCTTTCGATGACGATGCCGTGCTGGCGGTGAAAGTCGCGCTTGTCGCGCTGCTGCATGCGCGGATGCAGTTCGATCTGGTTCACCACCGGCGTCTCGCCGGTCTCCCCGATGATGCGCTCGAGGTGATCCTGGTTGAAGTTCGACACGCCGATCGAGCGGATCCGCCCCTGCGTCTTCAGTTCCACCAGCGTCTTCCACGCCTCGACATACTTGTCCTGGCTGGGGATCGGCCAGTGGATCAGGAACAGGTCGAGCTGCTCGAGCCCCAGCGCCTTCATCGTCGCATCGAAGCTCGAAAGCGCCAGGTCGCGCGCATGCCCGCCATTGCGCAGCTTGGACGTGATGAACAGCTCGCTGCGCGGCACCTCGGCCTGCTTGATCGCCTCGCCGACGCCTTCCTCGTTGCGATAGCCCTCGGCCGTATCGATCGATCGGTAACCGACCGATATCGCATCCGACACGACGCGCGCGGTGATCGCGGGATCGACCTGCCACACCCCGAGCCCGAGCTGCGGGATGGAATTGCCGTCGCGCAGTTTGATCGTTGGGACCGTCGCCATGTGCTGACTCCTTGCAAGAAAAGCAGAGCGCCGGCATCGGCGTGATGCGGAGGCCGGCGGAAGTGTGAGGTTCGTGCGGCGCCTCGACGCGCCGCGAAGGGGAGGTACGGCGCTATCGTGCAGACCCGAGGCTGCATCGTCAATAGACGATACATCGGCTATCCGTCGCACGCCCACGATCATCGAACGACCGGTTGACACGCCCCCACCATCAATCGAAATTTATGTAAGTGGAATGCAGTATGCGCCGGACTTGGGGGCCGCACCGCAATGCTGAGCCAGCCGACCGACGGCATGGGGCATCGCCTCAATAGCTGGAAAGAGATCGCCGCCTATTTCGGCAAGGACGAGCGCACCGTAAAGCGCTGGGAAGTCGCGCGCGGCCTGCCCGTGCGTCGCGTTCCCGGCGGCACCCGCACATCCGTCTTTGCCTATGCCGGCGAGCTCGATGCCTGGCTGAGCGCCCCGCGCCAACCGGTCGCCAACGCCATCGATCCCGCAACGCCGCCTGCTCCGGCAGCGCGATCCAGTTGGCGCTTTCTTGCCGCGGCCGTTGTCGCGGCCGCCATCGGCGCCGCTGCCTTGGGTTATGTGAGCGGCCGTTTCCCTGCGCCCGCCTCGGCTGTATCGATTCCGGCCGAGGCCCAGGCGCTCTACGATCAGGCGGTGATCGCCTGGTCGGACCGTACCGCCGAGGGCTTCCGGAACGCCATCGAGAAGTTCGAGGCGGTCATTGCCATTGCCCCCGATTTCGCGCCGGCCCATGCCGGCCTCGCCAATGTCTACAATCTCGTCAGCCAGTACACGCCGACGCCCCCCGCCGAGGCTTACGCCAACGGCAAGCGCGAAGCCGAGCGCGCCATCGCGCTCGATCCCAACTCGGCGGAAGCCTACGCCGCCCTCGCCTTCAACGCCTTCTACGGCAGCCGCGAGTTCCAGCGCGCCTTCGACCTGTTCGAGAAATCCCTGTCGCTGGCGCCGGACCGCCCGCAGGCCCTGCACTGGTACGCCCTCACCTCCATGCAGACCGGCAAGCTCGAGCGCCCACGCGAGCTGATCGATCGCGCCCTCGCCCTCAATCCCGAAGCGCGCTCGGTGCGGGCCAATGCCGCGCTCATCCACTACTATGCCGGCGATACCGAGCAGGCCATTTCAGCGCTCGAGCAGATGCGCCAGGCGAACCCCGACTATCTCGCCGTGCCGGCCTATCTCGCCACCATGTATCTCGACCAGCACCGCTACGCCGATTTCATCCGTAGCTACGAGACCGCCGCCCGCATCGAGGGCCGCGCCGGCCGTCTCGCCGTCGCCCGCGCCGCCCGCGAGGCCCTGCCCCAAGGCAGCCGCGCCATGCTCGAGGCTATGCTGGCCGAGCAGCTGCGCCAGTTCGAGGCCGGTGCGGAGCTTGCCTACAAGGTCGCCGCGACGGCCAATCTCCTCGGCCAGACAGACCTCGCGCTCACCTACATCGCAACCTCGATCGAGCGCCAGGAGACCCTCGGCTTTCTCATCGAACCCGAGTTCCGCAGTCTGCGCGGCGACCCGCGCTTCGAGGCGCTGGTCGCGCGGCTCGGTTTGCCCAATACCTAGCCCCCGGGCGTCGACAGCAACACGATCGTCTGCCCGAAGTCGCCATGCTTGCGCGCTCGTCGTGGCATCGTCGTCGGCGAAGCGCTATACTGCAGCTATGGCGGACAGTGTTACCAAGCCCCGCACGCGCACCAGGCCCAAAGTGGCCCGGCCGCCGCTGCACAAGGTCATCCTGCTCAACGACGATTTCACGCCGCGCGATTTCGTCGTGCGCGTGCTCAAGGCCGAGTTTCGCACCACGGACGACCAGGCCCACCACATCATGATCACCGCCCACACCAAGGGCGCCTGCGTGGTGGCTGTCTTCACCAGGGAGGTCGCCGAAACGAAGGCGACGCGAGCCACCGAGATGGCCCGCAATGAAGGCTACCCGCTGATGTTCACCACCGAGCCGGAAGAGTAACTGCCCGGCTACGCGATGAACGATATGCCCATCGCGAGGAAGATCAGCATCAGCACGATGCCCACCAGCATGATGGCGAACACGATCTTGGCCAGCGTCGCGGCGCCCGCCGCGATCCCGGTAAACCCGAGCGCGCCGGCGATCAGCGCGATGACGATGAGGATGATGAGCAGGTTCAGCATATGCAGCTCTCCGGCTGTTTCGCTGTCCTAACGGCGCTCACGCACCGGCGGTTCCTGGCAACCGCTTGAAGCGCCTCGCATCTGGCCGTTCAGCCTGGCTTCAGTTTTTCGTTGGCAAATCTGCGCGAGCCCCTCCCCGGAACCCCACGCGCCGCGCTACCGTTGCGTCCGCCAGCTGGAGAAAAACATGCTCAACCTAAAGGCCCTCGCCTTCGCCGCCCTGCTCGTCCTGCCCGCGACCGCCGCGGCAACGGCTGGCCCTGCCGAGAATGAACTGCTGGCCAGGTATGCCGGAGAATGGCGTGGCAGCGGCCAGGTCACCGGCCCCGATCCGGGCACGGTCGTCTGCCGCATCACCTTCCGCGCCACCGAGTCCGGCCGCCTCACCTATTCGGGCCGCTGCTCCTACAGCGGTCAGGGCGCTGCGAGCTTCCGCGGCGCCGTCGCCTACAACGATGCCGCCAAACGCTTCGAAGCCGCCTCGTCCGCCCAGGGCGCCTCGATGACCAGCGTCGGCCGCCGCTCGGGAAACTCGATCGTGTTTGCCTCCGAAGGCATGGAAACCCGCTACGGCACGGTGTCCTCGACACTCACGCTGGGCGGCAACGCGATCAAGATGGCGTTCAAGCTCGTCGACGACGGCGAGACCACCGCCTCGTCCATCACCCTGCAGAAGCGCAAGTAGCCTCGGCTACGCCTCTGCCTTCGCATATCTCAGCTTCGCCCGCTCCCTGGCGCGGGCGATGAACACCTCGCGGTCGCGCTTCGGCGCGTCCGTTTCGAGTTCCTTGAGCAGCCGCTTCACCACCTTCTCGATGTCGTCCACCGCCGCATAGAACGCGGTCTCGTTGGCCTTGGACGGGTGCGTATAGCCCGAAATCTTGCGCACGAACTGCAGCGCGGCATCCCGCATCTCATTCTTGGAGGCCGGCGGCTCGAAGTTGAACAGCGGCTTGATGTTGCGGCACATGGCGGGCTCCTTCCGTTGCCCGAAACTTGGCACCCGCGAGCGCTGTCTTCAACCGCCGCAAAGAATTTTGCGATCGCGTGTCGATCCATCCCTCCCTCGCTCGTCGCGATGTCGAAGCCCCATGACGGCGCTTCGCAATGGAGGAAGAAATGACCCTGCTGTTCGCCGATCACGAAGCCCAACTCCGCCGCCCGAACCCGGTCGCGGTCTCGGTCCGCGCCCTCGCCCGCGGCTTTGCCGCGTGGCGCGCCCAGCGCGCCCGCCGTATCGCGATGCTCAGCCTGATGGATCTCGAGCCCCACCGTCTCGACGACCTCGGCATCACCGTGGAAGCCGTCCGCGACGCCATCGATGCCCGCTGATCCGGCGCGGGCCGGTTGATCAGGCCGGCCCGCCGCCCCACATCGCGGGTTGTTCGGTATCGCGCGCAAATCTGATCGTCACAACCTATGCGCATCGCCGTGCAGGGGGTTCCCTTCCCATCCCGCTTCGGTTACAGGACGCGCCTAGCCCATAGAATCCGACGCCACTAGCCCGCAACCGCGGGTCTTTCCGCGCGCGTCCACTAACCGCACGAGCCAGCGATGCCCAAACGCACCGATATCAAGTCGATCCTCATCATCGGTGCGGGGCCGATCATCATCGGACAGGCCTGCGAATTCGATTACTCCGGCACCCAGGCGTGCAAGGCGCTCAAGGACGAGGGTTACCGGATCATCCTCGTCAACTCGAACCCGGCGACGATCATGACCGATCCCGATCTCGCCGACGCCACCTATATCGAGCCGATCACTCCCGACATCGTCGCCAAGATCATCGAGAAGGAGCGCCCGGACGCGCTGCTGCCCACCATGGGCGGCCAGACCGCGCTCAACTGTGCCCTCAGCCTCAAGAAGATGGGCGTGCTCGATCAGTTCGGCGTCGAGATGATCGGCGCCGACAGCGAGGCCATCGACAAGGCCGAGGATCGCGAGCTGTTCCGCGACGCCATGAAGAAGATCGGGCTCGAAACCCCGCGCTCCATGCTCGCCCACAACACCATCGAGGCGCTCCAGGCCCTCGAGGTCATCGGCCTCCCCTGCATCATCCGCCCCTCGTTCACGCTCGGCGGCACCGGCGGCGGCATCGCCTACAACAAGGAAGAATACCTCACCATCGTCGAGAGCGGCATCGACGCCTCGCCCACCGACGAGGTGCTGATCGAGGAATCCGTGCTCGGCTGGAAAGAGTACGAGATGGAGGTCGTGCGCGATCGCAACGACAACTGCATCATCGTCTGCTCGATCGAGAACGTCGATCCGATGGGCGTCCACACCGGCGACTCGATCACCGTCGCCCCGGCGCTGACGCTGACCGACAAGGAATACCAGATCATGCGCGACGCCTCGATCGCGGTGCTCCGCGAGATCGGCGTCGAGACCGGCGGTTCGAACGTCCAGTTCGCCATCAACCCGGCCGATGGCCGCATGATCGTCATCGAGATGAACCCGCGCGTCTCGCGCTCGTCCGCCCTTGCCTCCAAGGCCACCGGCTTCCCCATCGCCAAGGTCGCCGCCCGCCTCGCCGTCGGCTACACCCTCGACGAGCTCGAGAACGACATCACCGGCGGCGCCACCCCGGCCTCGTTCGAGCCGACCATCGACTACGTCGTCACCAAGATCCCGCGCTTCGCCTTCGAGAAATTCCCGGGTTCCGACAAGCGCCTCACCACCTCGATGAAGTCGGTGGGCGAGGCCATGGCCATCGGCCGCACCTTCCAGGAATCGCTGCAGAAGGCGCTCCGCTCGCTCGAAACCGGCCTCACCGGTTTGAACGAGATCGGCATCCCCGACTTCGTCACCGGCGCCCCCGAGGACGACAACGAGAACGCCGTCTTTGCCGCTATCTCCACCCCCACCGACCAGCGCCTGCTGCACGTCGCCGAAGCCATGCGGCTGGGCTACTCGCTCGAGGACATCCACGACGCGAGCAAGATCGACCCGTGGTTCCTCGAGCAGATCAAGGGCATCATCGACACCGAAAAGCAGGTTCGCGAGTTCGGCCTGCCAGAGGACGCACGCACCCTGCGCAACCTCAAGGCCATGGGCTTTTCCGACCGCCGCCTCGCCGAGTTGACCGGCAAGCAGGCCAAGGATGTCCGCGCCCTGCGCAAGTCGCTCGGCATCCGCCCGGTCTATAAGCGCATCGACACCAGCGCCGCCGAGTTCGCCTCGCCCACCGCCTACATGTATTCGACCTACGAGGCTCCCTATTCCGGCGAGCCGGAGGACGAGGCCCGCCCCTCCGACCGCAAGAAGGTCGTGATCCTCGGCGGCGGCCCCAACCGCATCGGCCAGGGCATCGAGTTCGACTATTGCTGCTGCCATGCCAGCTTCGCCCTGCGCGATGCCGGCTATGAGACTATCATGGTCAACTGCAATCCCGAGACCGTCTCGACCGACTACGACACCTCCGATCGCCTCTATTTCGAGCCGCTCACCGAGGAGGACGTCATCGAGATCCTGGAGACCGAGAAGTCCAAGGGCACCCTGCACGGCGTCATCGTCCAGTTCGGCGGCCAGACCCCGCTGAACCTCGCCGATGCCGTCGAAAAGGCCGGCGTCCGCATCCTCGGCACCCAGCCCGAGTCGATCGACCTCGCCGAAGACCGCGACCTGTTCTCAAAGCTCATCGGCCGCCTCGAGCTGACCCAGCCCAAGAACGGCATCGCCTACTCGCTCGAGCAGGCCCGTCTCGTCGCCGAGCGTCTCGGCTACCCGCTGGTCATCCGCCCGTCCTACGTGCTGGGCGGCCGCGCCATGGCCATCGTCCACTCGCCCAACGATTTCGAGCGCTATGTCCAGGACACCCTCACCGGCCTCGTCCCGCCCGACATCCTGATCCGCTACCCCAACGACAAGACCGGCCAGATCAACTCGGTCCTCTCCGACAACCCGCTGCTGTTCGACGGCTATCTGCAGCGCGCCATCGAGATCGACGTCGATTGCCTCTCGGACGGCAAGGACGTGTTCGTCTGCGGCATCATGGAGCACATCGAGGAAGCCGGCATTCACTCTGGCGACAGCGCCTGCTCGCTCCCGCCGGTGCACCTGTCCGACGATGTCCTGGCAGAACTTCGCAGGCAAACGACGGAGATCGCGCTGTCTTTGAAGGTCGGCGGCCTGATGAACGTGCAATACGCGCTCAAGGACGGCACCATCTACATCCTCGAAGTGAACCCCCGCGCCTCGCGCACGGTCCCCTTCGTCGCCAAGGTCATCGGCCAGCCTATCGCCAAGATCGCCAGCCGCATCATGGCCGGCGAGAGCCTCGCGAGCTTCAACCTCACCGAGAAGAAACTCGGCCACATCGCCGTCAAGGAAGCCGTTTTCCCGTTCAACCGCTTCCCCGGCGTCGACACCGTCCTCGGCCCCGAGATGAAGTCGACCGGCGAGGTCATGGGCCTCAACCACAACTTCGCCACCGCCTTCGCCAAGTCCCAGCTCGGCGCCGGCAGCAAGGTCCCGCGCGAGGGCACGGCCTTCATTTCGGTGCGCGACGACGACAAGCCGCTGATCCTCGATTTCTCCCGCCACCTCGCGGAAGCCGGCTTCAAGATCGTCGCCACTTCCGGCACCCATAAGTACCTGACCGAGAACGGCATTCCTGCCACCAAGGTCAACAAGGTGCTCGAGGGCCGCCCGCATATCGTGGATTCGATGAAGAATGGCGGCGTGCAGCTGGTGATCAACACCACCGACGGCGCCAAGTCGATTTCCGACAGCCGCGACATCCGCCGCACCGCGCTGATGGGCAAGATCCCCTACTACACCACCATCCCGGGCGCGAGCGCCGCGGTCGCCGGCATCATCGCCTACCGCGAAGGCGCCCTGCAGGTGAAACCGTTGCAGGCCTACTTCGCCTGACATCGCGATGGCGCACCACCTCTCCTCTCCCGCTTGCGGGGGAGGGGGACCAGCCAAGGGCTGGTGGAGGGGGAGCCCCACGCTCCGTCCCGCAACAGTTTGACAGCGACGCTCCGGCCACCTAAACGGCGGCCATCATGAAGCTGGCAGACCGAACCACCTGCATCCCGTCCCGCGCCTGACGCGAGGACGTTCAACCCGGCGCCCCAGCGGTCGCCGCGCGCAGTCGCGCATTCCTGAAATCGCCGTGCCTCGCGCCCCAGATGGCGCCGCACGCCTATGCGAGAGCTTTCATGACCAACTATTTCGCCTCCCCTTTCCGGGGCATTCCGCTCGACCAGCAGGTCACCAATCCCAACATCCAGGTCGGCCGGAACAGCTACTATTCCGGCTATTATCACGGCCACAGCTTCGATGACTGCGCCCGCTACCTGATGCCGAACCGCACCGACGTCGATCGCCTGATCGTCGGCAGCTTCTGCTCCATCGGCTCGGGCGCCGCCTTCATCATGGCCGGCAACCAGGGTCATCGGCACGATTGGATCAGCACCTTTCCGTTCGCGCTGTTCTCGCCCGACTACGCGGAAGCCGGCGCCATCAATGGGTATGCCCCGGCCGGCGACACGGTGATCGGCAACGACGTCTGGATCGGCTCGGAAGCCATCATCATGCCCGGCGTCACCATCGGCCACGGCGCCATCATCGGCACCCGCGCCCTCGTGACGAAGAATGTCGAGCCCTACACAATCGTCGGCGGCAATCCGGCCAAGCCGATCCGCCAGCGCTACACCGACACTCAGATCGAACAACTGCTCGAAGTGGCCTGGTGGGACTGGACCGACGACGTACTGAAGGCGGCCATGCCGCTGCTCTGCAGCGCCGACATCGACGCCCTCCACGCCTACTGGCGCAATCTCGGCTGAACCGCAGCCGCGGCGGATCGCCCGGTCCGCCGCGGCCATACGGTAAAATGCCACCGGCGGGCTTAAACGCCACCGAAACTTCAGCCTGCGATATTTGCAGCCTCTCGACCCGGGTTGCTTGCCGATGCTTAGGCTGTTCTTCGCGCCATTGCTGGCCCTGACATTGCTGTCCGGCGCGCAGGCCCAGTCGAGCCCGGCTGAGCTCTGCAACAACTATGCCGGCCACCCCTGGGAGCCGGGCCACAACGGCGCCGGCGTCGAATGGGGAAAAGTCGCCATCGCCCCCGCCATCGCAGCCTGCCGCGCCGCCCTCGCCGCCACCCCCGAAGCGCCGGAGGTAAAATTCCGCCTCGCCCGCACCCTGATGCAGGATCAGCTCTATGACGAGGCCCTGCCGCTCATGTTCGAGGCCGTCGCCGCCGGCTACCCGCCTGCCGAGACCGCCTACGGCACCGCCTATGTGAAGGCCGAGGGCGTCGATCCCGATTATCCCACCGCCCTCTACTGGCTCGAAAAAGCCGCGGCCGGTGGCCATCCGATCGGCCAGAACAACCTCGCCACCATGCTGCTGGTCGGCCTCGGCGCCAAACCCGATCTTGCCCGCGCCATCGCGCTCTACAGCGCCGCCGTCGATGCCGGCTACAAGCCCGCCATGTTCGGCCTCGCCGTCGCCTACGAGCGGCGCGGCTCCAGTGGCGCCGATGCCGTCGCGGCGCTCGAGTGGTACGAAAAGGCCGCGGCCACCGGCAACGTCGCCGCCATCGCCAATGTCGGCCGCGCCTACGAGCTCGGCCTCGGCGTTCCCGCCGACCCGGTCGTCGCCTTCCGCTGGTACCGCGAGGCCGCCGAAGCCGGCAACGCCGTGGCCCAGACCCAGCTCGGCCTCTTCTACGCCTCCGGCCGCGGCGGCATCGCCGAGAACAAGCCGCTCGCCCGCGAGTGGCTGGGCAAGGCCGCGGCCCAGTTCAACCCCGACGCCATGTTTCTCCTCGGCCGCCAGCTGCTGGTCGAGCCGACCGACCTCGACGACACTACCGAGGCCGTGGCCTGGCTCCAGCGCGCCGCCACCGCCGGCAAGCTCGAAGCACACGCCCTGCTCGGCGAATACTTCGCGCGCGCCGGCGATACCACGCAGGCCCGCGAGCACGCCGCCATCGTCCTCCGCCAGGGCACCGACGCCGAAAAAACCTACGCCACCGCCGTCCTCGACCTTGCCACCCAGCTCGAAGCCGACGCCCTCGCCCCCTCCAACTTCAACCTCGTCGACCCCCGCGCGCCCCGCCGCCTCGGGCAATACTGAGCCCCTCGACCGCCGCCCCCTTTGGGTCCAATCTGGCCGCGAAGCACCGGAGGGGGGACTGACGTGCGGATCGCCATAATCACCGCCTTGGCGATGTTCGCGTTTGCGGCGAACTCGGTCCTCGCCCGCCTGGCCTTTGCCACCGCCACCGCGGAGCCCCTGTCCTATACCGGCATCCGGCTCGCCTCCGGCGCCCTCGCCCTCGCCGCCATCGGCCTCGCGCGCACCGGCCGGACCAGTCCGGTCGGCGGCAGCTGGCGCGCGGCTGGCGCCCTGTTCGGCTACGCCTTTGCCTTCTCGGTGGCCTACATCCTCCTCGGCGCCGGCACTGGCGCGCTGATCCTGTTCGCCTCGGTGCAGATCGGCATGATCGGCTGGGCCATCTTCAAGGGCGACCGGCCCGATGCCTTCGAGTGGACCGGCCTGCTCGTGGCGCTCGTCGCCTTCGCCTTCCTCGTCTCGCCCGGGCTCGTCGCGCCGCATCCCGTCGGCACGCTGCTGATGGTCGTCGCCGGCCTGTGCTGGGCCGCCTACACCCTGCTCGGCCGCGGCTCGCACGCCCCGCTCGTCGATACGGCGGGCAATTTCGTCCGCCTGCTGCCGGTCAGCGCCGTGCTGCTGATCGCCGCGCTCGCCACCACGAGGATCGATCCGCTCGCCGCCGGCTATGCGATGCTCTCTGGCGCCATCGCCTCCGGCCTCGGCTATGCTATCTGGTATGCGGCGCTGCCGAGCCTGCAGCGCACCACCGCCGCCATCGTCCAGCTCAGCGTCCCTGCTATCGCCGCGCTCGGCGGCGTGCTGCTGATCGGCGAGGCGCTCACGCCCCGCCTCGTCATCGCTTCCGTCGGCATCCTCGGCGGCGTCGCCATTGCCCTCAAGGGCGCGGAACGCCGCCGCGCCCGGACCGCAGGCTAGCCGTGACCCAGCACTTCACCTCGATCGACGCCTATATCGAGACCTTCCCGCCCGGCGTGCAGGAACGGCTGCAGCAGCTTCGCACTGCCATCCACCTCGCCGCGACCGAGGCCGAGGAGACGATCAGCTACAACATCCCGACGTTCCGCCAGTCGGGCACCTACCTGCTCTATTTCGCCGGCTGGAAGAAGCATGTCTCGATCTACCCGGTCCCGACCGGAGACGCCGCGCTCGCCAAGGCGGTCGAGCCCTTCCGCGAGGCCAGGGGCACGCTGAAATTTCTCCACAACCAGCCGCTGCCTCTCGAGCTGATCCCGCGGCTGGTCGCCGCCCGCCTCGCCGAGATCGCCGCGTCCTAGGCCGACGCCACCACGATCAGCCCCGCCACGTCCTGCCCGCGATCCTGCCGGATCACCATCTCCTCGGCATGCAGCACGGCCAGCCCCATCGCCGCGCACAGTTCCAGCGCCCGCTGCCCGGAATGCTGGAAGCGCAGCGATTGGGCGAGCTTCACCGCGTCGTGCCCGCCATGCGTCTCCAGCGAGAACGCCACCAGTCCGCCGGGTCCGAGCACCTTACGCGCCCCCGACAGCGGCGGCTCGAGATCGCCGACATAGTTGAATACGTCGGCCGCGACGACGAGGTCGGCGCTCTCCTGCTCGGCGCCGAGGAAGGCGATCAGGTCGGCCCGGATGAGCCGGTCATAGACCTTCTTGCGCCGCGCCTCGGCCAGCATCCGCCCCGACAGGTCGATCCCGTCCAGCCGGTCCGTCCGGCCCCGGATTTCCTCGCCCATCAACCCGGTGCCGCACCCGAGGTCGATCGTCCGCACGAAGCGCTCGATGCCGCGCGCCGCCATCACCGTACTGATCGCGGCGGCGATGCGCCCGGGCGTGCGATAGCCGAGCTTCTTGACCAGCGCCGTTTCGAAGCGCGGCGCATAGTCGTCGAACAGCGCCTCGACATATTCCGGCGCCGGCCTCAGGTCGGGGATCACCCCGTGCGCCGCCAGCTTCAGCCGGGCTCCGAAGATCCCGCTCAGGTCCCGGGTGAGCAGCTCGCGCCACGCCGCGATCGCGCCGCCGGTGTCGCCGGCCTTCTGCCGGTAATCGCCCAGCAGGCTCCAGCCGGCGGCCCATTCCGGCACCAGCTCAAGCGCCTGTTGCATCAGCTCGGCTGCATCGGCATGAGCGCGTTCATCGGCTAGCGCCGCCGCGTAGGACGCGCGGCGGTCGGCAACCAGATTGCCGGACGAATACTGGATTTGAAGCAAGCTGCACCAGGACTGGAACGGCGCGGCATCTACAGCATCGGCTCGACTGCGAAAAGGGGGGTACGCGGCACAAAGACCACTTTGCTGTCACATTGGAGAAGCATAGACTGCGCTAAGTGTGGTGGCCGTACGTGACCATCACTCTAGGGCGTCAAACCGCCTGATTCCGCTGCCTCGGCGTGCCCCACTCCCGGTGCGCGAGGATTACTTCGCCGGATCGACTGTCCCCCCGACGTGCAGCAGCACGCCGGGCGTATTCGCTTGCGCGTCTCCGTATTGATAGGCGGAAAATTTCCGGCTAGAAGTTAATAGTCGAATACTGCGGCCTACACTTCGTGCCTGGCGTTACGCGCCTGCTGAGGTTCATTCCAAGAATTCGATTGGCTGAGGTTCCTATTGGGGTGGGAACCGCCACGGCAGACTGCGAAAGGGACTACTAATGGCTACCGGCACTGTGAAATGGTTCAACGGCCAGAAAGGCTACGGCTTCATTCAGCCCGACGAGGGTGGGGCTGATGTGTTCGTGCATATCTCCGCGGTTCAGCGGTCCGGGTTGTCCGGCCTCGATGAGGGGCAGAAGGTCAGCTACGAGATCGTCAAGGACAAGCGGACCGGCAAGAACGCGGCCGACAACCTGACCCCGGCTTCCTGACCATCTTTCATCGTGATGATGCGGAGGCGCGGCCACCGGCCGCGCCTTCGTCATCTGCGCACCGCTGTCATCGGCATTGGACTCGCCGGCGCCCTCCACCCAGCCCTTGACCAATCGGCCGATCCCTACAATATCCACTACCGCGCGAGCGCTCTTTAGCCGCGCTTGACCGAAGCCTTCGTCGAAGGCAGTTTACCCCTACGCTTCCCCCCTCAAGTCAGGCATGAACGACGCCGAGAGACTTTGGCAGGGTGGAGCCATTCTGTGACTTGGAGACGGCCATGGACAAGATTCCGATGACACCTGAGGGGCACAAGACCCTGTCGGAGGAATACCGCCGCCGCACGGCCGAGGACCGGCCGAAGATCATCGCCGACATTTCCGAGGCGCGCGCCCATGGCGACCTGTCGGAAAATGCCGAGTATCATGCGGCCAAGGAACAGCAGAGCCTCAACGAAGGCCGCATCAAGGAACTCGAGGCGCTGCTCGCCCTCGCCGAGATCATCGACGTCACCAAGCTCACCGGCTCGACCATCAAGTTCGGCGCCACCGTGAAGCTCGTCGACGAGGATACAGAAGCCGAAAAATCCTACCAGATCGTCGGCGACGCCGAGGCCGATCTGAGCCAGGGCCGCATCTCGATCTCCTCGCCCATCGCCCGCGCCATGATCGGCAAGGAGCCGGGCGATTCGGTCGAGGTCACCGCCCCGGGCGGGGCCAAGACGTACGAAATTCTCGAAGTGAAGTTCGTCTGACCGGGCGCGCCCGGGGGGTGTCCGGCGCGTTAGCTGTGGACTTCTCGCCGCACCGGCCTGCTCCATCGTCGATCAACGATGGCGCGACCTTGAAACGCGCGTGCCGAACCTCCTATTTTAGGAAGCGCGCGTGAGGGCATCGTGCGCCGGGTCAGAATGCTGTAGTTTCAGCGCATTGGAGCGCAAGATGCACGCTAAGGTCGTCATCATCGGATCCGGTCCGGCCGGCTATACGGCCGCCATTTACGCAGCTCGCGCCATGCTCGAGCCGGTGATGATCGCCGGCCTGCAGCCGGGCGGCCAACTCACCATCACCACCGATGTCGAGAATTATCCTGGCTTCGCCGACGTCATCCAGGGCCCCTGGCTCATGGAGCAGATGAAGGCGCAGGCCGAGCATGTCGGCACCAGGATGATCAACGATATCATCGTCGAGGTCGATTTCGACAAGCGCCCCTTTGTACTGGTCGGCGACAGTGGCACCCGCTACACCGCCGACAGCGTCATCATCGCCACCGGCGCCCAGGCCAAGTGGCTTGGGCTCGATAGTGAGGAAAAGTTCCAGGGCTTCGGCGTTTCCGCCTGCGCCACGTGCGACGGCTTCTTCTACCGTGGCAAGGAAGTGGTCGTGGTCGGGGGCGGCAATACCGCCGTCGAGGAAGCGCTGTTCCTCACCAACTTCGCCAGTAAGGTCACGGTGGTTCACCGTCGTGGCGAGTTCCGGGCCGAGCGCATCCTGCAGGAGCGCCTGTTCAAGAACCCCAAGGTCGAGGTGATCTGGAACGCCGAAGTCGAGGAAGTGTTCGGCGACGACATGCCCCGCTCGGTCAAGGGCGTGAAGATCCGCGACACCAGGACCGGCCACGTCACCGAGAAGAATGTCGACGGCGTGTTCATCGCCATCGGCCATGCCCCGGCGACCTCGATCTTCTCCGGCAAGCTCGACATGAAGCCCGGCGGTTATCTGAAGGTCATCCCGGGCGGCACCTCGACCAATATCCCAGGCGTGTTCGCTGCCGGCGATGTTACGGACGACGTTTACCGTCAGGCAGTCACGGCCGCGGGTATGGGTTGCATGGCCGCGCTGGATGCGGAAGAGTATCTCGCCTCGCTCGAACTGGCGGAAGCTGCGGAATAGCCGATGCTGGATTGGGACAAGCTGCGCATCTTTCACACAGCCGCCGAATCCGGGTCCTTCACGCACGCCGCCGAGCGGCTGAACATGAGCCAGTCCGCGGTTTCCCGGCAGATTTCCGCCCTCGAGGAAGACCTCGGGCTGAAGCTGTTCATCCGGCACGCCCGCGGGCTGGTCCTCACCGAGGTCGGCGAACAGCTCTTCCGCACCGCGCACCGCATGCACTGGGAGCTGCAGCAGGTCGAAACCCAGATGTCCGAGAGCCAGGAGGTGCCGACCGGTCCCCTGCTCGTCACCACCACGGTGGGCATCGGCTCGACCTGGCTGAGCTCGCGCATCCACGAGTTCCTGATCCTTTATCCGGAAATCCAGATCGAGATTAAGCTCAACGACGCCGAGCTCGATCTCGCCATGCGCGAGGCCGACGTCGCCATCCGCCTGCACCGCCCGAACCAGTCGGAAATGATCCAGCGCAAGCTGTTCACGGTGCACAACCACTTCTACGCATCGCAGTCCTACGTGCAGGAATTCGGCGAGCCCGCGAACGTCGAGGAACTGGACGCCCACCGCGTCATCTCCTTCGGCGAGCCGGTTCCGTCCTATCTCGGCGACATCAACTATCTCGAGCGTCTCGGCCGCCCCGACTCCTCGCCGCGCCGCGCCGCCATGAAGGTCAACGCCATCTACGGCATGATGCAGGCCGCCCGCGCCGGCATCGGCATCGCCATGCTGCCCGACTATGTCACCGAGAACGAGCCCACCCTCACCCGCGTGCTGTCGGGCATCGAACTGCCCGCCTACGAGGCGTATTTCGTGTATCCGCCGGCGCTGAAGAATTCCAAGCGCGTCGGGGTGTTCCGCGACTTCCTCGTCGGCAAGGCTCGCGAGTGGCAGTTCTAGCCCTCGCCTGACGGCTCTCCTGCAGCATCGGAACCAACTCCGCGCACCGAGATTTGGCCAACGAGGCGCAAGCGCGCCCACTTGCCCAATCACAGAGGTGCGAAATGGCTACCGAAAAGACCCTCGACGACCTGTTCCTTGATACTCTCAAGGACATCTATTACGCCGAGAAACAGATCATCAAGACGCTGCCCAAGATGGCCAAGGCGGCCCAGTCGCCTCAGCTCAAGGCCGGCTTTGAGCAGCACCTCGAAGAGACCGAAGGCCACGTCGATCGCCTCGAGCAAATTTTCGAGATGCTCGACAAGCCCGCCCGCGGCAAGACCTGCGACGCTATCCTCGGCATCATCGAGGAAGGCAAGTCGATCATGGACGAGTTCAAGGGCACCCCGGCGCTCGATGCCGGTCTGATCTCGGCCGCCCAGGCAGTCGAGCACTACGAGATCGCCCGCTACGGCACGCTGAAGAGCTGGGCCAGGCTGCTCGGCCGGCAGGATGCCGTCACCCTGCTCGACGCCACTCTCAAGGAGGAAGAGGCGACCGACAAGAAGCTAACCCAGGTCGCCGAGGCCGACAGCAACCGCATGGCCGCTTGATCTGCATCACATGTCGTCACCTGCCACGCCCCCGAAACTCTCGGGGGCGTCTTCCTGTCGCGGCGGCTTCATCACCCTTGAACGCGGCCGCTCCCGGGCCGTTCATCAGCAGTTCAGTCGCCGCCGCTAGAAGCTCTCGTGATATTCCGGGGGATTTCATGCTGCGTATTGCCTTCACTGTCACCGCTCTCCTCGCTGCCGTGCCCGCCTTGGCGCAACCGACCGCCCTGACGCCCCGGCAGATCGGCGAGATCTTCTGCGCCGGCCGCACCGGCAATGACATGGCCCCGGTCAACGCCCTGCTCTCGGATGCCCTCACCTCCGCCATTGCCGACGCCGAAGCGCAAAACGCCGTCATCGCCAGGGCCCGCCCCGACGAGAAACCGCCGCTCGGCGACGGCATTCCGTGGCAGGCATACCCCGACTACGCTGATCGCTGCGCCCCGGGCGAAGTCACCTTCATGATGGACGAGGCCACCGTTCCCATCGCCTACAGCTTCGCTGCCTACCCCGACGCCAACTTCACCGATACGCTAAAGCTCAAGCTCATCGACGAGCCTGCTCCGATTGGCCGCATCTGGCGCATCGACGACATTGGCTATGCCACTGACAGCGACCTGCGCACCACGCTCGCCACCGCCTTCCTCGACTGAGCCCAGACCGGCCTTGACGCGCTGCGCCGGAAGGCGCATCTCGCGGGCGTCACGACGCCATCCCGGCGCAAAGGACAACCAATGAACCCCGACAGTCGAAGTCGATCTTCGATCTTGCCGGCGCTCTGACCCGCTAGGGGCACGGCGCGCCGGCGTGGCTATCTCAAGGAGCCCGTCATGCTGCGCGCCTATATCCGCGAGGGCGACCGCCTGGTCCCCACCGATTTCGATCCAAACGCCGTCACTCCGCTGCCCGAGGCCGTCTGGTACAGCCTGACCGATCCTTCGCGCGAGGAAGACAAGTTCGTCGAAGCCTGCCTCGGCATCGACATCCCCACCCGTCGCGAGATGCAGGACATCGAGCCCTCCGCCCGCCTCTACAACGAGGAAGGCGCGGAGTTCATGACCATCACCGCGCTCGTCGACACCGACGGCGACCAGCCGGTCAAGACACCGATCACCTTCGTGCTGCGCAACAACCAGCTCGTCACCGTCCGCTACGCCGACCCCAAGCCGTTCCGGCTGTTCGAGCGCCTCGTCTCTCGCCCCACCGGCTACCAGACCGGCGAGCGCGTGATGATCGGCCTGCTCGAATCGTTCATCGATCGCCTCGCCCAGCTGCTCGAAACCACCGGCGACGACATCGACCAGATCTCGCGCGAAGTGTTCGGCAACAAGGCCACCAAGCCCACCCGCAAGACCCGGGACCTGCAGGGCCTCATTGAGCGCATCGGCAAGAAGGGCGACACCCTCACCCTCGCCCGCGAAAGCCTCGTCTCCATCATGCGGCTGGTCACTTTCCACCAGACCGGCGAGACCGGCGCGCCCAAGGAGGTCAAGGAGCTCCGTCAGGGCATGAAGAACCTGCAGCGCGATGCCGTTGCGCTCAGCGACCACGCCACCTTCCTCGCCGACAAGATCACCTTCCTCCTCGACGCCACGCTGGGTCTGATCAACCTCGAGCAGAACCAGATCATCAAGATTTTCTCGGTCGCCGCCGTGGTGTTCCTGCCGCCCACCCTCGTTGCCTCGGTCTACGGCATGAACTTCCACTTCATGCCCGAGCTGGATTGGCCCTTCGGCTATCCATTTGCGCTGGGGCTGATGGTTCTGTCGGCGCTGCTGCCCTACCTCTTCTTCAAGCGCAGTGGCTGGCTCTAGCACCGGATTCGCATACGACATTCGTATTAAGCGCTTGGAAAATCAGCGCTTTTGTCGCACGCACACGTTTGCGCGAGTGTCATCTGGAAGCGAAATCACGATCAAAATCATCGTCTTAGCAGGTATGCACTAGTCGCATGGCTAGCATACGAATGTTCAGGTTGATGGGTCAGCACTCCAACCCTATATCCCCGCTCGACAGCACCGGGCGCTTCTCCCTCCTCCTCCTCGCGCCTGTTGTTTGTTCCTCCTTGCAGTCAGCAATGGCTGCACTCCGGCCCCGCTCTCCCCTCGAGCGGGGCCTTGTTTTTTCCGCAGTTATTGTGCCGGCGAAGCGTTCATGCGTCCTTCATCTGACACCAAACGTCATGTCAGCACGCCTGACCTATCATTGCGGGAAATGCATGGCTGACATACCAAGCTCTGCATTGTGGACCAAACGGTCAAAGTGCATATTGTCGGTGTCGATGTGAGCCGCACCGTATCCTCCTCCCTCGGTCCTGCTCTGCGACACCCGGTTCGAAGTCGTATCCTCCTCCCTCGACTTGGAACCACCGGCAAATGGCGTATCCTCCTCCCTCGTCCATTTGCCACCACTTTCGATTGGACTTCGGTCCTAGTCATTTGGCTCCATCTTCGGATGGAGCCTCTTTTTTTATCTTCAGATCTTTGCCGCTTCTGCGCCGCGCCGTCGTCGCCCGTCACCCTTCCCCGTGCGATCGCCAAAATCTCTCCCGCGTCCGGCGCATGGCTGGCGTTCCGACTTCGCGTTTGTTCGGCGCGCGGTGCCCGTGGATAGTGCGGATAACGAGATCGCGACCACCTCCTCCCGGTCGCCTCTTGATGGGTCGCCCGCTTCGGCGAGCCGGCCTCTGGGCCCCGCTCATCCCCTCGAGCGGGGCCTTTTTGTTTGCCCGCACGCTGCGGCTGCCCGGCATTTCCTGCCGACCGGCAACGGCGCCACCCCAGCCAACCCAGCAATTCCGGGCTCCTCCGCTGGCACGCGCCATGCATCCCCTCAAGTGACGCACGCGCGCGAGGCACCATGACCAGCACCAGCCCTGTCGGCTACACCCCGAGCTACGCTCAGATCATCGCCAATGTGCAGCGCTCGTCCCAGCCTGCCGCGACCGCTGCCACCGCGACTAGCCCTTCCGACGCGAACGCGACCAGCGTCACGCTGTCCGACGCCGCCAAGACCGCCCTCGCCGAGAAGGATTTCGCCACCGTCACCACCGACGCCCGCGCCACCCTCGACAAGCTGCTCGCCGACGCCAAGCTCACCAGTCCGTTCAAGGACGGCGTCCTCGCCCTCGATCTCAGCAAGGTCGACCGCCGCGAGCTCTACGCGATGAGCATCAATTCCAACCAGGCCTTCACCGTCGATGAGCAGAAGGCCGCCGCCATCGAGCTGCAGAACCGCTTCGACCAGGCTCTCGCCGGCCCCACCGCCGTCGGCCGCGTCACCGGCAGTCTCAAGGGACTTTACGACGCCGCCCTCGCCTATTTCGACGCCATGGGCCCAGAGGAGAAGGCCACCGCCGCCTGGGCCGATCAGCGCGCCGCCCTCGCCGAAATGGTCAAGAAGCTGGCCGCCGACCCGTCCACCCTGCCCGGCGCCGTCGCCAACGATCCGGTCGACACCTACATGCAGCGCCTCGCCAAGGGCGAGACCGGCGAGCTCCGCGACATCGGCGACGTGGCGTCGGACGCCCGCACCACGCTCGACGCGCAATACAAGGAAAACGGCAACACCAAGCCGGACTATTCCCAGTTCGACAGCCGCTCGCTCGCCGCCGTCGCCCTCAACTCGGGCGGCCAGTTCGATGTGTCCGAGGTGCGCGCCGCCTCCAACGAGATGCGCACCCGCTCCGCCAGCGCCCTGCTCCAGACCCTCAAGGCCTCGGGCACCTCGACCGACCCCGGCGCCTTCGCCCAGAACGTCATCTCGCTCTATGGCGCCATGAGCCCCGAAGAACGCGCCGCCGCCGGCTGGTCCGATAACCTCTATTCCGCTGCCGTCGCCAACTACCAGTCGGCCGTGAAGCTCAGCTCCATGCTCGGCTCCGCCACCGGCACCTCGGTCTTCGGCGGCAGCAGCTCGGGCGGCTCGGGCATGAGCATCCTCGATTACCTCTAGGCGGCGAAGCCGCTCTTCACCTCCCCCCTTGTGGGGGAGGCCGGGAGGGGGCCGTCTCTCTCAGTTCGGCTCGCCCGCAAACCCATCCAGCGCCGCAACGATGGCCTCGGGCATCCCGCCGTCGCCGGTGGAATGCCCCGCCCCGTCGATCACCACCAGCCGCGCATCCGGCCAAGCCCGCGCCAGCTCCCACGCCGTCACCAGCGGCCCCTGCAGGTCGAGCCGCCCCTGTACCAGCACGCCCGGAATCCCCTTCAGCGCTCCGGCCCCGGCCAGTAGCGCCCCCTCCTCCAGCCATGCGGCATGCCGGAAGAAATGCGTCACGATCCGCCCGCGCGCCAGCATCCGCGCTGGATCCGCCCGATCCGAAGGCCGGCCAGCCTGCGCCGTCACCGACACCGCCGCATTGTCCCAGTCGTGGAAATCCCGCGCCGCCTTGTCCCGCACCGCCGGATCGGCGTCGAACATCAGCTCGTTATACGCCGCGACCATCCCGTCCTCGGGCGTCCCGACCGGCACTCCGGCCCGGAACCGCTCCCACTCGACCGGATAAAGCGGCGCCATCCGGCGATACAGCCAGTCGATCTCGCTCCGCGTCGTCGTCACCCCGGCGAACACCATGGCTCTCACCCGCGCCGGATACGCCTCGGCATAGGCGAGCCCCAGCGTCGTTCCCCACGACCCGCCATAGATCACCCAGCGGGTAACCCCGAAGAATTCCCGCAGTCGCTCGATATCGGCCACCAGGTGCGCCGTGCTGTTGGCCGAAAGGTCGACATCCGGCTCCGCCGCATTCGGCGTGCTCCTGCCGGCGTTGCGCTGATCGAACCCGATGATCCGGTAGCGCTCGGGATCGAAGAATTGCCGCGCCGACGCCGAAAGCCCCGACCCCGGCCCGCCATGCAAAATCAAGGCGGGCAGCCCCTCCGGATTGCCCGCCTCTTCCCAATAGAGCTCGTGCCCGTCCCCGACCGCGAGCCAGCCAGTCCTGCTTGGCTCGCCGACGGGGTACCCCATCAGCCGATTTTGGCGCAGAAATCCTGGATACGGCTGACCGCATCCTCGAGCTGGCTGTTCGCCGCCGCGTAGCTGAGCCGCATGTGCCCCGGCAGCCCGAACGCCGTGCCCGGCACCAGCGCCACCCCGGTCTCCTCGAGCAGCGCCATCACCAGCTCCGTGTCGGTCGTGAGCGCCCGGCCGCCACTCGAGGTCTTGCCGAGCAGCCGCTGCACCGACGGGAACACGTAGAACGCCCCCTCCGGCGACAGGCAGTCGATCCCGGTATTGGCGTTCAGCCCGTTGACGACGAGATCGCGCCGCCCCTGGAAGATGTCACGCCAGTCCTTCAGGAACCCCTGCGGCCCGTTCAGCGCCTCGAGCGCCGCATATTGCGAGATCGAGGACGGATTGGTGGTCGATTGGCTCTGCAGCTTCAGCATCGCCGCCAGCAGCGGCCGCGGGCCCGTGCAGTAGCCGATGCGCCAGCCGGTCATCGCGTGCGACTTCGACACACCGTTCAGCGTCAGCGTCCGTTCCCTCAGCTTCGGCTCCACTCCGGCAATCGTCGCGAACGTGCCGCCGTCGTAGACCAGCACCTCGTAGATATCGTCGGTGAGGATATGCACCTGCGGGTGCCGCAGCAGCACGTCGGCCAGCGCCCGCAGTTCGCCAGCCGTATAGGCCGCGCCCGACGGGTTGGACGGCGTGTTGAGGATCAGCCACTTGGTCTTGGGCGTGATCGCCGCTTCCAGCGCTTCCGGAACAAGCTTGAACCCGGTCGAGGCATCCGCCACTGCGAATACCGGCGTGGCATCGCAGAGCCGCACGATCTCGGGGTAGCTCACCCAGTACGGCACCGGCACCACGACTTCATCGCCCGGATTAAGCGTCGCCATCAGCGCGTTGAATAGAATCTGCTTTCCGCCCGAAGCCACGAAGCAATCCGCGGCCTCTACGTCGAGCCCGTTGTCGCGCCGGAACTTAGCGGCCACCGCCTCCTTCAGCTCCGGAATGCCGTCGACATTGGTGTAGTGCGTCTTGCCCGAATTGATCGCGCGGATGGCGGCTTCACGCACATGCTCGGGCGTGTCGAAATCCGGCTCGCCCGCCGCCAGCGAGATGACATCTTTGCCCTCGCGCGCCATATCGGCCGCCTTGCGCGAAATCGCGACAGTGGCGGAAGGCTGGATACGGTTGAGCGCGTCGGACAGGAAAGCCACGATCATCTCCTCGGAAAAATGGCCGAAGAGGTCTAGATGCTGGCGTCCCGCAACACAACTACGCAGTTGGTGATCGGCTCAGACCCCGAGCCCCGGCCGCTTGATCAGTTGCACCCCCGTCACTCGCCAGCCCGCCGGCTCCTCGATCAACTGATACACCGCGCCATAGAGCCCCTGGTCATTGCCGATCAGCTCCACCTGCTGCGCCACCGAGCCGTCCGGTCCCTTCTCGAAGGTCCCGAAGCTGTGCGAGCGCGACTCCATGATCGGCGCGTAGCCCATGCCGACGATGGCGAGGAAGAACGCCTCGGCCGAGCCGAACCGCTCGTGGAATGGCGCGCTCGCATAGCCGAACGCGCCCGGCGCATCATGGGCTCGAAACGCCTCGATCTGCCCGGTGATCGTCGCCTGCCACGGCGCGTCCTCCTGTGCCAGGGCCGATCCCGGCATCGCCAGAATCAGCATCGCAACCAGCACCCGCAACCCGTTCAAAACCCTCGCCATTCTCGTCTCTCCTCCACAGCCCCGCCACACCATCGCCATCAAATCGTCCGGGGCTCACCGCATCAGCAACGAAACAACCCCGCATTATCGCGCTCATCTCAACCCGTTGTGATCGTTGCGAGTAGCCGTATGTCCCCGACCCGCCTGCCTCAGCCAGCCCGCAGCCGCCATCTGCGTCGCCTGTTCGCCAACCCGCTGTCCGTTGCCGCCGCCATCTCCTTCTCGCTGACCTTCGTCGGCGCCGGTGTGGCCCTGCTGCTCGGGCTCGTGCCGCAGAGCCTGCTCTTCGGCGCCCAGCAGGTCGATACCGGCGTCGTGCTGCTCTTCGTGCCGCTCTGTGCTCTGCTCCTCGCCATCATGGCCGAAACCGTGCGGGCTACGCTCAACAACGGTATCGCCAGGACTTCCGCCCCGCGGGTGAACGCGCTGTCCGCCTGGAAGCCGGGCCAGGGTGAAGGCTGAACCTCACAGCTTGCTAAGTTTCGTTCATCTTCCCGTTAGTTGCGATATCCTAAGTAAGCGCTGGCTGCTCGCTCCGCCGGGCAACGCCGCAGCGACTCTTGCCCAAAGCATCGAGTTCCGCGCGGCGTCCAATCAACATCGCTACTGAGGATATGACATGACCCGTACCGATCTTGCCCCGCTCAGCCGCCTGCGCCCGCTGCGGGCCGTTCTGCTTGGCACAGTCCTTACCGGCCTTGCCGCGACCGGCGCCCTCGCCGAAACCCTCACGGTCACCGACCTGACCGGTGGCGATGCCCAGCTCTACAAGGTCACCATCCCCTCGATCGAGATCGTCGACGGCAACCTCGTCGAGGCCGACATCCGCATCATCTTCCAGGGTGCCGCCGGCGCCTGGGACAAGCTCGCCGGGCTCGACGCCAAATCGGTCACCATCCCCGAGATCACCGTCAGCTCCGCCGTCGAGGGCAGCAATGCCGCCGCGATCACCTATACCTACCGTGACATCGTCCTGACCGACGTCGTCGACGGCGTCGCCCAGAGCGCCGCCGTCGCCAGCACCGAGATGTCGGGCGCCGAGCTCTTCACCGGCACCTTCGGAGAAATGTCAGCCAGGCAGTTCGACATTGGCGGCCTGCTCGGCTTTTACGGTTTTACCACCCCGGCCGAGCCGACCGATGAGCTGAAGCAGGTCTACGCCGATCTGACCTTCGCCGGCGGCACCCTCGCCGGCGGCGACGTGTTCAGCTGCACCATCGGCGCCGCCGAAGCCGCCGGCTTCAGCGCCCGCCCGCTACGCAGCAATATCGGTGAGATCCAGTCGCTGATCCTCGAGGCCGAAGCGGCGCAGACCGCCGGCACGCCGCTCGAGCCCGAAAAGATCAGGCAGCTGGTGCTGTTCTACACCGACCTGCTGACCGCCTTCTCGAGCACGCCGATGAGCTTTGACGGCTTCTCCTGCTCGGGCAAGGACGACAAGGGTCAGCCCATGACCATCAATGCCGGCCTCATGTCGATCGATGGCTTCGAGCCCGCCATCTACCCGCAGTTCGGCCTCAGCGACCTCGTCATCGATATCACCGGCGACCAGGGCGGCCACGTCAACCTGGGCAACTTCACCTGGAAGAAGATGGACTTCTCGACCGCCATCGAGGTCCTCGAATCGGCCGCCACCATGGACGAGGCCTTCTTTGCCGCCAACTGGCGCAAGCTCATCCCGGTGATGGACGGCTTCTCACTCGCCGGCCTCGACATCGATGTGCCCAACCCCGAAATGCCCAGCCAGCGCAGCGTGGCATCCCTGGGCGCGTTCGACGCGACGCTCGGCAACTACATCAACGGCATCCCGGCCGACATCGCGCTCAAGCTCGCCAACCTCGTCGTCCCGATCACCGAGGACATGAAGGACGTTCCGGTCGCCGAGCTCAAGGCCCGTGGCATCACCTCGCTCGACATCTCGCTCGGCACCGATCTCGCCTGGGACTCCGCCACCTCGACCATCGAGGTCAGCGACGTGCTGATCGACCTCGGCCAGCTCGGCCAGGTGAACTTCTCGGGCACCTTCGGCAATGCCGGCGAGGCCTTGTTCTCGGACAATACCGACGAGGCCATGCAGGCCGCCATGCTAATGACCCTCAAGGACGTCACCATCAACATCGAGGATCGCGGCATCGGCTCCTTCCTCGTTGCCGCTGGCGCCAAGGATGCCGGCCAGACCGAGGAATCGTTCCGCACCGCCATCGCCGGCATGGCCCAGGGCATGACCATGGCCTTCCTCGGCAATTCTACCGAGGCGCTCACCGCCGCCCAGCAGCTCGGCCTGTTCCTGCAGGGTTCGTCGAACCTGACCATGACCATCACGGCCAACGACGAAGCCGGCATCGGCCTCGCCGATCTCGCCGCCATCGAGACCAACCCCACCGTCCTCGCCGGCAAGATCACCGTCACCGCCGAAGCCAGTGGCGAGCCGGTCACCCTGCCCCTCGTCGATGGCGCCGGCACGGTCCAGGACCAGAAGCGCGACCTCAAGGCCCCAGCCACGAACTAAGTCGCCACGCAGGGCGGGCGACAGCCCGCTCTTCACCTCCCCCTAGATGGGGGAAGCAAGCGCAGCTTGTGAGCGCAGCGAACTAGCGGAGCTAGGAGGGGGTGGAGCCCAGAGCGCCTGCCCCTCCAATCCCGTACCGCCCCGCCCTACCAATGGCTCCCCGCCCAACCCTTGCCCACCCCTCCCCTTTGGCGCACTATGCCGTCAGAGAGGAGGACTAACGATGCAAGTCGAGACTATCCTTCAATCCAAGGGCCACGCGGTGTTCACCGTCGAGGCCGGCGCGCCCATCTCCGAGGCGATCGCCATCCTCAACGGCAAGAAGATCGGCGCCGTGGTCGTCGTCGACGCCAAGGGCAAGGTCGCGGGCATCCTCAGCGAGCGTGACATCGTCCGGCGGCTCGACAAGGACCCGGTCGCACTGCTCGCGAGCCCCGTGCGTAGCGCCATGACCGCCAAGGTGATCACCTGCACCTCCGGCGCCTCGGTCTCGGACCTCATGGAAACCATGACCCGCCACCGCGTCCGCCACATCCCGATCGTCGATAGCGGCAAGCTCACCGGCATCGTCTCCATCGGCGACGTGGTGAAACGCAAGATCGAGGAAACCGAACAGGAAGCCCTCGCCCTCAAGGAATACATCGCAAGCTAGCACCGGCCTCTCCCGATCCTCCCCCGTTCACGGGGCAGGGGGACCAGCAAAGCTGGTGGAGGGGGCGGCCACAAGCACCCGGGCCGGTTCGTGCCCCCACCTCCCCCTTGATGGGGGAGGCAAGCGAAGCTTGGCAGCTCGCTGCCTAGCGCAGCTCGGAGGGGGTGGGACCACACGCACCAGCCCCAGAGCTCGCCTCCACCTTTCCAACCTTTCCGCGAATTCACCTGCCCGCAATCCGCCCGCAAGCCGAAGCGCGGCATCGTCCCCCATCAACCACGCTTGGGAGTGACCCGTATGACCTCCGCCCGCGCCAGAATCCTCGCCGCCCTCGTTGCCGCCCTCGGCCTCACCGCCATGAGCCCTGCCTTCGCCGGCGGCCCCCAGCACCACGCCCGTCCCGGCTTCGATCAACGTGACGGCCGCCTGCTCGAGTTCCGCCGGGGCGCCGGCGGCGCCTTCCGCCTCGCCGAAGTCTCCTGCGCCCCTCGTGCCGCCGATCGCCTCGAGCGCCGGCTGGACCGCGTTTCCGCCCGCCTCGACCTCACCACTAGCCAACGCGGCCTGTTCGAGGATTTCCGCACCACCGCCCTCGCCACCCAGACCGATTTCGCCGACCACTGCGCCACCCTTCGCCCTGAGCGCGGTGCGCGCGCCGACCTGATCCAGCGCCTCGAACAGCGCCTGAAATTCGACGAGGCCCGCCTCGCCGCCATGAGCGAGCTGCTGCCCCAGTTCCGCGCCTTCTACGACAGCCTCTCCGACGCACAGAAGGCCCAGCTGCTGCCGATGCGCCAGCGTCCCGTCGCGCCGCATCCGGCCAGGCCGGCCGAAACCGGCAAGCTCTAGCCACTGCGGGTGGCTGAGTACCGGTAGGCAGTGCGGCCCCAAACGCGCTGCATGCCACCCGCTGGAAGCCCCGGCATTCGCCGGCCGGGGCTTCTTCTTAATTCTCACGGCTGTGTTGCCGCCGTCGTTTCGCTCCGCTAACCATCGGACCTCTCCCCGCGAGCCTCCGATGACCGACCTGCCTCTCGATCCCGACCTGATCCGTGCCGAGTTCCCGGCCTTCCGCGAGCCCTCGCTCGCGGGCTGGGCCTTCTTCGAGAACGCCGGCGGCTCGTATACGGCGCGCCAGGTCACCGAAAAGCTCGAGCACTATTACCGCGCCAACAAGGTCCAGCCCTACGGCTTCTACCCCGCCTCGCGCGATGCCGGCGCGCAGATGGACAACGCGCATCGCCGCATCGCCCAGGCGTTGAATGTCGGCATGGACTGGATCCATTTCGGCCCCTCCACCTCCGGCAACACCTATGTGCTCGCCAACGCCTTCGGCGGCTGGCTGAAGCCCGGCGAAGCCATCATCGTCACCAATCAGGACCACGAAGCCAATTCCGGCGCCTGGCGCAGGCTTGCCGAGCGCGGCATCACCGTGCGCGAGTGGAAGGTCGATCTGCAGACCGGCCGGCTCGATCCGGCCGAGCTCGACAAGCTCTTCGACAGCAAGGTCCGCGCCGTCTGCTTCCCGCACGCCTCCAACATCGTCGGCGAGATCAACCCGGTCGCCGAGATCGCGAAGAAAGCCAAGAGCTACGGCGCCGTCACCGTGGTCGATGGCGTCTCCTACGCCCCGCACGGCCTGCCCGACCTGCTCGAGCTCGGCTGCGACATCTACCTGTTCTCCGCCTACAAGGTGTACGGGCCGCACCAGGGCATCATGGCCGTCCGCCCCTCGCTGGCGTCGGAACTGCCCAACCAGGGCCACTTCTTCAACGACACCCAGCCGCGCAAGCGCCTGACCCCGGCCGGCCCCGATCACGCCCAGATCGCCGCCAGCGCCGGCATCGCGGACTATTTCGAGCGCGTCGCCGAGATCGCTGGCGACAAGGCCGAAGGCGCCAACCCGTTCCGCAAGGCCCACGCCGCCATGCGCGCCCAGGAAATCGCGCTGCTCGCCCCGCTGATGGAGTATCTGAGCGGCCGCAACAGCCTGCGCGTCATCGGCCCCACCGACCCGGCCGTCCGCGCCCCCACCGTCTCCCTCGCCGTCGCCGGCCTTGCCATCGAGGCCGCCGAGCGCTTGTCACGCCACAAGATCATGGCCTCCGGCGGCAATTTCTACGCCTGGCGCCTGCTCGAAGCGCTCGGCATCAACCCGGGCCACGGCGTCCTCCGCCTCTCCTTCACCCACTACACCACCCCCGCCGAAATCCAGCAGCTGATCGCCGCGCTCGACGCGGAGCTGAAATAGCCGCGGCCTCGGAAGTCGAAAGTCGGAGTTCGGAATCCGACTTTCGACTTTCGAATTCCGACTTTCTCCCCCATCACCCCCGCTGATCGAATCCATCGCCAAAATCCGTTCGACGCCTGCCCCATCGCACGGCTACACCACCCGGCATGACCCGTCCCGTCGCCGTCCTGCTGCTGCTCGTTGCCACCGCCATCTGGGGCTTTGCCTTCGTCGCGCAGAAGACGGCCATGGACCACATGGGCCCCATGACCTTCGCCGGCGCCCGCTTCCTCCTCGGCGGCCTTGCGCTTCTCCCCTTCGCCGTCGCCGAATACCGGTCGAGACGCGAGGCGGTCGGTAGGCTCACGGCCCGCCACGGCGTGCTGCTCGCCCTGCTTTGCGTCAGCTTCTTTCTCGCCTCGGCGCTGCAGCAATACGGGATCGTGCAGACCTCGGTGACCAACTCCGGCTTTCTTACTTCGCTCTACGTGCTGTTCGTGCCGCTGATCGCCTTCCTCGCCATCCGCGTGAAGCCGCACCCGATCACCTATCTCGGTGCCCCGCTCGCCCTAGTCGGCATCTACTATCTCAATGGCGGCCAGTTCTCGAGCTTCAACGCCGGCGATGGCCTGATGGTGCTGAGCGCCGTGTTCTGGGGCGGCCACGTCTTCCTTGTCGGCTACCTCAGCCGCGAGACCGGTCTTCCCGTCATCATTTCCGCCGCGAGCTTCCTCGCCGTGGGATTGCTCTCGACCGCCGCCGCTCTCGGCCTCGAGGCCCCCGACCCGGCAGCACCGGCCGATGGCTGGGTCGAGATCGCCTATGCCGGCCTGATGTCGACCGCCATCGCCTACACCCTGCAGGCCGTGGCGCAGCAATATGTGCCGGCCGCCAATGCCGCGATCATCCTGTCAGCCGAAAGCCTGTTCGCCGCGCTCGGCGGCGCCCTGCTGCTGGGCGAGCGGCTGACGCCCATCGGCTATGCCGGCGCCATGCTCATCTTCTGTGCCATCGTATTGGTGGAAGCGGTGCCGGCCCTGCAGCAACGCCGAGCCGCCCGCGCCTGAGGCCGGAGCGCTTCACACATGCGGACGGCCATCAGACCGACAACAAACCCGGCGTCATCCCCGCGAAGGCGGGGATCCAGTGGCCACACGCTCGGTCTCGCAACCAGGTTCCCGCCTGCGCGGGATCGCAAACGCTACTTCCGCGTCATGTCGTATTCGTCGCAGATCACGACATAGGCGCACAGCTTCACATGCAGGGCGCCGTCGCTCTTCATGTTGACCCACACGTCGCCGGTGTGACCGTAGACGCTCATCTTGCCCTTCCAGCGGTTCTTCCCGTCCGGCTTGGCGCCATCGATGATGGTCTTGTTGAGATATTCGCGGTTGCGCGGCTTATCCATCTTCTTGCGCAGCCCGACCAGGCGGACGCACAGCCGGTCATTCTCCGGCCCGCACATCTTCACCTCGTAGTCCGAGTTCTTCTCGGCCACCCACACGCCGGACGGGTCGAGCCCCTGCGCAAACGCGCCGCCCATCATGGAAGCGACAAGTCCAAGCGCCAATATCATCCTGCTGAAAGTCTTCATTCTGCTCTCCGGGGAGCCCTGCCCGCGCCCCTCCGCTACTGAGGGATAATGTCTCTAATATGATCCATCGCGTCATCTGCTTGTCATGCGGCGTCAATAGCTTGGCAGCGTCCGGGCCGGCCCCCCTGCCCCCGGTGAATGGCCCGTTGCTCCCGCCCAAAATCAGGCAACCGGCCGCCTTCTGCGCAGGATGGATTCGCCGCCAACACGTCCTTCCTGCAGCCGAGCTCCATTCGGCATCTCTTATCGGCCGCCCCCGCCAGGCGGCCGATTTTTGTTGAGATACGCGCTTTGGCCTCGCACCGTCCCGCGCCGCGCGGCATGAACGGACATGGCCAAGCTCTACTTCTCCTACTCGGCGATGAATGCCGGCAAATCGACCCTCTTGCTGCAGGCGTCGTACAACTATGTCGAGCGCGGCATGCGCACGCTGCTCTTCACCAGCAAACTCTATGCCGAGGGCGATGTCGGCATCATCTCCTCCCGCATCGGCATCTCGGCCGAAGCCGAGTTCTTCACCGGCGAGGACGACCTGTTCCAGCGCGTCAACGACCACCTGCAGGAAAGCAAGGTCGATTGCGTCTTCGTGGACGAGGCGCAGTTCCTCACCGCCGATCAGGTCTGGCAGCTCGCCCGTGTCGCCGACCGGCTCGACGTGCCGGTGATGTGCTATGGCCTCCGCACCGATTTCCGCGGCATGCTCTTCCCCGGCTCGTCCGAGCTGCTCGCCATCGCCGACGAGCTGCGCGAGGTGCGCACCATCTGCTTCTGCGGCAAGAAGGCGACCATGGTGGTCCGCCGCGACGAAGCCGGCGGCGCCCTCACCGAAGGCGCTCAGGTCGCCATCGAGAAATCCGTCTACGTGTCCCTCTGCCGCGAGCACTGGGAAGAAGAAATCGGCCGCTGGCCCCCGAAAGGACCCCGCCATGACCACTGACACCAGCTACGGCCACGATGCCGATCCCGGCACCCCTCAGCCCAGGGGCACACTCACCGTCCGCACCCTGGCCATGCCGGCAGACACCAATCCGGCGGGCGACATTTTCGGCGGCTGGGTCATGAGCCAGATGGATATTGCCGGCGCCATCGCCGCCGTCGAGCGCGCCCAGGGCCGCGTCGTCACCATCGCCGTCGAGGCCATGACCTTCATCGCGCCGGTCAAGGTCGGCGACGTGCTGTGCGTCTACACCACCGTCGAACGCGTCGGGAACACCTCGATCACAATCGCCATCGAAGCCTGGGCCCGCCGCAACCGCATCGCCGACCGCGTAAAAGTCACCGACGGCCGCTTCGTCTACGTCGCCCTCGACGAACAGGGCAACAAGCGGAAGATCCCAGCGGAGGAAGGCAGGAAGTAGAAATTAGAAGGTAGAAATTAGGAGAGGTAGAAGGGCGAGCGCCGCACCCACTTCTAATTTCTACCTTCTAACTCCTACCTCCTCCCCACCCCACTTTCCCCCGCCCTGTTGCACCTCGGCTCTTCCAACCCCGGCGCTGCCCCGCTACTCTCACGCACCGAACCAGCCTTGGGGGCGAACATGAAGCAGCTATTGGCAATTTTCACCGCGCTCGCGCTCCTCATGCTCGGCTCGGCCGCTGCCCAGGCGCAGACCGGCTCGCCGGCCTGGTCGCTCCGTACCCTCGAACTCTTCCAGGGCCCGGGTACCGAATACCAGTTCGTCGGCGAGGTTTTGCCTGCCACCCGCGTCCATGTCGATCGCTGCCAGAAGCTCTGGTGCCGCGTGCGCGCCGACGGTGCCGCCGGCTGGACCCACCTCCGCGACCTGACCTTCGGCCGGCTCGATCCCATCCGCTACAAGGGCGGTGGCCCGGGCATTGTCTGCCTCTACGAAGGCCGCAACTTCACCGGCGAGGCGCTGTGCACCAAGCCGGGCTTCCGTGCCCGCGACCTGCTGCTGCTCAATGCCGACAACCGCTTCTCCTCGGTCAGCATCGAGGGCAATGCCTCGGTGATGCTCTGCCGTGATCGCAACTTCCTCAACTACTGCGAGCACATCAACAACAGCCAGGGCCGGCTGCACGGCTTCCTCGACAACAACGTCACCTCTGTGCGCGTTTACTGATCCGCGGCTTTACCGGCTGTTGACCCTAGGCATCGCAAAGCTCTGCGGTGCCTGATTTCTTGGTAGATTCCCCGGGCAAGCGTGGAACCCGCGTCACCGGCGCGCCGTTCTGCAATTTGCGGCACTGTCCGACTCAAAAAGCGTCACAAGAGAGGATTCCATGATCAAGAAGCTGGTTACGGCCGTGGCCGTTGCGATCAGTTCACTCATTCTGGTCACCGCGGCGGCCCAGGCCCAGTCCGCGGTCGCCACGTCGAGCGTCAACGTCCGCAATGCGCCGGTGAACGGCGCCGTCGTCGACGTGCTCAGCCCCGGCCAGCAGGTCGAGATCGACCGCTGCAGCGGCGGCTGGTGCTATGTTCTCAAGTCCGGCCCCGATGGCTGGGTGTCCGCCAACTATCTCAGCATTGCCGACGGTGGCCGCGTGATCGTGCCCGATCGTCCGGGCCCCGGCCCGAGCCGCCCCGATGTCAGCATCGGCTTCTCGGTCCCCGGCTTCAGCTTCCAGATCGGCTCCGGCGGCTTCGATCTCCGCCCCGGCCGCCCGATTCGCGAGCGTGACCGCGCCTGCTTCTACGAGCGCAGCAATTTCCGCGGCGACAGCTTCTGTGCCCGTCCGGGCGAACGCCTGGCCCGCCTCGGCCGCTGGGATCGTGAGATCTCCTCGATCCAGATCCAGGGCGATGCCGAGGTACTCATCTGCGAACGCACCAACTTCGATGGCCGCTGCATCGTGATCTCGCGCAGCACGCGCAATCTCGGCGCCGCCGAGGACCGCGTCCGGTCGCTCCGCGTCCGCTGAGCCGCGCATACCGAACCAGCGACGCCGCCCCTCACAGGGCGGCGTTTGCATGTCCGGCCCCACGCGGCTAGATCGCAGAGGGCCCCTTTTCGCCGGAACCGCCCGCATTGCCCGACACCATCCACATCGGCGGCAACGTTCACCTCCCGCTCGCCGAAGTGGAGATCGCCTATATCCGCAGTCCCGGCCCTGGCGGCCAGAACGTCAACAAGGTCGCCTCCGCCGCCCAGCTCCGCTTCGATCTGATGGGCTCCCCCTCCCTGCCCGAGCCGCTGAAGCACCGCGCCGCCGCCCTCGCCGGCAGCCGCCTCACCACCGACGGCGCCGTCGTCCTCACTGCCAACCGCTTCCGCAATCAGCCCCAGAACCGCGACGATGCGATCGAGCGCCTCGTCGCCCTGCTCCGCGCCGCCTTGGTCCCACCCAAACCCCGCCGCGCCACCCGCCCGACCCTCGCCTCCAAAAAACGCCGCCTCGAAGGCAAATCCCAACGCAGCACTACGAAGCAACTGCGCGGCAAGGTGGATTACTAGCCCCCACGCACCGCCTTCTCCGTGATCCTCCCCGGGGAGGGGACCAGCGAAGCTGGTGGAGGGGGCGGCCACACGCACCAGCGGTATGACAATCGAGTGCGGGGCACCTTCTAACCCACCCACCGGCCCCCACCTCCCCCTTGAAGGGGGAGGCAAGCGCAGCTTGTGAGCGCCGGCGAACTAGCGCAGCTCGGAGGGGCTTCGAGCCGTGCCGAAGGCAAAATCGCTCCAGTGGAGCGATTTTAGGGGAGAAGGCCATGAGAGCTACGCTCGAATGGCTGGAGCCCCAAACTCGTCCGCTCCAGCGCCCCCGCCACACCCCCGCCTCAATTTGCTCTCCAATCTGGTTTGCATCGCAAACCAACTGAGTCCGCCATGAGCGATCTCGACAAGGCCCTCGCCGATATCGTCGAAATCAAGAGCCGCCTCGCCCAGTCGAGCGAGTTCCGCGGCCTCGGCCCGGCCGCTCTCGCGCTCACCGGTGCACTCGCCCTCGTCGTCGCCACCGCCCAGTCGATCTGGTCCGCCACCCCGCCCGCGCCAACCCCCTTCTTTGCCGCCTGGATCATCACCGCCATCGTCGCCCTCGCGCTGATCGGCGCCGAAATGCTGCGCCGCGCCGAGCGTCACCACGGCCGCCTCGCCGACCAGATGATCCGCGAGGCCGTGCTGAACTTCGTGCCTGCCGGTGTCGCCGGCGCCGGCCTGCTCGCCTTCGTCTTCATCGCCGCGCCGACGCTGATGTGGCTGCTCCCCGGCCTGTGGCTGATCCTCGTCAGCCTCGGCATTTTCGCCGCCGCCCGCTCCCTGCCCCGCGCCATGGCGCTCGCCGGCGCCTGGTACCTGCTCGCCGGCTTCGCCGTCCTGCTCCTCGCCGCCCGCGACCAGACGCTGTCGCCCTGGTTCATGGGCCTGCCCTTCGCCATCGGCCAGTTCCTCGTCGCCCTGATCGTCCACCGCGCCACCCAAACGACCCATGAGTGAACCCGCCCCCTTCGCCTATGACGGGCTCGACCGCGTCATCCACGAAAAGGCCCGGCTGGGCATCCTCACCTCGCTGGTGAGCCACCCCGCCGGCCTCGCCTTCAACGACCTGCTCCGCCTCTGCGGCCTCACCCAGGGCAACATGAGCCGCCACCTTGCCGTGCTCGAGGAAGCCGGTCTCGTAACGATCCACAAAGGCTTCGAAGGCAAGCGCCCTCGCACCGAGATCCGCCTCACCGCCGAAGGCCGCCAGCGCTTCCTCGATTATCTCGGCACCCTCGAGCAGGTCATCCGCGACGCCTCCGCCCGCGCCGGCCTCGACGAACTCAGCCCCAAACCCGCCTAACTCCGACTTCCGACCTCCGAATTCCGACTTTCCTTGCCAACGAGGTTTGCAATGCAAACTAATCCTACCCACAAACTCCACGTCGCCGTCATCATGGATGGCAATGGCCGCTGGGCCGAGGCGCGTGGCCTGCCGCGAGAGGCCGGCCACAAGGTCGGCGCCGACGCCGTGCGCGCCATCGTCCGCGCCGCCATCGAACGCGGCATCGGCGCGCTCACCCTCTACGCCTTCTCCACCTACAACTGGCAGCGCCCAGAGGCCGAAGTGAGCGGCCTCATGTCCCTGCTCCGCCGTTTCCTCATGGTCGAGGCCCCAAAGCTCCGCGCCGCCGGCGTGCGAGTCAGCATCCTCGGCCGCCGCGACCGCGTGCCCCTCGCCCTCCGCAAGGCCATCGATGCCATCGAACGCACCACCGCCGGCGGACCCCTGCTCCACCTGCGCATCGCGCTCGATTACTCGGCGCGCGATGCCCTCCTCGCTGCCGCTTCCGAGGGGCTGACCGCCGAGGCGCTGGTCGAGCGGCTGGGCACCGAGGACGTCGATTTCCTCATCCGCACCGGTGGCGACCAGCGCCTGTCCGATTTCCTGCTGTGGGAATGCGCCCAGGCCGAGCTCTACTTCACCGAGGTGAAGTGGCCCGATTTCGGCCCCGCCGAGTTCAACCTGGCCCTCGCCGACTATGCCCGCCGCACCCGCAGTTTTGGCACGGTCATGCCGACGCCGGTTCCGCTCGCAGTGCCGCAGCCTGCGGCCTGAGCGCCGCCACCTGCTCGTCCGTCAGCGCCACCAGCGGCGGCCGCACCCGGCGCCACCCGGTGGCGCCGGTCCGTTCGCCCAGCAGCGCCTTGAGCGTCGGCATCTGCGAGTAGCTCATCGTCAGGTTGCGCCATTCGATGGCTTTGGCCTGCGCCGCCTCGGCCTTGGCCGGGTCCGTCTGCCAATTCTCGTAGATCGTCCTGAGCATGTCCGGAATCAGGTTGGACGCCCCGGTGATGCACCCCGCCCCGCCCTCGCGCAGCAGGTCGAGGAACAGCGGATCGGGCCCGGCGATCACGGCAAAACCTGGGAAAGCCTTCACCATGCCGAGCAGGTTCGCCTTGTCGCCCGAGCTATCCTTGATCCCCACCACAGTGCCCGGAAACGCCTCGATCAGCCGCCCGATCAGCGCGTAGCTGAGCGGCACCGCCGACATCTGCGGGATGTGGTAGAGGATGACCTGCAGCCGGCTGTCACCCACCCCTTCGATCACCCGCGCATAGGCATCGAACAGGCCATCGTCGCTCACGCCCTTGTAGTAGAACGGCGGTAGCATCACGACCCGGGAGATGCCGTTGGCGAGGGCATGCTTGGTCAGCGCCACCGTCTCCGGCCCCGCCGAAACGCCCGTGCCCGGCAGCAGCCGCTCCGGCGCGATCCCAGCCTTCAGCACGCCCTCGACGATCGCCTGCCGTTCGCTGACGCTGAACGAGTTGGCCTCGCCCGTCGTCCCCAGGATCGCCAGCCCGTCGCAGCCATTGGCGAGCAGCCACTGGCAGTGCTCGGCCATCAGCCCCAGGTCCGGCGATAGGTCCGCATTCACCGGCGTTGCCACCGCGCTGTTCACGCCCGAAACCGCAAAAGCCATGAGATCCTCCCTGTTGCCCGCTACCCTAAGGAGGCCGGGCATGGGAGGAAAGGGCGCCCAAGGTCTACCTCGGGCACCCAACCAGGCATCAGTCGCCGCCAAATTCGGCCTTGAACGACTCGAACGGGATCTGGCCGCGTTGATCACGGTGCTCCAGTGCCGCACATAAGCCGCCTGCGCGATCGCCTCTGAAATCTCGGCGTCGGTGGCGCCGCCCTGCTTGGCGAACTTACCCCCAGCGCCTACCGCAAACGCCACCTCCGCGCCTCCGCATCCGCCTAAGCAACACGCACCAGCCCCTCCGTGATCCTCCCCCGACCGCCGTAGGCGGTCGAGGGGCGGCCAAACGCACCGGCCCCCACCTCCCCCTTGATGGGGGAGGCAAGCGCAGCTTGTGAGCAAAGCGAACTAGCGCAGCTCGGAGGGGGTGGAGCCCCCCACACCGTCCCGCCAGTAGCCCCCACTCCGCCTCTCCGCTAGAACACGCCAGCACGAGACTCGGAGAACCACCATGCACCTCGGCCGGTCATACAAGCTCAAGGATTTCGCCCTCTGGTCGCGCCGCAGCGTCATCTACATGCTGGCGATCAGCCTCGTCGCCGTGCTCGTCTACATCTTCCCGCCCACTGCCGGCTTCTCCATCCCTTGGCCGATCATCCTCGTCCTCGGCACCACGGTATCGCTGGTCACCGGCTTCAAGAGCTCGCAGGTCCTGCAGCGCTCGAGCGATGCGCTCGCTACCTATACCGGCATCGCCACCACCAGCCGCCTGCTCGCCGGCTTCTGTTGCGATTTCGCCGAGCCGCCGACCGCCCGCCGCATTCTTCACCGCCATCTGGCCTGGCTCACCGCGCAGCGCTTCGCCCTGCGTCAACCGCGCGTCTGGGAAAGCCTCGGCCGCGCCGCCAACAAGGAATACCGCCGCCGCTACCACATCCAGGAGGATACCGGCTCGCTCCCCGTCGAGCTGCGCGCCCTGATCGGCGCCGAAGCCGACGAGGTCCTCGCCACCGATCAGCCCGCCCTCGCCCTGCTCGCCCGCCAGGGCCGCGAGATCAATGCCCTCTTGCAGGCGAACGCCGTCCCCACCCAGATCTTCGGCGAGTTGCAGAAGCTCCTGCGCGAGTGCCACGACCACCAGACCCGCTGCGACCGCATCAAGGACGCGCCCTACCCGCGCCAGTACGCCGTGGTCAGCGCCATGTTCGTCTGGATCTTCGTGACGCTCCTCCCCTTCGGCGTCGTCCCGATCTTCGCCGGCACAGCCGGCGGCGTTCTCGCGCCGGTCATGCTGTGGCTGAGCGTCCCCTTCAGCGCCCTGCTGGGCTGGGCCTACATGTCGCTCGACCAGGTCACCGAGAGCACCGCCAATCCCTTCGAAGGCAACGCCAACGACGTCCCCATTTCCACGATCTGCCGCAACATCGAAATCGAGATAAAGCGGCGCCTCGGCGAAACCGACCTGCCCCCGCGCCTCCAGCCCGTAAACGGCATCGCGACCTGAGACCGGGGCAGCGTCCCTATCCCCGCGGCCCGAACAGCACCACCGCCGCGCCTGCCAGTGCCAGCACGCCGCCGCCGACGTCCCAGCCATCCGGCGCCCGACCCTCGACCGCCCAGCCCCAGGCGAGCGACGCCACGATATACACCCCGCCATAGGCGGCGAATGCCCGGCCCGCATGCTCGGCCGGCGCCAGCGTCAGCAGCCACGCGAACGCCGCCAGCGCCGCCATGCCCGGCACCACCCACAGCACTGATTGGCCTTGTCGCAGCCACGCCCAGAATGCAAAGCACCCGGCGATCTCGACCAGCGCCGCGCCGCCATAGATCAGCGCCGTCGTCGCAATCATCGGCATGAGCATCTCCCGAACAGCGTCACTGTTCGCCGCTTAGCACGCGTGCCCGAAATCCGGCAGCGGCATCGACGGCGACACCGGCTTCTGGTGATCCACCTGGCCCCCGCTCCCCGGGTTCGGACAACCGAGGCCCCTCAGCGCCGCCCCTCCGGCACCGTCCGCCACACCAGCAGCGCCACGATCACCAGCGGCGCGCCGAGCAGCGGCAGCGCCATCGCGCCGAGCCCGTCCACCACCAGGCCGCCCACCGCCGCCGCCACGGCCATGCCGACCATGAATGTCGACATGTTCAGCGAGATCGCCACCGGCACCGATGTGGGCACCAGGTGCGCCATGTGGCTCGCCACCGCGATCGAATAGGTCCGCCCCACATAGCCCTGCACCGCGACGACCAGCAGCATGCCCGGCAGCGCCAGGTCGCGCGGCAATAGCGGCAGCGCCGCATACGAAACCAGCACCGCCAGCGCCGCCATACCGGCCACCAGCCCGACCCGTACCGAGCCGAACCGATCGGCCATCCGCCCCGCGCTCGCACCGCACGCCACCGCGCCGATACCGCCGGCGAGCAGGACGAGCGGCAGCGTCTCGTAGCCAATCCCGGCCGCCGCCATCAGCGCCCCGATATAGACCATGACCGGCGACGAGCCGATCATGAACAGCAGCGTCGACAGCAGCGCCGCGCCCACACCGGGGTTGCGCAGCACCCGCACCCGGTCCCGCATGCTCTGCGTGTCGCCATGCATGCCGCGCGGCAGCTGCGTGTACAGCATCAGCGCCGCGAATCCGGCAAGCGAGGCGATCATCAGGAAATGCGAGCGCCAGCCGAACTGCGCCGCCAGCCACGCCCCGAACGGCACTCCGATCAGTGCTGCCAGCGCCTGTCCCATGCTGATCACCTGCATGTAGCGCCCGCGCTGCCCGGCCGGCGCCATCATCACCGCCGTCGCCATCGCCGTGCCGGTAAACGTGCCCGCCGCCACGGCCAGCAGCGTGCGGACGACAACCAGCCCCTCGAACCACGGCATCAGCGCGATCGTGAGGCACCCGATCGAAACCCCGAACTCGGCCCCCGCGAGAATGCGCCGCCGCCCCACCCCGCCGAGCAACACCGCTACCAATGGCGGTCCGATCGCGTAGGCCAGCGAATAACCCAGCACCAGCAGGCCGGCCTGCCCCAGGCTCACGCCGAGATCGGCGCTGATCAGCGGCAGCAACCCGGCGATCAAACCACCCTCGACGGCGCCCACTGCTGCAGCCAGCGCCAGCCAGAAAAGCCGCGAATCCATAAGTCTCCCTCGCCGCTAGTCTTGGCGGCGAGGTGTCCCGGTGGGAAGAGCCAAATAGCCCCATCTGCTCGTTAATTGGTCGGCCCGCCGCGCCGGCGCCTACGGCCCGCACAGCACCTCGTTGACGTCGCTCACCGTCAGCCCCGGTTCCGGCCCGCCCGAAACGACGTAGATGTCCTCGCCCACCGCCGCGACCCCGAGCCCATGCCGCGCCGTCGGCATCGGCGCCAGCGCCGTCCACGTGCCCGTGGCCGGGTCGAACGCCTCCGCCTCGGCGAAGGTGTGGCCATCCGCCCCGCCGACCTCGCCGCCGAACACCACGATCCTGCCGTCCTGCACCGCCGCGCCGATCCCGCTGCGGCCGGTCGGCAGGGGCGCCAAATCCGTCCACGCATCAGCCGCCGGGTCGTACATCTCCGCCGCATCGAGCAGAAACGTCGTCTCATCCCGCCCGCCAATGGCGTACAGCTTCCCGTCATGCGCCGCCGCCGCGAGATGATTGCGCGGCACGGCCATCGCCGCCGCTTCGGCCCAGCTGTCGGTCGCCGGATCGTAGACCTCGTGCGTCGCGACGCTCCCCTCCGCCGTCCCGCCAATCGCATGGATCCGGCTATCGAGCACCGCCACCGCCAGCGCCCCGCGCGCCGTCGGCATCGGCGCGCCATCGCTCAGCGTCCCCGTTGCCAGATCGATCACCCGCAGCCGGTCGGTCGGCGCGTTCCGCGGCCCGCCATAGCCGCCGACCACATAGAGCTTGCCGTCCACCACCGCGAGCCCGGCATGGTGCACCGCCTCATCGAGTTGGCCCGCCGCCGCCCACGCATCCGCCGCCAGATCGTAGCGATAGACGGTCAGCCGGTCGGTCGCCTCGTCCATCGCCATGCCGCCGGCAACATACACCGCCTGCCCGTCGCTCGCCGCGGCCACCTCGGTGCGCTGCGCCGGCAACGGCGCCGCCACCCGCCACGTCCCCGGCGCACACTCCTGCGCCACCGCCAGGCCCGGCAGCATCAGCACGGCCACGATCATCCACCGCATCAGGGCCTCCTTTTCGGCAAGCCTCGAACCTGCGCCACGAACCCGGCCACGATGTGACCGCCGGAAACGCCCGCCGCTGTTCACATTCCGTTCGCGCGTTGCTATATCTGGTGGCAACCACACGAACACTGACAGATTCTGGCAGCGCACCTATCTATGGTGCTCGCTACCGAACCTGCGTCCGCCCAGAGAGCCCGTCATGCCCGCCAAGAAGCCCGCCAGCACCGAGTCCAGCTTCTCCATCGACGACTTCATCGGCGAGATCGAGAAGGCCGAGGAACAGCGGCTGTCGAAGGCCCTCCCGCAGGAGCGGCTCAAGAACAAGCGCGCCCTCGACAACGCCGCCCGCCGCGCCGCCGAAGCCAACGGCACGGGCATCCAGCCGCTCAAGCCGCAACCCTTGGTGAAGAAGGCTGAAGGCCCCCTAGCCACCGAAAAGCCGAAGAAGTCCGCCCGCTCCGCCGCCACCGGCATGCAGCTGAAAGCCCCCAAGTCCAAGGCCAACTCCGTCGAACGCCCGGACTTCGGCGGCATGGGCGAGTCCGACCAGGCCGGCTTCGGCCACGCCCCGTCCGGCCGCATGACCGCCCGCGACATCTCCCGCGAAGCCGCCAAGGACCCCGAGGTCATGGAGCAGCTGCGCGGCGCGCTCGAGACCGCCAAGTCGAAGCGCTCGTCGCGCGTCACCAAGAACATGCCCGGCCAGTCGCTTGCCGGCGCGCAGACCGTCGGCATCTCGGCCACCGTGAAGGCGCTCGAGGATATCATCCTGCACGGTCGCAAGGAGGTCGAGGGCAACACCGAGTGGAAGCCCCACCGCCCCGCCCCGCGTGCCAAGTCGGAAGGCGGCATCCCGTTCAAGCTCGTCACGCCGTACGAGCCGCGCGGCGACCAGCCCACCGCCATCGCCGAGCTGGTCGAGGGCGTCGACAATGGCGAGACCGACCAGGTCCTGCTCGGCGTCACCGGCTCGGGCAAGACCTACACCATGGCGCAGACCATCATGCGCACCCAGCGCCCCGCCCTCATCCTCGCGCCCAACAAGACTCTGGCCGCCCAGCTCTATGGCGAGATGAAGAGCTTCTTCCCCGACAACGCCGTCGAGTACTTCGTCTCCTACTACGACTACTACCAGCCCGAGGCTTACGTCCCGCGCACCGACACCTATATCGAGAAGGAATCGACCATCAACGAGCAGATCGACCGCATGCGCCACGCCGCCACGCGCGCGCTGCTCGAACGCGACGACGTCATCATCGTCGCGTCGGTGAGCTGCATCTACGGCATCGGCTCGGTCGAGGACTACACCGCCATGACGCTCGACGTCCGCAAGGGCCAGAAGCTCGACCAGCGCGAATTCCTCCGCGCCCTCGCCCAGCTGCAATACAAGCGCGGCGAGGCCGGCTTCACCCGCGGCACCTTCCGGGTCCGAGGCGACACGGTCGAGCTGTTCCCCGCCCACTATGAGGATGCCGCCTGGCGCATCACCCTGTTCGGCAACGAGATCGAGTCGATCGCCGAGTTCGATCCGCTCACCGGCAAGAAAGCGTCCGACCTCCTCTCGGTCCGCATCTTCGCCAACTCGCACTATGTCACGCCGCGCGCCACCCTCACCGGCGCCATCAAGGAGATCCGCAAGGAGCTCGCCGCGCGCCTGCAGGAGTTGAACGGCGCCGGCCGCTTCCTCGAGGCCCAGCGCCTCGAGCAGCGCTGCCTGTTCGATCTCGAGATGATGGAAGCCACCGGCTCCTGCGCCGGCATCGAGAACTATTCGCGCTACTTCTCCGGCCGCAAGGCCGGCGAGCCGCCCCCGACTTTGTTCGAATACCTGCCCGACAATGCGCTGGTCTTCATCGACGAAAGCCACGTCACCGTCGGCCAGCTCGGCGCCATGTATCGCGGCGACCTGCGCCGCAAGGCGACCCTCGCCGAATACGGCTTCCGCCTGCCCTCGGCCATGGACAACCGCCCGCTCCGCTTCGAGGAGTGGAACGCCATGCGCCCGCAGACCGTCTATGTCAGCGCCACCCCCGGCGCCTGGGAGATGGAGCAGGCCAACGGCGTCTTCGCCGAGCAGGTCATCCGCCCCACCGGCCTCATCGACCCGCCCGTCGAGATCCGCCCGGCCAAGAACCAGGTCGACGACGTCGTCGACGAGATCCACCAGGTCACCCGCGCCGGCTACCGCACCCTCGTCACCGTGCTGACCAAACGCATGGCCGAGGACCTCACCGAGTATCTCCACGAGCAGGGTATCCGTGTCCGCTACATGCACAGCGACATCGACACCATCGAGCGCATCGAGATCATCCGCGACCTCCGCCTCGGCGCCTTCGACGTCCTCGTCGGCATCAACCTCCTGCGCGAAGGCCTCGACATCCCCGAATGCGGCTTCGTCGCGATCCTCGACGCCGACAAGGAAGGTTTTTTGCGCTCGGAAACCTCCCTGATCCAGACCATCGGCCGCGCCGCCCGCAACGTCGACGGCAAGGTCATCCTCTACGCCGACAACGTCACCGGCTCCATGGACCGCGCCATGGCGGAGACGTCACGCCGCCGCGAGAAACAGGTCGCCTACAACGAGGCCAACGGCATCACCCCGCAATCGGTGAAGTCGAACATCAAGGAGATCGTCGACAGCGTCTACGAGCAGGACCACGTCACCATCAGCATCGGCAAGGACAAGTCCGGCAAGGAAAAGGTCCAGGCCGGCGCCAACCTCGCCGCCGTCCTCAAGGACCTCGAACGCGAAATGCGCGAAGCCGCCACGAACCTGGAGTTCGAGAAGGCAGCGCGGCTCCGCGACGAGATCAAGCGGCTGCGGGAGATGGAGCTGGATGTGCTGGAGGGGGAGCGGGCGGAGTAGTCGGGCCAACGCCCAAATTGTCATTCGACGTACCGGTTTGGCACGAGATGGATAAGACGTAGCGCCAGCAATTTTCTTCGCCACATTGCGAAGTCGCATGCTAGCTAGAAACTTACTAAAGGGGGACACCGTGGCCGAACTCGCATCGCAGCCAACTTCGATCCAGTCTCTTTACGGCTGGTATTCCGAGAATAAGCTATTTGTAAACCGCCGCTATCAGCGAAAGCTGGTTTGGACTCTTGTAGAAAAACAGCGACTAATAGAGTCGCTGATGAAGAAATATCCAATTCCGGCCATTCTTATTGCCGAACGCGGTGACGGGTCATATGAAATCATCGACGGACTGCAGCGACTGCATGCGATTGTCTCGTTCATAGAGGGAGCATTTACGTCGATTGACGGAGCTATTTTTAATCTAGAGTTCTTCACTACTGCAAAGGGACGGCAAGATGCTGGAGAATTCGTCCCTATCGAGGCCGAGAAGGTTCTCGCGCAGAAGGAGGTCTCAACGATACTAGATTATTCACTTGCCCTCTCTGTGATGAGAGGTGCAAGCGAAGACGAGATCGATGATGTCTTCGGCCGAATTAACACCTACGGCCATCGCTTAAGCGACCAAGAGCGCCGACAAGCCGGGGTTCAGAACGAGTTCTCCGAACTCGTTAGGCGGCTGGCGTCCACGCTGCGTGGAGACGCTACCTCGGATGTCCTCTCGCTTCATCAGATGCCTAGCATCAGCATCGACCTACCGATGGCCAAGCATGGCTATGAGGTTAAGGCCGAAGAGGTCTTTTGGGTCAGCCATGGGATACTACGCTCGACCGATCTCCGTGACAGTATGGACGAGCAGTGCATAGCAGATATCGCAGCCTGCATAATATCCGGGAACATCATCCAACGTTCGAAGGATGCATTGGATGAGATATATACTAGAGGTAGCTCGTCTGCCGAGCAACTGCTTGGCGCGCTGGAGGTATATGGCGCCGAAAATTTCGCGGACGAGTTCAAATTTTGTCTCGACGAGATACTTAAGTCTTGCGCGACGCAGAAGGATGCCAAGCTGCGGGATGTCATATTCAAAAGCAAGAACACTAACCCATTTCAGTCAACTTTTGCAGCGATCATGATTGCCTTTCACGAATTGATCGTGAAGGAGGGTAAGGCGATATCAAGTTACGACGACGTGGGTAGCGCTCTGAACAATCTTTCGGAGAGGATCGACACTAGCCGAGGTTCCACGAGTCCCGAGGAACGCAGGAAGAATGTCGATACGATAAAGGGCCTCGTCTCTCCCAGCTTCTTGATCAAGGACCAGAAGGCCAAAATCTACGGCAACCATACATCTTCCGACATCGACACCGACATTCGTCGGTCGGAGATTGAACTCGCAAACTATGAGCTAAAGCAGGGTATGCTTCGACTCGACAACGCGCGAGGAGTGGACAATGAGGCCATTAGCAAAATCATGAAGACAATGTGCGCCATCGCTAATATTGGCGGCGGCGCCGACGGAAAGATCATTGTTGGGGTAACCGACAAGGATGCAGATGCGGAGAGAATAACTGAGCTCGACAAAATCGTTCCTCGCAAAGTTGGAAAGCGACATGTCGTTGGCGTTGCAAGAGAGGCCGTAGCCCTCGGCCTGTCTACAGAAGATTATTTCACGCGCTGGCGCGACGCCATTAAGCAATCAGCACTCTCGGATCCATTGAAGTCAGATATACTTTCAAGCGTTGACTATAATTCATTCTTCGGCCTAGGAGTGATCATATTCCGCGTCCCGCCCCAGAAGGATCTCTCGTTCTTTGATGGCGAGGTATATTGGAGAGATGGCGACCAGACGGTAAAGGCGGACAGCCCTCAGCAGATCGCGAATATCGCCAAACGTTTCTAGGGCGAGCGGGTGCTAGATGCCCGACTAGCGATTGGACGAAGCGGGCCTCGAGGAAGTCGTCGCGCGCCCCATGGCGGGAGAGCAATACCCTGGTGAGTGGCGCTCGCGGCGAAACTGACGATCGGTCCTCGAAGGGCGATCCAGGTAAGGTCGGCAGCTTAGGATCTAGAAATGGGCAACGCCACGGAGAACGACCCCGATGATGGCGCGTTGCGCGTCGGAACATTCATCGCGAAGTCGCTACTAGGGCTGCTCCCTGGTGGGGGTGTGGCTAGTGAACTGGTCACGTTGATTATCGGCGATCCAATGGCCCGAAAACGAGATCGCTTCTTGCAGGACATCTCTGAACGACTCGAGCGACTGGAAAGAAAGGGAACCATCAAGCTCACCGAGTTGGCCGCAGATGATCGAGTAAGCGCCGTTCTTATTCAGGCCTTGCAGGTGGCCGTCAAAAGCCACGGTGAAGAAAAGACCAGAATACTTCGCGCCTGTACGTTGACCGGAACCTGTATCCAATCAGAGCGATCCTTATCGTCGATCGTATTGAATACAGTTGATAGAATGACCGACCTACATATTTACATACTTTTGGTAACTAAAGAAGTTACCAATAAATACTCGGTCAAGCAGGTGGACCACGGGACCCTGCGTCAATTTCTCTTAGGTCGGCGCTACGGCGTTGACCATCCAATAACCGATGGATTTGCCAATAGTCACGATAAGCTTTCTGGAGTCCCAGATCCAGATCTGCCTGCCTACAGGATCGTGTTTCAAGACGTTATTCAAGCTGGTCTGTTGGATCGAGAGGTGGCCAGCGAGGACTATGGAGCAACAGGCAAAGGCCAAAGTTACAAATATTCCGTTTCGGATCTAGGCAATCTAGTCCTGCGGCACATAGATCAAGGTGAGCGCCTCGCTCGCGCGTGATCACCCTCACCCCTGCTCAATCGTCAGCGTCCCGCGATCCCGGTCCTCGATCGTCTGCAGCGGCAGGCTCAGCCGGAACTCGTCTTCCTCCGGCCGGTAGATCGCGAAGCGAAACCCCTTCTGCCGCAGCGTCTCCGCTTCCTGCGGCGTGAATTTCGGGTGGCGGGTGGTGCGGCCGTTGAGGGCAATCGTGTGCTGCGGCATGGGCGTGGTTCCGGCATGGACGGTTCGGGCCATCCACGTTAGAACAAAACAGGAACGATATCGAGTCCCGCGATGCCGCCGCCGCCGCACCTGCAGAAAAAATACCCCGGCAAGACGCACCTCTTGAAGCACGCCGCCGAGTGGGGCCAGCTGGTGATCGTCAAGTGCAACGGCTGCCGGCGCACCGCCACCTATCTCGCCGCCGACCTCGCCGAACTGCTCGATCCGGAGCAGCCGGCGCTCTGGCCGCCCTTCCCCTGCCCGCGCTGCAAGACCGACGAGTTCATCCGCGTCACACTCAACTCGCCCTATGGCGAGGACTACGGCCGCATCCTCATCCGCCGCCCCGGCCCGGTCCGCTACGTGCAAACCTGGCGTACCGTAAAACTCGGCGATCCGTAGCCACGCGGCCACGACATGGGAGCGAACCCTCCCGTGGCAGCCTCTCGCCTCTCGCCTCTCGCCCCTCGCCCCTCGCCCCTCGCCCCTCGCCCCTCGCCCCTCGCCCCTCGCCCCTCGCCCCTCGCCCCGAAGAATGCCGTCGCCCACGGCTTTGCAAATACCTCCTATTTGCATCTGCGCCCTGGTCTCACGCCTCCGCCCCCGCCATTCGCCTGCGCTCCCTGCCCTCCGCACCTTCCCTGCCCTCGCCTCTCCCTGCCCTCCCTCTCCAGTTCGCCCCAAAAGAACCACCCCGCCGCTCTTCCTGCAAATAGGTCCTATCTGCATCTGCATTTTTTATGCACCCCACTTATCCCCCTGCTTCCACACCATGCGATAGTGCCGTCGTCTTCCCGCGCGGGACGGGGTCGCGACGAACGGTCTGCGAGGAGGATGGTCGGGTGGTGTGGGGGTCGCTCCGCGCCAGGTCGAAAGCACGTCGGCACGATCCGGTTCGCCGGGGACGCCGCTATTACGCGGGGGATGGTGGATGCGCCGCCGTTTCCAAAGCTGCAGCTGCCCGGCATCGGGCGGTGGGGTGAAGGTCGGTGAGCGCGGAACTCGGCAGCCGGTCCAGCCTCAGGCAGTCGCGATGCGGCACGGGATTCGCCCGGGCCCACGTGCCATACGCCCAAAATCCCGGTCGGCCGGCGAGGCGTGAGCCTCGTTTTATCTGCGGACTACCGCGTGGGGCAAACGCCTCGCCGGCCAACGTCCCACCTTCCCCCTCCCCCGAGGCGTCCGGCCATCGGGCGCCTCCACTCGCCCTAGCTCCGACCTCCGACTTCCGACCTCCGCCCCTGCCACCTTTTCGCCACGTGCGCGTTAGGTGCTCACTGCGTTCCCGCAGCGTCACGGAGAAATTCGATGGGAATCCTCATCTCTATCCTCATTACCTTCCTCGTCGTCGTGCTCATCCTCTGGCTGGTCCAGCGCCTGCCGGTCGAGGGCCGCGTCAAGCAGATCATCCAGATCGTGGTGATCATCATCGGCATCATCGCGCTGCTGAAATACCTCGCGGTGTTCTAGGGCGCCTCACGTTCGACGCGCTTCACAAACACCGGCGTCATCCCCGCGAAGGCGGGGATCCAGTGGCCGCACGCTCGCTGACTGGGTTCCCGCCTTCGCGGGAATGACATTGTGGGTGGGCGCCGCCTGAAGTGCTCCAGGCCCGCCCCCTCCCTTCAACCGCCCGCCGCGCCTTGCTATGCTGGCGCGCGCGGGCCCCAACTGCCCGCATCTCGGGGGAATTTCGACCATGGCCAACCTGCTGGTGCTCGCCAAAGCCTATCCAACGCTGTCGCTGAAGCCGGGCAACCGGTTGATCGAGGCCGGCGAGGCGCGCGGCGACCTGTTCATCCTCACCTCCGGCCAGCTCAAGGTCGAGCGCGACGGCATCGAGATCGCCCGCATCACCGAGCCCGGCGCCCTGGTCGGCGAAATGAGCGTGCTGCTCGGCACCGATCACTCGGCCAATGTCACCGCGCTGACCCCGGTCGAGGTCCGTCACATCGAGGATGGCCTGCACTGGCTCGAGCAGAGCCCGCTCGCCGCCATCCACGTCGCCACCCTCGCCTGCCGCCGGCTCGATGCCACCAGCGCCGCTCTGGTGCAGCTCAAGAAATCCGGCCACGAGGGCAATATCTTCGATCGCCTGTTCGGCACCCTGTCCGGCGCCGATCACCGCGCCTGAGGCTTACGACGAGGTCGGCACCGCCTCGATGAACCCGCCCTCCGGCGCGTCATGCGGCACGTTCCAGCCAAAGTACACCTCGAATGCGTGGATCTGCCCGTCGCGCACCGTGGCAATCTCGGTGTTGCGCCCGCCGTGCCCGTCCGGCCCGTGCATCTCGTAGGTCACGAACACCAGCTCCCCGGCATGCGCGAGGTGGATGAACTCGAACCCGCCGCCCTGCCCCGATCCCGGCCAGCACCGCTCCCAGTAGGTCGCCCGGTCAATGCGGTTGTCGTACGGGCTGGTGAAATGGAAATCCGGCGCGAGGATCGCTTCCATCGCCGCCCGGTCTCCCGCCGCGAAGGCCGCATAGCTGCGCTTCACCAGTTCAATCGCGTCATCGCTCATCGCTCGTTCCTTCCGCTGATGCCGCCGGTAGAACTGGCCGCTGCACCACTTCGATCCGCCGGATCGTCTCCACGCTCACCGCATCCCGCGTCATAGCCGTCCGCAGCAGCCAGATCGAGGCCGCAAGAATCAGCGACGGCAGCACCACCAGCTTCACGAGATACGCCACCCCGATATCCACCGAGGCCGCGAACAACTCGCCCGCCGACGCCACTCCATCGGTCACCACCTGCGCATTGGCCGAAACCTGCGTACTCACCCAGCCGGCGAACTGCTGCGTCGCCGTCAGCGCCCCGCCGATCGCCTCGCTGGTGCCCTCGATCGTGTCGGTGAACCAGTCGAACATCCCCGGCTCGGCTGCCGGCGGCGTCGTCCCTGTGGCCGGCGGCACCGTACCTGCCGGCGGGACCGCGATCTCGCCGCCGCTCTCGGCCACAGCCGCCGCCTGATGGTGGAACGCCGCCTCCGCCTTCGTCCACGCCTCCGCCGTAACCTTGTCGCCGACAATGAACGCAACCAGGTACGCGCCCGGCAAAACCGCGCTGCCGATCAGCCCCACGAACACCAGCGCACCAGCCAGTCGCCGGAACCCGCCCGGCGCCGCCCGCCACGGCTTCAGCATCAGCATGCCCGCCGCGCCCAGCGCCAGCGCCGTCGCCCCCAGTGTTCCCACCACCGGCAGGCTCACCGCCAGAATGCCGGAGACGATCGCCAGCGCGAACAGCAGGTCCGCCATCCGCTCCAGCGTCGCGATCACCGGTTGCAGCACCTGCCCGGGGCTCGCCGTCACCGAGCCGACCACTGCGGAGGCCTGGAAATCGGCGTCCCGCGCCATGCTCATCACCGAGGTGGCGCCGCGCACGCTGGCAAAGATCGCCGTGGTCGTCACCGCCACCTCGCGATTGTACCCGCGCGCCACATCGACCAGCGGATTGGAGAGGATGAGCCCGATACCGGCGAGCAGCAGCACGATAAGCAGCGCCAACCCGTCGCGCGAGTCCCTCGGCGGAACAGGCCTTGTCTCGTCCAGCATCGTCATCCCTCAACCGGCCAACATTGGGCAACAGATAGGTGAAACCCGCCCCTGCGCCAACGCGGAAGCGGCCCGGTGGCATCCGCCTCCAGCCGGTTGGCATCGCCGGGCACGGTTTCGGGCCATGCGTTCGCTTGATACCAGCCATCAAGGCCGATGCGTTGATCTTGTCCCCGCGCTGCCCGAGCATGGCATTATGCGCAGGATGATCGACGACACCCCCACCCCCCTCCCCCTCTCGAATGGCGGCCCGCCGCTCGATGACAATCCGCGCCCATGGGGCAGCAACGGCATCGGCAATTATTTCGTCTGGTCCGCCGCCGTCGAGCGTGCCTTCAACGATGTGCCCTACGATATCGCGGTGATGCGCGCCCGCCGCGCCGAGGCGCTGGGCATCACCTATCGCGAATACACGCTCGAAATCCTGGAGCGCGGCCGCTACCTCAGCGCCGAAGCCGACGCGGAGCGTATCGCCGAGATCAAGCGCCGCCGCCCGGTCCGCTACTAAGTCGGTGGCGAGCTACTCGGACCGCCCCGCCCCCACCGGGTCATCCAGGCGAAGGCCGGGGCCATCCTGAGATAGCGCGGCACCGCCAGGTAGCGGTCGCAGCTCGCCACAAAGATGAACAAAATCTCCGCCGCACGCGAAAAAATTCTACCTAAACAAGCACTTCAGGATCCATTCAGGCACAGGCTTCTAGTTTCGCGGTCAAGGCAGTGATGCCACCACAAATGAACCAAGGAACCCGAAGATGTTTGCCAAATCGATCAAGACCGCCGTTCTCGCCACCGCCGTGCTCGTCGTCACCGCCGGCGCTTCCATGGCCGCTCAGTATGCCTGGGTCGACCAGTATTCGAAGGTCAAGAAGCACGCCGGTGCCGGCCCCAACGTGAACGAGGTCTACGATGGCCAGAAGGTCAAGATCCTCGCCAAGAACGGCAGCTGGTACAAGATCCAGATCCCGGGTCAGGATGGCTGGGTGAAGAAGCACGTGCTCGACTTCAACTACGGCCCCTTCCCCGGCCCGTTCCCGGGCTACGGTTCGGGCTACGGCGGCTCGTTCTGCATCAACGGCCAGAGCGCCTCGTTCTGCCTCAGCGGCGGTTACTGATCGCCACGCCTGCCTGCCTTGTCTGAACGGCGCCCCTGGGACCTTCCCGGGGGCGCTGTTCATTTTCGGTTCAGGAAACCCGGAGCAGGGTCCGGCCGTTTTGGGGGAAGCAACTGTTACTCCAAGGAGCTTGTCATGCCCTTCCGCCGCACCCTTCTCGGCCTCGCCGTGGCAGTGGCCACGCTAGGTGTCGCCAGCGCCGCCCAGGCCGCACCTGCTTACGCTTCCAGCACCGTCAACGTCCGTTCCGGCGCCGGCACCGGCTATGCCGTTGTCGACGTGCTTCGCCGCGGTGAACGCGTCGACGTCGACTACTGCCGGGGCAGCTGGTGCTATGTGAACAAATCCGGCCCCGATGGCTGGGTCAGCGCCAATTACCTGGCCTCCGATCGCTACGACGATGATCGCTATGGCGATGACCGTTATGACGATCGCTACGACTACGATGACGATTTCTACATCGATCGCCCGAGCTTCCGCCCGCGCTACCGGCCTTACTATCCGCGCTACAACAGCCAGGTCTGCTGGGGCGCGCCGAGTGCCTCCTTCTGCTTCCGCGACTAGCGTGTCACGTTCGAAGCGGTGAGCTTGCCGGGCGCTGCCCGCAGCCCTATCTAGGCTGCATCGCAGCGCCCGGTGATCCGCAATGGCCGAACGAAAAACCAAGCCCTATGTGAAGCTCGCCGCAACCCTCGCAAGCTTCGGCATCGCGATCTTTTTCCTCGAGCGCTTCGGCTTGTCCCAGATGCGCCAGTTCGGCACCTTCCACGTCGACGGCACGCTGCTCTCGATCATGGTGATCGCGCCGGTGGTGCTCGTCCTCGCCGGAGCTCTGGTCTTCATGATCGGCAAGATGCGGCGGCTCTAGCCGGAGGTAGAAACCCGGAAGTCGTAAGTCGGGACGAATTCCGACTTCCGGACTCCGACTTACGCCCCTATTCCACCCGCAGCCGCTCCACATCGATCCCCTGCGCCACCAGCGGTTCGCGCATGCGGCGGCCCAGGAATTCGTTGAGCCCGTAGAGCGCTACGGCCGCGACCAGCACCACGATCCCAAAACCCTGCAGGCCCTGGTCGCTCGCCACCGCGATCGCCGCGATCACGGCGGCGACGCCGCCACCGAATACGAGATACCAGCGCCGTTCCGCTTGCACCCGCAGGTTCCGCGCCGCCGACAGCAGTGGCGCATCCCCGCCCTCTCGCCGGATCGTCTGCATATAGGCCTCGACCCGCCGCTCCATCACCTGCTGCCGCTCGGCGTCACGCCGGCCACGCAGGAAATAGTTGGCCACAAGGCCGATCAGCCCCAGAACCAGCAGCACTTCGAGCACGATGAACATTGGCGGCAATCTCCGATAGGCAGGCCTGTCGCCTACCAACCATCACATGTCCCCGCTCCGCCCGCGATTCAAGAACCGCGGCCAGATCAATGCGATGGCGTCTCTTCCTCGGCGACGCTCGGCCCGGCCTTCCGCCCCAGCCTGCTGAGGCGCCGTTCGCGCGCCATCACCACCAGGCCTGCCCCCACGATGATCGTGCCGCCGATCAGCGCGATCGGATCGATCAGGTGGCCGAACACCGTGTAGCTGAGCAGGATGCCCCACGGCAGCGCAAAGTAGTTGAATGGCTGCAGCGTGCTGGCCGGCGCGCGCGACAGCGCCACCATCATCAGCGCATGCGCGACCGTCGAGGTGACCATCATGGCGCCCATCTGCAGCATCTGGATCATGTCCATCGGCTGCCAGAAGAACACGCCCACTGCCGTGGTCAGCACCAGCCCGCCCACGCCGACATAGACCATGCTGGTCGCCGTGCTGTCCTGCCGCGACACCTTCCGCGTCAGCACGATATAGCCGGCATAGCAGGCCGCGGAAAAGATCGCGAACAGCACGCCACCGTCGATCGGCAGCCCGCCGGGCCGCACGATCACCAGTGCGCCGCAAAAGCCGACCGCTACGGCGACCAGCCGGAACACGCCGACTTTCTCGCCCAGCAACGGGATCGCCAGCAGCGTCGCCATCAGCGGATAGACCAGCGTAACCGCCTGCAATTCGGCAAGCGGCACGGTCCTCAGCGCCATAGCGAAGGCCCAGATGTCGAGCACCAGCAGCAGCGCCCGCAGCCACTGCAGCAGCGGATAGCGCGAGCGGAACGCCTGCTTCAGCGGCCCCTGCCGGCTGACCAGGAACAGTGAGAACAACGCAAACGCCCAGAACCGGATCATCGCGATCTGGAACGGCGAGTGCGTCTGCACCAGCGATTTCGAAATGGCGTCCTGGATCCCGAAGATCGTGATCGCGAGCAACGTCAGGCCAATGCCCAGCGCAACATTATCGGCCCGCCGCGGAGCATCCGTAGCGGACCGGCCCACGGCCGGAGAAACCTCTGACACCAAAATCTCACAAAAGCGCGCCCCGGTCGGAACCGGGGCGCGGGAACCATCCTGTTAGGCGGACTTCGCCATGGAGTTCTTGATGGCGCCGACGATGGCTGTCAACACGCCACCGCCGACGAGACCGCCGACGCCCTGGCCGAGCAGCGAGCCGATATCGACACCGCCGGCCGCTGCCGTACCGCCCATGCTCGACAGCACATCGAGTCCGGGGATCAGCCCCGCCAATGCAGGACCGCCGACGCCGCCGATGATGCCGGCAATAATGTTGCCCACATTACCAAGATCGACGCTCTTCACGGCCTTACCCGTACCAGCACCACCGACCGCCCCGGTGATGATCTGAACGATAATTCCAACCCAATCCATGATCTTGACCCTCTATCGTTCTGGAAAGCTTATGCTTCCACCCACGTTGCGACATTATGCCCGTTTGCACAGAGTCGCTAGTCGACGGTCTTGACTACGCACTTGCTTGTAACGCCCGCCTCACGCTCACGTTTGCCGCCGGCTGCGCCAACGACTAAATTTGCCTGCCCATGATCACGCCAGCACCTGATTCCGCTCGCACGGAGCCCCGCGTCGCTCTCGTCACCGGTGCCGCCGACCGCATCGGCGCCGCCATCGCCCGCCGGCTCGCCGCCGCCGGCTGGGCCGTGCTCGTGCACTACCGCACGTCCGCCGAAAAAGCCGAAGCCCTTGCCGCAGCGATTCGCGCCGCCGGCGGCCAAGCCGCCACCGTCCAGGCCGATCTCGCCGACCGCGCCCAGCGCGCCCGCCTGATCGCCGATGCCGCAGCGCCCTTCGGTCCGCTCACCCTGCTCGTCAACAATGCCTCGCTGTTCGAACGCGACGCCGCCACCGACCTTGACGAAGCCCTGTGGGACGCCCACTTCGCCATCCATGCCGAAGCCCCGGCCTTTCTCGCGCGCGATGTCGCCACGCAGCTGCCGGACGGGGTGCAAGGCAACATCGTCAACATCATCGACGAACGCGTGCTCGACCTGTCTCCCGCCTATTTCAGCTACACGCTGTCCAAGTCCGTGCTCTGGACCATGACGCGTACCCTCGCCCAGTCGCTGGCCCCGCGCATCCGCGTCAACGCCGTCGGCCCCGGCCCCACCGTGCCGCCGCCGCACGTCACGCCCGAAGCTCACGCACGCCGCAACATCGAACTGCCGCTCGGCTATTCCGCCGATGCCGAAGCTATTGCCGATGGTGTCCTCGCCATCCTCGCCCTGCCCGCCATGACCGGCCAGATGATCGCCCTCGATGGCGGCGAGCATCTCGAATGGCCCGCCCGCCGCGGCCCCACCCCGAGGAAGAAATGACCGACACGCCCGTCTATGGCGCGGACGTCATCCGCGGCTTCGTCAAAACCCTGCCCAGCGCCCCCGGCGTCTATCGCATGCTCGATGAGGCCGGCGAGGTCATCTATGTCGGCAAGGCGCGTAGCCTGAAGGCGCGCGTCACCAATTACACGCGCCCCGAAGGCCTCGACATCCGCATCCGCCGGATGATCGACGCCACGCGCAACATGGAGTTCGTGCGCACCGAGACCGAGGCCGAAGCCCTCCTGCTCGAAGCCAACCTGATCAAGCGCCTGAAGCCCCGCTTCAACGTGCTGCTGCGCGACGATAAGAGCTTCCCCTACATCCTCATCGCCACCGAGCACGAGGCCGCTGAACTGAAGAAGCATCGCGGCGTCCGCCGCACCAAGGGCCACTATTTCGGCCCCTTCGCTTCGGCGCTGGCGGTGAAGCGAACCATCACTGCCCTGCAACGCGCCTTCCTCCTCCGCACCTGCTCGGACAGCTTCTACAAGGCCCGCACCCGGCCCTGCATGCTCTATCAGATCAAGCGCTGCTCGGGCCCCTGCACCGGCGAAATCTCCGTTCCCGACTATAACGAGCTCGTCGACGAAGCCCGCCAGTTCCTCTCCGGCAAATCCAAGTCCGTACAGGATCACCTGGCCGAGGACATGAACACCGCGGCCGAGAATCTCGATTTCGAGCGCGCCGCCCTGCTCCGCGATCGCCTCAGCGCCCTAGCCCTGGTCCAGTCGCAGGGCGATGTGGCGGCAAAAACCGTCGAGGAAGCCGACGTCTTCGCCATCTCGCACGAAGCCGGCCAGTTTTGCGTGCAGGTCTTCTTCTTCCGCGCCTTCCAGAACTGGGGCAACCACGCCTACCGCCCGCGCGCCGACGCCTCGCTGTCGGACGTCGAAGTGCTCGAAGCCTTCATCGCCCAGTTCTACGAGGACCGCTCGCCGCCAAAACAGGTCCTGCTCTCACACGCCCTGAGCGAGAACGACCTGATGGAGGAAGCCCTCTCCGCCAAGGCCGGCCACAAGGTCTCGATCCAGGTGCCGCAGCGCGGCGAAAAGAAGGACCTTGTCCAGCACGCGCTCAACAACGCCCGCGAAGCCCTCGGCCGCCAGCTTGCCGAGGGCGCGACCCAGAAAACCCTGCTCGAGGGCGTCGCCACCGCCTTCGGCCTCGACGAGCCGCCGCGCCGCATCGAGGTCTACGACAACTCGCACATCTCCGGCACCAATGCCGTCGGCGCCATGATCGTCTCGGGCGAGGAAGGCTTCAGCAAGAAGCACTATCGCACCTTCAACATCCGCTCGACCGACATCACGCCAGGCGACGATTTCGGCATGATGCGCGAGGTGCTGACCCGCCGCTTCACCCGCCTCGCCAACGAGAGCCCGGCCGACGAGATCGAGGAAGAGGGCGTGATGCCCGACTGGCCCGATGTCGTCTTCATCGACGGCGGCGCCGGCCAGCTCAATGCCGTGCGCGAAGTCATCGCCCAGCTCAACCTGCCGCGTGAGGTGACCTTCATCGGCATCGCCAAGGGCGAGGAGCGCGACGCCGGCCGCGAAAAATTCTTCATGGAAGGCCGTGACAGCTTCATGCTGCCGCACCGCGATCCCGTCCTCTACTACGTGCAGCGCCTGCGCGACGAAGCCCACCGCTTCGCCATCGGCACCCACCGCGCCAAGCGGCAGAAGGCCGCCATCACCAACCCGCTCGACGAGATCGAAGGCATTGGTCCCACGCGAAAGCGCGCCCTGCTCCAGCGCTTCGGCTCCGCCAAAGCCGTCTCCCGCGCCGCCCTCGCCGACCTCGCCGAAGTTCCCGGCGTCTCGAGCGCCCTCGCCCAGCAGATCTACGACCACTTCAACGGCAGCAACTAGCGCACCGGCCTCTCTATGATCCTCCCCCGTGAACGGGGGAGGGGGACCGCCGCAGGCGGTGGAGGCGCGACCACGCGCACCAGCCCACCTTCCCCTTGATGGGGACTGTTGACTGGGGCGCTTTTCCACCGGTGTCATCCCCCCGAAGGCGGGGACCCAGTGCTCCACGCAAGGCCGGTGCAACTAGGTTCCCGCCTTCGCGGGAATGACACCGTGATTTATGCACGGTCGGTGCCCACCCACCGGCCCTCACCTCTCCCTTGATGGGGGAGGCAAGCGAAGCTTATGAGCAAAGCGAACTAGCGCAGCTCGGAGGGGGTGCGCCAAGTGCTCTGACGGTGCCCGCCGCCACCGCTCACACTGAACTCTCAGTCGGCTTTCCCTCCCCCTTGTGGGGAGGGGGGACCGGCGCAGCCGGTGGGTGGGGGTGGCTACACGCGCCAATGCAAATCTTATCCCCTCACCCCCAAACCCATGCGAGTCTCCCCCCGTCCGCTGCACCGAAGCGAGATCATGACGAGTGGTTAGTGTGGTGGAGATTGGGTGGGTCGGCAGTCGTGCCGGCCCAGGTCCAAAGCACGTCGGCACGATCCGGTTCGCCGGGGACGCCGCTAGCAACGCGGGGACTTGGCGGATGCACGTCCGGTCCCAGGCTGCAACTGCCCGGCATCGGGTGGGGAGCGAAGGTTGGTGAGCGCGGAATCCGGCAGCCAGCTCAGCTTCGGGCAGCTCGCGATGCGGCACTGGGTCGAGGAGCGACCCGCAGGGGCAAATCGCTCCAGTGGAGCGATTTGAGCGACGAAACGCCCGGGCCCACGTGCCATAAGCCCAAAACCCCGATCGGCCGGCGAGGCGTGCGCCTCACATATTGCTGCGGACTACCGCGAGGGGCAAAGGCCCCGCCGGCACGTCGCTTCATCTCCGAAAGGGGATGAGTTCTTTGAAAACTCCGAAGCCACCAGGCTGTCGGATGCGTCAGTATGCGCAAAACAAAAGGCGCCCGATGGGCGCCTTCGTTCTCGATCTATGCGATCACTACTTAGTTGGCAGCGGTACGCGCGACGAACTTGATGTCTTCGCGGGTGATGCCGAGGTCGCGGAGCTGGTTGTTGGTCAGCTGCGACAGCTCACGAACAGTGCGGTTGTAAGCGGCGATCTGCGAGAGCTTCTGACGAATGTTCATTTCTGGTCCCCTTCTGTTTGGTGACCTGCATATAGAGCTGCTAACTCGACTCGAGCAGTGGGGTATTTCGCACCCGAGCTATGCATTGCATGCAAGCCCTGTTAACTGCCGTTAAGTTCCCGTTCATCATGGCGGGCGCGCGGTTCCTGGCCATGATGTCGCTGCGGGCACAACTCGGGTTGCGCCGGTCGCGGGGCTGTGGTCTTTCACATCGGACCTGATCCGAACGCAGCAGCGATTTATGCCAGACACAGAAACCGCCCACCTGCTCCGCGATCTGACGCGAGATCTCCTGCACACCGGCCGGCTGTGGCGCAAGATGGCGCGCGAGGCCGCGGCCAAGCATGGCGTGTCCGAGGCCGCCTCGGCGCCGCTCCTGTGGATCGAGCGCCTCGGCGACAACATCCGCCAGAACGCACTGGCCGAAGCCGTCGGCATCGAAGGCGCCTCGCTGGTTCGCCTGATCGACGAGCTCGAGAGTTCCGGGCTCGTCAACCGCCAGCCCGACCCGACCGATCGGCGCGCCAACTCCATTTCGCTGACCCCCCGCGGCAAGGAGACCGTCCTCGAGGTCAACGCCGATGTGCAGGCGCTGCGCCGCCAGATTTTCTCGGGTCTGACCAGCGCTGACCTCGAAGCGACCATGCGTGTTCTCGCCGCCATCAAGACCGCGGCGGGTAAGCCTTCCGACCAAGGCTGACGAATCCCCGGTGACAACCGGCACCGGCTGGGCTACAGACTCCGCCCATGAACCTCCGCGCCACCTTCTTCTATTGGTACTTTAGCAACGGAAGCCGCTGGCAGCCGGAGGGGAACGTTTGATCTGAAGACCAAACAGCCGAATACCCGAAAAGCCGCCAGCACCTGGCGGCTTTTTCGTCGCCGGGCCCCAAGACACCCCAGGAGCCGACGACAAAATGCTGAAATCCACTGACGACCTGCGCATCAAGGACCTTCGCGAACTCCGAACCCCGGAAGAAGTCATCCGCGAGTACCCGCGCACCGACGCCGCCACCGAGACGGTGATCCGTGCCCGCCACGCGCTGCACAACATCATCCATGGCACCGACGACCGCCTCGCCGTCGTCGTCGGCCCCTGCTCCATCCACGATCCGAAGGCCGCGCTCGATTACGCCCGCCGCCTCCTCGCCGTGCGCGAGCGCCTGAGCGGCAGCCTCGAGATCGTCATGCGCGTCTATTTCGAGAAGCCCCGCACCACCGTCGGCTGGAAGGGCCTCATCAACGACCCCAATCTCGATGGCAGCTTCGATATCGACAACGGCCTGCGCGTCGCCCGCGCGCTGCTGCTCGAGATCAACAATCTCGGCCTGCCCGCCGGCTGCGAATTCCTCGATATGACCACTCCGCAATATTTCGCCGACCTCGTCGCCTGGGGCGCCATCGGCGCGCGTACCACCGAGAGCCAGGTGCATCGCGAGCTCGCCTCCGGGCTGAGCTGTCCCGTCGGCTTCAAGAACGGCACCGACGGCAATGTCCGCATCGCGCTCGACGCCGTGAAGTCGGCCAGCCATCCGCACCATTTCCTGGCCGTGACCAAGACCGGCCGCTCTGCCATCGCAACGACCTCAGGCAACGACGACTGCCACATCATCCTGCGCGGCGGCAAAGTGCCGAACTTCGACGCCGAGTCGGTCGCCGCCGCCTGCGCCGAGGCCGAGAAGTCCGGCGAGCGCCCGATCGTCATGATCGACGCCAGCCACTCCAACTCGTCCAAGAATCCGCAGAACCAGCCACTCGTCCTTGCCGATGTCGGCGCCCAGATCGCCGCCGGCGACAAGCGCATCATCGGCGTCATGGCCGAATCCAACCTCGTCGCCGGCCGCCAGGACCTCGTCCCCGGCAAGCCCCTCGTCTACGGCCAGTCCATCACCGACGGCTGCATCGACTGGGACACCACGGTCGACGTACTGGACCAACTGGCCCAATCGGTCGAGGAACGCCGCCGCGTCACCGCCCAACTGGTGGCTTAGCTTGGTCACCGGCTTCTCCATGATCCTCCCCCGCATGGCGGGGGGAGGGGGACCAGCGAAGCTGGTGGAGGGAGCGGCCACAAGCACCGCCCTTGCCAGTCAATCAAACCTGTTCGCCGCCGGCGGATCACTCGCCGGAAACGACTCGTCCGACGCCTCGTCCTCCGGCTTCCATTCGCGTTTCGGTTTCTGCCGCATCCCGTCCGGGCCGGCCGGCCGCACCTGATGGTCGGCCTCGGCCGGGCCCGGCTTCTGCTTGTCGCGGAAGGCCGGAGCCGTCGGCTTTTCTGTCTGCTTGTTCAATCCGGTCATGGGAAAAACTCCGTCGAGCAGAAAGCAACCTGCAACCCTCCCACGAGTTCCCACCGCCCGCGCCTTGACCCCGCCACGCCGATAGCGTCATCTCCGCCCCATGCAGATCCCTCCGCAACTGATGACGCTTCCCAACCAGCTCACCATCGGGCGCATCCTCGCCATCCCGGTGATCTGCCTGTTCGTCGCCTGGGGTTCGTCTCCCGGCTGGGATTGGCTACGCTGGCTGGCGCTGCTGCTCTATATCGCCGCGGCCGTCACCGATTGGCTCGACGGCTTCCTCGCCCGGCGCATGAACCTCAATTCCGCGCTCGGCAAGATGCTCGATCCGATCGCCGACAAACTGCTGGTCGGCGCCCTGCTCGTCACCTTTGCCTGGACCCGCGACTTCACCGGCTGGGACCTGCTCCCGGCTATCGCCATCCTGCTCCGCGAAATCTTTGTTTCCGGCCTGCGCGAGTACCTCGGCAACCGCTCCGTCGATGTCCCGGTCACCATGCTGGCCAAGTGGAAAACCACCGTGCAACTCGTCGCGCTGGCACTGATCATGGCCGCTCCCATGCTGCTCGGCCTCGCCTTCATCGCCCATTTCGCCCTGTGGGTGGCCGCCATCCTCACCGTCTGGACCGGCTGGGACTATCTCAAGTCGGCCTGGCCGCATCTTTCGGGACCCGAATTATGAAAGTCCGCTACTTCGCCTGGCTGCGCGAACGCCTCAACCGCGGCGAGGAGGATATCGATCCGCCCGCCGAGGTCGTCACCGTCGGCGACCTGATTCAGTGGCTGAGGGATCGCGACGAAGCCGCTGATCTGGCGATGCAAAAACCAAACCTGATCAAGGCGGCGCTCGATACCGAGATCGTCCCGCATACCGCCCCGCTCGGCAACGCCAAGGTCGTCGCGCTCTTTCCGCCCATGACCGGCGGCTGACGCCGGTGTCCGTCCGCATCCAGACCGAGCCTTTCGATCCGGGCGCCGAGACCAATGCCTTTCTCGAACTGTCGGCCGCGGCCGGCGCCGCCGTCACCTTCACCGGCCTCGTCCGCTCCCGCCCCGACGATCCGGTGAGCACCCTGACGCTCGAGGCCTATCCCGAACTGGCCATCGCCCAGGTCAGCAAGGCCATCGCCGAAGCCGTCACCCGCTTCGGCCTCATCCGCGCCAGCGTCATCCACCGCTACGGCGAATTGCCCGTCGGCGATCCCATCGTCCAGGTGATGACCCTGGCCCCGCACCGCCAGGCCGCCTTCGACGGCGCTTCCTTCCTGATGGACTATCTCAAGACCGACGCCCCGTTCTGGAAAAAGGAAGCCACTCCCGACGGTGAGCGCTGGGTCGAGGCCAAACCCGAAGACGACGCCGCCCGCCTCAGATGGGATATCAAGTGACCACTCCGCCCTTCTCGCTGGTCGGCATCGACCACATCGTCTTCCTCGTCGACGACCTCGCCAAAGCAACCAAATGGTATGCCGACGTCCTCGGCTGTCAGCCCGGCTATGGGTACCCGGCCCTCGGCATGGAGCAGCTCTGGTGCGGCGCCGCGCTGATCGTCCTGTGGGACATCACCCATCCCGGCGCCGCCTCCGCCATCCCGCCGGTCAAAGGCGGCCGCAACGTCGATCACGTCTGCATCGCGCTGAGCCCCTTCGACGAGGACGCCATGCGGGCCCACCTCGCCGCGCACGACGTCGCCATCGAACGCTACGCCTTCCACGACGGCGCTCGTGGCATGGGCAACTCGTTCTACGTGCTCGATCCTTGGGGCAACAAACTCGAGCTCAAGGGCCCCGCCGTCTACCCAGACGGGCGCGCGACGTGAACGCCACCGACCTGAAACACCTGACCCGCGCGGTCGATCTCGCCGAACAGGCGCTCACCACCGGCAACGACCCGTTCGGCTCCGTGCTGGTCGCTGCCGATGGTCGCGTGCTCCATGAAGAGCACAACTGGGAATCGACCGGCGACGCCACGCGCCATCCCGAATTCGACATCGCCAAATGGGCCGCCGCCAACATGGCGTCAGCCGAGCGCGCCGACGCTACCGTCTACACCTCCGGCGAGCACTGCCCGATGTGTTCCGCCGCCCACGCCTGGGTCGGCCTCGGCCGCATCGTCTATGCCGCCTCGTCAGCGCAACTGGCCGAATGGCGCGCCGAACTCGGCGGCTCGCCATCGCCCGTCGTCAACCTGCCGATCAACGCGATTGCGCCCAACCTGCCGGTCGAAGGCCCCGAGCCCTCGCTCGAGGCGCGCCTGCGCGAGTTGCACCGCCGCGCCGCCACGCGCAGCTAGCCCCGCGTTTCCGTCACCGCCCGCACCAGCGCCGCGCGCAGGTAAGCCGTATCCGCACCAACACCGAGAAAGCTCACGCCCTCGCCCATCCACCGCTTCGCCGCCTCGGGCGTGCCCGCGAAGATGCCGGCCGTGATTCCCGCCTTGCGGCACGCCGCAATCGCGGTCCGAATGGCCGCTACCACATCCGGATGCCCCATCTCGCCCGGCACGCCCAGCGAGTGCGACAGGTCCATCGGCCCGACGAAAACGCCGTCGAGATTGGGCACCGCCGCGATCTGCTCCGCCGCCGCCAGCCCGTCCCGACCCTCGATCATCACCAGGATGGCCACATCACGATTGGCCTCGGCGAACCACTCGAGCCGCCCCGAATAGTCCGCGCCGCGCACGAACGGATTGGCCCCGCGATTGCCATCCGGCGCAAACCGCGCCGCCCGCACCGCCCTCTCCGCCTCGGCCAGCGAACCGATCTGCGGCACGATCACGCCAGCGGCTCCAGCATCCAGCGCCGCGGCAATCTCGGCCGGATCGCTGCTGCGCACCCGCACGACCGGATAGATTCCACGCGCCATCGCTGCGAGGATCAGCGCTCCCAGCGCCTCGCTGCCATGCGCGCCATGTTCGATATCGAGGATCACCGCATCGAACCCGGCGAGCCCGATGAGTTCCACGACTTCGACCGCCGGAATGATCGAGAACGTCGCGATCAGCGGCACCCCGCTCTTCAACCGCTCGCGCAGACTCGGCAATTTCATGAGATCCTCCGAAAGCATGAACCCCGCCACAGCGGGCGGGGTTCATCAACTCGGCAATTCGGACTGGGCTTACTCTGCCGCGACCTTCTTGGGCGTCACCGCCTCGGTATAGGCGTTGATCAGCGTCGTGCAGGCCTTGCCCGGCTTGAACGTGTACTCGCCAACCACCGACACCGGCGTCACCTCCGCCGCGGTACCGGTAAGGAAGCATTCGTCGTAGTTGGCCAGCTCTTCGGGCAGGATGTGCCGCTCGATCACCTTGTAGCCGTTCTGCTTGGCAAGCTCGATCAGCGTCTGCCGGGTGATGCCGTTGAGGAAGCAATCCGGGGTCGGCGTATGGATCTCGTCGCCCTTGATGAAGAACACATTGGCGCCGGTCGCCTCGGCGACATAGCCGCGATAATCGAGCATCAGCGCATCTGCATAGCCATTGGCCATCGCCGCGTCTTTGCTCAGCGTGCAGATCATGTAGAGGCCGGCGGCCTTGGCCGAGGACGGGATTGTCTCCGGGCTCGGGCGCTTCCAGCGGCTCCACTCGAGGCGGATGCCCTTGAGCTTCTCCTCGACCGAGAAATAGCTCGGCCACACCCAGGCAGCGATGGCGAGGTGCACCTTGTTGTTGCGGCCGGGCACCGACAGCTCTTCCGAGCCGCGCCAGGCCACGGGGCGCACGTAGGCGTCGACCAGCCCGTTCTTCTCCAGCACGAGACGCTTGGCCGCTTCGATCTCGTCGACCGAATAGGGAATGGTGAAATCGAGCGTCTTGCCCGACTGGATCAGGCGCTCGGTATGCTGGCGCGACTTGAAGATTTCGCCACCATAGGCGCGCTCACCCTCGAACACGCTGCTCGCATAGTGCAGCCCATGCGTCAGCACGTGAAGCTTGGCGTCCTTCCACGGCACCAGTTGGCCGTCGAACCAGATCCAGCCGTCGCGCTGGTCCATAGGAATTGCCATGTTCTATCTCCCGCTCTGCGGTCTTCCCTGGCCGCTTGTTGTTTGCCTGCAATCCTGCCCCACCGGCTCGCCCTTGGCAAACCGGAATGGCTTTGGGATAAGGCAAGAAAAGCAATCTCGATGGGGGGATGATGGCACCGGGCAAAATAAATGTCAACAAGGCTGACATAAATTCCGGCAGCAAGGCCTCCCCATCGATGCCGCTGGACGTGATGGGGCTGTTCTTCTTTGCCTATCGCGACTTCGTCAGCGACGCTGATGCGCTGCTCGAACGCCAAGGCTTTGGCCGCGCCCACCACCGCGTGCTCTATTTCGTCAACCTCAAGCCCGGCATGCCGGTCGCAGACCTGCTCGACATCCTCAAGATCACCAAGCAAAGCCTCGCCCGCGTCCTGCGCCAGCTCGTCGACAACGGCTATATCGAGCAGAAGACGGGCGACACCGACCGCCGTCAGCGCCTGCTGCATGCCACGGCCAAGGGCCGCGAACTCTTCGACGTCCTCTCGGCCACCCAGACCAGCCGCATCGAATCCGCCATCGCCGCCCTGCCCCCCGAAGGAAAGCGCACCGTGCTGCAATTCTTCGTCGGCATGGTGGAGCCCGATGACCGTGGCCTGCTGGACCGCCTCAAGCTGACGGACGACCTGTAGAGCAGTTCACGTTCGAAGCGGTCCACACACTCCGGCGTCATCCCCGCGAAGGCGGGGGATCCAGCGGCCGCACGCTCGGTGCCCCGACTGGGTTCCCGCCTTCGCGGGAATGACACTGTGCGTGGGGCGCCACTTCAGTCCGATCGGGAAGTGCTCCAGCCGCGGCAGCTACATCAGCTTCTGGCCGTTCGGCACGCCGCGCTCCACCGCCGCGAGAACAATTGCGCCATCGGCATCCTCGAATCCTAGTGTCAGCACTTCGCTGCGCACCGGGCCGATCTGCCGCGGCGGAAAGTTCACTACCGCCATCACCTGCCGGCCGACCAGCGTCTCGGGCGTATAGTGCACCGTGATCTGCGCCGAGCTTTTCTTGATCCCCACCTCCGAACCGAAATCGATCAGGAGAATATACGCCGGCTTCCGCGCCTCGGGGAAAACTCTGGCGTCGACGATCGTACCGACCCGGATATCGACCTTCTCGAAGTCGGCGTAAGAAATCTCGGCCATCAGGCGCGGCCGAGCTCTTCGGACCGTCTGCGGGCCGCTGCTACCGCCTTGTCCATCAGCGGCGTCAGCCCGTCGGGCGCCATCAGCACCTCGAGCGCCGCCGCAGTGGTGCCCTTGGGCGAAGTCACGTTGATCCGCAGTTGCGAAGCCGGCAAATCCTTTTCGGCATCCATCAGCGCCGCCGCACCGGTCACCGTGGCGCGCGCCAGCCGCATCGCCTGCTCGTCGTCAAAGCCCTGGCGCTTGGCGGCCGCCGCCAGTGCCTCGACCATGTAGAACACATAGGCCGGACCCGAACCGCTGACCGCCGTCACCGCGTCGATCATCGCCTCGTCGTCGAACCACATCAGCTCCCCGGCCGCCTGCAGCAGCGACTCGGCAGTCGCACGGTCCTCGTCGGTTACGCTGAGCGCCACCGCGCCGCTGATACCCCGCCCGATCTGGGCCGGTGTATTCGGCATGGTGCGGATCACCCGGTCGGTCAGCAGGCCTTCGCTCAGCCCCGCCAGCGGTATCCCCGCCGCAATCGAAACCACCAGCGTGTAACTGCCTACGATCGGCTGAATCTGGGCCATCACGTCGTGGATCACTTGCGGCTTGACGGCGAGCACCAGCACATGCGTCAGCACGCCGATGGGGCTGTCGAGCAGGCGCACGCCATGCTCGGCCGCAAACGCGGTCGCCGCCTCGGAGGGTTGGGGATCACACAGGACCAGCCGGTCCGCCGGCAGCCCGCCCGCGATCCAGCCGCGGGCCAGCGCCAGGCCCATCTTGCCGGCCCCGACCAGAACGACGGGGCCGATATCTGATAGATTCAAGCTTCGCCTACCGTTTCGAACATGACCTCGCTGAGCGCGTCTGCAGCGCTCTTGCCAGCCCATATCACGAATTGGAAAGCCTGGTAGTAGAGATCGCAGCTGTCGGTGGCCGAGCGCAGCAGCGCCTCGCATTGCTGCGGGCTGACCTCGGCCCCGCCGGTCAGCAGGTGCGAGTTGCGGAACAGCACGACACCCTCGTGGTTCCACATGTCGAAATGGCCGATCCACAGCTGTTCGTTGATCAGCGAGATCAGCAGCTTCACTTCGTTGCGGCGGATGTCCGGCACCTTGAGGTCGAACGCGGCCGCGATGTGGAGCGACTCGAGGTCTTCCATCCAGTTGAAGGAAACGTGGTAGTCCGCCCAGTTGCCGCGCACCGAGATGGAGATTTCGTCCGCGTCCTGGCGTTCGAAATTCCAGTCGTTGATCGACGCGATGTGCTCGATGATGTCGACCGGATGCACGGTGCGATCCGGCTCAAGTTCGAGAAGATGTGTCATTGGCTGAGCGTCCCATTGGGCGAAACGGTGAAGGCTTGGCCGGCTGATCCGACCCGACGCGGTACTCTCGAGAACGCGAACGCGGCAGAGAGCCTTCGAATCGTCCTATGCCCCTCACGCTACACGCGCCCCCCGATTCCGGGGATTGCGCCATCCGGGCCATCCAAGGCTTTCTTCTGTGGATGATCCCGCTCGAAGGGTTAACAGGGTCTTAAGCCGCCGAGTCTGTCCCCACCCGATCTGCTCGATTTTGAGACAGCGTAGAGCCGCCGACTCGCGCTATATAGCGCGCCTCACTCCACCGATGACGATTGCGTGACGCGACGTTTCCTTGCCGGATCGTGGATGCGAGAACTCTCCCAAAACTCGATGTCATCCCTGCGAAAGCAGGGATCCATCTATCCACCAGCGCGGGCTACGAGTTGGATCCCTGCTTTCGCAGGGATGACACCCGGTGGCTGGTTGCCTCAGAACAGCCCCTCGGCGCTGGCCCAGCCGGTGCGGATCGCCTCGGCCCATTTCGGAAAGCCGTTCCTGATCGCAGCCTGCGCGGCGGCCTCGAAGTCGTATGGCACTGCCCGGATCGTCGCCGACCACACCCCGCCATGCCGCTCGATGATGGCGTAGCGCGCGTCCGGCACGCCATAATTGATCTGCAGCCCCACCGCACCCGGGTTGACCACCAGCCGCCCGTCACGCAGCCGAACTACCCGCGAAACATGGGTGTGCCCGCACAGCAGCACCGGGAAATCGAGCCCGTCGGCCTGCGCCGTTACCTCGACTTCGCCCGGCACCGTCATCGTCCGGCCCGTCCACCACGAGTCGAGCCACGGCGCCTCGTCGCTCGTGGGTGTGCCGTGGCACAGGAACACCTCGCCCTCGATATCCTGCGTCCTGGGCAGGCTCCTCATGTAGGCAATATGCACCGGCGACAGCTGCGCCCGCACATGCCGGTCGATCGGCGCGATTTCCGCATCGGGCATGTCGAGCATGTAGCGATCGTGGTTGCCGATCACCGTGGGATAACCGCGCTCGATGAGCATGTCCGCCACTCCGATCGGATCGACCGGCCCGGCGAACAGGTCGCCCAGGTTCACCGTCGCATCGACGCCGCGCATGGCGATATCCGCCTCGACCGCATCGAGCGCCAGGCGGTTGCCGTGAATGTCGGAAATCACCGCAATACGCATGCGTCCGCCTCCTGGCGACGACCGGCGGCAGCTACAGTCCGCGCGGGCTGGCCCAGCCCCACTTCAAGGCTTCGGCCCATTTCGGATAGCCACGTTCGAGCGCCTGCTCGGCGGCGGCGTGATGATCATAGGCAACGGCACGCAGCTCCGTATTCCAGCCGGCGCTGCGCTTCTCGACAATTCCATAGCGCGCATCAGGTGAACCAATCTCAAACGGCAGCCCGACGCTGCCCGGGTTCACCACCAGCCGGCCATCGGTGAGCCTCAGGCTGCGCGGCACATGCGTGTGCCCGCACAGGATCACCGCATGATCGAAGCCCTCGGCCTCTTCCTCGATCTTGTCGCGGCGGTTGATCGAGGAGAACCGGTACTCCGGCGTCTCGGTGATCGCATCGAGGAAGGTGCCGTTATCGTCGCGCGGCGTGCCGTGGCAGAGAAAGATGTCCTCGTCGAACAGCCGCGTCGGCGGGATCGAGCCGAGCCACTCCATCTGCGGTGCCGTCAGCATGCCGCGCACCAGCGCATCGATGTGCCAATCGTTGTCGCGCCCGTCGGTGATGTAGCGATCGTGGTTGCCGCGCACCGACGGGATGCCCAGCTCGATCAGCCGGTCGGCGACTCCGACCGGATCGCTCGGACCGCTAAGGAAATCGCCCAGCGCCAGCGTCGCATCGACGCCCTGCCCGGCAATATCGTCCAGCACGGCATCGAGGGCGTGCAGGTTGCCGTGCACGTCGGAAAGGACTGCGATACGCACCCGGGCTTAGCCCCTGGCCTTCAGCGCATCGACCTCGGCCTTGAGCGCCTTGAGCTCGGCGCTCTGCGTCTGCACCAGCTCGCGCAGCGCGTCGTAGTCTTCGCGCTTGACCAGGTCCATGTCGGCGATCAGCCGCTCGAGCTGGGATTTCACCACCGTCTCGATCTCGCGGCGCACGCCATCGGCAACGCCTGCGGCATTGTTCATGAGCTTGCCCAGCTCGTCGAACAGCTTGCTGCTCTGGGTCATCTGACCTGTCCTCTCAACGGCTATCGGCAAGCTTTTTAGGCGGACCAGCGTGCCTTGACCAGAGCCCGGTGGCGGCTAAAAGGTCTCACCTCCTGCCGGAGCGTGTTCAGGAAAAGTTGCAGACTTTTCCGGTTCGAACGCGCGACCTACAAGAAAAGCTACTTCGAGCGGAGCCGCGCCTTGCCCTTTCCGGACTTCCTCCAACCTGTCGCCTTTGCGCTCGGCCCGATCGAAATCCGCTGGTACGCCCTGGCTTATCTCGCCGGCGTCCTGCTCGGCGCGGCCTACGCCACGCTCCTGCTCAGCCGGCACGGGCTGTGGCGCGACAATCGCCCGCCCTTCCCGCCGCCGGCGATCTGGGATTTTGCCTTCTGGGCCGTGCTCGGCATCATCCTCGGCGGCCGGCTCGGCTACGTGCTGTTTTACAATCTCGGCTACTACCTTCAGAACCCCGGTGAGATCATCGCGCTGTGGGACGGCGGTATGAGCTTCCACGGCGGCCTCGTCGGCATCGCGTTGGCCATGGCGCTGTTCACCCGCCACCACAAGGGCAACATCCTTTCCGGCTTCGACCTGCTCGGCGCCATCGGCACCATCGGCCTATTCCTCGGCCGCGTCGCCAATTTCATCAATGCCGAGCTGTGGGGCGCGCCCACCACCCTGCCCTGGGGCATCATCTTCCCCAACGACGAGCTCGGCGTGCCCCGCCACCCCACCCAGCTCTACGAGGCACTGCTCGAAGGCCTGCTGCTCTTCGCCGTCATCAACCTGCTCTGTTTCTACACGCGCGCCCTGAAGCATCCCGGCCTGATCGCCGGCATCTTCGGCATCGGCTATGGGCTCGGCCGCATCTTCGTCGAGTTCTTCCGCCTGCCCGACAGCCAGCTCGGCTACCTCTATGGCGGCTGGCTGACCATGGGCATGATCCTGAGCCTACCCATGCTGGTCGCCGGCCTCGGGCTGGTTATCTATGCCCTGAGGGCCCGCCATGAGTGAGAATACGTCCGGTGACCACACGCTCGCCGAGCTGATCGACATGCAGCTCACCCAGAACGGGCCGATGTCGGTTGCGACCTATATGAGCCTCGCGCTGACCCATCCGCGTTCCGGCTACTACACCGGCAAGGACCCGCTCGGCGCCAAGGGCGACTTCGTCACCGCGCCCGAGATCAGCCAGATGTTCGGGGAGTTGATCGGCTTCTACCTCGTCAACATCTGGCAGCAGATGAGCGAGCCGCCCAGCTTCACCCTGCTCGAACTCGGGCCCGGCCGGGGCACGCTGATGCAGGATGCGCTGCGCGTCGCCGCCAAGGCCGAAGGCTTCCTCGATGCCTGCCACCTGCAGCTGTTCGAGACCAATCCGGCGCTGCGGGCGCAGCAGGCCGAGCGGCTCGCGCAGTACAACCCGTACTGGGCCTCGGCCATCGACGAGGTTGCCGAGGATCCGCTGCTGGTCGTCGCCAACGAGTTCTTCGACGCCATGCCCATCCGCCAGTTCGTGAAGGGCACCGATGGCTGGCACGAGCGCCAGGTCGGACTGCGCGACGGCAAGCGCGTCTTCGGCCTGTCGCCGACGCCGATCCCCGAGGCCTCGATGCCCGAGGGCGTGCGCGGCGCCGCGCCGGGCGAAATCTACGAGGTCAGCCTCGCCTCGGCCGACATCGTCCAGCAGCTCGGCACCCGCATCCGCAACCAGCGCGGCGCCCTCCTCGCCGTCGACTACGGCTACGGCGACCTCCAGACCGGCGAAACGCTGCAGGCCATCCGCAACCACGCCTATGTCGATCCGCTCGACGCGCCGGGCGAGATCGACCTCAGCGCCCATGTCAGCTTCGGCGCCCTGCGCATCATCGCCGAGGAGGTCGGCCTGACGGTCGAAAAACTGTCCACGCAGCGCGATTTCCTCGGCGGCCTCGGCATTGTCGAGAGGGCGACGGCGCTGGCCCGGGCCAATCCGGCACGTATGGACGAAATCGGCGCGGCCCTGAAGCGCCTGACCGCGCCTGAGGAGATGGGCACGCTGTTCAAGGTGTTCTGCGCCCATTCCGGCGACCTCGAACCACTCGGCTTTCCGAAATGACCACTCCCTTTGAAACCAGTCGCGCGCTCGAGCGGCTGACCGGCGTCCGGCACGGCTTTTTCGGCCGTCGCGGCGGCGTGTCGACCGGCGATTTCGCGTCGCTCAACACATCGGAATCGAGCGGCGACAAGTTCAGTCACGTCATCGAGAACCGCGCCCAGGTCGCCGGCAATCTTGGCTTTTCGCTCGACCAGCTGGTCACCGTGAAGCAGGTTCACTCGGTCACCGTGCTCGAAGTCACCCGCCTCCCCGGCGCCAATGACGAGAAGCCGGAAGCCGATGCGCTGGTCACCCGCGTTCCCGGCATCGCGCTCGGCATTCTCACCGCCGACTGCACGCCGATCCTGTTCGCCGACGCCGAGGCCGGCGTCATCGGCGCCACCCATGCCGGGTGGAAGGGCGCCGTCGGCGGCATTGCCGAGGCCACCGTCGCCGCCATGGTCGATCTCGGCGCCCGCGCCGACCGCATCGTCGCGGCCATCGGTCCCACGATTTCCGGCCCGAACTACGAGGTCGGCCCGGAATTCGCCGCGAACCTGCTCCGCGACCATCGCGATGCGGCCAACCGCATCAGCAAGCCCAACGGCGGCCGCGAGCATTTCGACCTCCCGGGCTTCGTCTTCGACCACCTCGCCAATGCCGGTGTCGGCCTGGTCGATGACCTCGCCATCTGCACCTATGCCGAGCCGAAAAAATACTTCTCGCACCGCTACGCGACGCACAAGGGCACGACGGCGGGGCGGCAGTTGAGCGTCATCGGGCTGGGCGGGCTGTAGCTCCCACGCGGGTTTGAGAGGCCACGCGCCGTCCATCCCCACTCACCAGCTGTCATCCCTGCGAAAGCAGGGATCCATCTCTCCGCCAGCGCGGGCTGCGGCTTGGATCCCAGCTTTCGCTGGGATGACACCGAGTCTCGGGAGAAACCGTGCCCCACACCCCGAATGTTCATCCATCCGTCACAAGCTGCATTGCCTCCTGTGGGCGGCCAAGCTAAAGACCCGGCCAGAAGGAGCCGGTCACTCCCGCCCGGCCGCCCCCGGAGCCCGCGCCCGTGAAACTCGTCACCGGCAATTCCAATCGCGAGCTGGCCGAGGCCGTCGCGAGCTATCTCGAGCTGCCCCTGACCGACTGCACGGTCAAGCGCTTCAACGACAAAGAGATTTTCGTCGAGATCCACGAGAACGTGCGTGGTGAGGACGTCTTCATCCTGCAGTCGACCTCGTATCCGGCCAACGACAACCTGATGGAGCTCTTGATCCTGTCGGATGCGCTGCGCCGCTCGTCGGCCCGCCGCATCACCGCGGTCATGCCCTATTTCGGCTATGCCCGGCAGGATCGGAAGTCCGCCTCGCGCACGCCGATCTCGGCCAAGCTGGTCGCCAACCTGATCACCGAGGCCGGCGTCAACCGGGTCGTCACGCTCGATCTGCATGCCGCCCAGATCCAGGGCTTTTTCGATATCCCGACCGACAACCTCTATGGCGCGCCGGTCATGGTCCGCGACATCCAGGAGCGCTACACCAACGGCAACCTGATGATCGTTTCGCCCGACGTTGGCGGCGTGGCCCGGGCCCGCGCTACCGCCCAGCGCATCGGCGCCGATCTCGCCATCGTCGACAAGCGCCGCCCGCGCGCCGGCGTGTCGGAGGTGATGAACATCATCGGCGACGTCGCCGGCCATGCCTGCATCCTCATCGACGATATCGTCGACTCGGGCGGCACGCTGGTGAATGCCGCCGAAGCCCTGCTCAAGGCCGGTGCCACCGAGGTTTCAGCCTATATCACGCATGGCGTGCTGTCCGATGGCGCAGCCGAGCGCATCGCGGCGAGCAAGCTCAAGGAGCTGGTGATTACCGACTCGATCGAGGCCACCGAAGCCTCGCGCGCCGCCAAGAACATCCGCGTCATCTCCATCGCCCCGCTGATGGGCGAAGCCATCGCCCGCACGGCGAGCGAACAGAGCGTCTCGAGCCTCCTCGACTGAGCGTCGCACCGGAATTGAACGATATGCACCCAATTCGTTCAGTCTGCTGTGTGTGCAATCGCCCTGCCCCGGTCCATGACGGTATGGGGCTATTTTCGCATGGCTGGCTCCAGCGAGGATAAATCTCGGCGAGGCCCGTGCGGCCGAGGCGGTTCGGCGGCGCGATGCCTCGATTGGCCACGGGACTGCGGCAGTAAGGTCAGCGGACCATACCCATTTTGGCCGCCCATCCACCATGTTCATGAACGGGTTCTGTCCATCCGTTCATGAATCTCCATCGCATTGTCGAAATGCCCTCGCCTCGCCCGACATTGGTTTGACAGGTTAACGTCACAGCCAAGGAGAGGGACGATGCAGTACATGATGTTGCTCTATGCCGACGAGACGGTCGGTGCCGAGTTCTCGGCCGAGGACATGGGCCGGGCCATGGACATCATGGGCGCCTATAACGACGTGCTGAAAAAGGCCGGCGCCCTGGTGATGACCGCGCCCCTGCAGCAGACCGGCGAAGCCCGCACCCTGCGCATGGAGGGCGGCGAGACCTCGATGGGCACCTTCACCAACGAAGGCGGCGTGCTGCGCGTGCATGATGGCCCCTATGCCGAGACGCGCGAACAGCTGGGCGGCTTCTACCTCATCGAGGCGGCCAGCATGCAGGAAGCGCTCGACTGGGCCGCCAAGTGCCCGGCCGCGCAATGGGGCTCGATCGAAGTGCGCGAACTGTTTGCGGATTACGTCGACGCCCCGGGCCTCCGCTAAGCGAAACGGCCGGGCTGAAAATCTCGCTGTCGTTTTGTAGAACTTCTCTTCTGCCAGCCGTCATCGGGTCAGCCGGGCACTTTCGTCCGGCCCCGAACAGGAGAAGATCGATGAAGTTCATGCTGCTCATCATGGGCGACGAAGCCCGTATGAATACCTCGACGACGGTGGACGACACCGGCATGAGCCCCGAATATCACGCCTTCAACATGGCCATGGTGAAGGCCGGCGTGATGGTCGACGGCCAGCGCCTGCGCCCCACCCCGTCGGCCCGCAGCGTCCGCGTGCGCGACAAGAAGGCCGTGGTGCTCGATGGCCCCTACGCCGAAACCCAGGAACAGCTGGGCGGCTACTACCTGATCGATGTGCCGACCATCGAGGAGGCCGTCGAGTGGGCCGGCAAGTGCCCGGCCGCCCAGTTCGGCACCATCGAGGTGCGCCCGATCTGGCCGACCCGGCCCGAGGGCGCGTGAGCATCGCGCGGAATCTTCGGGGACCGGTCGAAAGCCGGCCGGTCCACGCGACATGGGTGTGTCGGGGCTGATCCCGACGCACCCGCAACAGGAGAAACCAATGCGCTACATGCTTTTGCTCCACCAGGACGACGCCCTGATCCAGGCCGCTCCCCAGAAGGAGCTGTGGGCCGAATGGGGCGCCTTCAACGAGGCGCTGGCCAAGGCCGGCATCGATGGCGGCGAGCGGCTCGAGCCCTCGAGCAAGGCGACGCTGGTGAAGAGCGGCGACAGCGGCTCCATCCTCGATGGCCCCTATGCCGATACCAAGGAGCAGTTCGCCGGCTATTTCTTCGTCGACGTCGATACGCTCGAGGAAGCCATCGCCTGGGCCCAGCGCTGCCCGGCCTCGCGCTATGGCACGGTGGAAGTCCGGCCGGTGCACGTCTCGAGCTGGAAATGACCGCAGTCGACGAGGCCGCCGGCTCAGCCAAGGCCGCCGCCGAACGGGTGGCGCGCGAAAGCTATGGCCGCCTCGTCGCCTATCTCGCCGCCCGCACCCGCGACGTGGCGGGCGCCGAGGATGCGCTGGGCGAGGCCTTCGCGGCCGCCCTGCGCATGTGGCCGATCGATGGCGTGCCGGCGAGCCCCGATGCCTGGCTGCTGACCGTCGCGCGCCGCCGCCAGACCGACGCCGTGCGTCGCCGCCAGACGCGGCAGGCGGGGGAGGACCACGTGAAGCTGATCGCTGACGAGATAGAAGAGGCCGCCAATAGCGGCGACGCCATCCCCGACCGGCGCCTCGCCCTGATGTTCGCCTGCGCCCATCCGGCGGTCGAGCCGGGCCTGCGCGCCCCGCTGATCCTGCAGACCATCCTCGGCCTCACCGCCATCGATATCGCAGCCGCCTTCCTCATCCCGCCCGCCACCATGGGGCAGCGCCTGGTGCGCGCCAAGAACCGCATCCGCGAGGCCGGCGTGCCCTTCGAGATCCCCGAGCGCGAGGAGCTGCCGCAGCGTCTCGCCGCCGTGCTCGACGCCGTCTATGCCGCCTATACCAAGGGCTGGAACGAGCTCAGCGACGGCGTCGAGGACATCGCCGACGAAGCCATCTGGCTCGCCCGGCTGATCGTCTCGCTGCTGCCCGACGAGCCCGAAGCCAAGGGCATGCTGGCGCTCATGCTCTACACCGCCGCCCGCGCCGGCGCCCGCCGCGACAAGACCGGCGCCTATGTCCCGCTCGACAGCCAGGATACCGGCCTGTGGGACACCGAGTTGCTCACCCTCGCCGAAAGCCTGCTGCGCGACGCCAGCACTGGCGGCCCCTCCGGCCGCTACCAGCTCGAGGCCGCGATCCAGTCCGCCCACACCGCCCGGCGCCTCACGGGCGCCGACACCTGGCCGGCCATCGTCGCGCTCTACTCGCACCTGTTGCAGCGCACGCACTCGCCGGTGGTCGCCCTCAACCGCGCCGCCGCCCTGGCCGAAGTCGAGGGCCCGGACGCCGCCCTCCTGGCCATGGCCCCGCTCGCCGGCGACAAGCGCATGCTGAGCTACCAACCCTACTGGGCCGCCTTCGGGCATTTGCTGGGCCGCGCCGGCCGGAAGAGCGAAGCCTACGAGGCGTTCACGGTGGCCATCGGGCTGACCACCGACCCGGCGGTGCGGCACTATCTGCAGGGACGGCTGGCCGCGTTGGCGGACGGGTAGTGGGTTGGCGCGGAGAGTCCGCTTTACGATCTCGTGCCGGTGCCCGAGCCACGGACCGGCAGCGCCAGCCTGACTAACGCTTCTGCAATGCGCGTTGGAGGAGCGCGGTCGAATAGAACTCGTACGAGGCCGCCTTGTCCGGGAAATCGATCAGGTGGACCGTGAAGCGGCAGGGAACGCCATTCTCGGGGAGGTTATCGGCGAAGAAGGATGAGTACGCCTCGGCATAGGCCTTCCGCAGGCGATCCTGCTCAGCGGCGTATCCGGCGGGGTCGGTGAGGATGTTCGGGGTCTTCGGCTGGGCACCGAACGCGTGCATCTCGATGAAGTCGATTTCCCGCAGGGACGAGCAGATTCCTGCCTCGACCAGCCACTTCTCCCAGCACCTGAAGACCAGTGCGACTTCCTGATGCGGATCCATCGACACGAGTTTGTCGAGCCCCAGGACGCCCTTCGCCGAGTAGCCGCCGGTCAGGCCGGCGAAATGGATTTTCAGGTCGCCATCCGCCTGTTCCTCGGTCACCAGTGCCGAGAGAACCGGCCGATCGCCCTCGTAGTAATAGGTGAGCTTGCCGCGCTTACGGACATTGAATGCCATCGATGATTTCCCTGATTAGTTGGTCAGAACCTGCCGCAGCCGCGCAGTAACGACATCGGCTTCTTCGCGCGTCAGCGTCTGCGGGTTCAAGGCGATGGCGTTCGGTTCAATGGCCGCGACCTCGATCCAGACGTCGCCGGTCCTGAGTTCGTCAATGACCTGGTCGCGCGTCTTGCGGAAACCGTCATAGAGACGAACGATGGCGCGGGCGTGAGGTTGACCCGCCTCGCTTGGGAAGCCACGTTCCATCGTCACTCCCGCGATGTTGCCGAGTCCTTCGATCCAGCTCTGCACGATCGCCTCGTAACCTTCGAGAAGCGCGTCTTCGTCCTGAGCCAGTGTGTACTGGACGGCGGCGAGCATTCCGCCGAGTTCTTCCTTGCCGACTTTCATCGGTCGACCGATGCCCTGCGTTGGCGGTGAAAGTCGGCGGCACCCTGCGATCAGCTCCCTGGTCCCGAGGACCAGACCGGCAGCCTGCGGCCCGCGGATACCTTTGCCGCCACTGAAGATGACACCGTCGCAGCCGAGGTCCTTGGTGTAATGCCAGAGGTTCGAAACCGGTGGAATCTGGGCAGCGGCGTCAACCAGAACCGGGACGCCGTGCTTCTTGGCGATCGCAACGACATCCTCGAGCGGCGGCGATTTCGCTGCCAGCGCCCCGGCAAACCAGACGAGGCACGCTGTGCGGTCCGTTATGGCCGACTCGAACGCGTCGAGGGTGTCGTCGCACGCAACGATAGAGGCGCCGGTCTGGGCAATCGCGAAGTCGTAGCCGTTGCGCTGTGACGTGAAGACGATCACTTCGTTCCTGGTGATGCCCTTGAGCATCGGATACGCCATCGGATCGGGTTCGTTCGGCGCTGCCATGAGCGTTGCGACCGCGAGCACGATTCCGGCTGCTGCACCTGAGGAAACGAAGGCGGCATCATTCCGGGTGAGCTCGGCGATGCGATCGCCGACCCGCGCTTGAAAGAGTGGCAGATCGACAAACGAGCCCGCAGCCGCATGCATGGCCTCGAGGACTTCCCCGGGCATGCGCGATCCACCAAGTTTGGTGAGTGTTGCCGACGCATTGATGATCGGCTTGATGCCCAGCTCTTCGTAGATGCCCACCCGCGGAACCCCTCGCGAAATAGCGAATCCATTCGTGGGCATCAGCCTACCCATTCCGGACCGCTGCAGCATTCACCGATTCCGCCCGAATGACGTGCTTGAGTACAAAGGGGATCTGCCCTTCGGTGAACTTCGACGTCTTACGGGACTTTTCCTGCTCCCGGCTTCCGCTCGTGACTGTTCCTCTCCCGTCGCCCCTCCCCTTGCCCGCCAGCCCCCTTTCCACTATAGCCACGCGCCATGAAGCACCCGTCACCCCTGGAGGACGGGCGCGTGAGCTTTGACTAATCGAAGTTCACACCAACCCATGAATGGATCATTCAATGGCTACTGCTGCTAAGGAGCTCAAGGCTCAGGCGCGGAGCGGGGTGGGCAAGGGGGCCGCTCGTGCACTGCGTCGTGAGGGGCTCATTCCCGCCGTCATCTATGGTGACAAGAAGGCTCCCCTGCCGATCTCGATCTCGTACAAAGAGGCGATGAAGGCGATCTACGCCGGTGGTTTCCTCTCGCATGTCATGACCGTCGAGGTCGACGGCGAGAAGCACCGCGTCATTCCGCGCGACTACCAGCTCGATCCGGTCAAGGACAAGGCGCTGCACGTCGATTTCCTGCGCATCGGCAAGGGCGCCAAGATCAACATCCAGGTGCCGGTCCACTTCGCCAACGAAGAAGCCTCGCCGGGTATCAAGCGCGGCGGCGTGCTGAACATCGTGCACCACACGCTCGACCTGACGGTCGATGCCGACAACATCCCGGAAGAGATCGTCATCGACCTCACCGGCCTCGATGTCGGCCAGTCGGTCCACATCTCCTCGATCAAGCTGCCGGCCGGCGCGTCCGACCACAGCCACGAGGACGACGTGACCATCGCCACGATCGTCGCCCCTTCGGGGCTGCGCGCTGAAGAAGCGGCCGAGGGTGCCGAGGCTCCGGCCGAAGGCGAAGCGAGCGAGTAACGCTCCCGCGTCGGACCAATCCGGCGCGCAACTAAGTTCGGGCGGGCTTCGGCCCGCCCACCCCTGCCCCAGTGCCTGGATATTCGCCGATGCAGCTGATTGTCGGCCTCGGCAATCCCGGGGACAAATACCGCAACAACCGCCACAATATCGGCTTCCTCGCCGTCGACGCCATCGCGCGCCGGCACGGCTTTCCCGCATTCCGCGAAAAGTTCCAGGGCCTGATCACCGAGGGCTCGATCGCTGGCGAGCGCGTGCTGCTGCTGAAGCCGCAGACCTACATGAATTCCTCGGGCGACAGCGTGCAGAAGGTCGCGACCTTCTACAAGCTCGGTCCCTCCGACATCACCGTGCTCTACGACGAGATCGACCTCGCCCCGGGCAAGGTGCGGGTGAAAGTCGGCGGCGGCGCCGGCGGCCATAACGGCATCCGCTCGATCGATCCGCAGATCGGCCAGAACTATCGCCGCGTTCGTCTCGGCGTCGGCCACCCGGGCCACAAGGACCTGGTGATGCCGCACGTGCTCGGCGATTTCGCCAAGGCCGAGGTGCAGGGCTGGCTGGCGCCGCTGCTCGACAGCCTCGCCGACAATGCCGGCCTGCTGCTCCAGGGTGACGACAACGGCCTCATGAACAAGCTCGCCATCGCCGTGCAGGGCGACGGCGCCGAGCGCCCGCAACGCCCCGAGACCGCCGACCCGACGCGCAAGAAGGCGGCGGCCGCTTCCCCCCCGCTCCAGGCAACCAAACCCAAGCCCGCCGGCCCGATGGCCGACATGCTCGGAAAACTGTTCAAGAAGGACTGAGGGGTCGATCCTCCGGTGCAGGAAGATACCCCCCACCCTGTCCCTCCCCCGCAAGGGGGGAGGTGACTTGCGCTCGCCACCTATCGCTCCACCAGCACTGAGCGAACTGTTGGCGTCTCCCTCCCCCTTGCGGGGAGGGGACAGGGGTGGGGGTATCTTTAGGCGCCGCGGCGGCCTGCTGCTCCCCACCAAACCGATTGACTTCCACCCGCCTTCACCCGATGTGAGGGCCAGCAATTTCCGGAGACTGTCATGGGTTTCAAAATGGGCATCGTCGGCCTGCCCAACGTGGGCAAGTCGACGCTTTTCAACGCGCTGACCCGTACCGCGAACGCCCAGGCCGCGAACTTTCCCTTCTGCACCATCGAGCCGAATACCGGCGAGGTGGCGGTCCCTGATGTGCGGCTGGAAAAGCTCGCCGCTGCCGGCAAGAGCCAGCAGATCATCCCCGCCCGCATGAGCTTCGTCGATATCGCGGGCCTCGTGAAGGGCGCCAGCCAGGGCGAAGGCCTGGGCAATCAGTTCCTCGCCAACATCCGCGAATGCGACGCCATCGCCTATGTGCTGCGCTGCTTCGAGGACGGCAACATCATCCACGTCGCCAACAAGGTCGACCCGATCGCCGACGCCGAAGTGGTCGAGACCGAGCTGATGCTCGCCGACCTCGAAAGCCTGGAGAAGCGCCGCACCGGCGTCGAGAAGAAGGCCAAGCAGGGCGACAAGGACGCCAAGCAGACGCTCGACCTGATCGACCGCGCGCTGACGCTGCTGCGCGACGGTAAATCGGCCCGGCTGGTGCAGCGCTCCGAGGATGAGGAGAAGCCATTCCGCGAGCTGCAGTTGCTGACGTCCAAGCCGGCGCTCTACGTGTGCAACGTCGACGAAGGCTCGGCCGCGACCGGCAATTCCATGACCAGGCAGGTCGAGGAGTATGCAAAGCAGCACAACGCCGCGGTGATCGTCATTTCTGCCGAGATCGAGAGCCAGCTCGCCCAGCTCCCGGACGAGGAGCAGCGCGAATATCTCGAGTCGCTCGGGCTACACGAGCCGGGCTTGAATCGATTGATCCGCGAAGCCTACCAACTGCTTGGCCTGCAGACCTATTTTACGGTCGGGCCGAAGGAGACGCGCGCCTGGACCATCCATAAGGGTGACCGCGCTCCGCAGGCCGCCGGCGTCATTCACACCGATTTCGAACGCGGCTTCATCCGCGCCCAGACCATTGCGTACGATGACTACGTGTCGCTCGGCGGCGAAGTGCCGGCCAAGGAAGCCGGCAAGGCGCGCGACGAAGGCAAGGAATATGTCGTCAAGGATGGCGACGTGATGCTGTTCAAGTTCAACACCTGACCGGCTGCGCCGGCGGCTTGAGAATCATTTAGTGCGTCAGGCACCGGGTCATCCCCGCGAAAGCGGGGATCTCTGTTTGAGGCGCGCACCGAAACGGAGATTCCCGCTTTCGCGGGAATGACCCGGTGGTGTGTAGCGCCACCGTAGACCGCAGCGACGACATCGGCATGTGGAGGGGGCAATGCTGGAAACGATGATCTCGACTTGGTGGAACATGACCTCCGCCTATTTCAGCGGCCCCGTCGGGCTGCTCGGCGGCCAGGTGAACCTCTACACCCTGCTGCCGGCTGCCGGCCTCGTGCTGCTCGTGCTGGGCATCGTGCTCGCCATCCTGCGGCGTGAGCGGCAGGCGCGCTGGCTGGTGCTGCCGGCGCTGGCAGCGGCCATCTCGCCGCTGGTCGTCAGCTACATCTACGGCATGATGGGCTGGTTCGGCGTGCTGTTCTTCCTCGTGCTGGGGGGCATCGGCATGCTCGGCTGGGTCGGCGCCATCGCCTCGGACGCCCGGCAACGCGCCCCGATCTGGCTCGCCGGCTTCGGCCTCATCAGCTTCGTCCTGTTTTGCGGGCTGGTCAGCGTCGCCGTGATCTGGGGCCTCGCCTGACGGAGGGCTCGGACATCCCCGATCGCTACCAGAACTTCGCCGAGCTGGCGGCCGCCGAGACAGAAGGCGTCGACTGGGCGGTGCGCGTGCTCGAGCGTCCTTCCCCGGTCGCGATCCTCGCCCCGCATGGCGGCCACATCGAGCCGACCACCTCGCTCGTGGCTGGAGCCATCGCGGCGGACCGCTACTCGCTCTACTGCTTCGAGGGGCTGCAACCGGGTCGCGCCCACCGCGACCTGCACCTCACCTCCGCGCATTTCGACGAACCGCGGGCGCTGACGCTGATTGGGCGCGGCCGGGTCGCGGTGGCCGTTCATGGCTATCTCGAGCAGGCGGCGGACGAGCCGGTGCTGCTGGGCGGCCTCGACGCGGCGCTGATCTCGCGCACCGCCGACGAGCTCGCGGCGGCTGGCTTTCCTGCAGCGACTGGTGGACACCGCTTCCCGGGGCGCGATCCGGCCAACATCTGCAACCGCACGGCCCGCGGAGTGGGCATGCAGATCGAATTGTCGCGCGCATTGCGTGATCGCCTGCGCGATAGTGCTGTCGACCGGCAGGCCGCCGCCACAGCCGTCAGCCGCGCCATCGACGCCCGTCTCCTGGCCGAGCGGTAAGCGATGCCCCGCCGGATTGACCCCGCCAGCTTCATTCGCGACCGCCTGCTGCTGCAGCCGGCGCCCGGCTTTCCTGGTATCCGACTCTACACCGGCCATGCCGGCAGCCGGCTGAGCCAGCTCGATACCGGCGCAGCGCCGTACTGGGCCTATGTCTGGGCCGGCGGCACCGTGCTGGCCCGCCATCTGGCTGCGCATCCCGAGGCGGTCGCCGGCCGCCGCGTGCTCGATCTCGGCAGCGGCTCCGGCCTCGTCGCCATCGCCGCAGCGCAAGCCGGCGCGGCGACCATCTATGCCACCGACCTCGATCCCTACGCCCGCGCTGCCACCGCGCTCAACGCCGCCGAGAACGGCGTGGCCGTCACCGTGACGGACACGGTCGACGCTGACGTTGACCTCGTCCTCGCCGGCGACGTGTTCTACGGCTCCGATGTCGCGGCACTCAGCATCCGCCAGCTCGACGCTTTCCGCGCTCGCGGTATCGATGTCCTCGTCGGCGATCCCGGCCGGCGCGACCTGCCGTTGCACCTGCTCATCGAACTCGCCCGCTACGAGGTCGCCGACTTCGGCACTGCCCACACCACCATGACCTCGGCCGCCGTCTACAGCTATCGCGCCTGATCTTGCCGCGCTGCCTGCAGTTGACGTATACGTCAACCATGAACCCCGTCACCGCCGATCGCCGTCACTTCGAGGATCTCGTCGTGGGCGAAACCGTCAATCTCGGCTCGACCCTCGTGAGCAGGGAGATGATCCTCTCCTTCGCCCGCGAGTTCGATCCCCTGCCCTTCCACCTCGATGAGGACGCGGCGAAGCGCTCGCTGCTGGGCGGCCTCGCCTCCTCCGGCTGGCAGACCGCGGCGCTTACCCTGCGCCTGCTCGGCGACGGCTTCCTCAACAAGGTCGCGGCTGCCGGAGGGCTCGGCTTTTCCAACCTCAAGTGGAAGCGGCCGGTAATGAAGGGCGACACCATCTGGGCCGCCGCCACCGTCGCCGAGCTGCGCCGCTCACGCCACCATCCGCAATGGGGCATCGTATCGCTCGACCTGGAGGTGAAGAACCAGAAGGGCGAGGGCGTGATGACCATGCGGCTCGCCAACCTGGTCGAGACGCGCGATCCCGAGGGCTTCATCGCCCAGCCCGAACAGCCCTACGACGTCGAGCACGGGGGCACGCCATGACCCGCTGGTTCGAGGACATCACCATCGACGAACCTTTCCCGCTCGGCAGCCACACCTTCACCGAGGCCGAGATTCTCGCCTTCGGCCGCGAGTACGACCCGCAATATTTCCACATCGATCCCGCCGGCGCCGTCCACAGTCATTTCGGCGGCATTGTCGCCTCAGGCTGGCACACGGTGCTGGTCGGCCACCGCAAGATGGTCGACGCCCTCGAGGTCGAGGAGGAGCGGCTGCGCGGCCTTGGCCAGAAGCCGGGCGTTTCCGGCCCCTCCCCCGGCGTCAACAGCATGGAGTTCAAGGCTCCGGTGCGCCCGGGCGACGAGGTGACCTACACGCTCACCGTCACCAGCAAGCGCGCCTCGAACTCCATTCCCGGCTGGGGCCTGCTGTTCAATCGGCTCGATGCGGTGAACCAGCGCGGCGAACTCGTCTATCGGGCCGAGATCGTCGGCTTCTCCAAGCTGCGCGACTACAGGATGCCACTCCGCCTCAGCCTTCTTCAGGCGTTGACCAAGCTCCCCGGATTGGGGAAGTTGCTGGCCAATCGCTGATTTGGTTCGCGCCGTGCGACCGGAAAGTCCGCAGCTTTCCTGACAGCGCCCTAGTGGAGGTGAAAAGTCCCATGCGTCTCGTGCTCGCCGCTACCGCGCTGGCTCTCCTCGCGGCGCCCGCCGCTGCCCAGTCGCTCACCGGTGCCGGCGTCGAAGGCAACTGGGGCTGCCGCGCCCTGGTCGACGGCACCAAGGCGGGGCTGTTGACCATCTATGCCGGCTCCTACGGCTACGCCTCGGCCAATTTCGGCAGCGCCGCCTCGGGCACCGGATTCGCCGAGATGGCCTCGAACGGCGTCACCTTCCTCGATGGCAATCTGGTCAAGGGCGCCGGCATCACCTCCGCGATTCTCGGCTTCGACGATTCCGGCCGCGACGTGTTGCAGCTCTACACACCGGAAAAGAACGTCCTCAACTGCGTGCCGACCGGCTCTTGACCGGTCCGTCCGACGGGTCTATTGAGGCCGCCTTCCAGAGGAGCCCTGCCCGAAAATGATCTGAGCCCTGTTGCGGACGCCCGAGCTTTTCCTCCCACGCTTGTCGTGCGGCGGATGATGCGCGGATGCCGGCTACAGCAGCGCTGCAGATGACGGGCTAGAGCGCTTTCAGGAAAAGTTGCAGACTTTTCCGGTTCGAAAGCGCGACAAGGCAAAAGCTCTCTGTCCGACGTCCCTGGCGTCCAGTCTCCACTCACCCTGATCGTTGAACGCGACCCCGCGGCCTTTGCGCCGTACGTCGCTCATTGGCTTCGCCATGCGCTTGAACGCCGTGGCGGGCAAGGAGATTGCTCATGCCTAAATTCATGACCTACCAGCGCCCTACCCCGGTCAAGACCGGCAACTGGGGCGGCAACAAGCCGACTCGCAACCCGTTCCAGCCGGTGCGAAGGTTGCCGGCGACGGGGCACCAAGCAACGCCGGAGCGAGCGGGCTTCGTGCAGCTGCCGGATTTGCTGAAGCGGAGTTGAAGACGGGGCGGCGGTCAGTACGGCTGCCGCCTCCTGACGTGGGAGCAGTGGTTGTGGCCCCACCCCACCCACCCGCTCCGCGGGTCCCCCCTCCCCATCAAGGGGAGGGAAATCGCGGGCAACCTCACGCTCGGAGCTCGCAGTCGGGACTCCCTCCCCCTTGTGGGGAGGGGGGACCCGCGGAGCGGGTGGGTGGGGGTTGCCCCCCGCTCCGACCGAAGCGGCCCCGCCCTCAGTGCCCCTCGAACGGAATCAGCGCTTCGACCTGCACCCCCGCGCCGCGCAGCTTCTCAGCCCCGCCCAGGTCGAACAGGTCGATCACGAACCCCGAATTGCCGACCTCGGCCCCGGTGCGCCGCAGCAGCGACACCGCTGCCAGCGCCGTGCCGCCGGTAGCGATCAGATCGTCGATCAGCAGCACCTTGTCGCCGGCGCCGATCACGTCGGCATGGATCTCGATCGTATCGACGCCATACTCGAGCGCATAGTTCTGCCCGATCGTCTCGCCGGGCAGCTTGCCCTTCTTGCGGATCGGGATGAAGCCCACGCCCATGGCGATGGCGACCCCCGCCCCGAAGATGAAGCCGCGCGCCTCGATGCCGGCAACATGCGTGATGCCCAGCCCGGCATGCCGCTGCGCCAGCCGATCGATGCTTTCCCTGAACCCCTGGGGGTCCTCGATCAGCGTGGTGATGTCGCGGAACAGGATCCCCTTCTTGGGATAGTCGGGGATGGAGCGGACGAGCGATTTCAGGTCGAGCATGGGAGCGAATAGCGAATGGTGAGTAGCGAATAGACTTGTAGGGGTGCGCGTCCAGTCCCGGAACCCCTATTCGCTATTCACTACTGGCTATTCGCCTTCTTCGTGCTGTCGACGATCTTGCGCGCCAGCTGGCCCGCCTTGTAGGCGCCGGTGAGCGTCGCCTCGCGGGCGGCCGCCTGCACCTTGGGATTGAGGATCATCGGCGCTGCCGCCAGAACCACCGGGTGCGTCGCCACGCGCCGGGCCAGTGCCGCCGCGGTGAGGGCAGTACGCAGAATGGACATGCTCGGACCTCCCCGGTTGGTGCGCTCAATATCGGCGAGGTGCGCCCGCGCCGCAAGTCACAAGGCTGCAAAATGACAAAGGGCCCCGCGGGGCCCTTTGAACCGTATGCAGTACCGAGTCTGCAGCGTTTCACATTCGAAGCGATCGCAAGCTCCGGTGTCATCCCCGCGAAGGCGGGGATCCAGCGCCGCACGCTCGGTGCCCGACTGGGTTCCCGCCTTCGCGGGAATGACATCGTGGGTGAGGCGCTGCCTCACTCCGAGCGTGAAGCGCTTCTAGTGCTCGACCCGCGACCAAAGCTTCTGCTTGACGAACCACATGATGCCGGCGAACAGCAGCAGGAAGGCGATGACCCGAAGGCCGGCTTCCTTGCGTTCCACCAGGTGCGGCTCGGCCATCCACATCAGGAAAGCAGAAACGTCGCGCGAGTACTGGTCGAGCGTCAGCGGCACGGTGCCGGTCTCCCCCTCTTCGTAGGTGATCGAACCGTCGCTGAGCGGCGGCGCCATGCCGATGGCGTGGCCCGGGAAGTAGTGGTTGTAGTACTTGCCCTCGGGGATCTCGGTGCCTTCCGGCGGCGTCTCCTCGTAGCCGTTGAGCAGCGCGTGGATATAGTCCGGGCCGCCTTCGGCATAGGGCGTGAAGTAGTTCAGGATCCACCACGGGAACGGCTGGGTGGTGCCGCGCGCCTTGGCGATGACCGAGAAGTCCGGCGGAATGGCGCCGCCATTGGCGTCGCGGGCTTCCTGGTCGTTGGCGAAGGGCGACGGCCAGCGATCGGCCGGCACGGCAGCGCGACGGCCGCCCTCGGCCTCGGGGTCGTTGACCTCGTATTCCGCCGCCAGCGCCTTGACCTGGCCTTCGGTGAAGGACGGGCCGCCCGGCTCGCCCAGGTTACGGAACGCCAGGAGGCGCGCCGAATGGCAGCTCGAGCAGACTTCGCGGAAGACCTGGAAGCCGCGGCGCAGCTGGTTCTCGTCATAGGTACCGAACGGACCCGCGAAACTCCATGATTCCTTCTGGATTTCCGGGGTGGCGTGGCTACCTTCCTGCGCCGCCGCGGGAGCAGCGAGCAGGAGGCCCATCAGCAGGGCGCCGATAATGCTTTTGGTCTTGGTCATTGGCGTTGGGCCCCGGGATGTCAGTGCGTCGTCGTGGCAGCCGCAGCCGGCTGGGCCGCTGCGGGTGCGTGGTGCTTGGCGAGCACCGCTTCGGAAATCGAGGCCGGCAGCGGCTTGGGCGTTTCGAACCGGCCCAGCAGCGGCAGCACGACGAGGAAATAGGCGAAATAGTAGGCCGTGCAGATCTTGGAGAGCAGCACGTAGATGCCTTCCGCCGGCGCCGCGCCCAGATAGGCCAGCATGATGAAGTTGGCGACGAACAGCCAGTAGAACCACTTGAAGATCGGGCGGAACGAGCCCGAGCGGACCTTGGAGGTATCGAGCCACGGCACCACGAACAGCACCAGGATCGCGCCGGCAAAGAAGATGACGCCGCCCAGCTTGCTGTCGATGAACAGGATGTTGAAGTCGATGGCGCGCAGGATCGCGTAGAACGGCAGGAAATACCATTCCGGCACGATATGGGCCGGCGTCACCTGGCTGTTGGCCATGATGTAGTTGTCGGGGTGGCCCAGAATATCGGGCGCAAAGAACACGAACCAGGCGAACGGGATGCAGAACACGACCACCGCGAACAGGTCCTTCATCGTGTAGTACGGATGGAAGGGCACGGTCTCGCGCGAGGACTTCACCTCGACGCCGATCGGGTTGTTGTTGCCCGGCACGTGCAGCGCCCAGATGTGCAGCACCACGACCGCCGCGATGACGAACGGCAGCAGGTAGTGCAGCGAGAAGAAGCGGTTGAGCGTGGCGTTGTCGACGGCGAAGCCGCCGCGCAGCAGCTCGAGGATCGGGTTGCCCACCACCGGCACGGCGCCGATGATGTTGGTAATCACCGTCGCGGCCCAGAAGCTCATCTGGCCCCACGGCAGCACGTAGCCCATGAAGGCGGTGGTCACCATCAGCACGAAAATGAGCACGCCCAGGATCCACAGGATCTCGCGCGGCGCCTTGTACGAGCCGAAGAACAGGCCGCGGAACATGTGAATGTAGACGGCGGCGAAGAACATCGACGCGCCGGTCGCATGCACGGCCTGGATGATGCGGCCGCCATTCACGTCACGGCGGATATGCTCCACCGAGTCGAAGGCGAGCGAGACGTGCGGCGTATAGTGCATCGCCAGCACGATACCGGTGACGATCTGCACACCGAGCATGAAGGCGAGGATAGCGCCGAAGGTCCACCAGTAGTTGAGGTTCTTCGGGGTGGGGTAGTCCATCAGATGCTCTTTGGACCACCGGATGATCGGCAGGCGGTCGTCGAGCCATTTTTCGATGGCGGTACCGGGAACGTAGCTGGATTCGTGTGCCATGGTTCTCGCTCCCCCTTAGCCGATCTGCACGAGCGTGTCGGACACGAACTCATAGGGCGGCAGCACCAGGTTCTTGGGCGCCGGACCCTTGCGGATGCGGCCCGCCGAATCGTAGTGCGAGCCGTGGCAGGGGCAGAACCAGCCGTCGAAATCGCCCGACTCGCCTACCGGCACGCAGCCCAGGTGCGTGCAGTTGGCGATCATGATCAGCCACTGCTCGTGGCCGGGCTTGGTGCGCTGCTCGTCGGTCTCGGGATCCTTGAGATCGGAAAGCGGCACGGCCTTGGCCTCGTCGATCTCGGCCTGCGTGCGATGCCGCACGAATACCGGCAGGCCGCGCCACTTGATGGTGACGGACTGGCCTTCCTCGATGCCCGACAGGTCGAACTCGATGCTGGCCAGCGCCAGCACCGACCGATCCGGGTTGAGCTGGTTGATCAGCGGCCAGGCGACTCCCGCCACGCCGACCGCGCCGACGGCTCCGGCCGCGATATAAAGGAAATCGCGGCGTCCCGACTGGGGACCTTCCGGATGTGCCAAATTGGATTGCGTCGCCAAGGTAAGCTTCCGTCTATTGTGCCTTGATCGCGCCCCGGTTTCGCTAGGCCCGCACGGCCAAAGCCAGACCCCGCCCGGGAGGCGCGATTTGGGCGTTCTTTTGGCACTGTCATGGCGGCTTGTCCAGCCGCACGGAGGATGACTTTCCCCCGCTGCGACACTATAGCAACCGCCAGCAAGCGGACGAAAAGCTTACCAAAAAGGTCAGCAATAATGACCATCGACCTGGCGCTCTACCAGCCCGACATCGCGCAGAATACCGGCACCCTGCTCCGCCTCGGCGCTTGCCTCGGCGTGCGGGTGCATATCATCCATCCAACCGGCTTCGCCTTTTCAGCCACCACGCTGAGGCGCGCCGCCCTCGACTATCTCGAGCATGCCGACTATCTCGAGCATGATGACTACGCGGCCTTCGAGCACTGGCGGGCGGCAAGCGGCCGGCGACTCGTGCTCCTCACCACCAAGGCGAGCACGTCGGCTTATGCCGCCGACTACGCCGATGGCGACATCCTGATGCTCGGCCGCGAGAGCGCCGGCGTTCCCGAGCCTGTCGCCGTCGCGGCCGACCTGCGCGTCCGCATTCCGATGCGCACGGGTTTGCGCTCGATCAATGTCGCCGTCGCCGCAACGCTGATACTGGGCGAGGCGATGCGCCAGACCAATGGATTTGCAGGACTGACATGACCTTACCCGCCGATATTGAATCAAAGCAGCAACGCGCCGCCGACTGGTTTCGTGAGTTTCGCGACCAGCTCTGTGCCGAGCTCGAAGCGGTCGAAGCCGAGGTGACCGGTCCGCGCGCCGACCAGCCGCCGGGCAAGTTCGAGATCGAGCCGTGGTCGCGCGCCGATGGTGGTGGCGGCGAAATGGGAATGCTGCACGGCCGCGTGTTCGAGAAGGCCGGTGTCCATATCTCGGTGGTGCACGGCAAATTCTCCGAGGAGTTCGCTAAGCAGATGCCGCACACCGAGGCAGGTGCCGAGTTCTGGAGCGCCGGCGTCTCGGTGATCATCCACCCCTGGAACCCGAACGTGCCGGCCGCGCATATGAACACGCGCATGATCGTCACCGGCAAATGGTGGTTCGGCGGCGGCGGCGACCTCACCCCCGTGCTCGACCGGCGCCGCACTCAGGACGATCCCGACTCGATCGATTTCCACGCCGCCTACCGCGCCGCCTGCGCAGCGCATGGCGCCGACTACCCGCGCTACAAGAAATGGTGCGACGACTATTTCCACCTGCCGCACCGGCAGGAGCCGCGCGGCATTGGCGGCATCTTCTACGACGGCCACAATTCCGGCGACTGGGACAACGACTTCGCCTTCACCCAGGATGTCGGCCGCGCCTTTCTCGACGTCTACCCCCGCCTCGCCCGCCGCAATTTCGAGACGCCGTGGACCGACGCCGATCGCGAGGAGCAGCTGGTCCGCCGCGGGCGCTATGTCGAGTTCAACCTGCTCTACGACCGCGGCACCACGTTCGGGCTGAAGACCGGCGGCAACATCAAGGCCATCCTCTCTTCCATGCCCCCCGCGGTGAAGTGGCCGTAGGAGGCCTGCGTGACCCTGACCAGAGTCGACATCAAGGGATTTCGTTCGGTCAGGAAGCTGAGCCTGCCGCTCCGCCAGCTCACGGTGCTGATCGGCGGTAACGGGGTCGGCAAGACCAACCTCTACCGCTCGATTGAGCTTCTGCATGCCGCCGCACGCGGTAGCCTCGCCGATGAAATCGCCCGCGAGGGCGGCCTCGCCTCGGTCCTCTGGGCGGGCGGCAGGAATCTCAGCGACGACGGCAAGTTCGATCCGATGTATCGCACCGACGGCTACCGCAAGCACGAGGGTGGCCCGCGCGTCGAACTCGAGGCGCGCCTCGAGATCGACGACTTCGCGCCGACATACGGCATCGCCCTTGGCTTTCCGTCGAAATACGACGCCGCCTTCGCTGGCGAGGCGCAGATCAAGCACGAGTATCTCGACATTCGCTCCGGCAAGCGCGACGTCCGCCTGCTCGAGCGCACCGGTCCGGCTGTGTGGGCGCGCGGCGCCGATGGCGAGCGCGAGGTCGTCGACGAACGGGCGCTGGCCAGCGAGACAGCCCTGTCCACCGTTCGCGGCGGTTACCCCGAGATCGCCGTAGTCCGCCAGGAGCTGAGCAACTGGCGCTTCTTCCATGGCTTCCGCACCGACGCCGACTCCGCGCTGCGCCGGCCCAGCCGCGCCATCACCTCGCCTCTCCTTACCTCGGATGGCTCCAACCTGGCGGCCACTTTCGCCACGTTGCGCCATATCAGGCACGACACGACTGACCTCGATGCCGCCATCGATCTCGCTTTCCCCGGCGCCGAACTGGTGGTTCCCGAGCCGGGAGAGTTCTCGACCTTCGGCCTGATCTTTCCGGAAACGCCCAAGCGTACCTTCTGGGCCCATGAGCTGTCCGACGGCACGCTCCAGTTCATGGCGCTGATGGGAGCCCTGCTCTCGTATCGCCTGCCGCCCTTCATCGCGCTGAACGAGCCCGAAACCAGCCTGCACCCGAGCCTGCTGCCGGCCCTGGCGCGCACGATCGTGAAGGCTGCGGAAAGGGCGCAGCTCTGGGTCGTCACTCACTCGCAGCCGCTGGCCGACGCCATTGCCGCCGAGAGCGGCGCCACGCCGCGCGAAGTCATCCGCACCGATGACGGCACGATGATCCGCGGCATGTCCCGGCTGGGTGTATTCGAGGACGACTGAGACGGAACTGCCCCGGCCCTGCCCCATTGTTCCGGTTGGATGAAGCCGTCCGCAACAATGGAGGATCAGAGATGAAATCCGTTGAATGCCTCGTTCCCGGTTGCCCCTGGCATGCCGAAGCCGAGGACAGCGCCGAGCTGGTGCGCCGCTCCGCCGAACACCTGCGCTCCGTTCACGACGAAGAGGAAATCCGGCCGCGGATGATCGAAGCCATCCAGGCCCGCATCCACGAAAAGAACGAGTCGGTGCACTAGCTCGCGCACAGCAAGCAACTCGTTACATACAGCCGGCCGCGTCTCCGATGCGGCCGAAGCAACGATGTCGCCTACCGCTTCGCATGCATGGGCAGGATCAGGCCCCACCGCGTCTCTCGCGGCGGTCCGGCCGGCTCGAAGCCCAGCTTCTTGTAGACAGCAATCGCCCGCTCGTTGGCCGGGTGAGGATCGGTTCCGATGACGGGTACGCCCGCATCGAAGAGAACCCGCATCCTTGCCCCGATGAACGCCGAGCCATGCCCGACACCGATCATTTCGGGCTCGCCGATATACTGGTCGATTCCTCGCGATCCCTCGGGAAGCCCGGCGAAGTGATGTTCTTCCCAGCCGTGGACCGCGTAGTCCTGCATGAAGGCGAACGGCCTTCCGGCGATCGAGACAATCCAGCGCGCGACCCGAGGATCGGCCAGGTCATCCGCGTCGTATGACCCGTCCGGGTCCCACCATTCACGGACATGCGGGTTCGCCCGCCAGGTCGTCAGCAGCGGCAGGTCGCCCAACGTCACCTTGCGGAACCTGTACTGCTCGGCTGTCATCAGATCGGCCGCACCATGGCCAGCAGCGCGCTTCGGTCCAGCGCGAAGCCGCTGTCGATCCAGGCCCGCTCCAGCCGCTCGAGCTCGATGCCCAGCGCCCGTCCGGGCTTGAGCCCGGCGACCAACAGGTCGGTCCCGTTGAGCGGGAAGGTCGGCACAGCCGAGCGCTGCAACTGGTCGAGCACGGCCTGCCGGCCCGCATCGGTCCAGTTCGACAGCGTCGCGGCGACCTCGATCGCGTCCGCCAGCATGGCCGGATAGCGGTAGGCCGCCTCATTCAACGCGAAATCGCCGATTAGCCGCGCCGCTGCGAGCGTCGTCTCGGCTGTGCGAATATCGTCGTTCGAAAGCCGCCACATCTGCTGCAGCGCCTCGCCGCCCAGCGCCCGCACCAGGATCGCGAGGCGCGCCGCCAGTTCCGGCCGCCGCGCTCGCCGCTCGTAGCTGTGCAGCAGTTCGATCGTATCGCCGGGCAGCGCCAGAATCTTCGCCTCGTTCATCGCCCGGAGTGTCCGCGCTATGTGCGGCAGTTCCAGCATGCGCCGCATCTCGGCGCCCACCCGCTCGGCCGCGAGCCGATCGAGCGTCCCCGCCGCCGCCGCGCAAGCCGCCAACCCGTCCGCGTCGAACTGCTCCTGCGCGTGGCTCGCCGAGAACCGGAAGAAGCGGTAGACCCGCAGCCGGTCCTCCGCGATGCGCTGGCCGGCATCGCCAATGAAGCGCACCTTGTGGTTGAGGCAGTCGTCGAGCCCGTGCAGCGGGTCGAACAGTGTGCCGTCCATATCGGCATAGAGCGCATTGAGGGTGAAATCGCGCCGCGCCGCGTCGCGCGACCAGTCGGTGCCGAACCGCACCACCGCATGCCGCCCGTCGGTTTCGACATCCTCGCGCAGCGTCGTCACCTCGGCGGTCAGCGAGCCGACCCGCAGCGTCACCGTGCCATGCTCGATACCAGTGGGGTAGACCGAAAGCCCGGCCCGCCCTGCCCGCAGCGATACCTCGTCGGGCGTGAGCTCGGTGGCGATATCGACATCGGAGGCGTCGCGGGGCAGATCGAGCAAGGTGTCGCGGACAATGCCGCCGACGGCGCGGGTCCGTCCGTCCGGGCCGTCGAGCAGCGCCAGGATGCGCTGCGTTTCGGGCCGCATCAGCCATTCGGCCCGCTTCAGCCGGCCGACAATGTCCTCGATCGTACTCAACCAGTCTCCGGGCGCAGCGCCAGTTCGTAGAACTGGCGTGTAAGGTTCGCGGTAATCCCCCAGATGACAAGCCCACTATGCACGATTTGCCACGTACTGTGCTCTCGGCCATTCCTCTGGATGCGGAAGGTCGAGAAGCTCCCGGGCTCGAGCAGGTAGTCGAGCGGCACCTCGAACACCGAGCGCACTTCGCCGGGATTGGGGATGAACGGCCCCGAAGGCTCCACCACCGCCACCACCGGCGTGATCAGGTAATTGGTGCCGGTATAGTAGAGCGGCAGATAGCCCAGCACGCGCGCATCGGCGCGCTCGAGGCTCACCTCTTCCCATGCCTCGCGCAGCGCCGCATCGGCCGCATCGCGGTCGGTGGGATCCACCTTGCCGCCCGGAAATGCGATCTGCCCCGAATGCGAGCGCAAATCGGGCGAGCGTTCGGTATAGAGCACCGCCATCCCCTCGGCCCGGCGCACCAATGCGATCAGCACCGCTGCCTCGACCGGAGGGCGGCCCGGCGGAATGTCGGGAACCCAGTCCGGCGCGAGGCCGGAAGCCATCCCGACCGGCTGCGGCTCTGCCAGCAGCCGGCCCGAGATACGGTCGATAAGTGCGTTGTCGTCCACCACGCCTAACCGCTATCAGAGACCCGGCTCGAAAGGCCAGCGGCTTCCTGAGCTTAGGACTGGCTGCCGGCGCCGAACGCCTTGATCGGCCCCTTGAGCCGGAACGGCATGGTCTGGTCGGCCGAGTAGACCAGCACGCGCGTGGGATCGACCGGGCCGGGGAATTCCACCGCGCCCAGTTCGGTCGGCACCCAGCCGAGCGGGCAGTAATAGTCGCGGTCACCCACCAGCATCACGAACTGGCCTTCGCCGCGCTCGAGCGCAATGCGCGTCACTTCCCGCGCCAGCAGCTTGCCGGCGCCGCGGCGGCGGAAATCGGGGTGCGTGGCCAGCGGGCCGAGCATGTAGCCATCGATGCCGCCAATGCTGACCGGGGTCATCCACACCGCGCCGCAGGCCTTGCCGTTCACTTCGGCGATGAGGCTCAGCGTCGGATCGATCGGGAAGCGCTCGCGCACCCGGAAGGCGGTGCGGGCGAAGCGCCCCGGCCCGAAGGCCAGGGCCTGCAGGTCCTCGACGAATTGCTCGTCGTCAGGCGTGGCGAAACGGACGGTGGGCTGGCCGAGGGCGACAGGCGCAGCCTCGACAGCGACGGAGGACGAAGACGCAATCATGTGACTGAAGTCCAGGACTAGAGGGGACGAGGACATACGTGCCGGGCAGCACAGGGTGCCGGCGGGATCAACCGCTTACGGTCGTCGGGTCACGTAGAAAGCCTTCATTCGCCTGGGCGCCTCCTGACGCCTGAATTGCGCCTTAGCATCATGCCGCGCGGCGCGTCCACGCAAATTGTAGGCCCTGCCGCACATTTCAAGGACCGTGTCTCCGATTTGGCGCGCACGGACTTGGACACCGGACTCGCTACGGTTCACTGATGGTGATTGTGAGGCAGGATCGTCGAGCTAACCCCTCACTGCTGGCCGCCGGCTGTCGTCCCGTAAGTAGTATTCAGTACGATCTGATCTGAATAGTAGGTTCGACCTCGACATGCCAATGTTTCGTTCCATCAGGTCGACATCTGAAAAGATGCAATAACAATGCACGGTTCTTCGAGTTGGCCAGTCCTGCCCTTGCGCGCGGCAGTAGTGGCCGGTCTGGCAGCACTTCATTTTGCTGCTCTGAGCGTGCTGGCAGCAGGCAACGCTTCGGCCGACAACTGGTGCGATGTCCCTGACGGCAGCAAGCCGCGTGTCGTCGACCGCCTCGTCATCGGCGAGTACGGCCTGTTTCCCATGGGGAGCAATTGTCCCCCACTGGATGGAAGCCTGGGTCCGAAATTCCGCTACCCGGTGCAGCGCGTGCAGGTCGTCATGCGACTGGAGGCGGCGGAGGAGTATCTCCAGTCGCGGAAAACGGCCGAGCCGATCACCGCCATGCTGCGCAAGGACCGCGACGACCATACGATGTCGTACCTGCTCGATATCGGCAATCCGGTCGTCGACATCGCCGCCGCGACAGGTGAGGCCGCTCTCAAGGGCGGCTATTTCGACTGGCAGTTCGACGTCAATTTCAACACGCTGGTCAGGCCGGGGACCTATACGCTGACGTTGCGGCAGGCCAACGAACAGATCTGTCTCAGCGATGGAGCCTGTCAGATCCAGTTCGAGGTACTCGATCCGTGAAGCAAGAGGACAGAGACAAGCCCGATGCGCTGGAAGCCGGCGCGACAGCGGCGAACGCGCCGGTCCATGCAGGCGGCGAGGCACCACCGCCGGATCGCGAGGAACTTGCCCCCACAGAAGAGTTCGTCGCCGTAGAAGAGCCGCCCGCAGCCGAGGAGCAGGAACCGGTTCCTCCGCCCCCGCCACCACCCCAGAACGGCACGTCGCCACCGGTATCGCCCGGGCCCGATGAAGCAGGAACGCTGCTGCTGACCAAGGCGGCGCACGATGTCCGCATCCTGGTCTCATACCTGTCGCGGCGCGACCGGAAGAAGCTGGAGGGAGCAAATCTCGACCTGACCGGCGCCGATCGCATCGCCAGCGGCGACTATTCGGTCCAGCTGGAAGCAGATCTGTGGCGACAACTGGGGCAGCTGTCCGAGGCCGCACGCCCCGCCTCGGCGGAATCCATCGCCGACAGCCGGTACTTCGTCACCATTTCCGGCACGGAAACCGAGCAGCAATCGAGGGCCGGCAAGAAGTTGCGCCGCGTACGCTTCGCCGCCGTCGCCGCCCTGGTGCTCACCTTCGTGCTGGGCGTCTATGTGTCCCTCACATCGACCGCCGTCGTCCAGACCCGCGCCGACATAGCGGAGCGGCACCGCATCATTCTCGGTCAATACGAGAACACGCGGGCCGCACTGGATAGGGCACAACCGCCGGATGGACAGGCGAACAGCGAGGCACAGGAGGGAGCGGGGGCTGCCGGTGCGGCGGAAACCGCGGACGCACTTTCCCCCGAAGCGCTGAGCAGACAACGAACCCTCGTCACCTTTGCGCTGGCGGAGCTTCAGGGGGAAATCCGTACCGGCTACGCCCTTATTCTACCGGTCTGGTTCGGCGCCGATCCCCAATTCGGCACGTTCGAGGCCGATAACGAACAGTACCAGGTGTACAACGTGGTTCTCCTGGACATTCAGGAGAACATCAACCGCATCCTCGAGAACTTCGTCATTCCCATGCTCGGCGCCTTCCTGGGTGTGGCGGTCTACATTATCCGCGACACCAATGTGCGTCAGGAAAGCGTGGCGCTCTCCCCGATGGACGCCGACGCCTATTGGCCGCGCATCCTGCTGGGCCTGGTGGCGGGGCTCACCATCGGCTGGCTGACACCCACCAACCCGACGGCCGGCGCATTCCTGCCCGCGGAGGCGATCGGCGTCCTGCAGAACCTCTCCAAGGCGGCGGTTGCCTTCGTCGTCGGCTATGCCATCGAAGTGCTGTTCAACATTCTCGATGCCATCAAGGTGGCGCTCGGCGTGCGCGACGAGAAACCGCATCAGAAGGAGGGGGCGGCGAACTGAGCGTCCGTCCCTCGCTCACCACAGCCCCGAGATGCCCTGTGCGCCCGCTGCCACTTCGGCCACCCGGCGCGCCGTGCCGGGATTGGTGCTCTCCGGCAGGGCATCGAACGGAAACCAGCCGATTTCGGCGATCTCGCCATTAGGCCGGAACGGCTTCACCTCGGTGAACGTCCGGCCCACGAAGGCCGCGACATGGTCGCGGTTGGTGGCCTCGTGCTTCTGCAGGTAGAGCCCGAGCATGGTCATCGGACCCTCGATACGCAGGCCGGTTTCTTCCTCGGCCTCGCGCCGGGCCGCATCCTCCGCGGTTTCGCCGGGTTCGACCCCGCCGCCGGGAAAATGCCAGCCGGGCATGTAGGTGTGCCGCAGCAGCAGCACGCGGTCGCCATCGACCAGTATGGCCCGGGCGCCCAGCACCATGCGGCGGCGGACGCCGACGAGGAACAGGTGGGTCGAGGTGCGGACCCGCTGCCAGGGACTCATGCGCATGGGCTGTGACTCACTTAAGACGCTACCTACCTACAGCGCGATTTTGACCTTTTCCATGCGGGGCACCGCGTGGCATTACCCGCTCCAATGATAACTCTCGCCCATATGTCCGATATTCACCTCGCGCCCATGCCGCCCGTGCGGGCGCGGGAGCTGATGAACAAGCGGATCACCGGCTATCTCAACTGGAAGATCAAGCGCGAGCGGGCGCTGGCCGGCGACGGGCTGGTCAAGCTCGTGCACCATATGCGCGAGCAGGATCCCGATATCACCGCCATCACCGGCGACCTCGTCAACATCGGGCTCGAGGCCGAGCTCAACACCGCGCATAACTGGCTCGAGACGGTCGGCCCGCCTGAGCGGGTCTGCGTCTCCCCCGGCAATCACGATGCCTATGTCAAAGGCCAGCTGGCCAGGGCGCTCGAGCGCTGGGACGGCTACCTGCAGGGCGAGACGGTCGATGCCTCCCCCTTCCCCTTCGTGCGCCGCGTCGGCGAGGTTGCCGTCATCTCCTGCAGCAGTGCCGTTCCCTCGCCCCCCTGGATGGCCATCGGCAAGTTCGGCGCCGATCAGGCGGCACGGCTCGCCCGCTGCCTGAAGCTGCTCGGCGACGGCGGCTATTTCCGCGTGGTGCTGATCCACCACCCGCCCAACCAGGAACAGGCGCACCCGCGCCTCGGCCTCTACGGAGCAAAGCTCTTCCGCAAGGTGATCGCCGAGCACGGGGCGGAGCTGATCCTGCACGGCCACACCCACAAGTCCTCGATCTACGCCGTCCCCGGCCCCACCGGCGACGTGCCGGTGGTCGGCGTCGTCGCGGCAAGCGCCGCGCAGGGGGCGAGCGACGGCCACGATCCGGCGCGCTACAACCTGTTCAACATCCAGCGGCTGGGTACGTCCTGGCAATGCACGCTGCGCGAATTTGGCTTCCAGCGCCTCTCGACCGATATAGTGCTGCGCCTGAGTCTCAGGATCTATTGAGCGTGACCGAACCTTTCGTCATCGAGGAACCGGCCTTCGACCCGGCCACCGGGGTCGCCAGCTTCGGCTATGGCCTCGACGGGCTGCAGTTCACCGAGGTGCTGACCTTCCCCGCCGGCAGCGATGCCGCGGCGGCGGACACAGCCGCCTTTGCAAGGCTGCTGCGCCTGACCGCTGTCGTCCTCGGCGTCAGCTACTTCAAGTTGCGCGCGCCGACCCGCATCCAGGTTGCCTTCCCGCTGACCACGCTCGAGCACACCTTCGCGCTCGATGTGTACGAGAACGGGCTCGGCGAGTTCTATGCCCGCAACAATCTCAAGCGCTTCGGCCTGATCCAGATCGAGGCCGCCGAAGGCACGGGCCCCGCCCCCACGGCGCCCGCCCTGCGCGACCGCGCGCTACTGCCCATCGGCGGCGGCAAGGATTCGCTGGTCAGCGTGCAGCTGCTCGAAGCCGCCGGCATCGACTTCACCCCGTTCGCGGTAAACGCCAAGGGCCCGATCCTCGGCTCGGTCGACAAGATTGGCCGGCCGCCTCTCTACATCAGGCGCGTGCTCGACGTCGAGATGATCCGGCTGGGCAAGGAGCCGGGCTATTACAATGGCCACGTACCCTCGACCGCCATCAACTCGATGATCGCGGCGCTGACCGCCCTGCTGTTCTCCTACAACCGGATCGTGCTTTCCAACGAGCGCTCGGCCTCCGAGGGCAATGTCGAGTTCGATGGCCGCGAGGCCAACCACCAGCATTCCAAGTCGATCGACTTCGAAAAGCTGATCGCCGATGTCCTGAGCCGGGCGACCGGCGGTAGCCTGGGCTACTTCTCGCTGCTACGGCCGTATTCCGAGGCGAAGATCGCCAGACTATTCGCCCGGGTCCAGCGCTTCGACCACGTGTTCTCGTCCTGCAACGAGAACTTCAAACTGGCCGGCCACACCGGCCCGCTCTGGTGCGGCAAGTGCCCGAAATGTCATTTCGTCTTCCTGATCTTCGCCCCGGTGATGGACAAGGACCGGCTGATCGGCATCTTCGGCCAGAACCTTCTGGCCCAGCCGTCGCACGAGCACTCCTTCCGCGAGCTCACCGGCCTTGCCGGCCAGAAGCCATGGGAATGCGTGGGTGAGATCGAGGAGGCGGCCGCCTGTCTCTACGCCCTCACCGAGCGCCCGGCATGGGCAAATGAGCCAATCGTTTCAATGCTCAAGCTCGACCTGCTGAATCAGTATGGCAAGGCGCGCCTCGAAGATGCTCTTGCCGAGTTGATGAGCGATAGCCCAGAACATCTCATCCCCAGGGACCTCTTCGAGCGAGTCGCCCCCCATGCGCTTTGACGAACCCGTCCTGCTCTATGGCGCCGGCCGCGAGGCCCGCTCCACCCGCGCCTTCATTGCGGCGAAGTCCCCGCACACCAAGGTGTTCGTGACCGTCGACAGCGGCGAGGCCGACATCGACGATACCACCTTCATCGCCCCCGCCGACCTCACCCAGGCCGTCGAGGCGCGGCTATTCTCGACCATCGTCAAGAGCCCGGGCGTGTCGCGCTACCGGCCGATCTTCGCCATGGCGCGCGAGGCCGGAATTTCCGTGACCTCGAACCTGAACCTGTGGGGCGAAGCCTATCGCGAGGGACGCAAGGTCATTGCGATTACCGGCACCAAGGGGAAATCGACGACCGCCACCCTAGTGCATCTGATGCTGGTTGAGTCGGGGCTCGATGCCGGCCTTGCCGGCAATGTCGGACTTGCCCCACTGGAGATCGCCGACAAGCACAAGATCGTGGTGTTCGAGCTGTCGAGCTACCAGACCGCCGACATCGCGTTCACGCCCGATATCGCTGCAATCACAAACCTTTCGCCCGAGCACACCGACTGGCACCGCACGGTCGAGCGCTACTATGCCGACAAGCTGAACCTGATCGATCGCGACGCCCCCTTCCCGGTGGCGCTGGGGGTCGGCGCCGATAATCACCCGCTCGTGCTCGAAGCGCTGCGCGACCCCAAGCGCGTCATCGCACCGCTCGCGCCCTTCCTCCACGACCGCATCGCCACCGCCGTGGCCCGCTCGCGGCTGAAGGGCGAGCACAACCTCAACAACGCCATGCTCGCTGCGCAGGTGGCAATGAAGGCCGGGGCCGATATCGAGGGCGTGATCCGTGGCATCGCCAGGTTCACACCCCTGCCGCACCGGCTCGAGGCGCATGAGATCGGCGGCGTGACCTTCGTCAACGACTCGATCTCGACCACGCCCGAGGCGACCAAGGCCGCGCTCGCCGCCTATCGCGACAACCGCATCGCGCTGATCGCCGGCGGCCACGAGCGCCACCAGGACTATTCCGAGCTGTCGCAACTGCTCGCGCCGCGCGGTGTGAACCTGCTCGTCTGCCTGCCGGTGACCGGCGATCGCCTCGCGACGCTGACCTATGCGGCGGCGCCCGAGATCGAAGTGGTCGAGGCCGGCACACTCGAGGACGCGTTCAAGGTCCTGGCGAGCCGCAGGGCCAAGTTCGACACCGTGATCCTCTCCCCCGGCGCGCCGAGCTACGGACAGCTCGAAACGCCCGGCAAGGTGTTCAAGAACTTCGAGGAGCGCGGCGCCGCCTTCGTGCGGCTGGCCAACCAGTACTTTGGAGCGGCCAAGCCGTGATGCTCGCCTATCTCTATCTCGGCATCGCGATCATCGCCGAGGTGATCGCGACCACCGCGTTGCGCGCGTCCGAAGGCTTCACCCAGCTTTGGCCCTCGACGATCTCGATCGCCGGCTATGTCGTCGCCTTCTACTTCCTGTCGCTGACGCTCAGGACCATGCCGGTCGGCGTCGCCTATGCCATTTGGTCGGGAGTCGGCATCGTTTTGATCTCCCTGGCCGGCTGGCTGATCTACAAGCAGCTGCTCGACCTGCCCGCCATCATCGGCATGGGCCTCATCATGGCCGGCGTGATCGTCATCAACCTATTCTCCAGGACCGCCGTCCACTGACCATCAGTACGGCCCGTTGAGCGCCGCCTGATCGATGCCGGCCTCGATCAACGTGGCAACGATCCCGTCGCGGAGCTCGGCATCGGGCAGGCGCTGGCGCAGCACCGCCAGGATTCCGTAGCGCCGGAACCGGCTGACTTCGAGCAATTGCGCGATCGAGCGGTTGAGCTCGTCCTGCGCCCCGAGCCGGCGGGCCGCAACGGCCGCGATCACCGAGCCGAGCTCGGCATCGCCGGCAGCCAACAGGGCCGCCTCACGCAAAGCCGCCTCGTTTTCGCCGTCACGCAGCGCATTGATCGCAGGAGCCTCGTGATACCAGTACGGCGCCGTCGTGGCCCGCACGATCGCACTGGCAGCAAGCGCCGCTCCCCGCTCCGACTGGCTGCGCTGCGACAGCAGCAATCCATAGCTGGCGAGCGCGTCGAGATCGGCCGGATTGAGTTGCAGCGCCGAACTGAACGCAGCCTGGGCCTCGCCATTACGACCCGTGGCAGCAAGGAAGACGCCATACTCGCGCCAGTTGGCGCTGGAGGTCGGCAGCAGCCGCAACGCCTCCTGCAACAGGCGCCGCGCCTCGGCGATGGGTTCTGGATCGGAGGCGAGCGGCGACTGTCGCAGGACCTGCTCCAACAGCAGCGATCCGCGGATCGCCAGCCCGGAGGCAGATAGCGGATTTCGCGCAAGCACCGCGTTGACGCATGTGCGGGCCCGTTCGCCGGTGGCCGGGTCGGCGCTGCCCCGATGCAGCGCGAATAGCAGCCCGCACAGATAGTCGGACTCGTTGCCGGCAATGTCCGGATTGGCCGCCAGCCACTGCACGGCATCGGCGTGCAGTGGTCCGTAGAGCGAGCCGAGCTGGTCGGCGAAACCGCGCGACAGATCGTCGAGGCTGCTCGACAGGTTTGCGGCATCGACGGACTGGGTCATCGACCAGACGGCGCTGTCGGTAGTCGCGCGCTTGAGACTCGCGGTCACCTGCACCGCCCCGCTCTCGCTGCGTGCGATGCCGGACAACTCGAACGGCACGGCGACCTGCGCCGCCGAACCAACCTCGAGCCGTGGGAGGTAGACGGCATCGATGAAGGGAAACAGGTTGAGATCGGTGACCAGCTCGACCGCCAGCCCCGCCACCCCGGCCGGCCGATCGCTGGTCCCCACGGTGCTGAACTCGGCAACCGCGACCGTCGGTGGCTGCGGCACCGTCAACCGCAACGGCCGCGGCGCCAGCACCTGGGTCATCACCAGCGCCACGCCCAGCGCCACGCCGACCAGCAGCACCAGCAACACGATGTCGTCGAGCTGCGAGAGGATCGACCTCCTCGGCTCGGGCGGCATGGGCGACGACGATGACGTCTCCACCGGTACAGCTGATTCACCCGCCTTGTCCGGGTCCCGGCTACCGATCTCGGGAACGTAGCGTCCGACCGGGAGGTAAAACCGGACGGCCTCGTTGCTGCCTTCGCCCGTGTAGTATTCCTCGAGCGCGGAACGCAGCCGCCGGGCCTGCACCCGCACGATCGGATCGGTCTGCGGATCAAAGCTTTGCGGCCGCCCGAACACGTCCACGGCGATGGCGTAGGCCTTGATGCCCGCCTCGTTGCCGCCGAGCTTGGCGTCCACTATGTACTTGAGGAACTTGGCCAATTGCGGAGAACGCGCCAGACCTGGCCACGCCTGGATACGCTCCAGCGCAGCCTCGATTTCGGCTCGAGATGGCAACCCTTCCGACACCCCGCTCACCCCCTTGCCGACGTCGCGTAACGTCCTTGATTTACATGTTAATCGCAAGGGGCATTACGGCCGGGTTACACCGGGTTGCCTATCGCGACTGTCATCGAACCATCATATGCGGCCCGTCGCTAAGCACAGCGCTCCGGCTCGAGCAGATACGCCGAGCCACCCAAACCGATGCAACGAGGCATCGGCAGCGCCCGACGCCCGCGGCGGGTTACCGACTATCGTTTGAGCTATCGGCCCAGTGCAGCACAGGACGCGTGCCGCAGAAGGAACCATTATGGACGCTTTTGGTGCCGGCCAGCCCTTCATGGCGTTGGTCGACGACGACTCTCATTCGGCCCGGTTGATGATCCGGATGCTTCTCGCCCACGGCGCTCCTTCGGTGAGCTGGCTTGACGGCGAAGCCATGGCGACGACCGAGATCGGCAAGCTGCTCGACAATGACAGGGCCACCCTGCCCGGCCTGGTCATCGTCGATCTCAAGTCGACCTCGACGGCGACGCCGGAATTCATCACCAGGTTGCGTGGCATGCGCGACGGACGCTCGCTGTTGATCGGCGCCCTAGCGCCCAACCTCGAGCGCGAGACCCGCGAAGTCTACCTGTCGGCCGGCGCCGACGCCGTGTTCGAGCGGCAGGCCAATATCGATTCTTTCCGCCGCGAGGCGGCAGCCATCGTGAGTTTCTGGGTGCGCAATCAGCACCTGGATGCGGTTGGCACGTAACTACTGCGTCCACAGGTTACGTGCCGGACGGGGAGCGTATTGCATCTCGGCAGACCATCGCCGAAGCGCATTCCCAAATACGCTCCCCGTTTCTTCCATGCGGGAACCCCGGTTCCCCACGACTACCGCCTGATCGCTGTTCATCCCTGCAGCGAACCGGGCGGCCCTCGGGCCGGCGACCCCAAGCGCCGACCCGACCTGGGCGGTCCGCCGCGTCCCCTCACGCGGCGGCCCGCCATTCTGCCGGAGAGACGGGGCGCGAGACTCCTGACGCGCTGCCCCGCCCTCTCCGGTTTCGGTGTGCCCCGGACTGTCCCTCCCGGTCCGGGCAAGCAGCAGCAGGCGCGGTCATGGCTTCTCCCTCCATGGCCGCGCTCCGCTGGCCGGCTTGACCGGCGCAGCCGGATCACCGCACTGTCCGGCCTCACCATCGGGAGGCCACCCATGTTCAGACTAGTCCTTTTCGCCGCTGCGACCGTCGGCCTCCTCGCCATGCCCGTTCTGGCGCAGGATGAAGCCGTCGACAATTTCGTGCTGCCGGCCTTCAACGGCGTCGCGGTATCGCAGGCCCCCGAGGCCGGGCTGGGCGTCTGCTTCAGCCCGATCGCCGAGGATGCGATGAGCTGCGCGGTGGCGCAATGCATGGAGCAGAGCGGGTTGGGCGAAGAGGAGTGCGCCCCCAACCTCTGGTGCTACCCGCATGGCTGGGTGGCCGACATCTTCATGCAGCACGCCGAGGGGCCGCATTGGCACAAGTTCGTGTGCGACCAGCAGGACCAGCCGAGCCTCGAGGCGATTGCGGCGGCCGAATGCGCCAAGGAGTATCTGGTCAGCTGCGAGATCGTCCGCGTCTGGGACAATGACGGCCAGCAGGTCTTCGGCGAAGGCGCCGACCCGCAGCTGCCCTCCGCCGAGGAACTGGAGCAGTCGAGCTCACCGGTGCCGGTGCCGCAATAGAGGGCAAAGCACTTCGGCGCTCGGTGGGAACCTCAGTCACGGAGTGTCATCCCTGCGAAAGCAGCGATCCAACCATCAGCCTGCGCGAGCGGAGAGCCGGATCCCTGCTTTCGCAGGGATGACATCCAGTGGGTGGGAGTCCGGACGCCGAGAGGCCTAGTGCTTCGTCTCTTTCTTCGACTTGTGCTGCGGCAGGTCCTTGCGGTCCGTTCCCGCAAACTCCTCGAGCTCCTTCTCGCTCATCGACTTGTACATCGATTTCGAGGCGCCCTGGAGCTCGCTGACCTTGGTGTCGCCGCGCTTGGCGGAGAGCGCCGCGCCGGCGGCTTTCTGCTGGGCCTGGGATTTGGCGGGCATGATGTCCTCCTGTTGCTGATGGGGATCAACGAGACTTGTCCGGCTCCGTTCCGTCCTGGACCTTCTCGTTCTCGGCGCTCACCACCTTGTGCGAGAAAGCCCGCATGGCGGCGAGCACCAGCACGGCGAACAGCGCCACCGCCAGCGCGATGAGGTAGTAGCCAAGCGCCGCGCACACGCCGACCGCGCCGGCGAGCCACATGCCCGCCCCGGTGGTGAGGCCCTGGACGCTCCCCCGCTGCTGGAAGATGGCGCCCGCACCCAGGAACGCAATGCCGGCGGTGACGGCCTCGATGGCGCGGATCGGATCGGGGTTCTGGCTGCCCCCCTCCAGCGCCTCCTCATAGATCTCGAAGGCGAGCGTGGTGAACAGCGCCGCCGCGAGCGCGATGAGGATATGGGTGCGCAACCCGGCCGTACCGGCCTGTGAGCCGCGCTCGAAGCCGATCATCGCGCCGAGCAGGCTCGCGATCAGCAGGCGGATGAGGATGATGTACTGGGGCTGGTGGGTCTGCTCGAAGCCGATGGCGGTAACGAGATCCATGGTGACGCTCCATTGACGCTTCGCGCTTCAACGGCGACGCCGATGGCCGGTTCCGTCAGCTCACGTAGCTGTCGTCGCCCTCGCGTACGAGACGGCGCGGCCCGCTGCCTTCGGCGCTGAGATGGTCGCCAAGATTCATCAGCGGACAGCTCGCGGTAGACAGGCACCCGCAGCCGATGCAGCCGTTCAGCTCGTCGCGCATACGCGTCATCAGCACGATCCGGCGATTGAGCTTGTCGTGCCAGACCTCGCTCATCTTGCGCCAATCGGCCGCTGAGGGTGTGTGCCCGACCGGCACATACGACAGCGCATCGGCGATCTCGGCCAGCGGGATGCCGAGCTCGGTGCCCATGCGCACGATGGCGAGCCGGCGCAGAACGTCGCGATCGTAGCGCCGCTGGTTGCCGGAGGTGCGGTGGCTGCGGATCAGCCCCTTGCGCTCATAGAAATGCAGCGCAGAGACCGCCAGACCGCTGCGCTCGGCCACCTGCCCCACTGTGAGTTCACGCGACATTTTCTGTTCGATGCCCTCTTTACCTCAACCACGGTTGAGGTTGTAGACACTAGCACCGTTCGCAAGGGGCACCAGCCCGAAACGAATCGAGAAGGCAGCTTTCGTCATGAACACCACCGAGAACGGCTGGCGCGCCGTGTTCGCCGAAGGGCGTGCGCTGGCGGCCATTACCTTCGCCAGCGGCGTCGGCCTGCAGGCCATGGAGACCTTCATCGTCGGCACGCTGCTGCCGTCGGTGGTGCGCGACATTGGCGGGCTCGAGCTGTTCGCCTGGAACACCACGCTGTTCATCGTCGCTTCCATCATCGCGGCGATCTTCGCTGCCGTGCGCCCGTTCGGCATCGGCCCGCGCGGCACCTATGTGCTCGCCGCCTTTGGCTTCGGCATCGGTTCGCTGATCTGCGGCTTTGCTCCCTCGATGGAGGTGATGCTGGTTGGCCGAGCCGTGCAGGGCTTTGGCGCCGGGCTCCTGACCGCAATGAGCTACGCCATGATCCGGCTCGTCTTCCCCGAGGCGCTGTGGGGCCGCGCCTTCGCACTGATCTCGAGCGTCTGGGGTGTCTCGACCCTGATCGGGCCGGCGATTGGCGGTGTGTTCGGCATGTTCGGCGCCTGGCGCGAGGCGTTCTGGATCATCGTGCCGCTCGCCGCGCTGCTCGGGCTGCTCGCCTTCCGCGTCATTCCGAAGCGCAGCGATGAGCGCGGCATGACGAAGTTTCCCGTTTCCCAGATTCTGCTGCTGACCGGCGCCGTACTCGCCGTGTCGGTAGCGTCCATCCTGACCGAGGGCGTGATGCTGCCTACGCTCCTGGTCGGACTCGCGGTGCTGGCGATCATTGCGCTGGGCGTGATCGACCGGCACCGCGAAACTCATCTGTTCCCGACGGGAACATTCTCGTGGCGCTCGCCGCTGGCCGGGCTGTTCGCGATGATGCTGCTGCTCAACCTCGCCATCATCTGCGACATGTTCGTGCCGCTGTTCGTGCAGAACCTGCACGGCCAGAGCCCGCTGATCGCCGGCTATATGGTCGCGCTCGTGGCGGTCGGCTGGAGCTCGGGCTCGGTGGTGACCTCGAGCTGGAGCGGATCGCGGGCGCAGGCGCTGCTGATCGTTGGGCCGGCGCTGCAGGCTATCGCCATCGCCGGCCTCGCCCTGTTCCTCGGCCGCGACAACACGGCCGGCGCCTGGCTGCCGCTCGTGCCGGTGGGCGTGTCGCTGCTGCTGCTCGGGACCGGCATCGGCATTTCCTGGCCGCACATCTCGGCCCGCCTGCTGCAGTCGGCCCCAGAGGGCGAAGGCGATCTGACCTCGGCCTCGATCTCGATGGTGCAGCTCTTCGCCGCCGGGCTTGGCGCGGCGGTGGCCGGCGTGATCGTCAACGGCGCCGGACTGGCCAGCAGCGAGGACGTCGCTGCCACCGTTTCTGCCTCGAACTGGCTCTACGGCCTGTTCGCGCTCGTGCCGCTGCTGACTATCCCGATCGCCTGGCGCATCGTGCGCGGCGAGCGGGTGATTCTGGCGGCGGCGGTCGAGCCGGCGGAATAGTCAACGTACTGACAGGAAACGCCGTTTCGGAACCGGACGGGCCTCGAACCGTTGCTTTGGCACCTGTCCCATTGTGGGACCGCTTCCAAAGGAGGCAACGATGGAAGGACTTGGCTGGATTCTCAGCATCGTCATCGGAGCACTCGCCGGCTGGATCGCCGAGCAGATCATGAAGTCCAATCAGGGGCTGCTGATGAACATCATCCTGGGCATTGTCGGCGCGGTCGTCGGCAACTTCCTGCTGATGCTCATTTTCGGGGCCACCATGGGCGGCATTATCGGCCAGCTGATCGTAGCAGTGATCGGCGCCTGCCTGCTCATCTTCATCGTCCGCGCCATTACCGGCCGCCGGGCGGTGTAGCTGCATAAGGGGTCGCCCTCCGGGCGGCCCCTTGAACATTCGGCCGCGTGGGCTTCAGACCGTCTTCAGCCAGCCGCCATCGACGAAATAGGTCGAGCCGGTGGAATAGCTGGCTTTGTCCGAGCAGATGAACACGAAGAAGTTTGCGAGCTCCTCGGGCGTCGCGAACCGCTTCATGCCGCCCGCTTCGTCGGCGACGCCCTGCAGGTGCGCCTGATAGCCATCCTCACCCGCCAGCTGCTTGGCCGTCTTGACCCAGTCCGGCGTCAGGACGAGGCCGGGATTGACCGTGTTGACCCGGATATTGTCGCCGACCACCTCGTTGGCGAGGGTCTTTGAGAACATCATCAGCGCCGCCTTGGTGGTGTTGTAGATCGGCTCGTACCACAGCGGCTGCACGGCGCAGATCGAGGCATTGTGGACGATGGCACCCCATCCATGCGCCTTCATCTGCGGCACCAGCCCGCGCCCAAGCCGGACGGCTGCCATCACGTGCAGGTCCCAGTAATACTGCCACTTGGCGTCGTCGGCTTCGGCGATGGTCTCGTTCGAGCCGGTGCCAGCATTGTTGACGAGGATGTGGGCGCCGCCGAGCTGGGCCGCAGCAGCAACCACAGCGGCGCAACCTTCGGCGGTCGCGACATCGGCGGGCACGCCGTGGGCCGATACGCCGAACTCGCGGGCGATGCCGGCGGCCTCGGCCTCGACGCGCTCCTTCCCGCGCGCGGTGATGAGGACGTTGGCGCCCTCAGCGGCGAAGCCGTTGGCTACGGCGAGGCCGATGCCCACGCTGCCGCCGGTGATGACGGCGAGTTTGCCCTTGAGGCCTAGATCCATTTGATACTTCCCCTCACCCTGACCCTCTCCCCAGAGGGGAGAGGGGACGCTCAGACCACCGGCAGTGCCACATCGCCCCCTCTCCCCTCCGGGGAGAGGGTCGGGGTGAGGGGCAGTGGCCTATCTACGCGTCTTCCATCAAAATCTGCAGCTTCACGTCCGTCGGCCGCGCTTCCACGGCGCGATCGAACGCCTTGATCGAATCCTCGAACTTGAACGTCTCCGAGATCAGCGGCTTGAGGTCGACGCGGCCCGAGGCCATCAGCGCGATGGCGCGGTCGTATTGGTGGGCGTAGCGGAACACCGAGGAGATCGTCACTTCCTTCACCGACAGCGAGGCGATGTCGAAATTGACCGGCTCGACCGGCAGGCCGACCACCACGATCGTGCCGCCGGGACGGACCACGTCGACGATGCCCTGCCAGGCGCGTGGGCTGCCGGAGCACTCGAACACGACGTCGGCACCCCAGTTGTCGGTGAGCGCGTCGACCTCGTCGAGCAGCTTTCTGTCGCGAATGTTGACCGGGATGATGCCCTGGTACTTGGCCGCGATATCGAGCTTGGGCTGGGCGAGGTCGGTGATGATGACGCGCGAGCAGCCGCCGGCCAGCGCCGCCAGCGCCACCATGGTGCCGATCGGGCCGGCGCCCATCACGATAGCGGTGTCGCCGGGCGTGATCCTGGCCTTGGTCGCCGCCTGCATGCCGACGGCAAAAGGCTCGACCATGGCGCCTTCGGCAAAGCTCACATTGTCGGGCAGCTTGAAGGTGTAGTTGGCCGGGTGGACCACGAACGGGGTCAGCACGCCGTGGATCGGCGGGGTGGCCCAGAAGGTGACGGCCGGATCGATGTTGTACATCCCCAGCCGCGCCGCCTTGGAATTCGGATCGGGCACACCCGGCTCCATGCAGACGCGATCGCCGACCTTGAGGCTGGTCACCCCTGCCCCGAGCGCGACCACGGTGCCGGCGGCCTCGTGGCCGAGCACCATCGGCGCGTTGACCACGAACGGGCCGATCCGGCCATGGGTGTAATAATGCACGTCCGAGCCGCAGACGCCGACCGTGTGCAGCTTGATCTTCACCTCACCCGGACCGGGATCGGCGGGGAGATCGATGTCGCGAAGCGTGAGCTGGTGCTGTTTCTCGAGGACGAGGGCGCGCTGCAGGGTCATTTCTTCTTCTTTCGTTGAGGCGAGAGGAAGGCCCCCTCACCCGCCGCTTTGCGGCGACCTCTCCCCCAAGGGAGAGGTGCAGTTGTGGCACGATCTTGCCCCCGGCTCACCTCTCCCTTTGGGGGAGAGGTCGGTCCGCAGGACCGGGTGAGGGGGCCTTCGGTCAAGCCACCTCCATCTCCGGAGGTTTCATCGCTCCCGTCATGATCGCCACCGCGTCGCTCATCGAGAAGTCCTTGGGGTTGATCACCGCGATGCGCTTGCCCAGCCGGTGGATGTGGATGCGGTCGGCGACCTCGAACACGTGCGGCATGTTATGCGAGATGAGGACGATCGGCAGCCCGCGGCGCTTCACGTCCAGCATCAGCTCGAGCACCCGGCGGCTTTCCTTGACGCCGAGCGCCGCCGTCGGCTCGTCCATGATCACCACCCGGCTGCCGAACGCGGCGGCGCGGGCCACGGCGACGCCCTGGCGCTGCCCGCCTGACAGCGTTTCGACCGGCTGGTTGATGTTCTGGATCGTCATCAGTCCGAGCTCGCTGAGCTTTTCCCGCGCCACCTTCTGCATGCGGCTGCGATCGAGCCGGCGGAACAGCGAGCCGGTAATGCCCGGCTTCCGCAGCTCGCGGCCGAGGAACATGTTGTCGGCGATGGAAAGCGCCGGCGACAGGGCAAGGTCCTGGTAGACGGTCTCGATGCCGGCGAGGCGGGCTTCGAGCGGCGAGCGGAAATTCACCGGCTTACCCTCGAGCAGGATTTCGCCGGCATCGGGGATCACGGCGCCGCACAGCGCCTTGATCAGCGTCGATTTTCCGGCGCCGTTGTCGCCGATCACGCCCAGGATCTCGTTGGGCATGAGGTCGAAATCGGCATGGTCGAGGGCGACCACGCGGCCATAGCGCTTCATCAGGCCACGCGCCTCGAGAATAGGCTGGGTCATGCCGACACCCTCCGGATCCACTGGTCGATGGCGACGGCGACGATGATCAGCGCGCCGACGGTGAGCTGGCGCCACAGCGGATCGACGCCGGTGAGCGATAGGCCGCTATCGAACACGCCCACGATCAGGGCGCCGAACAGCGTGCCGAGGATCGAGCCGCGGCCGCCGAACAGCGAGGTGCCGCCGATCACCACGGCGGTGATGGCATCGAGATTGGCGGTCTGGTTGCCAAGCGGCGAGACGGCGCCGACGCGGCCGATCAGGATCCACGCGGCGATGCCGCAGAGCAGGCCCGCGAGACCATAGACGCCGATGAGGGTGCGGTTGACCTGGATGCCGGAGAGGCGCGCCGCGTTCGGATCGTCGCCGATGGCGTAGACATGGCGGCCGAAGGCGGTGCGGCTCAAGAGGTACCAGATGAAGGCGGCGACCACGATCATCAGCAGCGAGCCGGTCATCAGGAACGGTCCGCCCGCCGGGGTGCCGCTTGGTCCGTTGCCGAGTGAAACGCGCCCGCCCATCTCAAGCAGGAAATCCGCATTGGTTTCGAGGTCGACCTTGCGGATGGTCGCCGCGTTGGAAACCAGCGTCACCAGCGCGCCGAAAATGCTCCAGCTGCCCAGGGTGACGATGAAGGGCGGCATCTTGAGCTGGGTGATGATCAGGCCGTTGAACAGGCCGCAGACGAGCCCGGTGGCGATGCCGATGATGAGCGAGAGCGGCGCCGGAATGCCGTAGTCGATCGAGAGCTTGCCCATCACGATCGAGCTCAGCACCATGATGGCGCCGACCGACAGGTCGATGCCGGCGGTGATGATGACCAGCGTCTGCGCGGTGCCGAGCAGCGCGATCAGCGTCACCTGGGTGAGGATCAGCGACAGGTTGAGCGGAGCAAAGAAGCGGCCGCCGGTGACGAAGGCGAAGATCACCACCGAGATGATCAGGATGATCGCCGGGATCATCGTCGGGTACTGGTGGAAGAAGTGCTGGATGCGCCGCAGCGGGCTCATCCGCTCCTCCTCGAAGCTGGCCACGTTGTCGGCCACGCCGGTGAGGCCTCGTTCCGCGGTCGCCGAACCGCTCGCGTCATCACTCATGTCGTCCCCCTCCCCTGGGAACTGTCCATACTGGCTCTCACGGAATCTGAGGTGGGACTGGCTCCCCTCCCCCTTGCGGGGAGGGGCTGGGGGTGGGGGTCGATCGGCGATCACCGAACTACCCCCACCCTCGATCCCTCCCCGCAAGGGGGAGGGAGGCGACAGGGCCCGCGAACTCAGCTCAATTCCACGAGAATGCAGCGTCGGTTGCCCGGCGCTGCACCTGCGCGATCAACCCCAGCAGAGCTTCAGGCCCTCTTCCGTGGTGATCGACTCGACGCCATCGACCGGCTTGTCAGTAATCAGCGTCGCGCCGGTGTCGAGGAAGCCGACGGCCGGATCGATCTCGGGAATGGTGCCCGAAGCGATGGCTTCGAGCGCCATCGAGGCCATCTTCAGCGGATATTGCTGGCTGGTGGCGCCGATGACGCCGGCCTTGACGTTCTCGACGCCCGGGCAGCCGCCGTCGATCGAGACGATCAGCACCGAACCGTCGGCCTTGCCGGCTGCTTCGAGTGCCTGGTAGCCGCCGGCCGCGGCCGGCTCGTTGATGGTGTAGACGACGTTGATGTCCGGGCAGCGCTGCAACAGCGTTTCCATGGCCGTGACGCCGCCCTCTTCCGAGCCGGCGGTCATTTCATGGCCGCAGATGCGGGCGTCGTCCTCGTCGCCGTACTTGTTCGGGTCCTTCACGTCGATCCCGAACCCCTGCATGAAACCCTGGTCGCGCAGGTAGTCGACGGTCGGCTGGTTGGTGGCGAGATCGAGGAAGGCGATCTTGGCGTTCGCTGCGGCATCGCCGAGCGTGCCCTTGGCCCAGGCGCCGATCAGCTGGCCGGCCTTGCGGTTGTCGGTTGCAAAGGTCGCGTCGGCCGCATCCATCGGATCGAGCGGCGTATCGAGCACGATGACCATCAGCCCGGCGTCGCGCGCCGACTGGATGGTCGGCACGATGGCGCTCGAGTCGGACGGCACGATGGCAAAGCCCTTGGCGCCGGCGGCGATCAGGCTCTCGATCGCGGCGATCTGGCCTTCATTGTCGCCGTCGAACTCGCCGGCATAGGTGCGAAGGTCGAGCCCGAGCTCTTCCGCCTTCTGCTGCGCGCCTTCACGCATCTTGACGAAGAACGGGTTGCCTTCCGTCTTGGTGATGAGGCCGACGATGGGCTTGTCCTGGGCGAAGGCTGCGGTGCCCGCCATCACGCCGAGCGCCACCGCGCCGGCGAGCGTCATCTTCAGAAAACCGAGTTTTCCCATAAAGTCCTCCCGTGTTGCGTTGCTCGCCCGAGGCGGTTTTCCCGCCATTCGGGCAAGAGGCAGGGCTCGCGTCCTCCACGCGGTCCTCCCCGGCCGAGGGCGATATCAGCGCAAGCGCCGCGGGCTGTCAATAAATTAGTCCAGTTGATTTATTAATTGACATGGAGCGCCGCGCCGATAATTCTTTCGTTCGGGAGGGGGTGCGAAACCCCTGAAATCGATTGCATTTTCACCTGCGTCGTGGCTGTTCGGGCCGTGACGGAGAGCGGGTGGAAATTGTCAACGGAACCAGGCGTCAGGAGGTCGTCCACTGTGACCACCGGCGGAACGCGTGAGCCCGGTTCGCGGCCGGCGGCTGCCGCGCGCGGCACCAACCAGACCGGCGTGCGCCTCTACAACGAGCGCCTGGTGCTGTCGCTGATCCGGCGCCATGGCGACCTGCCCAAGGCCGACATCGCGCGGATGACGGGGTTGTCGCCGCAGACCATCTCGATCATCACCAATGCGCTCGAGGCCGACGGCCTGCTGCTGCGCGGCAAGCCGTTGCGCGGCAAGGTCGGCCAGCCGCTGGTGCCGTACTCGCTGAACCCCGAGGGGGCCTTGAGCTTCGGGCTGAAGATCGGCCGGCGCAGCGTCGATCTCTACCTGATCAACTTCACCGGCAAGATCCTCAAGCTGCTGCACCAGACCTACCCCTATCCGACGCCGGAGGGGATCCGCACCTTCGCGCGCGACGGCATCGACCAGTTGCTCGAGGGCCTCTCCCCTGCCCTCGCCGCGCGCATCGCGGGCTTGGGTATCGCGGCGCCCTACGAGATGTGGACCTGGCACGAGGAGATCGGCGCACCCAGGGCCGAGATCGAGGCATGGCGCACCATCGACGTACGCGCCATGGTCGCCGAACTCTGCCCTTGGCCGGTCTATTTCGCCAACGACATCACCGCCGCCTGCGCTGCCGAGCTAATGTTCGGCACCGGCGGCGAGCATATCGACTACCTCTACGTCTTCATCGGCTCGTTCATCGGCGGCGGGCTTGTGCTCAACGGGCATCTGTTCCCCGGCCGCACCCAGAACGCCGGGGCGCTCGGGTCGATGCCGGTGCTCGGCGCGAGCGGGACGGGCCGCACACCGCAGCTGATGCACGTTGCCTCCATCTACACGCTCGAGCGCAAGCTGATCGCGCAGGGGCGCAACCCGCAGATCCTCTGGCAATCTCCGGACGACTGGGGCGACGATCTCGGCCCTGTGCTCGACGAATGGATCGACGAGGTGGCGCTCAGCGTGGCCTACGCCATCATCGCCGCCATCGCGGTGATCGATGTTGAGACGGTGCTGATCGACGGCGCCTTCCCCACCCATGTGCGCGAGCGGGTGATCGCAGGTACCGAGGCCGCCATCGGCCGCATCAACCGGCAGGGGCTCAGCGAGTTTCGGCTGCTGCCCGGCAGCATCGGCAATGCCGCGCGCGCCATGGGCGGCGCCTCGCTGCCGTTGCTCGCCAACTTCACGCAGGATCGCGAAGTGCTGTTCAAGGACAATGCATAGCGGCGTAATTCTCCGGTAACCGGGAAAGCATCGAACAAAGTAACGACTTGGCAAAACCTGGAATGGCAGGGTCGGCGCCTGTTGAGCCGCCAAATGATGCCAAACACAGAACGTGCCAGGTTCGGACGGTCGTTTTCGCTGGTCGTGATGACCTCGGTGCTGGTCGTGTTCGTCGCGACCATCGCAATGCTGACGGGCTTCGTCCTGTGGACGGCCGGCGAAGTCGACCAGAGCGCGCTCGACCGCCAGAGCCAGCGGGCAGCTTATTTCATCAATGGTCAGCTCGACGGTACGGTGCGCGAGCAGCAGTCGATCACCATCTGGGACGATGCCATCACCGAGCTGCGCACCGGCGACATGGGCTGGATCGACGTCAACTTCGGCATCTGGTTCTACGACTATTTCCACCACGACGAGACCTACATCCTCGTCGATGGCGCGCCCGTCTACGCCTCGGTGGCCCGCAAGCGCCAGGGCCCCGCGACCTTCGCCGGGCGCGCCGATGTGGTGCAGCCGCTGATCGACAGCGTGCGCGAACGCACGCTCGCCGGCTATGTCGATCCACCATTTGCCAGCGACTTCATCATGCTCGATGGCGTGCCCGCCATCATCAGCGTGTCACCCATCGTCTCCGACACGGGCAACATCATCCAGCCGCCGGGCACCGAACCGCTGGTGGTGAGCATCATCCATCTCGACATCGATTACGAGCTGCGGCTCATCGAGAAATACCAGCTCGAAGCCGGCCGCTTCACGGCGACACCGGGTCACGAGGGCTTCAGTATCCTGCCCATTGCCAACCGGGCCGGGCGGATCGTCACCTTCTACGAGTGGCAGCCCTACCGCCCTGGCGAAATGCTGCTGCAGCGGACCACGCCGGCACTGATCGCCGCCCTCGTCATTCTAGTCGTTGCCGTGGGCACGCTGCTCCTCGTGCTCTGGCGTTCCTCGGCCGCGCTCGAAAGCAAGAGCGCCGAAGCCGAGCGGCAGGCCGCTCAGGATGCCCTGACGGGCCTGCCCAACCGGCTGAGCTTCGACCGCCAGTTCGCCCGCCGCCTCGCCGGCGGTGGCGGCAGCAGCACGGCGCTGCTGATGCTGGACCTCGACCGCTTCAAGCATGTCAACGATACGCTCGGCCACCATGCCGGCGACGAGTTGATCCGCATGGTGGCGCAGCGCCTGCGCGACCTGATCGCGCCCACCGATACGCTGGCGCGGTTGGGCGGCGACGAATTCGCCATCCTGCACAGCTGCCGTGAGCCGATCGAGGCGGCGGAGTTGGCCGAGCGCATCATCGAAGCCATAGCCCGGCCGTTCCGTATCCACGCCAATGAGGCCTTTGTGGGCGTCTCGATCGGCATCGTCATCACCCAGCCCGGCCAGCACGACACGCGCGAGCTGAGCCGCCGCGCCGACATCGCGCTCTACGAGGCGAAATCCGCCGGCCGCAACCGCGCCGCCATCTACGAAGGCGCGATGGACGAGCTGGTGCAGACCCGGCACACCATCGAAGCCGAGCTGCGCGAGGCCCTGCGCGCACCGGGACAGCTCTGGGTGGCGTTCCAGCCGCTCTACGACCGGTCGCGCGTCGGCATCGTCGGGGCCGAGGCGCTGCTGCGCTGGACCCACCCGAAGATGGGTCCGATCCCGCCTGCCCGTTTCATCGCCGTGGCCGAGAGCACTGGCCTCATCGAGCAGCTGGGCGAGTTCATCCTGCGCCGTGCCGCCGTGTTCGGAGCACGCTGGCCGGGCAAGACCGTCGCCGTCAACATCTCGCCGGCGCAGCTGCGCAATCCGACCTTCGCCGACCGCGCCTTCGCCATCCTGAGCGAAACCGGCATGCGGCCGGCCGATCTCGAGATGGAGATCACCGAGGGCATCCTGCTCGACGACGAGAGCGTCGCCACGGACGCCATTGCCCGCTTCCGCCAGGCCGGCATCCGCATCGCGCTCGACGATTTCGGTACCGGCTATTCCTCGCTCAACTACCTCAAGCGCTATCCGGTCGACCGCATCAAGATCGACCGCTCCTTCGTGAGCCAGCTCTCCGCCACAGCCGCGACCAACGCCATCGTCCAGGCCATGGTGACGCTGGCTCATGCACTGGACATCGAGGTGACGGCCGAGGGCGTCGAAACCGACGAGCAGTTCGACGTGCTCGCCGCCATGGGCTGCAACACCTACCAGGGCTATCTGCTGAGCCAACCGCTGACCACCGGCGACATGGAGGCCCGCCTCGTCACCGCCGCCGCCGGCAGGAGGATCGCGCAGCTCGCCTAGGCTGCAGCGTCCAGGACGGCAGCAAGACGCGCCTCGCGCTTGCGCAGCCCGCCCGGCGCCTCCTCGACGCCGTTCCACAGCTCGGCCAGCCGGCCACGCTCGAACAGGGCGAACAGGCACGGCGCGATATAGCTCGAGCGCGAGATCGCCGGAGTATTCTGCAAGAACGCCGCGACCTGCCGGGTCACCGCCGTCATCTGGCGCTTGCGCGCCGGCACGCTGTCCGCACGGTCAACCTTGGCCAGCGCTTCGGCCGCGAGCGCGCTGCCATGCAGGGTGCGGAAATCCTTGGCAGCGACCGGAACGCCGGCGATCTCGCGCAGGTAGCGGTTGATATCGTCGGTGCGCAGGGCACGCGGCTTGTCGTCGCCATTGCGATACATCAGCAGCCGCCTGCCTCGGATGGTCTTGATCCGCGCAATGGCATCGGCCAGCCGGGCATCGCGAAAGCCATACTCCGCGCGTTTGCCGCTCTTGGCCGGAAAGCTCGTGGCGATGAGGTCGCCATCGACAAGGATGTCGCGTGCGTAGAGCGTTCCGGCGCCGCGCGTGCCATGTGCATCGAGGTAGCGTTCGCGTCCGACTCGCATGGCGGTACGGTCGATCAGCGCCACGCCAATGGCGAGCGCCAGCTGCTTGCTGCCAGCCTCGGCCGCAAGGTCCTCGCGCACTCGGCGGCGGATGCGCGGCAGGGCGTCGGTGAGCAGCCCCAGCTGCCGCTGCTTGCGTCGCGTGCGGCGAAGTTCCCAATCGGGGTGATAGACATACTGCAGCCGCCCGGCAGCGTCCGTGCCGCAGGCCTGCAGATGCGCGTTCGCAGCCGTCGCAATACGAACGTCGGTCCAGGCGGGCGGCAAGCCCAGCCCGCGAACCCGGTCGTAGACCGCTGCGTCGGTCACCTTCTCGCCGTCAGCATCCACGAGGCCGAAGCCTCGGCCGCGCTTCACCCGCCGGAGGGTCAGCTCCTCGCGGCCGACCCGCTTGAGACGAACCATCCACTAGACGCCCGTGCTGGTTCCCGGTCCCGGTGCGAGCACGAAGAAGATCAGGTAGATCAGTCCGAAAGCCAGCACGATGCCGAGCACCGACCAGATCAGCACCCGGAAATTCATCAGCCGGCGGCTCCCCTGCCGAACCTCGGTCGTGGACTTGCCGGAGTCATAGGTCTTGGTCATCGAACCTGCCTTGATGTTCACCTGTGAAAACCAACGCCGGCCCGTGCGATGCGGTTCCTTGCCCACTTGACCGCGGCAGGCTGAACACGGACGGTGGGGCAGTCCGTTCACGGTTGCGTCATGTCCATCTCTGCCGAACAGCTGACCCGGATGATCAAGGCCGGCGCGGGACAAGTCCCTGCCGACGTGGTGATCAAGAATGTGCGGCTGCTCGACGTGATTTCGGGCACGGTGACCCAGAGCGACATCGCCATCGTCGGCGACCGCATCGTCGGCACCTATGGCGAGTATGAGGGCACCAGGGTGATCGACGGCGGCGGGCGCTTCGCCGTGCCGGGCTTCATCGACACGCACCTGCACATCGAATCCTCGCTGGTGACCCCATTCGAGTTCGAGCGCTGCGTGCTGCCGCATGGCGTGACCACGGTGATCTGCGACCCGCACGAGATCGCCAATGTGCTCGGCGCCGAGGGCATCCGCTATTTCCTGCAATGCGCCGAGCGGGCGGTGATGGATATCCGCATCAACCTCAGCTCGTGCGTGCCGGCAACGCCGCACGAAACCTCGGGCGCGCGGCTGGAAATCGCCGACCTCGAGCCGTTCCGGGACCATCCGCAGGTAATCGGCCTCGCGGAGATGATGAACTTCCCCGGCGTGCTGGCAACTGACCCGGGCATCATTGCCAAGCTCGTGGCCTTCCAGGGCGGCCATATCGACGGCCACGCCCCGCTGCTCAGCGACCTGCGGCTCAACGGCTATCTCGCCGCCGGCATCCGCACCGACCATGAGGCGACAACCGCGGTCGAGGCGCGCGAGAAGCTCCGCAAGGGCATGGCGATCCTGATCCGCGAGGGCTCGGTAAGCAAGGATCTCGAGGCGCTGGCCGAGATCCTGGACGCCGATACTTCGTCCTATGTCGCGCTGTGCACTGACGACCGCAACCCCCTCGACATCCTCGAGGAAGGCCATCTCGACAGCTCCATCCGCCGCCTGATCGGGCGCGGGCGACCGCTGCACCACGTCTATCGCGCCGCCTCGCACTCCGCAGCGCGCATCTTCGGGCTCAAGGATCGCGGCCTCGTTGCGCCGGGCTATCGCGCCGATATCGCGCTGCTCGACAGCCTCGAGGATTGCCGGGTCAGCGATGTCGTGGCAGCCGGCAGGTTGGTGGTACCGGAGCTGTTCGAGGCGCGCCAATCCGTGTCGCCAGTGGGGCTGGCCTCGATGAAGGCGAAGCCGGTGGAGCCCTCGACCTTCATCGTCGCTCCCAATCCGGGACACAACGAAACGCCGGTGATCGGCGTGCGTCCGGGGCTGATCCTCACCTATCGCGAAAGCGCCGTGCTCGAGGTCTCCGAGCGCGGCGTGCTGCCCGACACAGCAAACGATGTGATCAAGATCGGCGTGATCGAGCGGCACGGCGTCAACGGCAACGTGGCGCTGAGCTTCACCAAGGGGTTCGGGTTGAAGCGCGGCGCCATTGCCTCGTCGGTCGGCCATGACAGCCACAACATCACCGTGGTGGGTGCAACCGATGAGGATATGGCCGTGGCGGTGAACCGGCTGATCGAGCTCGGCGGCGGCTTCGCGGTAGCCGATGCCGGCCGGGTGACAGCCGAGTTGGCCCTGCCGATCGCAGGATTGATGAGCTTGCTCAGTTTCGAGGGCGTCGCCGACAAGTTGCATCACCTGCGCGAGGCCGCCTTCGAACTCGGCTGCACGCTGCCCGAACCGTTCCTCCAGGTGGCGTTCCTCGCCCTGCCGGTGATCCCGCACTTGAAGATGACCGACCGCGGACTGTTCGACGTCGACGTGTTCGATTTCGTCAGATGAGCCTCGCTAGCCGCTTCCTCGCCGATCGCTTCGGCCTGCCCCGGCGCAAGAACCGGATCCGCGTCACCAGGGGCATCATGGTGACGATGGCCGACGGCGTTCGCCTCGCCACCATGCTGTTCGAGCCGAAACTGCCCGGCCCGCACCCGACCATCCTGATGCGCGAGCCCTATGGACTGTCGGGCTTTTCCACCGTCGGCGAGATCTATGCCGAGCGCGGCTACAATGTCGTGCTGCAGGCCTGCCGCGGCACCGACAGGTCTGAGGGCGAGTTCGACCCGTTCGGGCACGAGCGCGACGACGGGCTCGCCACGCTCGACTGGATCAAGGACCAGCCCTGGTATGATGGCCGGCTGGGCACGTCCGGCCCGAGCTATCTCGGCTACGCACAATGGGCCATCTGCGATGCGCTACCGAAGCAATCGGCCATGGCTGTCAAGGTGACCAGCTCGGAGTTCCGCTCGATCGTCTTCCCGAGCGGAGGCCTCGCCGTCGGATTATGGCTGAGCTGGATCCAGACCGTCGAGGGCATCCGCGGCAACCCGATGCGCACGGCCCGGCGCATGTTCACCGGCGGCATCGAGCGGGCAACCCTGCGCGCCACCATGAAGCTGCCGCTCAAGGATGCCGACAGGCGCGTCACCGGGCACGTCGTACCGTTCTGGAAGCGCTGGATGGACGAGGCCATCGGCAATGACGGCTTCTGGCAGCCGCTCGACCACACCCACCGCCTCGGCAAGCGCACGCCGCCGGTGAGCTTCGTGTCGGGATGGTCGGATTTCATGCTCGACCAGTTGCTCCGCGACTACGCCACGCTGGTCGAAGCCGGCCAGAGCCCGCCGCTGACTATCGGTCCGTGGACGCATGTCAGCCCCGAGCTCCAGATGGAAAGCGTGCGCCAGACCCTCGACTGGATGGACGCAAAGCTGCTCGGCGACGCCGCCAGCCTGCGCGACAAGCCGGTGCGGTTATGGATTTCCGGCGAGAACCGCTGGCGCGATTTCGATGTCTATCCGCCGGTCGAACCGGAGCCGCAGATCTGGCAGCTCCACCCCGAAGGGGTACTGTCGCAGCGCCCGGTGCGGGCTTCGGATCCCGACACTTACACCTACGATCCCGTGGACCCGACGCCGGCTGTCGGCGGGGCGATGTTCGCCTTCAAAGGCGCCGGCCCGGTGGACCAGGCCCCGCTTGAGCAGCGCAAGGATGTGTTGCTTTACACCTCTGAGCCGCTGTTCAGCGACACGACCATCCTCGGGCAGGTGCGTGTCGCGCTCTATGCCCGGGCGAGCCTGCCCAACGCCGATTTCTTCGTGCGTCTATCGGATGTGGACGAGGCGGGAAAATCGACCAATGTCTGCGACGGGATCGTGCGCAAGACCTCGGCCGACCCCGCCGTGCCCGATGACATATGGAAGCTGAGCTTTCGCATGCATGCGGCCGCGCATACGTTCAAGCGGGGCCATCGGCTGCGGGTGGTGATCGCCAGCGGCGCCCACCCGCGTTACGCGCGGAACACCGGTACTGATGAGCCGCTGGGTGAGGCAACGACGCTGCTCACCGCCGATATCGAAATCTTCCACGACCCGCGGCACCCGAGCGCCGTGCATCTGCCGGTGGTGGAGTTGCCCGACCGATAGAAAGAGACCCGGGCGCGAGCCCGGGTCGGGTAGTCGGGGTTACTGGACGAGGCCAGCGGTCTTGCAGTCCTCGAGCGTCAGCACGTCGAGATCGATGCTGGTCACGAGCTGCTTGGCAGCCTGGGCCGGATCGCCGGCGTCAGGAGCCGTATCAGCGCTGTCGTCGTTCGGCTCGTCGGCGTCGCCATTCGCCTGATCGTCATCGTCCTTCGTGCCGGCGGCGGCACTTGGATCAGCCGCGGTATTGTCCACGCGGGCCAGCGTATCGCACTGAGCCTGCACGTAGGGCAGTTCCTCGGCCGTAATGGTTGCGCCGGCAATCACGGTCTGGGCCATGGCCGGGCCGGACACCAGCATGGCTGCGGCGAGGGCAATAGACGAGATAAGGGGGAGCTTCATTTTTTTCTCTCCATTGTTCTTGGGTCTCATCAGGCCGGGAGGAATGGCCTGTGAAATCGAACTTTGAGAGCTGCGAATGGTTGCCGCTGTGCACCTTATCGTGAGCTTGGGGAACCATCGGCGGAGGCGCAAAAGCCTCCGCCGATGAGCCGTCTAAGCGGCTGCTTTCACGCGCTCGCGGGCGGCGTGGAGGATCGGCTCGGTATAGCCCGAAGGCTGGGTTGCCCCTTCGAGCGCGAGGGCCAACGCCGCCTGGTAGGCGATCGAGCTGTCGAAATGACCGGCCATCTGGCGGTAGAGCGGATCGCCGGCATTCTGGCCATCGACCACCGCCGCCATCTTCTGGAACGACGCATGGACCTCGGCCTCGCTGACCAGCCCGTGCTTCAGCCAGTTGGCGACTGCCTGTGAGGAGATGCGGCACGTGGCGCGGTCCTCCATCAAGCCGACATTGTTGATGTCGGGCACCTTCGAGCAGCCGACGCCCTGGTCGACCCAGCGCACGACATAGCCGAGGATACCCTGCGCGTTATTGTCGAGCTCGCGCAGGATTTCGGCCTTGCCGAGCTTGCCCTCGGCCAGCACCGGCATCGAGAACAGCTCATTGAGCCCCGGCGTAGCCTGGTTGTGCCGGCGCTTCTGCGCTTCGAACACGTCGACCTGGTGGTAGTGCAGCGCGTGCAGCGTCGCCGCGGTCGGCGACGGCACCCAGGCGGTGTTGGCGCCGGAATTGGGATGGCCGATCTTGGCCTGCATCATCGCGGCCATGTCGTCGGGCCGGGCCCACATGCCCTTGCCGATCTGCGCTCGCCCCGAAAAGCCGGCGGCGAGCCCGATGAGCACGTTCCGGTCTTCGTAGGACTGGATCCACTTTTCGGCCTTCACATCGTCCTTGCGCAGCACCGGGCCGGCCAGCATCGAGGTATGGATCTCGTCGCCGGTGCGATCGAGGAAGCCGGTGTTGATGAAGAACACGCGGGCGCGCGCGGCATAGATCGCGGCCTTGAGGTTCGCCGAGGTCCGGCGTTCCTCGTCCATGATGCCGATCTTGATGGTGTTGGGCTTGAGGCCGAGCACCTTCTCGACGCCGGTGAAGATATCGCAGGCGAGCTGCACCTCGTCCGGCCCGTGCATCTTGGGCTTCACGACGTAGATGGCCCCGGTCGTCGAGTTGACCTTGTCGCTCATGGCGCAGAGCGCAGTGAGCGCCGCATCCATCAGGCCCTCGCCGATCGGCTGGCCGGCCGGATCGAGTACCGCCTTGGTGGTCATCAGGTGCCCGACATTGCGCACCAGCAGGATCGCCCTGCCCTTCAGCACCAGCGGCTGGCCGTTCACGCCCTTGTAGGTGCGATCGGGGTTGAGGCGGCGCGTCATCGGCTTGCCGCCTTTCTCGAACGTGTCCTCGAGCGTGCCGTTCATCAGCCCGAGCCAGTTGCGATAGACGCCGACCTTGTCCTCGGCATCGACGGCCGCCACGGAATCCTCGCAGTCCTGGATGGTCGTGAGCGCCGCTTCGACGACCACGTCGCTGAGCCCGGCCGGATGCTCCTTGCCGATGGGTGTGCCTGGCGCAATGACCAGCACGATGTGCAGGCCGTTGTGCTTCAACACCAGCTCGCCGGCCTCCTGCGTGCCGCCATAGCCGACGAAGGCCGCCGGGTCCTTCAACGCAACGCGGCCGCTCGCGGTGTCGGCGGCAAAGACGCGGCGCTCGCCTTCCTTCACCACATGGTAGCCCGTGACGTTGGCGTGGCTGGCGCCGGCCAGCGGCACGGCTTCGTCGAGGAACTGGGCGGCGCGGGCGAACACGGCCTTGCCGCGCGCCGGGTTGTAGCCTTTGCCGGGGGTCAGGTCGCCGTCGCGGGCGATCGCGTCGGTGCCGTAGAGCGCGTCGTAAAGGCTGCCCCAGCGCGCGTTCGCAGCGTTGAGCGCGTAGCGGGCGTTGGAGACGGGCACCACCAGCTGCGGGCCGCAGGTGGATGAGATTTCCGGATCGAGCCCTTCCGTCTCGATGGTGAAATCGGCCGGCTCGCCAACGAGATAGCCGATGGACTTGAGGAAGGACTGATACTTCGCCGGATCGGCGCCGACCGGGCCGTCGGCCTTGTGCCAGTCGTCGATCTGGGTCTGCAGCTTGTCGCGCAGGGCGAGCGCGGCGCGGTTACGCGGCATGAATTCGGCGACGAGGCCAGCAAGACCCGACCAGAACTGACCCGGCGCGACGCCGGTGCCCGGGATGGCTTCCTTCTCGACGAAATCCACCAGCAGCCTGTCGACCTTCAGGCCGGATTTCTCGACGTAGTCAGCCATTCTCAAACCCTTCTCTAAGCAAACCGTATCAGCGCCACGCCAGCGGCATCACCGTTTTCCGGCGTCGGCGCAATGCTCCGAACGTAGTTTTTCCGTTTGGTGGAATTCACCGCTCCGCAGCATGCGGCACCAGCGCCGATTTCATCGGCCTGCCCATGACATAGGTCTCGGCAATGGCGCGGTCGTCGCCGCAGGTCTGCAGCAGGAACAGCTCTTGCTCGAGCGACAGGCAGGTCTCCATCCGCAGCGCCATTTGCGGGGTGGCGCGGGCGTCGAGGACGACGATATCTGCCTCCTTGCCCGGTTCGAGCGTGCCGATGCGATCATCGAGGCTCATCGCCCGGGCATTGCCGAGGGTCAGGTGATAGAACGAGCGGAACGGGGTCAGGCGCTGCCCGCGTAGCTGCATCACCTTGTAGCCCTCGTCCATGGTGCGCAACATCGAGTACGAGCTGCCGCCGCCCACATCGGTGGCGGTGGCGATGCGCACGCCGCGCTCGTGCTGGCGCTCATAGTCGAACAGGCCCGAGCCGATGAACAGGTTCGAGGTCGGACAGAACACTGCCACCGATCGCGTCGCCGCCAGCACCTCGGTCTCGCGGTGGCTCAGGTGGATGCAGTGGCCCAGCAGCGTCTTCGGCCCCAGCAGATGGAATTTCTCGTAGATGCCGACATAGTCGCCGAAATTCGGGAACAGCTCGTTGGCATAGGCGATCTCGGCGAGGTTCTCCGACACATGCGTCTGGATGTGGAGATCCGGGAACTCCCTGGCGAGCGCCTCGGCCATGGCCATCTGCTCGTGCGTCGAAGTGATGGCGAAGCGCGGCGTGATAGCGTAGTGCGCCCTGCGCTTGCCGTGCCATTTGGCGATGCCGGCCTTGGTGTCGTCATAGCCCGATTGCGCCGTATCGAGCAGCCCCGGCGGCGCGTTGCGGTCCATCATCACCTTGCCGCCGACCACCAGCATGTCGCGCTTGGCCGCCTCGCCGAAATAGGCGTCGACCGATTGCGGATGCACCGAGCAATAGGCGGCGGCCGTGGTGGTGCCGTGGCGGATCAGCTCGTCGAAGAAGCGCGAGGCGATACGCTCGGCATGCGCGGGGTCGGCGAAGCGCTGCTCCTCGACAAAGGTATAGGTGTTCAGCCACTCGAGCAGTGCGGCTGCGTAAGCGCCGATCACCTGCATCTGCGGGAAATGGATATGCGCATCGATGAAGCCCGGCAGGATCAGGTGCGGGCGATGGTCGATGATCTCAGCCGCATCGTGATGCGAAGCGGCGCGTTCATTGTACTCGCCGACCATCACGATCCGGCCGTCGCGGATCACCACCGCGCCGTCCTCGATGTAGCGGTAGGACCCGTGATCGTCGCGCGCCTGGGGTTCGCTGACGAAGGTCAGGACGCGGCCGCGCAGGATTCGGACGGTCACGATGCCCCCTCGCGCACCCACTGCACCAGCACGGCGCGCTCCTCCGGCGTCATCTCGGTCACATTGCCGGGCGGCATGGCGTGCGAATAGCCGGCCTGGATGGCGACTTCATGCGCATGGTTGGCGATGGCTACGGGATTGTCGAGGATGACGTTCTTGGGCGCTTCGAGAATGCCCTCCCAGGCCGGCTCGGCAGTGTGGCACATCGAGCAGCGGGTCAGCACCGCCTGGCTCGCCGCCTCGAAATGCGGGCTCTGCATCATCAGGCTCGCCTGTGGCGACGGCACGCTCTCGGCCCCGGTCGGCAGCTTCGGACCGCTCGACAGCCAGGCGATCAGGATGAAGATCACGATGGCTAGCGCCCAGGTCCAGCTCGGGCTGCCCTTCTTGGCGTGGCGGGTGTTGAAGAAGTGCCGGATCAGCACGCCTTCGAGGAAGATCAGCGAGGCGATGATCCAGTTCCACTGCGTTGCGAAGGCGAGCGGATAGTGGCTCGAGAGCATGAAGAAGATGACCGGCAGCGTCAGGTAGTTGTTGTGCAGCGAGCGCTGCTTGGCCACCTTGCCATACTTGGCGTCGGGCACCCGGCCGGCTTTGAGGTCGGCGACCACGATCTTCTGGTTCGGGATGATGATCATGGCGACATTGGCGGCCATGATGGTCGCGGTGAACGCGCCCATGTGCAGCATCGCGGCACGCCCGGTGAACACCTGCGTGTAGGCCCAACTCATCGCCACGAGGATCGCGAACAGCACCAGCATCAGACCGGTGGTCGAGTTGCCGATCGGCGATTTGCACAGCGTGTCGTAGAGCACCCAGCCGAGCACGATCGAGCCGAGCGAGATCAGGATCGCCTGCCAGCTCGCGATGTCGAGTACGTTGCGGTCGATCAGGAAGAGATCGGCGCCGAAATAGTAGACCACGACGAGCAGCAGGAAGCCGCTCAGCCAGGTGAAATAGCTCTCCCACTTGAACCAGGTCAGGTGCTCGGGGAGGAAGTCCGGCGCCACGAGGTATTTCTGGATGTGGTAGAAGCCGCCGCCGTGCACCTGCCACTCCTCGCCGTGCGCGAGCGGCGGCAGGCTCGGGGTTTTGCGCAGGCCGAGGTCGAGCGCGATGAAGTAAAAGCTCGAGCCGATCCAGGCAATGGCCGTGATCACATGCGTCCAGCGCACGGCAAAGCTCAGCCATTCCCACAAGATCGCGAAATCGGTCATTCGGCTGCCCCTGCCATCAGCTGCTGCCCCTCACCCTGGCCCTCTCCCCAGCGGGGAGAGGGGACGCACTTTGCACGGACGGTACCACACCGCCCCCTCTCCCCGCTGGGGAGAGGGTTGGGGTGAGGGGCGGCCTCAGTTCAGATGGAGCGGACTTTCGGCCCGTCCCTCGCTTGACTGTCGAAGCTTACGCCTCGATGCCCTCGACATACCAGTCGACGGCCCAGAACTCGCCGTCGTCGATGACGTCGCCGGCAGCGACGCGCTCGGCGCCGGTATTGTCGTTGATCGGGCCGGCGAACGGGTGGAGCGTGCCGGCGATGATCTCGGCCTTCACCTTGTCGGCGGCGGCGACCACGTCGGCCGGGACCTTGGCGTTATAGGGCCCGATCTCGACTTCGCCCGACGCGAGGCCGTCCCACACGCTGCTCTCGACCCAGGTGCCGTCGAGCACCGACTGCACCGAGCGGGTGTAGTGCGGGCCCCAGCGGTCGATGATCGAGGTCAGGTGCGTGTTGGGCGCGAACTGGCTCATGTCGGCGCCCTGGCCGAACACGCCGACAATGCCGCGCTCCTCGGCGATCTGCGGGATCACCGGCCCGTCGGTGTGCTGGGCGATGATATCGATGCCCTGGTCGATCAGCGCGCGCGCCTGCTCCGCTTCCTTCGGCGGATCGAACCAGCTGTCGATATAAACCACCTTCACCGTCACGTTCGGGTTCACCTTGCGGGCTGCGATGGCGAACGCGTTGGCGCCCATGCGCACTTCGGGGATCGGCACCGATCCGACATAGGCGAGCTTGTTGGTCTTGGTCATCATGCCGGCCACCGTGCCCAGCACCGCGCGGCCTTCATGGAAGCGTGCGTTGTAGAGCGACAGGTTCGGGGCGCTGACATTGCCGGTGGCCCACTCGAACTTCACGTCCGGGAACTGCTTGGCGACCTTGTGCATGTAGTCGCCGAAGCCGAAGCTGGTGCCGTAGATCAGCTGGTGGCCCTGCTGGGCCAGCTCGCGGAACACGCGCTCGCTGTCCGGCCCCTCGGCGACATTGGTCACGACCGTGGTCTCGACCTTGTCCTCGCCGATGGCCTCGAGCATTTCCAGCCGGCCGCGATCATGGCCGTGGTTCCAGCCATTGTCGTCGGGCGAGCCGATGAGGACGAAGCCGACCTTGAGCTTTTCCTGTGCGAAAGCGCGCGAGCCGAGCAGCGGCAGCGCTGCCGCGGCGCCGCCGATCTTGAGCATCATGCGTCTGTTGAACTGGGTCATATGCGGAGTCTCCTGTTTTTGACGTCCCTGGTGAAAGAGCCCGCGCTCAGCCCGTTGCGATGAAAGGCTTGCCGAGACAGGCGGGAGCGGATGTGTTGCCGGCCCGCCGGAGCGAGATCAGCAACAGAACGACGACCGTCGCGAGATAGGGCAGCGCGGCCCAGAATTCGGACGGCAGCACGCGGAAGGCGCTGTTGGATTTGGCGTAGACCTCGAGGATCATCATCAACCCGAAGAAGTACGCGCCGGCGAGCAGCCGGAACGGGCGCCAGGCCGCGAACACCACCAGCGCCAGCGCGATCCAGCCGCGACCGGACGTCAGCCGTTCCACCCATTGCGGGGTGAGAAACAGCGGGAAGCATGCCCCGCCGATCCCAGCCATAGCGCCGCCGAACGCGACCGCGAGATAGCGCACGCCGATGACATTGTAGCCGATCGAATGGGCGCTGAGGTCGTTCTCGCCCACGGCGCGCAGGATCAGCCCTGAGCGCGTGCGCTGCAGGAACCACCAGACGGCGACCACCATGAACAGGGCGAAATAGACCAGCGGCGAATAGCCGAAGAACAGCCGCAGGATCGGGTCAGTGGCAAGCCCGGGCGGAAAGGGCGAGCCCATGGTCGGGACGCTCTGACCGGTATAGGGCTTGCCGAACAGGGCCGAAAAGCCAGTGCCGAGGATGGTGAGCGCGAGGCCCGTCGCCACCTGATTGGCTGAAAGCGTAAGGGTAAGGAACCCGAAGATCAGCGATGACGCAGCGGCGGCCACCGCCGCGCAGACAATGGCGAGCAGCGGATTGCCCGTGGTGAGCATCACCGCCACGGTGATCACCGCGCCGATCAGCATCATACCCTCGACGCCGAGATTGAGCACGCCGCTCTTTTCGACCACCAGTTCGCCCAGCGCGGCGAGCAGGATCGGCGTTGCCGCCGCGATCATGGCCATGACGAAGGCAATGACGATATCGCCGCTCATGCCGCGATCTCCCCCTGGCGCAAGGTGCGGAAGCGGTAGCGCACCAGGATGTCGCTGCCGAGCAGCAGGAACAGCATCATCGCCTGGAAGATGCCGACCGCCGCGAACGGCAGTCCGATGGTGATCTGCGCCACCTCGCCACCCACCGCGGTGATCGCGATGGCGATGCCGGCCAGCACCACGCCGAGCGGATGCAGGCGCCCGAGGAAGGCGACGATAATGGCGGTGAAGCCGTAATTGGCCGGGAACTGCAGGATCAAGCGGCCCACCGGTCCCATCGCCTCGAGGATGCCGGCAAAGCCAGCCAGCCCACCCGAGATCAGCAGCGCCAGCCACACCGTGCGATCAGCCGAAAAACCGCCATGCCGCGCGGCATTCGGCGCCGTGCCGACGACCCGGATCTGGAAGCCGAATACCGAGCGCGAGAATACCAGCCAGGCCACCAGCGCCACCAGTAGCGCGATCGGCGCGTTGAGCTGCACGATGGTGCCGGGGATGACATAGGGCAGCGCCTGGTCGGCGCTGAACAGCACCGTCTGCGGCTGTCCCATCGACATCGGGCTCTTGTACGGCCCGGCCAGCAGGTAGTTGAGCAGGTACACCGATGCGTAGGAGAGCATCAGCGTGGTCAGGATCTCGTTGACCTGGAAGCGCACGCGCAGGAAGGCCGGGACCGCCGCATAAGCCGCTCCACCCGCCGCGCCGGCCAGCATCATCAGCGGCATGATCCACCAGCCGGTCATGTCGTTGGTGAGGATGCCCACCCCGGTGCCCGCGATGGCGCCGACGATGTACTGGCCCTCGGCGCCGATGTTCCAGACATTGGCGCGATAAGCGATGGACAGCCCCACCGCGATGATGATCAGCGGCGCGGCCTTCACTGCCAGATCCTGCCACTTGTAGGACGTGACCAGCGGCGTCAGGAAGATTTCGCGTACCGCGCCGAGCCCGTCATAGCCGAGCAGCGTGAAGATGATGGCGCCCAGCACGATGGTGAGCAGCACCGCGCCCACTGGCGCAATGACCTGCAGCAGCTTGCTCGGCTCGGGTCGCTTCTCCAGCCTAAGCTGCATGCACCACCCCCTCGCCGTGAATGCCGCCCATGAGGAGCCCAATCTCCTCGATATCCGCCCCCGAGACCGCCATGGGCTCGGACAACCGCCCCTCGTTGATCACTGCCAGCGTGTCGCACAGCGACAGCAGCTCATCGAGATCCTGGCTGATCACCAGCACGGCCGAACCGGCCGCCGCGAGATCGACGATCGCCTGGTGGATGGCGGCGGCCGCCCCCGCATCGACGCCCCAGGTCGGCTGGCTCACCACCAGCACGCCGGGCTTTTGCAGGATTTCGCGGCCCATGATGTATTTCTGCAGATTGCCGCCTGACAGCGAGCCCGCCGTCGAGGACGGGCCGAGCGCCTTGACCGCAAAGGCGGTGATCACCTCGCCCGCATAGGTCCTGGCCGCGCCCGACCTGATCATCCCCGCCGAGACCATGCCGAGCCGGTCGCGGGCGGTGAGGATGGTGTTGTCGGCCAGCGTGAACTCGGGCACAGCGGCATGGCCGTTCCGCTCCTCGGGCACGCTGGCAAGTCCCTTCAGCCGCCTCTGCTTGGCCGGCAGCGCCCCGACCGGCGCCCCATCGATGGTGATCGAGGCCGCATCGTCCGACAACTCTTCGCCCGAGAGCGCCAGCAGCAGCGCGTTCTGGCCATTGCCCGCGACGCCCGCGATGCCGAAGATTTCGCCCTCGCGCACCGTGAAGGTGATGTCGCGCAGCGGAATGCCGAACGGCCCGGCGCCCGGGAGCGACAGCCGGTTCACCACCAGCCGCTCGCGCCCCATGGTGCGGCCGGCCGGCTTGCTGATGTCCTTGAGCCCCGCGCCGATCATCTTTTCGGCCATCGAGCGCGACGTCTCGACTTTCGGATCGCACGTATCGACCAGCTTGCCGCCGCGCAGGATCGTCGCCGTATCGCACAGCGCTTTGATCTCGTGCAGCTTGTGCGAGATGTAGAGGATCGAGCAGCCTTCCTTGGCCAGCTGGCGCAGCACCACGAACAGCTGGTCGACCTCCTGCGGTGTGAGCACGGAGGTCGGCTCGTCCATGATCAGCAGGCGCGGGTTGAGCAGCAAGGCGCGCACGATCTCGATGCGCTGCCGCTCGCCCACCGACAGGGTCGACACGGTGCGGTGCGGATCGAGCGCCAGACCATATTGCTGCATCACGGCGCGGATGCGCGCCTCGAGCTCGCGGGCCGGGATCTTGGCATCCATGCCCAGCGCGATGTTCTCCAGCACCGTCATCGCTTCGAACAGCGAGAAGTGCTGGAACACCATGCCGATGCCGAGCTTTCGCGCTGCCTTCGGGTTGTGGATCGTCACCGGCGTGCCGTTCCAGCGAATCTCGCCGGCATCGGGCTGCATGATCCCGTAGATCATCTTCACCAGCGTCGATTTGCCGGCGCCGTTCTCGCCCAGGAGCGCGTGGATTTCGCCCGGAAGCACGGAGAAGCCGACATTGTCGTTGGCGAGGACGCCGGGAAAGCGCTTGGTGATGCCCCTCAGCTCGAGGCGGGCAATGAGGCTATTCTCCAACGACGGCTCCCGACTGTGTCGAAACCGGCCGCTCTGCAGATGCTTCCCGGCCGCCAATGTGAACCAAAAGCTCAGCTGCAGCCAGCGCCGCAATCACCTCGGGTCGTTTGTCCCCAAGCCCGTTGGGAAAAGCCGCCCCGCCAATCGGCAGCACCAGCTTTTCGAGCCGATCGGCCGGATAGCCCTCGCCCAGGTACCAGCTGCGGAAACGCGCCTTCTTCGTCTTCGAACCAACCATGCCGACATACGGCGCATCCGCCCGCTGCAGCGCCTCGGCGCAGATCAGAAAATCGAGCGCATGGTCGTGGGTGAGAACGACATAGGTGCTGCCCCACGGCGCCGCGCGCACCACAGCCTCGGGCATGGCCACCGCGTGCGCCGCGACATTGTCGGGCAGCCCCGCGAGCTCATCGGGCCGGGTATCGACCACATGCACCTTCAGCGGCAGCGGCGACAGCGCCCGGGCCAGCGCGTGCCCGACATGGCCGGCGCCGAACAGGAACACATCCGACCGTGCGTCGAGCTCGGCGGCCAGCCGGGCCGCCAGTGTGCGGGCCATCTCGGAAGTGACGTGACGGAGTGCGACCTCCACCCTGCCCCCGCAGCACTGACCGATCTCGGGGCCCAGCGGAATGTCGAGATCGTCGGCCTCTTCGCCCGAGGCGAGCACCTGCCGCGCCCGGTCGATCACCATGTACTCGAGCGCGCCCCCGCCAATAGTGCCGATGATCGCCTCGGGCGAGATCAGCATGAACGTGCCGGCGGCGCGGGGGGATGATCCGCGGACGGCGGAGAGTTCGGCGACAATGGCCGCGGGATGGGCGGTGAGGAAGGTTTGGAGTTGGGTCGGGGAGAGGGTCATGCCCAACACCCCTCAGCCGTCTCGGCCTTCGGCCGATCCACCCTCTCCCCGACGGGGAGAGGAATAGTGGTGGCCACCACGCTCTCCGCATTCTTCTCCCCGTCGGGGAGAAGGTGGCGCGTAGCGCCGGATGAGGGGTTGCCACGCGCTGGTGTCATTGGACACCCTTCCGCATCCGCTCGACCGCCAGCAGCACGCGCTCTGGCGTTGCCGGCATGTCGAGCCGCGGCGCGATCCGGTAATCCGCCACCGACGCCACAGCCATCGACAGCGCCTCGACCACCGAATAGCCCAGTACCAGCGGTGGCTCGCCGACGGCCTTGCTCCGCCCGATCGCCGGCTCCTTGTTGATGCTCCACTCGGCCAGCCGCACGTTGAAGATGCGCGGCACGTCGGAGGTGACCGGGATCTTGTAGGTCGAGGGGGCGTGCGTGCGCAGCTGCCCCTTCTGGTCCCACCACAGCTCTTCGGTCGTCAGCCAGCCCATGCCCTGGATGAAGCCGCCTTCGACCTGGCCGATATCGATGGCCGGGTTGAGCGAGCGGCCGACATCCTCGAGCACATCGGCGCGATCGACCACATACTCGCCGGTCAGCGTGTCGATGGTGACTTCCGACGCCGCCGCGCCATAGGCGAAATAGTAGAACGGACGGCCGCGGCCGGTGGTGCGGTCCCAGTGGATTTTTGGCGTCTTGTAGAAGCCGGCCGCCGACAGCGACACGCGGTTCATCCAGCACGACGTGGCCAGTTCGTCGAACGGCACGAATTGCTGCCCGGCGCGGATGCCGCCGAATTCCCACTGCACCTCGCTCGGCTCGACCTCGTAGATGAAGGCCGCGTGCGCCGCCATGCGCGCCTTGATCTGGTTGGCGCCATCGAGCGCCGCCATGCCGTTGAGATCGGTGCCCGACGAGGCGGCTGTGGCCGAGGTATTGGGCACCTTGCTCGTATTGGATGCGGTGATCTGCACCCGCTCGACCGGCACGCCGAACGCGTCGGCGACCACCTGCATCACCTTGATGTGCAGCCCCTGCCCCATCTCGGTGCCGCCATGGCTGAGATGGATCGAACCGTCGCGATAGACATGCACCAGCGCCCCGGCCTGATTGTGCCAGGTCGCCGTGAACGAGATGCCGAACTTCACCGGCACCATGGCGATGCCCTTCCTGAGCACCCGGTTATGCCGGTTGAACGCGAGAATGGCAGCGCGCCGCGCCTGGTAGTCGGAACTCTCTTCGAGGTCGGCGATCACGCGGTGGATGACATTGTCCTCCACCTCCTGGTGGTAGGGCGTGATGTTGTTCGTGTCGGTGCCGTAGAAATTGGCCTTGCGGATCTCCAGCGGATCCTTGCCCAGCGCGTAGGCGATATCCTCGATCCAGCGCTCGGCCGCGATGATCCCCTGCGGCCCGCCAAAGCCACGGAAGGCGGTGTTCGACACGGTGTTGGTGAACAGCGGCAGCGAGTTCACGCGGACGGCCGGGTACCAATAGGCATTGTCGGCATGGAACAGCGCCCGGTCGGTTACCGGCCCGCTGAGGTCGGCCGAGTAGCCGGCGCGCGCCGCGTAGGTCGCGTTCACCGCCTGGATCTTGCCCGTGTCGTCGTAGCCGACATCGTAGTCGACGGTGAAATCGTGGCGCTTGCCGGTGATCTGGAAATCGTCGTCGCGGTCGGGCCGGATCTTGATGGGACGGTTGAGCTTTTTCGCCGCAAGCGCTGCAACTGCTGCGAAAAGATTGCCCTGCGTCTCCTTGCCGCCGAAGCCGCCGCCCATGCGCCGCATGTTCACGGTGACCGCGGCGTGCGGGATGCCGAGCACCTGCGCCACCATCACCTGGATCTCGGTCGGGTGCTGGGTCGAACAGTGGATGGTGACTTCGTCATCCTCGCCCGGCACGGCCAAGGCCGCCTGGCTCTCGAGGTAAAAATGCTCCTGCCCGCCGATCCGCACCCGCCCCTTCACCCGGCGCGGCGACGCAGCCAGCCCGGCCTCGACATCGCCCCGCTCGAGCTTCAGCGGCTCCGTGACCAGCTTGCCACCGGCCGCAATGGCCGCGTCGACATCGGTGATGTGCGGCAGCTCGCGATACTCGATCTGCACCAGCTTCGCAGCGCGCCGCGCCGCCTCGCGCGTAGTCCCAATCACCGCAAACAGCGGCTGGCCCCAGGTGACAACGCGGGTCGTCGCGAACACCGGCTCGTCATGCTTGTGCACCGAGCTGATATCGTTCTCGGCCGGCACGTCATCGGCGGTGAGCACCGCGACGACGCCCGGCGCCTTGCGCACGGCGTCGAGGTCGATCGAGGCAATATCGGCATGCGGCTTGGTCGACAGCCCGAGATAGGCGTGCAGCGTCCCCTCGGGCTCGAGCAGGTCGTCGATATAGTCGGCCCGCCCAGCCACTTGCTTCGCGGCAGAATCGTGCGCGACCGAGACGTGCAGCGGCGAAGCGGTGATGGGGGACTGCTTGTTCATGTGCGTGCGGCCTCCCCCCTCCCGGCCTCCCCCACAAGGGGGGAGGTGAAGAAGGTGCCCATGGCACAGGCCAGGCCACAATCGCAGAACGGCACCTCCCCCCTTGTGGGGGAGGATGGGAGGGGGGTGCAGCGCGCGCCGATGTCCGCCATCACGCCACCTCCCGCGTCAGCCGTTCGCCGGCGCCGGTGGTTTCGAGGAAGAACCGGCGCAGCAGATTCTGCGCCACGAGCAGCCGATATTCAGCCGAAGCGCGCATGTCGGTGAGCGGCTGATAGTCCTCGGCAAAGGCCGGCAGCGCCGCCTCCACCGTCGAACTCGTCCACGGCTTGCCGAGCAATGCCGCTTCCACCGCCTTGGCCCGCTTCGGCGTCGCCGCCATGCCGCCATAGGCGATGGTGAGCGCCTCGACCTTGCCGTCGGACACCTTCAGCCGGAACGCACCGCATACCGACGAGATATCTTCATCCCGGCGCTTCGAAATCTTGTAGACCGCCACCTGCTCGTCGGCGGCGGGCAGCGGAATGGTGACGGCCTCGACGAACTCGCCCGGCTGCCGGTCCTGTTTGCCATAGGCGATGAAGAAATCCTCGAGCTTCACCGTGCGCCGGACCTCGCCCTTGCGCAGCGTGATCGAAGCACCGAGAGCGATCAGCGGCGGCGGCGTGTCGCCGATGGGCGAACCGTTGGCGATATTGGCGCCGATCGTCCCGGCATTTCGCACCTGCCTGCCGCCGATGCGGTCCCACAGCTCGCTCAGCTGCGGCAGGTTGCGGCCGATGGCGGCCGCCGCCTCGGTATAGGTGACGGCGGCGCCCAGTATGAGGGCGGTGCTGGTTTCCTCGATCCGGTGCATTTGCGGCACCTCGCCGATGAAGATCATCGGCCCAATGTCGCGCATGAATTTGGTGACCCAAAGGCCGACATCGGTAGCGCCCGACACCAGCGTGCCGGTGGGGTTCTGCTCGTAGATTTCGGCCAGGTCGTCCACCGAGGCCGGCACGATCAGCCGGTCCTTGCCCGACCCGATATCCACGCGCTTGCCGTCGCGCAGCGCAATCACCCGCGCCTTCATCGTCGCGCGATGCAGCACCAGCGGATCGGCCCCGACGCTGCCATAAGCCGAGATCGCCTGCCCGGCCTTGATGATCGGCGTATAGCCGGTGCAGCGACAAAGATTGCCCTGCAGCGCCGTCTCGATGGCTCCAACCGAGGGGTCCGCATCCTGCATCCACAGCCCATAGAGCGACATCACGATGCCCGGTGTGCAGAACCCGCACTGGCTGCCGTGATTATCCACCATCGCCTGCTGCACCGGATGCAGCGGGCCATTGGCGGCACTGAGATGCTCCACGGTCACGATATGCGTGCCATCAAGGCTGCCGACAAAGGCGATGCAGGCATTGACGCTCTCATAGACGAGATCATCGCCGCGCAGCCGCCCGACCAGCACCGTGCAGGCCCCGCAATCACCTTCGGCGCAGCCTTCCTTCGACCCGGTCATCCGGCGGTCGAGGCGCAGATAGTCGAGCAGCGTCCGCGTCGCCGAGATATCCGTCAGCACGACGTCTTCGTCGTTGAGGATGAAGCGCAGCTCGCGGCGGACATCAGCCATGCTATGTCTCCACGCCCACGACGTCATTCCCGCGAAGGCGGGAAACTAGTGGGATGTCGACAATCCGGCACTGGGTTCCCGCTTTCGCGGGAATGACGCCAGTGCAGATTGCGGTGGTGGCGCGTGCCCTCAGCATCAGCTGCCCCGATAGGTCGAGTAGCCGTAGGGCGAAACCAGCAGCGGCACGTGGTAATGCGCGGCTTCGCTGATGGTGAAGCGCACCGGCACAGTATCGAGGAAGGGCGCATCGAGCTCGACGCCGATCCGCTCAAAATACTGCCCGACGTGGAAGATCAGTTCGTAGCCGCCGAGATGGAAGCGATCGCCGTCGAGCAGTGGCTGGTCGACCCGGCCATCGGCGTTGGTGTGGCCCGACCAGATGTGATGGGTGTGGTCCCCATGCACCATCAGCAGATCGAGCCGCATGCCGGCCGCCGGCTTGCCATGCGTGGTATCGAGAACATGCGTCGTCAGGCGTGCTGCACCCGCCATAAACTCATCCTTCGCCTGGGCCGCGAGGCCCGCCCCGGCCGCCGCTTGCCGATGAGGCACTCCGTCTAGATTGGCTGACTATTGAGCAAATCTACCGCGGTTCCAAGGGGGTGCGCGACAGTTTTTTACCAATTGGTCCACTTTCTGCCGCCTTGCGTCGTGGTGTCTGGCTCGGCGATAAATCGGGGATCAAGCTCGAGGTGCTCGCCATGCGTTATCCCCGCAACCTGCAGGGCTACGGCCCCAATCCGCCGCATGCGCAGTGGCCGGGCGGTGCCAATGTCGCAGTGCAGTTCGTCCTCAACTACGAGGAAGGTGGCGAGAACAATATCCTGCACGGCGACGCGGCCTCGGAGGCCTTCCTCGTCGACGTGATCGGCGCCACCCCGTGGCAGGGCAAGCGCCACTGGAACGTCGAGTCGATGTACGAGTACGGCGCTCGCGCCGGCTTCTGGCGGCTGCACCGGCTGTTCACCGGGCTCAACCTGCCCGTCACCGTCTACGGCGTCGCCACCGCCCTGCAGCGCGCACCCGAGCAGACGAAGGCGATGCTCGATGCAGGCTGGGAGATTGCCAGCCACGGGCTCAAGTGGATCGATTATCGCGACCACGACATCGAGCACGAGCGGCTCGACCTGCACGCAGCGATCAAGCTTCACACCGAAGTGGTCGGCACCCGCCCCACCGGCTGGTATTGCGGCCGCACCTCGGTGAACACCGTCGATCTCGCCAGCGAGGAAGGCGGCTTCACCTATGTCTCGGACACCTATGACGACGACCTGCCCTATTACCGCGAGCACCTCGGCGCGCCGCAGCTGATCATCCCCTATTCGCTCGCCACCAACGACATGCGCTTCACCACCGCGTCGGGCTTTGCCAATGGCGAGGAATATTTCCAGCTACTCAAAGACACCTTCGATGTCCTGTGGGAGGAGGGCGAAACCGGCTCGCCCAAGATGATGTCGATCGGGCTGCACTGTCGCCTCGTCGGCATGCCCGGCCGCTTCGCCGGCCTCAAGCGCTTCGTCGACTATGTGCTGAGCAAGAACAAGGTCTGGATCGCCAGGCGCATCGACATCGCCGAGCACTGGATCAAGACGCATCCGTTCGAAAAGCCGGAGCTCGTCCCGAGCGAGCTCGCCTATGACGATTTCACCCAGCTCTTCGGCAACGTGTTCGAGCACTCCGAATGGGTCGCCGAGCGCGCCTTCAAGCGCGAAATGGGTCCCGTCCACGACACCGCCACAGGCCTCCACGCCCTGATGTGCCAGGTCTTCCGCGCCGCCAGCGATGAAGAGCGGCTCGGCGTCCTCAACGCCCACCCCGACCTCGCCGGCAAGCTCGCCGCCGCCAAGCGCCTCACCGCCTCCTCGGAAGCCGAACAGGCCTCCGCCGGCCTCGACGCGCTCACCGACGCCGAGCGCGAAAAATTCGGCACCCTCAACGCCGCCTATGTCGAGAAATTCGGCTTCCCCTTCATCATCGCCGTCCGCGACAACACCAAGGCCCAGATCCTCGCCGCATTCGAAAAGCGGCTGAACAATTCTCGCGAGAACGAATTCGCCACGGCCTGCCGGCAAGTAGAGCGAATAGCGGAGTTGCGGATCAGAACAATATTTGTCCAGTGACACGGATCGCGAAAGCCCCCTTTACTGGCAGGTATGTCGCGAATCAGCTTCATTGCCACCACTGACTCCAGTTGGAGCGTCACCGACGGCGCGCTGCGGATAGGTATCGAGATCGACGAGGCAGACGGCGGCAAGCGCGCCGAGACCGTTTATTTCACCGTCCCGGACAATTTCCAGGCTCATCCCGATCTCGTCTGCGTTGCGCTCGCAACGCTTGCCGGCAGGAAGTATCCAACAGTAGCGTTCGATTTCGCCGCCTCACCGCGAGTACAGAAGGCCATTGCCACCGCCTATGGCGTGGCACTCGAGTTCAGGGGCGCGGCGCCGCCGCCGCGCCAGGCCGGTGACGGGGCGGTGCTGAACTTTTCCGGTGGATTCGACTCAATGACCGCATTGGCACTCGCCGAGGGCCAGCCGCTGCGGCTGCTGTCGATGGACTATGGCGGATATTTCGAGCGCGAGGAAACCTATTTCCGGACCTTCGACACTGTCATATGTCGCACTGACCTGCGCCAGAAGGGGTTTCACAACGACTGGCGCTTCATGGCCACCGGCTCGCTGCTGCTGGCCGACATGCTGGACGCAGGCATAGCCGGCTTTGGCGCGGTACTCGAGGCATCAGCCTGGAACTTTCGCCCCGACTACGGCTACCAGCGACCGGGAGATTTCCTGCTCCGTGCCGTCGGGCTCGAGCAGAGCTCGTGGGTGCGCGGGTTGACCGAATTCGGCACAGCGATGGCCATGCTCGCCCTCAAGCCGGATACGATCATTCCCTCGTTGACCTCGCTCGCCGCACCCGGCAGCGAGAAATTCCTGCGTAAACAGCTCCTGGTCGAGCTCGCCGCCGAGCTGCTGGCGCTGCCGCTGCCGGCCATCGGCGAACGTCAGCCCCCGCGCCAGCCGGTCGCCTTCGGCACCGCCTTCGCCATCGATTTCCTTGCGCTCTATTTCATCAAGCGCCTCGGCCGGGACTACGTGTCGACCTTCATCTCGGACATTCCCGATGATGATGACCTCAGAGACATCATCGCCGCCAATCTCGATTTCTACGTGAAGTATAATCCCAGCTTCATTTCGCACATCCCGCCGACCATGCGAAACCACGTGCTGGCGCGCATGCACCAGGCGGGGCTCTATCCTTACGGCGAACTCGACTTCCAGAGTTTCGACCGGGTCCGCCGATATCTCGGCCGGCGCTACCCGATCGGCTCCTGACCTGAACCATCGCCCCATCGGTGCACCTCACGCCACCGCTTGACATCGCTGGTCATTGTCTATAACCATATCGCTATATACAAAATTGGTTATAGAAAATGGCCCCGACCCAATCGCAGCTCGATCTCACCTTTGCGGCACTGTCCGATCCCACCCGGCGGGCCATCCTTGCCCGGCTGGCGGAAGGCGATGCGACGGTGAATGAACTCGTTGCCCCGTTCAACCTGAGCCAGCCGGCGATCTCCAAGCACCTGAAGGTGCTCGAGGCCGCCGGTCTCGTTTCCCGTGGCAAGGATGCGCAGCGCCGGCCGGTGCATATCGAGGCGGCACCGATGGCGGCCGCGGTCGGCTGGCTCGAGGAGTTCCGCAAGTTCTGGGAGCACAGCTACGGCCGGCTCGATGGTCTGCTGGCCGAACTGCAAAGCCTCGCCCCCAAGTCCGGCAACAAGAACTGAGGACCCGCGCCATGATGCCCCCGCTGACCATCGCCCTGCCCTCGGATCGCGAGATCGAGATCACCCGCACTTTCAGGGCGCCCGCCGAACTGGTGTTCGACTGCTGGACCATTCCGGCGCTGATCAAGCGCTGGCTCGGCTTTGCCGACTGGACCTTTGTCACCTGCGAGTTCGATGCGCGCGTGGGCGGCAAGTGGCGCTTCGTCACCCGCAGCCCGAACGGCTTCGAGATGGGCTCGGGCGGCGAAGTGCTTGAGCTCACCCGCCCCGACTGGATCAAGACCACCGAGCTCTACGACCAGGACTGGACCGGCGGCGAGACCATCGTCACCAACTCCATTTCCGAGCATGACGGCATCGCCACTTCGGTGGTGACCATTCTCTACCCGAGCAAAGAGGCTCGGGACGGCGCCCGCGCTACGCCGATGGCCGACGGCATGGAAACCGGCTTCAAGCGGCTCGATGAGCTGCTCGCCGACATGCCGGACTACTGACCCGCAGCAACGGGACCGTTTCGACTGCGACTGCCCCGGCCGCCGGCGCGTTACGTGCCGGGGACAGGGAAACTCAACCCCAACGAGGAGACCTCGAATGCCCAAGATCATGCCCTGCCTGTGGATCGACAACCGCATCGACGAGATGGTCGATTTCTACGTGAAGACCTTCAAGGACGCCGAGATCCGCGAGAAGACGCCCGGAGCTGACGGCGGCACGCTGACCATCACCTTCCGGCTCAAGGATCAGGAGTTCATGGCCCTGAACGGCGGTCCCGGCCCGCACTTCAAGTTCAACGAAGCCGTCTCGTTCACCGTCGACTGCAAGGACCAGGCCGAGGTCGACTATTACTGGGACATCCTGACCGCCGATGGCGGCGAGGAATCCATGTGCGGCTGGCTCAAGGACAGGTTCGGCCTCAGCTGGCAGATCGTGCCAGCGGGCATCATGAATTACGTCTGGGACCCCAAGAACCCCGAAGGCGCAGCGCGCGCCCAGCAGGCCATGTTCCAGATGCGCAAGCTCGTGATCGCCGACCTCGAGAAGGCCTATGCCGGCAAGTGACCAATTGACCGCTGCCACCGTCCTCGCCCGGCTGCACGCGCTGCAGTCGGACGAGGAACTGCGGAAGTACGAGCGCTACTTCAAGTTCGGCGAGGGTGAATACGCCCATGGCGACCGCTTCATCGGCGTGCGCATGGGCCATGTCTTCGCCCTCGCCAAGGAATTCGTGTTGCTGCCGCCCGACGAGATCGAGACGCTCATGGAGGCCGATTTCCATGAGGCGCGCGCCGCCGCGGTCAGCGTCATGGCCAAACAGTACGCCGCCAGGAAAACCACACCGGAGCGCCGGCAGGAGCTGTTCGAACTCTACCTGCGCCGGCACGACCGCATCAACAACTGGGACCTCGTCGATCTCGGAGCCTGGCACGTGATCGGCCCGCATCTCGTGCCGGGCGGGCGCGACCTGCTCTATCGGCTGGCCGGGTCGCAAAGCATGTGGGAGCGGCGCACCGCCATCCTCGCCACCTTCGCCTTCATCCGGCGCGGCGAGTACGCTGATACCTTCGCCATCGCCGAAAAGCTGATGGCCGATCCCGAGGACCTGATCCACAAGGCGGTCGGCTGGATGCTGCGCTCGATCGGCGACCGCGCCGCGCTCAGCGCCTTCCTCGACACCCACGCCGCGACCATGCCGCGGGTGATGCTGCGCAACGCGCTCGAGCACTACGCGCCCGAGGAGCGGGCGCGCTACATGGGGCTGGCGAAAACACGCGCCGGCTAGTCGCCGCCGCCGCCCCCATCGCCGCCACTGTCGCTTCCGGCATCGGCAGCTTCGCGCCCATCATTGTCGCGCTGGCTCGGACTGCCATCCGACGCACCCACCGAGGCGCCGCTGTCGTCGTTTCCGCGGCGCCGCCGCGCGCTTGGTGGAAACTGGCTGGAAGCGAACCAGCCGAGCCCGAACAAGGCGATAGCAGCGGCCGCGATGGCGAAAGGCAGCCAGTCCATCAACGCTCGGTCAGATCCGGCGGCCGGGTGTCGTCACGCGGCTCGCCGTCTTCCCAGGCGATGTCGTCCTGCGACGCCGCCGATTGCGGCGCGCCGAGCCGCTCGAGCCACTGGCGGAAGCGGCGGCCAGCCTGTTCGAGCTGGTCCGGATCGAGCAGCGGGCGGTTCGGTTGCGGCATGGGACTGGTCATGATTGGCGACTGTGCGCCGGATTCCTGAAGGCTTTCTGACAGCCGAGCCGCGGATTCACCTACTTGTAGAAACCTTCTCGCAAGTTGATGCCGTGCTCGATCCAGACCTTTAGCGCGCACAGCATGCCGGTCCACCCCTCCGTATTGCCAATGCAGGATTTGAGCCCCGCCTCGGTCTCGCGCCAGCCCGCTTCGGCAATCGTCACCAGCGTGCGGCCATCCTCGAGCGGCTCGAACTCCATGGTCACGGTGGTGTCGTAGGCGCCGGCGCCATCGCCACCATCGGCCGCGCCCCACTTGAGCACGATGCGTTTGTCGGCAACGACTTCGACCACCTGCACCGGAAAGGCGCCGGGGAAATCGGCGAAGTCCCACGTCACCGTTGCCCCGGTCGCCAGACGACCCTTGGCCCCGCCGGTGGTGAAGTAGTTCGACAGCTTGCTCGGATCGACCACCGCCTCGAACACCTCGTGCACCGGCTTGGCGATCCGGCCCGACACCTTGAGCTTGATTACCATGACGTCCTCCTTGTGTTTTCGGCCATTATGTTATAAAAATATAACATGTCAACCGACGACGATAACGACAGGATCTTCAAGGCCTTGGGCAACCGGGTGCGTCGTGCCATGCTCGATCGGCTGAAGAATGCACCGCAAACAACCGGTGCCTTATGCGAGGCCTTCCCCGCGCTCGACCGCTGCACCGTCATGCAACATCTTAAGGTGCTCGAGGACGCCGACCTGCTGATCGTCAAGCGTCAGGGCCGCGAACGCTGGAATCACCTCAACGCCATCCCGATCCAGCAACTGCACGAGCGCTGGATCGGGAGTTATGCGGAACACGCCGCGGATCGCCTGCTGCAGTTGCAGCGCGGGTTGGAGGGCTGATTGGGACACCGTGGTCCTCCCCCGTTTACGGGGGAGGGGGACCGCCGAAGGCGGTGGAGGGGGCGGCCACAAACACCGGCGTTTCCCGTCGCCCCCTCCCCCAGCTGCGCTGGTCCCCCTCCCCCGCTTCGCAGGGGAGGATCACTGCTGCACCGCCAGTGCCCAACTTCCCCGCCCATCCCATCTGCGCTAAGACGGCTCATCCGCGATTGCCCCAGAGTCCCATGGCCTCCTCCACTTATGCCGGCCCGATTGCCGGACTGCCCGACCAGAGCGCGCTCCACACCGGCCGCGCCGTGTTCACCGAGGCTTACGCGCTAATCCCCCGTGGCGTGATGCGGGACATCGTGACCAGCTATTTGCCGCACTGGAGCGACACCCGCGCCTGGATCATCGCCCGGCCGATGACCGGCTTTGCGGAAACCTTCTCGCAATATGTGGTCGAGGTCGCGCCCGGCGGCGGCAGCGCCCAGCCCGAGCCAAACCCCGAGGCCGAAGGCGTGATCTTCGTCACCGAGGGCCAGGCCTCGCTGACTATCGCAGGCGAGGCGCACGCGCTGACGCCCGGCGGCTACGCCTTCCTGCCCCCCGGCTGCGACTGGACGCTGACCAACCGCTCGACCGCGCCTGTCCGCTTCCACTGGATCCGCAAGCGCTACGAGCCAGTCGACGGCGTCGAAGTGCCCGAGGCCTTCGTCACCAACGAGCAGCAGACCCCGATCCGCTGGATGCCGGACACGAACGACACCTGGGGCACCACCCGCTTCGTCGATCCCGCCGATGTGCGGCACGACATGCACGTCAACATCGTGACGCTCGAGCCCGGCGCAGTGATCCCGTTCGAGGAAACCCACGTCATGGAGCACGGGCTCTATGTGCTCGAGGGCAAGGCCGTATACCGGCTGAACCGCGACTGGGTCGAGGTCGAGGCCGGCGATTTCATGTGGCTGCGCGCCTTCTGCCCGCAGGCCTGCTACGCCGGCCCTGCCCGCTTCCGCTACCTGCTCTACAAGGACGTCAACCGCCACGCGAAATTGGAGTTGTGACGATGCAGACCATCGTCATCGAGCCGCTGACGCGCGAGGCCTACGCCCCTTTCGGGCAGGTGATCGAGATCGCGGGGGCGCACCACTATCCGATCAATGCCGGTATGACCGAGCGCTACCACGACCTCGCCCGGGTCGAACTCGGTGGCGTGCATGCCCGCCCGTTGGTGTCGATCGCGCGCGGAAAACCCTATGCGTTGCCGCTGACGCTGAAGATGGTCGAGCGCCACCCGCTCGGCAGCCAGGCCTTCTATCCGCTGGCGCAGCGCCCCTTCCTGTCCATCGTCTGCCCCGATGAAGGTGGCGTGCCCGGCACGCCGCGCGCCTTCCTGTGCGCCCCCGGCCAGGGCATCAACATGGCCATGAACACCTGGCATGGCGTTCTGACCCCGCTCGGCGAAATCACCGATTTCCTGATCGTCGATCGCGGCGGCGAGGGCAACAATCTCGAGGAATATGTCTTCCCTGAGCCCTATCTCATAGTCGATCGCGACTGATCCGTTTACCGGACCGGCATCGAAACGTCGCTTGAGCGTTGCATTTCCTCTATAATTATCAGCATCGCCCTATTGCGGGCGGAGGCTCGGAGGACGCTCATGCGCATCATCGCTGCGATGCTGGCCATTCTGCTGGCCTGGACCGGCTCGGCTCTCGCCGAACGTGTCACCATCACCGGCCAGGTAACCTATCGCGAGCGCATCGCGCTGCCGCCGAACGGCACGCTGAATATCGGCCTCGTCGATCTCGCCGCGCCCGGACAACCTCGCGTCTCGGCCAAGGGCGCCATCGCGACGCCCGGCCAGGTGCCGCTCACCTTCACGCTGAATTTCGAGGACAGCGTCGTGCTGCCCGGTCACCAGTATGCGCTGACCGCCTCGATCTCGGCGGGTGACGGCACGGTATGGTTCACCACCGCCGAGCCCTTCGCCATCGACCCGCTGGCGCCCGCCGCCGATATCATGATCGTCCTCAACCGCGCCGATCGGCCGGCCGAACCTGTGACAGCGCCGGAGCAGCCGGCAAAGGCAGTGGAGCCACCGTCGGCCGATGCAACCGACATCGCCCCGCCCCCGCCGCTGCCGCCCATCCTCGACATCACCTGGGAAGCGGTCAGCATTGGCGGCAACCCGGTGACGCGCAACGTCGTCTCCTCGCTCTCCATCGCGCAGGATATGCGCGCCGGCGGCAAGGGCGGCTGCAATTCGTGGTTCGCGCAGGCCGAACTGAGCGAAGCCCGCCTGCTGTTTTCTGCAGTGGCCGCGACGCGCATGGCCTGTCTTTCCGACGCGGCGACCGCGCAGGAGGACGCCTTCTTCGCCGCCCTCGCCGCAACGCGCTCCTGGCGGCTGGAAGGCGAGACCCTCACCCTGCTCGATAGCGCGAACGCGCCGCTCGCCCTGCTGAAGAAGTCGCCGTTCTAGTTGACGCCGGCGCCGCCCTCGCCTCTGCTAGGACAGTGCCCGCGGAGACAATTATGGATACGCCCGACCTCGTTTCACGCCTGCTCGATGTGACCGAGCAAGACCTCCTGCCGCTGACTCGCCGAGGCGTCGGCGGCGGCAACAAGCTGTTCGGCGCCGCGATCCTTAAAAAATCCGACTTGTCGCTGGTCGTTGCCGAGACCAATAACGAGACCGAGAATCCGATCTGGCACGGCGAGATGCACGCCATTCGCCGCTTCTACGAGATCCCGGCGGCCGAGCGCCCCGCCCCGCGCGACTGCCTGTTCCTCGCCACGCACGAGCCCTGCTCGCTCTGCCTCTCGGGCATCACCTGGAGCGGCTTCGACAATTTCTATTACCTGTTCAGCTACGAGGACACGCGCGACGCCTTCGGCATTCCGCACGACATTCGCATCCTCAAAGAGGTCTACTCCGTGCCGGATCCGGATCGCGGCTACGTCCCGGCCGAGCGCCCGCTCTACAATCGCAAGAATGCGTTTTTCACTGCCCACGACATCCAGCAGATGATCGCCGGCATGGACCGCTCGTCCAAGGAGCGGTTGATCGCCCGCGTCGACGACCTCAACGCCGCCTACAACGACCTGTCGGCTACCTACCAGGCGGACAAGGGCAAGAAGGGCATCCCGCTCAGCTGATCGTCCGTAGTTTTCCGAAGTGGCGTAGCCGGCGCCGCTGCGCATCCATGCCCCTGAGGTCTCGAGTGGCCTGAGGGGCTGGTTGCAATGCAGGAAGAGGAAGAGAGGTCGGCGCGCGTCGAGCTGAATGCAGCAGAGGTTCATTTCTCCGCCGAGGGTGAGGCGGCGTGGGTGGCCGAGCAACTGGACAAGGTGCTCGCGACGCTGAAACAGCTGCGCCCTGCCCATGAGGCCGCCGACGAGACACCCATGGGCGTCATCCTAGGTTGATCACGCTCGCGGCGGCAAAGGCGAGGATCGCGAGAATGGTGGCGAACAGCACGACAAGCAGAATCTGCGTGGCCGTACTCGTCGGCCGGGGGCGTTGGCCGGGTTCGGTGCTCATGCCGAGCCTCAGCCGACGCTGGCGATGGTCGCCGGGACGGCGGTGTCGACCGGCAGTGCCGAAGCTGCGAGGGCGAGGGTCGCCATCGACATGGCGAAGAGGGCAACAAGCGCAAATTTGATCATTTGGGACCCCGGTAGCCGGCGCCTTGGCGCTGGCCTGACGTTCATCTTGCTGGCGACAATGCGGCCATCACGTTGAACGTTCCCGGAATCCGGCGTTTATCTGCGGTTCAGGTTGATCACGTTTTGCCCTCAATCCTGGGGCGGAACCTCGCGCGGCGCCGGCCGCGGCATGGGCTGCAGCAGCGGATCGGTGGTCGGCGTCAGGTCGGGAAACGGCCCCTCGTTGGGCGGCACCTTGGTGCTTGCACCGGAGTCGGGGGTGTCGGAGGGAACCTCGTCCGGCTGCTTGTGGGCAGGCGGGAGCGGCTTGTGCGGATCGGTCGTCATCTCGTCCTCCGTTGACTGGCTTTGCCGTGGGTCAACGGAGGCCGGGACGGGTTCGTTCCGGAGTTAGCCGGCGCTGGCGACGTTGGCACGACGCGCGCGCCCGGCGTCTTTCTGCTTCTTGTTCCAGCGCTGCTTGTTCGCCTTGGGCGGGGTGGCCGGACCCGAGCCGGTCGGCTTCTCCCACCAGCCCGGAGCCGTGGCCGCAGCGCCGCCGTTGCGCGACACGTTGCTGCCGGTGCCGGCACCGCCACGCACCTGCTGCTCGTTGCCGCCATGGCCGCGGCGGCCATCCATGATCGCCGCCTTCTTCGCGCCCGAGAAATGCCGGCCGGCATTGGCCTGCTTGCGCTGGCCATCCGAACGCGCACCGCCACGCGACTGACCTTCCGGCCGGGCACCACCACGCGACTGGCCCTGCTTGGGCGCCGCCTTGGGGATCGGCAGCTTCGCCACCTCGGCGGCCGGGATGACCTCGCCGCCGGCGCCCTTGAGCTCGCCCGAGATCGGCAGCGTACGCCGGATCAACCGCTCGACATCGCGCAGCTTGCCGCGCTCGGTGCCGTCGCACAGGGTGATCGCCGCGCCCGAGGCGCCGTTACGGCCGGTGCGGCCGATGCGGTGCACGTAGTTCTCGGCGTCGTCGGGCAGCTCGTAGTTGATCACGTGCGTGATGTTCTGCACGTCGATGCCGCGCGCCGCGATATCGGTCGCGACCAGCAGCCGGACCTGCCCCGACGAGAAGCCCTTGAGAGCCGCCTGGCGGGCATTGTTGGACTTGTTGCCGTGAATCGCCGCGGCGACATGGCCGTCGGCCTCGAGGTTCTTGGCTACGCGATCGGCGCCGTGCTTGGTGCGCGAGAAGATGATGACGCGGCTCAGCGCCGGGTCCTTCAGCAGCTCGTTGAGCACGCCGCGCTTTTCCTTCGAGCCGGATAGGATCACCCGCTGCTCGATGGTGCCGGCCGTCTGCGCCGGCGGATTGGCCTCGACGCGCACTGGATCGTTCAGCAGGCCCTTGGCGAGATCGGCGATCTCGGGCGCCATGGTGGCCGAGAACATCGCCGTCTGCCGGCGCGGGCCGATGGCGGCAGCGATCTGCTTCACCGCATTGATGAAGCCCATGTCGAGCATGCGATCGGCCTCGTCGAGCACCAGCCACCGCGTCTCGGTGAGCTTGAGCTTGCGATCGTCGATCAGGTCCTTTAGGCGGCCGGGCGTGGCGATGACCACGTCGACGCCGCGAGCGATCTTGTTGATCTGGCCGGCGCGCGAGGCGCCGCCGAGGACGAGCACTGTGGTCAGCTTGGCGCCGGCGAGCTTGTGCAGCACCTCGTCGATCTGCACCGCGAGCTCGCGGGTCGGCGCAAGGATCAGCGCCCGCGTCGTCATCGGATTGGGGCGACCACCGAGCTGGGCGATGCCGGCAAGGATGGGCAGGCCGAACGCCGCCGTCTTGCCCGAGCCGGTCTGGGCGATGCCCATGATGTCGCGGCGCTCGAGCTGCGGCGGGATGGCCTTGGCCTGGATGGGAGTAGGCGTATCGAAGCCGGCAGCGGTCAGCGCGCTGACGAGCTGCGCGGAAAGGCCGAGTTCGGAAAAGGTCTTGGTCAAGTCGTTGTCTTTCATTGGCGCCGGCCAAACGGCGCGTAAGTCGCGCCGTCGGACCCGATGGTCCCGGCGCGCAGGATGAATATTCGATGCAATGGCAGCTGGATTGCCGCACGGTTACGCTGTCTCCCGGTGGTCCCACCCTCGTGGGGTACATTCCCGGGGCACTTCGCCGCTCACCGTTTTGGCCAGTAAGAAGAGAAGTCCATCGCCGCGTTGGGCGAATGGCGTGCATATGGGCCAAGGCGGGGCATTTGGCAAGGGCGGGGCTGGTATGCGGCCCGAATTGGTGGTCCAGCATCGGCGCTAAAGATACCCCCACCCCTGTCCCCTCCCCGCAAGGGGGAGGGAGACGCCAACGCTGTCGCCGGTGCCTGTTGCATGACGACTTGCGAGCGCAGGTCACCTCCCCCCTTGCGGGGGAGGGACAGGGTGGGGGGTATCTGTCGGCACCGAGCTGTCAGACAGTCATCGTCCTTCATCGCGAGATGCGCCGCCTCAAATCCCCCCGTACCAGTCATATCCCTGGTCAGGCCAATATCCCCCCTGCCCCAGGCCGTACTGCGAAAACCCGTCCACCACCTCGATCGTGTGCACGTATTTCGGCTGCTTGTAGCCGAGCGCCCGTTCGATGCGGACGCGCACCGGGGCGCCGTTCTCGACCGGCAGCGTCTGGTCGTTGAGCCCGAAAGCCGCCATCGTCTGCGGATGGAAGGCGTCGATCAGGTCGCAGCTCTCATAGTAGGGCACCGCGCCCGAGAGGCCGCCGCCGAGCTGGTCGAAGCAATGGAACACGAGGAACTTCCCGCCCGGCTTCACCTTCGCTTCGTCGAGCAGCCGGCTCAGCCGCACGCCGGTCCATTTGGCGATGCAGCTCCAGCCCTCGACGCAATCGTGCCGGGTGATCTGGCTCTGCCCCGGCATGTTGCGCAGCTCAGCGAGCGAGTAGGACTTCTCCGTCTCGACCAGACCCGTGACCTTCAGCCGGTAGTCGGCAAAGCCGGTGTCGAATAGCTGCTGATATTCAGGCACATTGGTGCGCGGATCGGTCGAGCCATTGGGGCGCTGACCCTGCCGGATCTCGCTCATCGAGAACTCACGCGCCAGCGCCTGGTCGCCGACCAGCGCCCGCTGCGCCGCGTAGGTGAGACTGTTGGCGCGCTCGAGGAAATCGCGCACCGGATCGTCGCGGCGGACGAGGAAATCGAACTGGTCGCAGCCGGCGAGGATCAGCGAGGCGCCCGAAGCGGCGCCCAACCCGAGCAGGCGCCGGCGATTGAGGATCAGCTTGCTCATTCCGGCTTCTCCTGGTCCGGTTCGGCACCGGGGCTGGTGCGGTAGTAGCCGGTGATCATCGAGCGCAGCTCGTTGATAGGCCCAGCGAGGACGACCATGGCGATGTGGACGACGAAGAACAGCACCAGCAGCACCATGACGATGAAGTGGATGGTGCGCGCCGTCTGTCGCCCGCCGAAGACGTCGACCAGCCACGGCCAGCCCGCATTCATCGTCGGCGACATCGAAAGTCCGGTGAGGATGATCAGCGGAAACAGCACGAAGAACACGCCGAAATAGGCGAACTTCTGCAGCGGCGTGTAGCTGCGGCCGTGATGGAAGCGGAAGCGCAGGTGCTCGATGATGTCGCGCGGCAGCGCTCGCAGATCGCGCGGCTTGAGGATGACGTCACGCCACAGATGCCCGTTGAGCAGGCTGGCAATGGCCCAGATGGCGAGCGTCCCGACCAGCACCCAGGCAAAAAAGAAGTGCACCACGCGTCCCGTCCCGAGATCGCGGACCGACGGGATCGTGACCCACCCCGGAAAGCCCACATATTGCGGCCGCGCCTCGCTGCCGCTCATGCCGAGCACGCCGGTGGTGTCGAACTTCTGGCCGAAGATCGTGGTGAAGCCGCGCGGGCCGGCATCGGTGTTCTCGGCCCCGATGCGCAGGATCGCGTTGTCGTAGGCGAATCCCGATTCCTGGCCGACATAGAGTGCCGGATGCGCGTTCCAGATCTGCAGCCCCGAGAGCAGCAGGAAGAACATGGCGATCACCCACACCCAGTGAGTGACGCGCGTGAAGATCGACTGACGATAGACCAGCGGTCCCTTCGCCTTGGTCGGCCTTTCCGGCACGAGACTATCGATGGCCTGGTCCGTCATCCAAATCCCCTGTTCGCCCCCGAACAATCGCCGAAGCAACGACTGTTCGGGAGCAGATTGCAGCCTATCACGGACAGTTTATTGCGCCGGAGCCATCGCGCCACCGGACATCGCATTGGGCGCCATGGCGTCGGGCGCCATCGGCTGCGACATCGTCGCGTCGCCCGTCAGCAGGTCGTGCACGGTGTGACACGCCTTTTCGTTGTCGGCCTTCATCATCGCATCGGTCGCCATGGCGGCCTTCTCGAGGCACATGCTCATCATCTGGTCGGGCGACATCATCATGTCGCTGCCCATCGCGTCGCTCTGCATGGGCGACGACATCGCATCCTGTGCGATGGCGGCGCCCGAGCCAAGCGCGGCGACAGTCAGGGCAAGGGCAAGCAAGGTGGATTTCATCGAGATTCTCCCGTTGGCCGCCGCGATGGCGGTTACGATCAGGGAGTTCGGGGCGGCGCTACGACCGGTTACGCGCTCACAGGCAAGTGATCGCGAGACAGCCGGGGGCGGGCGATGTAACCTCGTCTGCCAGTCGAACGAACACAGGTACAATGAGCATCGCCGGGGATATGGAAGCGCGCCTGCGCCCGCTGATGCTGAAGGCGCTCGACGGCGATGCCGCAGCCTATCGCCTGCTGCTCACCGACCTACGCGGGCACTTGTTGCGCTACTTCGCGCGTCGGCTCGCGCCGTCGCTGGCAGCCAATGCCGATGACCTGGTTCAGGAGACGCTGTTGGCCGTCCACGCCAAGCGCATGACTTACGATCGCAGCCAGCCCTTCACCGCTTGGGTGCACGCTATCGCGCGCTACAAGCTCATCGACCATTTCCGCCGCCACAAGCTGCGCGCCACCCTGCCGCTCGAGGAGGATGCGGCCATCTTCGCCGATGACGTGAGCGAGGCGACCACTGCCCGCATCGATGTCGAGGCGGCGCTCGGCACCATCCCCGAAAAGCCGGCGGCATTGATCCGCCAGGTCAAGCTCGAGGGCGCTTCCGTCGCAGATGCTGCCGCGCGGCTGGGCATGACCGAGACGGCCGCCAAGGTTTCCATCCATCGCGGCCTGAAATCGCTGGCGGCACGGTTCGGAGGCAAGCTCGATGGCTGACGACCTGATCGACCGCCTCACGGACGACCTGAAGCCGACGCCTCGCACGGCCCTGCCGATGCGGCTGTTCGGCTGGACGGCGCTCGGGGTCGCCGGCGCCGGCACGTTGATGCTCGCGTGGCTCGGCCTGCGCCCCGACGTGATGGCTGCCGCCGGCACCATGATGTTCTGGAGCAAGTTCGCCTTTACCAGCCTGTTCGCCTTGCTCGGCGGGCTTGCAGCCCTCAGGCTCGCCCGGCCCGGCGGCAGCATGGCGCGTGTCGCCGCCTGGATCGTCGGGCTGGTGGCGCTGATGGGTATCGCCGGCATCGTCCAGATGCTGCTGATGGGTCCTGATCACGTGCGCACGCTGACCATTGGCGGCTCCGCCCTGGTCTGCCCGCTCTATATCGTCGCGCTGTCGGCGCCAATCTATGCCGCGGTGGCCTTCGCGATGCGCCGCGCGGCGCCGACCAACCCGACGCTCGCGGGCTTTGCCGCCGGCCTGCTCGCCGGCGGCGCTGCCACCTGGGTCTATGCCTTCCACTGCACGGAAAGCGGCATGCCCTTCGTTACCATCTGGTACACGCTGGGTGTGCTGATCGTTGCGGGGCTCGGCGCCCTCATCGGGCGTTTCGCGCTCCGCTGGTGATCAGGCCTCCGCCCGCGCCGCCCAGTTGATGCCGCGCCGCAGGATGGTCGCCATGTTGGGGTTCTCGAACTCGCTGGCGCGATGGCCGAGCGTCGAGTGGAACACCTTGCCGGCGCCATACATGCGCTTCCACACCACCGGCATCACCACGTCCTTGGTCCAGGGCGCGTATTGCCCCGAGAAGGTGGTGGTGGCGAGCACTTCGACCGAGGGATCCATGTGCATGTAGTACTGCTCGGACGTGTAGGGGAACGACGCCGGGATGCCGGCCATGATCGGGTCCTCCGGCTTGGTCACGTCGACCGTGTAGTCGATGATGTTGCCCGGATGGGCGACCCACTGGCCGCCGACGACGAACTGGTAATCCACCGAGTCCCGGAACGCGTCCGACATGCCGCCATGGTGGCCGGCGAGCCCGACGCCACCCTCGATGGCTTTGACCAGGTTCTGCACCGGCTCCTTCTCGATCTTGCTCATCGTATAGATCGGCACGATCAGGCTGAGCTCGTGGATTGCCGGGTCGGCCAGCACGCTGAGATCGGTCTCGACGCGGACGGAATAGCCGTCCTCGTGCAGCCAGCGCCGATAGATCGCCGCGCACTCCTCCGGGTCATGCCCGTTCCAACCACCCCAGACGATAAGTGCACTACGCATAAGACGACTCCCGCAACCCGCAAAAACGGGCTGGAGATTTACCCAATCGGGCCGCCACGCCAAGCCCAAAAGCGACAGCCCACCCACCTTCCGCAAAGCGCCGAACTATAGTTAACTCGTCCCTCCACTGGAGTTGCGGACGGCGGTCTGGGGGACTGAGCACCTGTTACACCGGCGTTGCAATCCAGTGCGAGAAGGGGTCCGGGCCAACCGGATTGAAAGCAAAGGACAGGGATAATGAAGAAGCTCTTGCTCGGCGCCTCGGCGCTGGCGCTTACGGCCGGTTTCGCCGGTGCGGCGCAGGCCGAATTCTCGCTCACCATCCTGCACATCAACGATTTCCACTCGCGCTTCGAGTCGATCACCGCGACGGATTCGACCTGTGACGCCGAGGGCGAGGCCGCCGGCGAATGCTTCGGCGGCATCGCGCGGCTGAAGACCGCGATCGATACCGAGCGCAGCGCGGCGGAAGCTGCCGGCAAGAACGTCGTGCTGCTGTCGGCCGGCGACAACTTCCAGGGGTCCCTGTTCTTCACCCAGTACAAGTCGGATATCGTGTCGGACTTCATGAACGACATGGGCTTCGACGTGGTCGCCACCGGCAACCACGAGTTCGACGATGGTCCGGGCGAGTTCGCGAAATTCCTCGCTTCGGCGAAGTTTCCGATCATCGGCGGCAACTACGACACCACCAAGGACGCTGACCTCAAGGGCCTGCCGCCGGGCGTGATCGTGCTGAACATTGCCGGCGAGAAGGTCGGCATCATCGGGGCCACGACCGAGGAAACGCCCGCCATCGCCTCGACCGGCCCGAACGTCGCCTTCGAAAGCGCCACCGAATACGTCAAGGGCGCCGTGGGCGGCCTCGAATCGGCCGGCATCGACAAGATCATCGTGCTGGGCCACCTCGGCTACACCGTCGATCAGGAACTGGCCAAGGCCGTCTCCGGCGTCGACGTGATCGTGGGCGGCCACTCGCACACCTTCCTCGGCACCGGCGAAGGTGAGGCCGGCCCCTACCCCACCCTCGTCAAGAACCCCGACGGCGTCGACGTGCCGATCGTGCAGGCCGGCCAGTACGGCAAGGTGCTGGGCGAGCTGACCGTCACCTGGGACGACGACGGCAACGTCACCTCCGCCGAGGGCGCTCCGATCCTGCTCGATGCGTCGGTCACGCCCGACCAGGGCTTCCTCGACCGGCTTGCCGAAAAGGCCGCTCCGCTCGAGGAGCTGAAGTCCGAGGTCATCGGCAACGCCACCGACGTTATCAATGGCGACCGCACCGTGTGCCGCGCCGAGGAATGCACGATGGGCAACCTCGTCGCCGACGCCATGCTCGACCGCGTCAAGGACCAGGGCGTCAGCATCGCCATCCAGAATGGCGGTGGCTTGCGCGCCTCGATCGATGCCGGCGAGATCACCATGGGCGAAGTGCTGACCGTGCTGCCCTTCTCCAACACGCTCGCCACTTTCCAGCTCAAGGGCGCCGACGTCGTCGCCTCGCTCGAGAACGGCGTGTCCGACATCGAGAACGGCGCCGGCCGCTTCCCGCAGGTCGCCGGCCTCAAGTACACGTTCGACAAGTCCAAGCCCGCCGGCGAGCGCATCAGCGACGTCGAGGTGCAGGACGGCGATGCCTGGACCGCGATCGATCCGGAAGCGACCTATGGCGTCGTGACCAACAACTTCATGCGCACCGGCGGCGACGGCTATGCCCTGTTCGACTCCAACGGCATGAACGCCTACGACTTCGGCCCGCCACTGGAGCAGGTGCTGGCCGACTTCGTCGCCAAGCAGGGCGGCGAGTACACCCCCTACACCGACGGCCGCATCACCGACGCCTCGCCGGCCGAACCGGCGGCTCCTGCCGAGGCGCCTGCTGCTCCAGCCGCGGCTCCGGCCGCTCCGGCGACGGCGCCTGCCGCCCCGGCAGCTCCCGCCACTACGGCTCCGGCTGCACCGACCACTGCCCCGGCTCCCGCTACGCCTGCACCGGCAGCTCCCGCCGCCGCCCCTGCGCCTCCGGCCGCGATGGAAGCCCCGGCAATGGCTCCGGCCATGGAAGCTCCCGCCATGGCTCCGGCCGCTCCCGCCGCGCAGTAACCGGCTCGACACCGCATACGAAAAGGGCGCCCCAGGGCGCCCTTTTTTGTTGGATCCTTCGGTTCAGGCGCCGAGTATCCACCCCACCGGGTCACCCCGGCGCAGGCCGGGGCCCATCCTGAGATGTCTCGGCACTCGTCGCGGACGCTTCTACCGCAGGATGGATTCCGGCCTCCGCCGGAATGACATCGAGCGGGAGGCTCAGCTCCGCTCGAACAGCACCACCTTGTCGTCGGCGTACACAGTGCGGGCGAACTCCGTGAATCCCAGTCGCGCCGCCACCCGCATCGAGGCGAGGTTGTCGACGTTGATCAGGCAGGTCATGCGCCGGCCTGGAAAGGCGCCGCCGGCCCAGCTGATCGCCGCGTTCATCGCCTCGGTGGCATAGCCCCAGCCCTGTGCCACCGGCATCAGCGCCCAACCGGCTTCCAGCGTACCCTCGAGCGGCGGCTCGATCACCCGCCGCGCTTCGTGAAAGCCGGCCTCGCCGACCAGGTGACCCGATGCCTTCTCGATCACCGCGAAAAAGCCGAAACCCATGTGCTGCCAGCCGCCGGCGCGCGTCAGGAAGCGTTGCCAGGATTGCTCGCGTGAAAACACGCGCCCGCCGATGAAATGCACCACGTCGGGATCGGCCCACATGGCGGCAAAGGCCTCGAAATCGTCCGGCGCATAGGCGCGCAGGATCAGTCGCTCGGTCTCGATGGTCGGAATATCCATGACGTCAGCGCGGTCTCGCCAGCTGCCGCCAGATCAGCAGCACGATGATCGAGCCGACGATGGCGCCGAAGAACCCGGCCGGCTCCCCCGACTGGTACCAGCCGATCGCTTGCCCGAGCCAGGTGGCGAGCAGCGCGCCGACAATGCCGAGCACGGTAGTGAGGATGAAGCCACGCGGCTTCGGGTCGCCCGGCGTGATCAGCTTGGCGATGATGCCGACAATGAACCCGATGATGATGGCGCCTAGAATACCCATGCTAACCCTCCATGCCCGCTCCATAAATGGCGCTCCGGGCCGCCGGTTGCAATGGCGCCGGCCGCAAAGGCCGAAAAACGCGGGCGCGACTGCCGGATTGCCTCAGGCAACGACCCGGGCCTTTTCGGCGCGATCGAGATTGTCGAACAGCCGGTCGCTGACCAGCCGCAGGAAATAGAACGCGAAGCGCGGGTTGGAGAAGTAGAGCTGCTTGACGTTGCTGTAGCTCACCGCGCTGATCGTACCCGGCTCGCGGCAGACCAGCGTCATCGTGCGCCGGTTGCCGGGCGACAGAAAGCCCATCTCGCCCACAACGTCGCCGGCCCCGAGATGAATGCCCGCCTCGCGCAGCTCGAACTCGCCGCTTTCGAGGACGAGTAGATAGTCGGCTGCATCGCCGCGCGCGAACAGCACATCGCCGGCATTGCAGCGGCGCCGGCGCCCGAAGGGCTTTAGCCATACCAGCGACAGCTCGCTGGTGGACGCCGCCGCCTCGACCTGTCTGAGCAGCGCCAGCACCTGCATCAGCCGAATAACATTGAGCGGCAGGATGATGCATTCGGTGATGAGGATCGGCCAGGATTGAATGATGAGTCCGTAGCCGATGAAGAAAATCGAGCTGAGGATTCCGGCAACGCGCAACGGAATGATTGTCCGCATCGAATAGCTGGCGATGGTGAACGCCGTTCCACCATAGCCGACCACATCGATCCACAATTGTTCCATAGCATCACGCACATCTGCACTGCATTATGTGCCGAGCTTAGCAATCGGGACTGATGCTGTCTCTCGTGATTGTTCGACGCGTGTTAACGCGTGACAGAAAAACAAATGGACGCCCCTTCGTCTGAGGGAGCGCCCATCGGATAACCGCCGGTGCCGGATCAGGCGGTCGCCAGTTCCTTGCGCTGCAGCTCCGAGACACTCGCGAGATCGAGCACCTTCTGCAGTTCCGCCGCATGTCGGAAGCTCGGCTCCTGCATCACGCCGGTCTTCACCGCCTCGGCGAAGCGCTGGTAGTTGGTCGGCACTGCCGGCACGTCGACTTCCGTCCACGTGCCCGTCTCGACGTCGTCGCCCAGCGACACGCGCAGGCGCGAGCCGTCATGGCGGTGCTGCACTTCCACCGCGCCCTTGTCGCCATAAACGCGCAGGCGCAGCTCGTTCATGTGCCCGGTGGCCCAGCGGCTGGCATGGATGACACCGAGCGCGCCGTTGTTGAAATCGACCGCCATGGTGAAGCTGTCATTGGCATCGAGATCGTAGTCGCCGATCTTGTTGCCCGGCGCCTTGTCGAAGGTCTTGAGCCGCGCGAACACGTGGCTGATGTCGAGCCCCGAGCCGTAGGAGGCGAAATCGAGGATGTGCACGCCGATATCGCCGAGCACGCCGTTGCTGCCATGCTTGCGCGACAGGCGCCACAGCCACTGGCTCTCGGTGCGCCAGTCACCCCAGGCCTTGGAGACGAGCCAGCTCTGCAGGTAGCTCGCCTCGACGTGACGGACGATGCCGATCTGCCCCGACGTGACGATCTCGCGTGCCTTCTGCAGTTGCGCGACGTTACGGTAGGTGAGGTTGACCATGTTGATCAGGCCCGAGCCCTCGGCCACTTCGACCATCTCGAACGCCTTGGTGGCGTCGGTGGCGAGCGGCTTCTCGCAGAACACGTGCTTGCCGGCCTTGAGCGCCGCAATCGAGGTCGAGTGATGTACCGAGTCGGGCGTCACGTTGGCCACCGCGTCGAACTCGCCCCAGGCGATCGCCGCGTCGAGCGAGGCGAAGCCGTTCGGGATGCCGTGCGTGGCGTTGAACTTTTCCAGCCGGACCGGATCAGTGTCGACGCCGCCGACCAGGGTCACGCCGTCAATGGCCGAAAAATGCTTGGCATGCTGGGCGGCCATGCCGCCGGTGCCGAGGATGAGCAAACGCATCAGTGATGTTCCTTCAGTTCTGAACCGGTCCGGCCGCGCCCTGCTGGACCTTGTGTTCCTTGCGATCGAGATCGGCGACCAGCGCCAGATCCAGAATTTTCTGCAGCTCCGCAGCGTGGCGGAAATCCGGGTCCTGCTGCTGGCCCGAACGCACCGCCTCGACGAAGCGCTGGTAGTTGGTCTTGACCGGCTCGGCCTTGATCTCACGCCAGGTCGAGGTCGCGACATCCTCGCCGGCGCACACGCGCAGCAGCGAGCCCCAGTGGCCGTGGCTCAGCTCGAGCCCGCCTTTGTTACCATAGACGCGCAGCCTCTGGTCGTTGGAATGGCCCGAGGCCCAGCGCGACGAGTGGATCGTGCCGATGGCGCCGTTGGCGAACTCCGCCGAGATGATGAAGCTGTCATTGGCATCGAGCACGTACTCGCCGATCCGGTCGCCGTCGACCTTGCGGAAGGTCTGCAGCCGGCAGTTCATCGCCGTGATCGGCTGGCCGATGGCGAAGGTGGTGAAATCGAGGATGTGGATGCCGATGTCGCCGACCGTGCCGTTCGAGCCGTGGCCCTTGCTCAGCCGCCACAGCCACGTGCCCGACAGGTTGGCGGTGTCGTTGAAATCGCGTAGCGCCAGCCAGTGCTGCAGGTAGCTCGCCTCGATATGCTTCACCTCGCCGATCACCCCCGCCGCGATCAGCTCGCGCGCCTTGTGCAGCTCGGCGACGTTCCGATAGGTCAGGTTGACCATGTTGATGAGGCCGGCGGCCTCAGCGGCCTCCACCATCTGCGCGGCCAGCGCGTAGTTGGGCGCCAGCGGTTTTTCGCAGAACACGTGCTTGCCGGCCGCAATGGCCTTCAGCGTCGTCGGGTGGTGGATCGAGTCCGGCGTGATGTTGTCGACCGCGTCGAACTCGCCCCAGGCCAGCGCCTCCTCGATCGAGGCAAAGCGCCGCGCGATCCCATACGTGTCGCAGAAGGTTGCGAGATTTTGCGGGATCGTGTCGACGGCGCCGACCATCTCGACGCCCTCGATGGTCTGGAACGCCTTGGCGTGACTATTGGCCATCCGGCCGGTGCCGAGAATGAGAAGCCGCATCGTTGTTCTGGAGTTGGACGGAGGAAAGCCGGGCCGCATTGCCGCCCGGCACGCTTGATGGCTTACTTCGGGTGATGCGTCAGCTTCGCGCCGCGCTCGACGATCTTCTCGATCGCCTTGTCGACCGGGGTGTTCGGCGCCTTCATCAGGTGCGCGTGGCGGTCGGCATTGAAGGCCCAGTTCACGGCGTTGCGGAGCACGAGGCCCACATTCTTGTCGTGATAGGTCGGATAGGTCTCGTGGCCGGGGCGGAAGTAGAAGATGTTGCCCGCGCCGCGGCGATAGGTGAGGCCCGAGCGGAACACTTCGCCGCCCTGGAACCACGAGACGAACACCGTCTCGAGCGGCTCCGGCACCGAGAAGGGCTCGCCGTACATCTCTTCGTTCTCGAGCTCGAAATAGGGGCCGAGGCCCTTGGCGATCGGGTGGCCGGGATTGACCACCCAGATGCGCTCGCGCTCGCCGGCTTCGCGCCAGTGCAGGTTCGCCGGCGTGCCCATCAGCCGCTTGAACACCTTGGAGTGGTGGCCCGAATGCAGCACGATCAGGCCCATGCCCTGCCACACGCGCTCGACCACGCGTTCGACGATGGCGTCATCCACGTCCTTGTGCGCGGCGTGGCCCCACCACAGCAGCACGTCGGTCTCGTCGAGCTTCTTCTCGGTCATGCCGTGCTCGGGATCCTGCATCGTCACGGTCGTGGCGACGATATTGCCGTCCTCGCCCAGGAGCTTGGCGATCTGCCCGTGCATGCCGATGGGGTAGTTCTCGGCGACGGCCTTGTTCTTCTGCTCGTGGACATTCTCGCCCCACACGGTGGCTCTGATCGGCATGATGGTCTCCTTGATGTCGTAGAAAGGGCCGGATGATCTCCGGCCCGTCGGGTCTCAATTCAAAGCGCTTTGGCGAGCAACGCTACCTCAGTGCCGCGGGTGTCTCCGCTTGGCAAGCGTGTGCGGCAAAAATCGGGTGGGCCGGCGGCAATTCCGTCGCCTCAGCCTAATGTTTGAGCGGCTTGCCGGCCTTGTCGAAGCGATGGACCTTGTCCGGGATCGGCGCGATCGAGATCGCATCGTCCGGATTATGCCGGCTGGTGCCCTCCTCGCGCACGATCACCGGCTCCTCGCCGCCGATATCGACATAGGTGTAGCTGTCCGAGCCGAGATTTTCGGAATGCACCACCTTGCCCTTCCAGGCGCCGTCGCGATCGGTGATCTCGATATGCTCGGACCGGATGCCGATGGTATTGGCGCCAAAGCCCGAAGCGATCTGGCCGTTGAGGAAGTTCATCTTGGGCGAACCGATGAAGCCGGCGACAAACATCGACTGCGGGCTCTCGTAGAGCTCGAGCGGCGTGCCGACCTGCTCGACATTGCCGTCGCGCAGCACGCAGATGCGGTCGGCCAGCGTCATCGCCTCGACCTGGTCGTGCGTGACATAGATCATGGTCGAGCCGGTCATCTGGTGATGGAGCTTGGCGATCTCGAGCCGGGTCGCGACGCGCAGCGCGGCGTCGAGGTTCGACAGCGGCTCGTCGAACAGGAACACCTTGGGATCGCGCACGATGGCGCGGCCGATGGCGACGCGCTGGCGCTGGCCGCCCGACAGCTGCTTGGGCAGGCGCCCCAGATAGGGCGTGATCTGCAGCATCTCGGCCGCCGCCTCGACGCGCTTCCTGATCGCGTCCTTGTCGGATTTGGCCAGCTGCATGCCGAAGGCCATGTTCTCGTACACCGTCATGTGCGGGTAGAGCGCGTAGCTCTGGAACACCATGGCGATGCCGCGTTTGCTCGGCGCCAGCGAGTTCACCAGCGTGCCGTCGAAGGTCATCTCGCCCGAGGTGATGTCCTCGAGCCCGGCCATCAGCCGCAGCAGCGTGGACTTGCCGCAGCCCGAGGGGCCGACAAAGACCATGAACTCGCCCGAGAAGACCTCGAGGTCGACGCCCTTGATCACGTCGACGAGGCCGAAGGACTTCTTGATGTTCTTGAGTTCGATATGCGCCATTGGCTCAACCCTTTACGCCGCCGGCGGTCAGGCCGGAGATGATCTTGCGCTGGAAAACGAGGACGAGGATGACCAGCGGCACGGTGACGATGACCGAGGCCGCCATGATCGCGCCCCACGGAATTTCGAACTGGCTGCCGCCCGAGAGCAGCGCGATGGCGACCGGCACCGTGCGCGTCTCGTTGGACACGGTGAAGGTCAGCGCGAACAGGAATTCGTTCCACGCCCCGATGAAGGCGAGCAGGCCCGTCGTCACCAGCGCCGGCCACATCAGCGGCAGGAACACCTTGGTGATGATGATCCACGGCGAGGCGCCATCGACGATGGCCGCTTCCTCGATCTCGATCGGCAGGTCGCGCATGAAGGTGGTCAGCACCCACACGGTGAAGGGCAGCGTGAAGATCGTGTAGGAAAAGATCAGCGCCCACGGGGTGTTGTAGATGCCGAGGAACCGGATCAGCTCGAACAGGCCGGCCAGCACCGCGATCTGCGGGAACATCGACACCGCAAGGATGGTCATCAGCAGCAGCCCCCTGCCCCGGAACCGCACGCGGGCCAGCGCGAAGGAGGCGGTGATGGCGAGGAACAGCGCCAGCAGCACCGTGACCGAAGCGATGAAGATCGAGTTCAGCAGGTTGCGCGGAAAGCTGCCCACGCTCAGCACCGACACATAGTTGTCGAGGCTGAACGATTCCGGCCAGTAGCTGATCCGGAACAGGTCGGTGCCGGATTTGAAGCTGGTCAGGATCGCGTAGTAGAACGGAAAGACCGAGATGAAGATGATAACCAGCACCGCCAGGTAGAAGGCGGCGCGCTTGGTGATGGCCCAGGCGCTCATTTCGCTTCTCCGTCGAAATTGACCTTGCCCAGCCAGATATACAGCGTGGTCAGGACGAGGATGAGCACGAAGAGCAGCGTCGACTGCGTCGAGCCCTCGGCGAAATTATCGAACTGGAACAGGTTCTCCTGGGCCAGCACCGACATGGTCTTGGTCGCCTTGCTGTTGGGCGTCAGCACATAGATCAGGTCGAAGATGCGCATCGCGTCGAGCAGGCGGAAGATGATCGCCACCATCAGCGCCGGCCGCACCAGCGGCAGCGTCACGCGGAAGAACACCTTGACCGGATGGATGCCGTCCACCTTGGCCGCCTCGTAGATGTCACGCGGGATCATCTGCAGGCCGGCGAGGATCAGCAGCGCCATGAACGGCGTCGTCTTCCAGATGTCGACGATCAGCACCGCGGTCATCGCCGTGTCCGCCGAGGCGGTCCAGGCGATCTTCTGGCTGATCAGCCCGAGCCGGATCAGCACGTCGTTGATGATGCCGAACTGGTCGTTCAGCATCCACTGCCACATCTTGGCCGAAACGATCGTGGGGATGGCCCAGGGAATGAGGATGGCGGCGCGGACGATGCCGCGGCCCTTGAATTCGGCATTGAGCACCAGCGCCACGAGCATTCCGAGCACGGCCTCGAGCGACACCGATATGGCGGCAAAGCGCAGGGTGTTCCACACCGCGTTCCACCAGTCCGGATCGGCGAGCACGCCGCGCCAGCGGATGGCGCCGCTCGAAAGCGTCTGCCAGCGCAGGTAGTTGCCGAAGCCGATCCACTCGGCCGAATAGAGCGTATTGAGCTTGGCGTCGGTGAACGAGAACCAGATCGAGCGCAGCAGCGGCCAGCCGGCAACCAGCATCAAGGCGGCCAGCATGGGCAGCAGGAACCAGCGCGCGGCCGCGAGCCGCTGCAGCATGAGATCGGAACGCTTCGCAGGTTTGTGCAGAGCGACCGTGCCTGCAGCCTCTGTTATCGCCATCTTGTCCTCGCGAGATCGGGCGCCCGCCAGCACCCAAGGAAGCGGCGGCTTCCGGAGCGTAAGGCCCCGGAAGCCAGGCTTGGGAGGAGATTACTGACCCAGCAGGTCCTGCAGGTCGGCCTCGAGACCCTCGAGGTTCTCGGCAGCCGAGCCGTTGCCCGACAGCGTCTCGTGCACGGCCGACCAGAACAGCGAGCTCACCTCGTTGTAGTTGGTGCCGGTCGGCGCCGACGGACGCGGCACAGCGTTCTGGAATACTTCCTTCCACAACGGGATGATCGGAGCCTTCTCGGCCACTTCCGCATCATCGTAGGTCGCCATCAGCGTCGGCAGGTTGGTGATCTCGATGGCGCGGCGCTTCTGCTCGTCGGGCGACGACAGGAACTTCACGAAGCGGATCGCCGACTCCTGGTCCGGCGAGTACTTGGAAACCGCGAGGTTCCAGCCGCCCAGCGTTGCCGCCGACCGCGCGCCTTCGCCATCGCCCATCGGCAGTGTCGAGACGTCGAACTTGCCGGCAATGGCGGAGTCGCTGCCGTTGCCGAGCGCGTAGGCATAGGGCCAGTTGCGCATGAACACGGCATTGCCCAGCTGCCACACGCCGCGGCTTTCTTCCTCGGTATAGGCCAGCACGCCCGGCGGGGAGATGTTGTTGACCCAGGTCGCGGCGCGATCAATGGCGGCAGCCGCCTGCGGGTTGTTGATCGAGATGGTGCCGTCGGCCTCGACGATCTGGCCGCCGCCGTTCGACTTCACCCACTCGAGGGCGTTGCAGGTCAGGCCCTCGTAGGCGTTGCCCTGGAACACGAAGCCCCACATGTCGGCATTGCCGGCGGCGCGCTCGCCATCCTGGATTTCCTTGGCGGTAGCCGCCAGCTCATCCCAGGTGGTCGGGACAGTCTTGCCGTACTTGTCCAGCAGGTCCTTGCGGTAGTAGAGCGCCGGCGCGTCGGTGAACGAGGGCAGCGCGACGAGCTTGCCATCCACCGTCTGCGACTCGACGATCGCCGGGAAGTAGCCGCCGATGATGTCCTTGGTCGCCTCGGTGAGGTCGGTAAAGTGCTCGGCCAGCTGCGGGGCCCAGATCACGTCGGTGGTGTAGACGTCGATGTCGGTGTTGCCGGCCGCGAGCCACAGGCGGTACTGGCCGAACTGGTCGGTAGTCGAGGACGGCATGGGCACGATCGTGACCTTGTCGTCCGGGTATTGCGCCACGTAGCGATCGATCTGCGTCTGCAGGAACTGCAGCCCGGTGCCGGTATCGCCGAGCACGATCTGCAGGTCTGCCGCCTGCACGGTGGCGATCGCCGAGGCGCCGGCGAGCAGGCCGAGCATCAGGGACTTCAATTTCATTATCTTCCTCCCAAGGGACATTATGACCGGGAGGCAGCCATGAGCGGACGGCGCCCGACAAGGCGCCCTCCCCGCATGCATCCTCCCACCAAAGCGCTGCGGAACCGGGCGACTGACGGCCCTGCCGAACTTCCAAAGCGCTTTGAAGTACAGCTATCCAGAGGAGCGAAAGCCTGTCAAGCGGGTTTCGGACAGCAAACCTTAACAGCTCGACGGAGCGACGCAGATTTATGTGAAATTTCAAGTGGTTGATGAGGACGGAACATTAACAACGCTCGCTGCGCGGCTCTTGCCCTGAGGTACGAACCTCAGCCCTGCCCGTCCGGACAGCGACACTTGCGCTTGCTTTCCAAATCGCTTTGAATAACTCTCTTGGTGGAGGAGGACGCCTCGCGATATGGTCCCTCGGGGCTTGGCGCGCGCTGTTTGGGACAGTGCGACGCCCGTTGGGCGCAAAAACGAATTTGGTAATGAAACTCAAAGACTTGGCCGCGGAGCTGGGGCTGTCGCAGACGACGGTGAGTCGTGCGCTGAACGGCTATCCCGAGGTCAACGAGGCGACCCGCGAACGCGTCAGTGAAGCCGCGCGCCGGCTGGGCTATCGGCCCAATGTCAGCGCCCGCCGGCTCGCCACCGGCCGCGCCGGCGCCATCGGCATCACCCTGCCACTGCAGAGATCGCTGCATTTCGGCCCCCATACCTCGGAATTCCTCTCCGGCATTTCCGAACGCATGGCGCAGCTCGAGATCGACATCGTGGTGACCCCACTCGATGCCGACAACGAAGTGCCGGTGTTCCGCCGCCTCGCTGCCAGCAAGCGCGTCGACGCCGTGGTGATCTCCTCCCCCACCCCCGACGACGACCGCATCGCCGCGCTGACCGAGCTCGGCCTGCCCTTCGTGCTGCATGGCCGCGCCCCCGACGTAGCGGTGCCGCATGCCTGGCTCGACATCGACAACGAAGGCGCCTTCCGCCGCGCCACCAGCCACCTGATCGACCTCGGCCATACCCGGATCGCCATGATCAACGGCCCGCAGGACCAGACCTTCGCCATCCACCGCGAGCGCGGCTTCCGGCAGGCCCTGACCAGCCGCGGCCTCGTGCCCGACCCGCAGGTGATCGGCGGCGGCCGCTTCACCGACGAAAACGGCTTCCGCCTCGCCCAGGCCTTCCTCGAGCGCCGACCGCGGCCGACCGCCTTCCTCGCGGGCTCGATGATGACCGCGCTCGGCGTCTTCCGCGCCATCCGCGCCGCCGGTCTCGAGCTCGGCAAGGACGTGTCGATGATCGCCCATGACGACGTCTTCCCCTATCTCAACGCCGACAACATGGTCCCCTCCATGTCGACGACTCGCTCCTCGATCCGCGCGGCCGGCGCCCGTGTCGGCGAGCTGCTGCTGCAACTGCTCGAAGGCAAGCCCGCCGGCTCGATCCACGAGCTCTGGCCGGTGGAACTGGTGCTGCGCGAAAGCACCGGTCCCGCGCCCAAGTGAACGCCTGAGGCCGGATTCGTTCAGCAGGGGTAGCGGTTTTCCGGGTAATCGGCGTGTCTCCTCGCTATCGAGGCATGAGTCTGCGCCGTTGAATCGGTGTGGGGACAAGTGGCCGTAAACCGCTGAGCGGAATGGACTTTTCTGGATCGGCCGCGCTGGGTCGGCAATGGCTGCGCCCGGACCGGGCCAGCAGCGCTGACGTGATGAACGGCCGTTTCTGAACCGCTCATTGACGGCGGATGAACGACGGTTCGGCGCACTTGGCCACCCCCACCCACCAGCCCCGACGGTGGCCGCACCATCCGCGTCCGCGGACCGACTCCGAAGAACTCATTTCACCCTTAAGGGTGTATTGTTACACAAGGGACCGTTGCGGAGCGTCTCCTTGAAGTATCTGCCTGCCGCGCTGATCGTTGCATCCACGCTGGCCCCCGGCCCCGGCTACGCGCAGGACATGTCCATCGATGACATGCGTCAGACCTGCGTGGAGGAGCCCTACGCCTGCGTGCTGGGCGCGCATGTGCTGGCGCGGATCGCCCCCTGCCAGACGCTCCCCGAACAAGCCGAGGGGCAGCCGGCCGATTTCACCATGGTGGTGCGGCTGACCCTCGACAACGGCAAGCCGGTCGGGGTGCGGATCAGCACCCCCAACCCAGAAGCCACGCCATTCGAAAAGCAGATGGCCGAGGGCTACCAGGCGGCGATCGAAGCCTGCCAGCCCTATGGCGACGTCAGCGGTACGGCGATCTTCTGGATTGAGACGGAAGTGGAGAGGGCACCGGCGGAGTGAGGCTGAACCAAACACCGGCTGTCATCCCGGCGAAAGCCGGGATCCATGGCGCCGCCAACGCGGAGGAGAGTTGGATGCCTGCTTTCGCCGGGATGACAGCCGGTGGTTGTGGCCGCCCCCTCCACCGCCTTTGGCGGTCCCCCTCCACCGCTTCGCAGGGGAAGACAAGAGCGGTGCCTCACACCGCCCGCAACAGCCGCAAATGATTGTCGAAATTCAGCTCGAATGTCGTGAGCGGCGCCGGTGAGCCGGCGAAGCCGCCCATGGCGCCTTCGCCGCTCGAGGCCAGGAGCCCTGCCCCGTCGCCGGCGACGCCGCAGACATTGTCCATGACCATGGAGGCGACGACCGCGCCCTTGTCAGGGTCGATGGCGAGGATGGTGTTGCCTTCCGGCGAGGAGACGCCGATCAGCGCGCCGTCGGCCGAGGCGGCGACCGAGCCGATATAGTTGCGCAGATCGCCCAGCATGTCGGGCGGCAGCTCGATCAGGTGGATTTCGCCGTCGCGGGTGGCGTATCCGACGAGCTGCGGCTGGTCGGTCGAAGGCCCGCGGAACTGGCAGCCGAACCAGACGCGGCCTTTGTGGTCGAACGCCATGTGCCGGATCGAGAGCTGGTGCAGGCCGCTATCGAGCCGCAACTGGCCGATCAGCGAGCCGGTGCGGCGATCGACGAAGGCGATCGAGGGATCCATCGTGTCGAGGTTGAGTTCGGTGCGCCCGTAGTCCGGGTGGGTCTCGATGCCGCCATTGGCGACGACGAAGGTCTCGCCGTCCGGCATCAGCAGCATTTCGTGCGGGCCGGTGCCGAACGTGTCGAACTCGCCGATGCGCTTGAAGCCGCCCGCCACGTCGTAGATGCCAATCACGCCGCGCGCATTCTCGAAATCGCTCTCGGTGGCATAGAGCAGCTTGCCGTCGGGCGAGAACGCACCGTGACCGTAGAAGTGCCGGCCCTCGACGCTGGTGAGCGTCTGCGGCGGGGTGGCGCCAGTGGGGTCGAAGACGAGGGCAAAAGTGCCGGGCTGGCGGGCGAAGACGACGCCCTGCCCCGTCACCGGCGAGAAGGTGATGTCATGCCCGCGATCCGGCAGGTCGACGGTGGTGACGAGGCTGCCCGCCTCGGTGACCAGAGCCGCGGCATAGCCTCCAGTCTGCTTCTGGATCGAGGAGGCGAACACCAGCTCGGCCCGCTCCAGCGCCTCGGCCCGGCGCGGCAGCAGCGATGCGGCGAACCCCGCCCCTGCAGCCTTGAGGAAAGCGCGACGCCGCCACATGCTCAGTCTCCATCCAGCGAGGAGAAGCCGACAGACAGGCCGAGCGCGGCCGAAAGGCTTTCGCCGAACACCGTGTCGAGCGACTGGGTGATGATCACCAGATAGTCGAGCGCCTGCTTCTGGTTCGGATCGGCCAGGGCGGCTTCGACCGGCTCGGTGACGAGCCCGACGGCCCGCGCGACATTGCCCATCTCGAAGGCGGCGCTGTTGGCCACCCAGGCATCGTCCGCGCCGCCCGCCTCGCCGATGCGGGAGCCCTCCAGCAGCCTCTCGAGCCCATCGAAATTGGCGGCGATCGAGGGCAAGGTCATGCCCGAACGCCAGAACAGCGCCGATTTCGGCTTGGGCGCCGCGTCATCGCGGCCGAGAAAGGGCAGCAGCCGCTGGTCGCGGATGGCCTCGGTGCCATGCGCCAGCGTACCGACCAGCACCTCCAGCACTTCGCGGGTGCTGCGATAGTCCGGGTCGGCCTCGGTCGGCTGCAGCAGGCGCTGCGAGATGCCGGCCGGATCGGCCCACTCGGCCGACATGGCTTTGGCGCGCTGGCTGACGAGGCCAGTGATCGCCTCGGCATAGCTGCAGCGATAGGCGCCGGCGGCGCTGCCGAGCGTTTCGTAGTCGGTGCCGAACAGCAGGAATTCGAGCGCCCCGAGCCCCTGCATGGCAACGCTCTTGCCCTCGAGCGTGTCGGCGCTCGCGGCGGTCGGGTCCTGGTCGGCCAATGCTCCCTGTACCTGGCGCAGCGCGATGCCCTTGCGGTCGGGCCAGAACAGGATCGCGTCGGTGCGGTTGTCCTGCATCAGGGGGCCGAAGCGGTAGAGCTCGATCCGCGACCACGCGGTGACGGTCGAACGGAACTGGTTCTGCGCCGTCGCCAGCGTATCGGCCGAGGGCGTGTCGCACAGCGCCGCGACATTGGTCTGCAGCGAGCCAGCTTCCTCGGCGAACTGTGCGAAGGCCGGACGGAACACCTCGGTGATCGCCAGCTCGACCACCTGCTGCGGCGTCGCCGGCTCCTGCCCGAACACGGGCAGCGCAAGGGTGGCAAACAGGGCGGCGGCAAACAGACGGCGCATCACAGCGACTCCAGGAAAGCGATGAGATCATCGCGCTCCGATTTCGACATTTCCGCGAACGTGTCGCGCGCCGCCTGCGCCTCGCCGCCGTGCCAGAGAATGGCCTCGGTGAGGTTGCGCGCCCGGCCATCGTGCAGGAATTCGGTGTGGCCGGAGACGGTTTCGGTGAGCCCGATACCCCAGAGCGGCGGCGTGCGCCACTCATAGCCATCGGCCTTGCCCTCGGGGCGGTGGTCGGCGAGCCCGGCGCCCATGTCGTGCAGCAGGAGGTCGGTGTAGGGCCAGATCAGCTGGAACTGCTTGGATTTGTCCTCGGCCTTGCGCGAGGTGACGAATTTCGGCGTGTGGCAGGAAACGCAGCCGGTCTCGTAGAACGCCTGCTTGCCACGCAGCACCTGCGGGTCGTCGACATTACGGCGCTGCGGCACGCCCAGGTTCTGCGAGTAGAACTCGACGAGATCGAGCACCGGATCGGGCGCTTCCGACGGGCCCAGCCGAGCCTGCTCGCCGGTTGGCGCGGCAAGGCAGGCGGCCTGCGCCGCGGTGCAATCGCCATGCGGCTTCATCACCAGCGGCGAGCTGATCCCCATGTCGCCGGCAAAGGCCTCGGCCGATTGCGCGCGGATCGAGGCCTGCCCGGCCTTCCAGCCGAAGCGGCCGACCCGCCAGCTCTGCGAGGCGATATCCCACACTTCGTTTGGCCGGCCCGAAATGCCGTCGCCATCGGCATCGTCCGGATCGGCATGAGCGAGGATATCGGCGTCGGGGATCTGTTCGACCAGCCCCAGCCCGATCATCTGCGGAGCGATGCGCGGGCTCAGCATCATGTCATCGGCCATCGGGCCATAGCCCAGGTCGGCGACCGAGTAGGTCGGCCGCCGCAGGGTGACGACAGTGCCGTCGCCCAGCGTCACCGGCTCGTCGGCGTACTCGACCACCATGCGGCCCTCGGGCGTAAGACCCTGCACGGCGAAATTCTGCAGCTGGCCGCCATAGGTCGGCTCGGGGATGACATTGGCGCCGGCGGCGAGCGCGGCATGCTCGGCCTCGGTCCTGGGCGGCACCGACAGGCGCAGGAACATCGAGACGGCTTCCTCGGTCCCCACCGGCACATGGCCGCGCCCGTCCTTCAGGTGGCAGTTCTGGCAGCCGCGGGCATTGAAGAACGGCCCGAGCCCGTCGGACGCCTCGGTGGAGGACGGTGACGACACCCAGAGTTTACGGAACAGCGCATTGCCGAGCTTGAACTGCTCTTCCTGTTCGAAGCTGATATTGGCCGACGAGAACGAGAAAATGTCCTGGTTGACGCGCTTCTTGACGCTCGCCGCCCCGCCCGGCAGCTGCTCGAAATTCTCGGCGTGCTCGAAATCGGTGGTGGGGGCGGTTACGGCGCGGACGCGCGCCAGATCCTTGGGCGTCAAGTCAGTGCGGGTCCCGCCATCACTGGCGATGGCGAGACCCGCGATGAGAGTCATGACCAGGATTGCGGTCAAGCGCTTGTGCATGTCTCGCACTCTAAGCACTCCCGGCCATGCCGGGAAGAAAGGATGGCGCCGCAGATTCTGTAAATCCGCGGCGCCGATAAAGCTTGGGAAAACCGGCGCTTACTGGAACACGGCGTCCGGGTTGGTGAGGCTGTCCGACTGCTCGATGGTCACCGCATCGCCCAGTTCGAGCAGCGCCACGGCGCGCTCGATGCCGCGCGTCTGCGCGATCAGCCCGTCGATCGCCGCCTGGACGACGGCGTTGCCCTCGTCATTGCCCTCGGCGATCTGCTGGTCATAGGCCTCGCCACCGGCGGCGCGATCGGCGATCGCCTGCAGCTTGGCGACGCTGTCGTCGAGCTGCGCCTTGAGCTCGGTGTCGAGCGCCGGGTCGCGCGCCGCGATCAGGTCGGAGATCGAGGGGCCCTCGACCACCGAGCCATCCACGCGGGTGTAGCTGCCGAGGTAGACATTGCGGATGCCGATGCCGTCATTGAGGTGCGACACGTGCGTGTTGTCCGAAAAGCAATCGTGCTCCTCTTCCGGATCGTGCAGCAGCAGGCCGAGCTTCATGCGCTCGCCCGCGAGCTCGCCGAACGACAGCGAACCCATGCCGGTGAGGATGGTCGCAAGCCCGCTCTCGGCCAGCGCCGTGCGAGCCGCCCCGCCCTCCTGCCAGTTGGCCACCATTTCCTCGAGATCGGTGACCAGCAGGTGGGTCGAGGCATCGAGATACTGGGCCCGGCGCGTCGCGTTAGCGTCGGTCGAATAATCGGTGAACGGACGCTCGCCGGCGCCGGCTTCGGTGCCGTGCAGGTCCTGACCCCAGAGCAGGAATTCGATGGCGTGGTAGCCGGTCGCAACGTTGGATTCGATGCCGCCCGCTTCCTGCAGCGTGTCCTGTAGGAAGGCCGGGGTGATCTCGGCCGCGTCGACCTCGGTGCCGTCGATGGTCAGCTTGGCATTGGCGATGACGTTGGCGGTGTAGAGCCCGTTCTCGTCGCTCTCGGTGCCGTAACCGGCATCGACATAATCGATCAGGCCCTCGTCGAGCGGCCAGGCATTCACCTTGCCCTCCCACTCATCGACGATCGCATTGCCGAAGCGGAACGCCTCGGTCTGCTGGTAGCTCGGACGCGACGCGCGCCAGGCCTCGCGGGCGGCGGCCAGCGTCTCCTCCGACGGGTTGGCGATCAGCGCGTCGGTGGCCGCGTCCAGCGCCTTGGCGGTGGTGAGCGCATCCTCGTAGCCGGCGAGCGCGATATCCGCGTAGGTCTTGAGGATTTCGTCGGCGGTGGGTTCGGCGGCGTTGGCGAAGCCGGCGTTCATCGCCGCCATGCCGATGGAAAGGGCAAGCGTGCTGATCGTCTTCATTTGGGGGTCTCCTGAGGCGCGGGCCCCGCGCCCTTCGCGCGGCAACTATCAAAGTGGACATACCCGTTCAAGAAATATCGACGCAGGCTGGAACCGCTCTAAACTGCAACGTCTTGCGCCACATCTCGACTCGCCCAGTCAAAAGGGGCACTGTCACAAATGTCACAATTGGGCGCGGAGGCGTTCCGGAAGCGCAAATGCCTGTAGTGCGGATGTTTTCCGCGATCAGCCGACTGACGGGACTGTGCACGGCAGGGAGGCGTGTCACTTGCCTGTCATGCGGCCAAAATAGGTGATGCGCGGCTTTCGGGGCTCCTCCCGAACCAGGACAAGCCAGAATTCCCAGGGAGACGCAGAATGTTCCTCAAGAACGCGCTGGTCGCTACGGTTTCGGTCGTGGCGCTGACCGCTTCGACCTTCACCTATGCCCAGACCGACATCAACGCCCTCTACGAGGCCGCCAAGGCCGAGGGCCAGCTCACCGTCATCGCGCTGCCCCACACCTGGTGCGGCTACGGTGCCGTGATCGAGGCCTTCAAGGCCAAGTATCCGGGCATCACCGTCAATGAACTGAACCCCGACGCCGGTTCGGCCGACGAGCTCGAAGCCGTCCGCGCCAACAAGGACAACAAGGGCCCGCAGGCCCCCGACACCCTCGACATCGGTCTCGCCTTCGGCCCGCAGGCCAAGGATGAGGGCCTGCTGCAGCCGTACAAGGTTTCGACCTGGGACGAGATCCCGGCCGAGGCCAAGGATGCTGACGGCTACTGGTACGGCGACTATTACGGCGTGCTGGCTTTCGGCATCAACAAGGACGTCGTCACCGGCGACAACCCGGCTTCGTGGGCCGACCTGCTGAAGTCCGACTACGCCAACCAGGTTGCCCTCGCCGGCGACCCGCGCACCGCCAACAACGCCATCCTGTCGGTCTACGCCGCAGGTCTCGCGACCGGTGCCGACGCCGCTGGCGCCGCCGATGCCGGCCTCGACTTCTTCAAGCAGCTCGCCACCGCCGGCAACTTCGTGCCGGTCGATGCCGAAGCCGCCCCGATCGCCCAGGGCACGACCCCGATCGCGATCAACTGGGACTATAACCTCCTCGCCCAGCGCGACGGCATGAACGGCAACCCGCCGCTCGATATCGTCGTGCCGTCCGACGGCGTGCTGGCCGGCGTGTATGTGCAGGCCATCTCGGCCTACGCCCCGCACCCGAACGCGGCCAAGCTCTGGATGGAATATCTCTACTCGGACGAAGGCCAGCTCGGCTGGCTCGCCGGCTACTGCCACCCGATCCGCTTCAACGCCCTGTCCGAAGCCGGCAAGCTCCCGGCCGACCTGATGGCGAAGCTCCCGGACGCCGCCAACTACGCCAAGGCCGTGTTCCCCTCGATCGACGAGCAGAACGCCGCCAAGGCCGCGATCACGTCCAAGTGGGACTCGGTCGTCGGCGCCAATGTCCAGTGACGGCACGACCGTAGCGCAGACCAAGGCCGGCCCGGATCTTTCCGGGCCGGTTGCCATCTGGCGCCGCCCGTTCAGCCTGCAATGGCTGAGCATCGTGCCCTTCATCGTCTTCGCGCTGATGTTCCTGGCTGCGCCGACGGTGACCCTGATCGCCCAGGCCTTCACCGACAAGGCCGGCAATTTCACGCTCGAGAATTTCGTCGGGCTGGGCAGCGAGCAGATCGTTCGCGCCTACACCATTTCCATCCAGGTCTCGGCAGCTTCCGCCATCCTCGGCGCGCTGGGCGGCCTGCTGATCGCGCTGGCGCTGATCCGTGGCCGCCTGCCGCAGGGCCTGCGCGATGCGGTGATGACCTTTTCCGGCGTTGCTTCCAACTTCGCCGGCGTGCCGCTGGCCTTTGCCTTCATCGCGACGCTGGGCCGGCTCGGCCTCGTCACCCTGCTGCTGCGCGACGTGTTCCACTTCGACATGTACCGCGCCGGCTTCAACCTGTTCAGCTTCTGGGGCCTGACGATCACTTACCTCTACTTCCAGATCCCGCTGATGGTGGTGATTATCGCGCCGGCCGTCGACGGGCTGAAGCGCGAGTGGAACGAGGCGGCGCAGACGCTGGGCGCGTCCAAGTGGGACTTCTGGCGCTATATCGGCCTGCCGATCCTGTGGCCGCCGGTGCTCGGCACCCTGTCGCTGCTGTTCGCCAATGCCTTCGGCGCCATCGCCACGGCCTGGGCGCTGACCGGCTCCAACCTCAACATCGTGACCGTGCTGCTCTACAACCAGATCCGCGGCGACGCGCTGCAGAACCCCGGCCTCGGCGCCGCACTGGCCGTCGGCATGGTGGTGATCACCTCGATCGCCAACATCATCTACCTGGTCGTGGCCAAGCGCGCCGAGAGGTGGATGAAATGAAGCAGAGCCGCGTCTGGGCCTGGGCCATCATCGCGGTCGGCGCGCTCTATTTCTTCGTGCCGCTGATCGCCACCTTCATCTTCTCGCTGCGCATGCGCCGCGGCGAGCTGAGCTTCGATGCCTACGCCTCGGTGTTCTCGGACCCTAAATTCTTCGGCAGCTTCGGCTACTCCCTGACCATCGGGGTGTTCACCATCATCCTCGGCATCCTCGTCGTCGTGCCGGCGGTTTACTATGTCCGCCTGCGCATGCCCTGGCTGCGCCCGATCATGGAGTTCATCACCTTGCTGCCGCTGGTGATCCCGGCGCTGGTGCTCGTCTACGGCTATATCCGGCTCTATAATTCGAGCTCGATCATCCCCTTCACCGAGACCACGCTCGGCACGGATATCCTCCTCATCTGCGCCTGCATGACGCTGGCTTTGCCCTACATGTACCGGGCGGTGGATACTGGCATGCGCACGATCGATATCGGCACGCTCACCGAGGCGGCGCAGATCCTGGGCGCCAGCCAGTGGACCATCATCTCGCGCGTCGTGTTCCCCAACATCCTCGTCGCGGTGCTGTCGGGCGCCTTCCTGACCCTCGCCATCGTCATCGGCGAGTTCACCATCGCGAGCCTCCTCAACCGTCCGGCCTTCGGCCCCTATCTCGTCGGCGTCGGCACCAACCGCGCCTATGAGCCGTCGGCGCTCGCCATCATCTCCCTCCTCGTCACCTGGGCTGCCATGGGCATGATCAACGTGCTCGGCCGTTTCGCGCCCAAGACGGCCCGCAAGGACTAAGGCCATGGCCGAAGAATTCCTCCGCATCGAAAAGCTGGTCAAAGCCTTTGGCGCCAATCAGGTGGTGAAGGGCGTCGATTTGAGCTTCAACAAGGGCGAGTTCGTCTCGCTGCTCGGCCCATCGGGCTGCGGCAAGACCACCATCCTGCGCATGATCGCCGGCTTCGAGCGCCCGACCAGCGGCTCGATCACCGTCGAAGGCCGCGATTTCACCCATCTGCCGCCTAACCAGCGCAAGATCGGCATGGTGTTCCAGGCCTATGCGTTGTTCCCCAACATGACGGTGGGCGACAATATCGGCTTCGGCCTCCGCATTGCCGGCATGGCCAAGCCGCAGCGCGATGCCCGCGTCGAGGAAATGCTGAAGCTGATCGGCCTGCCCGGCTTCGAAAAGCGCTTCCCGTTCGAGATGTCGGGCGGCCAGCAGCAGCGCGTGGCGCTGGCCCGCGCCCTCGCCCCCTCGCCCCGCATGCTGCTGCTCGACGAGCCGTTGTCGGCGCTCGACGCCAAGATCCGCGTGAGCCTGCGCGAGCAGATCCGCGAGATCCAGCGCGAGCTCGGCATCACCACCATTTTCGTGACGCACGACCAGGAAGAGGCGCTGTCCATTTCCGACCGGATCGTGGTGATGAACACCGGCAATGTCGAGCAGTTCGGCCAGCCCTTCGAGATCTACAATCGCCCGGCCACCCGGTTCGTGGCGACCTTCGTGGGCCAGCTCAACACGCTGAACGCGACCGTCGCCGATGCCGCGGCCAAGACCGTATCGGTCGGGACCGCGACCTTCGCCCTGCCCGCCCTGCCCGGCTCGGCCCGCAACGGCGAAGCCATCGCGCTGACCATGCGGCCCGAAGCGGTGTCGCTGGCGAATGGCGAAGCGCGCGACATCGTGCTCGACGGCAAGGTGGCCGAGGTGCATTTCCTCGGCTCGGTCATCCGGCTCAAGGTCGATCTGGGCGGCAACGCCATCAGCCTCGACACCTTCAACGACCAGCGCACCCCGCCCCCGGCCCACGGAGCGCCGGTGCGCGTGGGTATCGCCTCGAGCGACGTGCTGGTGCTGGGCAACTGAGGGCGGCGCCTGACGGGCTGAACCGGCAGGCTGCACGCCCCTCCTCGGAGCGTTCATCTCGCACGCAATCGCCCACCGGGTCATCCCTGCGAAAGCAGGGATCTCCGTTTTGATGGCACGCACCCAACAGAGGTTCCCGCTTTCGCCCACCACCGGTTGTCACCCCTGCGAAAGCGGGGGGTCCAACTCACAGCCCGCGCTGGTGGAGCGATGGATCCCTGCTTTCGCAGGGATGACAGCCGGTGAGAATGTCCAGCTCCGGCGCGTAGCGGAACTCGGCGGGGGTGGCAACATGCCCGGGCCCCGCTATGCTGCCCCAAAAGGATTCCTTGATGACCGACCCGTTCGTCTCCACCGAGTGGCTGGCCGCGCATTTGCGCGACACCGACCTCAGCATCGTCGATGGCAGCTGGTACCTGCCGACCGCTAACCGCAACCCGCAGGCGGAATTTCTCGCCGGGCACATTCCCGGCGCCGTGTTCTTCGACGTCGACGAGATGGCCGACACCTCGTCGGGCCTGCCGCACATGCTGCCGAGCGAAGCCGAGTTCAGCCGCATCGCCGGCCATCTCGGCATCGCCGACGGCAAGCGCATCGTCGTCTACGACGGCGACGGCCTGTTCTCGGCCCCGCGCGTGCGCTGGACCTTCATGGTGATGGGTGCCAGGGAGGTTTTCCTGCTCGAAGGCGGCCTGCCCAAGTGGAAGGCTGAGGACCGCCCGCTCGAAACCGGCCCGGTCGGCCCGGCACCGAAGATCTTCACCGCCCGGCTGACACCCGGCGCCGTGGCGGGCCTTGCCGACATGCGCGCTCCGGCGCGACAGGTGGTTGATGCACGGCCGGCGGCACGCTTCACCGGCGATGCGCCGGAACCCCGCGCCGGCCTGCGCTCGGGCCACATGCCGGGGGCGCTGAACGTGCCGTCGTCGAGCCTCACCGAGGATGGCGTGATGAAATCGCCCGAGGCGCTGCGGGCGCAGTTCGAGGCGGCGGGGGTGGATGTGACCAAACCGATCGTCACCACCTGCGGCTCCGGCGTCACCGCCGCGACGCTGAAGCTGGCGCTGGAACAGGCCGGCGCGACGGACGTGGTGCTGTATGACGGCTCGTGGGCCGAATGGGGCGGGCGGGACGATACTGAAGTGGTGAAGGGGTAGGGCAACCGATAGGCCCCCGCCCCCGCGCCATCGCAGACCCCCTCTCTTGCGAAAACTAAGGACTTGGCTGCGCCAAGCCCAAGTTTTCGCTTTCTCCCCCGCCAAGGGGGAGAAGCCTTCCACAAGCACCGAGTCCCGCAGCAACGCACCCTCTCCCCCTTGGCGGGGGAGACGCGAGACTTACGAGCGCAAGCGAGTTAGTCGCAGCAGAGAGGGGGTGCTGTGGCGCGGCAGGCCACGACGAGACCGTCTGCGCCCTACCTCCTACTCACCCGCCAGCTCCGCAGCTCGAACGGCCGCAGCTCCGCCCCTGCCCCGCGCTCCATCGGCTCCTCCATGATGCTGAGGCTCCCACCCAGCGTCCATCCCTGCGGCACCGAGACGCCGAAATCGCCGCGCCGACCGGACGGCTCGTACACCCGCAGGATCAGGCCATTGCCGTCCTCGGCCGGCTTCAGGCCCGAGAGCGCCGCCGGGATGCCGGTCGTGCCGATCGGCTCGAAGCTGCCCGCCGCCACCCCGCTCGCCACCGCCGCGAGCAGCGGCTGGTTGAGGTCCTCGGCTTCCTCGCGCACCCGGCCCTCGTGCCAGTCGCCGGCATGCGGATAGAGCGCGTAGGTGAAGCGCTGGCCGCCCTCGTCGGCGAGCGGATCGGGATAGAGCGGCGAGCGCACGAGGCTCAACCCGAGCAAATTGCCCTTGGCCGAATGCCCGTATTTGGCGTCGTTGAGCAGCGCCACGCCAAAGCCCGGCTCGCTCATGTCGATGAAGCGGTGGCCCGGCACCTCGAACTGCGCCTGGTCCCAGCTGGTATTGTCGTGCGTGGTGCGCTTCACCACGCCATTGGCATGCTCGAACGTCGCGTGCGGCGTGCGCACATCCACCGGGGTCAGCGTGCGCAGCAGCACGTGGCGATCGTGCCAGTCGATTTCTGTCGCGATATCGAGCCGCGTGCCATTGGCTTCGAGGGTGTAGGTCTGAGTGACCGTCGAGGCGCGGAAGCGGCGGACGACACGGATGGCGGCGCGCGTCGGCGTGTTCTCGGTGACCTTGATGCTTTCGGGCTCGGTCAGCTCGATGCCCGACCTGGCATAGTCGTCCTCAATGTCCCAGGCGTCCCAGTTGCGCGGCTTGTCGGCCGGATAGACCCAGAGCTGGTTGCCGCGACCCGCCAGCGCCTCGCGGCCGGTGGCCTTGTGGACGAGGCTGGTGACCGTGCCGTCCGCACCGATCGTCGCGCGGATATGCGCGTTCTCGAGATGCGTGTCGCTGACCGACAGCCCCTCCAGCGGGGTCAGCTGGGCCCGGGTGAACACCTTGATGCCGAGCGGCGCGATCACGTCGGCGGTCGAGAACTGCGTGCCGTCGCTAAGCGTGACGCGCAGCGGCCGCCGGCTGAGCGAGGGGTTAACCACCACCACCGCATCGGCGACGTCGCCATCGGGGATCTGCCCGACAATGGCGGACAGCGCGAACTGCTGGCGCGAGATGGCCCGGCCGATGGCGTCGTTGAGCTCGCGCTCGGCGTCGTCATAGACCTCGGCGATGGACGAGCCGGGCAGGATGTCGTGGAACTCGTTCTTGAGCACCACGCGCCAGATATGCTCGAGGCTCTCTGGCTGGTCGGCACCGAGCAATGTCGCGAGCCCGCCCAGCGTCTCGGCGGTGATCAGCGCCCGCTCGGCCTGCCGGTGCAGCTTCTTGACCGCGCTCTGCGTGGTCAGCGTGCCGCGATGGAGTTCGAGGTAGATGTCGCCGAACCATACCGGCATCTCAGTGCCGGCGGCGGTCTGGTGGGCGCCGGCGAAATAGTCCGCCACCGTTCCCCACTTGGCCTTAGGCAACACCGGGAAATCGCGCAGCTGCATCTCGCGCTCGATCATGTCCGGCGTCACCCCGCCGCCGCCGTCGCCATAGCCGACGGCGAGCAGCGTCTGGCCGTGCAGGTGCTTGTCCTTGAAATTCTGCCAGGTGGCGAGCACCGCCTCCGGCCCGAGCTGCCCGTTATAACCGCCGCGCGGGTTGTTGAAGGTGTGCGCAAGGACCCGCGAACCGTCGATGCCTTCCCACCAGAACAGGTCGGCGGGGATGGTGTTGGTCTCGTTCCAGTTCACCTTGATGGTGAAGAAGCTGTCGATGCCGCCCTGCTTCAGGATCTGCGGCAGACCGCCCGAAAAGCCGAAGCAGTCGGGCAGCCAGCACACCGTGTGACGCCTGCCGAACTTGCGCTCGAAATAGAGCTGGCCGTAGAGCACCTGCCGCACCAGGCTCTCGCCCGTGGGCATGTTGGTATCGGGCTCCACCCACATGCCGCCCACCGTCTCCCAGGTGCCGCCCGCCGCCTTGGCGCGGATCTGGTCGAACAGTTTTGGATCGTCTTCCTCGATCTGCGCATAGTAATGGGCGGTCGACTGGTTGAAGTGGAAGCCGGATTTGGCGACGTATTCGTTGCTCCCCTCCATCAGCTGCACGGCCGTGGAGAAGGTGCGCCGCATCTTCCGGCGCGTCTCGGCATAGGGCCAGAGCCAGGCAAGATCGATATGGGCGTGGCCGGTCAGCGCCACCTCGCCCTGCTGCGGGAAACGCTGCTGCAGTTCGCGCAGCCGCTCGGCCAGTGCCGCATCGGCCGCCTCGACGCTGTCGTGCTGCGCCTGCGTGAGGCCGGCCGGGTTCTCCTTCAGCGGCGGCAGCTGCCAGATGCGCTGCTGGCCATCCTGCGACGCGAAGCGGGCGACATAGTCCGCCGTGCCCGACGGCCAGTCGAGCGCATGCAGCGCCTCCTCGGCGGCGGCGACGAGATGCGGCACGACATCGTGACCCTCGAGCAGCTGGCAGGTCTCGACGATCTGGCGCAGCCGCAGCTGCAGTTCATGCACCGCGAGGTCGACGAGGCTCAGCCGCCCACCGACCAGCACCGGGTTGCGCACCGGCTGGCCGAAGGGCAGCCGCGCCGTCGCCTCGGCGGCAATCGCAAAGCTCAGCGCCTTGACCGGATATTCCTTGTGATAGGGGTCGTTACCGAAGCTGGCGCTGCCGTCGCCATAGTTGAGCGTCACCAGCCCCTCGCCGCCCAGGTCGAGGAACAGCCGCGTCTCGGCCAGCGGCCAGTTCGCGCTCGCGTTCACCTGCGCCGTGAAGCTGACCACGCCCTCCTTGGTCGGCCAGGCCGCGCCGGGTGCGATCGGCGCGCCGTTGGCGGTCCAGCCGGTCACCGGCACGCTCTCGCGCTCCCGCCAATAGGTCAGCTCGTCGAGTCGCACCTCGATGCGCCGGATTCGCTGGGAAAGATTGAGAGTCATGAGCCCGCTCGTGTCTTTTGCAACGTTACAATTCGGTGCGGACCAAATCACAAAGCGGTCGGGGTGCCTAGTCGGAGGAAAGGGGAATCTGTGCCCTTTGCATCACGCGCCGGCGCTCGCTATGTGGAGGCCTGCAACAGGAGCCAGCCATGTCGAGCCGCGCCCACACCCAGACCGCGATCGAGCGCCGCGTCCGCCGCATGGGCCGGCCGTTCGGCGTCAGCCTGCTCGTCGCCCAGAAGCGTAACCCCAAGATCGACGCCCATGGCGGCTACATGCTGCGCGACGACGACACCTTCGAGATCGTGTTCGGCAACAAGGGCTACGAGTTCTCCGCGAGCCTCGAGGAAGTCGAGGAATTCCTGACGGAATCGCGCGACGCCATGCACGCGGATCGGAAGAAGAAGAAGTAGCGGGGGATGGGCGATGGGCCTTCCTGCAAGAGAACGCTGATGCCTGCCGTGGTCTTCTCCCCCTTGGCGGGGGAGAAAGCGAAAACTTGGGCTTAGCGCAGCTAAGTCCTTAGTTTTCGCAAGAGAGGGGGTCGTGGTGGGCACGGTGCGCCACCGCACCCCCTCTCTGCTGCGACTAACTCGCTCACGCTCGTAAGTCTCGCGTCTCCCCCGCCAAGGGGGAGAGGGCGCGTTACTGCCGACAGCGTGCTCGTGGTGATCGTCACAGGCCCTCCTCCCCCACGCCAAATCCCCCTATCCCCCCTCCCCACATCTGCTATCGTCCTCGTCGGGAAGTTTCTGTGCCTCAGTGAGCGACCGACCGTATGTCGATCAAAGCCGCCGTCTATCACCTGACGCACTACAAATATGACCGTCCGGTCATCCTGCAGCCCCAGATCATCCGGCTCCAGCCTGCCCCGCAATCCAAGACCAAGGTGCTGAGCCATTCGCTCCGGGTCTCACCGGCAAAACACTTCGTCAACCTGCAGCAAGACCCCTACGGCAATTACCTCAGCCGCCATGTCTTCCCCGAGCCGGTCACCGAGCTGAAGATCGAGGTCGATCTCGTCGCCGACATGACGGTCTACAATCCGTTCGATTTCTTCGTCGAGGAACGGGCCGAGACCTGGCCCTTCGAGTATCCCGAAGAGCTGCGCGACGATCTCTCCATCTACATGAAGCCGCAGCCGGCCGGGCCGTTGCTCACCACCTTCCTTGCCGGCATCGACCGCAGCCCGCAGAACACCGTGACCTTCGTTACCGGGCTCAATGCCCGCGTCCAGCAGCAGGTCGGCTATATCGTGCGGCTCGAGACCGGGGTGTTCGAGCCTGAAGAGACGCTGGCGCGGGCCCAGGGCTCGTGCCGCGATTCCAGCTGGCTGCTGGTGCAGGTGCTGCGCCATCTCGGCTTTGCCGCCCGGTTCGTCTCGGGCTACCTGATCCAGCTGAAACCCGATCTGGTCTCGCTCGACGGCCCCGCCGGCACCGACCACGATTTCACCGACCTCCACGCATGGTGCGAGGTCTACCTGCCCGGCGCCGGCTGGATCGGGCTCGATCCGACCTCGGGCCTGCTGACCGGCGAGAGCCACATTCCGCTAGCGGCAACACCGCATTATCGCAATGCCGCGCCGATCAGCGGCTTCACCAGCTTTGCCAATGTCGAGTTCGCCTTCGACATGAAGGTGAGCCGCGTTGCCGAGCACCCGCGCATTACAAAACCCTTCTCGGACGAGAGCTGGGAACGGCTGAACGCGCTCGGGCGCCGGGTCGACGAGGAGCTGGTCAGGCACGACGTGCGCCTCACCATGGGCGGCGAGCCGACCTTCGTGTCGATCGACGATTTCGAGGCCGGCGAATGGAACGCTGATGCGGTCGGGCCGACCAAGCGCGGCAAGGCCGACGCGCTGATCCGCCGGCTGCGCGAGCGCTTCGCGCCGGGCGGGCTGCTGCATTACGGCCAGGGCAAATGGTATCCGGGCGAAACCCTGCCGCGCTGGACCTTTTCGCTCTACTGGCGGCGCGACAACCAGCCGATCTGGCGCGACGAGCAGCTGGTGGCGCGCGAGGGCATCAAGACCGACGCCAAGCCGGGCGACGACCAGCGGCTGCTGACCGAGATTGCCGGCAATCTCGGCATCGGCACCGAGACCATCGATGCCGCCTACGAGGACCCCGGCGACTGGCTGGTGAAGGAATCCCGCCTGCCCGAGAATGTCGATCCGGCCAACCCCGAGCTCGCCGATCCGGAGGCCCGGGCCCGCATGGCCAAGGTGTTCGACCACGGGCTGAACAATGCGACCGGCTACGTGCTGCCGGTACAGCGCTGGAACGCGCAGGCCTCGGACAGGCGCTGGATCACCGAGAAATGGAAGACCCGGCGCGGCAAGCTGTTCCTGGCCGCCGGCGATTCCCCCGTCGGCTACCGCCTGCCGCTCAGTTCGCTGAAGCACCTCAGCCCCACGGCCTACCCGCACGTGGTGCCGCGCGATCCGCTGATCGCGGTGGCCGATCTGCCCGAGGTCGAGGAACTGCTGCAACAGCCGGTCGAAGTCCCGATCGGCCATCATGCCCAGCCTTCGACCTTTACCGCCGACCCCACGCAGGCCCAGCAGATCAACGAGCAGGTGCTCGACGAGATCGACAGCGCCGTGCGTACCGCCATCACTGTGGAACTGCGCGAGGGCCGGCTCTGCGTGTTCCTGCCGCCGGTCTCGACGGTCGAGGACTATCTCGAGCTGATCGCGGCCTCCGAGGAAGCGGCGAAGACGCTCGGCCTGCCCATCCACGTCGAGGGCTATGCCCCGCCCTATGATCCGCGGCTCAACGTCATCCGCGTCGCGCCCGACCCCGGCGTGATCGAGGTCAACATCCACCCGGCCGCGAGCTGGGAGGAATGCGTCGCGACGACCACCGCCGTCTACGAGGAGGCGCGGGCCAGCCGGCTGGGCGCCGACAAGTTCATGATCGACGGCAAGCACACCGGCACCGGCGGCGGCAACCACGTCGTGGTGGGCGGCGCGACCCCATCGGACTCGCCCTTCCTGCGCCGGCCGGACCTCTTGAAATCGCTGGTGCTGCACTGGCAGCAGCATCCTTCGCTCAGCTATCTGTTCTCCGGCCTGTTCATCGGGCCGACCTCGCAGGCGCCGCGCATCGACGAGGCCCGGCACGACAGCCTCTACGAGCTCGCGATCGCCATGCAGCAGGTCCCGGCGCCCGATCAGGGTCCGGCGCCCCTCCCCTGGCTGGTCGACCGGTTGTTCCGCAACCTGCTCGTCGACGTCACCGGCAATACTCATCGCTCGGAAATCTGCATCGACAAGCTCTACTCGCCCGATGGCCCGACCGGCCGGCTCGGGCTAGTGGAGTTTCGCGGCTTCGAGATGCCGCCCAATGCACGCATGAACCTCGCCCAGCAGCTGCTGGTACGGGCGCTGATCGCGCGCTTCTGGGCCGCACCCAAGCAGGGCAGCTTCGTGCGCTGGGGCACCACGCTGCACGATCGCTTCATGCTGCCGCATTTCGTCTGGGCCGACTTTCTCGACGTACTGGCCGATCTCAAGGCCAACGGCTTCGACCTCGATCCGGAATGGTTCGCCGCCCAGCTCGAGTTCCGCTTCCCCTTCTGCGGCGAGGTCGAGCTCGAAGGCATGAAGGTGACGCTCAACCAGGCGCTCGAGCCCTGGCACGTGCTGGGCGAAACCGGCGCCATCGGCGGCACGGTGCGCTTCGTTGATTCATCGGTCGAACGGCTTCAGGTAAAGCTTGAAGGCCTGAACCCGGGCCGCTTCCAGGTCGCCTGCAATGGCCGGCTGGTGCCGCTGACCGCCACCGGCGAAGGCGGCACGGCGGTCGCGGGCGTCCGCTTCAAGGCGTGGCACCCGGCCTCCGGCATGCATCCGGTGCTGCCCACCAACGCGCCGCTGCGCTTCGATATCTACGACACGTGGTCGGGCCGCGCGATCGGCGGCTGCACCTATCACACAGCGCATCCGGGCGGCCGGAACTACGAGACGTTTCCCGTGAATGGCAATGAAGCCGAAGCAAGACGGCTGGCCCGCTTCGTGCCGCACGGCCACACGCCCGGCGGCTACGTGCCGCCGACCGAGCTCCGCAGCGCGGAGTTCCCGCTGACGCTGGATTTGCGGATGCCGCTGTAGGGCGGCAAGCACCACCTCTCCCTCTGGGGGAGAGGTCGACGCGAAGCGTCGGGTGAGGGGCCTTCCCCAAGCACCGAGTTCGCGGCAAGCCCCCTAACCCCAGCCTCTCCCCCGAAGGGAGAGGGGGCGCGGAGGCGAGGTTCGCGCCCTGCTCCATGCTCACCCCACCCACCGGGAGCGAAGCGTAGGCCCAAAGACCCGTCCCACCCACCGAGTCATTCCCGCGCAAGCGGGAATCTCCGTTTGCGGAGCGCACCGAAAACAGAGATCCCCGCTTTCGCGGGGATGACATCGTGGGAAAGCGCGGGAATGGGGCCCGGAAGCGGCCGAACCTAGAACTTCCACCCCAGCCGGATACCGACATTGGTGAGCCCCTGGTTCGGGCCGTCGCACAGGCTCGCGTGCGAGGCGTGTTCGGCCGTGGCCATGATGCTGGCCTGTTCGGTGATCTCGTAGCCCAGGCTGATCGACTCGTGGAACATCACCGAGCAGCCGAGATTGCGGTAGGGCTTGTCGGCGCCATCGAGCTTGCCGTTGTGGACCGTGCCGCCGAAGGCCGCTTCGACGAAGAACGGCGTATCGCCGATCGGCACCGTCCAGCTGATGCCGCCATAGACCATGCTCTCGAGCCCACCGAAATTGATGGTGGCGCCGACATGCGGACGCAGCCGCCCAATGGCGAGCGCTTCATCGAGCGTGGGAATGGCGAACAATAGTTCGACATTCAGGTCTTCAAGCCGTGATGCATCGAAATCGCCCGAGTCGGCGGAGTGCCAATAAAGACCGCCACGGATTTCGTCGGCATGGATCGACTGTGCCTGCACGCCGGCTGCCGTCCCTGCCAACGCGATTACTGCAAGCGCCAACGCACCCCAAGCACGCAACATCGAAAAGCCCCCGCATCCCAAGTCACGGGCTTATAGCGTACGGCCGCACAACAGTCACCGGGCGGACGCGGAGTCTTTTGATTGTGCAGCATAAAAACCACTCGCGGCCACCCAAGTAACCCGTCTCGCCGTGAACTCCGCCGCAAACAAAAAGGGCGCCCCACGGGGCGCCCTCATAATGCATAGCTCCGAACTTAACGGCTCGGGCTCGGCGGCAGGCCCTTGGCCTTGCGCCAGGCCTGGTATTCGTCCTCGGCATCGGGGTGCAGCGGGTAGTAACGGCGCAGCGACTCGCCGGCCATCAGCTTCTCGCGGCTGAACACTTCCCACTCGGCATGCTTCTTGGAATCCTCGATGACCTTCTCCGCCATCGACTGCGGCAGCACGACGACGCCGTCGTCGTCGGCCATGATGATGTCGCCCGGAATGACGGTGACGCCGCCGCACGAGATCGGCACGTTCACCGCCGACGGGAAGATCGAGACCTGCACGTGGTAGTTCGGGGTCCAGCCGCGCAGCCAGGTGTTGAGGCCGAGCTTCTGCACGTTGGGACGGTCGCGCATCACGCCGTCGATGACAATGCCGGCGCCGCCGCGGCCCTTGAAATAGGTCGACATCATGTCGCCGAACACGCCCGAGCTCATGTCGCCGCGCGCATCGACCACGACCACGTCGCCTTCCTCGATCTCGTACAGGACGTGGCGGTGGAGCTGCGTCTCGGGATCGGAATACTCGCCCTCGCTGAACAGGTCCGGCCGCTGCGGCAGGAACTGCAGGGTCTGGGCGACGCCGACGATCGAGGCGCCGGGATTCTGCGTCACCGGGCCGAGCATGTGCGGGTTGCGGAAGCCGGCATGGCCGAGCGAGCCGGCAACGGTCGCAGTGCCGATGTCCTTGAGCGCGTCGATGACGTCCTTGGACGGACGCTTGAAGGGCGGGATCTTGCTTTGGATAGTGGTGGCCATTTTGTCTCCTCCAGAGTGAGTGGGTCTACCAGTTGGTGACCGAACCGTCGCGGCGCGTCAGGTGGGGCGCCTCCCAGAACTTGAAGCTGCTCTCTTCGAGCATGGCTTCATTGAGCTCGATTCCGAGGCCGGGGCCATCTGGCACTTTGTATACGGCGCCATCGAGTTTCGGCATCTGCGGGAACAGGTCGGCCGTCGGCGTGCCGGCATAGAGGTCGGTCGCGTTGGCGCGGACCTCGAGGGCAAAGAAATTCGCCACCGCCGCAGAGAAATGGATCGTCGCCGCGGTGCAGATCGGACCGAGCGGGTTATGCGGCATCAGGTCGACATAGTGAGCCTCCGACCAGCCGGCGACCTTCATCGCCTCGGTGAAGCCGCCGACATTGCAGAGATCCAGCCGGTTATACTGGTGGATGCCGCGCTCGATGTAAGGCAGGAACTGCCACTTCGACGAAAACTCCTCGCCGATGGCGAAGGGCACGTCCGTAAGCGTGCGCAGCGACTCGTAGGCCTCCGGCGTCTCGTCGCGGATCGGCTCCTCGAGGAAATCGAGCGTGCCCGAGGGCATCTTCTGGCAGAAGCTGGCGGTCTCGGCGACGCTGAGCCGGTGGTGGTAGTCGATGCCGAGCACGACCTCCTCGCCCAGCTCCGCGCGGGCGCGGATCAGGAACTTCGCGGTCTTGCCGATCGACTCGCGCGGTTCGAAAATGCCGTTGCCGTTGTCCCAGGCCGCCGGGAAGAAGCGGATCGTCGACCAGCCGCGCTCGATCAGGTTGCGCGCGCTCGCCAGCGTCTCGTTACCATCCTCGGTGATCGAGCCGGTGGAAGCAAAGGTCGGAATCACGTCGCGATGCTTGCCGCCGAGCAGCTCGTACACCGGCACGCCCAGCGCCTTGCCCTTGATGTCGTGCAGCGCGATGTCGAGCGCCGACTGCGCCGCCAGCAGCACGCGGCCGCCCTCGAAATACTGGCTGCGGTAGAGCTCCTGCCAGATCGCGCCGATCCGGAACGGGTCCTTGCCGACGAGGAACTGCGCATAGTGCTCCAGCGCCCCCACGACGGCCTTCTCGCGGCCCGACAATCCGCTTTCGCCCCAGCCGTAGATGCCTTCGTCGGTCTCGACCTTGACGATCAGCTGGTTCCGGTGGCCGACCCAGACCGGGTACGGCTTGATGGCGGTAATCTTCACGACGCTCTCCTCACCAGCTCGTCATGGAGCCGTCTTCCAACCGGGCGACCGGCAGGTAGGCGGCGGCATAGGGATATTTGGCGGCCTGCGCTTCGTCGATGTCCGTGCCGTGGCCGGGCGTCTCGTTGGGGTAGAGATACCCACGGTCGTAGCGCCAGTCGCACTTGAAGACGTCGTACGTCTCCTGCGTGTAGCCGGTGAATTCCTGGATGCCGAAGTTCGAGATCGCCGTGTCGACGTGAATGTTCGCGCCCATGGTGGCGGGCGACATGTCCATCGGGCCGTGGCAGGCCGACTTCACGTGGTAGATCGAGGCGAAATCGAAGATTTTCTTGATGCCGGTCACGCCGCCGGCATGCACGGCGGTAACGCGGATATAGTCGATCAGCTGCTCGGAAATGAGCGTCGTCGTGTCGTAGACCGAGTTGAAGATCTCGCCCACCGCCAGCGGCTGCGTCGTGTGCTGGCGGATCAGCCGGAAGCCTTCCTGCAGCTCCGCCGGGATCGCGTCCTCCAGCCAGAACAGCCGGTAGGGCTCGAGATCCTTGCCCAGCCGCGCCGCCTCGATCGGGGTCAGGCGGTGATGCACGTCGTGCAGCAGGTGCACGTCCCAGCCCACCGCATCGCGTAGCGCCTCGAACAGCTTCGGCACCAGCGGCATGTATTTGTGCGTGGCCCACACTTCCTCGACCGGCATCTGGCGAACCATGCCGCCATTGGTCTGCACCGCGCCGGGTCCGGTGCCGTAGATCGGCGGCAGACCGGGGATCGAGACCTGCGCGCGAATGGCGTCGAGCCCCTGCTCGCGCATCTTCGCGACGCCATCCACGACCTCGGGAATATCGAGCCCGCCGACATGCTTGTAGACCATCACCTTGTCGCGCGACCGGCCGCCGAGCAGCTGATAGAGCGGCATGTTGGCGACCTTGGCCTTGATGTCCCACAGCGCCATGTCGATGGCAGCGATCGCCGCCATCGTGATCGGCCCGCGGCGCCAGTAGGCGCCCTTGTAGAGATACTGCCAGATATCCTCGGTCCTGAGCGGATCCTTGCCGATCAGCGTCGGCGCGATGTGATCCTGCAGGTACGAGACGACCGCCAGTTCGCGGCCGTTCACCGTGCCGTCGCCGATGCCGTAAACGCCCTCGTCGGTGATGATCTTCACCGTCACGAAGTTCCGCCCCGGCGAGCAGACGATGACCTTGATCTCGGTGATTTTCATGGCGCTTTTCTCAGATCAATCCGTCGCAACGTGTGGGCGTTCGCGCGAAGTGCGCCTCCCCGCCGGCGTCATCCCCGCGAAAGCGGGGATCTCTGTTTGGCCGCGCGCTCCGAAACGGAGATTCCCGCTTTCGCGGGAATGACACCGAGTGTGTGGAGGCGCGCAGAGACATCGACGTCAGCTCCAGGTGCGGTCCCAGGACATGTCGTTGTCCCACTGATCGGTCGGCTGCCAGATGCCGGTGACGCCCGGCTGCAGGTGAGCCATCAGTACTTCGTCGTTGAGGTCGTCGATGCCGAGGCCCGGCTTGTCGCTGAGCTCGATGAAGCCGTTCTGGACGATCGGGCCGTCGAAGCCGGTGACGATATCGTCCCACCACGGCACGTCGACGGAGTGATACTCGAGCGCGAGGAAGTTCTCGGTGGCGGTGGCGATATGGGCAGCGGCAATCGCGGCGATCGGGCTCTCGGCCATGTGGATGGCCATGGCGATGCCGTGGTCCTGCGCCGCGTCGCCGATCTTCTTGGTCTCGAGGATGCCGCCGCTGGTGAGGATGTCCGGGTGGATCACCGAGATGCCGGCGTTGAACAGCGGCTCGAAGCCTTCCTTGAGGTAGATGTCCTCACCGGTGCAGATCGGCACCGAGGTGGCTTCCTGCAGGCGCCGATAGCTCTCGGCATGCTGCCAGGGGATCACGTCCTCGAGCCAGGCCGGGGTGTACTTTTCGATGCGCTGCGCGAGACGGATGCCGTCCTGCAGCGAGATGTGGCCGAGATGGTCGATGGCGAGCGGGATTTCCGGCCCGATCTCGGCACGGACTTCGGCCATGTACTGGTCGAGCAGGTCGAGCCCCTTCTCGGAGAAGTGCAGGCCCGTGAACGGGTGCATCACGTTCTGCGCGTCGTAGATCAGGTTGCGCGCCTTGCGCTCCTCGTTGTTCGTGGCGCGGATGCCGCCGGCATGCTGGTGGAAGGCGTCGATCACGCCGGCCGGGCCGACGACAGCGCCCGGGATGTGGGCGATTTCCATCAGGCCCAGGTCCATCTTGAGGAAGGTGAACCCCTTGTCCATGCGCTCCTTGAGCCGCTTGCCCATCTCGGTACCGCTCGGCCGGTCGGCATCGGTATCGCAGTAGCAGCGCACCTTGTCGCGGAACTTGCCGCCCAGCATCTGGTAGATCGGCACGCCATAGGCCTTGCCTGCCAGATCCCACAGCGCGATCTCGACTGCCGATACGCCACCGCCCTGGCGGCCATGGCCGCCGAACTGCTTGATGCGGCGGAACAGCCGGTCGATGTCGCACGGGTTCTCGCCGAGCAGGCGCGACTTCAGCATCAGCGCATAGGTGGCGCTGGCGCCGTCGCGGACTTCACCGAGGCCGACAATCCCCTGGTTGGTGTAGATCTTGAGCAGCGCCGAGCGGAACGGCGCGCCGGTGATCTCGGCCACCCTGATATCGGTGATGCGCAGATCGGACGGACGGGAGCTGGTGTTGACGCGGTTGAGCGCGTCTTCGGGAGTGTTGGTCATCGCTGGCGCTGTCTGGGTTGTTGGCAGGCCATTGATGGCCCGCCGAAGGGAAGGACGTGATGAAACGAGCGGCGAACCGGGCCCGCCGCTCGGAATGCGTCAGGGTCAGGCGGTGAGCGCCATCTCGGTCTCGCCGTCGAACAGATGCAGCTTCTCCTGATCGAAGCTCAGGAACACCTGCTCGTCCGGCTTGATCTGGATGGTCGGCGGCAGGCTGATATTGACCGGCGAGCCGCTGAGGAACACCTGCACATAGGTGACGTCGCCGGTCGGCTCGACGGTGTAGACCTTGGCCGGCACCGAACCCGCCACCTGGTCCTTGGTCAGCTTGATGGTCGAGTGGCGCGCGCCCACCACGATCTTGTCCGACTTGGCGCCGAGCGCCTTCTTGGCGTTGGCGGCCGACAGCGGCAACTCCCAGCCCTCGGGGCTGGCCAGCGCCACTTCGGTGCCGCGCGTCACCGCCTTGAGCGGCACGAGGCTCATCGCCGGCGAGCCGATGAAGCTCGCGACGAACATGTTCACCGGGTTGTTGAAGACGTTGGCCGGCGTATCGTACTGTTGCAGGAAACCGCCATTCATCACCGCCATCTTGTCGGCCATGGTCACGGCCTCGAGCTGGTCATGGGTGACGTAGATGATGGTCGCCTTGAGGTCCTGGTGGAAGCGCTTGATCTCCGAGCGCATCTGCACGCGCAGCTTGGCGTCGAGGTTCGACAGCGGCTCGTCCATCAGGAACGCGCGCGGCTCGCGCACCAGCGCTCGCCCGAGGGCCACGCGCTGCTGCTGGCCGCCCGACAGTTCGCGCGGCTTGCGGTCGAGCAGGTGCGTGATGTCGAGCGTCTTGGCCGCGGCCTTCACGCGCTTGTCGATCTCGGCCGCCGGCAGCTTCCGCATCTGCAGCGGGAACGCCAGGTTCTTGTACACCGACTTCTGCGGGTAGAGGGCGTAGTTCTGGAACACCATGGCGATGTCGCGATCCTTGGGGTCGAGCCCCGAGACGTCGCGATCGCCGATATTGATGCTGCCGCCCGACATCGGGATCAGACCCGCGACGAGGTTGAGTGTCGTCGTCTTGCCGCAACCCGAGGGCCCGACCAGCGCGACGAACTCGCCATCCTCGATGGTCAGCGACACGTGGTTCACGGCGTAGACCGGGCCGTAGTTCTTGACCACGTCTTTCAGGACAACCTGAGCCATAACTGAGCTTTCCTTCGGGTAGGGCTAGTGCTTGACCGCGCCTTCGGTCAGCGCGCGCACAAAGTATCGTTGCAGGACGAGGAACAGCACCACGACGGGGATGCTCATCATGAAAGTGGCCGCCATCAGGCCCGGCCAGTCGGTGGCGTTCTCCGAGAAGAAGCGCTGGATGCCGACCGGCAGCGTCATCTGATCGTGCCGGGTAAGGAACGTGTAGGCATAGATGTACTCGTTCCAGGCGCCGATGAAGCTGTAGATCGAGGTGGCGATGATGCCCGGGGTCGACAGCGGCATCACGATCAGCAGGAACGCCTTGAAGCGGGTGGCGCCGTCGATGCGCGCCGCCTGTTCGAGCTGGATCGGGATGTTGTCGTAAAACCCCTTGAGCAGCCAGATGGCGAGCGGCAGGCCGAAGGTGAGGTACGTGAGGATCAGCGATCCGTGCGTATTCACCAGCCCGAGCAGGCGCATCAGGATGAACAGCGGCACGAGGAACACCACGGCCGGGAACATGTTGCGCAGCAGCACCGCGAAGAACAGGAACGTGCGGCCCGGGAAGCGGAAGCGCGAGAAGGCGTAGGCCGCCGGCACCGCCACCGCCACCGCCAGGATGGTGGTGAGGGTCGAGACCCACATCGAGTTCCAGAAATACTGGACGAAGTCGCGCCCGATGCTGTCGGCCGGGTTGATCAGCTTCCAGTAGTTGGCGAGCGTCGGTTCGGCCGGCCACCACTGCGGCGGGTATTGCATGGCGGCAAAACCCGTCTTCAGCGACGTGATGAACATCCACACCATCGGCATGGCGGTGAAGATCAGCAGCAGCGTGAGGAAGATGCGTCCGGCCCAGCGCCAGCCATCGAATACGCCGCGGGCGGCGCCTGCAGAAGATTCCATGGTCATGCGCCAGCCCTCGAATCGTCGCCCTTGGTCAGTGCCTTCACGTAGAAGTAGCCAAGCACCATCATCACGATGAACAGGATCACCGCGTAGGCCGCGCCCACGCCCCAGCGCTGCCGCCCGAAGGCGAGCTGGTAGATATGGGTGATCCAGATGTCGGACGAACCGGCCGGGCCACCGCCCGTCATGATCCACGGGATGATGAAGGAGTTGAAGTTCTGCACTGCCAGCAGCAGCACGGTAACGGTCGACACGCCCGACAGATGCGGCCAGGTGACGTGCCAGAAGCGCTGCCACGGGCTCGCGCCATCCACCTGCGCCGCACGCAGCAGCGTATCGGGCACGGTCTGCAGGCCGGCCATCAGCATGATCATGGCGAAGGAGAATTCCTTCCACACGTTCACGACGATCAGCGCGTAGAGCGAGGTCTGCGTGTTGTCGATGAAGTTGATCGGCCGATCGGTGAGGCCGAGCTGTACGGCCAGCGCGCCGATGGCGCCGAAATCGGAGTGATAGAGCCACTTCCACACATAGGAGGCGGCAACCGCGCTCACCACCCACGGGATCAGCAGCAGGCCGCGCAGCAGGCCACGCCCCACGAACTCGCGATGCAGCGACAGCGCCGCGCCCAGCCCGAGCGCGAAGGCGAAGATGGTCGACAGCACGGTCCACACGACCGTCTGCCAGGTCACCTTCCAGAACACGGGGCTGGTGAGGATGGTGATGTAGTTGTCCAGCCCGTTGAACTGCTTCTGGTTCAGCTGGAGGCTGGCCGGCGTATTAAAGAAGCTCAGCTCGATCGTGTAGTAGATCGGATACGCGATGACGATCAGCATCACGACGAGCGCCGGCAGCACATAAAGATAGTCGGTGCGATGGTTCCAGACCCGCTCGATGAAGCTCGCGCGCTTGGGCGCGGGCTCGTCGCGGAATATGGCTTGACCCTGAACAGTGCTCACGGCGGTCATACCCTGTTGGTGGAGATCAAAAGACCGGCGACGTCACGCCGCCGGTCGAACATGTTTGCCCGCTATGGGCGATTAGATGCCGCCGCCGCTGACGACGCCCTGGATCTTCTGGGCCGCGTCTTCAACGGCCTGATCCACGGTCATCGCGCCGGTGAGCGCATTCTGCATCATGTCGGGGACGATGATGTTCATGATCTCGGGCGCTTCCGGAATGACCGGGAACGGAATGCCGCTCGGCAGCATCGAGGTCGTGACATCGAGGAACGGGATCGTGTCCAGGCGTTCCTTCATCCACTCGGTCTTGAAGCCGCCGAGGTTGCCCGGGTTCGAACCGACCCAGCTCAGCTTGGTCGACCACTCGGGGCTGGTATACATGCAGATCAGCGCCTTGACGGCCTGCTCGTCATACTGCCCGCCCTCGACATAGTCGGACTTGACCACGTGGATGTTCGAGCCGCCGAACACCACCGCACGGCGCGCCGGACCTTCCGGGATCAGGCCGTACTTCATGTTGGCTACCACCTCGTCGGCCACCGCCTTGTCGGCGCCGGTCGCCTGGCTGGCGAGATCGAGCATGCGGGCATATTCGGCCGGGTGCGAGATCATCATGGCCAGCTGGCCGGCGATGAACGGCGCCTGGTTCTCGGCCTGCGTGTTGGTCAGCGCCGAGGTCGGCACCGACTTGTCGCGGACATACATGTCCACGGCAGCCTGCAGCGCGGCCTTGGAGCCGTCGTTGTTGATCCACACGTCCTGGTAGCCCGGGTTGTCCGAGGCTTCGTCGAGCGCGCCGCCACCGTATGCCCACAGCTGCGGCATGAAGCGGAACGGCGTGTTGCCGGCGTTCTGGCGGGCAACGAGGCCGAAGCCGGAGATGCCGAGCTTGTCCTTGATGGTCTTGGAATAGGTGACGACGTCATCCCAGGTCGCCGGCGGGCTGTTCGGATCGAGGCCGGCATCGGCGAAGATCTTGGCGTTCCAGATGAAGCCCATCGTCTCGTTGTTGGTCGGGATGCCGTAGCCCGTGCCCTCGTAGGTCACCGACTTCAGCGCGCCCGGCCAGAAATCGGCCGACGAATAGCCCACGTCTTCCGGCTTCAGCGGGTTGAGATAGCCCTTGGCCGCGAATTCGACGCCGCCCAGGATCTGCAGGCGCACGACCATCGGGGCCGCGTTGCCGAGCAGAGCGGTGCGGAACTTGTCGAGCAGCTCGTTATAGGTGATCGACTGCACGTCGGCCTGGATGTTCGGGTAAGCGGCCTTGAAGGCTTCCCAGAACGCGGCGTCCTGCTCGTGCGAAATCTTCGGATCGGCTTCGAACGGGCCGGTGTACCAGTAGGTCACGCGACCGGCGTAGTCGTTCGGCACGACCTTGCCGCAGGTGCCTGCGGTGTCGAACGTCTCGGTACCGGCAATCGACTTTACATATTCGGGCGACCACTGCGACAGGTCGACGCTCTGCGCGAACGACATCGAGGTGGTCATCATCAGGCTCGCAGCCGACAAAGCGGCGAGTGCGCGTACAACACGCATGGAATTTCCTCCTAGTTAGAAAGCGTCGTCCGACCAAAGGCCGACTGCGACGGACGCCTACAGCGAATGCTGTTCCTCTTACGGGACCGGACTTGGCGCCGGCTTCTCCCTGACTGGTATGGCAGATTTTCAGACATCCATGTGTATGTCAACATGGATGAAATTATACATTGTTTGCCGGTTTTCACGTGCAAACGGGACTTGGCTTGCCCAAAAAACATGCATAAACAAGGAACATGAGTCAGGATACCACCAGCATGGACCGGCCCGAGGACTCGCTCGAGCAACAGGCCTCCGTCTACGAGATGATCCGCGAGGACATCATCTCCGGCCGGCTGGAATCCAACGAGCGGCTGAAGGTCGCCGATCTCGCCGAGCGCTACGGTACCTCGACCAATCCGGTGCGTGAAGCCCTGCAGCAGCTGCGCGGCGAGGGCTTCGTGCTGATGGAGCCCAACCGCGGCGCCCGCGTGCGGCCAATCGACGCCGACTTCGTGCGCGACATCATCGAGATCGAGGTGATGATCGAGGCGGCGCTGACCCGCTGGTTCGTCTCCATCGCCAACGACGCCGACATCGTCGAGCTCGAAGCCATCCAGGCCGAGATCGAGCAGAACAATTTCGACGACAAGCTGCGCCACGGCCAGCTCGACACCCGCTTCCACCAGTTCATCTACGACCGCCACTATAACCGCCACGCCGCCGAGCTGTGGTGGAAGCACCGCGAGATCCTGCGCGCCATCAGCCGGCGCTTCCCCACGTCGCTCAGCCGCCGCGTCTCGGTGCTGAAGGAGCATCGCGAGCTGATCGAACGCATCCGCGCCCAGGATGCCGACGGCGCCGCCGCCGTGGTCGCCCGCCATGTCGAGGGCTCGGGCCGCCACATCATCGAGCAGATGGGCGTGGCCCAGCGGAACGGCACGCTGCGACGCTGACAAATCCGATAGTTTTTTTGATTTCAAGAGGATGGCCTTGAGGCCAAAGGGAGCATCATGAAGATTACCGACCTGCGCGTTGCCGTCATCGGCAAGCACCCGATCGTGCGCATCGTCACCGACGAAGGCATCTACGGCCTCGGCGAAGTCGAGTACACCAAGACCTACCTGAAGCCCTTCATCCTGCATTTCCGCGATGCGCTGATCGGCGAGGACCCAACCGACGTCGAGCGCTGCATGATGAAGATTCGGCAGCGCGGCTCGTTCAAGCCCTATGGCGCCGCCGTGTCGGTGATCGAGCACGCCCTGTGGGACATTGCCGGCAAGGCCGCCAACGTCCCCGCCTACAAGCTGCTCGGCGGCAAGGTGCGCGACAAGGTCCGCGTCTATAACGGCTCGGTCCGGCGCAAGCGCGAGGGCGACCGCCCCGAGGATTTTGCCGCCGACGTCAAGTGGATGGCCGAGCAGCCGGAAGGCTTCTTCATGGTCAAGCAGGGCATCGGCTTCCACTCGTCGCAGAAGGACAGCTACGACGACTTCCACTACGGCCCGCGGCAGAAGAAGGCCGGCTATCACGGCGCCATGGACCAGGGCCAGATTTCCGAGCACGGCTTCAACTACATGCTCGATTGCGTGCAGGCGATGAAGGAAGCGCTGGGCGACAAGGTCTCGCTGGCCCTCGATTGCGGCCCGGGCTGGTTCCTCAACGATGCCATCAAGTTCGCCAATGCCGTCGAGAAGTACAACATCATGTGGCTCGAGGACATGCTCACCGGCGACTACGTGCCGTGGGTCAATCCGCAGGCCTACCGCGAGCTCACCACCTCGACCACGACGCCGATCCACACCGGCGAGCAGATCTACCTGCGCCACAACTTCAAGGAGCTGATCGAAACCCAGGCCGTGCGCGTCGTCGGCCCCGATCCGGCCGATATCGGCGGCATCGCCGAGCTCAAGTGGGTGGCCGAGCACGCCTACATGCACTCGATCATGATGGCTCCGCACGGCACCGCCAACGGCCTGCTCGGCCTCGGCGCGCTGATCAACATGTGCGCCACCCTGCCCGCCAACTACATCGCCTTCGAGTACCCGTCCGCCTCCGATCCGTTCTGGAACGACATCGTCACGGGCCTCCCCTCCGGCCGCATCGTCAACAACAGCCACGTCGACCTGCTCCCCGGCCCGGGCCTCGGCCTCGACATCGACGCCAAGGCCGCCAAGCAGTACCTCAAGGAGGAGGACGCCGGCTTCTTCGACTGAGTTCTCGGCTGAATCACTGAATGAAGGGCCCGACGCAACCTGTCGCCGGGCCTTTGTTTTTTAGCCCGACAGCTTACCCCAGTCCCGATGTCATTCCGGCGCAGGCCGGAATCCATCCTGAGGCGATCGGTGAGGGTAGAGAGATCCCAGGATGGACCCCGGCCTGCGCCGGGGTGACCCTGTGGTTGGGACCAATGATGCGCCACAAGCACCCCTTCACCTCCCCCCTTGTGGGGGAGGCCGGGAGGGGGGCGTCTGCCTCAGCGACGCACCGAAGCCCCACCCGCGCGAAAACCTCAAGCCCCCACCGGCTGGCGCAAAATCTTCTCCATCGCCTTGCCCTTCGCCAGCTCGTCGATGAGCTTGTCGAGATAGCGGATCTCGCGCATCACCGGGTCCTCGATCTGCTCGACCCGCACGCCGCAGACGACGCCAGTGATCAGCTCGCGCGCCGGGTTCAGCCGTGGCGCCGTGGCATAGAACGCCTCGAGCCCCGTCCCCGCCGCCATCACCTCGGCCAGCGATGTCTCGCTATGCCCGGTCAGCCACTGGATGATCTCATCGACCTCGGCCTTGGTCCGCCCCTTGTTCTCGGCCTTGGCGACATAGAGCGGATAGACCTTGGCGAAGCTGATCGAATAGATGCGATGCTTGGCACCGCCCTTGGTCGGCTGCATGTTGACCTCCGCGAGTTGAGCACATCCTAGCCGGGCTTCCCGTCAAGGCAACCGGTGCAAAGCTCCCGCACGCTCAGCACCCAACCTCCAAGCCCGCAGCGACGCACCCTCTCCCCCTCGGCGGGGGAGACGCGAGACTTACGAGCGTCAGCGAGTTAGTCGCAGCAGAGAGGGGGTGGCGGCGGCACACCGTGCCCTCCCGGCTACACCCGCATCTTAGCCCTGAGATATGCGTTCGGCATGTCGTCCATCACCGTGCGGCCGCCATATTCCGGCGAGCGGCGGCGTTCCTCGTCGATGAACGCGTAAAAGCTCGGGCCGGTGGCGCCGGGCTCGAGCGCACGGGCCTGGCGGTCGAGGCGCCTGATGGCGCCCAGTTCTTCCTCGGCGCCGAGGCGGGCCTTGCCGACGGCCGATTTCAGCACCCGGATGGTCTCGTCGTAGACGGTGAGCGGCACCGGGAACGGGTGGCCGTCCTTGCCGCCATGCGCCATGGCATAGCGGGCCGGATCGGCGAAGCGGTGCGGCGCGCCGTGGACCACTTCGGCCACCTGTGCCAGCGCACGCACCGTGCGGGCGCCGACCCCGGGCACCAGCAGCAGCTCGGAGAAATCGTCAGGCGCGCGCTCGGCGGCGGCGGCGAGGCTGCCGTGCAGGCGCCGCAGCATCACGTCCTTGGGGCGGATATCGTGGTGCGAGGGCATCACCAGATGCGGCAGCAGCGGCTGGTCGCTTTCGACCGGCGCCGGCTCGACGATGCCCTCGATGCGGCCGACCTCGCGCACGATCGCATCCGGCCCCATGCCGCCGAGCAGGTCGACCTGGGTTTCGCGCGATCGGGCGGCGCGGATATCGGTGAGGTTGACGATCGTCCCCTGCCCCGCGCCCTCGATGGCGCTGTGCGGCGTCTCGACGAAACTCTTGAGCCCGGCCGATTGCCAGTGGTAACGCCGCGCCGTTTTGGCGTCGCCCTTCATCCCCTGCTGCACCACCACCCACTTGCCGTCATCGGCGACGATGAAACCGTGGAGGTAGAGCTCGAATCCGTCCTGCACCGCCGCGCTGTCGACCTTGGCGACCAGCCGGCTGGCGCGGGCCAAGGCGGCACCGTCGAAGCCGACGCGATTGCCGATGGCCACCAGCTCGTCCGGCGTCTTGCGCGAGTGCCGACCCCGACCGCCGCAGACATGCAGTCCGAGCTCGCGCTCGATCGGCTTCAGCCCGCCCTTGAGCGCGCCGATAACGCTGGTGGTGATGCCCGACGAGTGCCAGTCCATCCCCATCACGGCGCCGAAGGACTGGAACCAGAACGGGTTGGCAAGCCGGCTCAACAGCTCGTCGCGGCCATACTCATGCGCGATGGCCTGGCAGATGACAGCCCCGAGCCGCGCCATGCGCTCGCTCAACCACTTTGGCACCCGCCCGCCATGCAGCGGCAGGTCGGCGCTTCCGGCACGACTACCCATCGGATTCCCCTGTTCGCATGCAGCGTAGCACAGGAACAAAGAGGAAACAAACGGGTGCGCCTCCCTGCGAGGGGACAGGGTGCGTTGCTGCAGGACTCGGTGCTCGTGGGAGGCTTTCTCCCCCTTGGCGGGGGAGAAAGCGAAAACTTGGGCTTAGCGTAGCTAAGTCCTTAGTTTTCGCAAGAGAGGGGGTCGTGGAGGGCACGGCGCGCCATCGCACCCCCTCTCTGCTGCGACTAGTTCGCTATCGCTCACAAGTCTCGCGTCTCCCCCGCCAAGGGGGAGAGGGTGCCCACCACCGTGATCTGCCTTGCGGCAAGGGTCCAGCCTAGAACTGCCCCGACACCGTCAGCTTCACCCCGTGATTGCTGGCCGAGCTGCCGAAGGCGCCGCGATAGCCGAGATCGAGGTTGAGGCCCGGCGCCAGCTCGCCGCCAATACCGGCTTCGAGCAGCAGGGCCGTGTCGTCCGGATCGGCGCCCGAGACGGTGAACGGCGTGCCGCCAGGGAAAGCGTGCGTGGCGGTCGGGGCATCGCCGCTACTGTGCTGCAGCGCCACGAGGCCGTGCGCCGTGAGGCTCTTGCCCTCGCCGATAGCGATGTCGGTGGTCGCCTTCAGACCCACGGCGAACACCGTGCTGCCGAGCGCGTCGGAGCTGCCCTCAAGCGCCGCATCGCCGCCGGATTCACCGTAGTCGCCGCCCGATTGGCCGATGACCGCGGCCTGGACGAACGGCACCAACTCGGCCTGGCCGAGATCGAAGGCATAGCCCAGTTCGCCGAACAGCTGGCCGGTGGTGACGCCGTAGGAGGATTCGAGCTCGTCGCTGAAGCCGGTGAACTCCGGGTTGCGCGCCACCGCCACATCGTGCGCGCTGACTGCGCCACCGCCGGCAAGCCGCACCTGCCCGATGGCCGCGCCGCCATAGAGCCCGAGATGGTAACTGCGGATTTCCGCTTCCGAGGCGCGTTCGGGGATATCGACGTTCTGTCCGCCGAACCCGGCCAGCACACCGGCGAACACGTCCGGCGCGATCAGCCCGTCGGCGCCGAACAGCAGCCCGCCGGCCCCGAAATCCATGGCGGCGGCGTTGCCGTCGCCTTCCACCGTGCCGCGCCCGCCATAGGCGCGGACCCAGATATTGCGCGCGCCCTCCACCGGCTGGTCCGAACCGAGCCCGGCTTCGATCCGATCGAGCGCCGCCTCGCGCGGATAGCGGCTGGCGCTCGCGAGGCTGGTGAGCACGGCGGCATGGATTTCGCCCGACAACTCGTCGAAGGCCTCGAGCGCCTCGTCGGTTATCAGCAGCGAGGCCGCATCGAACGCGTCACCCGCGCCGAGATCCTGCAGTGCCACGGCCGCCGCCAGCTGGTTCGGCGTCTCGGCCCCCTCGGGCAGGTTGGCAATGTCGGTGATGCGGATCCACACCTGCCCGGCGATGCTGTCGTCGAGCACGAACTGCATGAAGGGCGAGTCGTCGATGACGCCGGCGAAATCGCCGGTCACCGAGGCCGCATCGAGGATCTGGAACGCATCGCCCACCGCATAGGCGCCGCTCGCCACCACGACGCCGACCGTGCCGCCCGACAGCGTCGCCGCCCCCGACACATCGAGCAGCCCGGCCGAACCACCGGTCGAGACCGCGACGCGGAACAGGCTGCCCGCCACATTGGCAAACGTGCCGGTGACATTGAGCGTCCCCGCCGTGAGATCGACCGTGCCGGCATTGCTGAGCGCCCCGACCACCGTACCGGTGCCGCGCAACGTGCCGTTGGTGCGTACATTGAAGGCCGGCGTGGTGATCGTGCCGGTGAGGTCGAGCACCCCGGCCTGCACCTCGCCGCCGGTGGCAAACGTGCCGAGCCCGGTCAGCGTCCACGCCTCGCCCTGCATGGAGAGCGTCTCGAAGTTGAGGAATTTCGACGCATCCTCGGTGCCTGTACCGAGGAGGACGAGATTGTCGACGGCCGTGCCGCCCTGCACCAGCCCGTTCAGCACCGAACCGGTCGAGAGGTTCACGGTCCGGTCGTAGGCGCCGGTGAAGCGCATGGCGTAGGTCGCGCCGGTAATGGTGCCGGAATTGGTGACGGTGCCGGCGCGCGTCATGTAGAGTCCGTCGCCCGCTGCCGACTTGATCGTCCCCGTATTGATGAACGTGCCGCCCCCCGTCGCTTCCACCGCTTTCGAGTTCGCATTGGCGCCGGTCGATTCGATCGTCCCGTGATTGGTGAAGGTCAGCGGCGTCGTCACCGAGGCGTAGATGCCGTTATAGCCGCCCTTGATCACCGCGTTCGGCCCGTTGAACAGCACGCTCGGCCCGCCCTGGATCAGCACGCCGGTCGAAAACCCGCCCTGCCCCAGGTTGATGATGCTGCCGTAATTGTAGACCTCGCGGTTGCTGCCCTGGCCCACCGACACCGCATTGCCCGAGCTGTTGGCCGTGATCGTGCCGGTCGCGTTGTTGGTCACCGTGCCGCCGAACTGCAGCAGCACCAGATCGCCGCCCGTGCTCACCTGCACGATCGTGCCCGAATTGGTCACGACGCCCGGCCCGACACCGGGATTTCCCCCGCTCGGGAACTTGCCGATATTGATGGCGCTGCCATTCGACGACAGCGTCGCGCCCAGCGCGTTGATCACCGTGCCGCCGGCATCGAGCGTGATCACATTGGCACCCGACATGAAGCCGGTATTGGTGACGCTCGAGCCCGCCCCGCGCAGCCGCGTGACACCGCTGACCGTGCCGTTATTGGTCACCGCCCACGTCCCCGTGCTGCCGATGCCGTTGCTGACCGTCACCCCGGCCGCGATATCCACGGTGGCGCCGACATAAGTATCGAGATCGATCCCGCCCGGCATATTGGCCGTGATGTTCACATCGGCGGCGAGGATAGGCGGCAGCATCGCCGCCAGCGACAGTGTGACCGCCGCACCAATGGCGACCGCGCGCCTTGCGGCCGCGGCTTTCCCCGAACTCGACATCACTACCCCCAACCAGCACAGCCGCACCGGGAGGCTGGGGGACACCGCGGGCTCGCGCGAGCCCGCGGTTCAGGTCAATTGAGGGTAATTCGGGACTCTGTCCCGCCTTGCCCCCTTACCCGATGCGCACGATCACCAGGTCGCGCGGCGGCACGGTGACGCTCTCGTCCGACGCCGAAGCGCCGTCATTGGCCCAGTGCGTCGCCCCGAGCGTGCCGGCCCTGCCGAGCTTCACGGTGACGGTCTTTGCCTCGCGCGTCGGGTTCAGCACCCACAGCACGCGCCCGTCCGGACCTTCATGCAGGCGGGCCTGCACGGCGTTGTCCGACACCTTCACGTGCTGCGTCTTGCCGGTCCAGGCGAAGGCCTCGGCGAAGTAGCGCAGGTTATCGGCATTGCTGGTCTTGAAGTATGCAATGCCCGGATGCGTGCCGACCAGCAGCGTATGCCCCTGCCCGAACCGGCTTTCCACCACCGCCAGCCGGCCATCGCTGAACCGCCCGCGCTCGCGCCCGGTGGTGAGCGTATAGGCCTGCAGGAACCCGCCGCCCTTTACCGATTTGCCGTCGAGCGCAAAGCTGATCCGGTCGCCCAGATCCGGCATGAACTCGACCTCCGCTTCGCGGGCGCCGAACATCTCGTCGAGCCCGTTATTGGGCTGCACCGTGCCGACATGGCCGCGATCGCCGAAATAGCCGGGCGTTGCTTCCGAGATCAGCTTGCCGCCCTTCTCCACCCACTTCTTCAGCGCCGCCGCATGCTCGGTGGTGAGCATGATCGGGTATGGCGCATAGATCGCGTCGTATTCGCCGATATCGTCGATATGCACCCAGTCGGCCTGGATGCCGTTGTCGAAGAAGCCGCGATAGGCGCCCCACATGGCCTCCCGATAGGTCTCGGGCAGATGCTTGGCATTGAGCAGGTAGTCCCAGGCCTGCGCCTCGGGGATCACCAGGATGCCGATATCGCCCTTGGCCGGCCGCGCCGAGAACAGCTTCTCCTGCGCCGGATCGTTGGCCCACTTGCCGATCTTGCTCTGCATTTCCGAGCGCGGCGTACGCGAGCCGTCCATGCCATAAGCGCCGAACGCGCCGAACAGCGGACCATCGAGCAGCGGACGATAACGCAGGTTGAGCACACCCGTGGCGCCGGCGGCGAACGAGGTCATGGTCAGCATGCGGACGTCCTCGGGGTCCATCACCCGGCCGTCTTCCTTGTCGTGCCCGAGCACCTGCGGCTGCAGCCACAGCGGACCGGCGGGACGCTCGGCGTGCCACCACTTCTTGCCGCGCGCCGCGGCGCGGGTGATGTCGGGGCCGAAGAAGTTCTGCCACGGCTTGAAGCCGCGCCGGCTCGGCACCCAGGTGAGGCCATAGAGCTCGACCTTGGATGCGGCGAGCCAGTCGTCCATGCCGAGCGCCGCCATGTTGGGAATGGCGCCGCCGACGCCGTGCGCGGCGATCATGCAGTCCTTGTCGATACCGCGGATGGTGTCGATCTTGTACTGCATCTGGTCGTAGTAGTTCTGCTTCTTAAACTCGAGCCAGTCGAGGTTCTCGTTATAGGCCGCCACATCCGGCGGCGGCTCGATGTCGTCCCACTCGGCGTAGGAATAGCGGTGCCAGGCCTTGGCGAGGGTGTCGAGATCGCCATACTTGGCCTTCAGCCAGACGCGGAAATCGGTCTTCATCCACTCCGAGTAGTCGACATCGGCGGCGTAGTTGACCTCGTTCCACACGTCATAGCCGAGCAGCCCCGGATGGCCCTTGTAGCGGGTGGCGAGCGCGGTGAGGAACCGCCCGGCGGCGTCCTTCACCTCGGGGCAATTCATGGTCAGCGTACCGGCGCCGCCGCCATTATTGGCAAAGCCGCCGGTAGCGGCGCTCACGCCCACCACCGAGCGCAGCGGCCGGCCATCGGAACGGATCTGGCGGGCATGCGCCCACTTGCGATAGGCCCAGTCGGGCGCGGCGTGGGTCAGTTCGGCGATGACGGTCTTCATGCCGTTCTTGGCGGCGAGATCCAACTGCCGGTCATAGTCGTCCCAGTCGTAGACGCCCGGCGCCCGCTCGATCGCGGCCCAGATGAACCAGTGGCGGAAGACGTTGAGCCCGTCCTCGGCGGCAACGCCGTAGTCGCGCTCCCAATCCTCGCGCGGCGGGTTCGACTTGCGGAAATAGACGGCGCCGTACGGCGTCTGGGGCAACTTATCGAGAGGCATGGCAGGGCGTCCTTTTGGCAATAGGGTAGCGTTCGGCGCCGAGGCGCCGTCGGGATCGGCTAGTGGTGGGTCTCTGGCCTTGCCACCTCGTCCCCTCTCCCTTGGGGGAGAGGGTCAGGGTGAGGGGGCCTTGCTACAGAACTGGGCGTCGGCGGAAGGCCCCCTCACCCGGATCGCTGCGCGATCCGACCTCTCCCCCGAGGGAGAGGTGAGAAGGGCCGGAGCCTCGAACCTTCATTCGGTGCTCCTCACAGATACGGTTTCATCCAGCCCAGCCCGGCGCTGGTGCCGGCCTTGGGCTTGTATTCGCAGCCGATCCAGCCGTCATAGCCGAGCCGGTCGAGTTCACGCAGCACGAAGGCGTAGTTGATCTCGCCCGTACCGGGCTCGTTGCGGCCCGGATTGTCGGCGATCTGGATGTGGCCGATGCGATGGCGCAGGCGCTCGTAGGTCGGGATCAGGTCCCCCTGCATCACCTGCATGTGGTAGACGTCGTACTGGATGGTCAGGTTGTCCGAACCGACCGCGTCGAGCAGCCGCTCGGCATGCGCGCTGGTCGAGACGTAGAACCCCGGAATGTCGCGCAGGTTGATCGGCTCGAGCACCAGCGCAATGCCGGCATCCTTTAGCCGCGGCGCGGCATATTGCAGGTTCGCGACCAGCGTCGATTCCAGCACGTCGGCGTCGACGCCCTTGGGCGCGATGCCGGCGAGGCAGTTGATCTTCTTGCAGTGGAGCGCCTGGCCGTAGCGGATGGCGGTGGCCACCCCCTCCTCGAACTCGCTCACGCGGTCCGGCAGGCAGCCAATCCCGCGCTCGCCGCCATCCCAGTTGCCGGCCGGCAGGTTGAACAGCGCCTGCTCGAGCCCGTTGGCCTTGAGCAGCCCGGCGATCTCCTCGGGCGGCGCGACATAGGGCGAGACGTATTCGACCGCCTTGAAGCCGTCCTTCGCCGCAGCGGCAAAGCGCTCGAGGAAGGGCACCTCGGTGTACATGAAGGAGAGGTTGGCGGCGAATTTCAGCATTGTTCTACCTGAATGAATGACCAAAGCACGATGTCATCCCCGCGAAAGCGGGAACTCTGTTTTTGGCAGCGCCGATGCCCATGGCAAACCGGGATTCCCGCTTTCGCGGGAATGACACCGAGTATGCGGGGGCGACGGAGCTCAAGCTTCTCCGAGACGCACCGATCTCCCTCCCCCTTGTGGGGAGGGGGGACCCGCGCAGCGGGGGGGTGGGGGTAGGCCCCACGCTCAGCGCTCTCGCGGACACCCAGCATCATCACGCCTTGAACCTCGTCCGGTGCAGCATGCGCTTGTTGCGCGGGTCGGGGTTGGGCACGGCGGAGATGAGGCTCTGCGTGTAGGCTTCCTTGGGCGCCGTGCAGATCTGCTCTGCGGTGCCCAGTTCGACCAGCTTGCCCCGATGCATCACCGCCACGCGGTCGCAGAAATACCGGATCACCGAGATGTCGTGCGAGATGAACAGGAAACTCAGGTTCAGCCGCTTCTGTATATCCAGCAATAGGTCGAGGATCTGGCTGCGGATAGACACGTCGAGCGCCGCCGTCGCCTCATCGGCGATGATGATCCTGGGGTCGAGCGCGAGCGCGCGGGCGATGCCGATGCGCTGGCGCTGCCCGCCCGAGAAGGCGTGCGGATAGCGCTCCATCGCCTGCTTTTCGAGCCCGACCAGTTCCAGCAGTTCGCCGACCCGGTTCTCGAGCGCGGCGCCCTTGGCCTTGCCCGAGACATAGAGCGGATCGCCGACGATCTGCTTGATGGTCATGCGCGGGTTGAGCGAGGCGAACGGGTCCTGGAAGACGAGCCGCACATCGCGATGGAAGGCGCGCAGCCCACGCTTGCTGAGCCCGGTGACATCCATCGGCGTGCTGTTGTCACCATGATAGGTCACGGTGCCGGAAGTGGGCTCGACGGTGCGCAGGATCAGCCGGCCGAGCGTGGTCTTGCCCGAGCCGCTTTCGCCCACGATGCCGAGATTTTCGCCCGGATAGAGATCGAAGCTGACATCGTCGACGGCCTTGAGGCCGGCGCTCGATTTGCCGAACATCGTCCGGCCGCCGCCATAGACCTTGGTGAGGTTGCGCACCGTCAGCACCGGCTGGGTGGCGACCGGCACGTCGGCGGGGCGGGTCACGGCGCGGCGGTTCTGCTCGAGCTTCACCGTCGAGGCGAGGAGCCGCTGCGTATAGGGGTGCCGCGCATCGTGGAAGATGTCGTCGACGCTGCCGCTTTCGACGATCCGGCCATAGCGCATCACCGCCACGTCGTCGGCGACTTCGGCCACCACGCCCATGTCGTGGGTGATCAGCAGCATGGCCATGCCGCGGGAAACCTGCAGGCGCTTGATGAGATCGAGGATCTCGGCCTGCGTGGTCACGTCGAGCGCCGTGGTCGGCTCGTCGGCGATCAGGATTTCCGGGTTCGCCGCGAGCGCCATGGCGATCATGGCGCGCTGGCGCATGCCGCCCGAGAACTCGAAAGTGTAGCGGTCGATCTGCTTTTCGGGATTGGGGATTTCGACCTGGCGCAACAGCTCGATGGTCTCGGCTCGTGCCTCCGCCGCCGTCATCTTGCGGTGCAGGCGCAGTGCCTCGACGATCTGGCTGCCGATGGTGTGCACCGGCGACAGCGAGCTCATCGGCTCCTGGAAGATCAGACCGATGCGGCCGCCGCGGATCTTCAGCAGTTCCGGGCTGCGCTCGGGCAGCTGCGCGATGTCGATGGGCTTGCCGGTCTTGCCGTGCAGCAGGATGCGGCCGCCGGCGATCTTGCCATTGGTATCGATGATGCGCAGCAGGGCACGCGCGGTGACCGACTTGCCCGAGCCGCTTTCGCCCACGAGGCACAGCGTCTTGCCGCGCTCGAGGGTGAAGCTGACCTGCCGGGCGGCGTGCAGCACATGGGTGCGCAGGTTGAAGTCGAGGCTCAGGTCTTCGACCTGGAGCACGACATCGGCGTTGCGGGCGGGCTTGGCGGCTTTGAAATCCGCTTCGGTGAGCATGGCCATGGCGTCAGCTCTGGTACGGATCGGCGGCGTCGCGCATGCCATCGCCGAGGAAGTTGTAGGCCAGCACGGTCACCACCACGGCGGCGGACGGCCAGATGAGCAGCCACGGTGCGGTGGCAATGGTGCGCACGTTCTGTGCGTCCTGTAGCAGCACGCCCCAGCTCACCACCGGCGCCTTGAGGCCGATGCCGAGGAACGACAGCGCCGTTTCGGCGACGATCATGGTGGGCAGCGCCAACGTCACCACCGCGAGGATGTGACTGGTGAGCGAGGGAAGGATGTGCCGGAAAATCAGCCGGCGCTCGCCCGACCCATCCAGCCTTGCGGCGGTGACGAAGTCTTCGCTGCGCAGGGCAAAGAAGCGCCCGCGCACTTCGCGCGCCAGCCCGGTCCAGCCGAACAGCGACACGATGAGCGTTATGAGGAAATACACCGTCAGCGGCGACCAGGTCAGCGGGATGGCGGCGGCAAAGCCGAGCCACAGCGGAATAGTCGGCATCGACGAGATCACCTCGATGATGCGCTGGATCACGAGATCGACGGCGCCACCGTAAAAGCCCGAGAGCGAGCCGAGGATGACGCCGAGGCAAAGGCTGATGGTGACGCCGATCAGGCCGATCGACATCGACACGCGCGTTCCGTAGATCAGCCGGCTGAGCAGGTCGCGGCCGAGCTTGTCGGTCCCGAGCAGATACATGGTGTCGGTCTTCTTGAGCGGCCCGATGAAATGCGTGGTCATGGGGAAGAGGCCCCACATCTTGTAGGCCGGGCCTTCGACGAAAAAGCCGATCGGCACCACCTTCTCCTCGTCGATGACATAGCTACGGCGCAGCGAAGCCTGGTCAACGGTCATCGAGTAGCCGGTGACGTGCAGCTGGAACTTGCTGTTGCCATCTGCATCGGTGGTGAACAGGCGGATTTCCTGCGGCGGCGCATAGGTGAACTGCGGCTTGGCCGCGTCCGGCAATGCCGGCGCGAGGAATTCAGCGAATAGCCCCACAAGGTAGAGAGCGAGGATGATGACGCCCGCGACCACCGCCACCTTGTGACGGGTGAAGCGGTACCAGATCAGCGTCCACTGGCCGGCGACGGCGACGTTTTCGAGCTTGCCGCCTTCGCGCCGGATGGCGGTGGTGGCCGGCCCGGTCTCCGCCGCGCCCTCGATGAAGGTGTGGTCGGTCATGTGAAACGAATCCGGGGGTCTAGGAGGGCGAGCAGCAGGTCCGAGATCAGCATGCCGATCAGCGTCAGCACGCCCATCAGCAGGATGAAGCTGCCGGCGAGATACATGTCCTGGCTGATCAGCGCGCGCAGCAGCAGCGGGCCGGCCGTGGGCAGGTTGAGCACGATAGCCGTGATGGTGACGCCCGAGATCAGCTCGGGCAGCACCCAGCCGATGGCGGACACGAACGGATTGAGCGCGATGCGCACCGGATATTTCAGCACGGCGCGATATTCCGGCAGGCCCTTGGCCTTGGCGGTGATCACGTAGGGCTTGTTGAGCTCGTCCGTGAGGTTGGCGCGCAGGATGCGGATGAGCGCCGCCGTGCCGTTGGTGCCGATCACGATGATCGGGATCCACAGGTGCCCGAGCAGGTCGAGGAACTTGCCCCAGCTCCACGGCGCGTTCTGGTATTCGGGTGAGAACAGCCCGCCCACGCTCAGCCCCATGTAGCGGTAGGCCACGTACATCAGGGTCAGCGCCATGATGAAGTTGGGCACCGCAAGGCCGATGAAGCCGAGGAAGGTGAAGGTGTAGTCGCCCACCGAGTGCCGGCGCATGGCCGAATAGATGCCGATCGGCAGCGACACGGCCCACACGAAGCCGAGCGAGGCGACCGAGATCGCCAGCGTCGAGCCCATGCGCTCCCAGATCAGTTCCGCGACCGGCCGGTTCCACTCGAACGAATAGCCGAAGTCACCGCGAGTGACGATGCCCCAGATCCACTTGAAATATTGCAGCCAGATCGGATCGTCGAAGCCATAGGCCCGCCGCAGCGCCTCGATCTGCGCCGGGTCGGCATTCTGGCCGCTATCCGACATCGAGGCGATCATCGAGGTGACGTAGTCACCCGGCGGCAGCTGGATGATCAGGAAGGCGATGATCGACATGCCGAACAGCGTCGGCACCATGTAGATCAATCGCTTGATGACATAACTTACCATATTGGATCAGGCCCAGGTGAGGTGCACGACCTCGAGTGTATCGATGCTCGGGACCTCGACCACCACCCTGCCCGCCGCTTGCGTCGCCTTGGCGGCGCCGCCCGCGACCAGCAGCTCGGCCTTGCCCAGCGTCTTGCCCTCGGGGATGACTACCGACACTTCGTGCCGCCCGACCGGGAAGCTCTCGCGCGTCGGGCCCTTCATCATCATCGGGTTCGAGATGTTGTTGAGCACCACGGCCGTCCCGCCACCATTGGCCCGCACGGCCAGATCGAGCACCGACTTGCCGGTGACCGTGACGTCCGGGGTCTTGCCCAGCGCCCAGCGCACCGCATTGGCGATCAGCCTGCCGTGGTCCGCCGCCAGCACTTCCCAGAAGATGCCGCCGATATTCCACGGGATGTAGACCGTTCGCCCGCCACCGGCATGCTCGCGCGTCACCACCGCCGAGCCCTTCGGCTCCTCGCGCGGATAGACCTCTTCCATCGGCAGATCCGGGAAATCCGGCACGTACAGGAACGGCGACTGCGTCCCCGCCGCCGGCTCCACCGCCAGCAGGTACGTCCCGCCCATGATGCGCTTGGCGCCCTCGAACCCCTCCGACACCGGATGGGCCCCGTTGATCGACACATAGGTGTTCTTGACCACGCCCCGCGCGCCCTTGCGGAGCTTCACGCCCAACAGGTCACCCAGCGCTATGGCATTGCGCGGCTTGTTGTCGGCGGTACGTGTCGAGGTCTCGAACGCCGCGACCACCGAACCGCCCGCCGCCACATAGGCCTCGAGCAGCTTCACCTGCTCGTCGCTGAGGCAGGTCGAGTTGGCGAGGATCACCACCTTGAACTGCTTGAGGCTGTCGAGCGTCATCGCCTGGTCCGACAGCATCTCGAACGGCAGCTTGGCTTCCACCAGCGCCTGGTAGAACCCGAGATCGTTGGCCTCGGCGGCCCGCCGCGTATCCTGCCCGTGATGCCGCAGCGTTGTCGCCGGATCGAGGATGGCGATCTCCGCCACCGGGCTCATCTCCGACAGCACCGGCTCGAGATCGGCATGCAGCGCAAAGCTCTCGGCCACCGGCGCGACCCAGCGCGTATCCGGCACGACGCCGTTGAACTTCGTGAACCACGGCAAGAGGCCCTGCGTGGTGCCGTCATCCATCCAGGCGCGGATCTCGGCGCCGGTGGTGACCGAATCCTTCCAGCGATATTCCTCTTCCGGCCCGATCGAGGTGATCAGGATGGCCGGACGCTCGCGGAACGTGGCGCGCATGCGCTTGCCGTTGCGGCCCGCCATCCACACCGGCTCGGTGCCGCGACGGCCCTGGTCGTCCACGCACAGGAACGGGCAGTATTTTTCGATGATGTTGAGATCGAACTCCATCAGCGACACCGAACCCATGTTCGGGATGAAGCTGGCATGCGGCTTGATCTTCTTCATCACCTCGTCCCACTCGACGACGAGGCGGCTGAGCGTGGTGCGGCGCCAAGCGGTCCAGGCCAGCCACGCCGGATTGTCGACGCTCGAATCGCGCGGCAGGTCGAAGCCCGAGGCGGCCTTGAAGTTGGTCTTGCAGCTCTCGCAATAGCAGACGCCGTGGCCCTGCCAGCGATTGGCAAAGATCGCATCGATATCGTAGTTCGCCGTCAGCTCCTCGAGCACTTTCGGCATGAACTTGAAGTTGTAGTCCGAGTAGGCGCAGGTGACCCACACCGACGGGAAGGCCCAGTGACGGCGCTTGTTGCCATCCTTGTCGACCGCGATCCACTCCGGGTGCGCATCGGCGGCATCCTGGTGGATGGCGTGCGGGTCGACGCGGGCCATCACGTGCATGCCGAGCTTGCGGGCGCCGTCCACGAGGACGCCGAACGGGTCGGTGTCGCCGATGAACTTGCTCACATAGTGCAGCGGCACCTTGGAGGGGTAGTAGGCGATATAGCCGCCGGCGCTGAGGCAGGTGGCGTTCGACTGCGTCTTCTTGAACACGTCGATCCAGAAGGCCGGATCGAACTTGACCGGATCATCCTCGGCCAGCGTGAGCTGGGTCCAGCGCGTCGCCGACTTGTACCAGTCGGGAGTACGGAGATTGGCAGCGGCCTGGGCCTTGGCTTCGAGCATGACGGTCTCTTGGACTGGATGGCGGCGGCCCGTGGGTCGCCTGAGGATGTTGAGTTTGTGGGCTCGCCCACCGGGTGATGCAGGTCACTGAGCGCCCCACCCACCGGCTGTCATCCCTGCGAAAGCAGGGATCCATGGCGCCGCCAGCGCGGGCCGTGAGATGGCCCCTGCTTGCGCAGGGGTGACATCGCGCGGGAGGGCGGGGCCGGGCGTCAGACCCGACCCCCGGATCGTCAGGCCTTGAAGAACTGCTCGGGACGCGCCGGGCCGGGGGTCGGCCAACCGAACGAGTTCGGCATTTCCTTGAGCACGTTGACCATGTTGTTCTTGACCACGCCGTAGCCATCCGCGGGGAGGCTGACGCCGAAGGTGAAGAACAGGTCGGCCGCGTTCTGCAGCACCTGCGCCATCACTTCCTGCTGCTTGGCCGCATCGGCGGTGCCGACGAGCTGGCGGTAGAGGTCCTGCTGGGCCTTCACCGCTGCCGGGGGCTCTTCCGCCGCCGGATCCTCGGGCTTGGTGTAGTAGAGCGACCAGGCCGGGGCGTAGAAGCAGTTATTGTTGATCGGCACGTAGAAGCGCGGATCGAGCATCGCGGCGATGCCGGAATTGGCGCCGAACTGGTGCGCCGTCGCATCGTATTCGCGACCGCGACGCACGCGCTCTTCCCACAGCGAGCGATCCATCGTGCGCATCTGCGCATCGATGCCCACGGCCTGGAACATCGGGATGGCCAGCTCGAACATGTCGAGGAAGGTCGTCCGGGTCTGGTCCAGTTCGAAGATGATCGAGACGCGGCGGCCTTCCTTGTCGGTGCGATAGCCTTCGCCGTCCTTGTTGGGGATGATCGCGTCGAGCATCGTGTTGGCCTTGTCCGGATCGAACTCCGTCCACTGCTTGGCCAACTGCTCGTTGTAGAGCGGATCGCCCTCACGCATCGAAGCCTGCGCCGGAGCGCCCTGCCCCACGAACACCGCATCGATCAGCGCCTGCCGGTCGACGGCGCTCGACAGCGCCTGGCGGAACTCCATGGTGTTGAACAGTTCGCGCTTGGTCGCGTCGACATGGTTGAGGTTGAGCTGGAACGCCATGACGTTGGCGGCCGTCTCCTTGAGCGTATAGAAGCCGTAGCCGCCTGCTTCCTGGCCATCGAACAGCACCGGCTTGTTGGCCGGGGTGGCGATGTACTGGTCCATCATGTCGACTTCGCCCTGCAGCGTCTTGAGCAGCAGCACTTCGGGATCAGCGACCATCTGGTAGACGATCCGGTCGAAATACGGCAGCTGCGTCCCTTCGGTATCCACCTTGTGGTAGAAGGGGTTGCGCACCGCGATCGAGGTTTCGGTGTTCTGACCCAGGGCGCTGGCGCCCTCGCGGGTGAACACCCAGGCCGTCAGCGCCGGCCGCTTGGTGTTCTGGAAATAGGTGTTGGTGTCGAGATAGCCCACTTCGCGCTGGAACAGCGCGATCCAGCTCTCGAGGCCTTCGGCCTTGGCGAGCGCGTCGGCTTCCGGGTTGTACTTGATGTGGAACTGCTCGAGGTAGTGCTTGGGGCAGCGCACCAACTGGTCCTGGTCGGCCCAGGCCATCTGCTGCAGGAAGAAACCGTTCGGCTCGGCGAAGATGACCTTGAACGTCTGCTCGTCGACGATCTCGAGCTTGGCCGGCTCACCACCGGCCGACCACCAGACGTTGCCGCCCTGGTTGGTTTCGGCATCGGTGAAATAGGCATCGTACCAGAACTGCACGTCGGCGGTGGTGAACGGCTGGCCGTCCGACCACTTGTGGCCCCTGCGCAGCTTGATCGTGTATTCGGTGGCGTCGGCATTGACCTCGTAGCTCTCGGCCACGTTGGTCTCGATGCCCGACCAGTCGGACGTATAGCGCACCAGCCCGTCATAACCCTGATAGCGGACCAGCATCGAGGCGGAGCCGCCGCCGACCAGCGCATGGTTCCAGTCGCCGCCCTGCTGGCCCACCCGCTCCCACGGCGTGATGACCAGCGGGTTTTCCGGGAGCCGCTCGGCCACCGGCGGCAGTGCGCCGCTATCGACCTGCGACTGCAGGAACGCCGATTCCTTGGTCTGCGCCCGCGCCAGACCGGTAAAGGCCAGCGTGCCGGCAAAAGCCGAGCTCGCGGCAATAAAAGCCCTGCGGCTGATACGTCCCATTGATCTCTCCTCCAGGCTAGAGCGGCTGATTGCTAAGCGCTCGCTCGTTAGCTGGCGTCTAGCTTGCACCGACGATTTGTTAGGTAAAGTGTTATGTGGCATCCGACTTTGGTTTAGGTTATGGCGTCGAATCGACAGTATTTATGACCTAAATCTACCGGATCGCCTCATCGCCGATCGTCCGAACTTCCACAGGCACATGAACGCGTTAGGTTGCGTTATGGTGTTTTTCGGCTCTAGGTAGGTACAACAGGAAGGGAAAACCGCCGCATGGCCAGGGTCACGCTCACTACCATCGCCGAGCACACAGGCTTGTCGAAATTCGCAGTTTCGCGCGCCCTCTCCGGCAAGGACGGAGTGAGCGAGCAAACCCGCCGCCGCGTCCGCGAAGCAGCCACCGCGCTCGGTTATGTCCGGCCGGTCAACGATGCCGAGCCGCCGGCCTTGGGTGTCGTCTTTCACGATACCGATCTCATCAACTCCGAGCTGCATCTGCTGATCCAGTCCGGCTTCCAGGCCGAGGCCAAGCGCCGCGGCTACCAGATCCACATGCTGTGGACGCATGAGCCCGCCGAGGTGGAAAGCTTTGCGCGCCACTTGAGCGGCGTTGCGATGGTCGGCCCGCATTCGCGCGAGGCCATGGAGCGTGTGCGCACCCTGGGCGTGCCGGTGGCGCGCAATAGCTGGATGGACGCGCTCGACCCCTTCGACATCGTTGCCGGAACCGACCACGAGGCCGGCTCGGCCGTAGCGAATTACCTGTTGAGCCTCGGCCACCGCACCATCGCCTATGTGCATGGCACGCCCGGCTATCGCGGCCGCATCGAGCGCTATTATGGGATGCGCGAAGTGCTGGAAAAGCACCCGGATGTCGAGTTCCGCGAGATGCGCTTCGAGACCGAGATGTCCTTCACCGAGCACTACCTCAAGGCCAAGGCCGAAGGCTTCGAGCCGACCGCCTTCTTCTGTGCCCATGACGGGCTGGCCGTGATGGCGATTTCCGAGCTCCTGCGGCTCGGCTATCGCGTGCCCGAGGACATGACCGTGGTCGGCTTCGGCGATTATTCGGCGGCGACGCAGATCTCCCCGCACCTCACCACGGTGAAGGTGCACGGCATCGACATCGGCGCGGGCCTGGTGCGCCTGCTCGACGACCGCGCCCAGGGCCGCATCGCGCCGGATGTGGCGGTGCGCGTGCTCATGACTGCAAGGATCATCGAACGCGCCAGCAGTGGCCCGGCGCGAGCGACGCCACCGGTGCTACGGGCGGTGGGGCGGTAGGCAACGAACACTCACCCAACCACCGGCTGTCATCCCAGCGCAAGCTGGGATCCATCTCGCGGCCCGCGCCAATGGAGAGTTGGATCCCTGCCTTCGCAGGGATGACATCGAGGTTGGGAAACCATCACCTATTCCCCCGGTCGTCATGGCCGGGCTTGACCCGGCCACCCATGCATAGCTGCAGCCTGCCTATGGGTCCGCGCGTCAAGCCCGCGGATGAGGGCGGAGAGGATGGCGGGCGAACTCCCCACCCACCGGCTGTCATCCCAGCGAAAGCTGGGATCCATCTTGCAGCCCGCGCCGGTGGAGCGCTGGATCCCTGCTTTCGCAGGGATGACATCGAGTGTGGGAACAGCGCTCAGCGCCACCCCGGAGCCTCGATCAAACCTTCACCCGCACCATCTGGTAGGAGTACGGGGCCAGCTTCACGCTCAGCACCTTTCCGTCGACCTTGGCGCCGGTGCCCTTCGTCGGGGCGACCTGGTTCTGGTCGGCACCGGTGTTGACGGCGCGCAGGTTGGCGTGGGTCATCACCTGGTGGTCGATCACCGAGGCGGCGCCAAAACCCTCGAGGCTGAGCTCGACATCGATCGACTCCGATGCATGCCGGTTCACCGCGAAGAAGGTGACGGTCCCCTCCTCCTCGTTGTGCACGCCCGACACGTCGACATAACCGATATTGTCGCCATGCACCGCGTCGTAGCCGGGCGAGCTGACCGACAGGTTCAGCGCGTTGCCGCGGCCATAGATCGAGGCGAAATAGTACGGATAGTAGATCGTCTGCCGCCAGGCCGCGCCCTTGGGGTCGGTCATGATCGGGGCGATGACGTTCACCAGCTGCGCGATACAGGCGAGCTTCACCACGTCGGAACGGCGGATGAAGGTGTTGAGGATCAGGCCGACCTGCAGCACGTCCTCGAAGTTGTAGATGTCCTCGAGCAGGCGCGGCGCGTGCGGCCAGCCATCCTTGCCGTCGAGGATCTTCCGATCCTGCTTGTTCGAGTGGTACCAGACGTTCCACTCGTCGAAGCTGATATAGACGTTGTGCTTGGACCGCTTCTTGGACTTCACGAACTCGATCGTGGAGGCCACGGTGCCGATATAGCTGTCGAGCTTCTCGTTGAGCGCCAGGTAGTTGGCGGTATTCTTGGCCAGCACGTCGGCGCTGGCGCCGTCAAGCAGCGCCTGCTCGTTCTCGCGGTTGGCGAAATACATGTGCAGCGAGATGTGGTCGACATTGTCGTAGGTGTGCTCGAGCACCTCGCGCTCCCAATCGGGATAGGTCGGCATGTTCGAGTGCGACGAACCGCACACGATCAGCTCGAGCTTCTTGTCGAAGGCGCGCATGGTCTTCGCCACTTCATTGGCGAGCCGGCCATATTCCTGGGCGGTCTTGTGACCGACCTGCCAGGGACCGTCCATCTCGTTGCCGAGGCACCACAGCTTGACGTCGAACGGGTCGGCACGGCCGTTCTTCTTGCGCAGGTCGCCCCAGTACGAACCGGTCGGGCCGTTGACATATTCGAGGAAGTTGCGCGCGTCATCGAGGCCGCGCGAGCCGAGGTTGATGGCCAGCATCATCTCGGTGTCGACCGCATCGCACCAGTCGGCGAATTCGTGCACGCCCACCGCGTTGCTGTCGGAGGTGTGCCAGGCGAGATCGAGCCTGGTCGGACGCTGCTCGCGCGGGCCGACGCCGTCTTCCCAGTTATAGGCCGAAACGAAATTGCCGCCCGGATAGCGCACCATCGGGATCTTGAGGTCGCGCACCAGCTGGGCCACGTCGCCGCGCATGCCGTTCTTGTCGGCAGTCGGGTGATCGGGCTCGTAGATGCCGGTGTAGATGGCGCGGCCGAGATGCTCGAGGAACGCGCCGTAGACCCGGTCGTCGATCTTCGAAATGGTGTAGTCCTTGTGCGCCGTGACCGTCGCCCGCATGCAGTCCTCCCGCCACCAGATTTGGTGATTTATATCGCCCAAGTTGATATGAAACACCTGTGGGAGCGTCAAGTGGTCTAACGGCGCATCCCGCAGAGTGGAACGGGCCTCGGCACAGCACCCATAGACCGGCAGAAGTTCATGCACGAACCCCGGACCATCGGCCGGAATAGTCCGCCCTAAGCCGGCCTATTCCGTCTCGAGCCGCAGCACGATGTCCTGGTCGTAGTTGCCGAAGCCCCGCCCGAAGATGTTGATGCCGCCCGGGTGCTTGGCGTCTTCCTTGACCCCGATGCGCAGCCGGATCGAGTGGTGGATGTCGGTATCGAGGTCCTTGAGCGAGACCGGCGAGATCTTCACCCCATCGACATAGGTCCCGGTGCTGTTGACCCGAAAACCCTTGAGCTTGCCGTATTGGCTGCCCTTCAGTTTCCACCAGTCCGGGGTGTAGACGCCGCGCTTGTCGCCGAAATCACCCGGCGAGGTCCAGGTGCCGACATCGTGGCCATTGACCGAGATGGTGATGTCGCTGGGCCAGTCGGCGCTGGTCCCCGGCACCTCCGAGCTCAGCTCGAGCGAGAACTCCATCGAGGTGATCTTCTGCTGCGCCAGCCGCGCGTTGTTGGGGAACTGGTACTCGACGTAACCCCTTGTAAACCAGATCAAACCCGTCTTCATCCGGTCGGGGTCGAGGAACGTGTCCGGCACGTCGAGCAGCCCGATGATGCCCTCTGTGGAGCACAGCCCGCACGGCGCCGCGACCTGGCAGCTGGTGTAGAGCCCCAGCGGCATCGCCACCTCGATGACGTTGGCCTTGAGCGGGCGAATGTCCTCCTTGAACATCACCAGCACTTCGTCGAACAGGCTGTGGCAGATCTTCTGGTTGCCCTTGCGCGCCTTCTGCGTCTCGGTCCGCACCAGCCCTGCATCCACCAGCGTCTGCATGTTGGACGACACCGTCGACTGCGGCTGGTGGAGCTTGGCCGCGATGTCGTTGACGTTCATCGGCCCCTCGATATGCAGCAGCTTCAAGATCGCCACCCGCACTTCCGACGCCAGCGCCTTCAGCACCTCCGGCCTCTCCTCCGGATCGACCAGCAAAAAATTCCGGCTCATGGCCCCAGCGCCCCAAACAAAGCAAAGGGAATCCGTATCAGGATTTTTGGTACATAGTCAAAAGCGGTTGGGGATCACCCCAGCCACCCTGCCCGCGGCCTCAGCGTCACGTAGACATTCTTGAACGCCGAGTACTCGTCGAAGCCGTATTTGCCCAGTTCGCGGCCGATGCCGCTCTGCTTGTAGCCACCGATTCCCATCTCGGGCGTGCCGGCGCCGGAGCCGTTGATCCAGGTGCGGCCGGCCCGCACCTGCCGGATGGTCGAGATGGCCTTGTCGAGGTCGCGGCTCCACACATGGGCCGAGAGGCCATAGTGCGTGTCGTTGGCGAGCCGGATCGCCTCCTCGGGCTTCGAGAAGCTGAAGGTCGAGAGCACCGGCCCGAAAATCTCCTCTCTGGCGATGGTCATGGTCGGGGTGACGCCGCGGAAGATGGTGGGCGAGTAGTAGTTGCCGACATTGCCCAGCCGCTCGCCGCCGGTGACGATCTCGGCGCCCTCCTGCCGGCCGTCCGCGACGTATTTCTCGACCTTTTCCAGATGCGGCCGGTGAATGAGCGAGCCGACCTTGACGTTGTCGTCGAGAGGATCGCCGATCGGAACTTTCTTCGCGATCGCCGTGAGACGGTCGATCATCTCGTCGCGGGCGCGCTCCTCGACGATCATGCGCGTGCCGGCGATGCAGGTCTGGCCGGAATTGCCGAACACCGAGCTGGCAATAGTGTCGGCAGCCGCCGCCATGTCGCTGTCGGCGTAAACGATCTGCGGGCCTTTGCCGCCGAGCTCGAGCCCGACGCGCTTGATGCGGGCGGCGGCGAGCCCGCCGACGATCTGGCCGACGCGGTAGGAGCCGGTGAAGCTGAGGAAATCAGTCGCCGGATGCTCGGCAAAGGCCTGCCCCACCGGGTCGCCATAACCGGTGACGACATTGAACACGCCATCCGGCAGGCCGCAGTCGCGCGCCAGCTCGGCAAGGCGGATGGAGGAGCCGGAGGTGAACTCGGAAGGTTTCAGCACGACGGTGCAGCCGGCGCCGAGCGCCCATGGCAGCCGCTCCGAGCCGATCAGCAACGGGTAGTTCCACGGCGTGATGATGCCGACGACACCGATCGGCTCGCGCAGCATCAGGCCGAGGACATTCTCGCCCAGCGCATTGTGGGTCTCGCCGGTGAGGCCCTGGGTATGGCCGGCGGCGAAGTGCCAGAGCTCGGCGGAAAAACTCATTTCACCGCGCACGCCAGCAATGGCCTTGCCGCCTTCGAGCGCCTCGATGGTCGCCAGTTCCTCAGCATTGGCGGTGATGGCATCGCCGATGCGGTGCAGGATCTTGGCCCGCTCTGCTCCGCTCATCTTCGGCCACGGACCCTCGTCGAAGGCTTTGCGCGCTACGAGAATGGCGCGCTCGGCATCGGCGAGCGAAGCGCGCGGGATCACGCCGGCGACGAGGCCCGCATAGGCCGGGCTTTCGCGCTCGATCGTGTCGCCCGACTCGGCATCGATCGACTTGCCACCGACCAGCATCTGGTAGCGGCGCGTCGTGAGGCGCGGGTCGGACATGCGGGGCGGCGTGAACGGCAGGTGCTGGTTCAAGACAAACTCCTCCTCGGCAGCCATCCCTCAATGGCCACTCTCATTGGCGCCATACTAGCGGAGCCCGCCGGCTATGCCAGCCGGTCGTAGCGGCTGTAGTCGATCAGGTGCTTCAGCGGCTCACCGCGAGCGAAGCGGATGACCTCATCAACCACCAGCGCGCCGAGCCGTTCGCGCTCGACTCCGGCCGCTCCGGCGATGTGGGGCAGGAGCAGCACATTGCCGAGGCCGTAGAGTGGCGAGTCGGGCGGCAGCGGCTCGGGATCGGTGACGTCGAGCACTGCCGAGAGGCGGCCTGAGACCAGCTCGCGTTCCACCGCCGCGTGGTCGACGATGGCGCCGCGGGCGGTGTTGATGAAGGTCGTGCCATCGCGCATCAGGGCGAACTCGCGCGCGCCCAGCATGTGCTGGGTCTCGGGCACCGAGGCGGCGTGCAGCGTGACGATGTCCGAGCGCGACATGAGCGCGTCGAGTCCCACCAGCTCGACGCCGAACGCAGCCGCCTGCTCGGTGCTCATGCGGGGCGCGTGGAGGATCACTTCGAAATCGAAGGGGCGCAGCATCTCGATCAGCTTGAGGCCGATGCGCGAGGCGCCGATGACGCCGATGACCTTGCGGTAGTTGCCGAACCCCGAGGCCATGATCGGGGCAAGCCCATCGCGCGTGCGGGTTTGCCGATACATGTCGCGGAACTCGAGCACGCGCTTGTTGGCGAAAAGGATCGCCGCCAGCGTGAACTCGGCGACCGGGATGGAATTGGCCGCGGCGGCCGTGATCACCTGCACGCCGGCTTCGAACACGGCGCGGTCGATGAAAGATTTCACTGTGCCGGCCGAGTGCGCGATGAGCTTCAGCCGTGGCGCGGCGGCGAGCGTTGCCTCATTGATCGCCGGCGCGCCCCAGCCGGTGACCAGCACGTCGATATCGGCGATGGCGGCGCGCGCTTCATCGGTGTCGAGCCGGGGCAACGGGGTGTCGCGCACGATGTCGGCGACTTCGCGCAGGCGAGTGAGGTCGCGTACGGAAAACACGCGCTCGGTGCGGGCCGGATCATGGGCGAAGGCCAGCTTGAGCCGTGGCCGATGAGTCATCGATGCTCCTCCTCACGGGACGCGTTCACCCATTCGGCGCAGTTGACGCCATCGGGCATGCCCGCTTACTCACGCATAGTCGTTCTCGCTCGGGCAGAACAAGCGCGGATCACGCGCTCCCGCGACAGCGTAAGGAGATAGTCCCATGGCCGACCTCAGCGGCAAGATCGTTTTCATCACCGCCGCCGCCCAGGGCATCGGTGAAGCCTCCGTGCGCGCCTTCGTGAAGGCCGGCGCCAAGGTGATCGCCACCGACATCAATGCCGAAAAGCTCAAGGAACTGGACGGCCAGCCGAACGTCACGACGCGCGTGCTGAACGTGCTCGACACCGAGGCGGTGAACCAGGCGATCAAGGAAATCGGTCGCATCGACGTGCTGTTCAACTGCGCCGGTGTCGTCCACAACGGCTCGATCCTCGAGATGCCGGAGAAGGACCTGCAGTTCGCCTTCGACCTCAATGTCTGGGCACAGGTGCGCACCATCCAGGCCATCCTGCCGCAGATGCTCGAGCGCGGCGAAGGCGCCATCATCAACATGGCGACCGTCGCCAGCTCGGTGAAGGGCGTGCCCAACCGCGCCGCCTACTCGATCTCCAAGGCCGCCGTGATCGGCCTCACCAAGTCGATCGCCGCCGACTACACCACCAAGGGCATTCGCGTGAACGCCATCGCGCCGGGCACAGTAGACAGCCCGTCGCTGCACGAGCGCTGGCGCGCCACCGGCGACTTCGAGGGTGCGAAGAAGGCCTTCATCGCCCGCCAGCCGATCGGGCGGATTGCGCAGCCCGAGGAAGTCGCCGACCTCGCCGTCTATCTCGCCGGCGCCACTTACACGACCGGCCAGGTGCACGTCATCGACGGCGGCTGGACGGCGTAAGACCGACGGACGCAGAGCCCGTCCCCTTTCACCGGGTCATCCCCGCGAAAGCGGGGATCTCTGTTCGCAGCGCCATCCAAAAACGGAGGTTCCCGCTTTCGCGGGAATGACTCCGCGCGTGATTACGCGCGCACCGGACTCAATCGTCCGCGAACCCCTTGGCCACTGGCGCGGTGCACGTGCCGGCGGCCTCGAGTTGATGCGCGACCCGGAGGCAGATGTCCTCGCGCCAGGGCGCGGCGATCACCTGCACGCCGAGGGGCAGGCCGTCCGTGTCTAGCCAGACGGGGACGGTTGCAACCGGCAGGCCGATGAATGAGATCGGCTGGGTGAAGATGCCCATGTTGGGGCGCACCGGCAGCTCGATGCCGCCGAAGGTCGCCGTCTTCTGGCCGATCAGCGGCGCCTTCATCGGCGTTGCCGGGGCCAGCACGGCATCGACCTCCTCGAACACCCGCAGCACCTTCTCGCGATAGACGCGGCGCAGCTTCTGCGCCTTCTCCACCCATACGGCGGGCAGCATGGCGCCGGCCAGCAATCGGTCGCGCGTATCCGGGTCGAAGTCCTGCGGCCGCTCACGCAACCGGTCGAGATGGAGCGCTGCCCCTTCGGCCATGGTAATGATGAAGGCTGCGGCACGCGCCGCCTGCGCATCGGGAATGCTGATCACACGGCTCGCATCGAGCGCCTTGGCCACCGTCTTCACATGCGCCTGCGCCATCGCGTCGCCGGCGAAATAGCCATCGGCAATGCCGATCCTCAGCCCATGTACCGGATGTTTCAACCGGGCCGCCGTCGGCTCGTTGGGGCGCTTCGTCTGCGCCGGGTCGGCATCGTCGAAACCCTGAAGCGCATCATAGGTCAGCGCCAAGTCCTTCACCGAGCGCGTGAACGGGCCGAGGTGATCCAGGCTCGCAACGAACGGGAAGCTATGGGCGCGGCTGAGCCGACCATAAGTCGGCTTCAACCCGAACAGGCCGCAGAACGATGACGGCACGCGGATCGAGCCATTGGTGTCGGAGCCGAGGCTGATCGGCACGAGCCCGCCGGCGACCGCCGCCGCCGATCCGCCCGAGGAGCCGCCGGTCATGCGGTCGAGAGCATGCGGGTTGCGCGACGGCCCGTCATGGGCGTTCTCGCCGGTGAAGTCATAGGCGTACTCGCCCATGTTGAGCGCGCCGACGAGCAGCGCGCCCGCCCCCTCCATCTTGGTGACCAACGTGGCATCGCGGCTGGCGGGCGGGTTGTCGCGGTTGATCTTCGAACCCGCGCGAGTGACGACGTCGCGGATGTCGAACAGGTTCTTGACCGCAAACGGCACGCCGGCGAGCGGACCGGGATCGAGCCCGTTGCCCACCTTGCCGTCCACCGCGTCGGCGGCGTCGAGCGCGCGCTGCGCGGTGACATCGGTGAAGGCGCCGAGCATGGCATTATGCTTGTCGATGCGGGCCAGCGCGGCTTCCGCGACCGCTCGCGCCTTGACCCGCCCTGCCCTCACCTCGTCGGCGATTTCCGCCGCGGTTGCGCTGGCCTTCATGCGCGGAACACCGGCGCCGGCTCGGCATCGTCGTCGAGCTTGATCTGCTCGACCAGCGCCGCCATCTTGCTCGCCGTCTTGAGGTTCTGCCGGATGCCCGCACGGTACTCAGGCTCGATGCGCAATTGCAGCAGCGGGGCCGCGGCGTCGATCAACGCATCGGCATCGAAAGGTTTGTAAGCCATATCGGGCGACGCTCCCAAAATGCCCTGGCCTCAAGGCAGCAGCCCCCACGGCTGGCCCGAGTTCGGTCAATACTTACCCTTCCCATGAGACCGACCCATGCGGCAAGTCACGGACGCGTAGGGGTGGATGAGCAAAGTTCTCATTTTGTCCCAGAACAGATTCGGTTAGTGTCCGCCCGCTCACGCTCAGGGAAAGCCCATGTCCGATTACGTCATTGCCCCGCCGCCGCAGGTTGCCGTTCCCGTTGCCGGCGGCGGCTTGTTTCCGGTGCGCCGCGTCTATTGCGTCGGCCGCAACTATGCCGAGCACGTCCGCGAAATGGGCCATGACCCGGACGCGGAGCCGCCCTTCTTCTTTTCGAAGCCCGCCGACGCGCTGGTAACCAATGGCGCCGATACGCCCTACCCGTCCGAGTCGGCCAACTATCACCACGAGATCGAGCTGGTCGCGGCCATCGGTACCGGCGGCAGGAACATCGCGGTTGCCGATGCCTTCAACCACGTGTGGGGCTATGCCGTCGGGCTCGATATGACCCGGCGCGACGTGCAGGCCTGGGCCAAGAAGGCCGGCAAGCCGTGGGAGACCGCCAAGGGTTTTGACCGCTCCGGGCCGATCGGCACCCTGGTGCCGGCATCGAACCTCGCCACCCCGCTCAAGGGCGCCATCGAGCTCAAGGTCAACGGCCAGGTGCGTCAGTCGGCCGACATCTCCGACATGATCTGGGATCTGCCGCACGTGATCTCCGAACTCAGCCGCTATTTCGAGCTGTTCCCGGGCGACTTGATCTTCACCGGCACGCCGGCCGGCGTTTCGGCGGTGAGCAAGGGCGACAGGCTCGAGGGCTCTGTCGCCGGCGTCGGCACGGTGGTGACCACGATCGTCTGATGGAATGGTCGCCGCAACAGGACGAAGCGCTGCAGGCCGTTTCCGCCTGGCTCAAGGATCCCGGCGCCAAGCAGGTGTTCCGGCTGTTCGGCTGGGCCGGCACCGGTAAATCGACACTCGCCCGGCATCTGGCGCAGGGGGTGAAGTCGGTGAAATACGCCGCCTTCACCGGCAAGGCCGCCATGGTGATGCGCAAGTACGGCGCACGCGGCGCCTCGACCATCCACAGCCTGATCTACACGCTGGTGTCGGACAAGGAAGGCGAGCCGAAATTCGCGCTCGACCCCGAGAGCGAGGCGATCACGGCCGACCTCATCGTCATCGACGAGGTGTCGATGGTGGACGAGGCGCTCGGTCGCGACCTGCTCAGCTTCGGCACCAAGGTGCTGGTGCTGGGCGACCCGTTCCAGCTGCCGCCGGTGCAGGGCGCGGGCTTTTTCACCGCCGACGAGCCCGACTACATGCTCACCGAAATCCACCGGCAGGCGGCGGACAACCCGATCATCCGCATGTCGATGGATATTCGCGAGGGCGGCTATCTCGAACATGGGCGCTACGGCGAATCGCTCGTCATTCCTCGCGCCGATGTCGACCGTGGCGAGGTGATGCTGGCCGATCAGGTGCTGGCCGGCCGCAACAAGACGCGCGTCGCCTATAACGACCGCATCCGCGAGCTGAAGGAACTGCCCAGCCACGAGCCGGTGGCCGGCGATCGGCTCGTCTGCCTCAGGAACAATCCGGTGAAAAAGCTGCTCAACGGGCAGATCTGGACCGCGGCCGAGGTGAAGAAGCGCTCGAATGCGCGCTACTCGATGACGCTCGACCCCGACGAGCCGACCGGCGCCAAGGCCAGCCAGGCCAAGGTGGTGACACATGCGGCGTTCTTTTCGGGCGAGGAAGACGCGCTGAGCTGGCCCGAGCGCCGGCAGTATGACGAGTTCACCTTCGGCTACTGCCTAACCGTGCACAAGGCGCAAGGGTCGCAGTGGGATAATGTCTACCTGTTCGACGAGAGCTTCGTGTTCCGCGAGGACCGCACGCGCTGGCTTTACACCGGCGTGACCCGGGCCAGCGAGCGGATAACGGTTGTCACCTGATCTCCGTTTGGCCGCACGCATCGAAAACAGAGGTTCCCGCTTTCGCGGGAATGACCCGGTGCGTGGTGGACCTGCCCTGCAGCAATCCATTTATGGAAAGGCACCAGCGTTTTTGACCATCCAGTCGAAATCCTCTTCACTGCCCTGCCAGCATCCGCTAGCGCTTTCATATGGATAGACGGAACCAGCGGCGGGCAAGGAAGCACGGGGCACCCAGCCTCGTCGCCGATTACATGCCCCTGCCCGGCGTGCCGGACGAGATGGTCGATGCGGCGGGCAATGTGCGCGCCAGCTGGACCCAGCTGATCAACGCGCTCGACGACCTGGGCTCCGAGGAATTGGCCGGCCGCTTCGAGCGCGCCGACCAGTATCTGCGCGATGCCGGCGTCTACTACCGCAAATACGATGGGGCCGAGAGTAAAGAGCGCTCCTGGCCGTTGGCGCATGTGCCGCTGGTGATCGAGGAAGGCGAGTGGCAGGCGATCACGCGCGGACTGACCCAGCGCGCCGAGCTGCTCGAAACCATCGTCGCCGACATCTACGGCGGCAACGAACTGGTGCAGCGTGGGCTGCTGCCGCCCGAACTGATCGCGCGCAACGCCGAGTTCCTGCGGCCCATGGTCGGGGTCCAGCCGGCGAGCGGACATTTCCTGCACTTCTGCGCCTTCGAACTGGGCCGCGGCCCCGACGGCAACTGGTGGGTACTGGGCGACCGCACCCAGGCCCCGTCGGGCGCCGGCTTTGCCATCGAGAACCGGGTGGCGACGACGCGGGCGCTGTCGGAAATCTACGGCAAGATGCCCGTGCACCGCCTCGCTGGCTTCTTCCGGGATTTCCGCGACACGCTGACCGGCCTTGCCAGCGCGGGAGATGGCGATGGGCGGGTCGGCATCCTGACGCCGGGCCAGCACAACGACACCTATTTCGAACATGCCTATATCGCGCGCTATCTCGGCTTCATGCTGCTCGAGGGCGAAGACCTGGTGGTCGAGAACGGCCGGGTGATGGTGCGCACCGTGTCCGGCCTGATGCCGGTCAGTGTGCTGTGGCGCCGTATGGATGCGAGCTTCGCCGACCCTCTGGAACTGCGCTTCGACAGCCATATCGGCACGCCCGGCCTCACCGAAGCGGTGCGGCAGGGTTCGATCTCCATTGTCAACGCGCTCGGGTCGGGCATTCTTGAAACGCGAGCTTTCGCCGCCTTCATGCCCAACCTCTGCCGGGCGCTGACGGGCAGCGATCTCGAACTGCCCGGCATCGCCACGTGGTGGTGCGGCGGCGAGGCCGAGCGGCGACACGTGATCGAGAATTTCGATACGATGATGGTCGGGTCGGCATTCGCCACCGGCCTCGCCATCGAGGACGAGCACGGCACCCTGGTCGGCGGCACGCTGTCCGCCGCCCGCCGCGCCGAGATGCTGGCGCGGCTCGATGCGGATGGCGGCAGCTTCGTCGGCCAGGAGCAGGTGCATCTGTCCACCACACCGGCCTATATCGGCGGCAGGCTGGAGCCGCGGCCGATGACGCTGCGCGTCTATGCCGCCCGCACCCGCGATGGCTGGACCGTCATGCCGGGCGGGTTTGCCCGCATCGGCTCGACCCCCGATGCGAGCGCCATCGCGATGCAGCGGGGCGGACAGGCGGCGGACGTATGGGTGGTGAGCCCGCATCCGGTGGAGCGCGTGACGCTGCTGCCGAGCGAAGGCGAGAAACTGGTCCGCATCTCGGCCGGGAGCTTGCCCAGCCGGGCCGCCGACAACCTGATCTGGCTCGGCCGCTATGCCGAGCGTTGCGAAGCCACGGTGCGCATCCTGCGCGCCTACAACGCGCGGCTGGCGGAAAGCTCGAACCCGGACCTGCCCCTGCTCAAGGATACCCGCGCCTATCTCGATGGGCTGGGGGTAGACGCAGCGTTGGCTTTTCCCAAAGGCCTGCTCGCCGCCATCGACAGCTCCGTGCATAGCGCCAGCCAGGTGCGCGACCGCTTCTCGCCCGATGGCTGGCTGGCGCTCACCGACCTGCGCAAGACCGCCCGCGCCTTTGCGCAGCGGGTGCAGCCCGGCGACGACGCGACGCGGGCGATGACGGTGATGCTGCGCAAGCTCGCCGGCTTTTCCGGCCTCGTGCACGAAAACATGTACCGTTTCGCCGGCTGGCGTTTCCTCGAGATCGGCCGCCGGCTCGAACGCGGCATCCAGATTGCCGGCGCGGTGGCCTGGTGCACGCGCAAGCAGGCGCCGGAAGGCTCGCTCGACCTGCTGCTCGAGATCGGCGACAGCGTGATGGCGCATCGCCGCCGCTACTCGGTGAGCGCCGGGCCCGATTCCTATATCGATCTGCTGGTGCTCGATGCGCTCAACCCGCGCTCGGTGCGTTTCCAGATCGACGACCTGCAGCAGCAGCTCGAAAGATTGCCGGGCGGCCTCGAGGACGGTCAGCTCTCGGCGGCGGCGCGGGCCGCACTGCAACTCGATACCGAATTGCGGATCAGCGACCCGGAAGACTGGACGACGCCGAAACTCAACCGGCTCGGCATCGATGTCGGCAATCTCGCCGGCCTCATCGCCGACGCGTATTTTGCCTGAGGAGGACGGGCCGTGCTCTACGACGTCCGGCTCGAACTGCACTACGACTACGAGGCCAGCGCGCGCGGTGGCCGACACCTGGTGCGCGTGGCGCCGGTATCGATCCCCAATGTGCAACGCGTCATCGCTTCCTCGCTGTCCTTTGACCCGCGGCCCGAGCAGGAGACGACCTTCGCCGACTACTTTGGCAATCTCGTAACCACCGTCGCCTATGCGGGCTATCACGACCATCTCGATGTGCGGCTGTCGGCCCGGGTGCAGGTGGAGGACATCCACGACCATGCCGACCTCTCGCCGACGCTGGCCGGGCTGAAGAGCGAACTCGCAACGCTCTGGTCGGTGGCGCCGGATTCGCCGCAGCATTTCCTCGCCGCTTCGCCGCGCATCCCGATCGATCTGGCGCTGACGGCGTATGCGAGACCTTCCGTACAGACGACACAGTCGGTCTATGCCGCGGCGCTCGACCTGTGCCTGCGCATTCATCGCGAATTCCAGTACGACAAGGACGCGACCAAGGTGGACACCGGCCCGCTCGAGGCTTTCGCGCTGAAGCGCGGCGTCTGCCAGGATTTTGCCCATGTGATGATTGCGGGGCTGCGCGGCCTCGGCATTCCGGCCGGCTACGTGTCGGGGTTCCTCCGCACCGTGCCGCCCAAGGGCAAGCCGCGGCTCGAAGGAGCCGACGCGATGCATGCCTGGGTGCGGGTGTGGTGCGGCCAGCATTCGGGCTGGGTCGAATTCGACCCGACCAATGCCATGCTGGCGGGCGCTGACCACATCACCATCGGCCATGGCCGTGACTATTCCGACGTGTCGCCGATCGTCGGCGTGCTGCGCACCAGCGGCGAACACACGGCCAAGCAGTCGGTGGACGTCATCCGGGTCGAGTAGCCCGAATTCTTCGCCCTCGCGGAACCAATTGTGGCAGCCACCATTGTAGTGGCCAGACACTCTGCGGCGTGTCCAGCCGGCCCTCCCGCCGGCTCCCACAGAAGGAATGAGAGCGATGACTTATCACGAGATCGCCACACTCGAGCATGCCGGCAGGTCGGCTCTTGCCTGGACCCCGGAAGGTTATGACGGCCGCACCCATTACGGAGCCGTATTGGCAGCACTGGTTCCTGCCATCGGCATCCTGACCGTCGCCGTCACCCTGTTGCTCGCCATTCTCTAGGAGCGTCGCATGACCTTGAGCACCATCCTCATCATCATCCTGATCCTGTTGCTGATCGGCGCCATACCGGCTTGGCCCTACTCCCGCTCCTGGGGAGCTTACCCCTCCGGTATTCTCGGCGTCGTGCTCGTCATCGTCATCATCCTGGTGTTGATGCGCGTATTCTGACGAGCTGCGAGCCGAGGTCGCCCCCCTTCAGGCTCGCCAATGCCCCCCGGTTCGCGCCCGAACCGGGGGGCTCTCATTTGTGGAACTCCCGGCCGGCCGGGTCCGGAACTTCGAGGCATCCCAACGCGTTGATGTCGCAACTTCAACCCAGGAGCATTGCCATGGCTTCGACCACCGATATGGCCCCCGGCCGTTCGTCTTCGACCCCAACTCGCCGCAGCGCCAACGGCACGCGTCGCAGCGCCTCGCGCTCGTCGGCATCCTCGCGGGCCAGCGCCGCGCGTGACGACGATCTGTCGACGCAGGTGCAGCAGTTGCAGGACGACCTCAAGACCATAGCTGCGACCCTCGCCACCATGGCCGAGGACAAGGTCGGCGAGGCACGTTCGATGGCCAAGCGCGAGGCGCGCCATCTGGCCAACGCCGGGCAGCAGGCCGTCGAAGATGCGCAGGACGAATTCGGCCAGCTGGAAAAGCAGATCAAGGACACCATCCGCGAGAAGCCGCTCACTGCGGTAGCCGGCGCGATCGCGCTCGGCTTCATCCTCGCGGTCGTTTCGAGGTAGCGCGATGCACCTGCTGGCGCTGGCGGCCTCGGTCCTCGGGATCGAGGTCGATGAGTTGCTCGATCACTTCCGCAAGAACGTCATGGCCTGGTCGGCCGTGGCGCTCTTTGCGTTGATCGGCGCGGTTTTCCTGCTGGTGGCACTTCACGCCTGGTTTGCCGCCATGTGGGGGCCGATCATCGCTCCGCTGGCAATCGGCTGTGGCGCGCTTGTGGTGGCCGCTGCCATCTGGGCCGCGATCGCAATCACCGACTCGATCGCCAGGCGACGGGCGGCGCAGCGGCGGAACTCGGCCGAGAAGACCGCATTGGTGACGACCGCGGCACTGACGGCTGTGCCGCTGCTGATGAAGTCGGACCTGATGCGCAGGATCGGCATCCCGGTCGGCGGGGCACTGGCAGCAGCCTACCTGCTGTCCAAGCCCGGCGGGCACCACGACGAGACGACGGATCACGATTAGCTGCTGCTTGCGGAACCCACGCTTTCCCCCTCGCGTTAACTGGCACGATCCGCCCGGATGCCTTTCCGGGCGGACGCCATCGAAGGAAAGCTAAGGATTTCCAGGAGTGTGAGCTATGACCCACATCAAGCGGAAAATCGTGACGATCCTGAAAGACGATCATCTCGGCGAGACCGAGAAGATCACCATCCTGCGCCAGCTCGAAGCGGACTCCCTCAGTAAGGAGCGCAGCGCCACCGAGGGCATGCTCGCGGTGGACGGCGACGACGGCGAGGATCTGAAGACCATTGAGAATGCCTTGCGCAAGCTCGGCCAGGAACCGGTCGAGGCCGGTGCCGCCAGCATGTAACCGCGTAGCTACATCGAGAACCCTTTTGGACCCCGTCCGGAGCGATCCGGGCGGGGTTTCTGTCACGCCGCGACTTCCTGCGTCGGCGGCGCCTCGGCCGGCTTCTCGCTGCCCGGCAGGATCACGTTGAGGCCGCCGGCATGGATGGCAAGATCGACGGTCCGCGCCAGTGGGATCAACTCGCCGTCGATCACCGCGCGGGCGCTGGCCTTGCGTCTTGGGAAGCTCAGGCGGACCCGCGTCACTTCCTTCTCCGACACCAGCGGATGGGCCTTCCAGGCGCCGAACACCAGCGACATGGCGAGCCGCGCCAGTTCGCGACGGGGCATGGGCTCGACCACATAGATTCCGAGCACCCCGCGATCGACCGCCTCGGCATAGGGCACATGCCACTCGCCGAGCACGTTGTTCGAGACCGCGATGGCGGTGGCCTCGCGGTGCTCCCTGCCCTGTGCCGTGTCGATCTCCGCATCGAACACCGGCGGCCGCGACAGGGCCAACGTCACGGCTCTGAGGCTCGCGACGATCTTGCCCCAGCGGCTCTTGTAGGCGAGCCCATTGCGGATGCGGACGAGGCGCGAATGCAGCCCGACGGAGAACTGATGCACGAACGGCCGGCCGTTGGCAGTGGCGATATCGACAGCGCCGGGCGTGCCGTTGGCAAGGGCCCGCAACGCCGGCTCGAGCTGCAGGGGCACGCCGAGCGAACGGGCGAACAGGTTCATGGTGCCGGCGGGCAATACGGCCAGCGCCCTGCCCTCGGCGAAGCATGCCGATGCGGCGGCCGAGATGGTGCCGTCGCCGCCACCCGCCAGCAGGGCATCGGCAGGATCGCGTGCGGCGCGTTGCAGCTCGGCTTCGAGGGCATCGCCCGTGACGAGACGGCAATCGAGTGTGTGCCCGGCTTCCGCAAAGATCACCTCGGCCGCGGCAATGAATGCCGCCATGTCGGTGGTGCGAAACGTGCCGCCGTCGCGGTTGAGAACGCCGATGAAATGCATGTGCCCTCCGCACAGACCGCCGCTGCAACGGCTGTCGGTGGTGCGAGGTTCCGCTCAGTTCTCGCTGTCGGCAACGTTGAGCTTGGGCAGTTGCACGGCGACCACGGTGCCGCCATCGGGACGAGGCTGGTAGTCCGGCTCCTCGCCGCCAAACTGCCGCGCCAGCTGCTTGACGATCAGCGCGCCAAGCCCCGACTGCGGCTGGCTCGGATCGACGCCGACACCATCGTCCTCGACCGAGAGCACCGGGACGGAGCCGGCGCGGCGGAACCTCACCCGGATCGTGCCGCTACGCCCATCAGGAAACGCGTGCTTGAGCGCATTGGTGACCAGCTCGCTGACCACGATGCCGAGCGTCGTGGCATCGCGCGCCGGCAGCACCATCGGCTCGATATCGGTCTCGACCCTGACGGGCTGGACCGATGTGGCGGCGATGTCGGCAACGACATCCTCGAGAAACTCAGCCGCATCCGCGGTTTCCAGATCGGCGCCCAGCCGCAGCCGACGGTGCGCCGAGGCAATGGCCTGTACGCGGCTCTGCGCCGCTTCGAGCGCGTGCCTGACCTCGTCCGATCCGCTCCGCCCGAGTTGCAGGCCGAGCAGCGAGGAGACGGTGGCGAGCGAGTTGCCGATGCGGTGGTTGGTGTCCTGCAGCAGCGTTTCGAGCCGGGCCCGCTCGCGCTCGGCATGCGCCCGCGCTTCTTCGGCCTCGCGGGTCCGGGCCGCGATGTGCTCCTCGAGTTCCTTGTTCTCGCTTTGCAGGTGGGTGCGCTCCTCGAACAGCGCCGTGACCTTGCGCTGGGTGCGCGAGAAGAGGCCGAGCGCGAGGACCGCCGAGCCCACCAGCGCGATGAGGATGCTGGCAAACAGCCACTGGCGATAGACCCCGACTTCGGCATTGCGCGAGACCAGCCGGGCATCCTCGTCGGCGATGAGCGCGCGCAAGGTACCGCGAATGCGATCCATCAACTCGAGGCCGGTGTCGGTGCGCAGCAGCGCAAAGGCGTCGCTGACGCGTCCCTGCGAGACCAATTCGATGCTACCCGCCATTTCGGCCCGCTTGGCATCGAGATCGGGCACGATGCTTTCCAGCCGGGCCAGCTCGGACGGATTGGTCTGAAGCAGCGCCACCAGCGCCTCGTAGGTGCCGCTGAGCCGTGCCACGGCGGCGTTATAGGGCTCGAGATAGGCGGTATCGCGGCTGATCATGTAGCCGCGCTGGCCCGTTTCGGCGTCGACCAGCGCGATCATCAGCTCCCGGGCCTGGCGGTGGACCTCGTAGGCATTGCCAATCTCGGCCAGCTGGTTGTCGACGCTGCGCAGCACGAACAGCGAGGCGACGATCGCCGCCAGCACGAGCAACAGCGATACGGTAATCGCGACGCGACGTGTCCATGCACGTCGCGGAAGCGTATAGGTGATCGGACGCCGGCTTGCTTCCACAGTCATTCGCCCGGTCTCCCTTCAGGTGCCCGGCGAGCACCTTGGTAGGGGTCGACGCGTTTAGCGAACGTGAGTGGCAACAATGCGACCCGGCTCATATCAGGGGCCGCCTCCGTTCGCCCAGCCCGCTCCATCCGGCAAGGCTCGCGAGCCCGTCGAGATCGAGCACTTCGCAGGCGCGGCCATGCCAGCGGATCAACCCCTGCGCGGCGAGCTTGCGCAGGGTCTTGTTGGTGTGGACGATCGACAGCCCCAGCGTGTCGGCGACATGCTGCTGCGTAATCGGGATCGGTGTGCCGGCCAGGCCGGTACGCTCGGCCCGCTGCGCGAGGAACGCGATGAGATAGGCGGCGCGCTCCGTGGCGCTGCGCCGACCAATACTGAGCAGGTGCTCGTCGAGCATGCGTTCCTCGCGTGAGGCGAGCCAGGTAACGTCGAACGCGAGGCCGGGATGGTTCTCGAACAGCGTGTTCAGCTGGTCGCGCCGAAACACGCACAACACGACGGGCGAGAGCGACTCGACCGAATGCTCCATCTCACCCAGGATCGTACCCTGCAGACCGACAAGATCGCCCGGCAGCAGGTAGTTGAGAATCTGGCGCCGGCCGTCCTCGAGCGTCTTGAAACGGAAGGCCCAGCCGGACAGCAAGGTGAAGAGCTGTTCGTTGCGCGAGCCCTCCGAAAGGATCGTGCCGCCGGGTTCGATCACCAGTTCGCCGCGCTTGAAACGCGAAACGAAGGCCAGTTCCTCAGGGGTGAAATCGCGGAAATGCGGCTTGGCCCTGAGAGGACAGATCTCGCAGGGGACGCGCTTGACGACGGGGGGCATGCCAGTGGTGACGCTCAACGTTGGATACCCCCCGAGCATGTCGCTTCTCCGCCGCCGCACAAGCACCCGGCGCGACGTTTCGTGCGAGCTGACATGTCAAAGTTAATTGCTGTGACCGACTGCCCGGCAGTAGATGGCATGCTGTCCACCTCCGTCATGGAACATCCCGCGTGCTCAGCCTGAATGCCCTCGTGATCGAGGAAGAGTACCTTATTGCCGCCGATATCGAACAGGCCCTGCGCTCGGCAGGCGCGAGCGAGGTGACGGTGTTCCGCAACATCGCCGAGCTGCACCAGCATCCGGCCACTATCGAAGGCTTCGACATTGCCGTCGTCGAGGCAAAGCTCGGCCAGCCGGAAGTCATCTCGTTCGCCCAGGACCTGCTGCGGGCCGGCGTCGCAGTGGTCGTATCGTCGGCCGACCGCGGCATCCAGACCCTGTTCGAAGGGGCGATCCCGCTCGACAAGCCGTTCGACACGGCCAGCCTGCTCGCCGCGTGCACCGCGGCGAGAGGTCGCTCGACCTTGGCTGATCTCAACTGAAGCGCGGAGTGGTCGTGACCTGGGTGGAGACGGCGTCGGGGCCATAGTCGGATTCGCCCGCCACTTGCAGGATTTCCTGCAGCTTCGTACGAGCCCGGCTGACACGGCTCTTCATCGTGCCGACAGCGCATTTGCAGATCTCCGCAGCCTCTTCATAGGAGAAGCCGGAAGCGCCGATCAGGATGATCGCCTCCCTCTGGTCGTCGGGCAGCTTGTCCAGCGCCGCCTTGAAATCGTTGAGGTCCATCGCGCCATATTGCGAGGGATGCACGGACATGCGCTCGGTGAACACACCCTCGCTGTCCTGCACTTCGCGGCCGCGCTTGCGCATCTGGCTGTAGAACTCGTTGCGCAGGATGGTGAACAGCCACGCCTTGATGTTGGTACCCATCTCGAAGCTTTCCTGCTTCGCCCAGGCCTTCATCACGGTGTCCTGCACCAGGTCGTCAGCCTTGTCGTGGCGGCCCGACAGGGACACCGCGAAGGCTCTGAGGCTAGGCAAAGTCGCGAGCAACTCGCGCTTGAAGCTTGGCTTCTCCGCGTTCATCTGCTCACTCGCCCTTGTCGGTTTTGCCGCGCTTTTCCACTGCGTCGAGCTGTTCGAGCAGGTCGAGCAACTTGGACGGAATGTCTTCATTCTGCACGGCCCCGTACAGCGCGCGCAGCTTCTTGCCGATGTCGGAGTTGGGACCGAGACCATCGTCCCGGCTCCGCCTCAGCATGCCCAAATCACTCATTGTCTTCTTGTCTCGCATTAACATTTGCCCCCAAATCGGCGTACGCCCTGCGCCCGTCTGGGCCAGTTTAATGCGTCGCCGGAAAAATAGTTCCAAAAGCGCCGGAACCTTTTTTCCGTGGCTCCGTTCGGTGCCATGGTAAGCTCTACAAGCGTCACGGGAGTAGAATTTCGATGTCTCTTTCCACGCGGATCGCGCCGCATCTGCCCTATCTGCGCCGGTTTTCACGTGCTGTGACCGGTTCGCAGACGTCTGGCGATGCCTACGTGGCAGCGGCCCTCGAGGCCCTTATCGCCGACCTTTCGATCTTTCCGGAAGGCTCGAACGACCGCATTTCCCTCTACAAGCTGTTTTCCACCCTGTTCTCGAGTTCGGCCGTACGCGTGCCGGAACCGAGCTCTGCCTTCCCTTGGGAAAGCCGAGCCGCCACCAACCTGGCCAACCTGACCCCTCGCGCCCGGCAGGCCTTCCTGCTGGTTGCGGTCGAAGGCTTCACCCAGGACGAAGCGGCCGAGGTGCTGAGCGCCGGCGCCGACGAGTTCGCAGAGCTGCTGGCGGAAGCATCCGCCGATATCTCCAAGCAGGTCGCCACCGACATCCTCATCATCGAGGACGAACCGCTGATCGCGATGGATATCGAGCAGATGGTGCAGGGTCTGGGCCACAACGTGGTCGGCATTGCCCGTACCCACAAGGAAGCGCTGGCTCTCTACCACAAGACCCAGCCGCGCATGATCCTCGCCGACATTCAGCTGGCCGACGGCTCGTCGGGCATCGATGCGGTAAACGACATCCTGCACACCCATCCCATCCCGGTGATCTTCATCACCGCCTTCCCTGAGCGCCTGCTGACGGGCGAACGCCCGGAGCCCACTTTCCTGGTTACCAAGCCGTTCAACCCGGACATGGTGAAGGCATTGATCAGCCAGGCGCTGTTCTTCGACGAGGGTTCGCGCGCGGCAGCCTGATCCCCCAACATCGAGGCCACGCGATGAACGAAGGGTCGGGCCAAGTGCCCGGCCCTTCTGCGTTTTCGGCAGGAACCGGCGCCCCAGGTTCGCCGTTATTGCTGCATCCCCCGCGTGAAACGGAGTGTCCGAAATGCTTCAATACGCACTGATCTTCCTGGTGGTCGCCATCATTGCCGGCGTGCTCGGCTTTGGCGGCATTGCAGGTGCCGCTTCCGGCATCGCGCAGATTCTGTTCTTCCTGTTCCTCGCCTTCCTCGTGATCTCATTGCTGATCGGCCTGTTCAGGCGCTCGACCTGACGAAACACAGAGAACTCGAACCGTCCCTGCCGGGTCCGCGGTTTCGAGGTGGCGGCGGCCCCGTTCCAGGTGGAGCGGGGCCGTTCGCAGTTCTGTCCGGCCCTACGGTGGCGAGAGGTACGCTCGGGCACTCAGCGCGAAGAAAAAGCCCCGCCGAAGCGGGGCTTTCTCATTGGTGTCGGGCAGGTCAGTTGAGACGGTTGAACCAGTCGTCGACATCGCGCTCGGCCTCTTCCTGGGCTTTGCCGTAGCGTTCCTGGATCTTGCCGGCGAGCTGCTTGCGGTTGCCCTTGATGACGTCGAGATCATCGTTGGTGAGCTTGCCCCACTGGGTCTGCACCTTGCCCTTGAACTGCTCCCAGTTGCCTTCCATCTGGTTCCAATTCATCGCCTATCTCCTTTCATCTGCTGGGAAATGAGCCTCTTAGCTCCTGCCAGACCAACGCACGGGGCACCGCGGCAGTTCCGCAATCCGCTTGCCTTTGGCTACTGCTTCGGGCTTTTGTGCCGCGATGCAGCCAACCTCGTCCCAGCCCGTCGTCGAACTCACCGCCATCCACAAGTCTTACGGTCAGCTCGAGGTGCTGAAGGGCGTCTCGCTGAGCGCCCGAGAGGGTGAAGTCGTCGCCCTGATCGGCTCATCGGGCTCGGGAAAATCGACTTTGCTGCGCTGCATCAATATGCTCGAGGTCCCCGAGGACGGGATCGTGCGGATAGCCGGCGAGGAAATCCAGCTCACGGGCACCGGCGCGCATCGGCGCCCGGCCGACGAGGCACAGATTCGCCGCATCCGCTCCGAGCTCGGCATGGTGTTCCAGTCGTTCAACCTTTGGAGCCACATGACGGTGCTCGAGAACGTCATGGAAGCGCCGCTGCGGGTACAGAAGCGCGAGAAGGACGAGGTGCACGCCGAGGCGGTCGAGATGCTGGCCAAGGTCGGTATCCGCGACAAGGCCTCGAGCTATCCCGCCCAGCTTTCCGGCGGCCAGCAGCAGCGCGCTGCCATCGCCCGGGCGCTGTGCATCAATCCCAAGGTGATGCTGTTCGACGAGCCGACCTCGGCGCTCGACCCCGAGCTCGAGATCGAGGTGCTGCGGGTGATCAAGCTTTTGGCGCAGGAGGGGCGGACGATGATCCTCGTGACGCACGACATGCAGTTCGCCAAGCTGATCGCCTCCAAGGTGGTATTCCTGCACCAGGGCAAGATCGAGGAGGAGGGGACGCCCGCCGAGGTGTTCGGGGCGACCAAGTCCGACCGCCTCCGCCAGTTCCTCTCGGCCGCGAGCCACGCCTGATGCCGGTCGCCGACGAACTGATCTCGGTGCGCGACCTGCTGCGCTATGCGGTGAGCCGCTTCAATGCCGCGCAACTGACCTATGGCCACGGCACCGGCAACGCGCTGGACGAAGCGGCCTTCCTGACGCTCGAGGGCCTGCACCTGCCGGTCGACGATATCAATCCGTGGCTCGACGCGCGGCTGACGCTCGAGGAGCGCCGCCACCTGATCGGGCTGTACGATGCCCGCATTGAGACGCGGAAGCCGGCGCCCTACCTCGTCGGCAAAGCCTACATCCAGGGCATTCCCTTCCGCGTCGATGAGCGCGTCATCATCCCGCGCTCCTTCATCGCGGAGCTGCTGCTCGGCGGCGAACTGGGGCCGGAGCGGCTGGGGCTCATCCCGGACCCCGAGCTGATCGGCAGCGCGCTCGATCTCTGCACCGGCTCGGGGTGCCTCGCCATCATCGCGAGCATGTGCCTGCCCAATGCCGACATCGACGCGGTGGACCTGAGCCCCGATGCGCTTGAAGTCGCGGCGCTGAATGTCGCCAACCACGAGGTCGAAGACCGCATCCGGCTGCTGCAGGGTGACCTGTTCGGCCCGGTGGGCGATGCGACCTACGACCTGATCATCACCAATCCGCCCTATGTCGCGGCAGCCGAGGTCGAGGCCTTTCCGCCCGAATACGCGAGCGAGCCGGCAATGGCGCATCTGGGGGGCGACGATGGCCTCGACCTCGTCCGCCGGATCATCGAGGAGGCGGCCGGCCACCTGAACCCCGACGGCGGGCTGATCTGCGAGATCGGCACCGGGCGCGACCTACTGGAGCAGAGCTTTCCCGAACTCCCCTTCCTCTGGCTTGATACAGAAGAAAGCGAGGGTGAACTGTTCTGGCTGTCGGCGGTACACCTGCAAAATGACCAAGTATTGACCAGTCGGTAAAAAACGGTAGCGTTGCCATCAGGTCCGCTGGGAGCGGACACGACAACCTGGCCGGAGCTCCAACCGGCCTTTGCAGGAGAGACGTATGAAGAAGCTCGTATTTGCGGCTGCTGCCGCTTTTGCGCTGCTCGCGACCGCTGCCAATGCGCAGCCGATCCGGATCGGCACCGAAGGCGCCTATGAGCCCTGGAACTATGTCGATGCCGACGGCAACCTGGCCGGCCTCGATATCGACGTGATGAACGAGCTGTGCAAGCGCGCCGGGCTCGAGTGCACCTTCGTCCAGACGGCCTGGGATACCATCATCCCCAACCTCAATGCCGGCAACTACGACGTCATCGCCGCCGGCATGTCGATCACCGACGAGCGCAAGCAGTCGATCGCCTTCACTGCCGACTATTCGCCGCCGGACCAGTCCGCCTATATGATGCTCGCCGGCAGCACGCCCGAACTCAACAACCCGACCGGCATCAAGATCGGTACCCAGTCCGGCACCATCCAGGCCGACTATGCCGCTGCGAACCTCGCAACCGGCAACACCCTGCTGAACTTCGATACCGCACCGGACGCGCTGGCCGACCTCATGGCCGGCAACGTCGACGTCGTGCTCGCCGACAGCTCCTACGTCGATGAGGCGGTGGCCAATTCGGGCGGCGCCCTAAAGGCCGGCGACGTGCTGGTGGAAGTCGGCGGCGGTGTTGGCGCCGGCCTGCGCAAGGCCGACACGGAACTGCTTGCCAAGCTCGATGAAGCGCTCGCTGCGGCCAAGGCCGACGGCACGATCGACGCCCTGATCGCCAAGCACTTCCCCGAGCGCCAGGGCCCGTTCTACGTGGAATGACCCGGACGGTGGCGGGCGCCCTGGTCGACCCGCCACCGCTCTAAACGCGCAGGAGCGCGATGACTGACACGTTTGAGTTCTGGGCCTCCTACCTGACCAATGGCAGGCACCTGAACTGGTACATGAGCTTCCAGTATACCGTGTACGCCGCCCTGCTGGGCGGCGCATTTGCGTTGCTGTTCGGCATCGGCGGCGCCGCCATGCGCAATTCGACCATGCCGCCCGTGCGCCTGGCCGGCAGCATCTACATCAACATGGTCCGCGGCATCCCGGACGTGCTGTTCTTCATCTTCTTCCCGCTCGCCTTCGAGCAGCTGGTCGAGCTCTTCCTCGCCAAGGGGGTATGCCCCCCCGGCGCCGGCACGCCGGGCATCTGGCCACCCTGCCCCGAGGCCAACTGGTATCTGGGGACGACCGAGTACCTGCTGCTCGCGTCAGTTTCGCTCGGCATCGTCTACGGCGCCTTCACCGCCAACGTGATTTACGGCGCGCTGCGCGCCGTGCCGCCCGGCCAGCTCGAGGCGGCGCGGGCCTTCGGCATGAGCCGCTGGCAGGTGCTGTGGCGCGTCCATATCCGGCAGATGTGGGTCTACGCCCTGCCCGGCCTGTCCAACTGCTGGCTGCTGCTGGTCAAGGCGACCTCGCTGCTGTCGCTGCTGCAGATCTCCGACATCGTGCGCGGCGCCAACCTGCTGGGTTCGCCGAATTTTTCCCGTAGCGCCGGCGTGATCCACGGCGACTGGCGCTGGGGCTACTACCTGGCGCTGCTGATCTTCTACATTCTCGTCACTTACCTGTCCGAGAAGGGCTTTGCGGCAGTCACCCGCTGGGCCTCGCGCGGCATGCCACTGGCGGGGCGGGCATGATGCTGGACGCCATCCTCGCCGACGTCGTGTTGCTGGCCCGCGCCACGCTGTTCAACATCTACTTCGCCTTCGCCTCGATCCCGGTCGGCTTCGTGCTGGCCATCCTCGTGGCGCTCGGACGGAGATCGCCGAACAAGCTCGTCGCCAACCTGTGCGGCGGCTACATCTATGCCTTTCGCGGCTCGCCCTTCTTCATCCAGCTCTTCATGTTCTATTCGCTGGCGCTGGCGCTGAATGTCAGCGTGTGGAAGCCGTGGGGCATCGACTGGTTCGTGCTGAACCCGCTGTTTCTCGGGCCGTTTATCCTGGCGCTCAACACCACCGCCTACACCGCCGAGATCTTCTATGGCGCCTTGCTCGCCGTGCCCAGGGGCGAGCAGGAGGCGGCGCGGGCCTATGGCATGAGCAGGCTGGAGCAGTTCCGGCGCGTGACCTGGCCGCACCTGATCCGGTTGGCCTGGCCGGCCTACACCAACGAAGTGGTGTTCCTGTTCCACGCCACTGCGCTGGTCTACTTCACGCTGCCGGTGATCGACGGGCAGCGCGACCTGATGAGCCAGGCCGAGGATCTGTTCCAGCGCGACTACAATGCGGTGCTGCATTACTCGGTGGCGGCGATGTATTTCCTCGCCGTCTCGATGTCCGTTTTCTTCGTCTTCGGACTCGTGTACCGCCATCTGACCCGGCACATGCCGGGCGTGAAGCCGCTCCGCTTCAGCTTGACCCGCGCCTGACTTGAGGTTGACCCGTGAGCTTTGAACGCAAGGTGGTGCCGCTGCGCGGCGACGCGCCCGGCAGTGTGACCGAATTCACCTATTACGTGATCGGCCCCAAGGACGCGCCCGAGAAGGTGCACCTGCAGGCGGCGCTGCATGCCGACGAGCACCCCGGCACGATGCTGCTGCATCATCTGCTGCCCATGCTGCGGCAGGCCGACGACCAGGGACTGCTGCGCGCCCGTTTCACGGTGATGCCGGCGGTGAACCCGCTCGGCCTCGCGACCTTCTCGCTGCGCCGCCATATCGGCCGCTACGACGTCAACTCGGGTATCAACTTCAACCGCCGCTGGCCCGACTTGTTCCAGGCCGTGCGCCAGCAGATCAACGGCCGGCTGGGCGACGACGAGCGCTTCAACGTCAACCTGATCCGCAAGGCGGTGAGCAACTGGATCGACGGGCAGACCCCGCGCAACGCCAATGAGCAGCTGCGCCTCCTGGTGCTGAAGGAGGCGCATGACGCCGAGTTCGTGCTCGACCTCCACTGCGACGACGACTCGCTGCTGCACATCTTCACCTCGCCCGAACTGATGCCCGAGCTGCAGGACCTCGCCGACTGGATGGGCGCGGCCGCGACGCTGACCGCCGCCGACTCCGGCGGCGGCTCGTTCGACGAAGTGCTGCCGCAGCTCTACCGCAAGGTGGCCGCGGCCAATCCGGGCAAGCCCGTGCCGATGGCAAGCGCCACGGCGACGCTGGAATATCGCGGCCAGGCCGATGTGTTCGACCACATCGGCGCCGACGACGCGCGCCGCCTGTGGGGCTTCCTGTGCGAACGCAACCTGATCGACGCCGATCCGGGCGAACGCCCCGCCCCGACTGCATCGGCGACGCCGTTCGAGGCCACCGAGATCATCCGCGTCGACCGGCCGGGGCTGATAGCCTACCGGGTCGAGCTCGGCGATCGGGTGACCAAGGGCCAGCCAGTGGCCGACCTGATCGCGCTCGACGGGCCGGAGGCGTTCATGGCCCGTACGCCGGTATTTGCCGGCACGGACGGCTTCGTGCTGTCTCGCTCGATGGCGAAATACGCGCCGCGCGGATCCTCGATCATGAAGATCGTCGGGAGCACGGTGCTGGCGGGTCGCAAGGGTGCGTACCTGCTGGAGGATTGAGCTGGGGCCGCGACGATCGCTTTCGCCCTTTACGGCAAGTACTCAGGTTGGACTGCTTCTCGGAGATGCCATCCTGCACGGAGTCATTCCCGCGAAAGCGGGAACCTCTGTTTGCAAGGCGGGATCGTGCACCATCGCCTCCCTCCCCATGATGGGGAGGGAGGCCTGAGGCGGTAGGATGAGGCACGATCTCCCTCCCCCTTGTGGGGAGCGGGAACCCGCGAAGCTGGTGGGTGGGGGTGGCTCCGAGCTCGCTCGAAGCGATTAGGCCCCGATGCCGAACTCGCTGTGGCTGAGCGCCGCCATCACGCCGCGCAGCTCGGCGAGGCCCTTGAGCCGGCCGATGGTTGGATAGCCCGGCTGGGCCCGGCGGCCAATGTCGTCGAGGATGTCCTGGCCGTGGTCGGGACGCATCGGAATCTGTGCGTCCTCGCGGCCTTCCCTGGCGCGGCGGGTTTCCTCGCGCAGGATCGCAGCGATGAGCGGCACCATGTCCGTGCTGCCCGCGAGGTGCTCGTCCTCGTAGAACGAGCCGGCGATGGCGTCGCTCTCGCGGCGGACGTTGCGCAGGTGGATGAAGTGCACCTTGGCGGCGAACTCGTCCATGATGGCGGGCAGGTCGTTGTCCGGCCGGGCGCCGAGCGAGCCGGAGCACAGCGTCATGCCGTTGGTGCGGCTGTCGACGGCGCCCAGCACCTGCCGGTAGTCGGCGGCGGTCGACATAATGCGCGGCAGGCCGAGCAGCGCGAACGGCGGATCGTCCGGATGGCAGCAGAGGCGCACGCCGACTTCCTCGGCGACCGGCACGATCTCCGAGAGGAAATCCACGAAGTGCTGGCGCAACTGGTCGGTGGAGATGTGACCGTACTCGGCGAGATGGGCGCGCACATCGTCGAGGGTCATCGACTCGGTCGAGCCGGGAAGGCCGAAGGTGATGTTGCGGGCGAGCTGCTTCTGGGTCGCCTCGTCCATTGCGGCGAAGCGCCGGCCAGCTTCGGCGACAACGTCAGGCGAGAAATCCTCCGCGGCGCCGGGGCGCTTCAGGATGTGGATATCGAAGGCCGCGAAATCGTTGATGTCGAAGCGCATGCAGGTGCCGCCATGGGCGACCTGGTAGCGCAAGTCGGTGCGGGTCCAGTCGATGACCGGCATGAAATTGTAGCACACCACCTTGAGGCCGGCCGCCGCGACGTGGCGCAGGCTCTGCTTGTAGTTGGCGATATGCTCGCGCCAGCTGCCCTTCTGCTTCTTGATGTCTTCCGACACCGGCAGGCTCTCGATCACCTCCCACTCGATGCCGGAGGGCTTGCCGTCGAAGCGCACGCGAATCTGCTCCTGGCGTTTGGTGATTTCCTCGGGCGACCAGACCACTCCGTTGGGGACATGGTGCAGGGCGGTGACGACACCCTCGGCGCCGGCCTGTACGACATCGTCGATCTTTGCAAGGTCGGCTGGTCCGAACCAACGCCATGTTTGCCGCATCTTGTGTCCTCCCAGCACTTACAAGTGTGCTAGGCGGTGCTAGTATGGCAGCTGAGGGGTGTCAACGATGACGATTGAACTGGAGCTGCCGGCTCTACCGCCGACGCGGGTGCGCCATTCGAGCATGGCCGTCCGTGTCTATGATGCGGTGCGCGCCGCCATCGTGCAGCTGCAGCTGCGGCCGGGCCATCTGCTGTCGGAAGCCGAACTGGCCCGGCAGCTCGGCGTGTCGCGGCAACCGGTGCGCGAGGCCTTCATCAAGCTCGCCGATGCGGGGCTGGTGGAAGTGCGGCCGCAGCGTGGCACCTTCGTCAAGCTGATCTCGATCCGCGAGGTGGACAACGCCCGCTTCATCCGCGAGGCGATCGAGCTGGCCGTGGTGCGCAAGGCCGCGACCGAGTCGGATCGGGTCGGCATCGGCGAATTGCGTCGCAACCTCGCGGCCCAGGAGATCGCGCTGTCGGGCCAGCTCAGCGAGTTCATGCGGCTCGACGACGAGTTCCACTCCACCATTGCCGGCATGGCCGACTGCGAACACGCCTGGCGGCTGATCGTCAGCCTCAAGGCGCAGCTCGACCGCGTGCGCTTCCTCGGCTTCCCCGATGCAACGCCGCGGCCGTTCGTGGTGGCCCAGCACACCAGGATCGTCGACGCGCTCGAAGCGCATGACGGCGACGAGGCGGCGGCGACGATGTTCAAGCACCTGAACGAGATCGTGCCCTCGATGCCGCATCTAGCGGCGATCCATCCGGATCTGTTCGAGCCGTCGCGTTAGTGCCCTACCCACGATGTCACCCCGGCGAAGGCCGGGGTCCATCCTGAGATATCTCGGCCAACCGCGTTTGGCGCTTCGACCTCGGGATGGATTCCGGCCTGCGCCGGAATGCCCCGGTGGCTGTGAGAGTGCTACGCCTCAATCCATCGCCGCTTCGAGCAGCTCGCGGTATTCGCTCGCCGTCGCGTCGCGCGGGTTGGTGGCGTGGCTGTGGTCGGCCAGGGCGCGTTCGATCACCCAGTCGAAGTGGTCCTCGCGCACGCCGAGCTTGCGCAGGCCTTCGGGGATGCCCAAGCGGCGGTTGAGGGCGTCGAGCTCGCGGGCAACGTCGGCGGCGGGCGGCAGGCCCATGGCGGCCTTGAGGCGGGAGAGTTTGTCGGCGATCTCGGAGGCGTTGAAACGCAGCACCGGCGGCATCAGGATGGCATTGAGCGTGCCGTGATGCAGCGATACGTCCTTGAGCCCGCCCAAGGCATGGCTGAGCGCGTGCACCGCGCCGAGCCCCTTCTGGAAGGCGAGGCCGCCCATCAGCGCCCCCATCATCATCTCGCTGCGGGCGGTGCGGTTGCCACCTTCCTTGAACGCGGTCTCGAGGTTGCGCCAGATGCGCCCTGCCCCGTCGAGCGCGATCGCCTCGGCCGGCGGATTGATGCGCGGCGAGCACAGCGTCTCGATGCAGTGGCTGAGCCCATCGAGGCCGGTCGCGGCGGTGAGGCCCGGCGGCAGGCCGTAGGTCAGCTCGGGATCGCAGATGGCGCGCCTGGGGATCAGGTGGGGCGAGATGAAGCCGAGCTTGCGGCCATCCTCGAGGGTGAGGAGCGCCGCACGGCCGACCTCGGCGCCGGTGCCCGCGGTGGTCGGCACCGCGATCAGCGGCGCAACGCTGCCGGTGATGCGATCGAGCCCGCCATAGATGACCGCATACTGCTCGAGCGCGCCGGCATGGGTGGCGAGCAGCGCCACGCCCTTGGCGAGATCGATGGGCGAGCCGCCGCCGATAGCGATGATGCCGTCGCAGAAATTGGCGCGGTACTGCTCGAGGGCGGCGAGCACCGCTCCCTCGGTCGGATTGGACGGCGTATCGAGGAACACCGGCGTGCCGGCCGGCAGCAATGCGGTCGCGACCGACAGGATGCCCGAGGCGGCGATACCCTTGTCGGCGACCAGCAGGGGCTTGGTAATGCCGAGCTCGGCCAGCGACTGCGGCAGGGTGGAGACGACGCCGGCGCCGAACTCGATGGTGGTGAGGTAGGTGATGCGGGCCATGGGCTATCCGTTTGCGAGGGCGATGAGGGTGTCGGCGTGGCAGGGAGTGCCGGGTTTGCACCAACAGGCGAGATTGTGGCCAGCGAGCTCGGCGCGAATGGTTTCGCGCGCAGGCGGCGGGCCGGGCGAGAGTTTTGGGTCAAGCGTGCCGGTGAGCCACTGGCCGCAGAGCTCGACGGCCTTGGCCTGCGCGGCATCGCGATCGAGGCCGTAGCGCTTGCCGGTTTCCTCGATGGTGAAGGGATTACCCCACGGGCCGGGTCGCGTGATGCGCTTGGCCGGCAGGCCGTTGAGGGCGTGGGAGGCGTCTTGCAGGTTGTAGCCGGCGCGGCGGCTGAGTTGCATGCGTTGCGGGCGGACCATCAGCGCAGCTCCTTGTCGTAGACGAATTTCGGCATCTCGAGCTTGAATACGATGGCCAGCACACGCAGCGTGAAGCCGACGACGATGGTGCCGATCACCACCATGTCGTGCGGCAGCCCCATGGTATGGCCGAAATAATAGAGCGTGCCGGCGACGATCGCGACCGTGGCATAGAGCTCGGACGAGAACACCAGCGGCACGTCGTTGCACAGCACGTCGCGCAGGACGCCGCCGACAATGCCGGTGACCAGGCCCGAGACGATGACGATGATGGGCTGCTGGCCCATCTCCAGCGCCACGTTGCAGCCAATGATGGTGAAGGCCGCGAGCCCGACCGCATCGAGCAGCAGGAAGGGCCAGCGCAGGGCCGCCATATAGCGGGCGAGCGCAATAGTGACGAAGGCGGCGACGCAGCAGATGACCAGCAGATAGGGGTTCTCGACCCAGACCAGCGGATAGTGCCCGAGGATGAAATCGCGGATCGTGCCGCCGCCCAGCGCAGTGACACAGGCGAGGACGCAGACGCCGAACCAGTCCATCTTGCGCCGGCCGGCGGCGAGCGCGGCCGTCATCGCCTCGGCGGTGATGGCGACGTAGAACACGATCTGGAGCAGCATGGCGTCCCCCGGGAATCCTCCTGCCCGACTAGAGCAGGTTTGCCCGTATGCTCGCTAGTTCGACGTTGATTGGATGGTGATCACCTTGACGTCGAAGGTAGCGCAGGTCTCGTCCTTGCAGATGCCGTTCACCCAGACCTGGCCATTGCCGAACATGAGGCCCTGGTCGTTGACGAACAGGTCCGCCCATTTCTGCCCGGAGATGGCGGTCGCGATCTCGTCGGTGACGATGGTGTCGAAATGCTCGGCGAACTGCTCGGCGCTGCCGATCACCATCTCCTCGCCGTCGGCGACCACGGTAATCGGGTAGCTGACCCAGGCGGCGAAGACGGCGCCATCCTTGGCGGCGACTGCGGCCTGGATGGCGTCGAAGGCTTCGCGATAGGCGGCATGATCGCCGAGCACCATATCGATCCGCGCATCGACATCCGCATCGGTCTGCGCCAGTGCGGGCGCTGCAATCAGGGTCAGGGCCGCAATGATGGCCATCAATAGCTTCGACATGAGCGTCTCCTCAAAGAACCGGGTGGTCCGCCAACATATTGATGGGGCACACTAACACGGCTTTGGACAATGGAGCATGTCATGCGAAAGCCGCAGAGCATGAAGGCGCTGGAGGAACTGGGCCGGGTGCGGCTCAGCCCGAATTTCTTCATGCGCGATTTCCTTCATTCCGAGATCGCGAGCTTTTACGGCATCCCCAACATCCCCGACGATCCGGACCTCGCCATCGCGGCCGGCCGGCGGCTGTGCGAGGACTGCCTCGAGCCGCTGTGGGAGCGGTTCGGGCGCATCTCTATCCGCTCGGCCTTCCGCTCGGTCGAGGTCAACCGCTTCGGCAACGAGCACGACCTCAATTGCGGGCGCAACGAGACCAACTTCGCCGGCCATATCTGGGACCGCCGCGACGCGATGGGCGGCATGGGGGCGACCGCCTGCGTGGTGGTGCACGCCTTCCTGCCCTACTATCAGGCCACCGGCCACTGGGAGGCGCTCGGCTGGTGGATCCACGACCACCTGCCCTATGACGACCTCGAATTCTTCCCCAAGCTCGCGGCGGTGAACATCAACTGGCGCGAGCACCGGCGCGGCCGCATCTACTCGTTCATTCCGCCCCGGCGTGGGCTGCTGACCAAACCAGGCATGGCCAATTTCGAGGGCCGGCACGATGGCGAATATGCCGAGTGGCTGGCGAGCCTCAACGTCTAAAGCCGCCTTCGCCCTTAGCCGCAAGTGACAAGTTTTGACGCAGCGGCTACGGCTTGGGAAACAGAGGGACCACCATGACCACGCACCGTTTCGTCGCCACCGAATGGCACAATGTCCTCGGCACCCTGCCCCCCGCGTTCCGCGTGGCTTCGGGCGACACTGTGATCACCGAGACGCTCGATGCCGGCGGTGCCGACAAGGACGGCGTGAAGCGCCGGCCGGGACCGAACCCGATGAACGGGCCGATCTTCGTCGAAGGCGCCGAGCCGGGCGACGCGCTGAAGGTCGAGATCATCCGCATGACGCCCAACCGCGCCACCGGCTGGACCCGCTCGTCGCTGGCGGGCAACGTGATCGACCCCGAGGCGGTGCGCGGACTGCCCCCCAGCGATCAGGTCACCTGGGCCATCGATCGACAGGCGGGCACGGCGCAGCTGCAACCGCCGGTCGAGGGGCTCGAGGATTTCGTGCTCCCGCTCGAGCCGATGATCGGCTGCTTCGGCGTGGCACCGCGCCTCGGCCAGGCCTTTTCCACCGCCACCAGCGCCGAGAACGGCGGCAACATGGATTATCGCGGCTTCGGCCCGGGCGCGACGGTATCCTTTCCGGTTGCGGTGGAAGGCGCGCTGTTCTTCGTGGGCGATTGCCACGCCGTGCAGGGGGATGGCGAGATCGTCGGCACCGGTATCGAGACGAGCTATGAGGTCGAGCTGAAACTGACCGTCGAAAAGAACCGCAAGCTGGTGTGGCCGCGCGGCGAAAATGCCGAGGAGATCTTCTCGGTCGGCAATGCCCGCCCGCTCGACCAGGCGCTGCAGCACGCCACCACCGACATGTTCAACTGGCTGCAGAGCGACTACGGGCTATCCAAGACTGCCGCCAGCCACCTGATGGGCCAGGTCGTGCGCTACGAGGTCGGCAATGTCTACGATCCCGCCTACACCATGGTGTGCAAGATCGCCAAGAAATGGCTGCCGCAGCGCTGAGTTACAGCGGACATTTCAGGCGCGCGCCGTTGCTGTGCGCGCCATGACACTGCAAGAACTTCCTGCGAGCCGGGATAGTATCCGTACCACATCTACGTGATAACCACTCGTACGACTCCCGATTGCCGAGCGGCCTCGACTGCAATTATATGCAGGTTGGGGTAACGAACTAGACTAGTGGCCTACGGGGAGCCTGTCCTGCTTAAGACTCGTCCTGCACCGGGAGCTGTCCGATGACAGCGCCGGGTGCGTCCGCACTTACATGGAGCGAGTTCACCGCCACCGCGGCAACAGCGCAGCCGGTAGCGCCCGGTACGCCGCCGCGGCAGCTCGAACTGCCGCCCGGCGAGCAGAGCTTCGCCTTCACGGTCGACCGGGACGTGACCAAGCTGGTGACGCTGTCTTATGCCGGCAGCCGGGTGAGCGTACGTGTGCGCTTCGCCGACGACGCGGTGGTGGAAGACCGCAGCGCAAGGATTGATGGCGCCGCGGAGCCGCGTCTCACCGTCGATGACCATGGCATCGCGCTGAGCTGGCGGGCGCCGCTGATCCCCGGCCTCAACTGGCCGCAGACCCGCCGCTCCCGCCGCTTCTAGCCTCAGCCGCCGATCTTGCCGCCGAGTTCGTCCTCGATGTGGATCCGGATGATCTCGTCGAAGCTCTTCTCGGCCCTGAAGCCCAGCCCCTCGGCGCGCTTGGCGGCGAAATTGCGCGGCCAGCCATCGACCATGCCGACGATCTTCGGATCGGTCTCGGTGCGGATCAGCTTGACCGCCTGCTCGCCGGCAACGCGGCGCAGCGCCTCGATCTCTTCGCCCACCGTGGCCGAGAGGCCCGGCACAGACAGGGTGCGGCGCCAGCCCAGGAGGCTCGTGTCGAGCTCGGCGGCATGGATCAGGAAGCCCACCGCGGCGCGCGGGCTGGCGAACCAGTGGCGCACATCGGTCGACACCGGCAGCACCGCCTCCTGCCCGACCAGCGGCTCGCGCAGGATGTTGGAGAAAAAGCCCGACGCGGCGGCGTTCGGCTTGCCCGGCCGGATGACGATGGTGGGCAGGCGGATGCCGACGCCATCGAGGAAACCCTTGCGCGAGTAGTCGTTGAGCAGCAGCTCGCCGATGGCCTTCTGCGTGCCATAGCTGGTGAGCGGAGTGTTGAAGAACTCGTCGCCGATGGCCTCCGGGAACGGCGCGCCGAACACGGCGATCGACGAGGTGAACACCACGCGCGGCTTGTAGGGCTGCTTCAGCCCTTCCTGGCGGACGGCTTCGAGCAGGTAGCGCGTGCCATCGAGGTTGATGCGATAGCCCTTGTCGAAATCGGCCTCGGCCTCGCCCGAAACGATGGCGGCGAGATGGAAGATCAGGTCGGGCCGGCCGGCGATCAGCTTGGCCGCCTCACCGGGAGCGGAAAGATCGGATGCGACGGTGGTGACGGCGCCGGGAAACTCGACCTTGGCCGGTTCGATCACATCGGCCAGCGTGAATTTCTCGATCGTCTTGCCGCCAACCTGTCCGGCCTTGATCAGGCCCGCCGTGAGCTTGCGGCCGACCATGCCGGCCGCCCCGATGATCAGGATATGCAATGTCGTCTCCTCGCGTTTCGGCGCGGAGATTAGCCATCGGCACGCCCCATGCAAGGGGCGCTTTGGTTCAATTACTGTGCCGTGTAGCCGCCATCGACGAGGTGATAGCTGCCGGTGATGAAGCTGGCCTGCTCGGAGAGGAGGAAGGCGGTGATGCCGGCGACCTCCTCGGAGGTGCCGAGGCGGCCGATGGGGTGGAGGCCGGCAATGTAGGTGAGCGCGTCGAACGGCAGGTTCTTGCTCAATAGCGGGGTGTCGATGAAGCCGGGACCGATGGAGTTCACCCGGATGCCCTGCTTGGCGTACTCGATGGCGGCGGATTTGGTCAGGCCGAGAACACCGTGCTTGGCCGCGACATAGGCCGGCGAATTGGCGAAGGCGACGCTGCCCAGGATAGACGCGATGTTGACGATGGAACCGCCACCGGATGCGAGAATGGCCGGGATTTCGTAGCGCAGGCCGTAGAAGACGCCGTTGAGGTTGACGTCGATGACCTTGTGCCAGGCATCGATCGGATACTCGCCGGTGGGCGCGGCGACGCCGCCGATGCCGGCATTGTTCACCGCCAGGTGCAGCCCGCCATAGCTGCTGGTGGCGAAGGCGACCATGGCTTCGACCTGATCGGCCTCGGACACATCGACGGCGAAGGCGGACGCGGTGCCGCCGGCCGCAACTAGTGCCTCGGCGGTGGCCTTGGCCGCATCGGCATTCTGATCGGCAACCACGACCTTGGCGCCACCGGCCGCGAGCGTCCTGGCGATGGCCTCGCCGATGCCGGAAGCGCCGCCCGTGACGATCGCGACCCTACCCGTGAAATCGAAGCCCATCGTGTCTCTCCATGGCTGTGATGGAGCTATTTCGCCGCTCGCGGGCAGCCGCGCCTTGACCTCGATCAAGCCGGCGCGTCGGCGCTCAGCAAACGGTCTCGAAGCGCTCGACGCAGGTGCGGATGGTTTCGTCGCCGGGGCGCTTCCACCAGTTGTCGCGCGAGAAGATCTCGACTTCCTGCGGGCCGTGATAGCCGGCCGCCTCGATCATGGTGCGGATGGCTTTGAGGTCGATGACGCCGTCGCCCATCATGCCGCGATCGAGCAGCATGTCGGTGGTGGGGACCAGCCAATCGCAGATGTGGTGGGCGAGGATGCGGTTTTCGCGGCCGGCGCGGGCGATGGCGGCGGCAAGGTTGGGGTCCCACCAGACGTGGTAGACATCGATGGCGATGCCGACGCCATCGCCGAGTTGGGCGGCGATATCGAGGGCCTGGTCGATGGTGTTCACGCAGGCCCGGTCGGCGGCATACATCGGGTGCAGTGGCTCGATGGCGAGTGGGACGTTGGCGGCGCGGGCGTGCGGCAGGATGGCGGCGATGCCATCGGCGACCATCTGGCGGGCCGCGGGCAGGTCCTTCGACGCGCCCGGCAGGCCGCCGACGACGAGGACAAGGCAATCGGCGCCCAGAGTGGCGGCTTCGTCGATAGCGCGAAAATTGTCGTCGATATTGGCCTGGCAGCCGGCCGGCGTATCGGCGGGGAACATGCCGCCGCGGCAGAGGCCGGTGACGCGCAGCTTGTTGGCGCGGACGATACTGGCGGCTTCGGCAAGGCCGGCGACCGCAACCTGGTCGCGCCAGGGCGAGATGGCGGTGATGCCGTAGCGGAGGCAGGTATCGACCATCTGCGCAAAGCTGTCGCCGTTGCGCAGGGTGGCGAGGTTGATGGAGAGTTGGGAACTAGGCATCGTGACCAAGCCCCTCACCCGTCTCGGCCTTCGGCCGATCCACCCTCTCCCCGACGGGGAGAGGAACAGGGGTGATCACCGATGCTTCGGTATTCTTCTCCCCGTCGGGGAGAAGGTGGCGCGTAGCGCCGGATGAGGGGTGTTGAGGCACTCACACCACCACCCCATGCACAGCCAGCACCCGCCTCATCCGCTCCACAGCCAACCCCGGGTCGGCCAGCACCCGCGCCTTGTCCGCGAGCCGGAACAGTTCACTCAAATGCTGCAGCGAGCGGGTCGATTGCTGGCCGCCGATCATGGCGAAATGGTCCTGCAGCCCGTTGAGATAGGCGAGGAACACCACGCCCGTCTTGTAGAAGCGGGTGGGCGCCGCAAAGATGTGGCGGCTGAGCGGCACGGTGGGCTCGAGCAGCTCGAAGAACTCCTTGTCGCTGCCACGGCCCAGCGCCGCGAGCGCTGCGGACGCTGCCGGGGCGATGGCGTCGAAAATGCCGAGCAGCGCGTCGGAATGGCCCTGTTCGTCTCCGGCGATCAGCTCGGCATAGTTGAAATCGTCGCCGGTATACATGCGCACCGAAGCCGGCAGGCGGCGGCGCATGGCGATCTCCTTTTCCTTGCTCAGGAGCGAAATCTTGATGCCGTCGACCTTGTCGGCAAGGGCGGCGATGACGTCGAGGCAGACATCCATGGCTGCGTCGTGGTCCGACCGGCCCCAGTAGCCTTCCAGCGCCGGATCGAACATTTCGCCGAGCCAGTGAAGGATCACCGGCTGCTTCACCTGGCTGACGATGCGGGCGTAGACGCGGGCGTAATCGTCGGGCGATTCTGCCGCGACCACGAGGGCACGCGACGCCATCAGGATGACGCGGCCGCCCTGCCCCTCGACGAAGCCGACCTGCTCCTCATAGGCGCGGATGACGTCGTCGATGCTGACATTCGGGCCGGGCAGCAGGTGATCGGTGCCGGCGCCATAGGCGATGAGGCCGTCGCTGCGGGTGCGCGCTTCGGCCTGCGAGCGGCGGATCAGTTCCTGTGCCTCGGTCCAGGTGAGGCCCATGCCGCGCTGCGCGGTGTCCATGGCTTCGGCGACGCCGAGGCCGAGATCCCACAGGCGGTGGCGGAACTTGAGCGTGGTGTCCCAGTCGATCGCGGGGGTGAGCCAGGGGTCGTTCGACGCCAGCGGGTCGGCGACGACGTGGGCGGCAGCGTAGGCGATGCGCGGGAAATCGGTAGCGGCATGGCGCTCGAACGGGATCGGCGTGCCGGTGAGGCGGTAGGTCTCGAGCGTGCGGGAGGGGGTGGGGAGACGGAGTTCAGGCATGAATGGACACTCCAGACTCGATCTGGCCTCCCTCCCCCTTGCGGGGAGGGATCGAGGGTGGGGGTGGTGCGGTGACCGCCGATGGACCCCCACCCCCGGCCCCTCCCCGCAAGGGGGAGGGGAGCGCTAGCCTTGTGCCCTGCGCCATCACCCTCAAATCCCCAGCGCCGGAACATCGAGCCACCGGCGTTCCTTCCAGCTCTGCAATCCGAGCGTCGCAAGCTGCACGCCCTTGGCGCCGGCTTCGAGGCCGTAGGGCCAGGGGGCGTCCTCGGCAACGTGCTTCAGGAACATTTCCCACTGCGCCTTGAAGCCGTTCTGCGGCGGGTAGTTGTCGGGCACTTCCTCCCAGTTGGCGAAGAAGTCGATGGTCTGCGGCTCGTCGGGGTTCCACACCGGACGGGGGGTGTTCACGCGGTGCTGAGTGAAGCATTTGTGGAGGCCCGCGACGGCCGAGCCGTGCGTGCCATCCACTTGAAATGTCACGAGATCGTCGCGGCGGACGCGCACGTCCCAGCTCGAGTTGATGTGGGCCACGGCGCCGCCTTCGAGCTGGAAGGTGGCGTAGGCGGCATCGTCCGCGTCAGCGGTGTAGGTCTGTCCGCGCTCGTCGACGCGGCTCGGAATATGCGTGGCGCCAAGGCAGCTTACCGCCTGCACCTCGCCGAACAGGTTGTCGAGCACATAGCGCCAGTGGCACAGCATATCGAGGATGATGCCGCCGCCCTCGGCCGCCTTGTAGTTCCAGCTCGGGCGCTGGGCCGGCTGGCCCCAATCGCCCTCGAACACCCAGTAGCCGAACTCACCGCGCACCGACAGGATGCGGCCGAAAAAGCCGGCATCCTTGAGCATCCTGATCTTCATGAGGCCGGGGAGGAACAGCTTGTCCTGCACCACGCCATGCTTGATGCCGGCCGATTTCGCCTTCTTGGCCAAGGCGATAGCGGAGTGCAGATCGTCCGAGACCGGCTTTTCGCAATAGACGTGCTTGCCTGCATCGATGGCGCGGCCGAGGAGGCCAGCACGCATCTGCGTGGTGCCGGCGTCGAAGAAGACTTCGTCGTCGGGATTGGACAGCGCGGCCTCGAGGTCGGTGGACCAGCGGGCGATGCCGTGCTTTTCGGCAAGCCGTTGAATCTTGTCGCGATCGCGGCCGACGATGATCGGGTCGACCTGCAGCCGGTCGCCGTTCGACAGGGTGACGCCACCCTGCTGGCGGATGGCGAGAATGGAGCGCACCAGATGCTGGTTGTACCCCATCCGGCCGGTCACGCCATGCATGATCAGCCCCAGCCTGCGCTCGGCCATACTCCCCTCCCTCGACCCTGTTCTTTGTAACTACTTGGTTACTTGGATACACGTCGCTAGTATGACACGTCAAGGTCGGGGCGGATTTCGCTTGCCGGGAGCGGGGATAACTTCCCGCGGGCTGGCAGAAGTTCGCGGACCAACCGTGGACTACGTGCAGATAATGTACCGCAACGGGGCGGTGGGAGGATCGATTTCGATGGCTGGTGTGGCGGCGGTGAAGGTGAAGCGGACAGCGGCGGAAGTCGCGGTTTCGGTGCGCCCGCGCGATGCCGAAAAGACCAAGGCCTCGATCCTCAGGGCGGCGCGCGACGAGTTCTGCGAGCAGGGCTTCAACGGCGCGCGGGTGGATGCGATCGCGGCCCGCGCCAAGGCGAACAAGCGGCTGCTCTATCATTATTTCGGCAACAAGGAAGCGCTGTACGAGGCGGTGCTGCTGGACGCCTATCAGGAGATCCGGCGCGGCGAACGCGAGCTTCGCATCAGCCAGTATGATCCGATCGAGGCAGTCGACCGGATCATCCGGTTCACATTCCGGCACTTCCTCGCCAACCCCTGGTTCCCCCGCCTGCTCTCGGTGGAAAACCTGCAGAACGCCCGGTTTGTCAGGAAGATCAGGAATGTCGAGGAGATCCGCTCGCCCATCGTCGGCGAGCTGCAGGAGATCGTGAAGCGCGGCCACGCCGAGGGCCTGTTCCGTACCGATGTCGACCCGATGCAGCTCTACATCTCGATCATCGCACTGTGCTACTTCTACGTCTCCAACATGGCGACGCTGAGCGTGGTGTTCGGCAAGGACCTGAGCCAGTTCGCGCTGATCCAGGACCGCGAGGCGCAGGCGGTGCAGATGGTGGTCGACTACCTGCGGACGCGGCGGTAGGCCCGGTCGCAGGCACTGTCGAGTCGACGCCCCAGTCGCCTCCGCCGCCATACTGGCGCCCCGCCGCTGCCCTATGGATGAACGCTCTCCATACCGGGCTAATCCCGGCATAAACTGGCCTGAAGTCCATGAACTTCTGCCAGACTTGGGCAGCTTGACAGCCTGCCCGTCACGGCCCATGGTTGTAACCAGTTAGTTATTTAGCGCCGACAAGAGCGCGACTGAGGAGAATCCGGGCGGTGGAGGCCGCCCGTCGATGTCAACGGGAGGATAACCATGACATTTAGGCTCGACCGCCGTCAGTTCCTTATGGGCTCGACGGCTCTGCTGGGCGCCAGCGCCCTGCCGGCTACCGCCTGGGCCCAGGCGGCGCAGATGCGCCTGACCTTCTGGGGCGGCCAGGCCCGCGCCGACCGCACCTACCAGGTGACCGACCTCTACAAGGCGGCCAAGGGCACCGACATCGAGGGCGAGTTCCTCGCCTGGAACGACTACTGGCCCAAGCTCGCCACCCAGACTGCCGGCGGCAATGCCCCCGACATCATCCAGATGGACTACCGCTACATCGTCGAATACGCCAAGCGTAACGCCATCGCGCCGCTCGACGAGTTCGTCGGCGGCGTGCTCAAGCTCGACAGCTTCGATCAGGATCAGCTCGATGGCGGCAAGGTCGACGGTGCGCTGTACGGCATCTCGCTGGGCGCCAACTCGGTGGCGACGCTGATCAACACCGCGGCCTTCGAGGAAGTGGGCATCGCGGCGCCGACCAACGCCTGGACCTACGACGACCTGATGACCATCGGCGAGGCGTTCAACTCCAAGAATATCCGCGGCGGCATGCGGGCGATCTCGGACAGCTCCTACAACGAGCCCTCGCTCGACAACTGGCTGCGCCAGCGCGGCAAGGCGCTCTATACCGCCGAAGGCAAGATCGGCTTCGACGAGCAGGACGCGGTCGAGTGGTACCAGCTGTGGGCCAAGCTGCGCGAGGCCGGCGTGTGCGTGACGCCCGACGACCAGGCGCTCGACACCGGCCCGCTCGAGTCCACCATGCTGGTGACCGGCAAGTCGGCGCTGATGCCGTCCAACTCCAACCAGCTCGTCGGCTTCCAGGCCCTGGTGCAGGACCGGCTCGACATGATCGGCTACGCCCGCATCGGCGCCGGCGTCGGCGGCGGTCACTACCGCAAGCCCTCGATGTTCTTCTCGGTGGCCGGCTCGTCGGCCAACAAGGAAGCCGCAGCCGATTTCCTCAACTTCTTCATCTCCGACCCGGAAGCCGTCAAGGCGCTCGGCGTCGAGCGCGGCATTCCCTGCCTGCCGGCGGTCCGCGACATCGTCGCCCCGACCCTCGACGAGCAGAACCAGATCGCGCTCAACTTCGTGGCCAACCTCGGCGACCTGCTCGGGCCGCTCCCGCCGCCGCCGCCGGCCGCTGCCGGTGAAGTGGACTCCTCGCTGATCCGCACGCTGGGCCAGGAAGTCGGCTTCGGCGCCAAGACGCCGGAACAGGCCGGCGCCGAGCTCGTCACGGGCGCCACCGAAATCCTCGCCCGGGCGTAACAGATGACCGCGCGCTCCATCGCATCCGGCGACCCGGTGACGGAGCGCGCGGCCTCTCCCGGCCTTTGGCAGCGCCTGTGGCGCGACCATTCGGCCGGCTATCTCTTCCTGGTGCCGTGGTTCATCGGCTTTTTCGGCCTGACCATCGGGCCGATCATTTCCTCGCTCTACCTGAGCTTCACCGATTTCGACCTGTTGACCACGCCGGAATGGCTGGGGCTCAACAACTACATCCGCATCTTCACGGCCGACCCGAAATTCCTGGCCTCGATGCGGGTGACGATCTTCTTCGTCATCTTCTCGGTGCCGCTGAAGCTGGCCTTCGCGCTCGGTGTGGCGCTGCTGCTCAACCGCGGCATGCGCGGGCTGCCGCTCTATCGCGCGCTGTTCTACCTGCCCAGCCTGCTCGGTGCATCGGTTGCGATCGCCATCCTGTGGCGCACGATTTTCGCCCGCGAGGGCCTGGTCAACGATTTCCTCGCCATCTTCGGCATCGTCGGGCCGAGCTGGATCTCGAGCCCGCAATACTCGCTGTGGACGATCATCATCCTCGCCGTGTGGCAGTTCGGCTCACCCATGATCATCTTCCTCGCCGGGCTCAGGCAGATTCCGCAGGACATGTACGAGGCGGCGAGCCTCGACGGTGCATCCAAGTGGCGCCAGTTCTGGAAGATCACCCTGCCGCTGCTGACGCCGGTGGTGTTCTTCAACGCCATCATCCAGACCATCGAGGCATTCAAGAGTTTTACGCCGGCCTTCATCATCTCGGGCGGCACCGGCAATCCGATCAACTCGACGCTGTTCTACACGCTCTATCTCTACCAGGAGGCCTTCGGCTTCTTCCGCATGGGCTATGCCTCGGCGCTGGCCTGGATCCTGCTGGCCATGGTGGCGGTGTTCACGGCGTTCTCGTTCCTGACGAGCAAGTATTGGGTGCATTATGAGGATTGAGATGCGCCCTTCGCGGCTTTCGGGCGTGTTGCCCCACCCCCTCCCATCCTCCCCCATCAAGCGGGAGGTGCTGGGCTGGTGGATCTGGCTCGATCGTGCCCCATACTCCGGACGGCACCTCCCCGTTGATGGGGGAGGATGGGAGGGGGTGGAACCATGAGCACCATGTCCGCAGGCACCAAGCTCACCGTGGTCGAGGCGCGCGACGCCGGCTGGAAGACGCGGGCGCGTATCAAGTCGGTCGTGGCGCACACGCTGCTGATCGGCGCGTCGGTCCTGATGCTCTATCCGCTGCTGTGGATGCTCGCGGCATCGGTGCGGCCGGAGAACGAGATCTTCACCTCGGCCAGTATCTGGCCGAGCGAATGGAGCCTCGATGCCTATGTGCGCGGCTGGAACGGCCTGCGCGTCGGCTTCGGCACCTTCTTCCTCAATTCCTTCGTCATCGCCATCCTGGCAGTGGCTGGCAACCTGATCACCTGCTCGCTCTCGGCCTACGCCTTTGCGCGGCTGAAGTTCGGCGGGCGGAACTTCTGGTTCGCCATGATGCTGATGACGCTCATGCTGCCCTACCAGGTGACGCTGATCCCGCAATATGTGCTGTTCCGGAACCTCGGCTGGGTGGACACCATCCTGCCGCTGGTGGCGCCGAAATTCCTCGCCGTCGACGCCTTCTTCATCTTCCTGATGGTGCAGTTCTTCCGCGGCATTCCGCGCGAGCTCGACGAAGCGGCGCAGATGGACGGCTGCTCGCCCTGGCGCATCTACTGGAAGATCATGCTGCCGCTCAGCCTGCCGGTGCTGACCACCGCGGCGATCTTCACCTTCATCTGGACCTGGGACGATTTCTTCGGGCCGCTGATCTATCTCAACGAGATGAACAAATACACGGTGATGCTCGGGCTGCGCACCTTCGTGGATTCGACCGGCGAGAGCGACTATGGCGGGCTGTTCGCCATGAGCGTGCTGAGCCTGGTGCCGATATTCCTGTTCTTCCTGTTCTTCCAGCGGCTGCTGATCGAGGGGATTGCTACGACGGGGATGAAGCGGTGAAGGCCGCATCTTTGAGCTCGCGCCTGTGGCCCCACCCCCTCCCGGCCTCCCCCATCAAGGGGGAGGTGTGGGGCTGGTGCATTTGGCTCGATCGTGCCCCAGACTCGGAACGGCACCTCCCCCTTGATGGGGGAGGTTGGGAGGGGGTGGAGCGGTGAGCACAGATGTCGAAAAGCGGCTTCGCGCTCAATCCACCACGCCTGAGCGCCGGTTGTGGCGATTGCTCTACCCGTTCCGGGCCGGTGGCTACCACTTCCGCAAGCAGGAGCAGATCGGTCCGTTCTATGTCGATTTCGTATGCCACCACGCGAGTTTGATCATCGAGGTCGACGGCGAGACCCACTACGCCGAGGGCGCCCAGGAACGCGATACGCGACGCGACGCCTTTCTGCGGGATGAGGGCTACACGGTTCTGCGCTTCACCAACGACGAAGTGGGACGAAATCCGGAAGGTGTGTTCCGAGTGATCTCCGAACAGCTGCGCGATCGTCCGAAGCGTCGGCGCTTAGGGCTCCCCCCTCCCGGCCTCCCCCACAAGGGGGGAGGTGAAACGACGGCTGCGCCGTTTCGCCACTCCGCACCCTCCGACCACAAAGACCCTAGCTAATGCCCATCAAGTTCGCCGCCATCGGCCTCAATCACAATCACATCTACGGGCAGGTGAACCTGCTGTTGCGCGAGGGCGCCGAGTTCGTGGCGTTTCATGCGCCCGAGGATGAACTCGCCATCCCGTTTGCGGAGAAATTTCCGCAGGCCAGGCGCGTGGCCGACAAGCGGGCGATCCTCGAGGATCCGGCGATCCAGCTGGTGCTGGTGGCCTCGATCCTGAACGAGCGCGCCGGGGTTGCCATCGAGGTGATGCAGCACGGCAAGGACGTGATGTCGGACAAGCCGGGCATGACCACGCTCGACCAGCTGGGCGAGATCAAGCGGGTGCAGTCGGCGACCGGGCGGATCTATTCGGTGTGCTATTCCGAGCATTTCGAGACGCGGTCGACGGTGAAGGCGGGCGAGCTCGTGGCGGCCGGGGCCATCGGCAAGGTGGTGCATACGCTGGGGCTGGGGCCGCACCAGATCCGCAACAACCAGCGGCCGGACTGGTTCTACGACCGCCAGCGCTATGGCGGCATTCTCACCGATATCGGCTCGCACCAGTGCGAGCAGTTCCTGTTCTTTTCGGGCACCGACACCGATGCCGAGGTGATATCGGCGACGGTGAACAACCGCGGCAATCCGGACCGGCCGGGGCTGCAGGACGTGGGTGATATGCACCTGCGTTCGCCCGATACGACGGGCTATGTGCGCGTCGACTGGTTCACCCCGGACGGGCTCGGCACCTGGGGCGACGGACGGCTGACGCTGCTCGGCACGGAGGGTTATATCGAGGTGCGCAAGTATATCGACATCGCCGGGGCGCCCGGCACGGACCACCTGTTCCTCGTCGACAAGCGCGGCACGCAGCGCATCGACTGCTCGGGCGTCGCCCTGCCCTATGGCCGGCAGCTGATCGACGACATCCTGAACCGCTCCGAGACGGCCATGCCGCAGGCGCGCGCCTTCAAGGCGATGGAACTGGCGCTCACAGCGCAGAAAATGGCTGAAGTCGGGACGGTTTGGCAGCAATGAGCAGAGTTTACACAGTCGCTGTTGTCGGCGGCGGCATCGGGCGCAGCCATATCATCGAGGGCTATGAGCCCAACAAGGACCAGTTCCGCGTGATCGCGGTGTGCGATCTCGACCAGACGCGGCGCGACGGGCTGGCGGACGAGTTCGGCATCGAGCGGCGGGTCGAGAATTTCGACGACCTGCTGGCAATGGACGATCTCGACATCATCGATGTCTGCACCCCGCCCATGGTGCACTACCCCATGGTGATGGCGGCGCTGAAGGCCGGCAAGCACGTGATCTGCGAAAAACCTCTGGTCGGCTCGCTGGCGCAGGTGGACGAGGTCATCGCGCAGGAAAAGGTGAGCAAGGGCCGGCTGATGCCGGTGTTCCAGTACCGCTTCGGCAACGGCATCCAGCAGGCCAAGGCGATCATCGATGCCGGGCTGGCGGGAAAGCCCTATGTCGGCACGGTGGAGACGCTGTGGCGGCGCGAGGCAAAATATTACGAGGTGCCCTGGCGCGGCAAGTGGAAGACCGAGCTCGGCGGCGTGCTGATGGGCCATGCCATCCACCCGCACGATATCTTCTGCTACCTGATGGGCGCGCCCAAAAGCCTGTTCGGCCGGGTGGCGACGCGGGTGAACCCGATCGAGGTGGAAGACTGCGTGTCGGCCTCGCTGGAGATGGAGAGCGGCGCGCTGGCGAGCTTTACCGCCTCGCTCGGCTCGGCCGACGAGATCACCCGCATACGCCTGGCCTTCGAGAATGTGACCATCGAAAGCGACCACGAGCCCTATGATCCGGGCAAGGCCTTGTGGAAGATCCTGCCGCGCAACGACGCGACCAAGGCGGCAATCGAGACGCTGCTCGCCGGCTGGCAGGACGTGCCATCCCGGTTCAATACGCAGATGCGCCGCTTCTGGGACGCGCTCGAAACCGGCGGACCGCTGCCGGTAACCAGCGCCGACTCACGCCGGGCTCTCGAGATCGTGACGGCGTTCTATCATTCGAGCGAGACCCACACCGAGGTCTCGTTCCCGATCGGGCCGGACCACCCGAAATATCTCAGCTGGCTGCCGGAGGGGGTGGCGTGATGGGGAGCAGGCCCAGCCACCATCGTCATTCCCGCGCAGGCGGGAACCCAGTTGCACCGCTGGTGCGTGGGGCGCTGGTTCCCCGCCTTCGCGGGGATGACGCCGGTGAAGGAACGCGCCCCCGGTGCGCGAGGAGGAGCTGACAATGTCGACAAGCGTCGTTCTGCAGCAAGTCGTGAAGCGCTATGGCGACGTGGAGGTGATCCACGGCGTCGACCTGACCATCGATCCGGGCGAGTTCACCGTGTTCGTCGGTCCCTCGGGTTGCGGCAAATCCACCCTGCTCCGCATGATCGCCGGACTGGAGCCGATCTCGGGCGGGAGCCTGTTGATCGACGGCGAGCGCATGAACGAGGTGCCGGCGGCGCGGCGCGGCATCGCCATGGTGTTCCAGAGCTACGCGCTCTACCCGCATATGTCGGTGTATCAGAACCTCGCCTTCGGGCTCGAGACCGCGAGGATGCCGCGGCCGGAGATCCAAAAGCGCGTGCAGCGGGCGGCCGAGATCCTGCGCATCGAGCCGCTGCTGAAGCGCAAGCCCAAGCAGCTCTCGGGCGGGCAGCGCCAGCGCGTCGCCATCGGCCGCGCCATCGTGCGCGAGCCGCGGATTTTCCTGTTCGACGAGCCGCTCTCCAACCTCGATGCCGAGCTGCGCGTGCAGATGCGGGTGGAGATCGCAAAACTCCATCAGGATCTCGGGAACACCATGATCTATGTGACGCACGACCAGGTCGAGGCCATGACCATGGCCGACAAGATCGTGGTGCTGCAGGCCGGGATCATCGAGCAGGTCGGCGCGCCGCTCGAGCTCTACAACAATCCGCGCAACCGGTTCGTGGCCGGCTTCATCGGCTCGCCCAAGATGAACTTCCTCGCTGCCACGGTGGAAAGCGCCGATGGCGCGGGCGCCAGGTTGCGCGCGGGCGGCAGCGAGATCGTGGTCAACCGGCAGGTGGCGGGCGGCGACAAGGTGACCTTCGGCGTACGGCCGGAGCATATTGGCATCACCGAGGGTTCCGGCGTGCCGCTGGCGCAGGTGAAGGTCGACCTCGTCGAGCAGCTGGGCGGGCAGACCATGGTCTACACCACGACCGGCGACGGTCAGGCGCTGACGATTGCCGTGGACGGCCAGCGGGCGCTGGCGCCGGGCGAGACGCTGACGGCGTATGTGGACCCGGCGAAGTATCACGTGTTCGCCGGGGATGGACGGGCGATCTAGAACCCCGCCAGCAGTTCCGCGTTGCCGCCGCTGGCGGTGGTGTCGATGCAGACGTGGCGTTCCCGGATCAGGTGCTCGGCATCGGACGGGCGGGTGATCAGGGGGATGATCTGGCCTTCGCGGCGGGCGAGGGCCTGGCGCCAGGGCTTGAGCTCGGTTTCGACGCCAAAGTGCATGACGGCATCGACCTGGAGGCCCGCTTCGATGGCGGCGGGTGACAGCTTCTTGTCTAGGCCGCCGATCGGTTCGCCATTGGCGCCGAGGGCCTCGGCGATCTTGCTGCCGCCGGGGGCGCAGACGAGGACGCCATTGCCCTGGTCGAGCGCCAGTTGGGCCTGCGCGAAGGCGCTGTCGGCGTCGGGGCCGAGGCAGAGGATGATGCCGCGCGGCCAGGTGTAGAGCGTGTTGCGCTCGCCGGTGGGACCGGGAAGCAGTTCGGCGGCGGGCTCGATGCCGACACGCTCGATGCCGATCTTGACCTGATCGACCGCCGCGATGGCAAAGCCGATGGAGAGGCCGGAGAGCGGGTTGACGCCGACCGAAGGCACGAAGGCTTCGAGCGGACGCCAGAAACGGCGCAAATAGTTCGGGCCGCCGGCCTTGGGACCGGTGCCGCTGAGGCCTTCGCCGCCGAAGGGCTGCGAGCCGACCACGGCGCCGATCTGGTTGCGGTTGACGTAGATATTGCCGGCGCGGATGCGCTCCGACAGATCCTCGACACGCCCGTCGATGCGGGTGTGAAGCGCGAAGGTGAGGCCGTAGCCCGACGCGTTGATGGCGGTGACGACGGCGTCGAGCTCCTCGGCCTTGAAGGTGGCGACGTGGAGGACGGGGCCGAAGATTTCTTCCTTCATGTCGACCATGCCGGAGACCCTGAGCACGACCGGAGCGACGAAGGTGCCCTGCTCCGGCGTTGGTAGGCGGTGCAGCACGGCGTCGCGGGCCGCGAAGTCTTCGATGTAGGCCTCGAACTTCGCCTTGGCCTTGGCGTCGATGACCGGGCCGACATCCACCGAGAGATCCCACGGGTCGCCGAGCTTGAGCTCGTCCATGGCGCCGTAGAGCATTTCCAGCGTGCGGGCGGCGGCCTCCTCCTGGACGTAGAGGATGCGCAGGGCCGAGCAGCGCTGGCCGGCCGACTGGAAGGCCGAAGCGAGGATGTCGCGTACCGCCTGCTCGGGCAGCGCGGTGGAATCGACGATCATGGCGTTGAGACCGCCGGTTTCGGCGATCAGCGGCGCGCCGGGGGCGAGGTTGTCGGCCATCTTGCCGTCAATGGCCTTGGCCGTGGTGAGCGAGCCGGTGAAGACGACGCCGTCGATGCGCGGATCGGAGGTGAGCGCCGTGCCGACCACCGCGCCCGAGCCGGGGACGAGCTGCACTACATCCTCGGGAATGCCGGCCTGATGCATGAGGCGCACGGCGAGCGCGGCGATGAGCGGGGTGGCTTCGGCGGGTTTTGCGAGCACCGCATTGCCGGCGGCGAGCGCGGCGGCGACCTGGCCGCTGAAGATGGCGAGGGGGAAATTCCACGGCGAGATGCAGGCGAAGACGCCGAGCGGCTGGCGCGGCTCGCTGCGCTCGGCCTCGCTGGCATAGTAGCGCAGGAAATCGACGGCCTCGCGGACTTCGCTGATCGCGTCCGCCAGCGTCTTGCCGGCCTCGCGGGCGCAAAGCGCATAGAATTCGGCGCTGTTCTGCTCATAGAGATCGGCGACCTGGCGCAGCCGCAGGGCGCGCTCGGCGACGCTGCGGGCGGCCCACTCGGGCGCCGCGTCGCGAGCGGTGACGATGGCGAGTTCCAGCGTTTCGGGACTGGCGCCGATGGCATCGCCGACCGGCTCGCCGGTAGCCGGGCTGACGATGGCGAACTTCTCCGACTCCGAGCCGGAAACGAGCGAGCCCGGCACGGCGTGCCAGCGCTTCTCGCTCGGCCGGAAGCGGGCGCGGTCGGCGAGGATGTAGTCGACCTCGAGCGGGTCCGTGATGTCGCGGCCAGCCGAGTTTTCGCGGGCCGGCTGGAACAGGTCGGCGGGGGCGATGACCTTGGCGCGAGCCGTGGCGATGGCATCGAACGGATCGTGCACCACCTCGGCGGCGGGCACGTCGCGATCGGCGATCATGTTGACGAAGCTGCCATTGGCGCCGTTTTCGAGCAGGCGCCGGACGAGATAGGCGAGGAGATCGGAATGGCGGCCGACCGGGGCATAGATACGGGTGCGCGTGCCGTGCGCGGTGCGCAGGATCTGGTGCAGCCGCTCGCCCATGCCGTGCAGGCGCTGGAACTCGTAGGCATCGGTGCCGACGCCGAGGGTGGCGGCGAGATGCAGTACGGCCGAGACGGTGTGGGCGTTGTGGGTGGCGAACTGCGGGTAGATACGCGCGGTCTTCGACAACAAGCGCTTCGCGTTGGCGATGTAGCTGATATCGGTGGCCGCCTTGCGGGTGAACACCGGAAAGCCCTTGAGGCCGAGCACCTGGGCCCGCTTGATCTCGCTGTCCCAATAGGCGCCCTTGACCAGCCGGACCATCAGGCGGCGATCGTGCTGTTCGGCGAGCGCTTCGAGCCAGTCGATGACGTGGCTGGCGCGCTGGCCATAGGCCTGCACCACGACGCCGAACCCATCCCAGCCGGCCAGACGCTCGTCGGCGAGCACGGCGGCAATGACCTCGAGGCTGAGATCGAGCCGGTCGGCTTCCTCGGCATCGATGTTGAAGCCCATATTGGCGCCGCGCGCCATCATGGCGAGGGCCAGGGTACGCTCTACCAGTTCGTCCATCACCCGCTCGCGCTTCATGAACTCGTAGCGCGGGTGGAGGGCGGAGAGTTTTACGGAGACGCCGGGGTTCTCGCGCACCGAGCCGGCCGTGGAGCGGGTGGCGAGCACGGCGATGGCCTCGGCATAGGCGGCGCGATAGCGCTTGGCGTCGGCCTCGGTGCGGGCGGCTTCGCCGAGCATGTCGTAGGAATAGGTGAAGCCCTCTTTTTCGGCACGGCGGGCGATCGTGGTCGCTTCCTCGATGTCGCGGCCAAGCACGAATTGCGAACCGAGGATCTTCATCGCCTGCATCACTGCCGAGCGGATCACCGGCTCGCCGATACGCTGCACGAAGCCCTGGACGATGCCGGCAATGCCCTCGCGATCGCGCAGCACTTCGCCGGTGAGGGTGAGCGCCAGGGTGGAGACGTTGACCAGCGGCGAGTTGGCGCGATCGAGATGCTCGTGCCAGCGCGACGGGGCGATCTTGTCCTCGACCAGGTCGTCGATGGTGGAGGTGTCGGGCACGCGCAGCAGCGCCTCGGCGAGGCACATGAGCGCGATGCCCTCGTGCGTCGACAGCGAATACTCGGCGAGGAAGGATTCCAGCATGCCGGCCGACTGCGCGGCGCGAACCTTGTCGACCAGCCCGGCGGCCTGCACGCCGATGGCGCTACGATCGCCGTCCGAGAGGCCGGCGTCGGCCACCAGCCGGGCGACGGCCTCGGCCTCGTCGGCGAGGATGGCACCCCGGATGCGGCTGCGCAGTTCGTCAAGATCGGCCATTGCTACCCCCGCTGCCTGGACCTCACGGCTGGCTGATTTGTGTGGGGAAAATGTGATGGCCACCGCTATCCCGCGACCGGCATCCTTGCCCCGATGACGCGACTGGTGACGCTCCTCCATTTTGTCGTGCGGGGCGGCGAGACGAAGCGGGCGAGGTCGCCGGGCTTGAGCGGCTCTGGAAAGATCGCAGTGGGCAAGGGCCCAAGCTGCAGGGATTCGGCTGGGGTCGGATTGCGGCCCAAGGCGAAAACGCGCCATGTTCGGCCCGTATCGCCGCTGCAACATGCCGGAGTCGCCGTGTGAACTTTGCTGTCGACATTGCGATCGGCCTCGTATTCGTGTTCGGCACCGTCGGCTTCTCGCTGGCGGTCTACTGGCTGACGCGGCGACTGGCCGGACCGGCTGGCTACGAGCGGCACAGGGACATGGCGAGCGCCATGGTGACCCGCACGGCGGCGCTGCACGGATTGATCCTGGCGCTGGTGTTCGCCCAGGAAATGGCGGCCTACCAGCGGCTCGACGGGCAGACGGCGGCCGAGGCCACCGCGATAGCCGATGTCTACAACGACGCGGGGCGCTATGGACCAGCAGCAAAGGAGCCGCTGCAGCTGTTGATGCGCAACTATCTCGATGTCGTGGTCGGCACCGAATGGGCGTTGCTGGGCCGGGGCAAGGGCCTCGACGTCAAGGCGTGGGCCGAGTGGGAAGCCGCCTACGACGTGGTGCTGAACCTCGTGCCCACCACGCCGCGCGAGACCAGCCTGCGCGAGCACATGCTGGCCGACCTGCACGCCATCTCGGCCTCCCGCAACATCCGCGAGGCCGAGGCGGTGACTTCGCTGGTCGGCTTTTTCTGGCTGGCGGCCATCTCGGGTGTGATCCTGATCGCTGCGGGCCATTACATCTATGCACCGGAGCGGCAGAACCTCATCCTGCTGTCGCTGTTTTCCGCCTATACCGGCGCGATCCTGTTCCTGATCTATGGCTTCGCCAATCCCTACGCGCCGCCGGCCGAACTGTCGCCGGCGCCCTTGCAGCGATTGCAGTCACAACTTGTGAACTGAAGTTCCCCGCCGACTGGCGCACGGATTGACACTGCAATTGCCCGCGGGCTGGATGCGGCAAACAGGGAGGCGGGCATGGCGGACACCACTATCCCACGCGGCACGACTGGCGAACGCTTCAAGCTGCGCCTGGCGACGGTGATCTGGTTCGTGCTGCTGGCCACCTTCCTGCTCAGCCTGCCGGTGCTGCTCGATATCTCGTGGCTGGCGGTGGCGGCGATCGCGCTGGTGGCGCTGGTGCTCAGCCTGCCGGGAGCATGGCTGGTGCGGCTGCTGTTCCGGGGGCAGCGGACGCACGGCTTCGGCGTAAGCGTGCTCAAGGCCTTCCTCGCGCTGCTGTTCCTGATCGGTACTATTGCGGCGGCGCCCATCTACTTCGCGGCGCTGCTGACCAGCCTGAGGCCGGTGACGGTGCCACAGGCGACGCTCTCCAACGGCACGAAGACCGTGGTGTTCCAAGGCATGGCGCATGTGGGCTCGGAGGGCTTCTACAAGAGCGTCGTCTACGACATCGAAAAGGCGCTCGTGGACGGCTATGTCATCTATTACGAGGGCGTACAGCCATCGCCGGACGGGGATGCGTGGTTCAACAAGACACTGGCCGGCGGCGGCGACCTGTCGGCCAACTACAAGACGATCAGCGAGCTGTGCGGACTGCAGTTCCAGCTCGATTATTTCACGCTGCTGCAGGCCGACATGGCGGCGCGCCCGGACCGCAATGTCACCGCCGATGTGAGCACGGCCGACATGATGCACGAATACGAACGGCTGATGCAGTCAGACCCGGACTTTGCCGCGGCCCAGGTGCCGGCCGCGAGGGATGGCGGCGATGAGAGCGCCGACGGGTTCGGCGACCTGCTGGGCTGGTTGCAGGCGGGAACGCCGGAGCAGCGCAAGCTCGCCGGCTATGCCTGCCGCGGCTTTTTCACCTACACGCTATCGCGCGATGCCGAGCCGACCCAGATGGACAAGGTGATCCTCGACTTCCGCAACCGGGCACTGGCCGACCGGATTGCCGCCGACCCGCGCGAGCAGATCTACATGACCTATGGCGCCGGGCACCTGCCCGGACTGCTGGCCGATCTCCAGGCCAAGGACCCGGCCTGGGAGATCAAATCGGTGAAGTGGATGCGCGCCATCGCCGCGCCGGAAGAGCTGGAAGGCAAGATCGAATAGCGGGCCTTGGCCGCCCCTGCTCGCCGTCGATCAGAACTCTTCGTGCGTGCGCGGATCGCCGTCGAACAGGCGGCCGGCAGGGCGGGTCATCGCGTTGATGGCGGCCATGTCGACAGCGTCGAGCACGAAGCCGGCGATATCGAGGTTTTCGGCGCGGCGGGCGGCATTGGCCGATTTCGGGATCGGCAGGACGCCGAGCTGATAGTGCCAGCGCAGCACGACCTGGGCCGGGCTGCGGGCGTGCTTGTTCGCGATCTCGACGATCGGAGCTTCCAAGAGCAGCGCCGTGCCCTTGCCGATCGGGGTCCAGGCCTGGGTGAGGATGCCGCGCTCTTTGTCGGCGGCGCGCTGCTCGGGCTGGTTGAAATACGGGTGGAGCTCGACCTGGTTGACGCTGGGCGTGACGCCGGTCTTCTGGATCAGCTGATCGAGATGCTCGGGCAGGAAGTTGGAGACGCCGATGGAGCGGACGAGCCCGCGCTGACGTGCCTCGATCATGCCCTCCCAGGCTTCGACGAAAAGCTGCTGGCTCGGGTTGGGCCAGTGGATCAGGTAGAGATCGAGATAGTCGAGGCCGCTTCGCAGCAGCGACTCCTCGATGGCCCAGGTGACGTTGGGCTTCTTGTGGTGGCGGCCGGGGAGCTTGGAGGTCACGCGAACCTCCTCGCGCGGCACACCCGACATGCGCACGGCTTTGCCGACGGCGCCCTCGTTCTCGTAGTTCACGGCGGAATCGAGCAGGCGATAGCCCGCGCGCAGCGCGTCAGCCATGGCTTCGGCGCCGGGAATGCCGCGCAGGGCGTAGGTGCCGAGGCCGACGGCCGGGAGCGTGGTGCCGTCGTTGAGGGTGTGGTTCGGGAGGGACATGCTTTTCCTCTGCTGTGCGACACCACCGGCTGTCATCCCTGCGAAAGCAGGGATCCAACTCGCCGCTGGCGCGGGCTGTGAAATGGATCCCTGCTTGCGCAGGGATGACACTCCGTGTGGGCGGGAAGCCCGAGGCTCAGGTCGCCTTGCCGACGGCGGTGGCGGCCATGTCTTCGACGTTGTCGGGCAGGTCGTCGAAGCTCGAGTAGTTCATGGTGTAGAGGCGCGAGTAAAGGCCCTGCTTTTCCATCAGCTGATCGTGGTTGCCCGATTCCAGCAACTCTCCGTTCTGCAGCACGATGATGCGATCGGCGCCGCGGATGGTGGCGAGGCGGTGGGCGATGACGAGGCCGGTGCGGCCTTCGAGGAGGCGCTTCAGCGCCTTCTGGATCAGCATCTCCGTGTAGCTGTCGATATTCGCCGTCGCCTCGTCGAGGACGAGGATCTTTGCATCGGCCACCAGGGCGCGGGCAAAGCTGATCAGCTGGCGCTGGCCGAGCGACAGGTTGCCGCCGCGCTGCTCGAGCTTGGTGTCGTAGCCGTCCGCAAGGGTCGAGATGAACTCGTGCGCGCCGACGGCTTTCGCGGCCTCGATGACCTGCTCGCGGGTGGCGTCGGCCTTGTTGTAGCGGATGTTGTCGATGACAGTGCCGGTGAACAGGAACGGCTCCTGCAGCACCATGGCGACCTGCTCGCCGAGAGAATCCTGGGTGACGTCGCGCACATCGTGCCCGCCCACGGTCACCGCGCCGTCCCACACATCGTAGAAGCGATGGACCAGCGACATGCAGCTCGACTTGCCAGAGCCGGTGGGACCGACCAGCGCGACCGTCTCGCCCGGGTTGACCCGGAAGCTGACATTCTTCAGCACCGGCAGGCCCTTGCGATAGCCGAAGGTGACGTCCTTGAACTCGACCGAACCATCCATCTCGCGGGTGAGCGGCACGGCATCGGGCTTGTCCTGGATGGTCACCGGCACATCGAGCACTTCGACGATACGGGTGCCGGACGACATGGCGCGCTGGAACACCGAATACTGCATGGTGAGCGAGCGGATCGGATCGAAGAAGCGCTGGATGTAGAACAGGAACGCGACCATGACGCCGACATCGAGCTCGCGGCCCAGCACCATCTGGCCGCCGACGACGATGACCGTGGCCATGGAGATGCCGGTGAGCGTGTCGACGATGGGCACCATGACCTGCGCGAACTTGGCGGCGCGCAGGTGGGCCTTGAGGTTGACCCGCGATTTCTCCTCGTAGAGGTGGAAGTTCACCTGCTGGCGATCGAGGCTCTGCACCGTCCGCACGCCGTTGATGCCTTCGGCGAGGGCACCGTTGGCGGCCGAGTTGGTGTGGTGCGCGGCCATGAAGCTGAGCTTGGCCGGCGGCAGCCAGAACAGGCGCACGATGAACAGGATCGGCATGGTGGCCATGGTGATGGCGCCCAGCAGCGGATCGAGCCAGAGCAGCACGCCGATGATACCGAACAGCAGCACGATATCGCCGACCGACAGCACCGAGGTCTCGAGGAATTCCTGCATCGAGTTCACGTCGCCCATCAGGCGCGACATCAGGCGGCCGACCTCGGTCTTGTCCATCCAGCCCAGCGAGACCTGCTGCAGGCGCGCGAACATGGCGCGGCGCATGTCGAACAGCACGTTCTCGGCGGCCTTGCCGACTACCGTTTCCTGGATCCGGGAGGCGATGAAGTTGATGGCGATGAGACCGGCAAAGCCGGCGATGCACCAGAGCAGGATCTCGCGGCCGCCGCCGCCCCGCGCCATGCCGTTGTCGATGGCGAAGCGGATGACCAGCGGAAAGGCGAGCTGGGTGAGGGTGAAGGCGAGCACGGCCGCGACCGACAGATAGATCTGGCCGCGATAGGGTTTCACGAACGCCCAGATGCGCCGGACGATCTTGGGATCGTAGGCCTTGCCGAAAACCTCTTCTTCCTTGTCGAGGCTCGAGCCGACCACGGCGCGTGGCGGGCGCTGGCGCCGGTCTTCGCTCTCGTCGTCGGGCAGGACTGCGGTGTCGGTCATTCTGCGGCCTCGAGGTGGTCGTCTCCGGGGCGGACCTGGAGGTCGTAAAGGGCACGGTAGCGGCCGCCCAGCTCGAGCAGCTCGGCATGGGTGCCGCGCTCGACGATCTTGCCTTCGTCGACGAACAGGATCTGGTCGGCATGCATGAGCGAGGACAGGCGGTGCGAGATGATGATCGTCACCCGGTCCTTGGCGAAGCGCTTCATGGCAGTGCGGATACGCTGCTCGGTGCCGGCGTCGACGGCAGCGGTCGAGTCATCGAACACCATGACGGCCGGGCGCAGCATGAGCGAGCGGGCGATGTTGAGACGCTGGCGCTGCCCTCCCGACAGCGACACGCCGCGCTCGCCCACCACGGTGTCGTAACCGGTCGGCAGCCCGATGATGTAGTTATGCAGCTGCGCGAACTCGGAGGCACGCGCGATGCGGCTCTCCTTGGCCCATGGATCGCCATAGGCGATGTTATTCTCGATATTGGTGGTGAACAGGAAACTATCCTGCTGCACCACGGCGACCGACTGGCGCAGGCTGTCGAGCGTGACCGCTCGCACGTCCTGCCCGTCGATGGTCACGCGGCCGCCGGTGACATCGTAGAAGCGCGGAATGAGGTGGGCGATGGTCGACTTGCCCGAGCCGGGCCGTCCCACGATGCCGATGGTCTCGCCCTTGCGGCCCTCGAACGACACGCCCGAGAGCACCGGACGGAACGGCGCCGACGGATAGGCGAAATCGACATTCTCGAAGCGCAGCGTGCCTTCGACAACCTTGAGCGGGGTGGCGCCCGGCTCGTCCTTGATCTCGATGTCCAGGTCGAGGAAGGCGAACAGGCGGTTGCCGCAGGTGGAGGCGCGGGCAAACGAGTTGACCATGAGGCCGAGCTGACGCACCGGCATCTGCAGGATCGTCATGAAGGTGAGGAAGGCCGCGAGCGTACCCACCGTCATTTCGCCGGCCATGACCTTTTCGCCGCCGACCCACAGCACCAGCCCCATCGAGACGAAGAAGCTCATGTTCATGAGCGAGGTCGAGTTGACGCGGATATTGACACGTTGGTGCGCAAGCTCGAGCGCGGCGTCGGAGGCGTGCTGGTACTTTTCGAGCTCGTGCTTCTGGCCGGCAAAGGCGCGCACCACGCGGATGCCGCCAAGGTTCTCCTCCATCACGCGACTGAGGTTCTGCAGCATCTCCTGCAGGGTGAGCCAGGTGGCACGCAGCCGGAGCTGTGTCATCGACGAGTTCCACGCGACGAACGGTGCGAAGCTGAGGGCGAGGAGACCAAGCACGAAATCGGTGGTGAGCAGCATGTAAGCGCCGACGCCGATGAGCGTTCCGAGCAGGATCACGCGCAGCACGCCGGTGGCAAAGAACATGCGCACGCCCTCGAGATCGAGCATGCCCACAGTGATGAGATCGCCGGTATGGACCTTGTCGTGATAGCTGAAGGAGAGCCGCTGGATCTTTTCGTAGACCGCGAGGCGCAGCTCATAGGCGGTGTGGTGGCCGACCGCTTCGCCAAAATAGTTCATCGACATCGTGAAGATGCCGCGCCCGATGGAGACGACGAGCAGGATGATCGCCGTCAGCCACAATGCATCGACGGCGCCGGCGCCGCCATCGAGCACGCCCTCGGCCTGATCCACGGCCTGCCCGAGCAGGCGCGGAACCCACAGCTGCAACCCGCTGGCGACGAGGCAGGAGATGATCGTGATCGTCACCTGCACGGGGTGCCGCCAGGTGAGCAGCAGGATGCGCCACAAGGTGGTGAGCCCCCTTCCCTGCTGTGCCGCCACCACGTGTGACATTGCGTCGCCGGGCGAATAGGCGCTGCGCGGAGCAGTCGAGCTCAATTTGTGGGTCCAGACATGAATTGAGGAGCTGCCCTCGCCTCCTCAGCGTGCAGGCAGGCCCGAAATGAACCAGTAGGAAGGCCTATCCCTTGGCTCTGATTTGCGTTCGGTTCAAGGCAGTTATGCCAGCAAAGTTACCGCCTTTCGTATGATCGCCTTGGTCGGATCGTACATTGTTGCAGGAATGCAACCGGCAAGTGCCGGCTACGTTCAGCGACGGCGAGGCAAGATGAACAACCAACCGGTCGAAGACGAAGCGTTCTACGAGTCCGTGCGCAAGACGGCCTACTTCCTGTGGGAGCAGGACGGACGCCCGCACGGGCGGCACGAGGAATATTACCTTAGGGCGCTGGAGCAGCACCGGCGCGAGCGACGCTTCGACCGCTGGCTGGAGGATGAGCCGAAGGGGGAGTGAGGCTCAACCAGACCGTTTGGTGGGAAAGCCGGGATCGGCAACCAGCCGCTTCCCAAACTCTTCGGCAACTCTCTGGAACAGCTTGGGCGGGATGAAGCCGTAGTCGAACTGATCCGTGCCGAGCCGCTTGGCCAGGTCATATGGCCAGTCATCTTCGCAAGCATAGGAAGTGTAGAGATAAGACTCTGCCCAGTCGAACTGCAGATGACGGCGAAGCGCATCGCCAAGCGCGAACGCGTGCTCTCCCTCCCGCGGCGCCACATGGGAGATCGGCAGGTAGGTGACACGCTGCATTCCGTCGGCCTCATGAATATCGACGATCAGGCAGGGCCTGTCCTTGCCGGCATCAGGCGGCGGCTTGCGATCTGACGATTTCCAGACAAAGCCATACCGCACCACCAAACCGAGTTCGGGGAACGGTAGCGGCATCACTCATCCAGCAATGCGTCGAGGTGATCGTGCCGGCTGTCCATGCGATTGCCCGCGATCCGTTCTATGGATGGGTCAGGCATGTTCGACGTGTCATAGGCAATCTTTCGGAGCGATCGCAACAGCTCGTACTCCTCGACCGAAAGCACCACCAGCTCCGGCCGGCCGTGATAGGTGACCGTCACCGGATGCCGCCTAGCTTCCGCTCGGACCATGCCGCTATTCTTCTGCAGCTGCTCACCAGTTACGAATACCATCAGACATCTCCGTAATCTACGTAAAATACGTAGACCACGAGCTTTCGTCAACCACGCGTCAAACTGCGTTCTGGCGCGTCTTGGCGGAGAACACCGTCAGCACGATGATCCAGCAGTCGAGGAAGATCGACCAGTTGTCGATATAGTAGAGGTCGTGGCGGGTACGGCCTTCGACCTGCGCCATGGTCGAGGTCTCGCCGCGGAAGCCGTTGACCTGAGCCCAGCCGGTAATGCCGGGCTTGATACGCTGGCGGTGGGCATAGCTGGCGAGTTGCTCGCCGAACTCGTCGTCATGCATCAGGGCGTGCGGACGCGGGCCGACGAGGCTCATTTCGCCACGCAGCACGTTGACCAGTTGCGGCAGCTCGTCGATAGAGGTGCGGCGGATGAAGGCGCCGACCCTGGTGATGCGCTTGTCGCCGACGCGTACCTGCGTCATCTGGCGGCCGGACTCGGTGACCGTCATCGAGCGGAACTTCCAGATATGGAAGATGCGGCCGTTGAAGCCGCGCCGCTCCTGCCGGAAGATGATCGGGCCGGGGCTTTCGAGCTTGATCAGCAGCGCGACCACCGCGAACAGCGGCAGCAGCAGCAACAGGCCGAATCCGGCCCCGGCGAGATCGAGCGCGCGCTTCATCAGCACCGAGCCATCGCCCATGGGCTTCTTGAGAAGGCGCACGGCGTTGTTGGGGCCCATCGGCACCACGTCGATGAACTTGAAGCTGGTATTGCCGGTGGCCGGCACGCACACGACATTGATGGCGTAGCGCTTGAGCTCGTTGGCGATGCGTTCGAGCGCATCGAGATCGCCGAGATCGCCGACGATGACCACCGACTCCGCCCCGTTCGCCACGCGCTGCTGAGCAAACTCGATGATGGCGCGGCGATCGGGCGTGCCGTCGGCGGCGAGCACATCCTCGAGATAGAGCGTACCGGTCAGCCGGTAGCCGACGCGCCACAGGTTGCCGTTGAGCAAGAACCGGACCGTATCGGTGCGCTGACCGATGATGGCCACCTTCTCCAGCTGCAGCTGGCCCGCCTGGATGCGGGCGGTGAGCACGGCATAGGCGGCGCTGCGCGCAAAGAGCAGCAGCGGCAGCCCGACGACATAGGCCGAGAGCAGCGACACGCGCGACAGGTCGCCGGCAATGCCGACGATGAAGGCAATGAACAGCGCAGCGGCAAATGCCGCCGTCCAGCCGAGCCCGCTTTCGGCCAGCGACATGAAGGGGTGGCGGTTGCGCTCGAGCAGACGGCCCACCGATATGGCGGAAAAGGCGCCATAGAGCACGGCGACCAGCGCGGCATAGGCGCCGTGCAGCACGAGCGGGACTTCTGCCGGCTCGAGTTGCATGACGAAGAGATGGTAGATGGCAGCCAAGGCCAGCACGACCAGCCCGGCCAGTGCGCCCTCGGCCAGCCCGAAGGCGGTGCACACGGCAGCAGGATTGGCGATGAAGCGGCGGGCGCGCCGCCGTTCTATACCGGTATAGCTCAACTCGTCCTGCACCACGGCTGCTTGCCTCTGTGTTGGCAGGGTGTGATCCCTCGGTGGGCGACGTAACATGTGACTGGCGCGCGCCAAAGTAGCTGGTTAAGATGGGGTTAATGCGCGGACCTGAGCCTAGTTAAGGATGTTCCCAACTCGCTTGCTGGGAATGTCCAGGTGCATGTTAGGGAACTATTAACCCGTAGGCGAGGGCTCCGCAGAATGCTTCCGTCCAAGTCTGTCTTCATGCTTGCCGGCAATCCGGCTTTTGGCGCGATATTGTCGCAGACGCTGACCAGTGACGGCTATGAGGTCGCGAGCTTCACCAGCATCAGCAAACTGACGACTTATCTAAAGTATTCGACGGTCGATGTGGTGGTGCTCGACACCGATGTACCGGGCGCACCGGCAGTCGACATCGCGCGCGGCCTGCGCCAATACGTGCAGACCGAGAGTGAGAACTTCCTGATCGTGGCGCTGACCCGAGCCGGCCCGGCCTTCCACCAGCCGCTTTTGGCGGCCGGGATCGATGCGGTGTTGCATAAGCCCGTCACCCCGGGCGAGCTCTCCGCGCTGCTGCGCCGGATCGCGCCGATCTCGGCCGAGGTGGTGCGGCCGGAGTTCCGGCCGTTGCCGCTCGAGCGGGTCGGCAACGTGATCCCGCTGTTCGGCGAGGGGCGGATGCCGCGCGTGGCGCGGTAGTCCGCGAGACCTCCAATCCATGACGGCCCCCTCCCGGCCTCCCCCATGAAGGGGGAGGTGAAGAGTCCCGGCCCTGGCTTCGATTGTGCCTCACACTGGATCGGCACCTCCCCCTTCATGGGGGAGGATGGGAGGGGGCCTCCCTGTCAATCCTTCAGCAAAGCTTCATATCTGCCGCCGATGCGGTCGATGGCGAAATCGGCGGCGCGCGACTTGAGCACGTTCTCCGACGGCCGGTTGGCGAGGACTTCGTCCATGGCGGTGGCGAGCCCTTCGGCGTCGCCGACGGGAACGAGCGGGCCGTAAATGCCGCCGGCGAGGATTTCGCGCGGGCCGTGCGGGGCGTCGGTGGAGACCACCGGGACGCCGGCGGCCATGGCTTCGATGAGGACGTTGCCAAAACCCTCGGTCAGCGAGGTGAGCGCGAAGAGATCGGCGGCGGCGTAGACCGCGGCGGGATCGTTCACGTAGCCGGCGAAGAGGACACGCGAAGCGATTCCGATCGCTTGGCTTTCCTCCTCCAGCTCGGCCAGCAGCGGACCCTCGCCGAAGATGACGAGACGCGCCGTCGGGCGACGATCGAGCAGCCCGGCAAAAGCGCGCAGCAGGGTCTTGTGGTCCTTGACCGGCACCAGCCGGCCGGCGGTGGCAACGACTGACCCTTCGCCCATCGCGGCGAGGTCGGCCTGCCACGCATAGGTCTCGGCAGATGGCCGGGCGATGGCCGGTGGGAGCGGGTTGTGGATCACCGCGGCCTTCTTGGCCGGGATGCCGCGCTTGACGATATCGCCGCGCACCCCTTCGGACACGGCGATGGCACGGGTGGCGCGGGCGCCGGTGATGCCGGCGAGGATGACGGCGAGGCGTGAGCCGGTGGTGTCGGAATTGATGGCGGCGGCGGCGTGGAAGCTCGGGAAGAACTTCGCCGGGCTCAGCGCCAGGTTGAGGGCGAGCGCGGTGACGAGGTTGGCGAACTCGGGGCCGGAAAATACTGCGTCGGGCCGGAGCTTGCTGTAGAGCCGCGCGCTGCGCAGCAGTCCGGCTATGGTGCCGGGCTTGCCGAAGCCGTCGCCGCGCAGCGGGATGCCCAGGTCGATGAGCTTGACCGCGTCGTCGCGCAGCGCCGCATTGGGGCCATCGCTGTTCCAGGTGAACAGCGTGACGTCATGGCCGCGCCGCGCCATCTCGTTGGCCATCAGCACGAAGACGCGCTCGGCGCCGCCCCCCATGAGGCTGGGGACGTGAAAGACGAGATGCTTGCCCATGCGCGATCAGGCGGCGGCGGTGGCCGCCACCATCCGGCGACGCGGCGGCTGGCGCAGGTCGCGCAGGATGCCGACGACGACCGCGATGCCGAGGCCGGCGATCATGCCGCCGACAGCACCGAGCATCAGCATGACGACGGTGCGCGGCGGCCACGAGCGGGCCGGCGGCGGCACGGCGGTCGAGATGACGCGCACGTTGGTGGTGTCGAGCTGCTCGCGCTCGGTGACCTGGCGGGCCCGCGACAGGAAGGACTCGTAGATGCCGGCCTTGGAGGTGGCGTCGCGTTCGAGTTCGCGCAGCGTCACCATGGCCGCGTTGTCGGTGAAGATCGACGAGCGCAGATCCTCGGCCTTGGCAGTGAGCCCGGCAAGGTTGGCGCTGGCTTCATCGAGGCTGGTCTTGGCGGCAGCGGCGATGCGGCCGACTTCGGCGGCGAGCTGCGCGTTGACCGCAGAAAGCTCGGTGTTCAGCTTGACGATGATGGGGTGGCGTGGACCGTAGACGGTGGCCTGCGCATCGAGCTGCTGGCGCAGGCTGCCCGCGGTGGCGCGCAGCGAGGCGAGCGTCGTCGAGGCCTGCGTGTCGGCCGTGGTCGCATTGGCGCCGGCGGCGATCAGTTCATCATAGCTGGTCTGGAGCGCGATGACGCGGGCCTGAGCTTCGACCACCTGCTGGTTGAGCTGGGTCATGATCTGGGTCGAGACCAGCTCGCCCTGCACATCGGCAAGATTGTGTTCGCGCTTATAGGTTTCAACGGCTTCCTCGGCGGCCTTCACTTCGGCCTTGAGTTCGTCGAGGCGACTGGTGAGCGCCGTCGCGGTGCGCCCTGCCCCATCGGCCTCGGCGGTCGCAAGCTCGGCCTTGAAGGCCTCGACGACAGCATCGGAGATGCGGATCGCCTTGCTGGTTTCCTCGGACGAGACATAGAGCGTCGCCACGAACGAGGTCTCGTCCGCGCGAGTGCTGACCTTGGCCGAGAGGCTGGCAAGGGCGGCGAGGCGCGGATCGGCCTCGGTGGCGTCGCCACCACCGCTCGGCAGCAGCGCACTCAACGAGAAGCCGGCCGGCTCGGGATCGTAGAATTCCTTGTCGGCGGTGAGGTTGAGCCCGTCGACGACGCGCATCAGCACGTTGCCCGAAGTCAGGACGCGCAGCTTGCTGCCGGCATTGAGCAGCGCGCTATCGACCTGGCCCGGCTGCTGGAATAGGTCGTCGTTGACGACCTGCAGGTTGGCCGGATCGATGAGGATGTCGGTCGACACCGTGTAGCGCGGCGGGGTGAGCACGGCATAGGCGCCGCCGGCAACGGCGCCGAGTACGGCCAGCGCCAGCGCGAACCACAGGCCCTGGCGCAGCCAGGTGAACAGCCGCCCGAAATCGAGCTCGAGGAAATCGCCGATCTTGCCCAGCGTCACGGTTTCGACGGGCGCCGCGGCCGGCGCGGGAGCCTGAGCCGGGGCCGTATCGTTGGCTGGAGCTTCGCCGCGCGAGACCAGCCGCGCCAGCTGACGGGCGCCAGAAATCGTGCTGGCCGGCTGCGACCGGTCGGTGAGGCTGGACATGGGCGTTAATATCTCGTTGTCGAAACAGGCCTAATGTTAGGGCTTTATATACCAGCCCTCGCCGGATGGTCCGGGAATGGGCTTTCTTGGTAAATCGCCGCCGGGAAAGGCCTTTACGCCGTGAGCTACTCCGCCTCCGGACCTGACGATCGGGCGGCGGGCGAGGCCCGGCGGCACAATGCCATCTCGCTGGTCCTCACCCTCGCGGTGCTGTTCGCCTTCATCGTCCGCGTGCTCGTCAACGACGAGATGATGAACCATCTCGTCGAGTACACCAGCGAAGGCGGCGCCTTCTACGAGAAGCTGCATTTCGGCACTTATGCCATCCTGCTGCTGCTGCCGGTGGCGCTGTTCAGCCGCCCGATCTACCTCGAAGGCCACGACATCCGCCGGTTCAAGGACCTGGTGCGCTTCTGCCTCGTCCTGATTGCGCTCATCGTCCTGCTGATCCTCATGCGACGTGTGAGCGCCGGCGGGTTGCTGGTCGATACCTACCTCGTCGCCGGCGCGGCCGGGCTGATCATGCTGGCGTTGCCGCGCGATGGGCGGCGCTTCATCGGCGATGCGCTGCTGCTGCTGAACCTGCTGAGCGCCATTGTCGGCATTCTCGAATTCGCGACACGGACGCGCTTCCTGCCGAGCCCGCTGGTCGAGCTGACCTTTCGCCCCAACGGGCTCGCCGGCCACCCGCTCAACCTCGGCATGATCTCGGCCGCTTCGCTCGCCTTCGTGCCGCTGACCACGTGGAAGCCGTGGGCCAAGGTATCGGTGATGCTGTTGTTCCTCGTCGGCACGGCGGCGGCCGGAGCGCGCTTCTCGCTGGTGCTCGCGGTGCTCGAAGTGCTGGCGCTGGTGCTGTTCGTGCCCTGGGGCATGCCGGCCCAGACCGAGCGCAAGGCCAAGCTCGGCGTGTTGGTGCTGGTGGTGGTCGGCGGTCTCGGGCTGTTCGCGATCCTTGCCGCCGGCGGGGCGCTGCAGCGCTTCGAGGGCGGCATCGTCGACGAGAATTTTTTCGCCCGCACCAACATCTACTCGATCTTCGGGCTGGTGCGCTGGCAGGACATCATGTTCGGCACCGACATGGAGGCGATCCTCAAGATCGTGAACGACAAGATCGGCCTGCCCTTCATCGAGAGCTCGCCGGTCTATTTCACCTTCCTGCTCGGCGCGCCGCTGGCCATCGTGGTGTTTGGCCTCTTGTTCTGGATCTACTGGCGGCTGCTGCAGCATATGCCGCGGCCGGCCTGGATCGGCATCGCCGTGTTCCTCGCCTCGGCGCTCTCCAACAACACGGTGTCGAGCAAGACGCCAGTGCTGACGCTGTTCGTGGTGCTGATCCTCGCCTATGTGCCGAGACGGACGGCGCCCCGCGCCGCCGCCGGCCGGGACGGCGTCGCCGCCGGCTGACCGCGACCGCCAGGCTGCACGCTGGCGCTGTCGACGGCCTCGAGCCGGCCGGCGCGGGTGAGCGTATGCACCGCATGGCCGGGCCACGCTTCGCCACCGCCAATGGGCTCGACCCGACCGAAGCGGACCTCGTTCTCGTCGAGCGTCAGCAGTTCGGCGAGCCCGAGCCCGCCGCCATAGCTGGCCGAACCATCCTGCAGCGGCAGCAGCAGCCGCTTGCCGCGGGCGATGAAGCGGCCACCCGGACGGGCAGCGCTGTGATCGATCCGGATGGGTCCGAGCTTGTGCGGCGCCCACGGGCCGGTGATGGCGGGCGCCGACCAGGCGACCATGGTGTCGGAAGCGGAGCCGGCGCCGATCTGCTCGGTGCCGATGAGCCAGAAGCGACCGGCGCGTTCGACCAGCGTCATGTCGTTGAGGCGGGGGCCGCGGGCAAGCACGGCAGCGCGCTCCCACTTGAGCGGGAATTCGATGGCCCGGTAGAGCACCAGCTCCCGTGCCGCGCTGGCTTCGGGGATCATGTAGATCTCGCCCGCATGCGCGAAGACCTGCGGGTAGCTGAGATGGTGGCCCTCGACGATCACCGGCTGCGGCGTGCCGAAGCGGCCATCCGCGCCGAGCTCGGCAACCGAGATGATGCCGCGGCCGGTGGCGTAGGGATATTCCTCGACGAACAGGTAGGGCTTGCCCTGCCATTCGAAGGCGAAGGGATCGGCGTAGAAGCGCTGGCCGTCATCGGGCAGCTCGGTGAAGGCGGTGCCGCCGAGCCGGCCGGTATCGGCAATGCCGGGGCCATCGATGAAGCGATAGGCGGTGCGCCAGTAGAACGGCCGGCGGCGGGTCAGCTTGCGCCAGACCCGCTGGCCGAGCGCGACAGGCAGATGTCGGGCATAGAGCGCGCCGAGACGGCCGGGCGCGATGGTGGCGCGCGCCCGCGGGCCGATGGAGCGCAGCGTGCCGAGCGCAAAGCGGGTGAGGCACATCTCGACCAGCGTCACGGCGCTTGCGAGGAGGTCGGAAGCGGCGCGGCCGAGCCAGACGCGATCGCCCAGCATCGGGCGGGCCTCGGCCACGGCGACGCCGTCGAGCCGGGCGAGGAGATTGGCGTCCATCTCATGCTCGAGCAGCGAAGCGAGACCGGTCGCGAGATCGTGCTGGCCGTTGAATTCGAGGGTGAGGCTCGGAGCCCCCCTGCCCTCGGCCCGGCCGGTGAAATCGAGCACCAGGTCGGGCGTGCCGGCATCGGCTTCGACCGGCGGCGCATCCCGGCGGGCCAGCGAGCCCGCGGCGCGCGAGCGTTCGAAGCCGAGGATGCGATCGAGAGAGCGATCAGGGTGGCCTGCGGAGGTGTGGCTGACGCCGACGCAATGACCGGCGCGCATCAGGCGATAAAGTAACTCCGACTGCCATTGGCGCCAGTCTGCAGGATCGCATATGATTAAAATTGTATTCAATTTAATAACTCGGCAGGTAGGCCATGCAGTCGAGATAGTGGCGACTGAAGAGCCTGTACAATCGCTAAATCGTAACTCGGTAAATTCCGCACGCAGATTAATTATATCTTAAGCGTGGAGGAGACGACCAGCGGCCCGCGGTAGTATGTAGCCATCACACGCGCTGTGGACGCGCGAAAACTATGCGGTGCGGTTTTCGATATGAACTACTTTTCTCCCTCTCGGCGACCCGAGCGGCAACGCCTCCTTATTGTCTTCGGCACCCGGCCCGAAGCGCTCAAGTGCTTCCCGGTGGCCCAGGCCGCCTTGCACAGCCCTGACTTCGACACCCGCATCTGCGTGACCGCCCAGCATCGCGAGATGGTGGACCAGGTGATCGCGCTGACCGGCATGCCGGTCGATTACGACCTCGACGTGATGTCGCCGGGCCAGACCCTGTTCGATGTCACCACCCGCGTGCTGACCGGCATGGAAAAGGTGCTCGAGGACTGCAAGCCCGACATCGTCATGGTACAGGGCGACACCACCACCGCCATGGCCGCCGCGCTCGCCGCCTTCTATAAGCGCATCCCCATCGCCCATATCGAGGCGGGCCTGCGCAGCCACAATATCGACAGCCCCTTCCCCGAGGAGCTGAACCGGCTCGTCGCCGGCAACATCGCCACCTGGCACTTCGCGCCCACTACCGAGGCGCGCGACAACCTGATCGCCGAGGGCAAAGACAAGAGCCGCATCTTCGTCACCGGCAACACGGTGATCGACACGCTGCTGCATTTCTCCCGCACGCTCGATGAAGACCGGCTGCTGTCGGAGGAAATGGCGTCCCGCTTCCCTTTTCTGGATGACAGCAAGAAGCTGATCCTCGTCACCGGCCATCGGCGCGAGAACCACGATGGCGGCATCGGCCGCATCTGCACTGCGCTCAAGGTGCTGGCGACGCGCGGCGACGTGCAGATCGTCTACCCGGTGCACCCCAACCCCAACGTGCGTGGCGTGGTCGAGGCCGAGCTGGGCGCAACGCCGAACATCCACCTGATCGGGCCGCAGGATTATCTGCCGTTCCTGTACCTGCAGAAGCGCAGCTACCTGGTGCTGACCGATAGCGGCGGCGTGCAGGAAGAGGCGCCCTCGCTGGGCAAGCCCGTGCTGGTGATGCGCGAGAACACCGAGCGCCCCGAAGGCGTCGCGGCCGGCACCGCGCGCCTCGTCGGCACCGACATCGACCTCATTACTTCAAATGCCAATCGCCTGCTCGACGACCCGGCCCAGTACCGGGGCATGGCCGAGCGACACAACCCGTATGGCGACGGCCGGGCCAGTGCCCGTATCGTCGAGGAGCTTGCGCGCAATGTCTGACATCACCACCGTTTCCGTCATCGGCATGGGCTATATCGGCCTGCCCACCTGCGCCATGTTCGCCAGCCGCGGCGTCAACGTCGTCGGCGTCGACGTGAACCCCTCCGTGGTCGAGAAGGTCAACCGCGGCGAGATCCATATCGTCGAGCCCGACCTCGACGGCCTGATCCACAAGGTGGTGGCCAACGGGTTCCTGCGCGCCTTCACCACGCCGCAGCCGGCCGATGCCTTCATCATCGCGGTGCCGACCCCGTTCGTGGGCGATCACAAGCCGGACGTCAGCTACGTGATGGCCGCCGCCCGCGCCGTGGCGCCGGTGCTCAAGAAGGGCGACGTGGTGGTGCTGGAATCGACCTCGCCGGTCGGCACGACGCGCCGCATGACCGAGGAAATGGCCAAGGTCCGGCCCGACCTCACCTTCCCGATCGAAGCGGGCGAGGATGCGGACATATTGGTGGCGTACAGTCCCGAGCGTGTGCTGCCGGGCAAGGTGCTGAGCGAGCTGATCAACAACCACCGCTCGATCGGCGGGCTCTCCAAGGCATCCTCGATCCGGACGGTCGACCTCTATTCCAAGATCATCGCCGGCGACCTCTACATCACCTCGGCCGAGAGCGCCGAGCTGGTGAAGCTGACCGAAAACGCCTTCCGCGACGTCAATATCGGCTTTGCCAACGAACTGGCCGCGGTGTGCCAGGAGCTGTCGCTGAACGTGTGGGAGGTGATCGAGCTCGCCAACAAGCACCCGCGCGTCAACATCCTGCAGCCCGGCCCCGGCGTCGGCGGCCACTGCATCGCGGTCGACCCGTACTTCATCATCGACGCGGTGCCCGAGCACACGACGCTGATGAGCGCGGCCCGCAAGATCAACAATGCCCGCCCGCATACGGTGGTGGACGACATCGTCGCCCTGCTCGAGCCGGGCAAGACGCAGACGGTGGCCTGCCTGGGACTGAGCTTCAAGGCCAATATCGACGACGTGCGCGAGAGCCCGGCAGTCGAGGTGGTGAAGGCACTGGCCGAGGTGCCAAATATCAAGCTGATCACGGCCGAGCCGCATATCAGCGCGCTGCCCGAGGAACTGCACGGCAAGGGCATCATCTTCACCGATGCGCTCAGCGCCATCGACCGCGCCGATATCGTGGTGCTGCTGGTCGATCATCGCCAGCTTGGCCTGATCGATCCCAAGGCGCTCGAGGACAAGAAGCTGGTCGACACCCGCGGGCTGTGGACCTGGAAGAAGTCGCAGCGTCCGGACGCCCGCATCGAGGGCCGCAAGGCCCGTGAGGATCGCGAACGCGGCCACCCGCTGCGCCGCGCCTCGGACCGGGTGGCGGCCTGATGGCCGGCTGGTCCGACCATCCGCTGCTCAAGGCGCGCCGCCGGGAATTCCTCGGCGCGCCCATGCATGCGCTGACGATGGCCGAGACACTGGCGCTTGCGACCAGCGCCATGGCTGAGCGCCAGCCGCTGCATCACACGGTGATCAACGTTTCCAAGCTCGTGAATATGCGCAAGAGCGCCGAGCTGATGGAGGACGTGGCGACTGCCGACGTCATCAACATCGACGGCGCGGGCGTGGTGCTCGGCATGAAGCTGTTCGGCATCGAGGTGCCCGAGCGCGTGGCCGGCGTCGACATCATGACCGAGCTGTTCCGCATCTGCGCCGAGCGCGGCTTCCGCCCCTATCTGCTGGGCGCCGAAAAGTCGGTGCTGGATGCCGTGGACCAGCGCCTCGCGCGCGACTATCCCGGGCTGGTGGTCGCCGGCATGCAGGACGGCTATTTCAAGCCGGCCGACGAGGCCGACGTGGTCGCCGCGATCAACGCGAGCCGCGCCGACTGCCTGTTCGTCGCCATGCCGACGCCGCGCAAGGAGCGGTTCCTGAAGCAGTATCGCGATGCGCTGAACCCGAGCTTCGTGATGGGCGTGGGCGGCAGCTTCGACGTCTATGGCGGCAAGGTCGCGCGGGCGCCGGTGCTGGTGCAGAAGCTGGGGCTCGAATGGGCTTTTCGCGTGCTGCAGGAGCCGGGTCGGCTGTGGCGGCGCTATTTCGAGACGAACACCGCTTACGCCGGATTGCTCTGGCGCGAATTCTGGGGCCGCCGCCGCTCGGCGTGACGAATCCCGGTTAGTCGGGAAAAGGCCCTCGCCGTTGGCGGGGGTCTTTTGTTTGTGGGCTGGTTTTGGCGCTGCCCCCTCCACCGCCTACGGCGGTCCCCCTCCCCCGTGAACGGGGGAGGATTTCGGAAAGGCCGGCGCGGGAAGATACCCCCACCCCTGTCCCCTCCCCGCAAGGGGGAGGGAGACCCTCGAACGGCTCTCGGTAGTCGTGGGACGAAGACCTGCGAGCGCAGGTCACCTCCCCCCTTGCGGGGGAGGGACAGGGTGGGGGGTCTGCTTGCGCCGATGCGGCTGGTTACGCCATCCCCAGCTTGGCGCGGACCTGGCCGACGATCGCGCGCGTCTCCGCCGGGTGCAGTAGCGTCTGCAGCCCGAGGAACACCAGCCCGCCGCACAGGCTGCCGGCGGCGAGCTTGAAGACCGGCCAGGCATCGCCGAGCAGTGCGCTGCCGATCCAGGCGGCGATGCCGGTGGCGCAGGCGGTGCCGAGCGCGATGGCGAGTTCGCCATAGGGCAGCGGGATCGGGGTAAGCAGGCGGCTGAGGAAGATGCTGATGACGAGCCCGGTCACCGCGCCGCCGAGCAGCGCCAGCGCCGCCCCGACCTCGGCCAGCATCGGCACGAGGATGATCGACAGCGCGATCGAGACGATGGCGGTTGGGATCATGCCGAAGATCAGGAACATCGGCCGCTTGTGGGCGTGGAACATGTTCTCGAAGCCGAAGGCGGCGAAGTTGCTGGCCAAGACGCTGAGCGCCACGATGGGGAACAGCTCGCCCACATGCGCGTGGTAGGCCGGCGGCAGCAGCAGCATGCCGATCTCGTGGCTGAGCGCGACGAGCAGCGCCACGATGGGGAAGCAGAGCCGCGCCATCAGCGCCATCTGCCGGCCGATGAACTCGGCCGCCGCCTGCGGCCCCTGGCTATCGAAGCGCGCCACCATTTCGGGGAAGGCGCCCATGTTGATGGCGTTGGCGACGGTATCGATCGGCTGCCGCGCCAGCGCGTAGGTGGCGGCGAACACCGCGACCGCGCCGGCATCGTAGTAGACCTTGAGCAGGATGCGCTCGGTGCTGTTGATGCCGAAGCCGATGACCGCCATGGCGATGAGCGGCACGCCCAGCGTGAGCAGCTCGCGATGGGTGAAGCGCGCCGGCCCGGCGACGACGCCACCGGCGGCAAACCACAGGCTGACCAGCCCGGCGGCCAGCGTGCCGGCGCTCGAGGCCAGCGATACCATGAGGAAGCTGTCGTGGAAGATGGCGATGGCGGCGGCGGGCAGCACCAGCTGCAGCACGGCGCGCAGGAACTCGAGCATCGAATAGGCACTGTGCCGTTGCTGCATCTGCAGGAGGGTCAGCCCGAAGCGGGCCACGGCGCCGACGGCGAGATAGACCCCGACGGCGGTGGCGAACTCGGCCCAGCGCTCGGGGACGACAAGCCCGGCCGCCAGTGTCGAGATGACGAGCCCAATCACCGTGGTGATCAGCAGCACGCGGGCGGCGAGCAGCACGCTGCCGCGACTGATCTCGCCCTTGCCGCCCAGCCGCAGCAGCGCGATGCGCAGCCAATTGGTGACCGCGGCGTCGGTGAGCTCGCCCACGGTGACGACCAGCGTCAGCAGGCCATATTCGGTGGTGTTGAGCAGCCGGGTCGCGATGACCAGCAGCAGCAGCGCCGAAACGCGCGTCAGCAGGATCGCCGGGGCATAGATGAGCGTAGAACGAAGAAGCAAGAGACGGCCACCGGTGGCTGGGTTCAGCGTCCCATAGACCCGCAGCGCCGGCCGCTCCAGCGCTTTGCCCGGTAAGGGTGAATCCACGCAATTGTATCGAAATGGGTCAGCCGTAAACCTTTCCGAAAGGCTTTGCTTGGACCCGCCCCGGGACGCGGTTATGCCATGCCCCATGTTGCACCGCACCCTGCCGCACAAATCGCTGAACGTGCTCGTCGCCACCCCTTCGGGCGGTACGGGCCAGGGCGGCATCGACCGCGTGATGGCGACGCTGCGCGACGGGCTCGAGCAGCAGGATCCGGGCCGGCTGGCCGCGACCTTTGCCGCGACGCGCGGGCCGGGCCACGTAGCCCTGTCGCCGCTCTACCTGCTGGGTTTTCTCGCCCGGATGCTGGGCGCGCGCTTCATCGGCCGGATCGACGTGGTCCACATCAACCTCGCCAGCAATGGCAGCACCTATCGCAAGCTCCAGATCGCGCGGCTGGCGCGGCTGCTCGGCATTCCCTACGTGCTGCATCTGCATGGCGGCGACTACCCCAATTTCTGGAAGGCCGACGACAGCGCCCTGAGCCGGAAGATCCTCGAGATGTTCCGCGGCGCGCAGCGCGTCATCGTGCTGGGCCGCACCTGGCGCCGCTTCGTCATCAGCCGCGCCCCCGAGATCGCCGACCGTGTCGTCGTGGTGCCCAACGCCGCCGCACAACCGGCCCGTGAGCATGTCGGCGGCGGCGAGACGGCGCATATCCTGTTCCTCGGTCGCATCAACGACATGAAGGGCGTGCCGCAACTGGGCGAGGCTCTGGCCCGCATGCGCGACCTGCCCGGCTGGCGCGCCACCATTGCCGGCGACGGCAATGTCGAGGCGGCCCGCGCCAAGGCCGTGGAGCTGGGGCTGGCCGACCGTGTCGATGTCCCCGGCTGGGTCGATGGCGAGCGCGTCGGCGAGCTGATCGCCAACGCCGATATCCTGGTGCTGCCCTCATTCATCGAGAACCTGCCGCTGTCGATCATCGAGGGCATGGCCTCGGGCCTTGCCGTGGTCGCGACCCCGGTCGGCGCGGTGCGTGACATCATCGAGGACGGCGAAACCGGCCTGTTGGTCGAGCCCGGCGATGTCGACGCATTGACCGCGGCGCTGAGCCGGCTGGTCGCCGATCCCGAGCTACGCCGAAAGCTTGGCGCCGCTGCCTTGCGCTTCCATCGCGAGCGGCTCGATCTCGCCCCGTTCACGGCGGCGATCGAGCAGGTGTGGTTCGAGGCCGCGCGTTAACACTAAGGTAACCTTTCGGTTTCCAGTGCCCCTGCCCCGCACTACCAAGGATTGGTAGGCGCCGTCGATATTCCGGCGCCCTGGGGATACCACCGATGACCATCGAAGCTACGCCATCCAGAGCCACGCGGCCCATTGCGGCCACCGGGCGCCGGATCGCTGGCATCGGCCTGCGGGTGGTGACCGACAAGGCGGAATGGGATCGCCTCGTCGCTGCTGCCCCCGTGCCGCACCTGACGCAGGACTATGCCTATGGCGCCGGCAAGGCCGCCTCGGGCTGGCCCGTGACCCGCGTGGTGTTCGAGACCGGCGGCCGCGCCATCGCCTTCGCCACCGTGCTGCATCTGCGCCGCTTCGGCCTGCGGCTCATCAACCGCATCAACCGTGGCCCGATCTTCCTGATCGAGCCGACCGACGCACAGGTCGTCGAAGTCCACCGCGCCATCCGCAACCGCTGGGGCCGCATCTGGACCGCGCCGCTGGCGATCGCCCCGGCCCTGCCGGACACCGAGCATAGCCACAGGCTGCTGCGCCGCGCCGGCTACCGGCTGCGCACGGCGCAATCCTGGCAATCGGGCCGCATCGACCTCACCGTCGGCGAAGAGGCGCTGCTCGCCCACATGAGTTCCACCTTCCGCAACCGCCTGCGCGGCGCCGAAAAGGCTGGGGCCGAACTGCGCATTGCCGACGACGCCGAGACCTATGAGTGGATGATCGCCCGCCATCTCGAGAACATGGACGACAAGGGCTTTTCCGCCGCGAGCCCCGCTTTGCTGCGTGGCCTGCGCGACGCATCGCCCGAAAATGTCACCGTGTTCCAGCTGCTGCACGAGGACGCGGCGGTCGCCGGCATGTCGGTGGTCCGCTTCGGTAACCATGCCGAATATCATATCGGCTGGTTCGGCCCGGAAGGGCGCAAGCTTAACGCCGGCAACTTCCTGATGTGGCACGTGATGTGCGAGCTGCAGCGCCGTGGCGTGGCGAGCTTCGATGTCGGCGGGCTGAAGCCCGGCGATGGCTATACGCGCTTCAAGCGCACGATGAAGCCGGCCGAGTATCAGCTCGGCGGCGAGTGGATAAGCGTCTGAGGGACCAGAACATGAGCCTGATGGATGTCGCGCGTGGCGCGTATGTGCGGAGCCCCACCATGGTGCGGCGCTCGCTGGCGCCGCTGGTTTCGCTGGTGCCGACCAAGCTGAAGTTCGGCCGCACCTACCAGGCCTGGCGCCAGCGCATCGCACGCGCCAATACCGACGCCAACTGGGCCGCCGCCGAGCACCTGAGCGCCCTGCGCGCAACTCTGCAGCGTGCCCACCAGCTGAGCCCGTTCTACCGCGACCTGCTGGACAAGCATCTCGGCCGCGGTTTCGACCTCTCGACGTTCGAGCTCGCCAACCTGCAGCGCCTGCCGGTGTTGCGCAAGGAAGAGATGCGCGCGGCCGGCGATGGCGCCCTGACCGTCCCCAAGGGCGAGGCCGATAGCGGCGACACCAGCGGCTCGAACGGCGAAAAGCCGTTCTCGTTCTATCTCGACAAGGACCGCTCGGCCCGCGAGATGGCCTTCGTCTACGACAACTGGAGCCGCGTCGGCTTCAACGAGAACACGCCCAAGGCGGTGCTGCGCGGCTTCGGGCTCGATCCCAAGGGCAAGTACCTCACCGAGTGGGAGCCGGCCTTGCGCGAGCTGCGCCTGTCGGTATTCCCGATGACCCACGACGATGTCGGCTACTACATTGACCTGATCGACCGCTACAAGATCCGCTACCTCTACGGCTATCCCTCGGCCATGGAGCTGATGGCGCGCCACATGTCGCGCATCGGCCGGACGCCGAAGCTGCCGCTCAAGGGGCTGATGCCGATCTCCGAGCCGCTCTATCCGCACCAGCGTCGCTGCATCGCGGCGGTGTTTGGTCCAGTGCCTATCGCCAATTTCTACGGCCTCAGCGAAAAGGTGCTGTTCGCCCGCGAGATCGACGACGAGGGCCGCTACGAGTTCGACCCGCTCTATGGCGTCGCCGAGCTGGTGGACGAGGACGGCCGGTTGATCACCGAACCGGGCCGGGAGGGGCGCCTCGTGGGCACCAGCCTGACCGCCAAGGCCATGCCGTTCCTGCGCTACGACACCGAGGATCGCGCCACGCTGATCGAGCTGCCCTCGGAGGCCAACGGCCAGCGACTGAAGGTCGAGCGGCTGATCCCGCGCCGCAAGCCCGACTTCCTCGTCTCCTCGACCGGCAACCGGGTGGTGACCATCGACTTCACCCCCGAGAACCCGCGCTATTTCCGCGGCATCGAGGAATACCAGTTCTTCCAGGACAAGCCGGGCTTCTGCACCATCCGCTACATCCCGACGGCCGACGGCTCGCCCGAGGACGCCCAGCGCATCGCGACGGGCCTTGGCGAGCGCACGCATGGGCAGATTCAGTTCGACGTGCGGCAGGTGGACAAGCTAGCCGGCGGGCGGGCGGGCAAGCGCACGTTCATCGACCAGCGGCTGGATGTTTCGCAGTATTGATCGGCAAGGCCTGAGCGTATCGCTCCACCCCACCCTGCTCCGCTAGGCGGCAAAGCCGCCAAGCTCCACTAGCCCTCCCCATCAAGGGGAGGGAGACCGTGCGAGAACCGAACCCCTCCGCCACGATCCCAACACTCTCAGTCGGGTTTCCCTCCCCCTTGTGGGGAGGGGGGACCCGCGTAGCGGGTGGGTGGGGGTAGCCCCACGCGCTGCGCCTCAACGCAGCCCCAGCGCCTCCAGCATCTTCCCATCCGCCACGGCCGGCCCCTTCGGCTCGATCACGCTCATCCCATACGGGTTGGAATACTCCCACACCGCCCACGGAATGCCGTGCTTCTCCGCCTCGGTGCGCACCGCCGCGAGGTAGCGCAGCCGGTCGGCATCGAACGCCCCCATGCGGCCGTCGAGCGACATCAGGATAGCGCCGAACTCGCCCATGAACAGCCGCTCGGTGGGGACGGCATGGACGCCCGCCCAGCTCACCGCCTCGCCGATGCGGGCGACGAGTTGCGCCTCGCCCCAGCCCTCCTGGAAATACTGCGCGATGAAGGGCGCGACCGCCTGCAGGTTGCGAGCCTTCGCCGCCTCGTCGAGCCCCGCCACATCCATCTGCGTTTCCAGCATGGCGACCACCGCCTCGGGCGAACCCATGCTCGCCGGCCACGGCAGGCCCGAGGCGAAATCGCCCTCGATATCGCTGCGCTGGTGGGTAAACAGGTGCGGCTCGTACATGTGGAAGCTGTAGAGCAGGTTGGCGTCGTCGAAGCTGGGCACGATGTCGGTGAGCCCCGTGATACTGCCCCCGCACGCGCCGGTGGCGACGATCGCCAGCTCGGTCGAGACCGCACGAACCGCCGCGACCGTATTGGCCATGATGGTCTGCCAGTCCTCGCTGCCGCTCGCGTCGCACGGATAATGTGCCGGCTCGTTGAACGGCTCGAACACCACCCGGTCCGTGCCGAGCGGCGCCAGCATGGCGGCGACATCGGCGCTCATCGCGATGTAGTGCGCCACACCCGGCGTATCGGCCGGCGCGTCGATGACGTCGCGGCTATATTGCGGCACCTGCGACACCGAGTGGAGGTTGAACACCACCTTGAGATCGGCGGCGAGCAGCTTTTCCACCGCATCAGACAGCACCGCCAGCGCCTGCTGCCGCTCGGCCCCTTCGCTGGCGAGCAGCGGGCCGGGATCGACGGTGAGGCGCACGAAATCGAAGCCGAGCGCACGGATGGCGGCGAACGGATCGCCTTCCGGCCAGTCGCTCGCCGGCCGGTACTGGCCGAGCCACTCCTCGACGCTGCGATAGGGCGGCCAGCGATAGCTGCCATCGGCATCGAGCGGCGACCAGTTGAGCAATTCATGCAACCCCACGCCGCGATGCAGGGCCGGCGGTGCGGCGAGCGCGGGCGCGGTCAGCAGCACGAGGGCGATGGCGATGCGGATCAGCGGCAGCATGACTCTCTCCATGAGCCGCCCATGTTAACCGCCTGACGCAAAAGGCAGGTTTCAGGTTCCGTGAAATTGGCCCGGATGGTGTATCAGACGTCAAACGTGGAAGGGGCAATGAAGCTCGGCTGGTACATCAACCGCCTGCGCAGCATGGAGCCGGCCGAGGTGGTGCATCGCCTCGGCGAGGCGGCGAAGAAACGCGCCTCGCGTGGCCGGCACGAAGGCTGGGCGCAGTACCCTGCCCCCGACCGCATCGTGCCGATCCCGGGCCTGCGCGAGCGTGTACTGACGGCGGACGCCGAGATGCGCACAGCCATTGCCACTGTGGCGAGCGCGACGCTGGCCGGCCGCTTCTCCGCCCTTGGCCGCAACTGGCCGGAGCGGGCGCCCGGCGCGCTGTTCCCGGCCGAGCTCTGGCGGCTCGACCCGGTGACCGGCGGACTCTGGCCCGGCGCCGAGACCTATGCCTTCGACATCGATTTCCGCCATGACGGCAGTCGCGGCGACATCAAATATGTCTGGGAGAGCAACCGGCTGCAGTTCCTTGTTCCGCTGGCGCTTGAGGCCCTGCTGGACGGCGCGCCGGCACCGCTGAGCGCCATCGAAGCGGCAATCGCCAGCTGGCACGGCGCCAACCCGCCCTTCCGCGGCGTCGGCTGGGCCTCTGGCATCGAAGTCGCGCTGCGCGCCATCAGCCTCGTGCTGGTGTTCAGCCTCGTCGGCCACCGGCTCTCGCGCGAGGCGACCCGGCAGCTCGGCGAAATCCTCAACGCCAGCGCCTTCTGGCTGCCGCGCTACCCGTCAAAATACTCGTCGGCCAACAACCATCTCGTCGCCGAACTGACCGGCGAATACGTGCTCGCCCACGCCCTCGGCCGCCCCGTGCGCAAGGCCGAAGCCGGGCTCGTCGCCGAAACCTTCCGCCAGATCCTTCCGGACGGCGCGCCCGCCGAGCAGACCCCGACCTATGGCGCCTTCACCGCCGAGATGGTGCTGCTCGCCGCCTATATCGGCAAAGCCACCAGCCACCCCTTCCCGCAGGCCGCGCTCGACCGGCTCGGCGCCTTCGCCGGCTTCATCACCGCGCTCGGGGCCCCTACCCCGGCCTATGGCGACGACGACGAAGGCCGCGTGCTGACGCTGGGCGGCGAGACCGACTATGCGGCCTCGGTGGCGGCTGGCATCGCCGGCTTCCTCGGCCGCCCTGGCCCGGCCGCACCCTCGGAGTTGCGCGGCCTGATCTTCGGCCGACCTCTTCGGCCTGCGACCACCGACAAGGGCCTCGTGACCTTCCCGCATGGCGGGCTGAGCGTCTGGCACGGCCTCCCCAGCGGCCGCGACGCGCGCCTGACGCTCGATCACGGCCCGCTCGGTTATCTTGCCATCGCCGCGCATGGCCATGCCGACGCGCTGGCGCTGACCCTGAGCCTTGATGGCCAGCCGGTACTGGTCGACCCCGGCACCTATCTCTACGGCTCGGGCGGCGCCTGGCGCAGCTGGTTCCGCTCCACCCCGGCGCACAACACGCTGAACATCGAGGGCGCGAGCCAGAGCGTCATGTCGGGCGCCTTCAACTGGTCGCACAAGGCGATGGCCAGGCTCGAGGAGACCGGCGAGCGCAACGGCCCGTGGCTGCGCCTGAGCCATGATGGCTACCTCAAGCGCTTCGGCCGCCTGCACCAGCGCAGCGTCGAGATCCTCGCCGGCCAGATAGCGGTCACCGACCAGCTGGTCGGCGGCCCCCCAAGCGACGCGGAACTGGTACTGCAGCTGGCTCCCGGCCTCGTCGCCACCATCGCCGGCAAATCGGTACATGTGGCGCGCGGCGGCGACATCCTGCTCCGCATCGATTTCCCCACCGAGGCCATCACCGCCACCACCGGCGCGGACCGCCCCGACGGCGGCTGGGTCTCCCCGCGCTTCGGCGAAAAGGTCCCAGCGACGCGGCTCTCCTGGCGCGGTCCGATCGGCGAAGGCGCCGTCACCACCTGGCTGACACCGCTGATGCGGGAACGCCCCGAACCTGCGCTTGACACCCACCCCCACCAAACCTAATAAGGCGCCGCGCATAGCGCCCCGCCGGCCGGCCCGTCCCGCCCGCACCTGGGGCGGAGTAGCTCAGTTGGTTAGAGCAGCGGAATCATAATCCGTGTGTCGGGGGTTCAAATCCCTCCTCCGCTACCACCATACCCCCCGACGAAGTCTGAGTGGGCGCCAGGAAGCGCGCGAGATCGCCCTCAAGTTCGATCGCGTTGTGCGACGCCGCATCGCCGGGAGTGACCGTGATCTTCTCGATCAAGTTCCTTACCGCGTCGAACTCCTCCGCCTCCAATGGCCCCACCGGTCCCCTCAGGGCGGCTTCCAGACTGCCTAGGGACGAGAGATACGAGTTGGTGATGCCCGGATGGATGGTCAGGTCCGGCGTGACGTCTTCGGCTGCCCTGCGCTCTGCGAGGAGCGAAGATCGCTCCTGCTTCAACTCCTGGATCTGCGACGCTCCCTTTTCCTCGTCGAGGATGCCTCTGATGAGGAGCTTCGTGGCCCTGTCGAGGTCTCCCTCGACGACCGCCAACCGACGATCCAACTTTTCGAGCAAGTCGGCCTTGTTGCCAGCGAGGCGCCGGCGTTCGTCCGCATAGACCTTTAGGAAGCGCTCGATGGCCGACCGGCTTCCGAGGGTGCGTCGCAACCCCTTCGAGACCCTTCCCTCGATCTCATCGAGGTAGAAGTGCCGACGGTTGCTGCAGGATCCACTCTCCTTCGACCTCGTGCAGATGAGCCTGATCCGGCCGTGGTCACGGTCCTTGACGGACAGCCCACCGCCGCAGCAGCCGCACTTCAGCAGGCCGGAAAACAGGTGCTTGGGCTTGCGCCGCATCGCATGAGGTCCGTTTGACCGACCGACCTTCCTCCTTTGCACAGCGTCAAACTGCTCCGGGGAAACGATCGCGAGGTGAGGAGCAGAAGCCTCCAACCATCGTGCAGGATCGTTTGGCCGCGAAACACGGCGGCCCGTATCGGGGTTCTTGTCCATGCGCACCCGGTTCCAGACGATACGACCACCGTAGATCGGATTTACGAGAATGCCGTGACCCCTTCGTGCATTTCCATTCAAGGTCGAGGCAGACCAGACAGAGCCACGCGGCGGCGGCACCCGGTCAGCGTTGAGGCCCTTTGCGATATCGCGTGGCGACTGTCCGGACAGATACTCCTCGAAAATGCGCTCAACGATCGCGGCCTCCTCCTCCACGACTTCAAGCTCGCCAGGATAGCCTAGCTTGGGACGATAGCCGTAGGCGCGCCCGCCTGCGTGACGTCCATCGAGCACTACCCCGTGCATCCCGCGATGGACCTTGTGCTTAAGATCCTCCAGGTAGAGAGCGCCGACAAGGCTTCGGATGCCGACCTGGGTCTGGTCGGCCTTGCCCTCGTGTACCGTGTGGATTTCGATGCCGATGAACTTGAGCCGCTTATAGATGCCGGCAAGATCCTCCTGATCGCGGGAGATGCGGTCCAAGGCTTCTACGACGACGACATCGAAGTCGCCAGCACGCGCCCTCGTCATCAGGGACGTCAAGCCATCACGCCCGACCGTCGACGCGCCGGACTTCGCCCGATCAGAGAACTCGGCCACCTGTCGCCAGCCACGTTGTTGCTCAACGAAGCGTGCACACAAGGCGACCTGATCCTCGATCGAACGATCGTTCTGCAACTCGGTCGAATACCGGGCATAGATGGCAACCCTAGTCACGTTGTGCGCGCTCCCTTAGTGCTGCTTGATGGTCACGCTTGGCTGCAGCACGAGCCAACGCATCGACGATGAAACAGATCTCCTGGGGCAGATCATCATCATTGTCGGCAACCGGCGGCCGATCACGACTCGCCCGATCCAACTTTCGATTCTGCCTCGCAGCATCCGACACAAAATCAACCGAGTGATCGAGGTTTTGTCGCGCTGAGGAGTCAGCAGAGTGAACGACGTCGATCTTTTCAGTTTATAGACAGGCCATCGTCGGGATGCGTCAGATTGTTCTCAAGCTGACCGGGGCAGCTAAGGCACCACGCGAGTGTCGGCTACTGCACAACATGCGACGATTGCGGGGCGGCCACCTTGTGAGAGTCGAGGCCAGCGTAACGCTCCTTTGATCGACAGTCACAATTTGCCTCATCGCCTATCAACAGTAAGCCTCAGCCCCATAAGATCAGACAAAGGCCCCCAGATTCTAAGGCCTTTGTCCTGAAGACGCCGGACCTGACTCAGGCAGCTACAGCCTTATCGTCCTCAAACGCATAGAAGTGCGGGTCCGCCACGGCATCGCCAGCGAAATTCCGACTGATCTCCACGGTGATCAAACTGTCGCCAGCAAAGGCTGGGCTCAGTTCAAGCGTCAGGTACTCGAACAGCGCACGCTCGTGCACCGCTATCACTACCTGCTTGCCGAGGCCCTTCGAGAAAGTTCGCAACAGGGCGGCGAACTGGGCGATGTGCACGTCGTCCATCGACTGCACGGGGTCGTCAAGCACCAACCATGGCAACTGCGACGGCACCGACAGGTTCAACGCGAGAAACAGAGTGAGAGCCGCAGTGTTCAGGTTACCCTGGCTAAGCATGGCTCCCGGAGGGCCGGAGGCCTGTCCCGAACGATGGAACGTCTCGAGCACCGCCTCCACTTTGCCGTCACCCTGATCGGGAAGCCGGAACTGAGGAACGAACTGCTCATTGGGAGCGAGCCGGACGAACAGGTCGCGCCAGACCTTGTTGAGCGACCCGCTGAAAACGTCACGGACAATCCCCGAACGGACCTGGGTTGCCGCGTTCGCGATGGTCTTCGCCCGCTCCCGGACCTCTCCAATCGACGAAAAAGTCGCCTTCATCGTCGCAACGCGCCCTTCGAGCTCGGTGGCCCGCGCAACGCGGTCCGACAGCAACTGTGCCTCGCGGGCATACTGATCGAGTTCGGTCTCGACCGAGACGCGCGACGACAGTGTCGCCTGGACGGCTCTAAGACGGCCCGAAAGCGCTTCGGTCGCCGCCCCGAGGGCATCTCGCAGGCTCGAAAAGTTCGTCGTCGGCTGGCCGGTTGCTCGCTTCACCGCATCATTGATCTCGGGAAGCAGGGACGCCGACTGTAGCCCTGCCCGTCTCGTGGCGGCGAGGCTCCGGTGAGCACCGTTGAGGCGCACGAAGAGGCCCTGCCCGTTAGCGGCATCCACCTGCAGCGGTTCAAGCCTCGACCTGATCGAGGCGATCGCGGACTGGCGTCGGCGCAGATCGACGAGCGAGTCGGGCTGCAGCACCAGCCGCTCGGCTGTCGACTCATCCCGCCGCGCCGTCGTCAGCCGCTCGCTCTCCGATGCCCGCTCCGTCGAGAGCGCCTGCAGGCGCCCTGCCTCCGACGTAAGGTTCGCTATCGTGGCCGCAATGTGTGCGGTCAGGGAGCCACGATCTAGCTCCGCGTAGTCGCGGTTACAGACCGGGCACATGTCCCCTTCGACATGCGGTGCGATGCCCGCAAGCGCGGCGGCGAGCGTGCGGGCATCCTTCGCGCCCGCCTCGAGAGCTTGGTTGATCTCACCAATGCGCGTCGTCGTCCTCTGGATTGTAGTTCTAGCTGCCGTCAGCTGCTGGCTCGCCGTGCCGTGCTGATCCAGCAACCGCTGGCAGCGATCGACCTCGACCACGCACCATCTCAGCGCATCCCTGACCTGATCCTCGACGCTGGCGCTATCGAGTGGCGACAGCTCGGAATGAAACTCTCGGAGGGTGTCCAGCGCTTGGGCGATCTGCGCTCCGGTACCGTTCAGCCACGCCTCGTACTCGGTCCCGATGGCGGCAGCATCCCGCTCCAACGACGCGATCTCGGCGTCTGGACTCCCTTCTGAGGTCTGCTCCAGACGACTAAGCAACGAGCTCACCTCCGAGCCCTGCTGGGTGACGCTCGCGAGTTCGGTCTGGTTTCGGTCCCTGTCTCCAACCCGGGCTCGCAGCGCGACGACATCGAAACCGGCGTCGACCGGCGCTGCAGTGGAGTCTAGAACGGCCAGCAGTTCGTTTAGGCGCACGATGCGCTGGGCTGTCGCCTGCCGGGCCGTCTCGACGTTCGACCTTTCGCGCTCGAGCTGCTTGTCGAGCAGATCACGAGCGTCTTCCAGTTGCTTGTAGACCGGAGCAAGCTTCCGTATCCGCGTGACGTTGAACGCATGGTCGAGGCCGTCCACCAAGGCGTCGAGCGCGTCGAGGCGCAGCAACTCCTTCACGAACTCCGTCAGCCGCGAGTTCGTGGTCTTTTTCTGATCGTAGATGTCCAGCAGGCGACCCAGCACTGCCTGCGGCAGGTAACAACGCTCCGCAAAGAAATCGGCATCGGCCGCATTAAGTGCCGGCGTCGCGTCGAACGAACCCGGAGCGAACGTAACCTGGCCGGCCCCGGACGAACGACCATTCATCCCTTCAACGGCCAGTTGGATCGAACCACCAGCCGTGTCGATATGGGTGAGGAAGTCGTGATACTTCGGCTGTTCTTCGAGATGTGCGATGGATCCGGTGAGACCCAGTTCGATGGCCGACATCAGGCTGGTCTTGCCCATGCCGTTAGTGCCGTGAACCAGCACCACCTGCGCATCGAGCGGAATGACCACCGATCCGCGCATCGAACGGAAATTATGGATCGAGAGCGACTTCAAGCGCGGGTTCATGACTGCGCCTCTCCGTCCTCGAGCACCTTGTCGGCAAGCGTTGAGATTTCGAGGGCAAGCGCCGCCTCCACGGCCTCCTTGCCACCCTCGGCCAGCCGCACTAACCTGCCGACGGACTGTTCGTCATCGGTGTCTTGCAGCCGCTTCTCGAGGTTGCCCTTCCAGTCGGCCAGGTGCTCGACCGGCGGCGGGCTCTTCAGCGGCAGTAGCACTGCCAGCCAATCCCGCACCATTTCTTCCGCCATCGGCCCGATCGGTGCCCCGACCGGCAGCACGCGGCAGACGCGACTGATCGAGTTCACCAGGTCGTTGTCCGCCTGGCCCGAGGTCAGAACGGCGGTTACCGATCGCTTCGAGCCCAACACATCCAGCGCACGGGTAAAGGCAAGGACCGACCGCGTGACCTGTGCGTCTTCGGACGCACCGGTGAGTTCGATCACGACGACAAGGTCGTTGGCCCGTTCGCCGGCCACCAACACATGGGTGAAATCGAAAGCCTGCGAACCGATCCTGATCGGCTTGCTGAGCGGCCGGTAGCCGCCCTCCTTGGTCAGGATATCAAAGACCGTTTCCGCTGTCGTCATAGTCCGACCTCAGAGTTGAACCTGCTCTGGACCTCGTCAAACGATGCCGAGCCCTCGAGCAAGTCACTGACGCTAACATAGCGCGGCGGCGCCTTGCCTGTCCGCCACGACTTGGAAGGGCTCCGCTGCTGTCGGGGCGTGACCTTGCGCGAGCACATGACAACGACGTCGGCATCGGTCTCGTCAAATGCACCCGCCGCGATGAGCTGATTGATATTGTCGTCACTGGCGGCAAGGAACACACGCGCCTCGGCGCTAGGTGCTACCAAGGTCACGGCTCCGCAGGTCGCCTGCTCAGGGTCGCCGATTGCCACTGTCCACCTGCTATCCTCAACGCCTTTGCCGATCAGCCCCAGCGCTGCCGCCGCCTCCGGGCGGCCACCGAAGCGAACGCCCGGGTCCTGCTGCATCAGACGAGCGTTGCTGGTGCTAATCGAGAGATAGGGACGACGACCAGGTTCGCTTCGCCCGCCGAGCAATTGCTCCGATACCCTGCCCACGAGCGCCGCGATGGTTCGCGCGCAACCGTAGCGATCGGCGTCACCCGCACGTGCCGCAGCCATCTCCAGCGCCTTGAGCCCTTGCGTTAGGTTTTGCCGACCCGCCGCATCCAAGCCCGGCGCCGGGACTAGGGAAGCAAGGGCCGCGAGCTTGCCAAACAAAGTGTTCAGCACGAGGGCCAAGAGGAGAGGCTTGGAGAAGGCTCGCAATCTTGCGTCGTCCCAGATTTGCTGGCGGTTCGCCTCATAATGGTTCGGGTACGCGCCCTCGAGGATAGATTTTTGCCCTGCCGAAAGCTCCTCGGCCGAAAAGATAATCGGGGCCGGCGTGCTGTCCCAATCCCATCCGGTACCTCCGAAGAGCTGCTGAATATTAGGGTCCTGACCCGAGAGGCCGATCATCAGGGTACGTTTTCGAATGACGAGCGCGTGCAACTGCTCGCGCATCTGAGCAAAGTCAGGGTTTTGCCCCCAGTGCACGATCATCGGTTCGCGTGCGACCAGCAAAGGACGGTAGTCCTGCTCGTTCTCGATCGCCCTTTTCGCGCAACCATGGAACTTGTGCAGTGTCCCGATGCCAGCCGGGCCTCGCAAGTCGCCCCCGGTCACGGCAACAGTGTAGGTTTCATCTGGCCTACCCAACTCCAGCATCGCGCCTTCGAGGAGAGCGTCCCAGTTCGCAGTTGCAAGGTCAGAGATGACGCCTTCGAGCACCAGTATACCGATGGCGAGGTGCTCGGCATCTGCCCTCTGGGACCCGAATGTGTTGCGGAAGTCGAGCACATCCCACAAGAGGTAATCCAGTGGCATCCCAGGTACATCTATTCCCAAGACCTTCGAATACTTACCCCATAGGCGGTTGATCAGGTCATCACGGATAGCCCACGACGACACGGGCTGAGTCAGATCGATTTGCGCCCTCTGATCGACCGCCAAGTCGGCAAGATCGAGAATCTGATCCAAGGCCGCCCTGTGGACGCAAGTCGAGCCGGTGATCCTCTGCCGCAGGTTTTCCAGAAGCTTGGCCAACACCCCGTCGAGGCCAACCACACGCTCCTTTGAAATGGCTGAGCCCAGCCAAAGTGCGTACAGCCCATCGGCAAAGCCACCTGAGAAAGCACTCAGCGGTCCGTCGAGGAGCTCTATTGTCTCTGAAATGGAAATGTCGTTCGCAGTAGGCAACTTGCTTCCCCCAAGCAAGAATACCTTATCTGTGACCATGACGGTTTTTCAACGGTATCGGCGGCTTGAACCCATAGATCGTTCGTGGTCCGATACACGGAGCTTGGCGCAGGAATGATTGGGGGATTCTTTGCCGGGACCGCAAATAGAGACGCTTGTTCGTCAGATTCAGCAGAAACTGCCTCGGACGAAGGACCTTGAGGCAGCGGTCGCAGAGGTAAAATCGGATCTCGACAACCTAAACATTGGACTGTCGAATCTATTGGCGGGCGAAATTGACGAGGCAAAGGCCATCGTCGCAAAGCAGTTTGATTCTATCGAGATACTGCACACGCACTCGCTCATCCGCAAACGGGAGCGATGGTACTTCGGCTCGCGGCCGACTGATCTGCACTGGCCCGCGGTCAAGGACTATCTGACCAATGCGAAGGACTGGCACCCTGACGACGTCAAGGCTATCGACGAAGCTGCCAGCGAAGTCGTTTCGCTGCTGGGCAATCCAGGGCAGAAGCGATTCTCAAACCGCGGCTTGGTAGTGGGCTATGTGCAGTCAGGCAAAACTGCTAATATGACGGGCGTGATCTCCAAGGCGCTCGACGCGGGCTACAACACGATCATCGTGCTGGCGGGTCTTACTAACAAGCTGAGGTTCCAGACCCAACTGCGGCTTTACAAGGATCTCGTGGAGCGCAACCCGCTCCATTGGCAGGTGTTGACCCCAAACGAAGAGAATAGGGACTTCAAGGCTCCTCCCCAGGGCGGCTTCCTCTCTCATACTGACAAAGCCCAGCTTGCGGTTATCAAGAAGAACGTGTCGCCGTTGGGACAACTCCGCGATGCCGTTGAAAGGACTCTGCCGGCGGCTCTGGACCGGTTGAGAATTCTGGTGATCGACGACGAGTGCGATCAGGGCAGCGTTAACTCGGCCCGTGGCGAGCTAAACATGACGGCCATCAACCAGCGCATCCGCGAGCTCTTGCAGATGCTACCGGCCGCAACGTACGTCGGCTACACTGCCACTCCGTTCGCTAACGTCCTCATCGACCCATACCGTAAGCAGGGTCAGGAACTGGACGACCTGTATCCGCGCGATTTCATCACCGCTCTGCCCCGGCCACAGCGCTATTTCGGCACCGAGCAGTTGTTCGGCCGAACACCGGTTGACCCCGCCAACGTCACGCCGGAGGAAGACGGGCTCGACATGATCCGCCCTGTCCCGGAGGATGATGAGAAGCTGCTGCAACCAGCCACGCGTCAGGCTCGCAATACCTTCCAGCCGGCCATGACGGATAGCCTAGAACGGTCGCTACTCTATTTCGTCGCTTGCTGCGCGGTGCGACGCGCGCGAGGCGACGCAGACGAGCACATGTCGATGCTGGTACATACATCGGCATATGTCTCCGCTCACGAACGGCTGGCCTCCCTGATACGCGGTTGGCTCGAAGTCAACGACGATGCCATTCGCGACGCGAGTTCTAAGCTGGGTCAAAAACTCGCCGACGTCTGGGCCGATGAACAGGGCCGGCTGCCTAGCGACATCACCGATGCCCAGAAAATCGATCTGGAGGAGATACGCGGGTTCCTGCCGGACGTGCTGGACGCCTTGGAGGTCGCGGTGGAGAACGGTGCGAGCGATGACCGCATCGATTACACCAAGGGCCCGAAGACCTATGTGATCGTGGGTGGTTCGATCCTTGCCCGCGGGCTCACGCTTGAGGGACTCATGATGAGCTACTTCCTTCGAACCGCTAATCAGTACGACACGCTGCTGCAGATGGGACGCTGGTTCGGGTACAGACCTCAGTATGAGGACTTACCGAGGATCGCTATGCCGGAGGATCTCCAATCAAAATTCCGGTCGATGGCGACAGTCGAGCAGGAGATCCGCGACGACATAGCCGAGTACGGTGCGCGCGACCTGTCACCCATGGATATCGCCGTTCGTATCCGAGCGATCCCCGGAATGGCCATTACCGCGGCGAACAAGATGAAGGCGGCTCGCCAGTGCGCCATCAGCTTCTGGGGGACGCATCGCCAGACCTTCCGGTTTGATCATCGAAATTCTGTCTTGCTCGATGCCAACTGGGAGGCCGGTGCAGAGCTTGTCAGCCGCGCTGACGCGCTAGGGCTGAGGCAGACCGGTGCTGCGAAGCTGTGGCGCGCCGTCCCGAAATCGTCGATCGCGCGCTTTTTTGAGGAGTATCAGGCGCACCCTTCCCACGCTGACCTGGATCGCAGAATCATCCTCGACTTCATTGCGAAGAGCGATCCGCGCCTCTCGAAATGGAACGTCGGCATTATCGAGGCCGAAAAGGGTGATGAGTCGACGCTTCCGCTCGGGAAGGCGGGAACAGTCAACATGGTCCGCCGCGCGCGCCTGAAGGACAGTCCCGTTGCGGACATCAAAGCGCTGATGTCGAAGCAGGACGTGGTCTTCGATTGCGAAGTCGCGGGTGCCTCGGATCTGGGATGGGAGGATCTGAAGAGCGCAAGATCCACAGCGCTGGGCGCTCAGGTGCCCCTGTTGCTGCTCTATCCGATTGACCGAACCTCTCGTCCCCAAACCGAGGGTGGCGCACGAGTAGCTTTGGACGCAGTCACGGATGTCCTGGGCTACGGCGTGGTATTCCCTGGCTCAGTGACAGAAGGAGGCGACTACGTATCTGTGGAACTGCGTCCGCTGTCCGCGGACGAGATCGAGAACATTGAGGCCGAAGAACTGGCTCAGGCGGAGGCTGCTGGTGTCCTCTGAGGGCCAAGCCTATGCAGCGACGGACGGGTGGACCATCCTCCGCGCCGGCGTTGCAGCCTCGAACAATCTCGAGATCCCAACGGTGCGGACAGATGTAAACTCGCCTGCGGGGCCGGTCAGATTGGCTGTCGGCCCAATTGGTGAGCCCCGTGTTCTGCTTCCACTGGGAGAACGTGATCCAGTGCGAGCAATCGTCGAGGCTCCGTCGCTGCGCATCGTAGTCACGCATCTGACCCAAGGCGCAAAGCAGCTTCGTTTTCTAGACATCATGTGCACGGCCAAGCATTTGGAGGGCGCATTCGCGGATGTCGTCGACGCGATACTTTTGCGCGTCGAGCAAGGCCTCTCGAGCCTCGAGGCGGCGTGGACAACATTAGAGGACTTTCGCAGCCTCCTGCTGGAGCAGGCAAACACCGGCCCCACTATCGAGAGGATGGCTGGGCTGGCCGGTGAACTGCTCATCCTGAACCGCCTCATAGACCAATCTTCGGCGGCGTGGAGAGCATGGAGGGGCCCCGCTGGAGACCGACACGACTTTCGAAGCGGCTCGACATCATTGGAAGTCAAGACGACGCTCAAGCAAGGGAAGTCCACGATCGTCGTGCACGGCCTCAATCAGCTCGAACCGAACACGGGCGGCAGTCTCTACCTAAGCCACCTGACGTTGGAGCCCTCGGCTGGGGGGCTCCTATCCATCGGCGCTCTTGCCCATCGCGCCCTCTCCAGGGCCGACGATCCCAGTCAGCTCCAGGCCACGTTCGCAGATGCCGGCTGCCAAGATCCGGGTTCGGCCCAATGGAACAGACAGCAGTTCAATCTGGAGTCAGAGGCCTTCTATGAGGTCAGCGATGAGTTTCCGCGTTTGGTCCCAGCATCGCTGATAGGTGGTCAGGCGCCCGTTGGCGTGTCCACCGTCGCGTATAATGTTGATCTTGCGACAGCGTCTTCATGCCTTCGGGACCAGGTGCGGCAGAGGTCCATCGAGGACGAGCTCGTAAAATGCCTCTGACGTCGCTGCACCTGCATTCTGAACCATATGGAAGCACGGGAAACATAGGAGAGAATTTCCGTCGCCTGCTCGGAGCACCAACGTTGGATGCGTTGCAGACCGTGGTCCGGGAGTCCGTTCAGAACATCGCCGACGCCGCTCAACTGGGTAGCGGCCCCGAGATCGAGATCCGCATCAGAACCCTGACCGATGAGCAGATTCGATGCCTCAAGGAACATGTCCTCACCGACCTTCCCGCGCAGGCGGATTCTCGGGGTCAACTCAGTGCGTTCCTGTCTCGGTCGGCTCCCGTCGTCATGGAGATCTGCGATTTCGGGACAACCGGCCTCGGCGGACCGACAAGGGCGGACAGGATTCCCTTTGACGCCAAACGGACCGACTTTGTCGACTTCCTGCGGAACATTGGAACCCCGCGCGACACGCAGCATGGCGGCGGCACGTACGGCTTCGGCAAGGTCGCCCTCTACCGCGTGAGCAGGTGCAGCACGATCCTGGTGGACACGTTGCCAGCTGATGGTTCCCCCAGGCGACTGATGGGCTGTCACATCGGACCATCGTTCGCGTTGCCCGACGCCGGAATGCGTCGCCGCTTCACCGGGCGTCATTGGTTTGGCGTCCCCGATCCAGTCGATGGGATTGCAGACCCTGCGGTTGGAGCTGACGCGGAGGCGCTTGCAGAAGCGCTTGGCTTCCTCCCTAGAGGTGTCGGCCGAACAGGTACGTCCATCATGATCCTCGACTTCGACACCGAAGGCGAGACCGTCGAGGACGCCGGCCAAAGAGTGATCGAGACACTTCTGTGGAATTTCTGGCCCCGAATGATGAGCGACACTCCGGACGCCCGACGCTTCCATTGCTCCATCGAGGCTGAGGGCACGCGCCTCTCAGTACCCCTGCCCGACGACTTGCCGCCGCTTGATCTGTTCGCCAAGGCCATGCGCGGAGCCAGGTCAGGATCGGGAAACGACGTGCGGCACATCGCGAGCCAACGCCCAATTCGACAGCTCGGCTGTCTCGCGGTCGAGAAGGGCCTGCGTTCGCCAAGGCGCCCCATAGTCGCCACAGAAAGCCTGCTCCCTGCTGCCTCTCACCACATTGCCCTTATGCGACCGGTCGAACTGGTAGTGAAGTATCTCGAGGGTAACCCTCTGCCCGACGAGCGGCTTGAATGGGCGGGCGTGTTTCTGGTCAATGATGATGACGAGATCGAGCGCGCCTTCGCCGATGCAGAGCCGCCTGCGCACGACGATTGGATACCAGACAACCTCCCCCGGGGACATTCGAAGACCTACGTCAACGTTGCGCTCCAACGGCTGAAAGTACATGCGCTGGACATTAGCGGCGCCGGACGCACCCCTTCCAGCCTAACAAGCACCTCCGTTCCCCCTCTCGCCCGCGTGGCCGGTCGGCTTGGCGCGTCGCTTGAGAGCGTCGGTGGAGACGGTGCCGGAAAACGGCGCGGTGCTGGTGGTGGTGGCGGTGGTGGGCCAACTCGCGCACGTGCATCGAAGCCTGTATTTAGTCGACTAGCCCGAGACAACAACGGCACGCTGGCCATCTTCACAACGCGAGTGCAGCAGGACAGCCAGCAGTCGGGCGTTGCTCTCACCACGCGCGCATCGGTCTCCGTTGAGGGCGGCAATGCAGCTGCCACCGACGAGTTGGGCCTTCAACCGTCAGTCGCGTACATTGTACGCATGGAGGACGGTGAGGTGGCGTGGGCCGATTCCATAGCGCTCGATGGCGACGAAGGCTTGTTCGAAATCGGGGTGCGGATGCGTGGCGACTATGCTGTTCTCGTTGACGCAGACGTCCTTACGGAGCCTGCTTCTTGAACACCCGAATCGCCTTGCCGTTCCTCACTCTTCGAGAGTCCACGGTGAATGCCTCTCCGTGGGAGTTGTCGTTCAACGGCGATGACTGGACGACGCACGATGAGTTCGTCCCGGATTGGGATCCGGCATCGACCCTGTGGTTTCGTCGACAGGTTTCGCTCGATGCTGAGGCTTCCGCCAGTGACCTGGGCATACCCCGCGAAGAGCTGCGACTAGCAATTGCGATGCGCGTTGGCACCGGTCAGGGGCGCATTCCCCGCACCATCATTCATCGAGAGGCCAGAGAGCTCGGCCAGGAAACTGTGGAGCTATCGTTCGCGCTGACCGGTGAGCGCCTTTCCGCCATGATCGATATCAGCACCGAGATCGTGTTGGCCGTTCCGCCTGCACGAGCTGATCAGCTCGCTCCGTCTCGGGCCGGTGATCGACTCTGGCAGGATCGCAGTCGGCTGCGGCTTGAGGGAGAAGAGCCTCGATTCCCCATCGAGGTGGCAGACCTGTCCAGACTGCTTGGAAATGCTCTTGCTGCATCTGCGCCCTGGTATCTGCACTGGTCGCCTCGAGACTGGACGCGGGACTTCCACGGCGCGATAAGGCTATATCTCAGCGAGGCCGAACCTGAGTTCGTGTCCAAGATCGAGGCACAGGATACGCACATCCTCCAAGCCATACTGGGGGATGTCATTGGCCAAGTCTGCGAGAGGCTGGTCTCCGATCCATCTGCTGCCGACTTGATCGCAAACTCTGAGCCGGGAACCCTTGCTGCGCAAGCTTCCGCCTGGCTGCGCGAGGCTTGGCCAAACAGGGACGTAGCGCACATCAGGGCAATACTGGAAAATCGGCCCGGAGCCTTTAGATCCACGCTCCTGGCTCTAGCCGAGCAGAGTGAGAGCTAGCATGGTCAAGCTTCTCCCCCGCTTGTCAGGACCACCTGCAGAACTGTTGCTCGAAGAATTCATCCGCGCCGGCGCGAAGGCATGGTCAGGTTTCGACGCAGATGAACTTCCCGATGCTGCCAGGTTTGCCGCAACGGGCGGGTCCCGTGTCAGTGCTGCCGAACTAGCCGAGTTTCGGTTGGGGCTGCTTGCGATGGCTGAACAACATGGCTTCGGCGCTCAAGGCAGTAGCCGCTCGGGCCATGCAGGATTTGACGCCTCGGCTTCCGCATGGCTGGCGGACCATCCGCTTCTTGGAAGCGGAGAAGCCCTGCGCGACGATGTCTGGGCCTTCGTGGGTGTCGTGCTGGCGCCCGACATCGTTCATTGGCGCTTCGGAACATCCTCGGAGCGCTACCTTGGTGGCATCCGCAACACGTTCCAGAGACTTTGGATGCGAGGTCAGGCACTCGACCGCGGCGTCGGCTACGCCGACCGTTGGCATCTTGTCGATCAGCTCACCGAAGATGCCCTCGTCCAGATAACAGAACGCCCCAGCATTGGTGGCGACGCGATATTGGCGTCGGCGCTGGCGGAAGCTTGGGTCCGCGGCTCGAAGGTGCATGGCCGTGGTGCAATGGAAGCAGTGATGCGCCGAGCGGCGTTGCGGACGCGAATATGGAACGAACTTCGTACCCTCAGCTCCCTGCCACAATCCGAACTGGCGGCAATCATGGACGCTGCAATGGAGATTCCCGAGACAACGGAGGCTGTCCCCGAAGGCCCAGCGACGCCGGCCGACCTTCTGTCGAGCGTTGAGCTGATCGAAGCCGAGGCCGCCAAGTATGCACTGTTGTCGCCAAAGTCCCGTTCAGCCTTGGACAGCCTAAAGTCTGGTTCCCCTCTATCCGAAAGCGACCGCAACGCTCTGAAGCATCTGATCGAGAGGTTGCGCCATTTTCGCGTTTCACAGAGCGGCACCAACCCCATCAGCGATGCCCTCGCTGCCCCCGAGGCCAAGACCACGGAACCGGCAGCTAAGAAGCGATGGAGTCTTTGGAAAAAGAACTAACGCCGCCGTTCAGTGCGCGACGGCGCCAGTCGACATGGCAAATAGCTGGATAGCTTCGGCGACCGCGGTCGGCGAACGCTTGATGTCGCACTCCCACGCGACGTAGATGCGCCAGCCGGCTTCGACGAGCTTGTTGGAGTTCTCCATGTCGCGCTCTACGTTCCTGGAGAACTTTTCCTTCCAGAATTCGGCATTGGCAGCAGGTACTGTGCAGTACTTGCAGTCGGCGTGCCTATGCCAGAAACAGCCATGTACGAACACGGCCAGCCTGTGTTTGGGCAAGACGATGTCAGGACGCCCGGGAAGATTGGATACGTGCAGACGAAACCGGAGCCCCATTGCGTGCAGCGCTGACCGAAGCCTCATCTCGGGTCCGGTGTTTTGCCCCCGAATCCGAGACATGTTATGGCTTCGTTGTTCCTTCGTATGAACGTCAGCCAACGGTCTCCACCACCTCGCTGTCCTTGGCGGGAACCGCAGCCGGCTGCGCCATTCGCCTGAATACCTCGGCGACTACATCTGCCAATTGCACGCCCAGATAAGGGGGCACCGCATTGCCGATCTGTGTAAAGACCTCAGTGCGATTGCCGCAGAAGAAGTAGTCATCCGAAAAGGTCTGTAGCCTTGCGGCCTCTCGGACTGTCAGGCTGCGGTTCTGCGCGGCATCTGGATGAATGAAATAGTGACCGTCCTTTGCGATGTGGGAGGTCACCGTTGAGGATGGCGAATCCCATACCTGGACCTTGAATCGATCACTGAACCCTGAAGCCTCAGCCTGTCCGGTCTTCACGTTGAAAGCGACGTTTCGATGGGCCGGAAGCAATGCCTTGGGCCACTCCTCGAGCTTTGGACTGCGCTTCAGCTCCGCGGCTGATGCTGACATGTAGAGGTAGCGAGCAAGGTCGGATGGCATATGTCCACGGGGCTCGTGCTGCAGGACTCCCTCAGCATCATCCGACCGAAGCCAGCGCTCGAGGTCAGTATCCGCCGAATTGATCTCTGCCGCCACCAGTCGACCACCTTGATCCGTGATGTCCCGATTTTCCTCGATCGCTTTCAGAATGGCCCTAGCAACCTTTGGTTCGGCCAGCTTTGCAGCCTCCGCCGCCAAAAGGTCACGCTCTGCTTTCCATTCGGCCTCTGGAATGCGCTTGCTCGAGGGGCCGCCGCGCACGCGGGGTAGTCGCCCGATAGCATCTCTCACTGTCGCATGTGCGGATGGCTGCAAAGATTTCGGTGCAACGTCGATACCGTGGCGAATGCCGAGGACAATCACCCGATGTCGCTTCTGAGGCACGCCGAAATCTTCAGACCGGATCAGGAAGTCCCGGTTGGCCAGATCGGCGTCCTTGCCAAGCGTCCCGTCCAAGGTGAACGCGAACACGTGGTACTTTGGGCGCTCCGGCTTCGCGAGCCGCTCCAGCTCTTCGCGATTGGCATCCTCAGTAAGTGCCGTCCAGGGGTCCATGAGGTCCGCTCTGATCCGATCGAACATCAGATCATCGGTCCCTGGGACCTTTGCAGAAAGTATGCCCTTCACGTTCTCCATCACGAAAACCGCAGGCTGATGAACCGCGATGATCCGAAGGTATTCTTGGTAGAGTTTGTGCCGGACGTCCTTACCGAACGCTTCGAGGCGAGCCTCTCGGACCTGATCAGAGATCTCAGGATCTAAAGCAGAACGCGCCCGATGGCCGATCCCGGTCATTCGAGCGCGACCCATGAGAGAGTAGGCCTGGCAGGGCGGTCCTCCCAGCAGTAGCCAGTCGTCCGTTTCGCCAAGACGTTCTGCAATTCGCCCGTGAAGTTCGGAGATTGGAACAACTCCCAGTTCGGCCATCCAAACCTCCTCCACGGCGGCGGTCCACTCGGGAAACTCGTGAAGAGCGGCTTCGGGCAGCCTTCCCGCGACGACGTCCCAATACTGTGCCGGCAAATCGCGATCGGCGAACTTGCGGAAGAAGGTTCGGAGCGTCAGCGTGCGGGAAGCCGGGGCGCTCTTTTCAATGCTGAGCACGCTGCGGAAGTCGATGTTCGAGCCGGACCATTTGTGATGCCGACTGAAGCCTTCGCTCAGACCCCCGGGTCCGGCGAAGAGATCGATCACGGGAACAGTTTTGGCCATGGTCGAGTGAATGGAGGATGTTGCGGGGGACTTCAAGTCTCTGCCGCGACATTGCTGCATCTGCCGCGCACTCAAGTCGTGGGAGCCGGTCATGTCGCATCCCAGACCCGGTTGAGCACCTGAGCCGCCAGTGCCGACTTATCTTGCGGCAGGAAGCGTCCATAGTGCTGGGCTACCATCTCGGGCGTGTCTTGGATCGCGTATGACGCCTGCTCGAAGCTGCCGGTCTTCTTGAGGATGTGGGTCGCAAGCACGTCGCGAATGTTGTGCGGCCCGTGCGGCAGCAGCCCGTTGATGGCACCGCGGTTAGTGTAGGGATTGTAGATGCCGTGCCGCTGAATGACGTAGCGCCAAGCCTCGTAGAACGTCGTTTGGTCGTACCGCGCTGTCGTGCTGCGCTGCTTCACGGTCTTCACAAAGAAGGTCCCGGGGTCCTCGCCGCTGCCCAGCAGGCGTGCCCTATGCCGATCCACATAGGCGTCGATCATCTCGTAGAGCTGCGCCATGTCCGGCAGCATCAGCCTGAACGGCTTCTGCCCGAAGAACGATGAGTTCGCGTTCTTGAAGGCGATCGACGGGATCAGGATCTCCCAGCCTTGGTCGCGAGCGCTCCAGCGCATCTCGCCGCACTTCATGTCCTCAAGGTGTCGCTCCGACGTTGGCACGCGGCCGGGCGCACAGATGCGAAGTTCGCGCAGGTTCTTCTGCCGCAGGCCGGTGTGCAGTCCGATCCTGAGCATGAGGAAAGAGCGCACCGCCTCGGCGGCCGGCCGCGGATGGAGCCGCTCGTCGGGCATGTACCGAAGCACTTCCTCGGTGATTCGCCGATACTCGCCAACAGGGCTGACCACCTACCCGTGTGTCCGGGTACTCAGGCACTGCGGTCGGCGTTTAAGAGCACTGCGAGCAACGACTTAGTAGCTGATCCTAGCGTGCCACGTTACATGAAATGAGGCGCCCGAAAGGTGACCTCCGGACGCGATGCTTGCGATTCACACGGCGCCACGTCGAGATAGCTCGGCCGCTATTCCAGTTGGTGGCGCTGCTCTGCGATACGTGCCGGCACACGCACCCTGGGCTTCTCGAGCAGGTGCTCCACCAGATCGACGATCTCTTCGGCCAGCTCATAGGTGGGAACAAGCTCTTCCGACAGGGCGGAGTCGTCCATCAACGACATGATGCTGAACACAAGATAATCACGTTCAGTCGGCTCGTAGGGCTCGCTAGTGCTGATGGTCATGCCGCCACTTCCATTTCAGCCAACTCAGCCGCAATCTCGGCGGCCTTTTTGAGAACGACGGGGTCGCTGCTGGTGACATCCCCCTTGCTTACTAACCACGCGAGCCGCTGCATGCGCCCACGCTCGATCTCGGCACTCAGCTCGGCCTTCTGCCGCAACTGCTCAGGGGTGTAATAGCTGTCATCGTCCACCGGCCAAAGGTTGACGGTCCGGCCGGTGTGAGCCTCTACGCCGACGAGCTGGCTCACGGTGAAGAACGACGCATATGCGAGCACGAGCGAACACATATCGAGCATATTGCTGAATTCCTGCCGATCCCTGGGTAGCGATTGGATGTGAGCGATGGCGTAGAGCATCGCCTGGTTCGCGATGTAATTGTCGCGGCCAGTGATGGACGCTTTCGGGCGGGCGATAGTATTCTTGGGCATCTTGGTCCTTCAGGGGATTGAGTGGAGTAATGAGCGCTCGGCTTCCAAGCTGCGCGCTCGCTATGGAGCGGTGCGACCTTCTGGGGTGCCCCTTGCCTTTGGAGTGCAGCCTTGACATTGGGCATGGCTGCGCCATCGGCGGCAGCACCGTGGCCCATTCGCAGTCAGCCTGGTCGAGTGGCGGCGTGAATGATCTAGCTCTAGCGGCCCAGGATGGTGGCCCGCAGCACCAAATCGTCGGAGACAAGGAGACACCGCTCGGTGTCGTCGCCGTCATCCCAGAACCGGAAGGGCTTGTAGTTGTACTGCGAACTGTTCCGGGAGTAGGCAGAGCCGCGGGCGAAGTTCACGACCCGGACGGATCCGGGCACCGGCTCCAGCCGATCGACCTCGCCCACCAGCCAGCCCTGCTTCTCGCTGACGATTTCGCCCAGCCGAAACTGATCAGCACCAGTATTCACTTCGATTTGCCGTCCCGGGTCCGGGTAGTACCGGTCGGTGATCGAGCGGAGCTGTGCCGCAGCGGCGGGATCGGTAGCGTCGAGTTCCTCCGCCGCAAAGGTCAGAACAAGCCCCACCGGCACCATCAACATGTCGCTGACGCTTGCGGCAGCCGACGGAGGAGGCGGATAGTCGATCGGATGACGTACAAACACCATGTCGCCGCTTCCGCCCTCGAGCAGATCGTCCAACGCAAGTTGAAAGATGGTGTGGGCGTGTTTTCGTGCCTCGTCGCTCATCCGGCTGCTGGTCGCGCTTGCTAGGGTGATTGCCTCCGCACACGCCTCGAACATCGCAACGCTCGTGCGGCGGGGGCTATCTAGCGAAGGACGGTCACCGTCACTGTCGCCGAGCGCTTCAGCAAGAGCCTTGTAGTACTTTGCGTGGTTGGGCTCGGTAGAAGCATCCTTGGCCAGCCAAGTGAGAAGCTTCCTGACGGGGATCAAAAACCCAAACTCGCCAAGTTCAGCCGCCGCGCGGTGCGTATAGACGATCCGCACCCAGCGATCCATGGTAGCCAGACTGCACTCCGTGATCTGAGGGGGACCAGCGAGCAACGTCTTCGCGTTCTTCATAGGAAGCGGACCATCATATGCATCAATCGCAGCGATCAGCTCGCGATGTTCATGGCTCGTGGTGTGCCACTGCTCGTGCTGACCAACGGCTTCCTCGATCCAATGCGGGGCGAGATGGTGGTTCATGTGTTTTCCTTCTTGGTTGGCTAATGTCGTCGAGGCATGAGGGTTCGTCGTCACGATATGCTGTCGCAACGACCTTCACTGGACGTCCGGCCAAAGGCCGACCGCCAATCTTTTGAATTCAGGCAAGGCTACGCCGAGCACCGGCCAAGATGGCTTGGGTGCCTCATCAGGGGCGTCTAATTGTCTTGGCGTTGTGGGCCAGGCGTCTGCGTCGCTAGACCCCTTTGAGGGACCACTCCGGCAGCGTTCGCCTAACGCGCTTTTCGAGATGGTCTCGGAGCTGGCTGAGCCTAACGGCCTGGTCGAGAGCAACTTGGCGTTGCTCTGCGTCCGCGAAGTCCAGCTCCTTCAGTTCGCCGATCCTGGCCTCAATTTCGCGAAGCTTGTACCTGTTGACGATGCTGGCCAGTTCGGTCGCCGCATCGAGAAGCTGGTCGATCATGATCTCGGCACGTCCGATGGAGCCGGCGTAGCCCGCGTAGACATCGTCCTCATCGACCTGGCCCGACTGCGAGGCAGGCCCGCGGTCGTTCTCGAACACAGGGGCCGGCAGTCCCATGAGGTCGAAATTCAGCTCGACATTGGACCAGTTCGGGTCCTCCTGAAGGTACTCGAAGAAAGCTGTGCGCAGGAACGGGTAGCTAGCGTCGGCCATCCGACGACGCTCTTCGGCTTCGCGCGCCAACTGCTTTTGTTTGCGCTCCAGGGCTGTCATCGCCATCGCTTCACTCTCCGTTTGTGATTGTGAATGTAGACTTCACATTCACGACTGTCAAGAGGCTTTTGGTGCGTCTGGCCAATGCAGCGCTGCAGGTTTTTCCCACCCTCCCGCCACGAAGGGCGAACTCCGAATGCAGCCCGGAGAGCTAGGCGCTGTGGGCGTTAGCGTGCGCCGAAGATCAAGGCGGCCTAATAACTGTGATAGCGCCTCAGATATCCGACCCACCTTGTGCATGCCCTTCCCTACGACAGCCCCCTGCTTTCCCTCTCTCCAAGCTTCTCCAACTGGCGCGATACCTGCCGGTTCAGCTCCTCGTAGGCAACGAACGCCCCCGCCAATCCGGAGCCGGACCTATCAGGGGTGGCGACCTTGCGACCCATCAACCCGAGTGTGTGAACGACCTCTTTGCGCCGCACGGTTCGAAAACCGGCCGTCGCATGATCCATGATCATCAGCCCGACAATTCCGGCAGTCAGAAAACGCCGCTTGCGGTTGCTCTCCCAGAACTCCACTACCGCCTTCGAAAGGCGATCTGACCTGGTCGCGAACGTCGGCAGCATGAACTGGAAGTAGCGCCCCTGGAGTGTCGCGAACCGAAAGCGTCTCAGGCTGTCGATCGTCCCGATTTTGAGATCGCGCAGTTCCTCCCCGTTGAGGGTCACTTCGAGCCGTGCTCGCCTGCTCTCCTCCGGCAGCAGAACTTGGGTGCCGGCGGTGATGTTCTGCCGGTCGAGTATCTTGTCCATGACCTTCCATTGCGACCGGCCGTGCTGGCGACCAACGTAGAAGGTGGCGTCTACTGGGGCAGCCAAGTCCGCGAGTGGCCACCGCAGCAGATCCAGCCCTTGGGACAACCGCTTGCGATCACCTATGAGGTACCGCGTTCTCGACGTGCCTCGGCCCCACTTGAACCGCGGCCGGTCGTAGGGGCTTGTGATGATATCGACCTTCGGAAACAGATGGTGTGTCAGCACCCCGACCATCCGGTGGCGCGCTCGCTCGGATGGCACTCTCGGCGTGAAGTCCACGCTGATCTCAATCCCCGCGATACTGGGCTCCTCCACGAAGCCATAGGCTTTCCTGATATCGTCCAGGCAGTCGGTCACGATGGCCAACCGGGCTTCCTGAAACCTGATCCGGAATATCGTGGTTGCTCCACCGGGAACCTTCTCAAGCGGTGCAATGAACGGAAGTAGCCCGGTGCGCTCGAGGATGGGTTTCTGCAAGTGCTGGAACTGAGTTCGTTCCCGAAGCGTCACCGTCACGTCCAGCCAGTCGATGACCGCTCGGACGCGATAGTCCCTGAGATTGATATCGGGCTTGCCCACCACCCGGTTGCGGAATCGAGCCTGCGTCGCCTCTTGAGGCTTCACGACATAGCCCAGCACCTGCGGTGCTCGAAGAGTCTTGATGTAGGGCAGCTCTGCCCGCCAAGTAGTAGTGGTCACGGCGAATCTCGTTTCGATCCGCCGTTATAGACAGCCCATCTTTGCGATGCGCGCGATCGATAGCGACGAGCGCATCCTGGATAGTGTCTGGATGACTCAGGGATGCGTCAGGGCAGCCGCCGTGGCGTCTCAAGCTAGGGTGACACCAGGAACCGAAACCACGCGGCCTGTGAGCGTCCTGCGACGCTTCCGAACGGACCGCACAAAGTCCACCATCCTAAGGTCTAAGCGCAAGCCGCAGGAACAAGGCGCTGCAGAAGGCAATCACGCTCGAGGACGGATCTTGCAGCCGGAAGACACCCGTTCCCGTCCTCAGGTCGTCATATATGTATCTTGTAGTTTTAAGAGATAGAATAATGGACGACCTGAGGATCAGGATGAACTGCTCCGGCTGCACGTAGGGCTTCACCGCGGTGCTGTGCATCATCCGGCTGCGACGTGCCTGCGTGCTTGGAAGGAGGCTTGGTGCGGGCAGCGGAAAGCTTGCACTCCTGCCGCGCTCATTCCCCACGACGTCCAGGAACACATCCATCTATTCGCCGCAGCCGTGGTGAGCGGTAGAGGGTTGCGCACAGGACGACCGGAAGCACATGTTCAGACCTGCTTCCCGGATCGGGACTACCTGCAGAGTTGCTAATCAGTGCGAGCCCGTGAATACCTGTCCCGCAAGGCGTACCTTGGTTCCCTGATCCCTGCAGTGCCTACCAGCGCCATGCAGGAAATACCTGCGAGCGGTATTCGGTCACCGCAGCCTGTGGGACGCTCCTTGAGGCGCGAAGACTTCGGCGCTTGCCGTATCGCCCATCCGCTCCAAGTTGACGGATTGGGCAAAAAGTCGATTTCGGGTGCGATTCGTCAACCATTCGTAAAGTGGTGTCAACCAATTACGTATTTCGGCTACGGAATTGGTTGACACCCACACTGCTGCGTCAACCTGAACCGACCGATTTAGCGCCTCGGACTGACGGAATTCGGCCTCCAGGTTGACAGGTGTCAACCTCCCGGCATGAGCTCTCGACGCAACGCAATGATTTTTCTGCTTCAGCCTACGCAGTCCCGAACGAGTGTCCGCAATAGTGTTTCGATTGATCAGGATCGGAAACGACTATGCAGAGCGACATGGCGACCCATATCGAAAACCGCACACGTGAGAAAGCGGAGCTCCTGAGGGTTCTGCCGAAGGACATGCTAGAGGCCGAACCCTCCTCGGCAATGAGGCGGTGGCTGAGCTACAAGTTCATGAGCCCATTGGAATGCACCCGGCAGTTTGGCCGAGACTACCGCGATGCGTTTCGAGCGACGTTTGGCATCAGCTGCGACTTCGAACCCGAGATCGGCTCCATTGAGTTCGCTGTCCTTTGGTCCATGCGGCAGAGCGCCGACCAATGGCCTGTGCCGTACCCGCTCTACCTTGAAATCTGCTTCAGCTTCAACCGCAGGAACGCCGAGAAGTTTCGGCGCCCTCACATGCACTTTCACCGGCTCTCCGAGTCGATGAGCTGGAGCAACAAGCTTCATCGCGCGATGCGCGAACGCTGGTCTTCGACGTTGACGCGGCTCTCCCAGATGCCCCAGTTTCGCCGTGAGCACTATCTCGGACTACCAGCTCAGAACAGCATCGCAGCTTACGCGCGGCACCTTGCTCGGACTACCAAGCAGTGGCGCCATATCGCCTCGGTCTGCATAACGCACAACATGGTGCCGGTGGCTTTCCTTCTGAACGACCTGAAAGACCCAGAACTTCGGTCGGAGGTCGTTCAGCGCCTAAGGGAGGAAGCGGCGAGTGGCTACCTCACTAGGAACCCTGCCCCCGAGCTGGGTGACAGCAGCTTCCTGCAGAGTTGCTTTGGCTGGCAGAGGGCTGGAGCATCCACCCAAGCACCATGCTCCGGCTGCCCTCAGTCGGCAGACTGCAAGGCAGCAGCGGTCATCGCCTCCAGCTATAGCGTCCTTGGAGCGGAGGTTACGTTCCCGGAAGTCGGTGGACACCCGAGGCATCCCCATGCCCCAGCACCCCCCTTCTAAGACTTCGATGGGATCCCTGGTCAGGCGGCACAGGAAGTCGAGCCGTTCCTACCCCTGGATACGCAAGCGCACTCCGAATCCCTGGTGCATGGCGAGTACCTCCATCGATTCGAGGCTCATCAGGAGCTCCTTGAGAGTTCGGCGGCGGAACACCCTTGGGTCGAACCCCGGTTCAAATCGTTGAAGGTGGTTCCCAAGGTCCGACAGGGGAACGAGGCTGCCTCCTCCACCCATCCGCAGAACTGCGAGGACGAGCAGAGCTTCCGCGTCAGATGGTTCCAGCATCCACCGACTAGCCGCTAGCGCGCCCCCTACCCCCTTCAGCTCAAGCTCTTCGGTGAACTTGAAGCTGCTGCAAGCACGTTGAAAGGCTTTCGGAGTCTGCCGGGTTCCCAAGCCATGGACCTTAAGGCCGCTGTCGGTGATACGGGTAGCGAGATGCGTAAAGTCAGCGTCACTGCTCACGATCACAAACGCGTCCGCGCTCCCCGAGTGCAGGATGTCCATGGCGTCTACTACGAGGGCAATGTCTGCAGCGTTCTTCCCAGCGCTCACGGACTGAACGTGCACCGGAACAATCGCTCGCACAGGCGCAGTATTGAGCCAGGTGCGCCCTCCGCCAGCAACGTTCAGGTAAACGCGCTTGATCGTAGCCTTTCCCAGACGCGACACTTGCTCGAGCACGCGTGGCAGAACCTTGGAACTGACATTATCTCCATCAATAAGCAGCGCGACCCGTGGGACGCGCCGCTCGATCGGCAGCACCGATTTTATTCGATCGCCGATACAACCAAGCTGCGGCCTGAACTTGAGCAGGTACATCAGGCCTGGTCCCGGCCGGATGCGCGCGGCATGAAAATCTCCCGGAGCGCCTGCACCGTCTTCAGCGTCGGCGTCGGATCAGTGTCGTAGCTTGCAAGCCGGATGAACTCGATCCAGGCTTTCTCGTTCGCGGTGATCGGCTTCGCCCAAGGGCGATTGGCGCGTAGGCGCTCGATATCGCGCTCGCTCATTTGCCAAAGATCCCCCTAAGGGCCACACGAGCCCGGGCAGTCAGGCGGGGATCACTCCCCTCCGAAAACTCCCGGATTGCCATCAGCCATGGCACTTCGTTGCGAGTGACCACAGTCCCGAAAATTTCCATGATGGCGCGAGCCACGGTGTCGCCATACGATTGCTCAAGGGCGAGCAAGAACAGAAAGCGCGGATCAACGCCGAGCGCACCGGCGAGGCCGGGCACCCTATCAAGTGGCAGCTTCGAGGCGCCGCGCTTGATCATCGCCAACATGCTGGGCTGGGTAAAGCCAGCCAACGCCGATATCTCTAGCTGAGACGTCTTCCCCCTGTGCTCGAGCACCCACTTTTCGACGAAATGCGCCAACCGGGAGCTGGCATAAGGTAGGCCTGCACGCTTCATAGTCACACCTGCGTTAGAACTGACACAGACATCACTATTGAATTGGCATGCTTGGGAAAGCTACATTCTCCGCGAAAAACAGCAGCTATTGACGCCTGAGAGGGCGTCACCTTATAAGAGAACCCAATGGCCAACCACTATACTAAGTAAGTGCTTACTTAGTATTTATCATCTTTGTGCGCGCCCACCAAATATCATGGGTTCAGCGTCAGGCATTCTAGGGCATCAAACGATCACAGCTGGTAGCTGGAACCTTCGTCACCCGACGTTGCGCTGCGCCAGCTCGATCACAATCCCGTCTGGATCGAGCACGAAGGCCACTCGGGCAACAATTTCCTTGTTGAGGGCGTCACGCGGCTTTTCGTAGGGCGTCACTCCAGCATCCATCATCTTCTGGTACGTTTCTTCAATGTTCTCGAACGCAAAGGTCAGGTGCCGCACCCCAGCCTCGTCGTTGGGGAGTTGCCTCGCTGGCCCCTTCACGCTCGGAGCGGGGCAGATCAGTTCGAGCTGGCCATTGCCCGTATCCATGAAGGCGAGCTCCCCGTTACCGCGCGGCATCGCCTTGCGCAGCAGCAGCTTCATCCCCATCAGGTCGCGATAGAAGGCGATGCTCCTGTCTAGGTCGCTGACCGCCATGCCGATATGTTCGAAACCCTGCAGCATCATCTTCTCCTTTAAAGCTCGACGGTCTTGCCGGTGCGCGCGGACTCGTAGATCGCGAGCACCAGCGCCATCGAGGCGCGCGAGCCCGCCGCATCCACCAGCGTTGGTGAGGTATAGGCGTCGTCGCGCACCCAGCGCGCCATGTCCTGGAACACGTTGATCGCCGGCGGCGTGACCTGCCGGGGCAGTTCCGCACCGCCGTCGATATGCAGCATCGTCAGCGCCTCGTCGTCGATGCGCCCGCTGCCCCTGTCGCCGTTGACCTCGATCCGCCGCACCGTGCCGCCCCCATAGCGCCCGCCCGGCTTAAGGTTGTGGAACGTCGTCGTCGCGATAAACGTGCCGAGCGCGCCGGACCGGAACTTCACCAGCACCACCGCCGTGTCCTCGGACTCGATCTGCGAAGCGAACGCCCCCGCCTTGGCGGTGACGCTCTCCACCTCGCCCATCAGCCAGACCATCTGGTCCAGCGTGTGGATACCCTGGTTGATCACCGTGCCACCGCCGCCCGTCGCCCAGCGCGAACGCCAGCCGCCGTCGAGCTCGTAGTACCATTGCGGCCGGTAGAGCTTCTCGGTGAACTCCCCGAGGATCATCCGGCCAAGCCCGCCATCGTGTACCGCCCGGTAGAGCGCGTAGTTAGCCGGCTCGTAGCGCACCACGTACTCCGTCGCCAGCTTCACCCTGTTGCGCTCGGCCGCCTCAATCATCGCGTCGATACGCTCGAGCGTGATCTCGATCGGCTTGGTGACGATCAGGTGCTTGCCCGCCTCCGCGGCCTCGATGGCGATGTCCCGATGCTGCGCCGACGGCGTGTAGACGGCGATGACGTGGATGTCGTCGCGCTCCAGCATCCGGCGATAATCACCATAGGCGTCGCAGCCCAGTTCGTCGCCCGCGGCCTCCGCCTTCCCAGAGTCGCGGCTCGATACCGCTACCAGCCGCGCCTCCGGCGTCTCCTTGATCAGCTCGGCGCGTCCCTTGCCGAAGCCGACGCCGACGACGCCAAATCCAATCTTGTCCGTAGGTGCGGCCATGGTCTTGTCCTGTAGTTTCGATAGTGTCAGCCGACCCAGCCCAGATGGCTGAGGAAGTCGCGCGTGCGCTCGACCAGCGGTGCGTCGAAGACCTGCGCCGGCGGCCCCTGCTCGATAATGTCACCCTTGTCGAACACCAGCACCCAGTCGGCCACCCGGCGGGCGAAGGTCATCTCGTGGGTGACGACGATCATCGTCATTCCCTCCTCCGCCAACGCCTTCATCACGTTGAGCACCTCGCCGATCGTCTCGGGGTCGAGCGCCGAGGTCGGCTCGTCAAACAGCATCACCTGCGGGTCCATGGCGAGCGACCGCGCGATGGCGACACGTTGCTGCTGGCCCCCCGAAAGCTGCGAGGGATAGCTCTGCGCCTTGTCGGCCAGCCCTACCTTCGCGAGCAGCGCCATCGCCCGCCGCTCCGCTTCTGCGCGGTCGGTCCCGAGCACTGTCATCGGCCCCACCGTGATGTTCCCCAGCGCCGTCATATGCGGGAAGAGCTCGAAGCTCTGGAACACCATCCCCATCTGCCGCCGCACTAACCGGATCTGCGATGGATCGTCCGGCACCGCGTTACCGTCGAAGGCTATCGAGCCGCCATTGATCGTCTCGAGCGCGTTGGTGCAGCGGAGCAGTGTCGTCTTGCCCGAACCCGAGGGCCCGATCAGGCAAACCACCTCGCCCTTGTTGATATGCGCGGTAACCCCGTGCAGCACTGTTAGCGCCCCGAAGGATTTGACCACGTCTAGGTAGGCGATGATCGGCGTCGTCCCCTCGCCCTTGCGGGATGCGAGCGCAGACTGGTTGATAGCGTTCATTCGGTATGTCCGTATTTGCGGTGCAGCCAGTCGACCAGCTTTGCCTGCGGATAGCCGAGCACCCAGTAGATTGCCGCCAGCGCTGTCAGCACTTCGAGCACCCGGAACGTGGCCCCGCGCAGGTCGAGCGCTACATAGGCGAGGTCGGCAACGCCGATGGCCGAGACCAGCGAAGTCGCCTTGAACAGCGATACCCAGGTGGAAGCGAGCACCGGGATGATGCGCCGGATCGCCTGCGGCAGCACGATCTTGCGCATCGCCTCCCACCAGCTCATCCCCAGCGCCAGCCCAGCCTCCATCTGGCCCTTGCGGATCGAATTGACGCCCGCCCGGAAGTTCTCGGAGTTGTAAGCCGTGGTGTTCAGCACCAGAGCGATGATGCCTGTGGTGAGGTTGGTCATCGACGTGCCCGAGAAGCGCGGGATCGCGTAGTATGCCCAGAACACCAGGAGCAGCAGCGGCACGTTGCGGAACAGTTCGACGAACACCGTCGCTGCGGCTTCCACCGGCTTAGTGCCAGACTGGCGCAGCAGCATCACCACGATGCCCAGCGGAATGGAGATAGCCATGGTGACGACGGCGAGGACGATCGTCATCCAAACCCCGCCGAGGAATTCAGGCCAATGCTCCCAGACGACGGACCAATCGTAAGTCATGATCGCCCCAGATGCGCTACTCGGCGATAGATGAACTCAACGATCCGAGTGGTTGGAAACAGCACGCAGAAGAACAGGATCATGGTGATCGTGTAGACTTCCACGCTGCGATAGGTCTGCTGTGCCACCACCTCGGCGTTGCGCATCATCTCGGGCACCGCCACCATCGAGGCGATGGCCGTGTCCTTGATGATCATGGTGAGGAACGAGCCATAGGCCGGCAGCATGCGCACGATCGCCTGCGGCAGCAGGATCTTGCGCAGGATCTGCCACTGCGACATCCCCAGTGTCAGCCCCGCCTGCGTCTGCCCCTTTCGGATCGAGGACAGCCCGGCGCGGAATACCTCGGCCGCATAGGCCGAAACCTGCACCGTCAGCGCCACGAGCGCCGCCACGAACGGCGGCATCGAGATCCCAATCAGGATCGGCACCGAGAAGAAGATCCAGATCAGCACCACCAGCTCGGGGATGGCGCGCATCGTGTCGATGTAGAACGTGACGATGATCGAGAGCCAGCGTGGCCCATAGAGCCGCGCCAGCGCCAGGCCAAGCCCGACAACGGTCGTCGTCACCGCGGTGGTCAGTGCCAACAGCAGCGTGATCTTCAGCCCCTCGAGGATGAAGGGCAGGCTCGCCAGCACTGAAAAGTCGAAGCTCATGTTGCCATCCCGCGAAGAGGGCCTCGTGCCGGCGGCCGGTTTCCCCATCCGCCGGCAGTGGTGAAAGCAGTGCGGTTACTGCACCATCGTCTCGACAACGCGCTTTTCCTCGTCGTCCAGCTGCGTCTGCATCGCCGCGGCGACAGCCCGGGCCCATTCGAGGAACTCCGGCTGGTTCTTGTCGACGGCCATGCCGATCGGCAGCGACTGCTCGGTCGAGCCCTGGCAGTTGTTCTCCTTGGGCAGCGCCGCCATTTCCGGCAGCCGCTTCAGGAGCCGCGCCGCCTGGATGCGGTTATAGGGTGTCGAGTCGGCATGCCCCGAGATCACCTCGTCGATATGCACCTGGACGCCGCGGATCTTGGCGTTGGGGAAGCGTGCCTCGAGATAGGGCTGGTCGGGCGAGCCGATGCCGTAGACAAGGTCGAACTCCGGCGCGTTCAGGTCCTCTACCGTCTCCACGTTGGCGAACTTCGGATTGTCCTTGCGATAGACGAGACAGGTCGAGTTGGCCGAGTAGATGATGAAGTCTACTACCTTCTCGCGGTCGGGGTTCACGCCCAGCGCCGAGATCGACATGTCGGCCTGGTTAGCGGCGAGCAGCGTGATCTTGGTCTCGTTGGAGGTCGGCACGTATTCGAGCTTCACCCCCATCTGGTCGGCCAGCGTCTTGGCGAGCAGCAGCGCCGGGCCGCTCCACGGGTCCCCCTGTCCCGTGGTGTTCTGCACCAGCCACGGGTCGTTGTTCTGCACGCCCACGCGCAGCACGCCCGAGGCGCGGATGGCGTCGACGCGCGCCGACACGCCGGGCTCCGGCGCGGCGGGAATATCCTGGGCCGACGCGAAGGTCGCCGCGACGAGGCCGCCTACCACGACGGCCGCGGCAAGCAAGGCAGAATGCACTCTCATGTTAGTCCTCCCTAGGTTAAGCCTGTTCACTGCGCCCGGGCCGGATGCCCGGCCCGCAGGGCCTTCGCCTCGGCCGTAAGGCCGAGACGTGTCACTTCGAACGAGTGGGCCTGTGTCATCGCCGTCTCCGTGCGGTGCCGGATGTCATGCACCGTGCGGCTGAAATAGGTCAGCGGCTCGTTCGAGCAGTCGATGTATTCGTGCCGCGTGCCATTGGTGATGAACAGGTGGTCCGTCCCCGGCCGGCCGAGGATGTCGATGTACTTCCTGAGTTCGATATAGCCCTCGGTGCCCACGATGGTCAGGCGGCCGTCCCCCCAGGTCGGCAGCCCGTCCGGCGTGTACCAGTCGAGCCGGACGTAGCCGTGGCCGTTTTTCGAGCGCAGCAGGATCTCGCCGAAATCCTCGAAGTTGCCGTGCTCGGGATGGGCGTAGTTGCCCACCGTCGAGGCGACGATCTCCGCGGTCTCCGAGCCGGTGAAGAACAGGTACTGGTCGATCTGGTGCGACCCGATATCGGCAAGAATGCCGCCATAGTGGCGCGGCTCGTAGAACCACGGCAGCCGCGACGGCGGGTTGACCCGGTGCGGCCCGAACCCCGTCGTATGCACCACCTTGCCGATGGCGCCCTGCGCCACCAGCTCGCCGGCCTTGCCCACGCTTGGCACCTCGAAGCGCTCGCCGAAATTGACGTACCACTTGCGCCCGGTGCGCATCACGGTCGCCTTGATCTGCTCAAGCTCCTCAAGGCTGACGCAACCTGGCTTGTCCGTCATTACATCTTTGCCCGCGTCCATCGCTGAGATAGCAAGGCGGGCACGATCGCTCGGAATCGAGGAAATCAGCACCATGTCGACCTCTGGGTCGTCGAGGATGCTGCGATGGTCGGCGATGCGCGGTACCTCGGGGAAGCGCTTGACGAAGCCGTCGAGCGGAATGGGCGAACCTTCGGTCCACCAACCCTTGGCCTTGGCTCCCGCCTGCTGCATCCCTTCCAGCATGCCGAATGCGTGGCGGTGGTCGATGCCGAGAACGGCGACCGTAACTGGCCTTTCAGGCATCAATGTTTCTCCGCTTTGCCGGATGTCGAGCTTGCCCGCTCATTTGGCGGCACCAGTTGCGCCCTGAAGGTAATTTGCGACGCGATAGTTCTGACGCGGAAACTCTTCCCAGTACTGGCGCAGGCCGCGCGGGGGATATTGCCGGTAGGGCCGGCGACGCAGCCGGTCGACGTCAATATCGATTCCGAGGCCCGGTGCCGTCGGGAGTTCCGCCCAGCCTTGTTCGACCTTGATTGAACTGATGGCAATGTCGTCGCACGACTCGAGCCGGTTGATGAAGCACTCGGCAATCGTGAAATTCGGTATCACGGCACAGACGTGAAGCGTGGCGGCGAGACCGGCGAGCGTGCTGTTGTTGTTGTGCGGCGCGATCGCTACCGCATGCGGCTGCGCCATCGTCGCGATGTCCATGAGCGCCGTGATGCCGCCGATCGCGCAGATGTCCGGGTTGAGGATGTCCGCGGCCCTCTTCTCGAACAGCTGGGCATAGGATTCTTTAGTGTAGATCGTTTCCCCGGTCACAACAGGGATCGGTTGGCCGCTGCGCACCTCGGCCACGAGATCGATATTGTCTGACAGGCAGGGTTCCTCGAACCAGTGGATATCGAACTCGGCAAGCTGCCTTCCCAGACGAATGGCATGCGAGGGCGCCAGTCGCCGATGCATCTCGATCAGGATTTCCATTTCCGGGCCTAGTGCCTCACGCATGCGGCGCACGTAGTCCACGGCAAAGCGCTCGTCCTGATAGTCGATGAAGGTCCGCCACGGACCCGGCAGTGGATCGAACTTCAGGGCCGTATAACCTTGGGCCTTCACGGCGAGGGCCCGCTCGATCACCTGGTCGACGGTACCCGGTTCGTCCGACCACCCGTTAGCGTATACTCGGATCTTCTCGCGCGAGCGCCCGCCCAGCAGGTCGTACACCGGCAGCCCCGCCTGCTTGCCGACAATGTCCCACATCGCCATCTCGATGGCCGCCCAGGCCGAGAGAAAGCCGATCGAGGACCGCCGGATGACGAAATCATCGAACAGCACCTGTCCGGTATGCCGGATGTTGAACGGACTGCGGCCGATCAGATGCGGCATCATGGCCTTGAGGTACTCGTCGACCGCCTTTTCCTTCTCCGCGGTGCAGTACGCCTCTCCCCAGCCATACAGGCCGGTGTCGGTTTCTATGCGGCAGAATAGGAGGTTACGCGTCTCGCCCGGGTTGAAGAGGAAGCTTTCTACATGGGTGATTTTCATGGCTTTGTCCCTATGCGCGGTCGGTATTGCCAATGGAGGTGGCCGCGCGGAAACGGGCGATCACGGCATCGTCGGGAGGATAAAGGTCGGCGAGTGGCACGCCACTTTCGACCTGTTCCTTGATCCATGCCTCGGCGTCCTCGAGAGCCCGACCCTCGTGCGCAAGCTGCGCCGCGAGGAAGTGCGGCACGACCACGACACCGTCCGGATCGGCCACCACTATATCCCCGGGTTCAACCAACACCCCACCGCACCCGATGGTCTCCTGCACGCCTGCGGCGAGCAGGGCCCGGTTGCTTGGAGCGGGGGAGACGCCGTCGCAGAAGATCGGCAGTCGGTCGCCTGCCATCGCCTCCCCATCGCGCACCGCGCCGTCGGTAACGAGGCCGACGACGCCGCGCGCGATAAGCGCGGCGACCATGATGTCTCCCAACGCACCGCACGTCTTGTCGCCGTGCGTGTCGATCACCAGAACGGAGCCGGCTGGGATCCGGTCGACGGTGCCGTGGAATGGGCTCTTCCGGCTGACGATACTGGCCCGGTCGGTCAGATCCTCCCGCACCGGCACGTTGCGCAGCGTGAAGGCGGGACCGACGAAGCGCACAGCCCCATGGTTGAGCGGGCGCGCCCCGAGCACGGTGCGTGTTCGCATGCCCGCGAGCTTGATCATCAGCCCTGCGAGCGTGTTGGTGCTCACGAGCGCCAGCTGTTGGATCACCTCGGGATCGACCACCTGGTCGGCCATCACGAGCTCTCCCGTGCCGTCTGTGGCGTGGGCGTGTGGGGTCGCAATAGGATCTCATCGATCCGCACATTGGCCGGTCGCTCGATGAGCCACAGCGCCGCATCCGCCAGATCGTCGGGCTGCAGCATCTGTGCCGTCTGCATCGGCGGGGTGCCAGTGAACGTGTCCCAGAACGGCGTGTTAATTGGCCCAGCGCTGACGAGGCAGATACGCACGCCGCTGCCGTCGCATTCCTCGATCAGCGAGTCGGTCAGCGCCCGCACCGCGAACTTGCTCGCCGCATAGACCGAGACGCCGGGCCGCGCCACGTGCGAACCGGTCGAGCCGATGTTGACGATGGCTCCGGTGCCGCGCGACTTCATGCCCGGCAGTGCTCGCCGGCAGGCGAGGAAAGTTCCGCGCAGGTTTGTCTCGATCATCCGATCCCACAATTCGGGGTCAATCTCCTCGACCTTATGGCGTGTGGAGAGGCTGATGCCGGCGCAGTTGACGAGAATATCGACCGAGTCGAAGGCCCGCTCGGCGCTGGCGAAAGCGTCGGTGACATGTACCTCGTCGGCGATCTCACCCGATACCGCCAGGACGTCGGCGCCGGCCTGTCGGCAAAGCCTCGCGGTGTCCTCGAGCTTGGCCGCGTCGCGTCCCAAGACGACCACGTTGGCACCGGCCATGGCGAAACGCTCGGCCATGCGCTTGCCTAGACCGCTGCTGGCACCGGTGATGATTGCAGTCTTTTCTTGAACCTTCATCTTACGCCCTCGCCCCTCCTACCAGAGCAGCCGCCCGTAGGTCCGGCGCTGGAAACCGAGTGGCGTCAGCCGCTCGATCTCGTCTTCCTCGCACTCGACATGGATCTTGTTGACGCTCGGATAGCGCTCCTTGAGGACCTCGCACGCCTTGATCAGCACTTCGTGCTTGAGATCCCCCGAGGCATGCGGCAGTGCGGCGCGATCGACGATCAGCGCGTGGTAGAGCCCGTCCCAGATGACGTTGGCGAAGGCACAGAGCTTGCCGTCATCGCGTGCCGAAACCCAAAATAAGCAGTTCTCGAGGATCGTGTGGAAGGGAACGCGGTTCTCACGCCCATAGACGATCGAGAACATGCGCTGCAGATCACCATCGGGTATGGCTTCAGAAACCGACCAGGCAATCATCGTCTCTCCTTGTGTTTGAGCTAGCCCTTCAGACCCGCGGCAAATCCCTGCATGATCCGGTTCTGCAGGAAGCCATAGGCGATCACGACCGGGATCATGCTGACCACGAGGCCGGCGAATATGGTTGGCCAGTCCGACGCGTACTCGCCCACGAAGCTGTAGATGGCGACCGGCAGCGTGAGGTTGCGGCTGCCGCTCAGGTACAGCAGCGGCGTCATCAGGTCGTTCCAGATCGAGATAGTATTGAGGATAACGACCGTGCCGGTGATCGGCCCCAGCATGGGGAACAGCACATAGGCGAAGACTTGCAGCCGAGTGCACCCGTCGATGCTCGCCGCGTCGTCATAGTCGCGCGGCACAGCCCTGAGAAAGGTCGTGAACAGGAACACCGTGAATGGCAGGTGGTGGCCGACATAGAAGACGATGAGCGCAACCGGCGCCAGCGGGCCGAGCAGGTCGAGTGCGCTGAACGTCTGGTATAGGGGCACGAAGATCAGCTGGTAGGGCAGCAGCAACCCCGCCATGAACAGCATGTAGGTCCAGCGGGAGAAGCGCGTCGTCACCCGCGCCAGCGGGTAGCTGGCCAGCGCGCCGACGACCACGAGCAGCAGCACGCTGACGAAGACGATGTAGCCGGTGTTGAACATCGCCCGGTCGATGCCGCCCGCCTGCCAGGCCTTGATGAAGTTGTCGAGCGTCGGCTGCTGCGTCGGGATGAGGGCCGAACTGGACTCGCCGTGAGAGCGGATCGAGAGATTTACAAGAATATAGACTGGGATCAGAAAGACGATCGCGCTTGCGATCATAACGAATTCGAGGATGCCGGTGCGCCAGTTGTATCGCATGTCAGCCCTGCCTCGGCCGGGTGGCGCGGAACTGGAGATACGCCACTGGCAACGCGATGATCGTGAGCACCAATGCGATGGCGTTACTGTAGCCAACCTTGTTGAAGGCGAAGGCGTTCTCGAAGATCAGCGTCGAAAGCGTCTGCGTGGCAAAGCCCGGACCGCCCTGTGTCATGACCCACACGAGGTCGAATACCTTGAGTCCGTGGATCAGCGTCAGGATGATATTGACGATGAAGGCCGGCCCCAGCAGCGGGATCTGCACATAGATGAGCTTCTGCAGCGACGTTGCGCCGTCGATCTCGGACGCCTCGATCACCTCGGGCTGGATACCCTGCAGCCCCGCGAGGAAGATCACCATCGAATAGCCGGCGAACTGCCAGATGAACACCGCGATGACGCACCACAGGGCAATATTGCGGTCGCCCAGCCAGTCGGGCGCTTCGAGGCCCGTGGCCTCGACGATGCTCGACAGCACGCCGAACGGCGCGAACAGGTACTGCCACAGGAAGGCGACAACCACCGGCATCACGATGGCCGGGGCAAAGAAGATGGCGCTCAGAAACTTTCGGGTCCGTATGCGGCTATTCACGCCAAGCGCCAGCAGCAGGCCGATGGCGTTCTGCAGGATCGTCACCGTGATGGCGATGGTGAAGGTATTGATCAGTGCCCGCACTACGGCGCGGTCCTCGAACATCGCGAGGAAGTTATCGAAGCCGACGAACCGGCGGTTGGGCGAGAACCCGTCCCACTCGGTAAAGGCTTGGGTTGCCCCCGAGATGGCCGGGTAGATCGTCGCCAACAGGTAGAACAGCAGACCCGGCACGATGAACCACCAGACGCTGGCGAAGCGCTTGACGTCGAACGGAGCATGTCGCGCATCAGACCGAACTGCCTCGGTCATAGCTCTGGTTCGTTCGGTGCTGATTGACATATCGGTCGCCGTCGGAGGTCGGGGGACCGCGCCAAGGAAAGGGCGCGGTCTTGGCTACAGGTGCGGGAGGCTCCTCTAGCCGGAGGTTGGCTCAGGAGCCGGCGTCCCAAGCTTTGTCCATCGCGTCGGCCACATCCTTGGGGCTCGCCTCACCGCCAAGCATCATCTGCGTCAGCTTGCGCTGCTCGGGGACGATGGTCGGGTTGGGCCAGAGCTGGTTGGTGAGCGGCGCCGTCTTGCCGGCGGCGATCGCATCGACAATCACCGTGGTCGCGGCGTCGCTGGGCTTGTAGACATCGTTGGGCGTCGCCGGCACCTGGCTGGTCGTGGTCGCGTAGGCCGCCTGGTTCTCGGGTTCCATCATGAAAGCGAGGAACTTCTTCACTTCCGCGGGGTGCTGCGTTGCCGCGTTGCCCGAGAGGCCGGAGCCAACACCGACGCAGAGCAGCGTCTCGCTGGGATCGTTTGTGGCCGGGAAGGATACGAAAACCAGCGTATCTTGCGTCATCCCCTGGATAATCTTGAAAGCACTCGAGGGCCCGAAGAAGCCGAGCGCCTGGCCCGAGGCGATGAGCTGGCGGGCGACGTCCTCGCTGGCGCCAAGCGGCTTGTTGAAGCAACCGCCATCGCTGAGTTCCTTGAACTTCTCGAAGACGGTGAGCCAGCCCGAAGTGGCGAAGGTCGAACGCTTGGCGGTCCGCTCCTCAGTCCAGCTCAGGTCGCGATCGATCACCGTCGCACCCATTGCCATGGCGGGCATCTGGTTCTGTGAGCCGGTCTGCGCGCCTAGAGCGAAGGGAATCAGGCCCTTGTCATTGGCCGCGGCACAGAAGGCGAGCACCTCGTCCCAGGTCTGCGGGACGGCGAGCCCGGCCTTTTCCAGCGCGGTCTGGTTGTAAGTGGTCGAAAAACCGAGTTTCACCAGCGGTGCGAAGTAAATCTTGCCGTCAAGGCCCGAAAGCGTCTTGAGCGTCCCGTCGAGCTGTTGAGCCCAGGGCTCTTCCGACAGGTCGAGCGTAAAGCCGTTCTTAGCCAGCGTACCGGCGGCTTGGGTGCTATAGATGCCAGGCCAGTCCACGAAGATGTCGGCCGCGTTGCCCGCGGCGAGTTGCTGCGGCAACAGCACATTCATGTTCGCGTCGGGCGCCGTCGACATCTCGATCTTAATGCCCGAGTTCTCGGCCTGGAACTTGTTGATCGCATCAGTAAGTGCGGGGGCAGCAGTCGCCGACGATAGCAACGTCAGCGTCACCTCCTGAGCAGCCGCGATGTTGGAAGCGAGCAGACTCGCCCCAACCAAAAGCAGTGCGCCAAAGGGCGCACGAAATCTGGCAATCGTCACTCTTTCCTCCTTCGCCGCACGACCTTTTTGGCTTGCAGCCCGTTCCCTTTGGCACCCACAGATTGCCAGCCTTACCGGCCGGTCTTTCCCTGCGTCTCGTGGCCGGTGTTCGGCATACTGCCACTCACCTCCCTCGCCACACCGGCTGCTGCCATGCATCCGATACCAAGAACCCTATCGGACCGAAGTGGACTCCGCAACGAGTTTTGGATTAACGCTACTCCTCCTTAGGTCGATAGATATTCGCCAGAATGCGCCACTTCTGCTCATTCCTTTAGGAGGGTATCGCCACCGTTTGGATTATCGTTACTCCATTACACGCACTTGAAGGTCTGTACGTTCGATCAACGTGTGTTATGGCCCGAACTGCCGCTTACGACAAAAAGGACAGATAGATGGATCGGGCAAACCGCGTAGGGGATCTCAGGCGGGGACGCGTTCGCCTCAAGGACATCGCTGAGCGGACAGGCTTTTCGATCAACACAGTGTCGGTTGCCCTTCGCGGCGGCGAAAAAGTGCCTCCTGCAACACGAAAGGTCATCCTCGCTGCGGCCCAGGAACTACACTACCTTCCCAACGCGCTGGCGCGTTCGCTGGCGCGCAAAAGGTCACGCACTATCGGAGTGGTCCTCAGTAACCTGCTGAACCCGACCCTTACGAACTGCGCTCAAATGATCGAGCGACAGCTCGAACAGCATGGATATCGCATGATGCTGGTATCTAGCGAAGGAGATGTTGAGCGGGAGAAGCTTGCGATAGATTCCCTGCGGGAATTTCAAGTCGAGGGAATACTCGTATATCCTGCCAATCAGCAACGCCTCGAATACATCAGCGCACTTCGTAACTCTGGCTTCCCCATTGTTATGCTCTCCGGCGGCTCGAATGAGTTCATCGACCTGGTTTCAATAGACGACCGAGCAGGTACGTTTAAGCTTGCTAGCCACTTGCTCCAGTTGGGTCATCGCCGCATCGGCTTCATCGATGTCAGCTCCGCCGCCGGGAACACGCGCAAGGTCGCCGGATATCGGCAAGCCCACGAAACGATGGGCGTACCACTAAATCCCACGTTGGTGCTCAGCCCCCCCGACAAAAGTACTCCGGCCTGCGGCTACCGATCCGCGAGTCATTTCTTCACCGACGGGAAGCCGACGGTCTCTGCCATAATGACCTCGTCGGACCCCATCGCTATTGGTGTCATGCGCTGGTGCCGCGAACACAGCATCAGCGTGCCAGATTCACTGTCAATCGCTGGCTTCGATGACATCGAGACGGGTGACTACCTGGAGGTGCCCCTCACTACGGTCAGTTATTCGACCAGCAGCGTGAGTCAGCACGCCGTGACCCGCATCATGGCTTTACTGGACGCCAATTCCGAGCTTGGCCAAGCGGTGAGCATTCTTATCGAGCCTCAGTTGGTCGTCCGCGCCTCGACCACACGGTTCCGGGTGGAAAATGGGTCCGAACTTGCAAGAGGTGAGCCCATATAGATAGTTGCGCGTGGCGAGCGCTTGGCGGTGACACGTCGGCGTTTGGGCAGGAAGGTATTGGTAGCATTTTGCAGCAGGAACCTAACGGCGAGGCCCGACTGCTGAAGGGCAAGCGCTTCTACCAGGTCGTGGCCCGTCGGATCGCACGCCTGATCGAGGAGAATAGCAGCAACCCTGACTGGCGATTGCCGTCCGAGCGCGAACTGGCAGATGACCTGAAGGTAAGCCGTCCGTCCGTGCGTGAGGCCGTGATCGCGCTGGAGATGAGAGGCATTGTCGAGGTGCGCGGGCGCGCCGGCATTGTTGTGCTGCCGACCCCACTTAGCTTGATCAATTTCGACTCAATAAACACCGATGCGGGCGCTGGCCCGTTCGAGATTCTCGAGGCCCGCATGGCCGTCGAGGCGAGTGCGGCGGCCATCGCGGCGGGTAAGGCGACCAACTACGATTTCCTGCAGCTCGAGGAGAACATCGCCACGATGCAGGCCAGCGGGCCTGTTGCGGGCAACGGTAAGGACCCTGTGGATCGCGAATTCCACCGCGCCATCGCCACCATGACCGGCAACGCGGTGATCATCAGCATGGTCGATGCGCTGTGGACGCAGCAGGAAGCCTCGCGCATGTGGCAGGCCATCCATCGCCGCAGCCACACCGAAAACATGCACCCGATCTGGATCGGCCAACACTACGGAATTCTGGCGGCCCTCAAGGCGCGCAACGCGGACGCTGCCTACAAGGCTATGTGGCAGCACATTTCCAGCGTCGCCAACGAGTTGCTCGAAGCGAGCAATCTCGAGGACGAGGCGCTGGGTCAATTCGACAAGTGAGCGACCAATGAAGATCAGAAATCTCGCCCACATCGGCATGACGGTCTCGAGCATCGACCTCAGCCTCGCCTTCTATGTCGACCTGCTCGGACTGCGGCTGATCGACCGCCGGCCTGGAACGCAGGGCGACGAAGTCGCCTTCGTCGACGGCGGTGGCTGCATGCTCGAGTTAATCGGTCCCTCGACGGGAGCACTATCGGCAGAGGACGTGGCCGTCGGCCGGGCCGGCCTGCTCCACCTCACCTTCCATGTCGACGACGTCGACGCGGCGATCGATGCCGTGCGGGCCGCCGGCGCCAAGATCGTCGAGGAACCGCGCGACGCCTATAACCGCGCGATGGCGCGCCGGGTGGCGTTCTGCCGCGATCCCGACGACATCCTGATCGAGTTCCTCGGCGATTGAGCCTCAGCCCGCCATGAAGGCGAGGAAGCGCTGCCAGTCATAGGGCGTGAGCTCGTGCCCGCCGGCACGCAGGTGCCATCCGACAGCACCTGAGACGAGGCCGTTGCCCGGCACGAATACCTCGTCCGCCTCTGGCAGTTCCGAAGGTTTCCCGAATGCGGCCCAGAGCGGCGCTGCGGCCTTCAGCCCCAGATATTCGCCGCGTGGATCGCACCAGAGGTCCGCCGCCGCTGAGGCGACGTAGAGCCGACGGGGCGCCAGCTGGGCCAGCAGCTGGTGCTGGTCGAGGGCATCCAGTCCGGCTGCATCGGCCCGCGCCTCGGGCAGCAGCCAGTGCGGGAAGCGATCGCGATTATGGGCAAAAGTCTCACCGAAATTGCGCCGCGACAGGGCCGCTCCGCCGCATCCGGATTCGTTGAGGAACAAGGCCGAGATGCGAGCATCGGTGGCGGCAGCCCAAAGCGCCGCCTTGCCCAGCCGGGAGTGCCCGGCCGCAACGATCCGCGTGGCGTCGATCTCGGGCAGCGCCGCTGCGACATCGACCAGCCGCTGCAGCGCCCAGGACCAGAGGCAGACGACGCCGGGCGCCGCATTGGAGGCGTCGAGACCGAGCAGCGGCCACAGGCCATGGCTGCGATAGGTATCGTGATCGTCCGGTACCCACGAGCCGTAGCAGCTGGTCAGCACGGCATAACTGGCGTCGAGCAGTAGCGGCACCGGGAAACGGTGCGCAGCGGTACCGCGCATCACCTCCTGCAGCGGCCCTTCACCCTCCCCGACCCAGCGTGGCAGCGCCACCCTGGCAATTGGATCAAGCGGGTAGTTTTGCGACGGCAAGGCTCCAAACGGGCCAAGGAAATCGAGCCCGACGATCACCGGCATCGGACCGGTGGCCTTCGGCGGCAACCACAACGCGGCATCGACGGAAAACGTCCGCCCGTCCACCTCCAGCCGGATGGTGACCTGCTCGCAATTGGCATCGGGTAGCGCTCGCCGCGTCACCTCCAGCTTTGACGGGTCCGCTGGCAGCTCGCCGAACAGCCCTTGCGCGAAGATCTCACGCCACTGCGCCTGCGCCGCCCGTGCGTTGTCGGCGGTGGTTACTGGCGCTAGGGAAGGACCCAGCGCCAGCGGTGGCAACACATAGTCGCCGACCAGCGCTTCGTCGTAGTTGGCGGGAGCGACATTGGACATCATCATACCCCGACATTGGCGCCCGCCGGCACGGTGGCCTCGGACGCATCGAACAGGTGGCAGCGCTCGGCCGGCACCGTGAGCTGCAGCCGGTCGCCGCGCCGCGCCGTGCTTTGCCCCGCCTCATGCATGAGAAAGGCAGCGCCGCCCGGCAGGCGCCCATGCAGATAGCTGCTCGCGCCATATTGTTCGGCCACCTCCACTTCGGCCCACCACGGGCCCTGACCCAGGCTCAGGTGCTCAGCGCGTACGCCCAGTGTCAATGAATCGCCGGCCGCGACTGCATGTCGGGTGGCCGGCAGCACCAGCGGCGGCAGTTCGTCCGCAACAAATTCAACGCTGTCGGCACTCACCGCACCCGCCCTGCCCTCGACGAAATTCATGCGCGGCGAGCCGATGAAACCGGCAACGAACCGGTTGCGCGGATGGTTGTAGAGTTCGAGTGGGCTGCCCACCTGCTCAATCCGGCCAGCACGCAGCACCACGATCTTGTCCGCCATCGTCATGGCCTCGACCTGGTCGTGGGTCACGTAGATCATCGTGTTTTTGAGCCGCTCGTGCAGGTTGGTGATCTCCACCCGCATCTGCACGCGCAGTTCGGCATCGAGATTGCTGAGCGGCTCGTCGAACAGGAATATCTTGGGATCGCGCGTGATCGCCCGGCCGATGGCGACGCGCTGGCGCTGGCCACCAGACAGCTGGCGTGGCTTGCGATCCAGCAGCTCGTTGATCTGCAACAGCCGCGCTGCCTGGCCCACCCGCCGCTCGATCTCGGGCTTGGCCATCCGGATGTTCTGCAGGCCGAAATTGAGATTCTCGCGCACCGTCATGTGCGGATATAGCGCGTAGGACTGGAACACCATGGCGACGCCACGGTCGGCCGCCGCCACGTCGTTGACGCGCTGGCCGGTGATGGCGATGTCACCACCCGTCGCCTCCTCGAGCCCGGCAATGATGCGCAGCAGAGTGGACTTGCCGCAGCCTGATGGGCCGACGAAGACGACGAACTCACCGTCTTCGACGGAAAGGCTCACGTCGCGGATCACCTGCGTAGTGCCGAAGCTTTTGGTGATGTTGCTCAGTTGGAGGCTGGGGCCGACCATTACTTGATTCCCGTCGAGGCGATGCCGCTGGTGATGAAGCGCTGGAGGAAGATGAAGACGAAGACCACCGGCAGCGCCGTCATCACCGTCATCGACAGCAGGTACTCGTAGTGGACGATGTTCTCGCCCTTGAACGAGTTGAGGGCGAGCTGCAGCGTGAAGACGTTCTCGCGGCTCAACACGATCAGCGGCAGCAGGAAGTCGTTCCAGCGCCAGATGATCGAGAAGATCGCCACCACCGCCAGCGCCGGCGCCGAGAGCGGCAGGATGATGCGCCAGAAGATACGCCACTCGCTGGCGTGATCCATGCGCGCTGCCTCGATCAGCTCGTCGGGAATGGTCAGCATGTATTGGCGCAGCAGGAACACCCCGGTCGGCGTCGCCACTGTGGGCAGGATCACGCCCCACAGGTTGTTTACCAGCCCCATCTCGGCAACGATGATGAAGACCGGCACGAGCAGCACCGTCGCCGGCACCATTAGCGTCGAGAGGATGGCGACCAGCGCTGCATTGCGGCCGGGGAAGCGGTATTTTGACAGCGCGAAGGCCGCCATGGCGTTGATGATCAGGGTGATCGCGGTCGCAACCACGGTGATGAACACGCTGTTGAAGGCGTATTTTTCGATGTTGATGTTGCGCGAGGGTTCGAACAGGTCGGTGTAGTTCGACCAGCTGATCGAAAGGTCGCGCACCGGCGTGGCGTCGCGCGTCGAGACCTTGAGCAGCTCACTCGGGTCTTCCGGGTCGACCATCTGCGCCTGGATGCCCACCCGCCGCACCTGCGCCAGCCGCTTCACGCTGCCATCTTCCTGACGGACGTCATAGAGGTTGAGCGGCTTGTCATAGCCCTCGACGGCAATTGAGCGGAACGCGTAGGGCAGCGGTGTAGGCGGAAATTCCGACAGGTTCCCGGGGCTCTTGAACGAAGACACGGTGAGCCAGACCACCGGCCCGAGCATCACAACGACGCCGATGAGCAGGTAGAGATAGCTCACCCAGTCGGTCCAGTCCGGGCCCCTGCGGCCGCGACGCAGGGTGAGCAGGCCCGGCCGGGCCACGGCGAGATCACTGGCCATCGTAGCTTTTCCCTGAGAACTTGAACTGCAGTAGCGTCAGCAGCAGCAATACGACGCCCACCAGCAGCGAGGCGGCGGCAGCGAGGCCAAGATTGCGCGGGCTCGCCGCAAAGCCGGTCTCGTAAATGTGCTGGATGAGCAGCAGCGTCGCCGAGCCGGGTCCGCCGCCAGTGAGCACATAGAGCTCGTCGAAGGTCTGCACCGCCCCGATGGTGCCGAGCACAAGAACCACAAGGATGGTCGGCTGCAGCAGCGGCAGCGTGATCTTGTAGAACACCCGCCAGGGCGAGGCCGAATCCATCTTGGCGGCTTCGTAGACGTCGCGCGGGATGGCCTGCAGGCCGGCGAGCAGGATCAGCGTGTAAAAGCCCATGCGCGACCACACGGTGACGAACACCGACCAGAAAAAGCTCATCGACGGCGTGCCCAGCCAGTCGACCGGGTCGAGGCCGGCCGCGTCGGCGATGCCGTTGAGCAGCCCCTGCCGCTGCAGAATCCAGCGCCAGACCAACGCCACCACCACCGGCGACAACATTACCGGCAGAAAGAACATGGCGCGGAAAAAGCCGCGCCCCTTGATCGGCCGGTTCAGCACCAGCGCGGTCACCAGCGAGATCACGGTCAGCGCGATCACCTGCACCGGCACGAAAGCCGCGGTGTTGTAGAGCGCGCGCCAGAACAGGTCACGCGTGCAGGTCGATACGTTCGTGTAGTCGCCACAGCTCAAGAGGATGCGGAAATTCTCGGCGCCGACGAAGGGCCGGTCGACCGGATAGATCCGGTCGCTGCCGGTCACCGAATAGAAGATGTTGAGCAGCACCGGGAACAGAGCGAACACCGCCACCGCGATCAGGTTCGGGGTGAGGAAGAGCCAGGGCATGCGGCGGATGCCGATCAGGCGCTGGATCGCGCTCATCGCCGGCTCGATCAGGCTGGCGATTACGCCGCCGACCATTCCGAGAGCCCAGGTTGCAGGATTGGCCAATGCCGCCTCGTTCAAAGCGGAACCGGAGCGCGCGAGGCGCCCCGGTTCGAGTCAGCTACGGGAAGGTTACTTGCCGGCAGAGTCGATGGCGAGGTTGACGTCATCGACCACCCGCTGCAGCGCCTCGTCCACGGTCAGCTCGCCATTGATGGCCTGCGACAGACGCGCGGCGAAGGCGTTGATATAGGCGATCATGTAGGACGAGCCCTGCAGCCGGTAGGCGGCCGGTGCGATCTTGGGGATCTGGGCCGTGAACAGCTCGAGGCCGGTAGCCTGGGCGGCATCGAGATTCTGGTACTTGATCCCGGTCTTCACCAGCGTGGCGTTCTGCGGAATCTCGGCCGTGCGCGCCAGCACCTCGCCGATCACCTCGGGCTGGGCCATGTAGGCGATGACCTTGGCCACTTCCTCCGGATGCTTGGTGGTATTGATGGCAACGATCGCACCGCCGCCCGGCATCACCGAACACGCGGCATCGCCACAGGGCGAGGGCACGGCCTGCCATTCGAACAGCTCGCCGATCTCGCTCATGCGGCCGAGCGCCCACGAGCCGGCGAAGTTGAACACCGTCTGGCCGTTGCGGAACTGGTCGAAGAACTCGGCATAGGTGGTACCGCCGATATCCCCCCACAGCTCCTTGGGCATGATCCCGTCCTTGTGCCACTGCACGAACAGGTTGGCCGCCTTGCGCAGGCCGTCATCGACCACTGGACGACCGTCCTCGCCGAATAGCTGGGCGCCATAACTGGTGGCGATCGCAGCGAAGCGATGGCCCGAGCGGTCCATCGACATGGCGTAGGGGGTCTCGGTCTTTTCCGCCACTTCCTTGGTCGCGGTTACCCAGTCTTCCCAGGTCGCACCTTCGGCCGGAATGGCGACGCCGGCCTGCTCGAACAGCGTCTTGTTGATATAGCCGCCGCCCACAGTCAGGCTCGAGCCGAAGCCGTAGATTTCCTTGCCCTTGTCGTCACCGCGCAGCCACTGCAGCGAGGGAGCGTAGTCCGCCTCGAACTTGGCCGTATCTACATAGGGCGTGAGATCGAGATAGTAGCGCTTGAGGCCAGCAAGGTCGGTCACCGCAGCGATATCGGGGCCCTCGCCCGCCGCAAGCTGCACGGGCAGCGTCTCCAACTCGGCCTTGTAGGGCAGATGATCCACCGTGACGTGGATGGTCGGATTGGTCTCGGTGAATTTCGTCAGCAGCTCGTTCCAGACGTCGCAGCCGCCGGTGTCGCTGGTGCAGAAAAAGCGGAGCTCGACCTGATCCTGCGCCACGGCACCCGAGGCACCGAGCAGCAGGGACGTGGCCAGCATCGCGAGCAGACCGTTGAAGCGTTGCATAATGTTCCCTCCAAGGGCACCCAAGCCCCTAGAGGACAACGCTAGGTATGGTCTGACCAAACTGTCAAGCTTGGTTCGCATAGGCCAAAAGTATAAGCCGATATACCGGATACGTAAGGAGATCTGGTCTCTTGCGGCGACTTGACGGGCGATGTTTGCCTGGTGTTTGGTAAGACCAGCGAATGCCAATGGCCTCGCACGACCCTTCTCTTGGCGCTCTGCCGCCAGCCAACGAAACGAGACTGCCATGTTGCGCTTCGCCGCAATCGGGCTCGACCATGCCCATATCTTCGACCACGTTCGCGGCCTGCGCGCCGCCGGCGCCGAATGCGTCGGCTTCGATCCAGCGACTACCGATCCTGCAGTGCTCGATGGCTTCCGCAAGCAATTCCCCGACATTCCCGAGGTTCCGCGCGAAAAGCTGCTCGACGATCCGTCGATCGATGTCATCTGCACGGCCGCCATCCCCGTCGATCGCGGGCCGGTCGCCATCGAAGCGATGAAGCGTGGCAAGGACGTGATGGCCGACAAGCCCGGCTGCGCCAGCCTCGAGCAGCTCGAGGATATCCGGCGCACCGTCACCGAGACGGGCCGCATCTACTCGATCTGCTTTTCCGAGCGGCTTTGCGTCCCCTCGGCCGTGCTTGCCGGCAAGCTGGTGATGGACGGCACGATAGGCGATGTGGTGCAAACCGTTGGGCTTGGACCGCACCGCATCAATCGCCCGGTCCGCCCGTCGTGGTTCTTCGAGCCTAGGGCGATCGGTGGCATCATCAACGACATCGCCTCGCACCAGGTCGACCAGTTCCTGTTCTACACGGGCTCGACCACCGCCGAGGTCGTCGCGGCCAGCGTGGGCAATTTCGCCAACCCGGAATACCCGGACTTCGAGGACTTTGGCGAAATGCTGGTGCGCTCTGCCACCGCATCGGGCTTTATCCGTGTCGACTGGTACACCCCGGATGGCCTGCCCGTCTGGGGCGACGGCCGCCTCACCATTCTCGGCACCAAGGGCTATATCGAGCTGCGCAAATATGTCGATATCGCCGGCCGTCCGGGCGGCAATCACCTGTTCATCGCCGATGGCGCGACGACACGGTATATCGATGCCAGCAATGAGCCGCTCGATTATTTCGTCAAGTTCATCGCCGACGTGCAGAACCGCACCGAGACAGCGATGAGCCAGCACCATGTCTTCGAGACCACCCGCCTCGCGCTTGAGGCGCAGCGGCAGGCCATACGGCTGCGGCCGGCGCAGAAGGGGAACTGAGATGGCACAACCTTTGCGCGTTGCCCTCGTCGGCGCCGGCATCCAAAGCCGCCACCTCATCGGCTATCGCTGGCGGCCCGATCTGTTCGAGGTCAAGGCCCTGTGCTCGCTCGACGAGGAGCGCGGCCGGGCGCTTTGCGCCGAATTCAATATCCTCGAATACACGCAGAGCTTCGAGTCCCTGCTCGAGCGTGACGATATCGACGTCATCGACATCGCCACCCCGCCCAACCTGCATTTCGAGCAGTCGAAAGCCGCCATTCTCGCCGGCAAGCACGTGATCTGCGAAAAGCCGCTCTTCGGCTCGGTCGCCGAAGTCGATGAGATGGAAAAGGTCGTCGCCAACACCGACCGGAGCTACATGCCGATCTTCCAGTACCGCTATGGCATGGGCCTGCAAAAGCTGAAGCACCTTGTCGCCGAAGGGCTGACCGGCAAGCCGTTCATGACCACCATCGAGACGCACTGGTGGCGCCCCGCCGCCTATTACGAAGTGCCATGGCGCGGCAAATGGGCCACCGAGCTCGGTGGCGGTTTCCTCGGTCACGCCATCCACGCCCACGACATGCTCAACTACGTGCATGGGGCGGCGAGGAGCGTGTTCGCCTTCGATGCGACGCTCGTCAACCGCATCGAGGTCGAGGACAATGTCGCGGCCGCCGTGCGCATGGAGAATGGCTCGCTCGCAACACTCTCGATGACGCTGGGCTCGCGCCAGGAGATCTCGCGGCTGCGCTTCTGTTACGAGAATCTCGTCGCTGAAAGCATCCTCGAGCCCTACACCATGTCGCGCGACCCGTGGACATTCACCACCAACGACGAGACCCTGCAGAAGCGGATCGACGAAGCGCTGGCCGAAGTGAAACAGACTGAGGATGGCTACACCCGCCAGTTCGAGCTGTTCCACCAAGCCGTGGTGACCGGCGGTGAACTGCCGGTGACGCTCACCGATGCCCGCCGTTCTCTGGAGCTGGTCACCGCCGCCTACCACTCGGCCCGTACCGGCCAACCGGCCGCGCTGCCGATCCGACCCGACCATCCGCTGTATCACTCATGGTTGCCCGAGACCTTCGCCAAGGCGAGCTGAGCATGCTGGACCGCGACCGCCTGGTCGAACTACTGGGGCCGCTTCCTAAGGCCGCCCCGCTCGAGCCGGTGATACTGGAAGCCGTCCAGTGCGATGGCTATGTGCGTGAGCTGGTCGAATACTCGGTTGAACCCGGCGAGCGCATCAAGGCTTATTTCCTTGTGCCGGACCGTCGCGACGGCCCGGTGCCGCTGATCTTTGCCCACCACCAGCACAATGCCGAATTCCATATCGGCAAGAGCGAGGTGGTGGGGCTCGCCGGCCATGCCGACCAGGCCTATGCAGCTGAACTGGCGCAGCGCGGCTATGCCGTGATCGCCCCCGATGCCATCGCCTTCGAGGATCGCAACTGGTCGAGCCCGAGCGGCTATGCCGAATATTTCGAGCTTGTCGCCCGACTGGTGCAGGGCCGCACGCTGTTGGCCAAGATCCTCAGCGACATGTCGCGCGGCATCGACTATGCCGTGAGCCGCCCCGAGGTGGACGCGAGCCGCATCGGCTTCATCGGCCATTCCTATGGCGGCCGCATGGCTCTGTGGTCCCCCGCCTGGGACCGGCGCATCCGTGTCTCGGTCTCCAACTGCGGCTGCGTCAACTACAAGAACTCACTCCGCCACGAGTCGGGCGTCCAGGCCGAGTTCTGCGTGCCCGCCATCATGCAGCACGGCGACATCGAGGACATCGTGCGCCTCGTCGCCCCCAGCGCGCTACTGATCCAGGCCACCACGGAGGACGTCTGGTCTAGCAATGCGCAGTTTATCTACGACTACGCGCGTGACGCATTCCCGACGGGGGAGTTGGCCTTACGTATGTACCCGGGCGGCCACCAATTTACCGGTGAGATGCGCAAGACTGCGTATGCCTTTATCTCGGCAAGGCTCACGGTTTAGCGAAATACTCCCTCAATCTCGATGTGCGGGGGGGCAACCAAGGTTGCATATCCGAATGGCCCACCGCTTGACTCCTCTCACGGCCGTCAAGGCGAGAGGGAAACCTGCAAAAATTTGACCTCCCCGTTTAGGCGCGAAAGTCAACGGCTATGTCGTGCTTCGCGATACCCTCCATCGGTGGCTTCAGGTTACCTTTGGGTTAGCTTTGGATTGCCTTGCCACGTGAAATGGCGAGGGTCCGCTGTGGGTAAGAAATCTTGGGCTGGCCATGTCCGCTGTGCACCATGTGTGGTCGCCCCAACGTTATCGGCATCAATGACGCCATGGGATCAACCGGGGGTCAGCAGCAGTGCGAGCCCTTCCTGGAGGAGGGACGGCACAGCCTTGGCGTCATCGAGGTAGGCAATCTCTAGGAGGCCATCGGACAGTGCGACGAGCAGCGATGCGGTAACCGAGGGCGTCGGATCGCCATCCGCGACGAGCAGCTGGCGGAGGACGCCCTGGTACCAAGTGCGCCGCGCGTCGATAGCGCGCCGCACCGGACTCTCGGGGTTCGGGTACTCGGCTGCCGCGTGAGAAACGGACAGCCCGAAAGTCCCCCGCGACAGCCGCCGTGCTGATGCGACCGACAATCGCGGCGATCATCTTGCGAGGCTCCTGTTTAGGGAACGCCGCAACCGCGTCGCGCCCGATCTGGTCCTGCTCTTCGATATAGGCAAGGACGAGGTCGTCCTTCGATGGGAAGTGGTTGTAGAACGTCGCCTTTGCGACGCCTGCTTCCGCGATGATGCGGTCGATGCCTGCCGCGCGGATCCCCTCCGCATAAAAGAGCCGCGTCGCAGTATCGAGGAGCCGCCGCCGGGGAGAAACCTCCTCTGGCACGGCTGGTAAAGTTTTCACTCTCATCGGTTGACATTAACAGACAGGTCTGTCTATAGCAACGACATAGACAGACAGACCTGTCTGTTCGTAAGGAGATGAGAAATGATCACCACCGAAGAAACCGCCGAGGTACTGCGCCGCTTTAACCAAGCATTCGCAGACAATGACCCTTCTGCCTTGGAGGACCTTGTTGCTCCAAACTGCGTAATGGAGTCGATCCAGCCTGCGCCAAACGGCACGCGTTACGAAGGGTACGAAGCGAACCTCAAGTTCTGGCAGGCCATGATGGCGGATCGCGTCAACTACTTCGAGCCCGAGGACGCCGTGGTGATGGGTGATCGCGCAATCACTCGATGGCGCTACCACTTTGGCGACGGAGAGTCGCTGCGCGGCGTCAGTCTGGTCCGTGTCGAGAAGGGCCGCATCGCCGAGGCACTCGCCTACGCGAAGGTGCCGGGTCGGCTAGCGCCTCTGCCCGAATGACCAATCACACCAAGGAGGAAGAGATGATCATCATTGCAGGCCACTCACGGGCGAAGACGACCGCCGAACGCGATTCCAATGTTGCCGCATTCGCGCAGATGGTGGAACGGGCGCGGGCGCAGGACGGCTGCATCGACTTCGCCATCAGCGTCGACCCGGTCGACGCCGAACGCAGCAACATCCTCGAGATCTGGCGCGACGAAAACTCATGGAAAGCCTGGCGGAAGATCGCAAAGGCACCGGGGGTGAAGCGGGGTATCGCCGAGGTGAGCGTCTACCGGAGCGAGAAGGCAGAGAAGCCATTTTGAGAGTTCCGTCGCCTCCATCGGGCAAGCCGTCATGGCCTGCCGCATATTGTGCGCAGGGGGTGGTCGTGGAACTGGTGACCGACCACCCTCTAGCCGAGCGAATCCGGGGTTTTCCAGATGGTGTCGGAACATCTGGAAAGGGCGCGATAAGTCCCATTGCCGAGAGGTCCGCTTCGGGAGCAATTGCGGACCTTCGGACAGCAGATATAATCAATCGATGGCGAGCGAAGCGGTAAACGAGGTCACTGAAGCGAACCGACGCGCATGGGATGCGCAGCGATTTGACGCGTGGCTAGCGGCCTTCGGGGGCACCGAAGCGGAGGCGGCGAGGATCGTCGCCGATCCGCAGCGCGTACTGCGCCGGATCTTGCCCTATCTCGGAGCGGTGGAAGGCAAGCGCATCTGCAATATCCAGGGCTCCCACGGTCGCGTGGCGGTTGCCCTTGCAAGACTCGGCGCCCAGGTGACGGTCATCGACTTCTCAGAGGAAAACCGTCGCTTCGCGCTAGCCCTGGCCGAGGCGGCGGACGTTGTACTCGACTACACCGTCTGCGATGTCATGGAGGGCGGCGGCGTGGGGCGAAACCACGATTTCGACCTGCTCGTGCTTGAGCTCGGCATCCTTCACTACCATCAAGACCTCGCTGGCTTTTTCTCGGTGATGCGTCTGCTCGCGGCGAACGGCTGCACTCTGATCTTGAACGAGTTTCATCCGGTCCAGCGCAAGGTATTCTGGGCGGACGGGCCAGGTGACTACTTCCACACCGATCTAGTCGAAGCGGACGTCCCGAACCCAGTGCCGGGCAGTCCATCTCTCGGAAAGTGCAGCTACCGGTTCTGGACCCTCGGTGAAGTTCTCACAGCGGTCATAGAGGCAGGTTTCGCGCCGCTGCGACTGGAAGAGCATCCGGATCCGTCGAACACGACGATCCCCGGGTTCTTCACTCTGGTTGCCCGCGCGTAGCTTTGGGCCACAACCGGCCATTCACGCCTGTCGGACGCGCGGGCCAATTGGGAACAAAGGGCTCGAGTCATATTTATGGGACGATGACCGTTCCGGTTGGCTTCAATACAGAGGTACCTTGCGCCGCTGCGAGCTTTCTCCCATGTATCGGCAATCACGAACCCAAATAGTGCTTTGCCCCAAATCAGCGATCTGCTCGACCGAACCTCGATTATGGCGCACGAGGAGCAGCCACGCCGGCTTGTTCCCGCCGTCGCCAACGCCATTGCTATCGTCAATTTCTTGAACGAGCATGCGCCGCACTCGGCCAGCCTCGCTGAGTTGTCGCAGTCGCTGGCGATCACCAAGTCGCATTGCCACGCTATCCTGAAGACACTGTGTAGTGCAGGCTGGCTGAAGTTCGACGAGCGTCATAAGACGTACCAGCTTTCTTCCGGCCTGATAGCCAGTGGCGGATCACTGCTAGGTTCGCCCCTCCTCGTACGCATTCGTGAGCGGTTGGCACGGCTGGTGGCCGAGACAGGCTTTTCGTGCCTTCTGTCGCAGCCGCAACCCGACCACACTTTCGTAGCCATCGAGAACTTCACTGCTACCCGATCGATGGAAGTGTCGCACCCGGTCGGATTTCACTTCCCCAAGGACGCTCCAGCGCAGAGCCGAGCGTACCTCGCCTGGCAGGATGAAGTGCAGATCAACGCCTGGCTCGCGAGTTGGGAGCCGCACCGCTACACCTCGGAATCGATCGTGGAACGCGAGCGATTGGCTCTCGAGATCCAGCAGACCCGCGAGCGCGGTTACTCGCGCAGCATAGGCGAGCACTACGAAGGCATGATGGCCTTCGGCTTGCCGATCTTCGATCGTGAGGGCGACGTGCTCTATCTTGTGTGCACGTTGGGTTTTCTACCCGACATCAAGCCGCACGAAGCGGGCATAACCGAGCAAATGCAGGCTGCGGTCGCCGATATTCACCGTGCCATCCTCGCCAAACCGCCGGCAAGCTTCCCCTCATGACGACCGTGCTCATGGTTTGAGCACTTCGACGTTCTGCCTATTTGGTCGACGAGTCGATTGACACGCGCGATCGCTTTGGCTCACATCATTCTCTGTGTAGTCCATCGTTCTGTTAGCAGAACACGCAGGAGTCGAACACCGATGTTGATCAAGAATACCGTCCGGCTCGCAATCCGGGCAGCCATGAGTGTAGCCCTAGCGAGCGGAACGCTACTGGCGCTGACGCCCGCCACCGTGGCCCAGAGCACCTTCCAGGCGCCGGCCGCCGAGCCAGGCACCGATATCCCTGAAGAGCGCGTCAATTTCGGCATGCGCCCTTTCGCCGATAACACCTTCTACGTGATCGCCATGAAGAAGGGCTGGTTCAAGGATGTCGGCATCACGATCGGGCCCGAAGAGCTGGGCATGAAGATCAACGACACCAACGGCACCGCTCTGCTGCTCAACGGCCAGGTCGATATCGCCAGCCAGTACTGCCCGCTGATGCTGCCGACCTACAAGACCACCGATAAGCTCAAGTGCATCGGCTTCACTGACACGTTCCTCGGCATGGCCATCATGGCCAATCCCAAGCTGGGGCTGAAGTCGTTCCGCGACTACATCAACGAGGGCAAATCCTTCGACGAAGCGATCAAGCTGGCGTTGGCGCCCATGGAGGGCAAGACCCTCGTTACCCCACCGCAGCTTTCCAACCGGCCGTTCACCGATGCCGCTGCCCAGTTCTCGGGCGCCAAGTGGAACACCCAGGTACTGGAGGACTCCAAGTCCCTGGTGCTGGCCAAGTCCGGCCAGATCGATTTCCTCAACCCCGAAGGCGCGCCGGTCGTCTACACGCTTGAGCAGGCCGGCTGGACCAAGATCCTCGGCATCGGCGATCTCTACGAGTTCGCGCCGGGCGGCGCCGCCTCGCCGGTTGCTCCGCTGGTCGCCATCGTCGGCATCGGCGCCAACTCCGACTACGTGAACGCTCACCCCAACACGGTGCTGCGCTTCATGTCGGTCGTCTGGCGCACCATCGATGCGGTGCAGAAGGACCCCTCGCTGTTCGAGCTGCAGGCACCCTATCTCAACAGCGTCGCCGGCACCGATCTCGATGCCGCGGGCCTCAAGGCGACCGTCGACTCGCTCCATCCCTTCGCGCCCTTTGAAGCCGGCAACACCTACTTCAAGGACGAGAGCTCCGTGCTCTACTACAAGAGCGCCTGGGGCTCGATCATCAAGGAATACGTGGCCAACGGCATCCTGACCAACGCTAACACCACGCCCGACGACATCGTGTGGGCCGCCGCGATCTGGACTACGATGGAAGACTACCGCGTGAAGTCCGACGACCTGATCAAGCAGGCGGAGGGCAAGACGCTCGCCGATGACAAGAAGGCGCTCCTTGACCAGGCCAAGACCTACTTCGCCATCTTCGACTTCCTCGACGCCTACCGCTTCGCCACCGCAGCGAATTCCTGAGCCCGACTTGATGTCCCAAGCCACCACAATCGAAGGAGGGCCGGCCGCCAGCCGACCTTCCACTATCCAGGGGACCGGCACGCTCACCGTCGTCACGCGCCAGCCGTGGAGGCTCGGCGTTGACCTCCTCGGGTTGCTCGGCGTTGCGCTGGCCATCGTCATCTGGTGGGCGCTGACCTTCGTCGTCTCGACTACCGCCCTGCCCCCACCGGGCGCCGTGCTCAACCGCATCGCCAACGATTTCCTGATCGCCGACCAGCTCTCCTATTACGGCCTGCCCGAAACCGGCCTCCTCGGCTCGATGCTCTACACGGCCACGAACGTGCTGATCGCCGTAGTCGTAGGCTCGCTGATCGGCACCGTGATCGGCCTCGTCACGGCCCGCGTGCCCATCGTCCGCGCCGTGCTCGATCCGATCCTCAACACCATCGGCACCATCCCGATCCTCGTGATGGCGCCGTTCTTCCTCATCTGGTTCGGCGCCGAAGGCTGGAGCGCGCTGTTGCTCGTCACCCTCTACGTCGTGATCATCCTCTACCTCTTCGCTCAGCGTGCCGCCGACAACCTCGACCCGGTCTACGAGGACTCCGCTCGCACCTTGGGCGCCTCGACCGGCGACATCCTGCGCGATGTGCTGATCCCCGGTACATTACCCCAGATCCTCGGCGGTATCCGCATTGCACTCGCGGGCGCCTGGGGCCTCGAGGCCATCGCCGAGCTCCTGGGTGCCCAGCAGGGCATCGGCAAGATCATCGAGCTGCTCTCGGGCAGCCTCGACATGGAAGGCATCTTCGCCGCTCTCATCACGCTCGGCATTGTCGCCGTCCTCGCCGATTTCCTCGCCGGCCGCGCTGTGGGCTTCGCCACGCGCTGGCATGCCTCCTCATCCACTGCCCGGAGCTGACCATGTCGACCTCCCCAACCGCCGGCGACATCGCGCTTTCGAGTGTCTCGCGCCGCTTCGTGCGCGGCGACGGCCAAGCCGTCACCGCTGTCGACAGTGTCTCGGCCACCATCGCCGAGGGTGAGTTCGTCTGCCTCGTCGGCCCCTCCGGCTGTGGCAAGAGCACGCTGCTGCAGATGATCTCGGGCCTCCTGCCCACCAGCAGCGGCACCATTTCGGTCGGCACCACTCCTGTGCATGGCCCGAGCCCCGAGCGCGGCGTGGTGTTCCAGAAGGACAGCGTCTTTCCCTGGTTCCGCGTCATCGACAATGTCGAGTACGGCTTGAAGCGCCGCAACGTCCCCGCCGCCGAGCGCCACCGCATGGCCGAGCACTACCTGAAGCTTGTTGGCCTCTCGCACGTCGCCCGCGCCTGGCCCAAGGAGCTGTCGGGCGGCATGCTCAAGCGCGTCGCCATCGCCACAGTCTTTGCCAACGGCGCCGAGGTGTTGCTGCTCGACGAACCCTTCGCCGCACTCGATTACGTCACCAAGCGTCAGCTGCACGACGTGCTGCTCGAGCTCTGGTCCGAAGCCTCGGGCAAGCACCGCCGCACGGTGGTGTTCGTCACCCACGACGTCGACGAGGCCCTGCTGCTCGCCGACCGCATCATCGTAGTAAAGGCCGGCCGGCTGGTGGACGATCTTCGCATCGGCGCTAATCGCCCGCGCAATACCGACTCCCTCGCCACCCCCGACATGCTCGCCGCCAAGCACACGCTGCTGGCGCATCTCGGCCTCGAGCACGGGCGCCGCAGCGAGGCCGCCGAATGACTGCCTCCGCGCAGCGCTGGACCTCGCTCGGCGTGCTCCTAGCGATGATCGTTCTCTGGGAAATTCTCTCCCGCATCTACACCGTCGAGATCTTCGATGGTGTGCCGATGGTTCCGGGGTGGGAGGTGCTATTCACCCGCACGTTCCTGTCGCTCGCTGACTACTGGGGCGGCGGCCTCGGCGTCCCCTCTGTTCTCGAGGGCGCGGAGCGCTCCTACCCCGCCGCGTTCCTCGCGGTCGTCAGCCATTCCTGGGACACGCTCGTACGCCTCTATGTCGGCCTCTTCGCCGGCGCCATCATCGGCACCCTGCTCGGCCTCGTCATCTCGGCCTCCGCCTGGACCCGCCGGTTGATCGATCTGCCGGTGCAACTGCTCCGCACCCTGCCGCTGCTCGCCATGGTGCCGCTGTTCCAGCTGTGGTTCGGAACCTATTTCGTCGGCAAGGTGACCTTCGTCGCCTATGGCGTCGGCGTGCTGTTCGTCGCCGGCACCATCAACGCGGTCAAGAACATCCCGCCCATCTACATCGACAATGCCCGCACCCTCGGCGCGGGTACCCTCGATCTCTACCGCACCGTCATCATCCCCGCGATCTTCCCTGAACTTCGCGCCACGATCCTGCTCAGCCTCGGCACGGCCTGGGCGACGGTGATCGGCGCCGAGTACCTCGGGGCGCAGTCGGGGTTGGGCTACATCCTCGTCTACTCCCAGCAGTTTGGCTACGTCGACCGCATGTTCTTCGTGGCGCTGCTGTTCATCTTCTACGCCTCGATCAGCTACGCCCTGTTCAACCGCCTGTCGCAGCAGTTGCTGCAGTGGGCTCCGCGCTCGGCCGGCCGTCCCACCACCCTCGCCTGAGCCAAGACCCCATGCCCAGAGAACACCTGATCGTAGCGCTGGGCGAGACCCGCTACCGCGTCGAACGCCCGTTCTACGCCCATACGGGCTCTGGCGGTGTCTCCGACGTCGTCGTCGACAGCGCCGGCAATGTGCACGTACTGGTCCGCCACGACTCGCTGACCTCGCAGGCCGAGCCCGCCGTCATCACCGTCAGCCCCCAGGGCGAAGTGATGTCGTGGTGGGGCGGCGACGAAATCGTTGACGCCCATATGCTGACGCCTGCCGCCGATGGGCGGCTGTTCGTCGTCGATCGCGATGCGCACGAGGTGATCCAGTTCCGCGATGGTATCCGGGTTGGCGGCATTGGCCGCCGCCATCGCCCACTCTCGCCCTTCAACCACCCCACGGCGGTGGCCTTCGCTCCCGATGGCACAATCTATGTCTCGGATGGCTACGCCAACCACAAGATCCATCGCTTCACTCCGGAGGGGATGCTGCTCGGCTCCTGGGGCGAACTCGGTGACGGCCCCGGCCAGTTCATGAACCCGCATGCCGTCTGGGTCGAGCCCGACGGGCGCGTCGTGGTCGTCGATCGTGAGAACGACCGCCTGCAGGTCTTCGGGCCGGAAGGTCAGTTCCTGGACATCTGGACCGGGTTCGTGAAGCCGCTCGATATCTGGGGTGACGCCAAAGGCCGCCTGTTCGTCGCCGATTTCGTACCCTCACTCACCCTGCTCTCGCCGACTGGCGAACGCCTCGGACATTGCCGGCCGGTGCTGAACGCCGCGCACGGCATCTACGGCGACGCCCACGGCAATATCTACCTCGCTGAGCCCTCCCCCAGCCGCGTCACTCGATTGGTGCCGCTTCCCTCCGAACCTGACAGCATAAGAGACTGACCATGGACGAACTCGACCTTCTGATCACCGGTGGCCAGGTGGTGACCGGCGGCGACGTGGTCTTCGCCGATATCGGGATCAAGGACGGCAAGATCGCCGTGATCGGCCACAACCTCGGCCTCTCGGCCGGGGAGACGGTCGACGCCACCGGCCGCATCGTCACCCCGGGCGGCGTCGACACCCACGCCCATATCGACCAGCCGTCGCCCTCGGCCGAGATGTGCGACAATTTCGAGACCGCCAGCGCTTCGGCGGCCGCCGGCGGCACCACCACGGTGGTGAGCTTTGCCTGGCAGGAAGTCGGCGACTCCCTCGCCGAAGTCACCCGTGGCTACTACGAGAAGGCGCGGACTTCGCGCGTCGACTACGCCTTCCACCTCACCCTCACCGACCCGACTGACAAGGTGCTGGAGGAGGAACTGCCGGAGCTGATCGCGCAGGGCAACCGCTCGATCAAGATCTTCATGACCTACAAGGGCGTCGGGCTCGACGACGGCCAGATCCTGCGTGTGCTGGACGCCGCCCGCCGCAACCAGGCGCTTATCTGCGTCCATGCCGAGCACCACGCGCTGATCGAGTACCTGACCGAAAAGCTGCTGAAGGCCGGCCTCACCACGCCGAAATACTTCCCCTGGTCCAAGCCCATCATCGCCGAGCGCGAGGCGGTGCAGCGCATCATCGCGCTATCCGAGGCGCTCGACGTGCCCATCGAGATCTTCCACGTCTCGGGTGCCGAGCCGGCGGCGGAAATCGAGCGGGCGCAAAAACGTGGTCTCAAGGTCTGGGCCGAGACCTGCCCGCACTACCTCACCCTCACCGCCGCCGACCTCGACAAGCCGGGCTTCGAAGGCGCCAAGTTCATCTTTGGACCTCCCGCCCGCACCCGTGCGGACCAGGAAGCGCTGTGGGACTACATCCGCCGCGGCGTCATCAGCGTCATCTCGTCGGATCACTCGCCCTCGAAATACGACGACCCGATGGGCAAGAAGTTCGCCGGCGAGAACGCCCCGTTCAGCAGGGTGCCGAACGGCGTCCCCGGCCTCGCCGCCCGCCTGCCGGTGATGTTCTCCGAAGGCGTCTCGGCCGGGCGCATCGGGCTGGCGAAGTTCGTCGACCTCGTCAGCACCGCACCGGCCAAGCTCTTCGGCCTCTACCCGCAGAAAGGCACCATCGCGGTCGGCAGCGACGCCGACCTCGTGATCTGGGACCCCGACCGCAAGGTGACCCTCACCAACGCGCTGATGCACCACGCCGGCGACTACACCCCCTACGAGGGGAAGGAAGTCACCGGCTACCCGATCGCCACGTATCTGCGTGGTCGCGCCATCTACAGGGACGGCTCGCTGATCGGCCCCAGCTCGGGCGGGCAGCACCTCGCCCGTAAGCCCTATGCGATGATAGAACCGACCGGCAATTTCACCACGCCATTCAATCCGATCACCGGAGAGGTAAACCCAGCCTATTGATCTTGAAGGCACCGAGCGTGGGAGACGGGCGTCACACTGCCGGTGACTACAGCGGTGTGACTGACAGGGTCGTCTCCGCCTTGGCTCAAACCTCAATTTTGATGGGTATCGCTGGCCGGGGGGTATGGCGGTAGCGGACCTCCGCTACCAAATCCTCAATCACCTTCTTGTGCATGCGGCCCTCGGTCTGAGTCGCTCCTCGGCGATCTCGCTGATCGATCAGCTGTCGAAAGTGCCGCATCGCCGCCCGCCTCCCTGCTGGGCGAGGGGTGCCGTAGCTGGCGTCTTTTTGGCCGCCGGTCCAACGCCTTAGCCGAAAGGCCAGTATGGCGGTGGGTTGCGCTGCCACCGGTCACCGCTAGTCTGTTCCGACGAGCAAACGGAGGAGCATGACGAATGAGGACGTATATCCTTGTGGCCGGTCTTGGCCTTGCGATTGGTGCGGCGGGAGTCGGCTTTGCGCAGCAGGCGCCCGCCCCCGGCCCCTATGCGGTAGGCAATGCGCTGGGGCTCCCGATCACACCGGCTGCGGACGATCCGACGGCATTCAACGCCATCTCTGACAACGTTAAGGTGTTCGGCGCCATCTACTCGACCGAGAGCTGCGCCTACGACCCCGAGCGCGACCTGATTGTTGCTCCCGCCCGTGGCGTGGGCCAGGCCTTCCGGGCCAACGATGCGTTCGTCGCCCTGATCAACCACGATGGTTCGGTCAACACGGCACGCTGGATCGGCGTGCAGAATCCCGGAGCGCAACGCGACAGCATGACGCCGCCGCTGGTGCTCAACGAGCCGTTCGGCTCGCTCATCCACGACGGCGTGCTCTACCTCGCCGATCGCGACGGCGGCACCCCGGACGCGAGTAATCCGGGCGAGAACCTCCCCTCTGTGGCGGTGATCCGCAAGTTCAACATGAAGGACGGCACGCCTGCCGGCGAAATCCGCGTCGAAGGTTCGGGCGGCTTCAACGACCTCGGCATCGCTGCCGACGGCACCATCTACGCCTCCAACACCGGCAGCGGCGGCCAGAACCCGCAGCCGGACACGTGGCAGATCTGGAAGATCGCGCCCGATGGCACCGCCGAGGTGTTCAAGCAGGGCGAGCCGATGTTCCAGCCCAATGGTGTCGAGGTCGACAAGGACGGCAACATCGTCGTCGTCAACATCGGGTCGCCCGACGTGCTGACCTTCTCGCCGGCAGGCGAGTTGTTGAACACCGAACAGGCCGCCCAATCCGGCAATGACGGGTTGGTGATCATGGAAGACGGCACGAAATACGTGTCGTCGGTGCAGATGGGCGGGGTTTCCAAGATGGTGCCGGGCCAGCCGGCCGAGCTGATCGCCGAGAATATCCCCAGCGCTGCTTCCATGTGCTACGACGCCGGCGCCAATCAGCTGGTGATCCCGATGAACGCCAACAACGCGCTGGCCTTCGTGCCGCTCGACTGACCATACGGCCGGCGCCCGTGCGCCGGCCCAACCGCTTGCCCGGCCCCGGACCGCGTGGTCTAGTCCGGCCACTGGCGACGACCGTGGATTTTTGCCTGTGACCGATAGCCCGCCGGCCCTGGAATTCTCAGGCGTCGAGAAATCTTACGACCGGACCTTGGCGCTCCGGGGGTTGAGTTTTGCCGTGCAGCCCGGTGAGTTCGTGGGCCTTCTCGGCCCCAACGGCTCGGGTAAATCGACGCTGTTTCGCATCGCGGCCGGGCTGTTCGGGCCCGACAAGGGCAGCGTCGCCCTGTTCGGCCGCAGCTATCGCGACGATCCCTCGCAGATCCTGCGCCGGCTCGGGGTGGTGTTCCAGGCGCGGTCGGTCGACATGGACATGACCGTCACCGCCAACCTCAAGTTTCACGGCGCGCTGTTCGGCCTCTCCGGACAGCAGTTGAGGCAGCGTATCGCCGAGGTGACCGAATTGCTGGAAATCACCGACATTGCCGGCACGATGGTGCGCAACCTGTCCGGCGGGCAGCAGCGCCGGGTCGAGATCGCCCGGGCCCTGCTCAACCAGCCCGAACTGCTGCTGATGGACGAGCCGACCGTCGGGCTCGACATGCAGACGCGCCGGGTGCTGCGCGACCACGTCCAGAGCCTGCAGCGGCGGATGAACGTCGCGGTGCTGTGGGCAACGCACCTCGTCGACGAAGCCGAGGTGGCCGATCGGATCGTCCTGATCGCGGGCGGACGGGTGGCGGCCACCGGGACACCCGCAGAGCTGTGCGCCGAGGCCGGCGCGCCGAGCCTGTCCGAGGCCTACCTGACACTCGGCGGCGCGGTGGCCACCGACTAGGGCACTTCACGAGCGGACTGCGACGGAGCATCCTGCCCCATAATGTCGTTCCCGCGAAGGCGAGAACCCAGCCGGGCCAACGAGCGTGCGGCCGCCGGATCCCCGCCTGGGCAGGATGACGCAGGAATTTGGGACCGCTTCAAACGTGAAGCGATCTAGTCGGGACGCCGCTTGCGGATCGCCCCGACCAGCGGATCGTAGCCCCGCCCCGCCAGTGCGAAGGCCAGCGCCGCGCAGCTAACCACCACGGCGAAATGGACGAGGTCGAACTTGCCATAGGCAGCGAAGCGGATGAGCTCGACCGCATGGGTGAACGGGTTGGCGAGCGAGATGTAGTAGATCGGCTCTGCGCCGGCCTCGCGCAGCTTCCACAGCGGGTAGAGCGCTGAGGACAGGAAGAACATCGGGAACACCACGAAGTTCATCATCCCGGCAAAGTTCTCGAGCTGGCGCGTGTAGACCGAGACTAGCAGGCCGATCGAGCCGAGCAGCAACCCCGCCAGGATGATCGCCGGGATCACGGCCAGGTAGCCGAGCGCCGGAAAACCGAACCCGAACAGGCGAGCCAGCGCGAGGAAGGCAAAGACCTGCAGCAGCGACAATACCGTGGCGCCGACAATCTTGCCCAGCAACAGGAAAGTGCGCGGCAGCGGCGACACCAGCATCACCTGCATCACCCCCGCTTCGCGATCATAGACCATCGACAGCGCCGACTGCATGCACTGGAACAACACCACGATGCCGATCAGGCCGGGCAGGATGTATTCCTGGTACGGGATATAGGTCCGGTACGGCGGAATGATCGACACGCCGAGCAGGTCGTGCAGCCCGGTGGCGAACACCAGCAACCACAGTGCCGGCCGCACCAGCGCCGACAGCAACCGCTCGGTCTGGCGCAGGAATTTCGCGATCTCGCGCCAGCTGATCGCATAGAGCCCCAGCCAGAGATCGCGGACGGCTACTGACACTGGTGCTCCGGTTCGTCCGTACCGAGCGTGTCGAGCGTGTTCGTCTGGTGCAAAAAGCCATCCAGCGGCGGCAGCGAGATCACCGCGTTATGGGTCGCGAGCATCAGCGGCATCCGCATCTGGCCGTCCCACGGACGGAAGTTCATCGTCACGCCCTTCGAGCCATCGATGCGCAGCCGCCCGCCGCGCAGGTATTCATCGATGCCAGCATAATCGGTGGCCCGCGACTTGGCGTAGGCGGTGGTGATCGCCTTCACCGCCATCCAGGTCGACCAGTCCTGGCCCGCCATGCGCCGGCCGCCGGCAAGGTCTTCGAAGCGCGAGTTGACCTGGGGCGCTCCATAGCGCTCGAGCGACCAATGCCACTCGGTGGAGACGAGACCGGTGGAACCCACGACCGGACGCGGCAACTGGGTGGCATAGGGCAGGAAGCGCCCAAACTCACCACGGCTGTCGGCCAGGTAGATGACGTCATACTCCGTACCGCCGGTCAGCAGCAGCGTGTTGTTGAGCTCACGGTTCTCGGGTGACGAGGACAGCGAGAACGGCCGCTCCTCGACAATGTTCAGGCGGTAGCGCTCGGCTGCTTGGCGGAAGCTCTGCGCGATCTGCGCGTCACGGGGCTCCTCGCCAACCAGCAGCAGCACGCGGTTCCAGTCATGCGTGCGCAGGAACTGCACCATGGAATCCGAGTTCATCCGATCCGACGCAGCCGTATGCAGCAGGTTGGGGTAGCACTTGGTCCTGAGCTCGTCCTCGGGTGCCGTGGCGTTGACGAGGGTGACGGACAACTCGCGGGTGGCGGCCGCCAGCTGGTCGACCGTCTCGCCGGGAAGATCGAGTACGACATAATGGACGCCGGCTGCCGCCAGTTCCTCCACCCTGGCCTTCAGGCCATCGAGATCGGCCGCACTGCCGGGCTGCAGCTTGAAGGCATTGCCGGTTGCGGCTGCGATCATCTCGGAATCGATGATGCCCAGCTCGGCGCCCTTTACCGCATCGCCGGTGGACCGGAGCTCGATCCGCGCATAGACAAATTCCTCGTCGTATCGCGGGTCGTTGTCGAGCGACAGAAAGCCGATGCCGATATCGGCGGCAGTGGCCACAGACGCAAAAAGGCAGAACGCCAGGAGCGTCAGGAGCCTAGTCATCGATCAACACGGTGTGCGGCACGCGCCCGACCGGAATGGACTGGGTCGCCTTCATCGTCGCCATATCGATGATGGTGATGTCGTCGGACAGCCCGTTGGCGACGATGGCGATCGAATCGTCGTGGTTGAGCGCCACCGACCAGGCGCGGCTGCCCACCAGCACGTATTCCAGCACTTCCTTGCTGGCCACGTCGACGATTGCGATGTGATTGGCGCGTCCCAAGCTGACGAGAGCCTTGCTGCCATCCTTGGTGATGTCCATGCCCACCGGGGTCACGTCTTCGATACGGAAGCCGGGCGGCAGGTATTCGAGCACGTCCTTCACTTCGTTGGTGGCGCGGTCGATGACATAGATCTCGCTCGACAACTCCGCCGAGACCCATAGCTCGGTATCATCCGGAGTCATGATGAAGCGGCGTGGCCGGGTTCCAACGAGGATATTCTTGGTGACCGCGTTGGTCGCCACGTCGACCACATGGATCATGTCGGCCACTTCGGACGTGACGTAGACGGTGGAGCCGTCCTTGGTCGCGATAACGCCCTCCGGCTCGGCGCCGGTCGGAATATCTGCCACCGAGACGCGCGTCTCCGCATCGATCACCTCGAGCCGCGAGTCCTCCTCGTTCGAGACGTAGATTCGGCTTTCGTCCGGCGAGAACGCGAACACCTCCGGGCTCGGCCCGGTCTTGATGCTGTCGACGATCTCGAGCGTCGCGACATCGATGATGTCGAGCGCGTCGTCGTCGCCGCAGGCCACGTAGAGCAGCGTGCGGTCGGCGTTGAAGTGCATGTCGCGAGGCCGGCGCGACGTCTCGATCCGCTTGATGATCTCGTATTGCGGGTTGAGCACGACCACCTCGTGGCTGCGCTCGTTAGAGACGAAAATCAGGTTGGTCCCCGCCGCCTCGGCAGGACCAATGAGGCCAAGGGCGATGGCGGCGCCGGCGAGCACGGATCGGATGCTCATGGCCTACTTAACCACGAACTTGCCGACCATGCCGCGGCTCTCGTAGCCGTCGGCGGAGAAATCGTACTCGCCCGGCCGGATCGGGACGAACCAGATGTCAATGGTGCCCTCGTCGTCGAACTCGACGCTGTATAGCCCGTAGGGCGTGATCTCGAGGTCGTTGATGATAACCTGGTTGATCCAGGAATTACGGAACAGCTCCGGCGCGATCACCGCCAGTTCCTCGCCGCCGTCATGCACGATGCGCCAGCGGTAATACTTGCCGGTCTCCAGCTCGTAGCTCGACTGGGAGAAGCTCAAGTCTGCTGAATTTATCTCGAGATCAGGCAACCGCGTGGCGTTTGCGGCAAGGTTACCCTCTGCCTGCGCGATGCTGGAAAATGCAATGAACGCCATCACGCCAGAAACGGCGCGGCGCAAGAAGCGACGCAACATGACCATACTTGTGAAACCTTCCTCCCCTGGAAATATCGTCCCGCTCGGCGCGCCAGCCGTTCTGATGCGGCCGAACACCGATCATGCGGATGCCATCCGAGCCCGGCAACCCGCCGAAGGTATTAGTACCATGGTACTTATAGGTAGCGCTGCGGCGTTTTGTTAAACAAATTCAATGGGTCTACGACCCTGGACCGCGTCCAGGGAGGAAACCTGCGCCGCCCGATCAAGTTTTAAATGGGTTGCGCAGCTAACGAGGTGCCCTATCGTTTTGTCACGATTTAGGGAGGTTTGCGTTGAGTAAAAAGGATCAAGTTGCCTGTGGGTGCATCGGCCGTCGGGCCGTGCTCGTCGGTGCCGCGGGAGCGGCCGTCGGCCTCACGGTTGGCCGTGCATTCGCCGCCGATGAAGCGACGATGATGTCCCCGCAGGTCGGTGACCTGCTGGTTCGCGCTAGTGGCGACGACAAGACCACCCCGATCAAGGTCAGCGACGTCGAAGTGGGCGCGCAATATCCGATGCAGGCCTGGGCGGCCGACCCGGCCACCGGCGTTGCCCGCGACGGAACATTCATCAACATCCTGATGTTGACGGCATTTCCGGCCGATCAGCTGAGCGAGAGCGTCCGCGCCACTTCGGCCGAAGGCGTGCTCGCCAACACCATGATCTGTCCGCACGCCGCCTGCGAGGTCACCGACTACAACCCCGAGACGGCGATTGCCGAGTGCCCCTGCCACTTCTCGCGCTTCAACCTGAAGGAAGGCGGCGCGCTCGCCAACGGGCCTGCGACCCGCAAGCTGCCGTCGATCAGCCTGGCGGTGGATGCCGAAGGTCGGCTGACCATTGCTTCTGCTTATGATTCCCGCGTCGGAGGAGACGCGGAGTAGCCCCTAGCCACTCTTGAGGGAGAACCTGGAATGAAGTTGCTGAATTTTGGCTTGGCCGTGAGCTTCACGGCCCTGATGGCGGGTGCTGCATATGCGCAGCAGGCGCCGGCCGCTGCTCCGGCGGCACCGGCTGCTGCGCCGGCGGCGCCGGCCCCGGTGATCGCGATCCCCGACTACAAGTCGGTGACCACCGAGAGCCTGGTCAACCCCGCTGACGGCGACTGGCCGATGTACCGCCGTACCTACAACGGCTGGGGCTACAGCCCGCTGAAGCAGATCACGACCGAGAACGTGAAGAACCTGAAGCCGGCCTGGTCGGTTTCGACGGGCTATGCCGAAGGCCACGAAGCCCCGACCATCGTGGTCGACGGCGTCATGTTCACCGCCACCGCCGGCAACCAGATCCTGGCGCTCGACGCGGCGACCGGCGACATCCTGTGGCGCTACAAGCGCGAACTGCCGGCCGACATGCTGGGCTCGCACCCGACCAACCGTGGCGTCGCCCTGCTCGGCGACAAGGTCTACTGGATGTCGCGCGACTCCGTGCTCGTCGCCATCGACGCCAAGTCCGGCGCCGAAGTGTGGTCGACCACCGTGCAGGACTATCGCCTGGGCTATTACGCCAACCTTGCCCCGCTGGTGGTCGAGGACAAGATCGTCGTCGGCACTTCCGGTGGCGAGCGCGGCATCCGTGGCTATATCGCCGCCTTCGACGCCGAGAGCGGCGAAGAGGCCTGGCGTACCTTCCTCGTTCCCGAACCCGGCCAGCCCGGCTCGGAAACCTGGCCGCAGCCCGGTGACGAGTTCGAGGACGCCTGGAAGACCGGCGGTGCATCGAGCTGGGTGACCGGCCAGTACGACCCCGAGAACAAGATCATCTACTGGGGCACCGGTAACGGTGGACCGTGGATGGGCGACCAGCGCCCGGGCGACAACCTTTACGTGACCTCCGCCGTGGCCCTCAAGGCCGACGACGGTGAGATCGTCGGTCACTTCCAGTACCACCCGAATGACTCGTTCGACTGGGACGAAGTGGCTGCCCCGATCCTGGTCGACCTGACCAACAAGGATGGCGAAAAGGTCCCCGGCCTCGTCCATGCCGCCCGTAACGGCGTGCTGTGGGAACTCGAGCGTACGCCGGAAGGCCCGATCAACTTCATCAAGGGCACGCCCTACGTCGAGCAGAACTGGATCGGGAGCATGGATCCCGAGACCGGCTATATCGAGTATGCCGAGGGCACCAAGCCCGGCACCGGCATCGAGGGCGACTTCTGCCCCTCGTTCTGGGGTGGCAAGGACTGGCCTCCGATCGCCTACGATCCGGAGCTGAACTACGTGTTCATTCCGGCCAACGAGAACCTCTGCACGGTCATGGCGGGCGGCACGGTGGTCGAGTACCGTCCGGGCGCCAGCTTCACCCGCGGCACCCAGGGCGACAAGTCCGAGCTCTACATCGCGGAAGGCGCTGACCATATCGGCGAAGTCCAGGCGTGGGATCTCAGCACCGGCAAGGAAGTCTGGAGCACCAAGTTCCAGTCGCAGAACTGGGGCCCGCTGATGGCCACTGCCGGCGGCCTCGTCTTCGGCGGCGGTACCAACGACAGCATGTTCCACGCCTACGACTCCAAGACGGGCGAGATCCTGTGGGAGCAGAAGCTGAACTCCGGCATTATCGGCGTGCCGGCCAGCTTCGAAGTTGACGGCAAGCAGTATGTGTCGGTTCAGGCCGGCTGGGGCATCGACGCCGCCAGCATGCAGAACCGCCTCGCCAGCAGCTACCCGGACAAGTTCAAGGCCGCGACCACCGTGCCGACCGGTGGCGTGATCTGGGTGTTCGAAGTCGAAGAGTAAGTGACTGGCTCCGGGGGGCCCAGCGTCCCCCGGAGCCGTTTCAGGATTTCACCGTGACCGCTGGCCGCCGAAACCGCGGGCCCCTGCCCGGCCTGGCACTGCTGCTGCTGTGTGGCGCTCCGGCCATGGCCGCCGATGCAGGCCGCTTCACGGCCCCCGGCATGGCCGACCTCGTCCCGAAATTCTCCGTGGTCCTGGGTGGCGCCGTCGAAGGCGCCGGCCACTACCAGAACGTCGCCAGCCACAATTATCTGGCAAGCGGCGATTTCCTCTACACCATCGATGGCTGGGGCGGCATCGCCAAGCTCGACCTGAGCAAGAAGGGCGAGCGCGTCTGGTACAACGACCTGGGCCGCCGCGACATCGACGCCTGGCTGCAGGCCGCGCGCGGCATGGTGCTCGACGGCGACACCATTTTCGTCGGCGGCTCGGATGGCCTGCTGCACTGGCTCGACGCCACCTCCGGCACGCTGGTCCGCAGCGTCGCGGCTGGCAACCCGGTCGACGGTTTCGACATCGTCGCGCCCCCGATCGTGACCGACACCCTGGTGGTCGTCGCCGGCTCCGGTGACGATCGCGTCGGCCCCCTGACCTTCGTCGCTTTCGACAAGGCCACCGGCGAGCCGGCCTGGACCGCCGAACTCGGCGAGATTGCCGGCCTCAGCGCCGCGGTGCGCCAGCCCGGCGTCCTCGACCCCGAGCGCGGCCAGTTGCTCTGGCCCTTCACCTTCCCCGCCATCGCGGTGCCCGAGGCCGAGCGCGGAGCCTGGGCGGGAAACGGCGTCGTCGCCCTCGATATCGCCACCGGCGCCCTGCGCTGGCTGCATCGCGAAGCCCCGCCGCCCGACGCCCTGCCGCAGGACGGCCCGGTGCACCTGCTTGCCGCCACCGGTGAGCTACCGGCCCGCCTGCTGCAGTTCCGCGGCAATGGCAGCGTCGTGCTGCTCGACGCCGCGTCGGGCGAGCCGCTCACCGACACCAGCATCTATGGGCTCGACCCGGCGCGCATCGCCTTCTCGGCCGGCACGCACAACAACGACCTCGGCATCGCGGCGCCGACGGCAACCTGCGAGAACGCCTGGACCGTCAACGGCTATGCCTCCAGCGTCGATGTCGGGACCGGCCTTGCCTACGGCGCCAACGCCAATGCCTGCGTAACCGGCGTCGGCCACATCCTCACAGAACGGCGGGAGCCCAACTGGCTCGGCGCCTATTATGCCGGACACGATGCCTCGCTCGGCATCCTGACGGCCGCCGACATCGCCACCGGCAAGATCGTGGCACAACGGCTGTTCCCCGCGCCACTGGTAGGCGGCGCCACTATCATCGGGGACGGTCTCCTTGCTGTGACGAGCGCGGATGGAGCGCTCTATGTGCTTGACGCCAAGACGCTCGAGCCGGTGACCGACCGACAGATGGCCGCGCTGTCGTCGGTCCAGCCGCTGAAAACCACGGTGGATGGCGAGGATCGCCTGGTCATCGCCGTCGGTGGTGATGCGATCAGCCCCTACATCGCCTATCGCTCGCCCGACCTCTCGATGTCCGAAGGTCTGCTGGTCCTCCTCGTCATGGGACAGCGCGACCAATGAAACGGCTCCTCGCACTCGCCGCCGCTATCGCGCTCGCCGGCCCGGCGGCCGGTGCCGACACCATCTGGGACCTGCGGTTGGGCGAACCGGCCGGCGCCCAGCCTTCCGGATTCGTCGAATACGCCTGCGGCGGCAATGGCGGACCGCCGACCACACCGCTGGCCGGCTTTGCCGATTTCGCCCTCTGCCCTGCCGAGTCCAGCGGGTTGCACGAGGTCTATTTCCGTTACGACGATGAAGCCGACGCACTCCGCGAGGCCTGGCAGCGCTGGCCGCTGGCCCGGCTCGAGGGCACCCGCGTCTACGGCTTTCGCGCCATGGTCTCGGCGCTGTTCGATGCATCGGGTACACTGGCCGGGCTACGCATCCTGGCCGACCCGCGCGGTGCATCCGGCGGTGAGCGGAACGATCAGTGGCGGCTCGCCGCCGTCCTGCAGCAGCACTACGCCGACGCCAGCTGGACTTGCGAGGACAGCGAACTCCGCCCGCGAGAAACCGCCGCGGCCAGCTTCTTCGTCAAGCGCGCCTGTACCGGCGAAAGTGAGGGCCGTGCATTGTCCCTGTCGCAGAACTACTTCCACAAGGCCGGGCAGGATTTCGTCGATACGTTCGGCAAGGTGCAGGACACCTACTTCGTCAGCGACAGCCGCTTCGAGATTCGCCTCGCCGATCCGAACTAGCCCGGCGCCCGGCCGATGCTGGTGTTGGTGAAGACCGTGCACCCCAGATCGGCCTCGTAGAGCCGCGAATTTCGAATGTCGGCATTAGTCAGGGCCGCATCGCGTAACGTCGCACCGGCAAAGTCGACATTGAAGCCTTTGACGTAGGCGAGATCGGCCGAGGTCAGGTCCGCATCGGACATGCCGGCATGCTCGAGATTGGCGTTGCGCAGGGTCGCACCGGTGAAGTTGCTCTGGATCAGGTTGGCCAGCCGGAAATTCGCGCCTACGGCATAGGTCTGCGAGAAGTTGGCGCCCACCGCCACCGCGCCCTCGAAATTCGCCTCATCGATGCGGCCGTTCATCACCCGAGCGTGCTGCAACCGCGCCTGCCTCAGGTCTGCACCAGCAAGGTTTGCCGCTGTCAGATCGGCGCGCACCAGCATGGCGTTCGACAGATCCGCGCCGATCAGCGATGCCTCGCCGAGCTTGGCGCGTCCCAGGTTCGCGCCGGCCAGCACCGCGCCATCGAGGCGCGCCTTGCTCAGGTTCGCGCCGAACAGGCTGGCACCAGCCAGAACTGCACCCCTGAGGTCGGCGCCCGCGAGGTTGCGGTGCTGTAGCCGTGCCGAATCCAGCACGCATTTCGGACAGTCCGACGTCCGGCCGGCAAGAAACGCCGCTACGTCGCCAACGACGACCTGATCGAGATCGACTACCACCTGGGCTAGCGGCGGCCGCGGTGAAATCGGATAGCATTCGATCCGATTTTGTGCCGCTGCACTCCCCGCCATTGCAAGCAACAGTACAGGAGCGAGGTAACGCGAGATTTTACTCATGGGGCATGATAGCTGCCCCGGACCACAAGTAAATGCTACGGACGGACGGCCCGACCGATCCCTCCGCAGGCGATGACATCGCTTCAATCTACAGCGGGCGAACCAATACGGTCGGGCCGCCGGCGGCACGAAGCGCACGGATGGCTTCGTACTGGATGCAGTTGGGCGCCATTTCCATGATCTCGATACGGTTGCCGTCGGGGTCGGTGACCCACATGCCCCGGTTGCCGTCGACACCGCGCTTGGATGCCACCAGCGCCGAGGATGGCGTGATGCCCACGGACTTGAGGTGGGCGTCGGTCGCCTCGATGTCCTCGGTGGTGAGGCAGAGATGATTGACGCCGGTCGACTGGGGGCCGGCGACCGGCTCGCCGGTGCCGCCCGGAAAGAGCTCGAGGAAGAGCTGGTCGGTGACCTTGAGGTAGACGATCCACGGGCGGCCATCGGCATTGTTGAGGCGCAGGAACTCGGGGAAGCCGAGCTTGCCGTAAAAGTCGAGCGACCGATCGAGGTCGTTCACCTTGAAGGCGACGTGTCCCAGCGTGTCAAAGGCAGCCATTCTAGTCCTCCCATGGCGTTGTTCATGTGCTCGATCGCACCACCAGTTCGGGGTCGATCAGCGTAGTGCGCGGCTCGGGCGCTTCGTCCCCGGCCGCGATCAGCCGCATCAGCCGGTCGACGGCCATGCGGGAAACGACGTCCACCGCGTAGTTCATGGTCGAGAGCGGCGGCTCGGCGAATTCGGTGAGCTCGATATTGTCGTAGCCCATGATGGCCACGTCCTGCGGCACGCGCCGGCCGTGGCGGTGGCACCAGCGCAAGGCGCCGAAGGCCAGCGAGTCGTTGTGGGTGAACACGGCGGTGGGCGGGCGCGAAATGCTCATCAGCGTATCGAGCGCGTAGTAGCCATCGGTGGCGTAGTGCCCGCGGGTGGTGATCACCAATTCCGGATCGAAGGGCAGCCGGGCTTCGGCCAGCGCCTGCTGGTAGCCTTCGAATTTCTCGTTGTTGCCGCTGGCGGCGAAGGGATCGAGGAAGCCGATGCGCTGGTGGCCGACGCCGATCAGATGGCGGATGGCGCGGGCGGTGCCGCTGCGATCATCGACACTAACGACGTCGATACCCGGATCAGGTCCGGCGATCAGCGAGACCACGGGGAAGTGCCGGCGCAGGGCGCGCAGGTGTCCGAGCTCGTGGTGGATGGCGGGATAAACGAGCATGCCGTCGACGCGGCGGGCCCGGAACAGCTCGACGAGGCGCTTTTCCTCGCTGAGCTTGTGGTTCGAGGTCGCAAGCAGCGTGCCGTAGCCGCGCTCGGCGAGGGCGAGTTCCACCTGTTGGGCCGTGCGCGTGAGCGTAGGGTTCATGATGTCCGTCAGGATGAGCCCGATGGTCTTGGTTTCGCGGCTCACCAGCGAGCGGGCCACGTGGTTGGGTTGGTAGTTCAGTTCTTCGGCGACCCGTCGGATGGCATCGCGGGTCTCGCTGGGAATGCGCGGACTGTCGCGCAAGGCCAGCGAGACGGTGTTGGCCGAGAAGCCGGTCTTTTCCGCGATGTCCTTGAGACGGGTGGTGGTGCGCATGCTGGCGGGTCCGTATGCCGGCCAGGATCGGCCGAGTTTGCCTAGCTACGACAGGCCATTGGACCGGACAACATGCGAACGCCCCGTATCAGGCCATCGCGGTCTCACCCTTGAGCCGGGCGATGGCCTTGAGCTGCAGCGAGTCGGCGGCCATCTGCATCAATTCGATGCGGTTGCCGTCGGGATCCTCGATCCAGGCCTGCCAGTTGCCGTCGACTGCAAGCTTCAGGGGCAGCAGCAGCGGAATGCCCACCGCCTGGATGTCCTCGGACAGCTTCTTCACGTCGCTGGACTCGAGGCAAAGGTGGTTCATGCCGTTGGCGTTCCAGCCCGGGGCACGGTCACCCTCGGCGCCGGGGAAGACTTCGAGATACTGCGTGTCGGTGATGCGCAGGTAGACGAGGAAGACGCTGCCATCGTCGTGATGCAGCCGCATCATCTCGGGGAAACCGAGCTTGTTGATGTAGAAATCCAGCGACTTATCGAGGTCTTTCACCTTGATCGCGACATGGGCGATGCCTGTGATGCCCTGCATATCTCTCTCCCTAACGCGGCGCTTTGCGTCCATTTGTATGAGCGTTAATACGGTAGACTATCACCTCAACCTGCCAATCGGTCAATCCTGCACAGTAAATCCCGGCCACAAGAATCCGGATTGACCGCTGCGGCAGGGTCTGAAAGATTAACGCTAATACGTCCGAGCGTCTCCTGAGGAGGCGGACGCCACGGATTGCCGCCCGCAACAGGGCGGCTGAGGAGAGGGAGGGAGGGGATGGCCATTCGCTGGAGCCGATGGTCTCCGCAGCTGGCCTTGTCGCCGGCCGTGGCGATCACCGTCGTTGCCTTCATCGGCGCGATCTGCTGGACCGTCTACATGAGCCTTACTCGCTCGCGGCGGTTCGCCGAGTACGAGATCGACTGGAGCGAATGGGCCCGCCAGTACGAACGGCTGTTCCGCGACGATGGCTGGCAGATCTCGCTGCAGAACCTCGTCGTCCTCGGCATCGGCTCGACGCTCGCCATCGTGTTCGGTTTCGTGCTCGCCGCGCTGATCGAGCGCGAAAAGCGCGGCGAAGGCTTTTTCCGCACTGTGTTCCTCTATCCCCTGGCGGTGTCGCTGATCGTCACCGGTGTCGCCTGGCGCTGGATGTTCAACCCGAGCCTGGGCGTGCAGGCCTTCTTCCACTCGATTGGGCTGAACTTCATCGACTTCGACTGGCTGTCACGGCCGGAGACGGCCATGCACGGCATCATCCTGGCCTATATCTGGCAGGGCTCGGGCTTCTACATGGCCTTGATGCTGTCGGGGCTGAAGTCGATCAACACCGAGATCTGGAGTGCGGCGCGGCTCGATGGGGTGAGCGTGTGGCGGCTCTACTTCGAGATCATCATCCCGATGATGAAGTTCACCTTCCTCACCTGCGCCATCCTGCTCTCGCTAGGCGTGGTGAAGGCCTATGACGTGGTGGTCGCCATGACCAATGGCGGGCCGGGGCAATCGACCTGGGTGCCGGCCTATTTCACCATCAACGCCTACTGGGCCAAATCCAACCTCGGCTACGCCTCGGCCGCCGCGGTGGTGATGCTGCTGATCACGGCCGCCATCTTCCTGCCCCTGGTCCTGCTGACAGCCCTACGCGAACGGGCCAGAAAGGTGGTCGCCTGATGGACGCCGTAGCCGATACCAACCGGGCGGGTGCCGAAGTCGCCGTCGAGCGGGCGCCACTGTTTCCGCGCCGCAAGAAGGGAATTTCGGGACGCTCGATCGCCATCATCGTGTTCCTCACGATCTGCGCGCTGTTCTTCTGCGTACCGCTCTATGTGGTGGTGGTCACCTCGTTCAAGACGATGGCGCAGATCCGCGGCGGCGAGATCTTCGCCCTGCCCGCGCCCTTCACCTTGGATGCCTGGTGGGAAGCCTGGAATAATGCCTGCTCCGGCATTCGCTGCGACGGGCTGAAGATCGGCTTCTGGAACTCGATCGCCATCCTGTTCCCCAGCCTCGCCGTCTCGATCGCGCTGTCCTCGGTCACCGGCTACGCGCTGGCGCTGTGGAATGTGAAATGGGCGAACACCTTCCTGTTCATCCTGTTCATGTGCGCGTTCGTGCCGTTCCAGATCATCATGATCCCGCTCATCATCATGAGCTCGTGGGTGAAGATCTACGGCAGCGTGTGGGGCATCGCCATCATCCACGCGGTGCTGGCTATGCCGATCCTGACGCTGATTTTCCGCAACTACTACAAGGGCATCCCGCAGGAGATCATGAGCGCGGCCATGATGGACTCGGGGTCCTTCTGGCGGGTGTTCATCGAGATCATCCTGCCGATGTCGGCGAATATCCTCATCGTCGTGCTGATCCTGCAGATCACCTCGATCTGGAACGACTTCCTGATCGGACTGACCTTCGGCGGCCTCGGCACCCAACCGATGAGCGTGGTGCTGGCCAATGTGGTGATCACCACTACGGGCGAGACGGCCTACAACGAGAACATGGCTGCCGCCCTGCTCACGGCCATTCCTCCCCTCGTCATCTACTTCGTGCTCGGCAAGTTCTTCGTGCAGGGCATCACCGCCGGCGCGATCAAGGGTTAGCCATGCCACGCGTGCAATTCGAAGACATCATCAAGTCGTATGGGCGCCTGACGGTGCTCAAGAGTCTCGACCTCACCATCGAGGACGGCGAGTTCGTCGTACTGCTCGGCCCATCGGGCTGCGGCAAGACCACGCTGCTCAACCTGCTCGCCGGACTGCTCGAGGTTTCGGCGGGGCGCATCACCATCGGCGGACGCGACGTCACCGACCTCGATCCCAAGGATCGCGGGCTCGCCATGGTGTTCCAATCCTACGCGCTCTATCCGACCAAGACGGTGCGCGGGAACCTGCGCTTCGGGCTCTCGGCGCAGAAGCTCGACCGGGCCGAGATCGACCGGCGCGTCGCCTGGGCGGCAAAGCTGCTGCAGATCGAGCCCTTGCTCGACCGCAAGCCGGCGCAGCTGTCGGGCGGGCAGCGGCAGCGCGTGGCGATCGGCCGGGCGCTGGTGAAGCAGGTACCGGTGTTCCTGTTCGACGAGCCGCTCTCCAACCTCGATGCGAAGCTCCGCACCGAGATGCGGCTCGAGATCAAGAAGCTGCACGACGAGACCAACTCGACTGTCGTCTACGTCACGCACGACCAGATCGAAGCCATGACCATGGCCACCAAGATCGCGGTGATGGATGGCGGCGTGATCCAGCAATTCGGCACGCCCGACGAGATCTACGAGGCGCCACGCAACCTGTTCGTCGCGGGTTTCATCGGGGCGCCAGCCATGAACCTGCGCCGCGGCGTCATCTCGCAGGTGAACGGCCGGACCAGCGCGCAGATCGATGGGGTAAGCCTCGATCTGACCCGCTACCGCTTCGCCACGGCGCCCAAGGATGGGCAGGAGATCGTGCTGGGGCTGCGGCCCGAGCATTTCGGCCAGCCGGGGCAAGACGTGGCGGGCGAGGCCGGGCGCTTCGCGCTGCCGGTGCAATACACCGAGCGCACGGGAGGTGACGCCACCGGCTACCTGAAGCTGCCGGACGGGCTGCTCGCCATTCGCATGGAACCGGGCCGCTCGTCGGCGCTCAGCCAGGGCGATGTGGTGAGCGTCGGTTTCCCCGGCGACAAGCTCAACGTGTTCGACGCAGGCAGCGGCCTGCGCATGTGACCGGATGCCGGGCAAAGGCCCGGACGGCCCGACAACAGCTCCGGATGACCGCGAAGGGCACGCGGCGGCAGGAACCGGAACAGCCCGACGACAACGTCCCCCTGGGACATAAGGGAGTGAGAAGGATATGCGCAGCAAACTGCTTGGCATCGTCGCCGGCCTCATGGCCAGCGCCGCCACGTTCTCCGGTCACGCCGCAGAACTGATCGTCTACCACGGCTGGTCGACCCAGTCGGAAGTGAATGCCCTCAACGTGCTGAGGGAGGCGATGGAGGCCAAGGGCCACACTTGGAAGGACCTCGCCATCCCGCACAACTCGGGCGTCAACGTTTCGATCGTCAACATGGTCACCGGCGGCGAGCCGCCCAACGCCTTCGTGACCTCGGACCCCAACGTCTTCCGCGACCTGCAGAAGATGGGGCTCGCCCGCGACCTGACCGACACCTACAACGAGATCGGCGCGACCGAGGGCTTCTTCCCGATCATCCGCGACCTGTCGACGGTCGACGGCCAGTTGGTGAAGATCCCGCTCTTCATGCACATCGACGGCATGGTTTACTGGAACAAGGAAGTCGCCACCAAGGCCGGCGTCGATCCGGCCGCCTGGAAGGACGTCGACCAGATGCTGGCCGATTTCCAGAAGATCAAGGATGCCGGGTTCATTCCGGTGGCGGTGGGCTCGCAGGCCTTCCAGGTCGGCTACCTGTTCCACGCCATGCTGGCCGCCATTGGCGGGCCCGAGATCTACAACCGGCTCTACTCGGAAGAGCCCGATGCGACCGTGATGGATACGCCCGAGTTCAGGAAGGCCGTGGAAGTGGTACGCGCCTTCTCGAACGAAGCCGGGCCCGAGGCCGAGAACCGGCCGTGGAACGAAGCGACCAACACGGTGATCACCGGGCAGGCACTGTTCCAGGTGATGGGCGACTGGATGAAGGGCGAGTGGCTGGCGGCCGGCAAGGTGCCGGGCGTCGACTTCGGTTGCCAGGTCATCCCCGGCGCCAAGGCCGTGCCGGTGACTTCGGATGCCATGGGTGTGCTGGGTGGGCAGAACGAGGAAATCGACAAGGCCGAACTCGACCTCGTCGCCGCCTTCGTCGACCCGGTGGTATCGGCCAAGGCCAACCAGCAGAAGGGCTCGACCTCGCCGCGTGCCGATGCGCCCACCGAGTTCCAGGACGCCTGCAACAAGGTGGCCATGGACGCCTTGAACGTGCCGAATGCGCAAGTGCCGAACCCGTTCAACGTGATCGACGCCGACTGGAACAACGCGATCTGGAACGTGATGTTCAACTACTGGTCGGACAAGTCGCAGACGGTCGACGACGTGATCGAGGCGCTCAAGGACGAGCGTGACGCGATCTTCGGTTGATCCACGTCTATGACGGGCCGGTCCGCACGGCACGTCGGATCCAGGCGGCACCCTCCCGGGCCGCCTGGATCGCTGCATTCCGGCTCATCAGGTTCGCCGCTACGTCGTCCTGATTATGGCCGGCGGTGAAGAGGGCTGATCTCGATCACTGCCGGTCGCTAGAGCGCGAGCTCATAGGCCGTCACCGAAGCCTTGGGTATGCGCAACGTGCCCGTTGTCGGCTCGGTCGTCGTCGTCACAGCAAAGACGTCCAGCGCCGTGCTGTCTATGGCAGTATCGAGTTCGGGGTTGATCCGGTGCGCACGAACCGACTTCGGCACGGTACCAAGATCGAGCGTGACGTCAGCCGCATTGTCGAGGCTGGTATTGACGACGTGCACGTAGAGCGTGTCGCCGGAGCGGCTGGCCGAGACCTCGATCGACTTGTCGTCCGAGCTGACATTCACGCCGTGCGTGCCGGAGTGGCGGCGGAACAGGCGCATGATGTGGCCGACCGGCAGCAGGTAGGGCTGCTCGCGCGGCGAGCCGAGCAACACGGCGTTCACGGTCCAGCTCGTGCCGGCGAAATCGGCAAGCGTCGAGATGTCGACAATGTCGGAGTGCCGCTCGAACAGCGCCATGCAGCGGGCATGGTAAAGCCCCGAGATCCACTCGCGCAGCATCTCGGACTTGTTGTGCGGCTGGATCGACAGATGCGCCTCGGTGATCGCGAGCTTGGCGGGCGTACCGAGATCCTTGAGCGTCTGGCGCGCGCCGAGCAGCTTGTCCTCGACCTTCCTGTACATGCCGCCCAGCGCTTCCCAGGTCGCGCCATAGTCCTTGCGGTAGTCCCGGCCATGCAGCACGGTCGGCTCGTTGCCTGGGTTCTGGTGCATCATATGGATGGCGACCATGTCGACGAGGTCACCGCCCTCCTGCACCAGCTCGTTGGCCCACCACTTGCCTGTGTCGCGCTCCATGTCGCCCCAGCCAATCAGCTGGATCGAGGGGTCACGCGCCTTCATCGCCCTGGCGAACTCGACATAGTGTTTCGCGTTTTCTGAGCTCGTGAAGCGCTCACCTGCCTTGGGATACGAGGTCTCGTTGCCGATCTGCCAGGTGTGGATGGCCCACGGCGCCTTGCGGCCATTGGCGATGCGCTCGGCATTGTCCGGATCATTGGCGTAGCTGACGAGATCGGCCGCCTCGGTGGCATCGCCGGAGCGCTGTTCGCCGAGCGCCGTGTTGATATATTCGGGCCGCCCGTCGGCGGCGAAGTTGATCGCCATGATCGGCTCGGCCGACACCGCTTCGCAGAACTCGAGGAATTCGTCGACGCCGACGACGTTCTTCTCCCAGCCGCCCCAGAGGTAGTTGACCATGTCCTTGCGCGCGGCGCGCGGGCCGACGCTCTCGCGCCACTTCCAGAAGCTGGTGAGGATGCCGCCCCAGCGGATCGAGCTCGGTGCAAGGTCGCGCACAACCTCGACAAAGTCCGGCCGCCAGCGGTCGGACAGTGCGTCCCAGCAGGCTTCGACGGACGAATCCGTAGTGCCGAGCGGCTCCATGAACTGCATGTAGAGGCGGGGCGAAATGGCGTGCAGCGGCCGCGGGTCGACTTTGATCGTCGGCATGAAAGGAGCTCCTGAGACTATTACTTGATGCCCGAGGCCGGGCGCATTCCGCTGACGATCCACCGCTGTCCGAGCAGGAACAGGATGATCATCGGCAATGAGGTGACGAAGGCCGCGGCGAGAATGATGGTGTAGTTGAGCACCGCGCTCGTATCGGCGCTGAGATAGGCGATCACCACCGGCACCGGCATCGCCTCCGGCGAGTTGGTGACGATCAGCGGCCACAGGAAGTTGTTCCAGCTGTACAGCGCAGTGATCACCGTGACGGTGATGATCGAGGGCATGGCCAGCGGCACCATGATCTTCGAAAAGATCTGGAACTCGCTGGCACCATCGATACGCGCCGCCTCGTCCAGCTCGCGTGGCACTTCCATGAAGAACTGGCGCAAGATGAAGATGCCGATGACGCGCGGCAGCCCGGGCAGGATCACGCCCCACAGCGTGTTGACGAGCCCGATATTGGCCATGAGGTCATAGAGCGAGATGACCTCGAGGATACCAGGCATCATCATCGACACCAGCACCAGGGCAAACAGTACGTTGCGGCCGAAGAATTTCGTCCGCGCGAACGCATAGGCCGCCGGAACGTCGAGCAGCAGGATACCGGCAACCTGAAGCACCATGATGACCGTGCTGTTCCACAGCCCGCCCGGCACACTTACACCGCGTTGGGTTTCGGTGAGCACCTTCCAGTAGTTGTCGAGCGTCCACTGCGTGGGAATGAACACTCCCTTCAGCACCTCGGCCGGCGGCGCGAACGAGAACAGCACGAGCGAGACGAGCGGCAGGAACCACAGTGCCGCCAGTATGACGAGGACGATCCAGCGCGCCGTCTGCGTACCCTTGCGCTGCATGGCTCAGGCCTCCCGCCTAAAGAAGCGGAACTGAATGAAGCTCAGCGTCGCGATGATGATGGTGATGACGACGCCGATCGCTGCGGCGCGGCCGAGCGAGAAGCGCTGGAACCCCTCCTCGTAGAGCAGCATGGTGAGGACTGTCGTGGACCCGAATGGCCCGCCCTGCGTCATGATCAGCACTTCGCCGAAAATCTGGAAGCCCTGCACGATCGACAGGACGATGACGATCAGCAGGATCGGCCGCAGCAGCGGCACGGTGATGAGAACGAGGTCCTGCAGCGGATTGGAGCCATCGAGCCGCGCCGCCTCGTAGAGCTCGTCGGGAATATTCTCGAGCCCGGCAAGCAGGATGATCACCATGAACCCGACATTGATCCACAGCGTCACCAGGCTGACCACGAACAGGGCCCAACCCGGCTGCTGCAGCAGGTTCTGGCCAGGGAGGCCGAAGAACTGCAGCACCTTGTCGATGGTGCCGATATTGGGCTCGAACAGCCAGTTGAAGGCGATAGCCGCTACCGCCACGTTGATGACGATGGGCAGGAAGAAAGCGGTGCGGAAGATGCCGATGCCGGGGAGCTTGCGATGCAGCAGCACCGCCAGCAGCAGCGAGATCACCGTGATCATCGGCACATACATCAGCGCGAAAGTGCTGGTGACCCAGAATGAGCTCCAGAAGCGCGCATCGCCGATCAGCGAGGTGTAGTTGGCGAGCCCGACGAATGCGTTAGGCCCGAAGATGCCCCAGTCGAACAGGCTCATGTAGAGCGCCCGCCCGACCGGATAGGCGACGAACACCGCGAACAGCGCGATATAGGGTCCCGCGAGCAGATACGGGAATAGTGTCGAACGCTGGCGAGCCATCGCAGTCCTTCAGGTGGCCGGGGAAGTCGGGCGACCTGCTGAAGCCGGCCGCCCGCTGGGAGTCGTCCGCCGAAGCGGGCGGGGAGTTACTTCTTGGCCAATTCCTGGCGGATGCCGTCGACCATCATCTGCACGGCCTGGTCAGCATTGACCTGACCGGCGTAGAAGGCCTCGGCCGTGGTCTGGATGACGCGGTCGACCTGCGGTTGCACCGACAGGGCCGGCGGGAAGTGCACGTAGTCGAGCGAAGTCGCGACGATGGCCTGCTCGGGCAGCGCCTTGAACTCATCGCTGTTCAGCGTCGTGACCTTGGCCGGCATCTTCCCTGTCTTGGCCCAGGCGATCGAGTTGTCGCCGATCCACTTGACGAAGACGAGCGCATCGGCACGAGCCTCGGGCGGCGTGCCGCGCGGGATGACGAAGTTGTGGCCGAGCGCAAACGTTGCGGCCCTGTCGCCGAAGGTCGGCAACGGCGCCACGCCGAACTGCAACCCCTGGTCGGCGGCGGCGGTCTGGTATACCGGCAGGTCGGTGATCTGGTTGATCACGATGCCGAACTTGTTCTGTGCGAACTGCGCCGGCACGTCGGTAATGATCTCCTTGGGCGCCAGCCCGGCGTCCATGTACGCCTTCAGCGTCTCGAGCGATTTCTTTGCCGTCTCGGCGAAACCGTCGGCCACATCGGTCTGGTCGGCGTTGTAGAGGTCGTCCTGGTACTGCCAGTAGATCGAGTAGAAGTTGCGGAACGCGCCCGAGCCATTGAGCTGGAACTGAAGGCCCATGACGCCGTTGCCGAGCGCCTGGATCTTGGTTGCCGCATCAAGTAGTTCGGCGCCCGTCTTGGGCGGATTGTTCGGGTCGAGCCCGGCCTGTTCGAACAGTGTCTTGTTGAAATAGATGTGGCGCGGAAACGCGTCGATCGGCACCCCGTAGCGCTGGTCGGCGACCACGCCGGCACTCCATAGCGGCGCAATGTAGTCGGCTTCTACGAGGCCGGCCGCTGCCACCTCCTCTGGCGTGTAGGCCTCGAGCGCGCCTTGCTTGACGAAGCCGGCGATCTGGTGGCTGTGCATCACGGCGAGATCGGGGGCGGTGCGGGACGCCATCGAGACCGAGAGCTTCGTGTAGTAGTCGTCCCACGGAATGATCAGCAGGTTGATCTGCACGCCGGCCTCGGCGCCGGCGCCGGCATTGAATTCCTTGACCAATGCGTCGATGGCGTTGCCGTCAGGGCCGGTAAACGGGCTCCAGAACTCGACCTCGCCCGCAACTGCAACAAGCGGTAGCGCCGATGTGGCGACTATGGCCATGGCCGACACGGCCAGCCGGTTGAAAGCCTTCATGATGTTTCCTCCTGATCGTCCCCTTTCGAACGATCTCCTTGCCTACGCTACTGATATAATAGTATCCAAGTCAACGGTCTCATCGTCACAGGCGGCGGGCCCCTGTGCTAGACTCTCATCCAACGGGCGGCCAGAAGCCCGCCAAATTGTGGTTCTGCCAATGGACTTGCCTAGAGAATCAACTCGGTCACGCCGACGTGCCAGTCCGCGTCGTGCCAGCGCGGCTGGCATCAGCTCTGCGTGGAGACTAGTATATCAGAATGTCAGGGACGAGATCGTATCTTTGCACCTCAGGCCTGGCGACCCCATCAACGAGAAGGAGATCGCCTCGCACTACGGGTTGAGCCGGACCCCGGTCCGTGAAGCTATGCAACGTCTGGCCGATGAGCGCCTGATCGAGGTCTTTCCTCAATCCGGTACCTTCGTCGCCCGCATTCCGTACGACGATCTGCCCGAGGCGATGGTGATCCGAAAGGCCCTGGAGACGGCTTCCGTGAGGCTGGCGGCTGAAAAGGCGACCAAGAGCCAGGTGCTGGCCCTCGCCACCATCGTCGAGCAGCAACGCGAGGCGGCCGAGGCCAACGACCAGACGACCTTTCACCGCGCCGATGAGGCCTTTCACGCCAAGATCGCCGAGATCAGCGGCTTTCCCGGAATATGGCGGCAGGTGCTGCAGGTGAAGGTTCAGGTCGACCGCTATCGCCGTATGACGCTCGCCCAGGAGGGCCGCATGGCCCAGGTGATTGCCGACCATGAGAGAATCCTGGCGTGCATTACGGCGAGTTCACCAGAGGATGCGGTGTCGGAAATGGCACACCATCTGGATGCGGTACTGCCCGAAAAGACGGCCGAGTGAACATGCCGGCATCCGCAAGCATGCCAGCGCACCTGGTCGCGCTGCCATTTGCAGGTGCGCATCGCGTCGCGGTTGGATAGGTTCGTCCCATGCCGATCGTGACTCGGGCCGGGGGCGGCCCCCAGTTGACCCTTCATCAGTTGCGCATTGTCTGGGCAGTGGCTCACGCGGAGACCGTGAGCCGTGCGGCCAAGCAGATCGGGCTGTCGCAGCCCTCCCTCTCGCAGCAGATCGCCAAGCTCGAGGCGAGCATCGGGCACAAGGTGTTCGAGCGCCGGGCGGGTCGCATGACGCTGACCGAGATCGGGACCTTTCTCGTCGCGCGCGCCGAGCAGGTGATGCGCGAGATGCAGGAGCTCGAGGACGGGCTCAGCGGCATTGCCGGTGGTTCGCGCACCATCGGCATTGCCGGCATCAGTACGCCGGTCCGCGTGCTGCTGCCGCCCGCGCTGCGGCGCTTCCGTGACCTCAACCCGGATATCGGGTTCGATGTGCATGAGAGCAGCCCGAGCGATGTGCTGGCCATGCTGTATGCGCGGCGAGCCAATATCGGCATTGTCGCCGCCAGCTCGATCGCGCGGGCCAGCATGGGCTTTGTGCAGGTGCCGCTGCTCGATGACCCCTATGTCCTTGTCGTGCCGGAAGGGCTCGGGCTCGACGGTATCGAGTCCGAGGCTGAGCTCGATGCCGCGGCGCGCGCGACGCTGAACAGCGCCATCCATTTCGTCTATGGCACCCAGCACCAGAACCGGATCGACCTCTGGTACGAGGCCGCCCTGCCCGGGCACCATGTCGTCGCCCGGTGCCGCAGCTTCGAGGTGGCGGTGGCGATGGTACGCGCCGGGCTCGGCGTCTGCCTGGCTCCCGCGCTCAGCTGCTTTGCTGGCGAAACGGTGCTCGGCGGCATCCGGCTCTACGACGTGGCGCTCGATATTCCCCGCCCGCTGGTGGCTTTGGTGCCCTCGCAATACCGGCACCTCGCCCCCTACTCGGCTCTGATCGACACCCTGCATGATGTTGCGGGCGAACAGATCCGGCCCAGCATCGCTCCGGCGCCACCGTTTCTCACGGCCTAGAGGAGAAGCCTATAGGGCCTATTCGCCCCTTCACTGCCGATCGGCGCTAGCTTGGCGCCATCGGGGAATGAAGGACGGTCGCCAAGGCCGCGGTTCGAGACGTGACGATCTGGCTTTACCGGCTTGCTTTCCTGGCTCTGCTCCTGGCCGGCTGGACGCTCGCCGCCGAACTTGTTCCCCGCAATCTCATTCCCACTCCCTTCCTGACCCTCGCAGCGGCCCAGCGCCTGTTCAGCGAGGCACGGCTATGGATCGCCATCGGCGACAGCCTGACGGTCTATGGCCTCGGCTTCGGGCTTGCGGCCCTCGTGGCAGTGCCGCTCGGGGTCCTGATGGGCGGCTTCCGGCCGCTCGGCAAGACGCTCGACATCTATGTCAACGCGCTGGCGGCAACCCCGCGCGTCGCCTTCATTCCGCTGATCATCGTGCTGCTCGGCCTGGGGGTGCAGGCCAAGGTGTTCATCGTCTTTCTCGGAGCGGCGATGCCGATCCTGCTCAACACCTATGCCGGCGTGCTCGCCTCCAACGACGAACTCGTCGAGATGGCGAAGTCCGTGGGCGCGAGCCGTTGGCGCATCTTCAGCCGCATCACCATCCCCAGCGCCGTGCCCTTCATCGTCGTGGGGCTGCGGGTAGGCGCAACGATCGGCCTCATCAATACCGTCGTGGCCGAGCTCTATACCGCCGTGCGCGGGCTGGGCGGACTGCTGGCCATCTATGGCAACACGTTCCGCATGGCCGAGTATTTCGTGATCGTCCTGATCCTTGCGACCGTGGGCGTCATTGTCACCGAGCTTCTGCGCCATCTGCAACAGCGCCTCGAGCGCTGGCGTGGCGAGCCGTCAACCTGACCATTTCCGGGAGAGCCCCATGAAACGACTAGCGTCCCTGCTCCTGCCTGCGCTCGCCGCGCTCCTCATCGCGCAGCCCGCCGCTGCTGCGCCGTTCCGGCTGATCCTCACCCATCTTGAGCCGCCGCTGGTGCCGAACTCGGTAATGGATTTGGCGCTCGAGAAGGGCTATTTCGAAGCTGAGGGGGTCGAGGTCGAACTCGTCCGCGTCGAGCAGACCCCGTCCGCGCTGCAGGCACTGGCCGCCGGTGAAGGCGAGATGGCCAATGTGGGCGTCGACGGCCTGCTGCTGCTTGTCGCGCAGGGTGCTACCGACCTCAAGGCAGTGACCTCGCCGAACAAGTCGCTGCCCTATGTCATCGTCGCCAAGGACGACATCAAGACGGTTGCCGATCTCGCCGGCAAGAAGTTCGGCGTCGGCCGCGTCGGCAGCCTCGACCATTCGCTGTCGACCAAGGTGCTGGCGGCCGAAGGGCTCGACGTCGATTCGATGGAAGTGCTCGCCATCGGCCAGCCCGGCGTTCGCGCCCAGTCGCTGGTCGCCGGACAGATCGATGCGACCACCATGTCGATCGGGGTCTGGCTGTCGATCCCGGACAAGACCGGCTTCCACATCCTCGTCGACCAGGACCCCTATTATGCGGCGGCGCCGGTCATCAATAAGGTCAACGCCGTAACCCAGAAGGTGCTGGACGAGCGCGGCACCGAGGTGCAGGGTGTCATTCGTGCGCTGATCAAGATCTCGCGTGACTTTGCAGCCGATCCCAATGCCTGGGCCACAGCCATGGTGCCGTATGCGCCCAACACCGACGAGGCCGGGCTGCAGGCCCTGGCCGCCACCTTCGCGGGCACCTGGAGCGTCAATGGCGGCATGAACGCCACGGACCTGCAATACACGCAGGAATGGCTCTACTCGACCGAGGATTTTGCCGACGTCACTCCCGTTACCCTCGATCAATGGGTAGACTTCGGTCCAGTTGACGCGGTACTCGCCGACGTGGGTACGGTCGAGGGAGACGCCGTCGCCCGCTGAGGCACGAGTACCGGATGGGGGACTGAAGTTCTGGATCAAGCATCGTCCCCCGTCGCCGCCATCGATCTCGAAGGCGTGGGCGTCTCGTTCAAATCCGCCCGGCTCAAGCAGGAGATCGTGGCACTCAACGACATCAACCTGCAGGTGCCCGACAAGCTGTTCGTCAGCCTGCTCGGGCCCTCGGGTTGCGGCAAGACCACCCTGCTCCGGCTGGTCGACGGCCTGTTGAAGCCGCAGCGCGGCTCGGTGCGGGTGCATGGCGAACCGCCGCGGCCCGGCCCCGACATGGGTTTTGTGTTCCAGTCCTTCCGCCTCATTCCCTGGCTCACGGTCGAAGCCAATGTCGAGTTCCCACTGGGCGAACAGGGGCTGTCGAAGGCCGAACGGGCCGACAAAGTGCTGGAACAACTCGAAGCCGTTGGCCTTGCGCGCTTCAAGGATGCCTACCCCGACGAACTCTCGGGCGGCATGAAGCAGCGCGTCGCAATTGCCCGTGCGCTGGTGACCAAACCGCGGGTGCTGCTGATGGACGAGCCCTTTGCCAGCATCGACGCGCAGACCCGCGAATTGATGCAGATGGAGCTGCTGCGCATCTGGAGCCAACAGCAGTCGACAGTGCTGTTCGTGACCCACAGCGTCGACGAGGCGATCGTGCTGTCCGACCGCATCGTGCTTATGGGGCCGCGGCCGGGGCGGATCGTAGAGACGCTGGATGTCGAACTCGAGCGCCCCCGCCATCTCGACGATGCGCGGGCCGACGAGCGGTACATCAAGCTGCGCGCCTATCTCTCCACGCGCATGCGCGAGCTCGTCCTTTCCGACCCGCAGTCCGACTTCTATCGGCCGCAGTAGCTCATGAGCTGTGCGCGTTGCGCACGCGGCGCACCATGAGCCAGACGAACAGCAGGACGAAGGGCGCGGCAATCGACAGCGCCAGTGTCTTGTCGAAATGGAGCTCGCCGAGCGGGCCGGCCATCACGTAGCTCAGGATGCCGAGCAGATAGTAGCTGATGGCGATGGTCGAGAGCCCCTCGACTGTGCGCTGCAGCTGGAACTGGCTGTGTGCAGTCTTGGCGATGGTCTCGAGCACGGCCTTGTTCTGCACCTGCATCTCGAGCTCCAGCCGCACGTCGAGCAGCCCGATGGCCCGCTCGATCTTGTCCGACAGGACACTGAGCCGCTTCTCGATGGCCATGCAGGTGGCAAGCGCCGGCTCGACACGATTGGCAAGGTAGGTCGAAAGCCGCGAGCCCACCGCCGTCGTGTCTTCCTTCAGTCCCTCAAGGCGCGCCCGCAATACGCCGCCATAGGCTTGCGACGCCGCGAACCGGTAGCTCAGCCGTTCCGAAATCTGTCCGGCTCGCACCGACAGCGAGTTTAGCGCCACCAGCGCCGCCTGCGCCTCGTCGGTGGTGTTGACGTCGGCAAGGCTGCCGATGACCGCTGTCAGCTCGGTCTCCGCGAACCGCAGATCTGGCGAAGCCTGCCGCGCCAGCGGCAGCCCCATCAGCGCCATGGTGCGATAGGTTTCGATTTCGAGCAGCCGGCGCACCGCGATCGAGCGGCGCAGCGGCGTCAGGCGTCCCGCCGCGAACTCGAAGCGCGTAAAGCTCTGCTCGTCGGTGACAAAGTCGGTCGCAACCTGCGCCTGCCCATTCTCGATGGCCGATACGCACAGGCTCGGCAGCGCGAAGCCGGGCAGCAGCCGTGCCGGCACCTCGGCATCGGCGATCACGTCGATGCGCATCGCGCCGATCAACTGCCCGTCCGACAGCAGCTCAATGCCGATCCCATCCGGCCAGGCCACATCGCCGCCCGCCGTGGCGCGCCAGGTGATGGTAATGAACTCGGTATGGAACTCCCACGTCACCACGTAGCTGTCGGTTTCGAAGCTGTGCTGGCGGCTTTCGTCCTCGGGAGCCGGGTAGCCCCGATCGGCGCAGAATTGCGCGAAGCGACTCAGGGCCGCGGCCAGAGTCCCGGCCGCCGTCGGCATGACGAACACGACCCGCCGGACACGGGCGGCCTCGGGCACGATGTCGACGGGCCTGGCATGGACTTCGTCCATGATGGTCTGTCGGAAGGGATGATCCAGAGGCCTGTCGGTCACGTCTATCTCCAGCTGACGCGACTCATTCTAGGCCCGCACGCCCGCTACCGACATCCACATTTGGTCGCTCGATAGCGGAACTATTTGTCGCGCTTCACTCCGCGGCCACCGACCGAACGGTACCTGCGTCCCCGCGCAGCAAGGGCAGCAGCTGGTCGCCCTGCCGGCCGATTTCCTGCAGATACGGGGTATCGGACAGCACGAAGTGGTCGATGCCGAGATCGCGGTACTTGATCAGCGAGTTCGCGACATCCTGGGCCGAGCCGACCAGCCAGGTGGTCCCTGCCCCGCCACCTCCGAACTTCCCCGGGGCAGTATAGAGGTTGTCGTCGAGCACATCGCCCCGCTGTTGCAAGTCGAGGAGGCGCTTCTGGCCGATGGCCAGCTTGCGATTGTGATCGTTCCAGCTGCCGCCCTGCCCCTCGGCCATGCTGGCCACCTTGGCCTCGGCGTCGGCCCAGGCTTGCTCCGTGGTGTCGCGCACGAAGGTCGTGATGCGCAGGCCGAACTGCAGCGGCGGCAGGTCGCGATCGAGCGTCTTGCTCAGCGCTTTGAGGCGGTCAATGCGCTCGGCCACGCCATCGAGCGGCTCGCCCCAGAAGAGCTGCACATCGGCCTCGGTGGCCGCGACCTTCTCGGCCGCCTCCGACGCACCACCGAAGTAGAGTCGCGGATGCTTCCGCTCGCCGCGCTGCACAGTGCGGGGCGTGACCGTGCTGTCGGTCACCGAGAAATGCTCGCCGGCAAAGGTGACATTTTCCTCGGTCCACAGCCGCCGCACCAGTCGCATGAATTCCTTGGTGCGGGCATAGCGGTGGGCCTGATCACCTTCGCTGTCGCCATAGGCGGCGAGATTATCCTGCCCCGAAACGATGTTCACGCGCACGCGGCCGCCGCTGAGATGGTCGAGCGTTGCCGCCGCCGAGGCGAAATTGGCGGGGCGCCAGTAGCCCGGGCGGATGGCGATCAACGGCTCGAACGTCGTCGTGCGGGCAGCGAGCGCCGCGGCGACGGTGAACGTGTCGGGCCGGCCCCAGCCGGTGCCGAGCAGCGCGCCGTGCCAGCCATGGTCTTCAAGCGCCTTGGCTTGAACGGTGAGCGTATCGAGGCTGTTGTGGTCGGCGGTGACCGGCTCGCCGCGATGGCCGGCATTGACCTGGTTGGGGATGTACCAGAGGAATTCGGAGGGACGACTCATGATGGTGATACTCCGGTGATGGGAGAACTAGCGAAGCTGGAAGCCCAGCCGGGAAAGGACGTCGCGCAGCGCGTGACGGCCCTTGAGGGCGTCCACCGTGCGCAGCCGGTCGACGGCGAGGTCGCTCCAGCTCTGCGGTGACAGGCGCTGTTCGGCGCGGAAACCCGCGAGGTGTCGGTCGTGCCTCGCGATGGCATCGCGTTGGGCGTTGGCGTCATAGCGCTCGCGATGCAGTATCGCCTGCTGCGGCAGCCGTGGCTTGACCGCGGCCGGACGAGCGAGGTCGGGATAGCCGACGACGAGGCCGAACACCGCATAAGCCCGATCAGGCAAGCCAAGCTCAGCAGCCACCGCCTCGGGATTGTTACGCAGCGCGCCGATATAGACCGTACCGAGGCCCAACGACTCTGCCGCAACCACCGCGTTCTGCCCGGCCAAGGCCGCGTCGATGGTGGCCAGCAGGAAGGACTCGGTGAAGCCGGCCGCCTCGAGCTCGAGCCCGCGCTCGGCCGCAACGGCGCTGGCGCGCGCCAGATCGGCGACCCACACCAGCAACAGCGGCGCTTCGACGATGTGCCGTTGATCGCCGGCAATCAGCGACAACCGCGCCCGCCGCGCCGGATCCTCGACGGCGACGACACTCCAGGCCTGGATGTTCGACGAGGTCGGCGCCGATTGCGCGGCGGCAACCAGCGTCTCGATTGTCCCCTCCGCCAGCGGCGTGGGCAGGAAGGCCCGCACCGAGCGATGGGTCAGCAGTGTGTCGAGCGTGTCATTCCACTCGGCGCTGCGCTTCGGCGGCGCCTCGCGGTAGCGCTCGAACAGCACGTCGTCGGGGCCGGGTTGCGGCTGGAGTTCAGCAAGCGACATCGGCCCCTCCTAGACCGCGACCTGCTGGTCGCGGCGCAGCGCAAAGCTGTTGGCCGGCCGGGCGAGGCCGAGATTTTCTCGCAGGGTGGTGCCCTCGTATTCCTCGCGGAACAGCCCGCGCTTGCGCAGGATCGGCACCACCTGGTCGACGAAATCGGTGAGACCGGTCGGCAGGATCGGCGGCATGATGTTGAAGGCGTCGGCAGCGCCGTTATCGAACCACTCCTGGATCGCATCGGCAATCTGCTCGGGCGTGCCCACCACGGTGCGATGGCCACGTGCCCCGGCGACAGCGAGGTAGAACTGGCGCAGGGTGAGATTGTTGCGCTCGACCAAATCGGTGACGAGCTTGAGCCGGCTCTTGTTGAGCTCGGTATCCTGCGGCAGCGGGGGTGCACGGTCGTCGAGCGAGTAGCCCGACAGATCGACTCCCTTGTAGTGCCGCTGGAGGATCGTCCAGGCAATCGACGGGTGGATCAGCGACTGGATGTAGTCGTAGTTCTCCTGCGCCTCCTTCTCGGTGCCGCCCAGTACCGGGAAGATGCCCGGGCTGATCAGCAACTCGTCGGAGCTGCGGCCATAGCGGGCGAGACGGCCCTTCACGTCGGAGTAGAACTCCTGCGCGTCTTCGAGCGTCTGGTTGGCGGTGAAGATCATCTCCGCCGTGCGGGCGGCAAGCTCGCGACCCGGCTCGGAGGCGCCGGCCTGCACGATCACCGGATAGCCCTGCACCGGACGCCCGACATTGAGCGGGCCGCTGACGGTGAAGAACTTGCCCTGGTGGTTGAGCTGATGGACCTTGTCCGGGTCGAGATAGACGCCGCTCTCCTTGTCGCGGATGAAGGCGTCGTCCTCGTAGGAATCCCACAGCCCCTTGACGAGATCGACGAACTCCTCCGCCCGCTCATAGCGATCGGCATGGGCCGGATGGCCGGGAATTGAGAAGTTCTTCGAGACATCGGCCCCGGTGGTAACGACGTTCCAGGCCGCCCGGCCCTTGCTGATATAGTCGAGCGAGGCGAACTTGCGGGCGAGGAGGTACGGATCCTCGTAGGTAGTGGAGGCCGTCGCGACGAAGCCGATATGGTTGGTCACCTGCGACAGGGCGGCCCAGAGCGTCACCGGCTCGAAATGCGCCCCCTGGCTCGAGCGGCGCAGGGCCTCGGGGTCCTTGGCGCGCTCCCAGCCGGCCGGGCTGTCGGCAACGAAGACGAGGTCGAACTTGCCACGCTCGGCGGTCTGCGCCAGCTCGCGGTAGTGGTCGATATTGAGCCCGGCATCGGCCTGCGAGTCGGGGTGCCGCCACGCAGACACGTGGTGGCCGGTCGCCATGATGAAGGCGCCGAGTTTCAGCTGTCGCTTCTGCTTGGTCATGCTGGCCTCGAATTAAGCAGCGTCGCGGTCGGCGAGATCGACGCCGAGCCGGGACAGAAGGTGGGAACGGATGGCGCCGAACCGGGCGTCGCCATGGTTGCGGCGGTTAGGCAGGTCGATCTGCATGTCCTCGACGAACCGCCCCTCATCGAGCACGAGGATGCGGTCGGCGAGCGCGATGGCCTCATCGACATCGTGGGTGACCAGCAGCACGGCCGGTTGGTGGCGAGCGCAGAGCTCGCGCAACAGGCCATGCATCTTGAGCCGGGTCAGCGCGTCGAGCGCCCCGAACGGCTCATCGGCCAGCAGTAGTGCGGGATTGCGCACCAGCGAGCGGGCCAACGCCACGCGCTGCTGCTCGCCACCCGAGAGCTCGATCGGCCAAGCCGTCTCGCGACCGGCAAGACCGACCTCGGCGAGCGCCTTGCGGCCGGCCTCCTGCCCGCGAGCACCAGGCAGAGCGAGCGTGACGTTCTGGATCACATTGCGCCATGGAAGCAGCCGGGCATCCTGGAACACCACCGAGAGAGCGTCAGGCGTGCGGAGGCTTCCCGTGCCCACCACGTCGTAGTCGAGACCAGCGAGGGCACGGAGGAACGTGCTCTTGCCCGAACCGCTCTTGCCGAGCAGGGCGATGAACTCGCCCGGGACAATGTCGAGATCGACATTGTCGAGAATGGTGGTGGTGCCGAACCGCCGCGTCAGCTGGCGGACTTCGACTGCCTTCAGTTCGCGAGCGTGCGGCGCCATGACAGCAGCTTCCTTTCGAGCAGGCGGACGATCCCGTCCGAGGTGAGGCCGAGGAAGGCGTAGACCACGAGGCCAACGATGATGACCTGGGTCTGGCCGTAGGTGCGGGCGAGCTCGATCATGTAACCGAGGCCGCTGGTGGCATTGATCTGTTCGACCACGACGAGCGACACCCAGCACAGGGTCACCGCAAAACGCAGGCCGAGGAGGAAGCCGGGCACCGCGCCCGGCAGCACGACGTTGAGCAGGAAGTCGCGCTGGCTCATGCGCAGGGTTTCGGCGAGCTCGACATAGCGATTGTCGATGGCCCGCAACGCGTTGTGGGTGTGCATGTAGATCGGCACCACGACGCCCAGCGTGATGATCGTGACCTTCATGGTCTCGCCGATACCGAGCCAGAGCATCAGCAGCGGGATCATGGCGAGCGTGGGTACGGCGCGCTTGACCTGGATCGGACCGTCGATGAGGGATTCGCCGACCCGCGACAGGCCCGAGACCACCGCCAGTGCGAGGCCGATGAGGATGCCGAAGCCGAGGCCCAGGAAAGCGCGGACCGCCGAGGTGATGAAGTTCGATTGCAGCCGGCCATCGGCGATCAGGTCGCCGAAGGTCGTGACGATCGTCCACGGCGTTGGCAGGATGCGCGGATCGATGAGGCCGAGGGAAGAGCCCCCGACCCAGATGGCCAGCAGCAGGGCCGGCCCGATCTGGAGACCAAAGGGGATAGCCGGCCCGGGTCCGAGCCGCCGCCGCCGGCGCTGGGTGGAAGGAACGGAACTGGCCGACGCTCGAGCCTGCGGTGCCTCGTAGTCCGCACCTCGCTCGCGGTCCGTGAAATTCAGTCTCTGGCTGTCGCCGCTGCTAAGATAGGCCATCGCCAAATCTCCTGCCTGGATGGGAACTATTGGGCGAGGGCCGCCGCGCCCAAGGTCTCGAAACGGCGATCGAAGATGTTCTCGGCACTGTAGGATTCGTAGCCGAGCTCCTTAGCCAACAGGTCGATGGTCTGCTGGTGCCGGCCAACGACTTCATCCCAGCTTGCGGGCACGACGAACTCGCCGGTCAGGTCGACCAGATACTGGCCGTCCTCTTTGCTGAGCCCCTGGTCCTTGACATAGTAGCCCTCGATCCAGGCTTCGGGATTGTTGTTGATCCACTCGGTGGCGCGAGCCCAGAAGCCGACATAGATGGCGAGGGCAGCGGCCTTGCCTGGATCGTCCAGCACCCATTGCGGGGCGTAGAGATGGCCGGGGTCGTCGCGCAGGCCGTGCTCGACCAGTGCCGCGCCCTCGGCGCCGTACTGATTGATGTAGCGGCGGATATAGACGCCACCGATCGGTGCGACATCCACCTGGTGGCTGGCCAGCGCCACCGGATAGACGTCTCCGGTGCTCGGCAGCTCGACCAGAGTTACGTCCTGGCGCGTGAGCCCAGCCGCCTGCAGTGCCCGCAGCACCAGCGCACCCTGCGCCTGGCCGGGACTGAAGGCGATGCGTTTGCCGCGGAAATCGGCAAGGCTCTTCACCTCGACGCCCGGCGCAACGCCGAAGCGGTAGACCGGGTGGGTGATCGGATCCTTGCGTTCGCGGTAGGCGATATTGCGGACCGGCAGGTTGTTCCAGTTGGCAAAGATCGACGGGATCTCGGCGACCGACCCGACATCCAGCGCCCGGGCACGGAACGCCTCGGAGGTCTGCGGGCCACCGCTCAGATTGGTCCATTCGATCTCGAACGGGATCTCATTGATCAGGCCGGAAAGCTCCAGCGCCTTCTGGGTCTGCGGATCGCCGACCACCAGCTTGGTCCCGGCCGGAACCTCAGTAAGGAACGGAGCACTTTCCTGTGCGCTCGCAACACCGAGTGGGGCGATCGACAGGAGCGAAGCTGCGATCAGCAGCGTTGCGATACGGCGGTTGGGCGTCATGGTTTGTCCCATCGGTTACTGAACGGCCAAACGATAGGTTTTACAGTCTATCAAATCTATAGACTTACATGGATCAGTTTCGCGAATGTTCGGTCGGTTGAGGAACGCCGAAACTGCGATCCGGCACTGTCGAAGAACGAAGGGATCGTCCTCTCCGTCAGGCGCGTACGGGATGCCGGGCGCTATTCAGAGACACGGTCCAGCACGCGAGCTGCGCCACGGAAATAGACCAACGGATCGGCCTCCGGGTCGCCGGAGACGGCGACGATTTCGCCGATCGCGAGGATGACGCCATGCCGCTCGATCAGATCGCTGATCCGGCATTCGAACGCGCCGACGATGTCCCGAAACACGGGCGAGCCGGTCGTGCCGGGCTGCCATTGCAACCCCACGAACCGAGCGGCGCCCTTCGGCGCATCGCGAGACGAGAACCGGTCGTAGACCTCGGTGGCGGCCGAACTCAGGTAGTTGATGGCGAAGGCCCCGCTGCCACGCACCGCCGCAAGGGCCGAGGTGCTGGCATCGATTGAGACCGTCACCAACGGCGGCGACGCGGTGAGGTGCGAGGCCGACAGGCCCAGGAAGCCGGCCGGGCCGTCCGCCCCCCTCGCGGTGACGACCGACACCCCTACGGCGCGATTGCCGATCGCCCGCCAGAAGGTCCGCGGGTCGATCTCGGTGACCTGTTGCTGCGCTTCACTCATATCTGTCGGCCCTGTTGAAAAGGAACGGCGTCGCGCGGTCCAGGAGGTGAGCATGCGACGCCCGGGCGCCCGGGAGGAGCCGGACGAATCGGTCAGCGCGACGTCGGCGAAAGCAACCTGCCCGAGGTCACGCCTGGGTCAGCACCCGATCGAGATTCGAGATCAGCCGGTAAGCGCCGTGCCAGTAGAGCAGCGGCTCGGCCTCGCTGCGCAGCGTGACGCTGTTCACCCGCCCGATCAGGATGGCGTGCGAGTGGCGCTCGATCGCCTCCTCGAGCTCGCAGTCGATGGTCGCGAGGGCATTGGCAAGGCCGAGCGAGCCGGAACGCTGCTCCTGCCAGTGCGCGCCCTCGTAGCGCGCCACGCCCTTGGCGCCGCCCCGGCCGGCAAAGCGATCGGCAACATGGGACTGATCGTGCGCGAGCAGGTTCACGCAGAAGCCGGCATGGTCCTGGATGATCGGCCAGGAGGACGACTCGCGGTTGAGGCAGACGAGCAGGCTCGGCGGATCGGCGGCAAAGGAGGACACTGAGGTAGCCGTGAACCCGGTACGGCCCTCGCCGCTGCCGGTGGTGATCACAGCCACGGCGCCGGCCAGATGTCGCATCGCCAGCTTGAACGCAGCGATCTCCTCATCGGGAGTCTTCAGCGTGACGGTTCTGCTGCGCAGCTCGACGACAGACATAGGCAATACTCCTAGTTCGTGGCCCGACTGGCCTCCTTGATGTGCCGCAGAGCTACTGCGAGCGGCTCCTTACATCGCTCGCCGGTACGCTCCCTCGCCGCACCGCCAGCACCTTGTTGTTGCCGGAGGCCGAGTTCAGTCTGGCATAAATGCTATACAGTCTATAAAACTAGTCGAGAATTCGGCTTGCAAAGCGGACGAACAGAGGGGAACGGATTTTCGCGAAGCGCCGCCGGCACAACACGGCTTGCCGGTAGCGCGCACTCCAGAGGACAGGGGAAAACCGGCCGGCTACGCAGGCCCCCCGGGAAACCGCTCTCTTGTCCATAAAGTTTCTAGAACATATAAGCTGGATGGACGTAGAAGTTGGAAAATCGTTTCGATGCTTACCGCCAAGGGCAAGTATGGGCTGAAGGCTCTGGTTCATATGTCTCGTCTGCAGCCGGGCCAGTTGGCGCTTGCGACCGAGATGGCGGAAACCAACAACATCCCGAAGAAATTCCTCGACGCGATCCTGAGCGAGCTGCGCAATGCCGGCATCGTGCAGGCCCGCAAGGGCAAGGGCGGCGGCTACCGGCTGTCGCGCCCGCCCGAGGAGATCAAGGTCGGCGCCATCGTGCGCGTGCTCGATGGCCCGCTGGCTCCCATTCCCTGCGCCAGCCACACCCGCTATTCGGCCTGCGACGACTGCGATGTGGCCACCTGCCAGGTGCGGCACATGATGCTGGAAGTTCGCAACGCCATCGCCGAGGTGCTCGACCATACCAATCTCGCCCAGATGCGGGACATGGATGGCGACATGCTGCCCCTGGAGCTTCGCACCGCCTAGACCTGTCGGGCTTCTCGGGCGTTGCAACGCAGAGGAGAGGCCGATGACCCAGCGCCTGTCGATAGTCATCGTGGGAGGCGGCGCCAGCGGCGTGCTTCTTGCGGGGCACCTTCTACGTGATCCGTCAATGGACCTGCGCGTGACGCTGATCGAAAAGCGCGACCACCTTGGCCAGGGTGTCGCCTATTCCGCCCGCCAGCAGGACCACGTGCTCAACGTCGCTGCGCCGAACATGAGCGCCTACGCCGACGATCCCGAGCATTTCTGGCGCTGGTTGCGGCAGCGTGGGCTCGTCGACGACGCGCATCGCTTCACCTTCGTGCCGCGCCGGCACTACGGCGCCTATCTCGGCGGCGTTCTTGCAGGCCTCACAGGCGATGGTCGCCTGCTGACAGTCTCGGCCACCGCCACCAGCATCACTGCCAACAAAGGTGGTGTCGAGGTCCTGCTCGACAATGGCAGTTCCATCCTCGCTCATGCCGCCGTGCTCGCCGTAGGGCACGAGGAGCAACCGGCACGCAGCAAGGGCATCGCCGTCCGCGTCGGCTCCGACGCCGATACGCCGATCGATCCGGATGCGCCGGTAATGATCCTCGGCTCCGGCTTGTCGATGGTCGATGCCTGGCTCACCCTCGCCCAGGCCGGGCATCGCGGCTCGATCACCGTCGTGTCGCGCCACGGCCTCCTGCCCCAGGGCCACCGCCAGGTCGAGAAGTTCGCGCTCGATGCCGCCGACGTGCCCTTCGGCACGGGCCTCCTCTATCTTTACGAGTGGTTCCTCGAGACGGTCGAGGAAGCACGGCGCAGTGGCCATGACTGGCGCAGCGTCGTCGACGCCCTGCGCCCATTCAACCAGCGCATCTGGCAGGCCTGGTCGGAAAACTCGCGCCGCAGCTTCCTCGCGCATGTGCGGCCCATCTGGAACATCCATCGCCATCGCCTTCCTCCCGATCTGCATGAACGGCTGCGCCAGGCCGTCGGCAGTGGCCAGGTCACGCTGATCGCCGGCAAGTTCCTCGATGTGCGGCGTGACGGCGGCGATGTTCTCGCGACGGTGCGGCGCAAGGGCGTCGCCAATACCGAGGAGTTGCGGGTGGCCCGCGTCTACGACTGCGGCGGCGTCAGCGTCGATGTCGAGCAATCGAGCAATCCGGTCGTCCGCCGGCTCATCGCCGATGGCCTTGCCAGGCCGGACCGGCTGCACATCGGCCTCGACGTTACCGAGGCCTGCGAGGTTGTCTCGGCCGGCGGTACTCCGGCCGAGCGTCTCTTCGCCATTGGCCCGCTTACGCGCGGCACCTTCTTCGAGATCGAGGCCGTTCCGGACATCCGCGTGCAATGCGCCGAGCTTGCCGAGCGGCTGCTCCACCAGGCCGACCGTATCCTCGAACGCCGCTTCCGGTAGCTGCGCGTTACGCACCGGCGCCACGCGCATAGGCATGGCGGGCCCGTTGGCATATAGCTACGGTGGACGGGAAGTCTGACATTTCGCAGACTTATCCGATGGTTGAGGTGAGCGGGGCATCATGAAGCTGCTCGAGTGGGTTCGCACCAACCTGTCACGACCCGGACTGGTCGTGGGCGGGTTGTTGCTGGCTCTTTCGTTGACGCCATCGCTCATTCCGCGTTCCGCGCTGGTCCAGGGGCTGCTGTCGGGCTGCGTGTTCGCGGCCGGCTACGCCGTCGGCGCCATCCTCGAATGGTGCTGGAACTATCTTGGCCTCAAGCTTCCCGCAACGGTCACGGCGTGGGTGCGCGGCATCAGCTTGATCGCAACAGTCATTCTGGTCGTGATCTGTCTCTCCCTGAACGTGAACTGGCAGGACTCCGTCCGGGTTGCGATGGGGATCGAGCCCGCAGCCACCGGGCACGTCTTCCTCGTGGTGCTGGTAGCGGCCGTCCCTGCGCTGCTGTTGATCATCATCGGCACCGCGCTGACCGTGGGAGTTCAGCGCGTCGCCGGCCTGCTACGCCATCTGCTGCCGCCGCGGGTAGCGACGCTGGGCGGGATTCTCATCGTCGGCGTGCTGACTGCCATGCTGTTCAGCGGCGTGCTGTTCCGCGGCGCACTCACCATTGCCGACAGGTTCTACGAGCAGCTCGACGCCGTGGCCGGCCAGTTTGGCGACCCGCCGCCAACCGATCCGACCCAATCGGGCAGTGCGCAGTCACTGGTGGCCTGGAACGGCATCGGGCGTGACGGGCGACGCTACGTCACGACCGTGCCGACTGCTGCCGAGATCGAGGCCATCTCCGGCCAGCCCGCGCTGGCGCCGCTCCGCACTTACGTAGGCCTGCGCTCGGCCGAGACACCGCAGGCCCGGGCAGCGCTGGCTCTGGCCGAGTTGCAGCGTATCGGCGCTTTCGAGCGATCGGTGCTGGTGGTCATCATGCCGGTTGGTACGGGCTGGGTCGATCCGCCCAGCATCGCCGCCGTCGAATACCTGATGAATGGCGACGCCGCGAGCGTTTCGGTCCAGTACTCCTATCTCAGCAGCCCGTTGGCCCTGATTGTCGAGCCAGACCAGGGCAAGGACACCGCACAGGCTGTGTTCGAGGCCGTCTATGGCTATTGGCGCACCCTGCCGCGCGACGGGCGCCCGCGCCTGTTCCTCAATGGGTTGAGCCTCGGCGCCAACAGCTCGCAGGCCTCGACGGTGTTCCTCGACGTGATGGCGGATCCCTTCGATGGGGCGCTCTGGGTCGGGCCGCCCTATACCAGCACCGTGTGGCGCTGGGCGACCCTCAACCGGGCGGCCGGATCACCGTTCTGGCGGCCCGAATTCGGCGACAGCTCCAGCATCCGCTTCGCCAACCGGGGCGCCGACCTGCGCAAGCACCAAGGGCCGTGGGGTCCGATGCGCATCGCATTCCTGCAATATCCCAGCGATCCCATCGTGTTGTTCGATTTCGCCACGATCTTGACCCGACCCGACTGGATGGAGGGCGAGCGTGGCGAGGGCGTCTCGCCCGAGTTCCAATGGTTTCCGCTGGTCACCTTCCTGCAACTGGCCATGGACATGGCCATCTCCAACGACTCGCCGCTGGGCTACGGCCACGTCTATTCCACCGCCGACTATGTTGATGCGTGGGAAGCGCTGCTCGAGCCTGCGGGCTGGGATGCAGCGAGGCTCGATGCGCTGAAGGTGGCGGTCGGGAAGTACACGGGGCGCGACTGATGGCAGAGACCGGTCCGGAAAACGGAGATCGCATCGGGTGGCAGCGCACGGCGCTGGCCGCCCTCTTGCTTGCCCTTGGCAGCCTTGCCACGGCAGCACTCAGCGGCGGGCAGATTGCCGGAGTCCAGGGTATCCAGTTCGGCCAGGTGGGCTGGCCGACGCTGTTCGTTGGCAGCTTCATCAGCGCCTGCATCGCCTGGCAGGCCGTCGTCATCCGGCCCTGGCGCGTGTCGATGCTGCGCGGCGGTGTGGCCGGAATACTGGCGGCGCTGCTCACCTATCCCGTCACGCTCGTACTGGCAGAACTGCTGCGCACGATCTTCGTCGGGGCGAACGATCTGGGTGACCGGCTTCTCCGCGCGCTCGAACTGACTATCCTGCTGCTGCTCACCACCGGCTTTGCCGCCGCTATCGCCATGGGCGCGATTGGCATGGTGCTGGCGCTGTTCATCAGGAGGCCAGACACCTCCCGCTCGGGGGCCGAACATCGGCTGGCGCGGTGGTTGGTGACGGTTGCCGGCGGGCTCGTGCTGCTTATGGTCCTGGGCTTCATAGCCCTCTCCATCATCCCGCTCGACCAGGCTGGCCTCGAGCGGCCGTCCACGCCGCAGCCAAGACTGAGTTACGACCAGGCCATGGCTCGGTTTGCCGAGGTCGAGGCCCGGGAGTCGGCTCTGGACCTCAATCCGCTCTGCAAGTCCGTGCTGCTTACACACGGCGCGGCGGCCGCGGTGACAGTGGTGTATTTCCACGGCCTCACCAACTGTCCGAAGCAGGGCGACGAGTTCGGTCGGCAGCTTTTCGAGAAGGGCTACAATGTCTACTTGCCGCGCTTCCCGCTGCACGGCGAGGTGGATCCATTGACCCTCGCCCTGAAGGATCTCACCGCCCAGGATATTGTCGCGACTGCGAACGAGGCGACCGATATTGCCGGCGGACTGGGCGAGCGCGTCGTCCTTGTCGGGCTTTCGGGCGGCGGGACGGCAACGATGTGGCTGGCGCAGAATCGGGCCGATGTCGACCGCACCGTCGCCATGGCGCCGTTCCTGTCACCTTATGGCACCCCGGAATGGGCCAATCGCGCAGCGACGAACCTGCTGTTGCTGCTGCCCAACATGATGATCGTGTGGGATCCCGAGCAACCTAAGGGGCCGCCGGGAATGGAGTACGCCTATCCGCAGGTCGCCTCGCGCGCGCTTGGACAGTTCATGCGGCTGGGCGAGGTATTGGCCGCCAGTGCTGCGGCGGAAGCGCCCGTTGGGCATGCGCCCGGCCTGCTCGTGAACGAGGCCGATGACGCGGTCGACAACCCCACCGCCGAACGGGTCGCTGCATCATGGACGCGACAGGGCGCGGTGGTCGACATCAAGCGGCTGCCGATAGAGCTCGGCATCATCCACGACCTCATCGACCCTCGGCAAGCCAAGGCGCAGATCGAGTTTCTCTACCCCATCATCTTCGGGATGATCGAAGACCGGACAGGCGAAGGCCGGCAATAGCCATCGATAATCAGCGCACCGTGTAGCCGCCGTCGATAACCAGCACCTCGCCCGTGACGTAGCGCGACGCGTCGGAGCAAAGATAGAGCGCCGCGGCGCCGATATCGTCGGCATTGCCGACCATGGGCAGCGGCGTCATCTGGCGCCAGATCGGGCCCCACTCGGGATCGGAGAGGCCACCGGCGGTCATGTCGGTTTCGATATAGCCGGGCGCGATGGCGTTGGCGCGGATGCCCAGGCTCGCATAGTCGCTGGCGAGGCTCTTGGTCAGCATGTGCACCGCGGCCTTCGACGCATTATAGGCCGCCTGCGGCTGCGGGATGTTCGAGATATAGCCCGAGATCGATCCGATATTGAGGATCACGCCGCTCTTTTGCTGCATCATCGGCCCCAGCGCCGCCTGGCAGGCGCGAAACAGCGAGTGCAGGTTGATTTCCATCAACCGGTCATACTGCTCGGCCGGAAAGCTGTGCGTGTCCCCGTGCTGGGCGACGCCTGCATTGTTGACGAGGATATCGAGCTTGCCGGCGAGCGCGAGGGTGTCGGCGATCAGCTTGGCCGGGGCCGGCCGCTCATGCATGTCGGCCTGGATGTAGTCGATCTTGTGCCCCGCCCGCTTGAGCTCGGCGACCACGTCGGGTTTCGGCACGCGCGACGACATCACGACGTGTGCGCCGGCTTCCGCCAGCGCCTTGGCGATGCCCAGCCCGATGCCGCGCGTCGCGCCGGTGACCAGCGCCACCTTGCCGTCCAGACGAAACAGATCCTGAATCACGTTCCTCTCCCTCGGTATGGGGCGGCGGCTAGGCCGCGCGATCGAGCCCCAGGATGAAATCGACGCACCGGTCGCCCAGCATCATGGCCGGCGCGGTGGTATTGCCGGCATTGATGTTCGGCACCGCCGACAGGTCGGAGACCCGCAGGTTGTCGACCCCGCGCACTCGCATGCGGGCGTCGAGCACTGCCATCGGGTCGCCATCGGCGCCCATACGGGCGGTGCTGGCCGGATGGTAGTTGGTCTTCACGAACCGCCGGCAATGCTCGGCCATCACCTCGTCGCTGAGGTCGGGGCCAGCCGGGGCGATGACCTTCTCGACCCGCTTGCCGAGCGGGCCCGAGAGCAGCACGTCGCGGAAGAAGCGCTGGCCCTCGACCATGATCTTCATGTCTTCGGGGTGTTGCAGCAGGTGCGGCGACACCAGCGGCATGGCCATCGGGTCGGCTGAGCGCAGCTGCACGTAGCCGCGCGATTTCGGCTTCACCAGCACGGTGGTGATGGTGACCCCGTAGGTGTCGTCGAACACCTTGAGCAGGTCGCGGTCGAGATAGACGATCGGCACGCAGAACGCCTGGATGGAGGGCGGCGCATCGCGATCGATCGGGTTGATGAAAGCGCCCGCCTCGAACCCCGCCGACAGGATCGGGCCATTGCCGAAAATCTTGAAGTTCAGCCCGTTCTTCAGCATCCGCCAACCGACGCCCTGCCGGAAATAGCCATAGGGCCCGTTGGCCACCGAGATCACCGGCACTTCCGGATGATCGATCAGGTTCTGGCCCACGCCCGGCAGGTCGACGATCGTGTCGATGCCGTGCTGCCTGAGCTGGTCGGCGGGGCCGAGCCCGGACAGCATCAGCAGCTTCGGCGTCACCAGCGCGCCCGAGCTGAGCACGATATCGCCGCGCGAATGCACCGTGTGTTCGTTGCCGCTCTCGTCGCGATAGGTGACGCTGACGGCGCGGCCGTTCTCGATGTTGATCCGGGTGACGCGGGCCCGCAACCGCACCGTCAGCCGCTTGTCGTCCTTCAGCGGCTCGACATAGGCATAGGCGGCGCTCGAGCGCTTACCCTTGCGGTTCATGAACTGGTAGAAGCCGACGCCACGCTGGGTCGGGCCGTTAAAGTCGGTGGTGAAGGGTTCGCCCTTCTCCTGCACGGACTGCACGAACCAGCGCGACACGTCATCAACATGGCCCGGATCGGACACCAGCAGCGGCCCCTCGCTGCCATGCAGCTCGTTGCTCAGCCGATTATTGCCCTCGATGCGGCGGAAGTGGCGGAGCACGGTGTCCCAGTTCCAGCGCGCCCCGTCATTATTGCCGCGCAGCACGTCGTCCCACTCGTCGTAGTCGGACGGCCGGCCGCGCATGTAGACCTGCGCATTCACCGAGGTGCCCCCGCCCAGCACGTTCCCCTGCGGGATATCGTGCACGCGATCATGCAGGTGCGGCTGCGGCACGGTCTGATGGTAGGTCATGTATTTCGACCCGTTGATCAGCTTGAAGATACCCGGCGGCATGTCGAGCAGCGGGTGGTGGTGCGAGAACCCGGCTTCGAGCAGCAGCACCTTGCGGTCGCCGTCGGTCACCAGCCGCGCCGCCGCGACGCACCCCGAGGCGCCGCCGCCGATGACGATGTGATCGAACTCTTCCGGCACCGGCACTGTCTCCCCACCAAGTGTCCGGACGAGTTTTCCGCGCTCTTCGCGAACACGAACCGGGCGCGGGGAAAGCAGCAGCCTCCTCGCCGCCGACTATCCATGCGCCCGCACCTCCTCCGGTACTTGGGTCTATTGCTGCGCAACCCGGCAGCAGTTCGCAAGCCCAAGAAATACATGCTTAATCGACATTGACGGGCGCGGACGCTGCGTGCTTACACTAACATGTCAGTAATGCGCGACACGGGCGGCAAGCCCTGAAATCGCCCCCTGCGCAACGCCGCAGCTGGCAAAACGGGAGGACGGCTGGTGGCTGCTGGAGGGCGGCTGGGCGGGCGTCGATCACGGATCGGAGTTGCCCATGACGCAGTCGATCCCGGTTAGCCTGCAAGCTGTGTCGAAGTCGTTCGCCGGCATCACGGTGCTGAAAAACGTCGACTTCGACGTCCGCGCCGGCGAGGTGCACGCGCTGCTCGGCGAGAACGGCGCCGGCAAGTCGACGCTCATCAAGATCATCGCCGGCGTCCACGCCCCCGACAGCGGCACGATCCGCCTTGGCGATACCAGCTATGATGCGGTCAGCCCCAAGGAAGCGCGCCGCGGCGGCGTCGCCACGGTCTATCAGGAATTGCTGCTCTTTCCCGAGCTTACCGTGGCCGAGAACGTCTTTCTCGGCAACGCGCCGCGCGGCCCGGCCGGCATGCTGGACTGGACGCAGATGCGCCGCCGCGCCCGGCAGCTGCTCGACTCCCTCGACAGCCCCGACCTCGACGTCGACGCCAAGGTCGGCTCGCTCTCGGTCGCCAATCGGCAGCGGGTCGAGATCGCCAAGGCACTGAGCCAGGACGCCAAGGTCCTGATCATGGACGAGCCCACCGCGGCGCTGGCCGACGCCGACATCCGCCGCCTGATCGCGGTGGTGAAGCGTCTGCGCGAGCGCGGCGTCGGTATCGTCTATGTCAGCCACAAGCTGCCCGAGATTTTCGAGCTCGCCGACCGCGTCACCGTGCTGCGCGACGGCCAGCTGATCGGCACCCGCCCTATCGCCGAGGTCACCGAGCAATCGCTGGTCGCCATGATGGTCGGCCGCGAAATCGATCACCTGTTCCCGCGCGGCGAACCCAATATCGGCGAGGTGCTGCTGCGGGTGGAGAACATGAGCCACGGCAGCCGCGTGCGCGACATCTCGTTCGAGCTGCGGCGCGGCGAAATCCTCGGGCTGGCCGGCGTCGTCGGCGCCGGGCGCACCGAGCTGGCGCTGACCCTGTTCGGCATCACCCCGGCGACATCAGGGCAAATCGTCATCGATGGGCAGCCGGTCAGCATCGGCTCGCCCAAGCAGGCCCGCAATCTCGGCATCGCCTACGTGCCGGAGGACCGGGGCCTCCAAGGCCTCGTGCGGCCGATGACCATCGCGCAGAACAACTCCATGGCCTCGCTGCACAACGTGACGCGGGGCATCTTCATCAATGTCGGCGCCGAGTTCCGCCGCGCCGCCGACTCGATCAAGAAGCTCGGCGTGCGGGCGCGCGTCCCAGCCCAGGTGGTGGGGCAGCTCTCCGGCGGCAACCAGCAGAAGGTGGTGCTGGGTAAGTGGCTCGAGACCTCGCCGCGCATCCTCATCATGGACGAGCCGACACGCGGAATCGACGTAGGCGCCAAGGCCGAAATCCACGCGCTGATGGCCCGGCTCGCCGGCGAAGGCATGGCCATACTGATGATCTCGAGCGAGCTGCCCGAAATCCTCGGCATGAGCGACCGCGTGCTGGTGATGCATGGCGGCCGGCTGACCGCCACCATCGATCGCGCCGACGCCACGCCCGAGACGGTCGGAGCCGCCATGACGCGCAGTGCGATGGAGGCCGCAGCATGACGCTCGAGGCCGCCGCCCCACCCTTCCGCGCCCAGCGCAGCGCACTGAGCCGCTTCATCTCCGCCTATGGGCAGGAAGTGGTGATCGCCTGCGCCATCCTGGTGCTGTTCGCGGTGGTGTCGGCGATCAACCCGCGCTTTCTCGGCGCCAACAACCTCAACACGGTGATCTCGGGCAACGCCTATATCGCGGTAGCCGCCATCGGCATGGCGATGATCATCATCACCGGCCATATCGACGTATCGGTCGGCGCGCTGATCGGCGTGCTGGCGACAGTGTCCGGCACCATCGCAGTGTCCGGCGCCCCGGTCTGGGTGGCGTGGACGGCGCCGATCCTCGTCGGCATCGGCGTCAACTTCGTCATCGGCCTGCTCGTCGCCTACGGGCGGATTCCCTCGATCGTGGTGACGCTCGGCATGCTCTCCATCCTGCGCGGCGGCCTCGTGTCGGTGACCGGCGGCGCCTGGATCAACAACCTGCCGCCCGAATTCCTTCTGGCGCAGCAGCGCCTGCTCGGCATTCCGGTGCCGGTGTGGTTCATGGTGATCCTCACCCTCGGCGCTTTCGCCTGGATGAAATACTCCGCCTTCGGCCGCTCGCTCTACGCCATCGGCGGCAACCCCGAGGCGGCACGGGCCGCGGGCATTCCCATCGAACGGCGCACCGTGCAGGTGTTCATGATCCACGGTGCCTTTGCCGGGCTGGCGACCATCCTGTTCGCCACCCAGCTCAAAATCATCCAGTCGACCGTACCGCCCAACCTCGAGCTCACCATCATCACCGCCGCGGTGATCGGCGGCGTCTCCATCCTGGGCGGCACCGGCACGGTGATCGGCTCGACGCTCGCGGCAATCCTGTTCTCGGCCATCGGCTCGGCGCTGATCTTCATCAACGTCTCGGCCTACTGGCTGCGCGCGGTGATCGGCGCGCTGATCCTGCTTACCGTGCTGGTCGACATGTTGCGCCGCACCCGCGAGTTGCGGGGCGGGCGATGAATTTGTCCCGGCTCATCCGCCACGAGACCATCCTTGCCGTGCTGGTGGTGGTGGCGCTGCTCGTCCTCTCGGCCCAGTCCGACAAGTTCTTCACCCTCGACAACCTGCTCAACCAGGGCCGGCTAATGACCGAGGTCGGGCTGATCGCCATCATCATGACCTTCGTCATCGTCACCGGCGGCATCGACCTGTCGGTGGGCTCGATCCTGGGCATGTCGGCCATCATGCTCGGCGTGTTCTGGAAAAATCTCGGCCTGCCGCTCGAGGCGGCGATCGTCCTGACCCTCGCCGTCGGCACGGTTGCCGGGCTGCTCAACGGCGTGATCATCACCCGCTTCCGCTTTCCCCCGCTCATCGCGACGCTGGGTACGCTGGCGCTCTATCGCGGCATCGCCGAGGGCGTGTCGGAGGCCCGCTCGGTGCGCGGCTATCCCGACTGGTTCTACGTGCTCGGCCAGGGCCAGGTGCTGGGCGTGCCGACCCAGCTGTGGATCTTCCTCGCCGTCACCATCATCGCCGCCATCGTCCTCGGCACGACCACCTGGGGCCGCGCCACCTATGCCATCGGCTCGAACGAGACGGCGGCCCGCTTCTCCGGGCTGCGCGTCGATGCGGTGAAGATGGCGATCTACGCGGCCTCGGGCTTTGCCGCAGCGCTCGCGGCAGTGATCTTCGTCTCGCGCGTCTCGACCACCCGCTCGGACATGGGCACCGGCATCGAGCTCGACGCCATCACCGCCGTGGTGCTCGGCGGCACGTCGATCTTCGGTGGCCGCGGCACCATCATCGGAACCGTGCTCGGATTGATCCTGATCCAGGCACTCAAGAACGGCCTGTCGCTTGCCGGTGTGAAAAGCGACGGAACCATCGTGCTGATCGGCGCCGTGCTGATCCTCACGATCCTCGTCTCGAACTTCGTCTACCGGGGCGGCACCCGCTAATCCGTCGCGCAATGGCCATGCCGAAACGGGCCGGCGACATCAAGGAGGAGACTATGCTTCGTACGACATTCGCCGTGCTTGCGGCACTTTCGCTCTCCACCAGCCTCGTCCAGGCCCAATCGGCCTGGACCGGCGGCGACGATCTGCCCACGAGCCCGCTCGCCTGCGACGGCACGCCGGCCACGCCGGTCGCCAAGGACTATGACGGTGGCTCGCCCACCAACCCGCCGGACCGGAAGGGCAAGGAACTGACCGTCGTCGATGTGCCAAAACTCATCGGCATCGGCTATTTCGACGCCACATCGAAGGGTATCGCCGACGCGGCCGCCGAGATGGGCACCATGAAGGCGACGACCGACGGCCCGACCGAGGCCAATATCGACGACCAGATCACGGTGATCGACAACTACATCACCCAAGGCGTCGACGGCATCCTGTTCGCCGCCAACGACCCGGTGGCGATCGCGCCGGTGCTGAAGAAGGCGCTGGCGGCCGGCATCAACGTCGTCGGCTACGACGCCAACTCCGAGCCCGATGCCCGCCAGTGGTTCGTCAACCAGGCCGAGTTCAACGGTATCGCCAAGGCGATGATCGACAACCTCGCCACCGAAGTGGGCGAGGACGCCTCCTTCGCCATCGTCACCTCGACCTTCACCACGCCCAACCAGGCGCGCTGGATCGCCGAGATGGCCGCCTATGCCGCCGCCTGCCACCCCAACCTCAAGTGGCTCGAAACGGTGGAAGCGCAGGAAGACAATATCCTCAGCTTCAACCAGGCCAACACGCTCATCAACAAGTACGGCGATGAGCTGAAGGGCATCCTCGGCATGACCTCGGTGGCGACCCCCGCCGCGGCCGATGCCGTGACCCAGGCCGGCAAGTGCGGCTCGATCGCCGTGGTCGGGCTCGCGACGCCCAATGCCATGAAGCCCTATGTCGAGGCCGACTGCGTGAAGTCGGTGGTGCTGTGGAATCCGGTCGATCTCGGCTATGCGGCGGCCTATGTGCTGCGCGCGGCCGCCGACGGCACGCTCGCCCCCGGCGCCACATCCGTCGCCGCCGGCAAGCTCGGCGACCTGCAGGTGATCAACGGCTCCGAGATCCTGCTCGGCGCGCCGTTCGTCTTCACCAAGGAAAACATCGGCGACTTCAACTTCTGAGCCCAGGCGGGGCGCTCCGGCGCCCCGTCCCCTATTGCCGGTTGAAGGCCTTCAGCGCCTCGTACAACTCGCGATACTTCCCATACTTTTCAGCGTAGTACGCGGCTTTGCTCGCGTCGGGCGTGAACTCGCGGTCGAACTGGACCAGCTCGCGCGACGCCGTCGCGATCGACGGCATGATCCCGCTGCCCACGCCCGCCAGGATGGCCGCGCCGATCGCCGCGGCTTCGGGTGCACTGGTACGCCGCAGCGTCATCCCCAGCGCGTCGGCGCGGATCTGGCACCACACATCGGACCGCGAACCGCCGCCACCGATATTGGCGAGCGCCACTTCCATCCCGGCCGAGGATTGCAGCGCCTCGAACGCCCAGCGCACCGAGAAGGCCACACCCTCCATCACGCTGCGCACCATCTCGGCAGCACCGGCCCGGTTGTCGAGCCGCGCAAACACGCCGCGCGAAGCGCTGTCCCAGATCGGCGCCCGTTCGCCCTGCAGGTGCGGCAGGAACACCGGGATGGCGGAGGACGGCCCGATGCTCTCCGCCAACCCCGACATCTCGGCCGGGCTGCGGCCGAGCATATTGCCCAGCCACGCCAGCGCCGCCCCGCCGGTCTGGGTCGGCGCGGCATGCATGACGATGCCCTCGTAGGGCGGGAACAGGATCACGCCCGGCGTCGGGTTCACCTTGGCCGAAACGATGCCCGGGATTTCGCTGGTGCCGCTCTGGTACATCGCGTCGCCATCCGCGGCGACGCCCGTGCCGAACATGCCGCCCCAGGCATCCATAGCGCCCACCACCACCGGTGCGCCGGCACAGGGCAAGCCGTCGCGCACCTGGCCGGCGACGTGGGTGAAGCCGAAGAGCGGCGGCAGGCGCTCCGCCGCGCCGGGCACGAGATCGAGCAGCGGCGCGACATATCCGGCGCGATCGACGAGGCCGACTGCCGCGATGGGGTCGCTGCCGACGGCGCCGGTCAGTTGCAGCACGCAAAAATCCTTCGGCAGCAGCACGTGCCGGGTCCGGGCGTAGATGTCGGGAGCCGTCCGTCGGATATGCGCCATCCGCGACAGCGCGTGACTGGCATCGATCGGCACCGGGCCGCCGAACCAGTCGAGCTTCTGTTGCGCGCTGACCTGCGCGTCGAGTTCCGCGGCGTCCGGGGCCGAGCGCCCGTCCTGCCAGAGGATGGCCGGCAGCAGCGGCTGGCCTGCCCCGTCGACGAAGACATGCGTGTTCACCTGCGAGCAGATGCCCATGCCAGCCAGCCCACTGAGGTCATGCCCGGCGGCGAACTGGCTGAGCGCCGCGAGCACGCCATCCATCCAGTCCTGCGGGTTCTGTTCGGCGTATCCCTCGCGTGGGCGCGAGATCGCATAGGGCCGGGAAAACGCATCGAGGCGATTGCCGCTCTGGTCGATGAGGATCGCCTTGATCGCGGTCGTGCCGACGTCGATGCCGATGAGTGTAGTGCTAACCAAACAATGCCCCCAAATGCCCGTAGCCGCCTGCGGCTCCGTTCCTTATAGTTGCCTGCGGCATAAGGAAAACAGTCGTCTGCGCGGGGCGCGCGGCGGCGGGGCGACAGGACGCCCACCCGTGCCCGGAGGTCTATCAGAGCATGCCCATCACCCTTTCCCGCACCTTCCGCACGCTCGGCGTCGCCGCCGTCGCATTGCTGGCCGGCTCGACCGCCGCAGCGCTGGCGCAGTCCAAGGTCGCCGTCGTCACCCCCTACATGGCGCAGCCCGGCACGCAGGCCTATGTCGAAGCCTTCCAGGCCGTCGCCAAGGACAAGGGCTGGGACGTCAACGTCATCGACACCGCCGGCGACGTCGCCGCCGTGATCAGCCGCATCGAGGATGTGGTCAACCAGGGCGTCGACGCCATCGTCATCAACGTCGATCCGACCCAGGTCACCGCGGGCCTGCAGACTGCCAAGGATGCCAACATCCCGGTCGTCGGCATGGATGCGGGCAGCGATCCGCTGCTCGCCACCAACGTCACCTCGGACGGCGTCGCCATGGCCGAAACCACCGCCGGCTTCGTCGTCGACCGCCTCAAGGGCGAAGGCAATGTCGTGATGTTCGTGTTCGACGCATTCCCGCCTGTGCAGGTGCGCGGCGCCAAGGCCGACGAAATCTTCGCCGCCAATCCGGGCATCAAGATTCTCGACCGCATCACGCCGGACGTGTCGGACGGCGGCATCGCCGATTCGCGCGCCAAGATGGATGCCGTGCTCGCGGCCAACCCCGAACCGGGCAGCATCAGTGCGGTCTGGGCCGCCTGGGACCAGCCGGCGCTCGGCGCCCTGCAGGCCATCGAGGCCGCCGGCCGCGAGGGTGAGGGCATCGTCATCACCGGCATCGACGCCAACCCGCAGGCCCGCGAGGAAGTCGCCAAGGGCGGCAACTTCGAGGCTACCGTCGCGCAGGACTTCGCCGGCATCGGCACCGCCACCGCCGAGGCTGTCGCCGGCCTCCTCGCCGGCACCGCGCCCGCCTCGAACGTGATCTACGTGCCGACCAAGCTCGTCACCAAGGACAACGCGGCCGAGTAATCGGCCCTGCGCCATTGTCGCCCCAAGCTCGGGTCATCCCCGCGAAGGCGGGGATCTCCGTTTGGGGCGGCACCGTAAACAGAGAGTCCCGCTTTCGCGGGAATGACCCGGTGGTGGTGGCACCTCGGCATCGTTCGGTTCAATGACTTTCATCTCCCTTACCAATATCGCCAAGGCCTATGCCGGTGTTCCGGCATTGCGCCGGGTCGACCTCACCATCGAGGCGGGGGAAATCCACGCGCTGATGGGCGAGAACGGCGCCGGCAAATCGACGCTGATCCGCATCCTCGCCGGCGTCGTCGTTCCCGACACGGCCGAGATCACCATCGACGGGCGCCCCACCACGATCGGCGGCCCCGCCGAAGCGCATCGGCTCGGCTTCCGCTTCCTGCACCAGGAATTCAACGTGGTGCCGGCGCTGTCGGTGGCCGAGAACATCTTCATGGGCCGCCGCTATCCCAAGCGCGCCGGACTGTTCGTCGACTGGCGCACGCTCCACGCCACGGCGCTCGAGGCGCTGCGCCAGCTCGGCATCACCCATATCGATCCGCGCGAAAAGCTCGCCCGCCTGTCGCTCGGCGACCAGATGCTGGTGCGCATCTCGAGTGCCTTCCTCAGCGAGCCGGGCGCGCCGGCGCGCCTCTACGTCATGGACGAGCCCACTGCCGCTCTGACGCGCGATGAGTCCGAGCGGCTCTTCAAGGTTCTGCGCGAAATCCGCGCCGCAGGTGGCTCGGTACTCTATGTCTCGCACCGGCTCGACGAGGTGATGGCGCTGTGCGACCGCGCCACGGTGTTGCGTGACGGCGCAACCATCGACTCCGGTCGCATGGCCGACATCACCCACGACGATCTCGTCGCCATGATGATCGGCCGCAAGGTCGAGGAGGCCTACCCACCGGCCAGCGTGAAGCCGTCGGCCGAAGCAGCGCTGACCATCGAGAATCTCTCGACCGAGCGGCTCCGGGCGCTGTCCTTCAGCGTCGGCAAAGGCGAGATCCTCGGCGTTGCCGGCCTGTCGGGCATGGGCCAGCGCGACCTGCTGCGCACGCTGTTCGGTGATCTGAAGCCACGCCATGGCATCATCACCCTGTCGGGCCGCCGCTACCGGCCCTACGGCCCCTCCGCCGCCTGGAAGGCCGGCGTTGCCTATGTACCGCGCGAGCGGCGCACCGAGGGGCTGATGCTGACTCGTGCCATCTTCGAGAATGTTACCCTGCCCCATCTCGACCAGCGCAGTTTCGCCGGCAGCATCCTGACCACCGGAGCGGAACGCCGCTTTGCCGCCGGACTCGGCGCTGAAGTGCGACTGCGTGCGTCGGGTCCGAAACAGCTCGCGCGGGAGCTGAGCGGCGGCAACCAGCAGAAGGTGGTGTTCGCCAAGGCGCTCGGCGGCAACCCTAAACTGCTGCTGCTCGACGAGCCGACGCGCGGGGTGGACGTGGGCGCCAAATTCGATATCTACAGCATCATTCGCGACATGACGGCCAAGGGGATGGCGGTGATCCTGGTGAGTTCCGACCTGCCCGAGCTGATCGGCATGTGCGACCGCATCGCGGTGATGCGCGACGGCGCCATCGCCGACATCGTCAGCGCGCACAGGCTCAAGGAAGACGACCTGCTGAACCTTTGCTACGGCCGGGCCCCGTTGGCCGCATGACCATCGCCCCCCTCTTCCGCCGCTACGGCACGCTCGTCGGCTTTGCGCTGATCCTGATCTTCTTCTGGCTCAACCTGCCCGAAACCTTCATGACCGCGCGCAACTGGCTGAACATCACCCAGCAGCTCTCCATGCTGATGGTAGTCGCCTGCGGCATGACCATCGTCATGGTCATGGGCGATTTCGACCTGTCGGTCGGCTCGGCCGCGAGCCTTGCCGGCATTGTCGCCGGCGTGCTGTTCGCCGCGGGCTACCCCATCTGGGCCGCGGTCGGCGCGGCACTGCTGGTCGGGCTGATCGGCGGCGCGTTCAATGGCGTGCTGGTGAGCTTCATCGGCATCCTGCCGTTCGTTGCGACGCTCGCCACCCTCACCATGTATTCCGGCGCCGCATTCGTCCTGAGCGGCGGCAAGACCATTTCGGGCGCCGCCATCCCCGAAGGCTTCTCGAACTTCGCCCGCGGCGGCATCCCGCTCGGCGAAATCGGCGGGGTGGCGGTGATGCTGCCCAATCTCACAATTGTCGCGCTGCTGACGGTGCTCGCCGCCTGGCTGCTGCTCGAACAGACCACTTTCGGCCGCCGGCTCTACGCCATCGGCGGCAATGTCGAGGCCGCTTACCTGAGCGGCGTGGCGGTGCGGCGGCTGAAGCTGATAGCCTTCTCGCTCACCGGCCTCAGCGCCGCCGGCGCCGGCATCATGTATGCCAGCCGCGTCGCCTCGGCCAACCCGACCCAGGGCAGCGGCCTGATGCTAAACGCCATCGCGGCGGTGTTTCTCGGCATGACCATGAGCGAACAGGGTACGCCGCGCGTTCTCGCCACCGTGATCGGCGTGCTGATCCTCGGCGTGCTCGATAACGGCCTCACCCAGATGAGCGTCGACAGCTACATCCGCCAAATCCTTGTCGGCGGCATCATCGTCCTCGCCGTCGCCGCCAGCTCGATCACGCAGCGCCTGCGGCGGTAGGGCTATCCTACGCTCAGCACGGCATCGCTGATGCTGTCGCGGGCGGGAACCCAGTCGGGCACCGAGCGTGCGGCTGCTGGATCCCCGCCTTAGCGGGATGACGCCGGAGTTTGGGGACCGCTTCGAAGGTGAAAACGCGCTAGGCAGCCTTCACCCGGTCGCCGTTGCGCTCGTTCTCGCGCTTGAGCATCCGCATCCACTCGCCGATGACCGGCCCATGGTCGTGCCAGGTGCGGCCGGAGACGATGTTACCATCGACGACGCAGGGCTCGTTGACGAAGATGCCGCCACATACCTCGAGGTCGAACTGGCATTTCGGCACGCAAGCCATGCGGCGGCCGCGCACGCGGTCGGCCCGAGCCGGGATCTCGACGCCGTGGCAGATGCTGGCCACCGGCTTGCCACTATCGATGAAATACTGCGTGATCCGGATCAGGTCCGGGTTGTCGCGGATATATTCGGGCGCGCGGCCGCCGGAAAAGAAGATGCCGGCATACTCGGTCTCGTCGATCTCGCTGAAGGCAATATCGGCGTCGATCGTGTAGCCCTCCCACTCGCGGGTGATGGTCCAGCCCGGCTTGATCTCGTGCAGCACCATCTGGAACTGGCGCTTTTCCGGACCGGCGACGACGGGCTCGAAGCCATCCTCCTGCAGGCGCAGGTAGGGATAGAGCGTGTCGACCGTCTCGGTCGCATCGCCGACGATGATCAGGACTTTGTTGCTATGCATTTTTGTCGAACTTCCGAATGGAGAAGAAGGAGCGTCAGCCCTTGCCGCCGCTGAGATTGATGCCCTGGATGAACTGGCGCTGCGCAAACAGGAACAGCAGCAGCGGCGGCAGGCAGGCCAGCAGCGTGGCGACCATCAGATACTGGTCGGTGCTCTGCGAAGTGACCGTAGTGTCGGCGGCGCCCGTCTGCAGGAACCTGAGCCCCAGTGTGAGCGTGAAATTGCTTTGCGATTGCAGGTAGATCAGCGGCTGCAGGAACTCGGTCCAGTGCCAGATGAAGCCGAGCACTGCCACGGCGCCGAGGGCCGGCTTGGATAACGGCAGGATGATGCTCCACCAGATGCGCAGGTAACCGGCACCATCGAGCAGCGCAGCTTCCTCGAGCTCCCGCGGGATGTTGGCGTAGAACTGCCGCAGCAGGAAAATCGAGAACGCGCTGCCCGAGCCTGCCGCCACCCACCACGGCACCACCAGCGGCAGGAAGGTGTCGAGCCAGCCCAGCTGCGTGTAGATCACATATTGCGGGATCAGGTAGCTGATCCCGGGCAGGATCAGCACCGCGATCACCACGCCGAACAAGGTGCGTCGCAGCGGAAAGCGGAAGCGCGCAAAACCATAGGCGACGAGCGAGCAACTGAGCAGTTGCCCGGCCAGCGCCAACACGGTGACGATCGTCGTGTTGGCAAAGAAGGTGCCGAGCGGCAGCAGCGTCCAGACGTCGATCCAGTTGGACCACAGCCACTCCCTCGGCAGCAGCGGCTGCGGATATTGCTGGAGTTCGGCCGGCGATTTCAGCGAGGCCAGCACCGCCCAGAGCAGCGGCGTCAAAAAGAACACCGTGAACAGCGCCAGCATGCCGTAGAGCAACACCTTGCCGCCGGCCCGGTGCGGACGGGCGTGGCTCACATCCGTGCTCATCTCAGACCTCCGTTCCATAGTAGACCCACCTGCGTTGCAGCCGGAACTGGATCGCCGTGAGCACGAACAGGATCAGCGTCAGTACCCAGGTCATGGCCGAGGCCGAGCCGAAATCGAAGCTGTGGAAGCCCGTCGTGTAGATGTGCATGAAGTAGGTGTAGGTCGAATATTGCGGCCCGCCGCCGGTGGTCACATAGACGATATCGAACACCGTGAAGGAACCGATGGTGGCGATGATCAGGTTGAAGAAGATCGTCGGGCTGATCAGCGGCACGGTGATGGAGACGAACTGCACGAAACGGCTCGCGCCGTCGATCTCGGCCGCCTCGTAGAGTTCCTTGGGTACGCTCTGGAGCGCGGCGAGGAAGGTGATCATCATGGTGCCGCCAATCGCGCCCCAGATCGCGATGATTACGACCGAGATCAGCGCCGTGTTGGTCGAGCCGAGCCAGTTCGGCCCATGAATGCCCACCAGTTCGAGCGCGCTGTTCACCAGGCCGAATTCGGGGCTGAGCATCCACAGCCATAGATAGGCCGCGGCCACTGAGGGCACGAGCGAGGGAAAGAAGAACACGCCGCGAAAGAAGGCCCGACCCTTGACCCGCGCGTTGAGCAGCACCGCACAAAGCAGCGACAACCCGACCGACAGCGGCACCAGCATGGCGGTGTAGGCAAGCGTAGTCGTCAGCGCGCGCCAGAAGATCGGCTGCGATGTCAGCCGCGCATAGTTGGCAAGGCCGATCCACTCCGGCGACGAGAACACATCGTACTTCGTGAATGAGTAGTAGAGCGACAGCACCATCGGAATGAGCGTCAGGCACAAGGTCCCCAACAGCCACGGACTGATGAAACCGAAGCCCCAAAGGGCCTCGCGAACCGAATCCCGCATGGGCTTGCGATCCGCGAGGTCCCTACGGGCCGCCGGGGTGGCGCCGGCAGGGGCCGTCATCTCGCTCATGCCTGCCCCAGCAGGTCGGTGAGCTGCTGGTTGGCGGCTGCGAGCGCGTCAGCCGCCGCCTGATCGCCGCTCCATACACCGTCGAAGGCGAGCTTCATCATGGCGTACATCTCGGTGATCTTGTTGTTGGCAGGCACCGAGGCAGGCGGCGGCGGGTTGTCCATCACGGCCCGGTTGTAAAAGGCATAGATCGGGTCGTTCGCGACCATTTCGGCATCGTTGATAGCGTCCTCGCGCGGTGCGGCGACGAAACCGTGCGCGATACGGGCGACGCCTTCCTCCTTGCTCGTCGCGAGCTTGGTGAAGGCCCAGGCCGCGTCCGGGTTCTTGGTGGTCGAAAAGATTGGATAGCCTTCGACCACCAACTGGCCGACACGGCCGGCTGGCCCCTGCGGGATCAGGGCGATGTCGTAGGTCTCGGCGAAGGCCTCGGGGCCGAGCGCGGTGCGCAGCATGTTGGCATGCCAAGGCGAGGCCTGCCACATGGCCACCTTATTGGAGCCGAAGAAGCCATTATAGTCGATCGAGCCAGTAGCCAGCCTGGGCAATTCGGCGGGCTGTTTCATCACCTTCTTGTCGTTGATCAACCCCGCGATCCACTCGAAGGCGGCGCGTATACCTTCATCGCCCAACGCACTTTCGGTGCCGTTATTCTTGAGCACATCGCCGCCGAACGAGCGCGCCAGCACCACCAGTGCCTCGGGGTTGTCGAGCGGCAGCACCACGCCGAACTGATCGTTCTCAGGCTTGGTCAGCGCCGCCGCCGCGGCCTCGAACTCGGCCAGCGTCCATTCCGGCGTCGGGTAGGCCACACCGGCCTCGTCGAACAGCTTCTTGTTGTAGAACATCGAGATCGGCCCACCATGGAAGCCGGTCGGGATCATGTAGAGCTTGCCGTCAATGGTCACCGCATCGAGCGCGGCCTTGAGGTAAGGCGACAGATCGTGCCCGTCGGCAGCGATGAAATCGTCCACCGGCAGCACCAGCCCCTTGGACTGGAACAGGTTGAAGTTCTGCGTCGTCACCAGCCAGGCGAGATCACCCACGGTCTTGGAGATGGAGCCGGTGAGAAGCTTCGTGTCGTAGTTGGTGCCGGTATCGCTGGATTCCACCACGACCTGCAGGTTCGGCGCTTCGTCGATGAAGCGCGCGCCCAGTTGCTCCCAGTAGGCGATCTTGTTGGGCGTGGCGCGCTCGTTGATCTTCAGCGTGCCGGTCCACGAGGCCGGGTCGGACGCGGCGAGCGACGAGGTGCTGTGGCCGAAGGTGGCGGCAAGGGTGGCGCTGGCGGCCGATAGTGCGAGGAACCGGCGGCGGTTCAGGAAATCCAAGGTCATTTCTTCTCCTCCCAGATGAAGTCTCAGGCTCGGGCGCGTTGCCCGGCGGAAATTCCCTCGCGCCGAGCGGCGTCGAGGGCCGAAAAACTGGTTCTGATCGCATCGAGCGGATCGTAGCCCGCCGCGTTGAACACCATGGCGCTCACCTCGACGGTCACCGGCCGGTTCCAGCCATGGCGGCCGAGCACCACGAAATACTGCGCAAGATCCAACAGACCGGCGCCGGGCAGGACGAAGCGGAAGCCACTCTCGGTGGGCACGCTATCCTTGATGTGAGCGTGCACCGCGTAGGGCAGCAGCCGCGCCGCCGCATCCTCGAGGTCGAACTCGACGCCGGGTAGCGCGTAGTGGCTGATATCGAAATTCAAGCGGATCGCCGGGTGATCCACGGTCTGCATCAGCCACACGGCGCGATCGACAGAGTCGATCAACCCCTTGGCATGCGGCTCGACCGCCAGCACCGCGCCCTCGCGCGCCGCGATATCGCCGAGCTGGCGCAACCGTTCGACCAACTCCTCATTGCGGGCCGGCCACTCGGCACGCGCGCCACCCATGGTGAAGGTGATGATCGCGTCGCCGCCTGCGCCACAGTGGTGCGCCGACCGGATCAGCGTGCTCAGCGTCTCGTCGTCCATGCCGGCACGGTCGGCGCCGGGCAGCACCGTGTCCCTGGCTAGGAACGCCGTCAGCTCGAGCCCGGCATCGGCGACGCGCTGCCGGATCGCCGCGCCGTCGACGGTCCCGACCTGCCGCGACACGCCGGGGTAGCCGTCGGCGAGCGTCAGCTCCACCGCGTCGAAGCCGGCCGCCGCGATAGCGGGGATGGCGGCATCGAGCGGGGTGGCACCGAGCCCATATGTGCCGTAGGCGAGCGGGATCATGCTGCGGTCCAATCGAACAGGATGCCGGACCACTGGCCAGGATTGGTGCGCAGCCCCTCGTAAGCGCGCGGCGCCTCGGCGGCGGGCACGATATGGTCGACCACGCGCGACAGGTCGAGCCGGCCGCGGGCGATCAACCCAAAAATGGCCTGGGCATTTTCTTCCATCGAATGCCGGGTGAACGGCGTGCGGTACGAGGGGAACTGCCACTCATGCGCCCCCTTCACCGTCACCGAGCTGTGCGGCTTCCACAGATGCATGCGATCGAGGATCGGGGTGATGTCCACCACCTCGGCGCCGCGCGGTGAGCCGAGCAACACCAGGTCCCCGCCCTGCCGGGCGAAGTCGAAGCACTGCGCTACGACTGATGGAATGCCGGTCGCTTCGATCACGATGCGAGCCCCGTCTTCGCCGGTTATCGCGCGCACCTCGGTCAGTGTTTCCGCCCTGCCGGCAAGTACGCCGTGGCCGATGCCAAGCGCCTTGGCGAGGACCAGCCGCCCCGGATCGCGATCGACCCCGACGACAGTCACGCCCGCAGCCTCGTAGAGCTGAGCGGCGATCATCCCGACCGGACCCAGGCCGACCACGACGACGGCGTCACCCAGTTCCGGCGGGCTCACCCGCAACGCCGTCATCGCCACCAGCGCCAGCGCGGTTGCCGCGGCCTGCTGCGAGGACACCGCATCGGGCACAGCAACGCGAAACGCATCGGTCAATACGTGGCTCGTATGCGGCGTATGGGCCAGCACCCGGTCGCCCGGAGCGACATCCGTCACCTCTGTCCCGACCGCCAGCACTTCGGCGACGGCGCGGTTCCCGGCGACCCAGGGGTAGCCGATCTTCTGGAGTCCGGTGAGCTTGGCGCGCTCGGTCCCCGTCGAAACGAACGAATAGAGCGTCCTGAGCAGGACCTGGCGCGGGCCCGGAGCTAGTTCAGCTTCTCGCTCCCGCACTTCGACCTGATTTTGGCCAGCAAAAACAACTTCGCGCACGAGCATGCGACGTCACTCTCCTCCTGTGCCGGCCGTTTCCGTAACCGGTTACGGAGATTGCTAAGGCCGATCAGTTTCCGTGTCAATCACCTCATTTCAGATGCTGGCAAAGTCCGCTGCAATTGGCCGTTAGGCGGCTTTCAGGCGGATTCCCTGACGACCAGTTTCGTCTCTAGCTGTATGCCGGTGCCCACGCCCTCGCCGCCGGCGAGCATCTGCAACAGCAACGCCACCGACCGGGCGCCGATCTCGCGCATGGGCACGTGCACGGTAGTCAACGCCGGCACCGTCACCGACGAGGAAATAATGTCGCCGAAACCGGCCACGGCAATATCATCCGGGACACGCACCCCGCGGTGGGCCAGGGCATGCAGCCCGCCCGTTGCAAGGGCATCGCTGGCGTAGAGGATCGCATCGGGCTTCGACTCGGCCAACAGCCGGTTGGTGGCGGTGATCCCGTCGGCAAAAGCATTGCCCTCGGCGGGAACCTCTATCCCCGGCGCTGTGCCCAACGCCGCAACTGCCTCGCGGTAGCCGGCAAGCCGCTCGAGCGCCGCTTGCGTGACGAGCGGCAGGCCGACATAGCCTACGCGATCATGCCCGCGCGAGGCGAGAAACCGCATCATGTCGAGCGTGCCGCGCTTGTGATCGATGAACACCGCAGGAAACGTCGATTCCTGGGAACGCCTCAGCGCCACGACAATCGGCAGCTGGCGGAACTGCGTCCTGAGCTCGACGTCATGCTGTCCGCTACCACCCAGCAGCAGCACCCCGGCGACCCGGAACTGCTCGAACGAGCGCACCGCCGAATGAAGGGACTCCTCGGCGTGGTCGGTGAACGACATCATCACCGCCACCCCGGCCTCGGCTGCCGCCTGCTGCACGCCCTGCGCGAAATCGAGGAAGAACGGATCGTAGACCGTGGGAATGACGATGCCGATGGCGGAAGTCACATTCCGGGCGAGGCCTCGCGCGAGCGGGCTCGGCGTGTAGCCGAGCTCGCGCGCCTTGGCGAGGATGCGCTCGCGAGTCGCCTGGCTGACCTCGGGGTGATTGTTGAAGGCGCGCGAAACCGTGCCGGAGGAAATCCCCAGATCCCGGGCAATGTCGTAGATGCTGAGCGCCTTCTCGCGCGGCTGTCGTGCCACCCTCACCCCGGAACATGCATTCGCAGTGGCGCGCAGTGCTACACTCGCTGCACGCGATGGCAAGCCCTGGGGGAGCTCATACCTGTGCCATCGCCCATTTCGGCTGCGGCGTCGCGGTGACCAATTCCCGCGTGTAGACCTCGCGGGGGCGGGTGAAGAGGGCGTCGACGCTGCCCTCCTCGACGAACTCGCCGTTCTTCATCACAAGCACGCGGTCGGCAAAGCTCTGCACCACGTGCAGGTCGTGCGAGATGAAGATGTAGGCGAGCCCGAGCTGGTCGCGGAGGTCGGCGAGCAGCGCCACGACCTGCGCCTGGATCGAGACGTCGAGCGAGGACACCGCCTCGTCGCAGATCAGCAGTTCCGGCTCCGACGCCAGCGCGCGTGCGATGGCGATGCGCTGGCGCTGACCGCCGGAGAACTGGTGCGGATAGCGCTTGGCGTGATCCGGCGACAGCCCCACCAGCCGGAGCAGCTCGGCGACGCGATCGGCCCAGTCGGACTTGGGCAGGATTTCGGGGTGCACCGCCAGCGGCTCGGAGATAATCTCGCCCACCCGCATCTGCGGGCTGAGCGACGAATACGGATCCTGGAACACCATCTGCATGCGCCGCCGGTGCTTGCGCAGCTCGGCACCCTCGAGCGCGAAGATATTCTCGCCGCGATACAGCGCGGCGCCTCCCGTCGGCTCCTCGAGCCGCATCAGCACACGCGCGATGGTCGATTTCCCCGAGCCGGACTCACCCACCACGGCCAGCGTCTCGCCCTTGGAGACGGTGAAGCTCACGCCCTTCACCGCCGGGATCACCTGCGCCGAGAACAGGCCGCCCGGGACATGGTAGTCCTTCACCACATTCTCGACCTTCAGCAGCACCTCACCCCGGCTGTCCGGCTGGGCATGGCGCGCATCGGCGTGAACGGCGCGCAGGAGCTCCTGCGTATACGGGTGGGTCGGCTGCTCGAAGATCTGCCGGGTCGGACCGGTCTCGACGATCCGACCTTGCCGCATCACCGCGATGCGATCGCCCATGTTTGCCGCGACCGCGAGGTCGTGCGTGATGAGGATCAGCCCCATGCCGAGATCGCTGCAGAGCTCACGCACCAGCTTCAGGATGCGCGCCTGCACGGTGACGTCGAGCGACGTTGTCGGCTCGTCGGCGATCAGCAGCTTGGGCTTGAGCGCCAGTGCCATGGCGATCATTACGCGCTGGCGCTGCCCGCCCGAAAACTGATGCGGATACTGCTTGATCCGCTTGTTCACCTCGCGGATGCCGACACGGTCGAGCAGGCGCTCGGCCTCCTGCCAGCATTCGGACGACGAACGGCCGCCATGCACCATCATGCCCTCGACCATCTGGGCACCGATGGTCTTGAGCGGATGCAGGTGTGCTAGCGGGTCCTGGAAGACGATGGCGATGTCCTTGCCGTTGATCGCCCGCCGCTGCCTGCTCGGCATGGCGAGCAGGTCCTGGCCCTGGAACAGCACGCGGCCCGAGGTGATTTCGGCCGGCGGCATATCGAGCAGGTCCATGATCGCAGCCGACGTGACGCTCTTGCCCGAGCCGCTTTCGCCCAGGATCACCAGCGACTCGCCCGCATCGACATGCAGGCTCACGTCGCGCACCACTTCGACCGGACCGTTCAGGCTGCCGAAGGCGACGCTCAGGTTCTGGACTTCGAGAAGGTGGTTGCTCATTTGCGGCTCCGCTTGCGCGACAGCTGCAGGCGCCAGCGCTGCTGCGGATCGGCGGCCGTGCGGCCCCAGTGCGCGAGGATGTTCATGGAGAGCGTGGTGATGACGATGGCGAGGCCCGGAAAGAAGGCCAGCCACCACGCCGTCTGCAGGTAGTTGCGACCGGTCGCCACCATGGCGCCCCAGGTGAAATCGGGGGTTTGGACACCAAGACCGAGGAAGCTCAATCCGGACTCGGCCAGCACCACGCCCGAGAAATCGAGCGCGCCCAAGGTGATGATGGTGGGCAGGACCAGCGGCACGATGTGGCGGATCAGGATGCGCGGCGTACCAGCGCCAATGGCGCGCGAGGCATTGACGAAGTTGCGCTGCCTGAGCTCCAGCACTTCCGAACGGGTGACGCGGATGTAGTGCGGCAGCCCGCCAACGGCGAGGATGAAGATCACGTTGGTGATGCTGGGACCGACGATATAGAGGATGATCAGCGCCAGCAGCAGCGAGGGGAAGCTGAAGATCACGTCGGCGAGGCGCAGCACGATACGGCTGGTCCAGCCGCCGAGATAGCCGGCGATCACGCCGAGCGCGCCGCCGATGACCATGGAGAGCGTCACGGCGCAGAGCGCGATGATGAACGTGGTGCGCGCCCCGACGACGATGCGGGCCAGCATCGAACGCCCGAGATTGTCGGCGCCCAGCACGAAGGCCCAGCCATGCTCGAGGCTGAACGGGGCGAGGTTGCGTAGCTTGAGGTTCATCCCGGTCGCCTCATCGGCGAGGATGAACGGCCCGATCAGCGCGAACAGGAAGATGATGACGAGGATGACCACCGCCGTGACGGCGAACGCGTCCTTGGACAGCATTCCGGCAATGGCGGCGAAGCGGCCGCGCTCGGGGGCGATCGGCTGGGGTGAAGCGAGATCGCTCATCAGTTGTGCCTGATTCTGGGATCGACGATCACGTAGAGGATGTCGATGAAGATGTTCAGCAGGAAGACCGCGATGGCGACGACCATCACCACGGTCTGCACCACGGCGAAATCGCGCAGCAGGATCGACTCGATCAGCAACTTGCCCATGCCGGGCAGGCCGAACACGGTTTCGGCGATCACCGACCCGTTGATCATGCCCACCGCGATGCTGCCAATCACGGTAATCGTGGGCAGCAGCGACGAGCGCAACGCGTGCTTGATGAGGATGGCGAGATCGCCGATGCCTTTGGCGCGCGCCGTCTTCACATAGGCAGCCGACATCGACGAGATCATCGCGCCGCGCACCACCTGGGTCAGCACCGCCACCGGTCTCAGCGCCACGACGATGACCGGCATGATGTAGTATTCGGGCCCACCCGTACCCGACGTTGGCAACCACCCGAGCGCCACCGAGAACAGCAGGATTCCGACAATGGCGATCCAGAAATCGGGCGCACTGCCGCCGATCAGCGACAGGATGGTGGCGACCCGGTCGAACACGCCACCTGGCTTGGCAGCCGCAAGGCAGCCGATGGTCAGCGCCGCTACGACCGAGACGGTGAGGCAGATCGAGGCCAGCATCATCGTCATCGGCAGCGCGTCGGCGACGGCTTCGATGGCGGGCCGCTGCTGGAACATGGAGCGACCGAAATCGAGCTGCACCAGGCCCCAGACATAGCGGGCGAACTGCACATAAAGCGGATCGGAATAGCCCTGGGCGGCAGCGAAAGCAGCACGCTCCTCGAGCGTTGCGGTCTCGGGCAGGAACAACAGGGCGGGATCGCCCGTCATCCGCGTCAGGCAGAAGACCAGAATGAGAAGCACGACCAGCGTGATCAGCGAGTCTAGTCCTCGCTGGATGATAAAGCGGCCCACCGCCAACTCCCCGTCACGTCAGCAAGAGGGGCTGCCGCAGCCTCAAGGCCGCGGCAGCCGACCGATCATTTGAACTTCATGTTGTAGAAGTCGAGCTCGCTATTGGCCTTGATGGTCGGCACCCAGTCGAGCCGCGGGCCGACGCGGGTGACGGCCAGCATGTGGAACATCATCACCGCCGGCACGACCTCCTCGTGCAGCTTGCGGAAGATCTCCTCGTACGCCGCGCGGCGCTCGTCACCGGTGGCCGAACCGGCCTTGGCGATCTCTTCGTCGAACGCCGGGTCGGCCATCATCGACTGCGTGCCACCGCTCGAATAGTGCGGGAACACGCTGAACGAGGCGTCGCCGAGGTTGTTGTCCGACATGATCAACTGGATGTACGGGCCCGAATCCTCGGGGAAGGGCTTGCCTTGGAACAGGGAGGCGCGGCTGCGCTCCATGATCTCGAGGTTGATGTTCAGCCCAACGTCCTGAAGCATCGCGGTGACCGCTTCGGCGAATTCATCCACCTGGGCGAAGTTGCCGGCGCGCACGATGAAGCGGATCGGCACGGTGACGTCGACGCCGTCGGCGGCGGCTTCGGCGAGCAGGGCCTTGGCCTTCTCCGGATCATATGGATAGGGCTCGAGCTTGGCATTATGCCCCAGGATGCTGGGCACCGGCAGCTGCGTCGCCTTGAGCGAGCCGGCCGTCACCACGGTGCCGAGCATGGCGTCGCGGTCGATGGCGTAGTTGAAGGCCTGGCGCACGCGCACATCGTTCAGCGGCGCGTTGCGCAGGTCGAAGCGAAGGAACGTCGTTTCCGAGTTCAGGTAGGTGAAATCGGTCTCGGGGTTGTTCGCATCTTCCGGCGACACGTCGATGGCGATGTCGGCTTCACCGGCGGCAACCATGGCGGCACGCACCGCGTCTTCCGTACGGAACACCGTGGTGATCTTGGTCACGGTGGGCTTTTCGCCCCAGTAGTTCTCGTTGACCTCGAGCACGATCTTGCCCGGCGACCATTCGGTGATCTTGTAGGGGCCGGTGCCATCGCTCTGGCGCTGCGTTTCCATCGGCGTCTTGGGCGAGGCGAGCGCCAGCATCGAGACATTGGTCGGCAGGATCGGCGCCGGCACGTCGCTCACGAGATCGACGGTGTGCTCGTCGACCGGCACGCCCGTGACCTTGATGCCGCCGAAGGCGCGGCCATACATGGCGCAGTCGGCATTGGCCTTGGCGCGCTCGAGGTTGTAGGCGACTGCCGCGGCGTTGAGCGGCTCACCGTCGGTGAAAGTCGCGTTCTCGACGAGATGGAAACGCCAGGTCTTGTCGTCGATCTGCTCCCACGAGGTGGCGAGGCGCGGTAACACCGAGCCGTCTTCGCTACTGGTCTCGGTCAGCGTCTCGAACACGTTCTGGCGGGTGATGCGGCCCGGAGCCTGGTTGCTCGACTCGCACACGTCGAGCGAGTTGGGCTCGATCGGCCCGACCACGGTGATCGACGTGTCGGCCTGCGCCAGCGCCGGCCATGCGGAGCCGAGCGCCAGCGAGCCCGCCAGCATGATAGCCGAAGCGGCCGACAGGACGCTTCGGCGGTTGATCCCCCACGATTTCGCGGGGGTCAGTCCAACTGCTTTCATTTCAATTCCCTCCCTATACTGCCGATCGCGGTTCCTCGGCCGCGCGCCAGACCCCTGAGGTCTATTGCGGCCCAAGTCCCTCGATGAGTTTTGCGAGCGCCGTCTCCTCGGCGGTGTTCAGGTCCAGAAGCGGTGCGCGCACCTTACCGGCGCTGCGACCGACGATGCGTGCGCCGGCCTTGACGATGCTGACCGCGTAGCCCTTCCCGCCATTGCGGATCTTCAGGTAGGGCATGAAGAAATCGCGGATCAGCCGGCTGGTCGTGGCCTCGTCGCCCTTGACCAGCGCGGTGTAGAAAGCCATCGCGCTACGCGGAATGAAGTTGAAAACGGCCGACGAATAGACCGGCACGCCCATCGCCCGGTATGGCGCGGCATAGACCTCGGCCGTGGGCAATCCGCCCAGGTAGGTCAGCCGGTCTCCCAGCGCCGAGCGCACGCCGACCATCAGCTCGATGTCGCCGATGCCGTCCTTGAAACCGATGAAATTGGGGCACGCCTCGGCAATGCGCGCCACGCTGTCGGCCTCGAGCCGGCACACGTTGCGATTGTAGAGGATGACGCCGATTTTCACCGCCCGGCACACCGCCTTGACGTGCTCGACGATGCCCACCTGCGAGGCCTCGGTGAGATAGTGCGGCAGAAGCAGGATGGCGGCTGCGCCGGCCCTCTCGGAGTTCTTGGCCATCTCGATCGCCAGTGCCGTGCCATAGCCGGCGGAGCCGATGATCGGGGTGCGATCGCCGCAGGTTTCCACGGCCGTGCGCACCACCTCGTAGTGCTCGCCCACGTTCAGCGAAAAGCCTTCGCCAGTGCCGCCGGCGGCGAACAGTGCGCTGGCGCCATAGGGCATCAGCCACTCGAGCCGCGCCCGGTAGCTTTTCGCGTCGAAGCTGCCATCAGCCGTAAAATCGGTGATCGGGAAAGACAGAAGCCCCGAGCTGAGCGCCGCTCTGGCGTGTTGGAAGTCCATGACACCCCGCGTGGTGAATAGGCGGCTTGAGCCGCTAGTTATACGATGTATTATAAGTACGCAGGGCGTTGAGCCGGTGTCAATTGGCATCAAGGCGCCTGTGGACCGCCGGTCCAGGGCCGAAAATCGCAGGAATGACGGGCTGTTGCGTAAGGAAACGCCGCCACGAGGGAGGCGTTGTCAGACAAATGATGTATATGGTGCCGAAGGCCGCCGCTTAGCCGCGGCCGTAGAGCGGCATGCCCGACGCCATCAGCGTCATGAACGGCACATCGACCTCGAGCGGCAGGCTCGCCATGTAGACGACGGCCTCAGCGACGCGCTCGACCGGCATCATCGGCTCGCCCATCACCTTGCCGCTCGCCTGTTTCGTGCCACTCCCGAGCTCGGCCGTGCGCGCCACGGCAGCATTGCCGATGTCGATCTGCCCGGCCGCGATGTTGAACTCCCGGCCATCGAGCGTGATCTGCTTGGTGAGGCCCGTGATGGCGTGCTTGGTCGCCGTGTACGGCGCGCTGTTGGGGCGCGGCGCATAGGCCGACACCGAGCCATTATTGATTATCCGGCCGCCCTGCGGGCTCTGCCGCTTCATGATCCACATGGCGGCGCGAGCGCACAGCATCGAGCCGAACAGGTTGATGTCGATCACCGAACGCAACTGCGCCACATCGAGTTCGTCGAGCGGCACCCGCGGCGCGTTGACGCCGGCATTGTTGAATAGCAGGTCCAGCCGGCCTTCGCGGCGCTCGATTTCGGCGAACAGCCTATCAACGCCCGCGGCGTCGGTCACATCAGCGGCGATCGCGTGGATCCGCCCTTTCGCCAGCGCAGCCGTCTCGAGCAGTGCATCCTCGCGGCGGCCGGTGACGAACACCGTCCAGCCGGCCCCAGCCAGGGCGATCGCGGTGGCACGGCCAATACCGCTGCCGCCCCCAGTGACAAGCGCAACGCCGCGCTTTTCCGCCATGGTTATTCTCCGCCCGTCTCGTTGAGCATGGCAGCGTAACGGCTGCGGCTGCCGGCCAGATGCGCGCGCATCGACGCGGCCGCAAGTGCCGAATCCCGCGCGAAAATCGCGTTGCGGACGGCCGTGTGCTCCATGTGCACGAAGCCCAGATAGTCCTGCAGGTTCTTGGCGTCCTTGATCCGGCTGCGCGGCACCGCCGAGCGGCCGAGCCCCGACAGGAACTGGCTGATATACGGGTTTTTGGTGGCCGCCGCGACCGCTTGGTGGAAGTCGAGATCGGCATCGAGTCCGGAGCCCTGATGCGTACGCTCGCTGTCGAACTGGGCCAGCGCGCGGTCGATATGCGCCATGTCCTCGTCGGTTCGCCGCATCGCGGCCAGCGCCGCCGCTTCCACCTCGACCGCGATGCGGAGTTCGAGCATGGCAACGATATCCTCGAGCTGGTTGCGCTCGATCTTGGGAATGCCGCCGAGCCGGCGCATGCTCGCAAGCACGAAGGCCCCTGCCCCCTGGCGCGTTTCGACCAGACCCGCGGCGCGCAGCGAGGCCACCGCCTCGCGCACCACCGTACGGCTGACGCCGGCACTGGCCGCCATTGCCGACTCCGTGGGAAGCTGATCCCCGGGGCGATAGCGGCCCTCGATAATCTCGCGCTCAAGCGACTCGGCGAGCATCGAGACGAGGTTGCCCCGCTTGCCAATATTCCCGATTGCAGGCTCGCGAATGGAGCTTTCGTCCGTCATGGGGCGATTGTACCAGCCAGATTGGTTATTTAGGCGTCATACAAATCCAAACATCGAGTGTCGAGTGGCGACACAACAGACCACCTTCTCACTTGTGAGTTGGCTGTTCGCCGAAAGGACGAGGCCATCCCGCTGCTCCAGTCGCTTTACACCCTCATTTCTTATATGACATCATATAAGTGGAGCGAAGGAGTGGTGTCCAGCGTGCGACCGACCGCTCCACGGAGAAGCTCTGCCGATGGACGAAATCCTCCTGGGCCGAACGGGCCTTCGCGTCAGTGTAGCCTGCCTCGGCGCCGGCGGGCATAGCCGGCTCGGTATGGGCACCGGCAAGACCACGGCGGAGTCCGTTGCCGTGGTGAAGGCTGCGCTCGACCAGGGCATCACCATCGTCGATACCGCCGCGCCCTACGGCACCGAGGAGATCGTCGGCGAAGGGCTGGCCGGTGTGCGCCACAAGGTCGTGCTGTCCACTAAGGCCAGCGTCACCGTCCGCAGCAAGACGGGCGAGGAAAGCAACCTGACGCCCGAGGCGCTCCGCCAGTCGGTCGAGACGAGTCTCGGCAAGCTGCGCACCGACTATATCGATATTTTCCACCTGCATGCGGTCGCCGCCTCGCAGTATCGCCATTGCGTCGAAGAACTGGTGCCCGAACTCGAGCGACTGCGCGCCGCCGGCAAGATCCGCTTCTTCGGCATCACCGAGAAATTCAACTCCGACACCACCCACGAGATGTTGCAGCTGGCGGCCCGCGACGACCATTGGGACGTTGTCATGGTCGGTTACAACCTGTTCAACCAGACCGCGGCGCGCACTGTGCTGCCGCTGACGCAGGAAAAGCAGATCGGCATGCTCTGCATGTTCGCGGTGCGCTGGGGCCTCGTCGTCATCGAGCAGGCGAGGACCCTCATCGCCGACCTCGTCGCGAAGGGCGAGATTGTGGCCGACGCGCTCGATGCGGCCGATCCCTTCGGCTTCATGACCGAGTCGCGCCGCCCGATCCCGCTCACCGAGGCGGCCTACCGCTTCTGCCGGCATTCGCCCGGCATCGACGTGGTGATGACCGGCACGGGCAACATCCATCATCTCAAGGAAAATGTCCGCGCCATCGATATGCCGCCGCTGCCGCCCGCCGTGCTCGACAAGCTGCGGCAGGCCTTTGCCGGCGTCACCACAGCTACCGGCGACGCACCGGCCAAGGTGAGCTAGCGCACTCGAATTACGGCCGATCCGGCCAGCACATTGCCGACGAAAGATTGCCAGAGGAGAGGGCAGCCATGAAGATCAAGGACGTCAACATCACCCCGATTGCGCTGAGCGATCCGCCACTGCTGAGCGCCGCCGGCCGCCACCAGCCTTATGCCCTGCGCATCGTGGTCGAGATCATTTCCGATGACGGCATCACCGGCCTCGCCGAGCTGCCCGGCGGCGTGAAGACCGAGGAAGCGCTGCGCGAATTCGTCCAGAAGCTCGACGGCCACGACCCGTTCGACTTCAACCGCCTCGACCAGCTGCTCGACGCGCATTTCGGCATTCCCGACAATGCCGACGCCTGGCAGGCCGCCATCGGCGCCACCGGCAACAAGAAGGAAGCCAATGCCCGCCGCCGCAAGAACCATGTGCGCTCGGGCTTCGAGGTTGCCTGCTACGACCTGATCGGCAAGGCGATGAACAAGCGCGTCGCCGACCTGCTCGGCGGCGTGGTGCGGCGCGAAGTGCCGTGCTCGGCCTACCTGTTCTTCAAATATGAAGGCGGCGGCGGCGAGCTCGGCGTCAACAAGGCCCCGGGCCTGACCGGCTGGGAAGCCCAGCGCCAGGAAGAGGCGCTGACCCCCGAGGGCATCGTCGCCGAGGCCGATGCGATGGTGAAGCACTTTGGCTTCAAGTCGATCAAGCTCAAAGGCGGCGCCTTCCATCCCTCGCTCGAGACTGCCGCGATCCTTGCTTTGCGCGATCATTTCGGCCCCGACATGCCGCTGCGCTTCGATCCCAACGCCTGCTGGTCGATGGAAACCGCGCTCAAGTACGGCAAGGAAATGGGCCCGGCGCTGCAGTATTATGAGGATCCGGTGCGTGGCCAGGAAGCCATGGCCGAACTCTACAAGCAGCTCGGCATTCCGCTCGCCACCAACATGTGCACGGTGTCGCTCGACGACCTGCCCGGCTCGCTCCGGCTGGGCTCGGAGCAGATCATCCTCTCCGACCACCACTTCTGGGGCGGCTTCCAGCCCTGCATGACGCTGGCGCAGTTCTGCAAGGTGTTCGGTCGCGGCCTGTCGATGCATTCGAACAGCCATGCCGGCATCTCGCTGATGGCCATGGCCCACCTGGCGGCAGCGACGCCGAACCTCACCTACGCCGTCGACACGCACTACCCCTGGCAGCGCGAGGACGTGATCGTCGGCGGCCGCGCCAAGATCGAGAACGGCAACATCACCCTGCCTGACGGGCCGGGTCTCGGCGTCGAGCTCGATCGTGCGGCGCTCGATCGGCTGCACAAGCAGTACATCGCCTCGGGCCAGACCGAACGCGACGATCAGACCGAAATGCGCAAGTTCCGCCCGGAGTTTACGGCAACGCCGACGCAGTTTTGAGGGTTGGGGGCGTCGCTTAGGCAGACGACCCCCTCCCATCCTCCCCCATGAAGGGGGAGGTGACCAGTCGGAGCTTTGGCTTCGATCGCGCACATGAACCGGCGGGCTCCCCTCCCCCTTGCGGGGAGGGGTCGGGGGTGGGGGTCCATCGGTGATCACCGCGCTACCCCCACCCTCAATCCCTCCCCGCAAGGGGGAGGGAGGCGGGATGGCATAATCCGTGGCCAACTGTTGGGCCATGCCAATGCATCCGGCGGCCATTTGGCCCCGGAGGATGTCAAAGAGCGAAGCGACGGGCCGGCGGGGCCTTTGCCCCTCGCGGTAGTCCGCAGCAATATGTGAGGCTCACGCCTCGCCGGCCGATCGGGGTTTTGGGCTTATGGCACGTGGGCCCGGGCGCATCCCGTGCCGCATCGCGAGCTGCGCGAAGCTGAGCTGGCTGCCGGATTCCGCGCTCACCAACCTTCGCCCCCCGCCCGATGCCGGGCAGTTGCAGCCTGGGACCGGACGTGCATCCGCCAAGTCCCCGCGTTTATAGCGGCGTCCCCGGCGAACCGGATCGTGCCGACGTGCTTTAGGCCTGGACCGGCACGACTGCCGACCCTCCCAATCTCCACCACACCAACCACTCGTCATGATCTCGCTTTTGGTGCGGCGGACGGGGGGATTGTATGAGCGTGGGGAGAGAGGGGGATAAGATTGTTGGCCGGTGCGTTTGGCCACCCCCACCCACCCGCTGCGCGGGTCCCCCCTCCCCACAAGGGGGAGGGAGAGACGACTGAGGGATCGGTGCTTGTGGCTCCACTCTCATCCGGGCTTCGCCCACCTTCTCCCATCGAGGGAGAAGGCCCACTGAGATAGCAGTGGAAGGCCCTTCTCCCCTTGTGGGAGAAGGTGCCCGAAGGGCGGATGAGGGGTGGGCGGGAAGCGCCCAAGCTGATGGCTCCACCCCCTCCGAGCTGCGCTAGTTCGCTGCGCTCACAAGCTGCGCTTGCCTCCCCCATCTAGGGGGAGGTGGGGCCGGTGGGTGGGCCAGAACGCGCCATATACTCGATGCGGCACCTCCCCCTTGATGGGGGAGGTTGGGAGGGGGTGGGGCGGCAGGCACACGCATCGCCGCTGTCCCGCATCACCAGGAACGCTATCCGTTCGGCTTGCTCGCGTCGTAGATCGGCGTCAGCAGCGGGCGGCCTTCGAAATGGGCCAGCAGATTGTCGATGCACAGCTTGTGCATCGCGGCGCGGGTTTCGACTGTCGAGCTGCCCAGATGCGGTAGCAGCACCACGTTGTCCATGCCGATCAGCTTGTCGTTGGCGTGCGGCTCGCGCGCATGCACGTCGAGACCGGCGCCGCCCAGCCCGTCATCCTCGAGCACGCGCACCAGCGCCTCCTCGTCGATGGCGCCGCCGCGGCCGACATTGACGACTATGCCGTCGGGACCGAGGGCGCGCAGTTCCTTTTCGCCGACAATGCCGGTCGTGTCACCGCCGGGTAGCGCCATGAACAGGAAATCGGCCCAGCTGGCGAGCTCCAGCAGCGTCGGCACGTAAGCATAGCTGACGCCCTCGGCCGGCTTGCGGTTGTGGTAGCGGATCTCGCCGTCGAACCCCTCGAGCCGTTGCGCGATGGCCTGCCCGATGCTGCCCAGCCCGAGCACACCGTATTTCTTGCCGCTGAAGCTGCGGCCCATCGGCGGGCGCTCGGTGGCCCAGAGCTTCGTGCGCACCCGCCTGTCCCCCGTGATGATGCCGCGCGTGACGCACAGCCCCAGCGTAATGGCGATATCGGCGACCGAGTCGCTGAGCGAGCCGCGCGTGTTGGTGTAGGAAATGCCGTGCGCCTTGAAGTATGCGATCGGTGCCTTGTCGGTGCCGACACCGGTCTGCGACACGATCTTGACGTTGGGCAGCTTGTCGAGCGTCGCCTCGGGCAGGATGCCGCGGGCGAGGATGCCGCCAAACTCGGCTCCGTGCGCGGCGAGATAGGCCTCGCCATCCGGAACTTCCCACAGCTTGGTCAGGTTGAACACCTCATCGAGCCGCTGGCGCGTCGGCGGCCCCATCTCCGCATAGGCGACCGGATCGAGCATGATGACGCGCGGCTTTGCGCTGGCTGGGGATGAACTCATTCTGCGGATGTCCTGCGATAAAAATGACCGCCGCAGTCAGCGATCGGTCGACGAGCCCTGAAGTTGCATGTCATCATATATGTGATAACTTTCCGAAGCTAGCAGCCCCGGGAGTGACGAGTCACTGCTTTGGGCGTAATGCTGAAGTTCTCTCCCGCCGCTGGTGACGTGAGCGCAGTGTGACGCCGCTGCGCCCGGCATTTAGTCTCGGCGTCGTGCCTGCCCGCCATCGGGGCGTTCGCCCAAAATAGATTGCCGAGATGTCGCCACACGTTCACCGCCTGCGCTGGGCCGTTGCCATCCACGCGGCCGCCACTTTTGCGGCGACCGGCGCTTTCAAGGTGGTCGCGAGCTATGGCGCCATCGACCTCGGATTCAGCCCGGCAGAACTCGGCATCCTCGCCGCCAGCTTCGGCGTACCGCCGGTGTTCATCGCCTTCCACGCCGGCCGCTGGACCGACCGGATCGGCGGGCTCAAGGTGACGCTGCTGGGCGACGTGCTGATGCTGGTTGCCGCCATCGTCCCGCTCGTCGTCGTCACGCCCATTTCCCTGATCATTGCCGCCGCGATCCTCGGCCTTGCCATGCTGCTCTCGATCATCGGGCAGCACGCGCTGATTGCCGGAGCGGTCGTCAAGGAGGAGCAGGAGCGCGTTTTCGGCTGGCTGTTCAGCGCCAACGCCGTGGGCCAGATGTTCGGGCCGGTCGCCGCGACAGCCCTCGGCTCGACCCATGACGGCGAAGGGCTTTCGAGCACCATCGGCTTTTCCGTTGCCGGCGCGCTGGCGCTGGCCGGGCTCGGAACGCTGCTGCTGTTCGGGCGCGAGGCCTGGCGCCAGACGCGCGAGGACGACAGCGCCGCTCCGCCCGCCTTCCGCGCCATCGGCTCGATCATCGCGGTGAAGGGCGCAGTGCCGATCCTCAGCTACAACGCCATCATCGCCGCAATCATCGACATGCTGTCGATCTTCCTGCCGGCCTGGGGCGCCGAGCGCCAGATCGCTCCCATTGCCATCGGCATACTGCTGTCGCTGCGTTCGGCCGCCAGCATCGTGGTGCGCTTCTTCATGCTGCCGATCCTGCGCGTGCTGGGCCGGCGCAACCTGCTGGTCGGCTCGGCCATCCTCACCGCCATTTCGCTGGCGGCAATGCCCTTCGTCGACCTGACATTGGCCTATGCGATCGCCATCGCCCTGGGTCTGGCACTCGGCCTCGCGCCGCCGATCTCGCTCGCCTGGGTATCGCTGACCATGCCGCCGAGCCTGCGCGGATCGGCCGTGGGATTGAGGATTTTCGCCAATCGCCTGGCCCAGGCCGGCGTCCCGGCCGCCGTGGGACTGATCAGCGCCGGTGTCTCGGGCATGTTCCTGTCGACTGCCGCGCTGATGGCCGCCGCATCGGTGCTGGTGATCCGCGTACCGTTTCCACGCACCGACAAGCCCCAGGGCTGACGCCCTGCCCTACAGCCGCCAGTCGTCGCCCCAGACCTGCACCATGTGCCCCGCCGACACTTCGCGGTATTCGCGCTGGGGCGGCTGGTAGTCCATGGCGCGGATCGGGCTCTTGACCTCGTCGTTGTCGATCGGCCTGAGCTGCTTGCGGCGCGACGGATCGGGCACCGGCACGGCGGCCATCAGGCGCTTGGTATAGGGGTGCTGCGGATCGCGGAAGATCGAGGCTGCGGGCCCGATCTCGACGATCTCGCCCAGATACATCACCGCCACCTTGTGGCTGATGCGTTCGACCACCGCCATGTCGTGCGAGATGAACACATAGGCGAGGCCGAACTGCTCCTGCAGGTCCATCATCAGGTTGATGACCTGCGCCTTGATCGACACATCGAGCGCCGACACCGCCTCGTCGGCGACGATGATCTTGGGCTCGAGCGCCAGGGCACGCGCGATACAGATGCGCTGGCGCTGCCCGCCCGAGAACTGGTTGGGATAGCGGGCCGCCATGTCGGGGCTGAGCCCGACGCGCTGCAGCAGGTCCATCGTCTTGTCGCGCGCCTGCTTGCGGGTGCCGAGGCGATGGGTCAGGTAGGGCTCGGCGATGGCGTCGCCGACCGTGATGCGCGGGTCGAGGCTGGCGAACGGATCCTGGAAGATCATCTGGATGTGCCGGCGCATCTCGCGCAGCTCTTCCTTGCCGAGCGCGCGGATATCGGTATCGGCAATGCGGATCTCGCCGGCCTGCGGCTCGGTCAGCCGCATCAGCGCCCGGCCGGTGGTCGACTTGCCGCAACCGGATTCTCCGACCAGCGACAGCGTCTCGCCGGCGCGCAGGTCGAAGCTGACATTTTCGACCGCGTGCACGCGGCCGCTCGGGCCGCGGAACAGCGTCCCCGGCAGGTCGAAATGCTTGACGAGGTTGCGCACCTTGAGGACGGGCGGGCCGTCATGCTGCACCGTATCGGGGCGCTCGCGCCCCTGGACCACGGTGCCGCTCTTGCGGTCGAGCACCGGAAAGGGTTGTGGCCCGCTGGCGCTGCCCTCGCCCAGCCGCGGCACCGCGGCGATGAGCGCGCGGGTGTAGGGGTCCTGGGCGTTGCGGAACACGCCCTCGGTCCGGCCGGTTTCGAGCGCCTTGCCGTCCAGCATCACCACCATGCGGTCGGCCACTTCGGCGACGACGCCCATGTCGTGGGTGATGAAGAGGACGCCCATGCCCTCTTCCTGCTGCAGCTCCTTGATGAGCTGGAGGATCTGGGCCTGGATGGTGACGTCGAGCGCCGTGGTCGGCTCGTCGGCGATCAGCAGCTGCGGCTTGCAGGCGAGCGCCATGGCGATCATCACGCGCTGGCGCATGCCGCCGGACAGCGACTGCGGATAGTCCTTCATGCGCGAGGCCGCCGCCGGAATCCGCACCCGCTCGAGCAGGCGCTTGGCCTCGGCGAGCGCGGCCGAACCCGAGGAGATGCCGTGGATGTGGAGCACCTCGGCGATCTGGTCGCCGACCTTCTGCAGCGGGTTGAGGCTGGTCATCGCCTCCTGGAAGATCATGCCCATCTTGAGCCCCCGCACGGCCCGCATCTCGGTGGTATTGAGCGTCAGCAGCTCGCGCCCACCGAGCTTCACCGAGCCTTCCACCCGGCTCGCCTCGGGATCGAGCAGGCGCATCACCGACAGCGCCGTCACCGACTTGCCCGAGCCGGATTCGCCGACGACCGCCAGCGTCTCGCGCGCCGCGATGTCGAAGGACAGGCCTTTGACGATCTCGACCCAGCCGTTCGAGGTGTCGAACGAGGTCTTGAGGTCGCGCACCGACAGGACGGTCGTTCCCGCCTTCACCGGCTCGATGGTCTCGGTCTGAAGCGCCACGCGCGTCTCCTAGCGGTTGGTCGCGGGGTCGAGCGCGTCGCGGACCGCGTCGCCGACCAGGTTGAAGGCAAGCACGACCAGCGTGATCGCAGCGCCAGCGCCGATGATCGGCCACGGCGTCGAGAACAGGCTCGCAAGGCCATCGCGGGTGATGTTGCCCCAGCTCGGGTTGGGCGGCCGCGTGCCGAGGCCCAGGAAGCTGAGCGAGGCCTCGATGCGGATGGCCGAGGCCACCCACAGCGTCATCAGCGCCACGATCGGCGCCATGATGTTGGGCACGATGTGCCGCACGATGATCACCGGCGTGCGCACGCCCATCGAGATCGCCGCCTCGACATAGGGCTCGTGCTTGACCGCGAGCGTCTGCGCCCGGGCGACACGGGCAAAGCCGGGCACGAAGGCGATGGTGATGACGGTGATGATGTTCCAGAAGCCGCCGCCGAGCGAGGCCGCGATCAGGATCGCCAGCAGCAACTCGGGGAAGGCAAGCAGCAGGTCGACGACCCGCGAGATCACCCGGTCGGCGATGCCGCCGAAATAGCCGGCGATGACGCCGAGCGCCGTGCCGATGATCGCCGCCAGCACCGGCGAGATGAAGCCGAACATCAGCGAGTTGCGCGAGCCGTAGAGCAGCCGGCTGAACACGTCGCGGCCGAACAGGTCGGTGCCCAGCCAATGCTCGGCCGATGGCAGCTTGTTGATGTTGGCGATGTTCTGCGACAGCGGATCGTAGGGCGCGATCCACGGCGCCACGGCGGCGACGATGACGAACAGGATGATCACGATCGACGCGAACGCCGTCTCCGGACGTCCGAACATGACCTTGCGGATACGCGAGAGCGCGTTGGGCGGCAGTGGAGCGGAGGCGCGGACAGGTTCCCCGGCGGCAATGGTCATCTCAGGTCACCTTCACGCGCGGATCGATAACGACATAGAGCAGATCCATCACCAGGTTGATCACCACCACGAAGATGGCGAACACCAGCACGCCGCCCTGGATCACGGCGTAGTCGCGCTGCTGGATGGCTTCGATCAGCAGCCGGCCAATGCCCGGGCGGTTGAACACCAGCTCCACCGCAACCGAGCCCGACAGCGTCGCAAGGGTCGAGAGGCCGAGGCCGGTGGCGATCGGCATCAGCGCGTTGCGCAGCGCGTGGCGGTAGGTCACCCGCTGTTCCGACGCGCCCTTGGCGCGGGCGGTGCGGACATAGTCCTTGGAGTAGACCTCGAGCACGCTGGTGCGCGTCAGTCGGCCGAGGAAGGCCGCCTTCACCAGCGCCAGTGTCAGCGCCGGCAGGAAGACATGGTGCAGCCGGCTGACGAGGTTGGGGTCGCCACCGCCATTGAGCGGGAACCAGTGGAGGTTCAGCGCGAACATGATGAGCAGCAGCGCCGCGAGGTAGAAATCGGGCACCGCGTAGCCGACCAGCGAGAAGATGCGCACGCTGGTATCCGGCGCCTTGTTGCGCCGCCGCGCCGCGATGACGCCGAGCGGAATGCCGACAATGGCGCCGAGGAAGACAGCAACCACCGTGAGCTCGATCGTATAAGGCAGGCTGCGCGCGATCATCTGCGTCACCGGCATGCCCGTCTGGTACGAGTTGCCCAGGTTGAGCGTCAGCACGCCGCCGATGAAGTTGAAATATTGCTGCCAGATCGGGACATTGAGCCCCATCTTCTCGCGATAGATCTCGAGCTGGCCGGGTGTTGCGGCATCGCCGAGCACAGCCACTGCCGGGTCGCCCGGCAGGATTCGCATGGCGACGAACACCAGCGTCAGGACGAGCAGAAGCGTCGGCAGTGTATCGACCAGACGCACGACAAGATTACGCAGCATCGTCGTCCCCTCCCCTTACTCAGCTCGCAGTGTAGACGTCTTCGGGCGTCAGCGGGTTGAGCATATCCTCGCCCGCCCGGTAACGCCGGAAGTTTTCGGTGATGATCGCCATAGTCCGCTTCAGCCGGTCATGCACCGGTGCCGAAAAATGCGGCGACACCAGCGTATTGGGGGCGTCCCAGAACGGGCTTTCGGCCGGCAGCGGCTCGGTATCGAAGACATCAAGCCCGGCCCCGCGGATGCGGCGGGCGTAAAGCGCCTCGAGCAGCGCCGCCTCGTCGATCACCCCGCCGCGCGACAGGTTGACGATTACCGCGTTGGGCTTCATCCGGCTGAGCTCGTCGCGGCCGATCAGGTGATGCGTCGCATCCGACAGGTTGATGGCGAGAACGATGAAGTCGGCCTGCTCGAGGATAGGCGCGATGGTCTCGCCGCGATCGGCGGAGTAGATGCGGTCGAACCCCGGGGGCAACTCGGCCTCGCGGCGGCGATAGCCGAGCACGTTCATCCCGAAGGCCTTGGCGCGGATCGCCAGTTCCTTGGCGGTGAAGCCGACGCCGAGAATGCCGACCGTCTGCCCGTAGAGCGCCCGCAGGTCGCGGCTCCCGTCGACGCCGCCCCAGCGATGGGCCCGCTGCGCCTCCTCGAAGCCGCGCAGGTTGGCATTGATGGCGAGCATGAACATCATCGCATGCTCGGCCAGGGCCGGCGCCGAACGCCCGGCCACGCCCGTGACCTTGATCCCGCGGGAGAAGATGTCCGGACGCGCCGAGAGCGTCATGCCCGAGAGGTTGACGTGCACCCATTTGAGCCTGGGCGCGGCGAGCACCTCGTCGTCGAGATCGTTGCCGAGCACGGCGATTTCGGCCTCGGCCAGAGCCGCGCGGAAGGCCGCACTATCCTTGCGGTCGACTCGCGCGAAACGGTCCGGGGCCGCGACCGCCTCAAGCTCAGCCCAGGTGGGCGGATCGAAAGGCAGGTCGGTGGTGGCAACGATCAGTCGGGTCATGCGGTCGGCCTTGCGGAGTGGCGCGGCACGATGCATTCGCGCGTGATCTCGCCCACGGAGTTGAAGCCCATATTGCCGCTGTCGCGGCTGAACTCGGCGCGCAGCAGGTTGATGGCGTGCTCGACGCCCTCCTGCCCGTAGATCGCCGCATAGTTGAACGGCCGGCCGACGAAGCAGAACTTCGCCCCGAGCGCGAGGGCCTTGATGATGTCGGTGCCGCGCCGGATGCCGCTGTCGATCATCACCGGCACGTCGCCCGCGGCCGCGACACAGGCCGGCAGCGCGTGGATGGGCGGAATGACGCCGTCGATCTGCCGTCCACCATGCGAGGAGACGATGATACCGTCGATGCCGGCATCGACCGCAAGCTTGACGTCGCGTGGATCGAGCAGACCCTTGAGCACCAGGTTGCCCTTCCACTCGTCGCGGATGCGGGCCAGCGCGTTCCAGTTCTGGCCGGTGCGATTGGTGTTGCGCGTGCCGCTCGAAACGATGGCGGCGCCCCGGCCGGCATCGAGGTTCTCGAAATGCGGCATGCCGTTCTGGACGATCGTGCGGATGAAATTGCCGATCGACCAGCTCGGGTGCGTCGCCCCATCCCAGAACATGCGCCAGCTCGGCCGGAACGGCGCGCTGAACCCGGCCCGCGCCGTGTTCTCGCGGTTGGAGCCGGCGGTCATATCGACGGTGAACACCATCGTCTTGAACCCGGCATTGCGCACCCGGTCCATCAGCCCGCGCATATCCTCAAAATCGATCGGCAGGTAGGCTTGAAACCAGGCCGTCTCGCAGGCGGCCCGGATATCCTCGAGCCGGATCAGCGAGGCCCCTGACTGGATGAACGGGATGTTCTTTTCCGCGCAGGCCCGCGCGATCATCAGGTCGCCGCGATAGCCGACCAGCGACTCCATGCCCATCGGCGCGACGCCGAAGGGGGAATCGTAGGTCTCGCCCAGCACCGTCGTCTTCTGCGAGCGGTTGGTGACACCGACCAGCACGCGCGGCACCACCTGCCAGTCCTTGAACGCCTCGCGGTTGTCGCGCAGCGTGACTTCGTTCTCGACGCCGCTCTGGACGAACGCGAACACCGATCTGGGCAAGTAGCGCCTGGCTGCTGCCTCGTAGTCGTTGAGCGAGAGGATGTTCCGCAGCCGCCGCGGCACGGCCTTGCGCGCCGCCGGCGACTGGATCTTCGCTTCATGCGCTACCGGCGGGGTGATCGGCCTGCCGTCGGATACAGCCATCGAAGTGTCCTAGCTCTGCGGCGCGTATTTGCGCGCCACCGCTTCGTTCACGTCCATGCCCCAGCCGGGGCCCGTGGGCACGAGCATGTCGCCGTTGTCGTACTGCACCTCGGTCATGAACAGCTCGTCGCGCCAGGGCGCGCTGTCGATGTCGGTTTCCATGACCTTGATGTTGGGCACCAGCGCGCAGAAATGCGCCGAGATCGCCGAGGACAGGTGCCCGTGATAATTGTGCGGGGCGCAACTGACTTCGTAGCTTTCGACCATCGACGCGATCTTGATCGACTCCGACCAGCCGTTCCACAGCAGGTCGACGATGGCGAAATCCACGGCCTTCTGATCGAGGAACGGCCGGAAGTTGCGCCGCCCGACGACCTGCTCCAGCGAGGCGATCGGCACCGGCGACTTGTCGCGCACGTCGGCCAGCGCCGGCGCGTCCCACAGGTCGAGTTCGAGCCAGGTCATGTCGAACTGCTCGATGGCACGGGCGAGGCGGATATAGCCCTCGGTCTTGAAGTGCACGTTGCTGTCGAGATGCAGGCTCATCTCCGGCCCGGCGCCTTCGCGGAACGCGCGCAGCGTGGCAACCACGCCCTCGACCGTATGGCGCTCGAGGTTCAGTGCCGCGTGGGTCGGCTGGCGGCCATAGCCCTGCATCTGGCGGCTGAGCTGGCCGTCGATCAGGTGGAAGACGTTGGTCTTGAGGCCCTTGAAGCCGCGCGCCTTCACTTCGGCGCCGAGCTCGGCAATGTCGTCGGGCGTCTTGATCGGCTTCACGCCGAGCTTTTCGCCGGCCTGCATGCGATACGAGCCGCAATGGCTCCAGTAGACCTGGATACGATCGCGCACCGGCCCGCCGAACAGGGCATGCACGGGCAGGTCGACCGACTTGCCGCGAATATCCCACAGCGCCATCTCGATCGCCGCATTCGCGCGCTGCGCGAGCCCCCCCGGATGCTGGACGGCGAGCTGGTAGAGCTGCGTGGTGATCTTCTGCACCGGCAACGGGTCCTGCCCGATCAGGCTTTCACCCAGGCCCTTGATCTGGGCGCTGACCGGCCGGGTCTTCATGTTGGTTTCGTTATACTCGGCCCAGCCGACAAGGCCGGAATCGGTGGTGATCTTGAGGAAGGAGAAGTGTCCGAGACCGGAGACGACGTGGATATCCTCGATCGCGGTGATCTTCATGGAGTATTGCCCGACAGACTAGGGAGGAAGGGAGGACGGCCGGCTCACGGGGAGCCGGCCGGGGAGGCTATCAGCTGAACGTCACGCCGGTCAGGCGCCACAAACCACCCGGGAAAGAGACGATCTCGAACGGCAGGTTCATCTTTTCCGACCGGATGACGACATAGGCGGTCGAGCAGGTCGACATCACCGGCATGTCCTCGAGGATCTTCAGCTGCATCTGGCGGACGAGATCGAGGCGCTTTGTCAGGTCGGCCTCGTTCAGGGCCTGGTTGAACAACTCGTCAATGCCCGGGATGACCTCTCCGTAGTGCGAGAAGTTGTCGCCGCCCGTGCCTTCCGAGTTCACCAGCGCTGCGGTGATCGCCTCGTTCTGCAGGGCCGCCGTCGCCACCGCCGGGTAGCCGCCGCCGCGCAGCACAAGGGTGTTGAGGTCCTTGTTCTTTTCGGCGTGGAACGCAGTGTGGTCCATCAGCGTCAGGTTCATGGTGACGCCAACCTGGCGCAGGTTTTCCTGCACGATCAGCATCTGGCTGGAATAGTCGTCACGCTCCGAGCAGAAGCAGTCGAAGGCGAGGTTCGACTGGCCGGCTTCGGCGAGCAGCGCCTTGGCTTTCTCGGGATCGTAGTTGTACTGCAGCTCTTCGGGCGTATCCTCGAGCTTGAGCCCGCCATCCACCGCCGGCGGAATGAGCCCGTAGGTGCGGGGCGTCGGCGGCGTCAGCGCATCCGACAGCGCCTGCTTGTTGATGGCGTAGGCGAAGGCCTGGCGGACGCGGATATCGTCGAAGGGCTTCTTGGTCATGTTGAAGTGCAGCGACCAGTAGTTGCCCGGCAGGCCCACATCCATTTTCAGGTTCGGGTTCTGCTGCATGATCGCGTTGATCGCGCCCGGGCCGGCCGGGGCAAGGATCATGTCGACGGTGCCTCCGAGGATCGCGAAGGTCCGCGCCGAGGTATCGACGATATACTGTACCTCGAAATTCGGGATGTTGGCCTTCTCGCCCCAGTATTCCGGGAAAGCGACGAGGCGGACGCGCTCGGGTTCGACGCTGTCGACCTGGTACGGGCCGGATCCGATCGGATCCATGGCGAAGGCATCACCCTTCTCCTCGACCGCCTTCTTGCTCACCACCGCCGAATTGGTGCTGAACAGCGTGCTGGTGAGGAACAGCGGATCGGGACCTTCGAGGTTGATGACCACGGTGTTGGCGTCGGGCGCCTCGATCGAGGCGACGTTCTGCCACGAGATGGCGCCGACCGAGCCGGCCTGCGGATCTGCGGCGCGCTCGAAGCTGAACTTCACATCTTCGGCGGTCACCTCGCCATAGCCCTTGTGGAACTGGGCGCCCTTGCGGATCTTGAAGGTCCACGTCTTGGCGTCGTCCGACATTTCCCAGCTCTCGGCGAGCTCGGGCACGTAGTCGGCGGGGGACGCGGAGCCCAACCCGGCCGGCGGACGGACGAGATGGTCGAACACGTGGTTGATCGACCAGTTGTCGACGCCCTGGGTGAGCTTGATCGGATCGATGGTGCCGACCTTGGCGGCGGCCATGCCGAGCCGGATGGTCTGGCCGTCCTGCGCGCGTGCGGTGCCCAGCAGGCCGAAACTCGCGGCGAGCGCCGCCGTCGCGCCAACGAATTGGCGCCTATTAAGAGCTGTCATTCAGCTACCTCCTCCACCGCAACTTTTGCGGGATCCTGATTGGCCGACGTTTGGTCGTCGGCTCGATCGTTGGCAAAACGTTACACCGCTCCCTCGCGGGGATGCAGCCAAAAATTCCGCTCCGGAACTATGACTTTCGGCGGATACTTCGCGTTAGGTGGCCGTTAGTGCGATTTTCCGCCATTTTGGCGATAATTCACCAGACCAGCGGCAAGTGGTCCGAGCGCTTGACTTGGCCTAGCGCAAAGCTCGTCTCGATCGAGGCGACGCTGGGCACGCGGGTCAGTTTTTCCTTGAGGAAGCGTTCGTACTCGTCGAGGTCCTTGACCACGATCCGCATCAGATAGTCGCGTTGCCCGGTCATCAGGTAGCAGTCCACCACTTCGGGCCAGCGCGACACCGTCTCCGCGAAATTGTCGAGATCATCCTCGTGCTGGCGCGCCAGCTTGATCGAGGCGAAGGCGCTGATCGGCAGCCCGACCTTGCGCTGGTCGACGACCGCGACATAGCCCTTGATCACCCCGGCCCGCTCCAGCAGCCGCACCCGCCGGGCGCAGGGCGACGGCGACAGGCCGACCCGCTCGGCCAGTTGCTGCACCGGCATCCGGCCATCCGACTGCAGCTCGATGATGATCTTGCGGTCGATGGCGTCGAGGACGAGGTTTGGCAAGTTCCGACCTGTCGATGTGGTGTTTTGGCTGAATCTGCCAAACTATGGTGCCGATACGTACAATTCTGGCTCCAACCAGCTGCCCGCACAAGTTAGCCTTTCGACTTGGCACCGCTTGCGTCGGTCGCCGGCGGAGGACAGCCAATGACCGATCGTGTCGCCTTACTCGAGCGGCTGGAGCAGCGCGTGCTCTGGCTGGCGACGTGGATGATCCACAATGCCAACAACCTCCGCGACACTGGCGATGGCCTGAAGGTCGGCGGCCACCAGGCCTCGTCCGCCTCGATGGCGACGATCATGACCGCGCTCTATTTCGACGCCCTGCGCGCGGAGGACCGCGTCGCGGTGAAGCCGCATGCGAGCCCGATCTTCCACGCCATCCACTATCTCGCCGGCCGGCAATCGCTGGAGCGCATGCAGAATTTCCGCGGCTATGGCGGCGTGCAGTCATACCCCTCGCGCACCAAGGACATCGACGACGTCGATTTCTCCACCGGCTCGGTCGGCCTCGGTGTGGCACAGACGCTGTTCGCCTCGCTGGTGCAGGATTATGTCGCCGCCAAGTGGCAGGGCGAGGCGCCGCTCGGCCGCATGGTCGCGCTCGCCGGCGATGCCGAAATGGACGAGGGCAACATCTTCGAGGCCCTGCTCGAAGGCTGGAAGCACGGCGTGCGCAACACCTGGTGGGTGGTCGACTACAACCGCCAGAGCCTCGATGCCGTGGTGTCCGAAGGCCTGTGGGAGCGGCTCGAAAGCGTGTTCCGCACGTTTGGCTGGGATGTCGTAATCCTGAAATACGGGCGCCTGCTCGAAGCGGCTTTCGCTGAGCCCGGCGGCGAAAAGCTGCGCGACTGGATCGACGCCTGCCCCAACCAGATCTACTCCGCCCTCGCCTTCCAGGGCGGCGCCGCCTGGCGCAAGCGCCTGCTCGACGATCTCGGCGACCAGGGCGAGGTCAGCGCGCTGATCGGCCGGCGCAGCGACGCCGAGCTCGGCCGCCTGATGAGCAATCTCGGCGGCCACGACATCGCCAGCCTCTGTGATGCGTTCGAAGCGGCCCGTACACATGACCGGCCGGTCTGCTTCATCGCCTACACCATCAAGGGCTACGGCCTCCCCCTCGCTGGCCACAAGGACAACCATGCCGGCGTGATGACCACGGCCCAGACCGAGGAATTGCGGGCGTCGCTCGGTGTTCGCCCTGGCCATGAATGGGAGCCGATGGAAGGCACCGGCAAGCTGCAGCGCGAGCTCGAGCAGCTGATCGCCGACGCCCCCTTCTTCGCCCGCGCCAACCGCCGCACCGAGGCGGCCGCCCTGCTCATCCCCGACAACCTGCCCCTCGCCATCCAGCCCACCATGTCCACCCAGCAGGGTTTCGGGCTGCTGATGAACGAGGTCGCCCGTTCCGAGGAAGCGTTCGCCCAGCACATCGTCACCACCTCGCCCGACGTGACGGTCTCCACCAATCTCGGCGCCTGGGTGAACCGGCGCGGCGTATTCTCGATCGACACCGTGGCCGACGAGTTCAAATCCAGCCGCATTCCCTCGACCTTCGCCTGGGACCAGTCGCCGCGCGGCCAGCACGTCGAGCTCGGCATTGCCGAGATGAACCTCTTCATCATGCTGTCGGCGCTGGGCCTGTCGCACCAGCTGTTCGGCCAGCGCCTGCTGCCCATCGGCACGCTCTACGACCCCTTCATCGAGCGCGGCCTCGATGCGCTGAACTATGCCTGCTACCAGGACTCGCGCTTCATCGTCGTCGCCACCCCATCGGGCGTGACGCTCGCCCCCGAGGGCGGTGCGCATCAGTCGATCGCCACTCCGCTGATCGGCATGGCGCAGGATGGTCTCGCGAGCTTCGAGCCCGCCTTCGTCGACGAGCTCGCGGTGCTGCTGCGCTTCAGCTTCGAGTATATCCAGCGCGCCGGCGACAAGGTGACCGACGAGACCACCTGGCTGCGCGACGCCTCGGGCGGCTCGGTCTACCTGCGCCTCTCCAGCCGCTCGGTTGAGCAGCCCAAGCGGCTGATGACCGATGCCCTGCGCAACGACATCGTCAATGGCGCCTACTGGCTCCGCCCGCCCGGCCCCAATTGCGATCTCGTCGTCGCCTATACCGGCGCCGTGGCGCCCGAAGTCATCGCCGCCGCCGGCCTCATGGCCGAGGACCGGCGCGATATCGGCGTGCTTGCCGTCACGTCGGCTGACCGACTTAATGCGGGGTGGACCGCGGCGCAGCGAGCACGCGAACATGGCAAGATGTACGCTACCAGTCATGTCGAGCGCCTGCTGGCCGACCTGCCACAGCATTGCAGCCTCGTCACCGTGATCGACGGCCACCCGGCAACGCTGGCCTGGCTGGGCGCGGTGCGCGGCCATCGCACGCGCTCGCTCGGCGTCGAGCACTTCGGCCAGACCGGCACGATTGCCGACCTTTACCGCCACTACGGCATCGACACGGCCGGCATCATCGCGGCGGCCAACGCCATGGCCCCGGCCCGCCCCATACGCTACGCCCGATCCGCCTGAGCCATGCGATGACCCCGGCCTTCAGCGGATTGCGAGTGCTCGATGCCAGCGACTCCGTGGCCGGACAATATTGCGCGCGCCTGCTGGCCGACTATGGCGCGACCGTGCACCTGGCCGAGCCGGCGGCAGGGTCGGCGACGCGCGCGGAAAGTCCATGGCTGTTCCGCCATCTCAACAACGGCAAGTCGGTCGCGGCTATCGACCTCGATGACGACAGCGCATTGAGCCTCGCTGCCGGCGTCGCCGACATCGTCATCGTCTGCAACGCCCGCCATCGCGACCTTGCCCGCAACGCCGCGCCTTCCGCCATCGTCGCCACGATCACCGGCTTCGGCATCGATGGCCCCCTCGCCGACTGGCGCGGCTCGGAAATGATCTACCAGGCGCTGTCCAGCGCCATGCCGAATAATGGCGCCCCCGACCGCGCCCCGCTCTATGGCTGCGGCCACCGCGCCAGCTACGCCGCCGGCGTCGCCGCCTATTGCGGCATCGTCGCGGCCGAGCTGGAGCGCCGGCGCGACGGCAAAGGTCAGGATATCGACATCGCCATAGCCGAAGTCGCCGCTGCCATGACCACCGGCGCCGTCGCCTATGGCTATAGCGGTCGCGTCACCGCCAAGCGCACCGGCGGCCACAGCCTGATCGAGTGCGGCGGCGACTGGGTGCTGCTCTGGTGCTACCCCTACCAGTGGCCGGATTTCTGCGCCGCGCTCGACGCCACCGACCTGCATGATGACCCGCGCTTTGCCGAGCACAATACGCGCGCCAAGCACTGGGCCGAACTGATGGACATCCTGCAGCAGCGCCATCGCGATACGCCGGGCGACGATATCGTCGCCCGCCTCCGCGCCCGCCGGCTGATCACCGCGAAGACGCAGCGCCTCTCCGCCCTCGCCGACGACCCGCATCTGATGGCGCGCGGCTTCTGGCGCACGGCGCCGGGCGCGAACGGCCTCGCCATGGCCCCGCCTTTCCGGTTCCGGGCGGCCACCGCCGAGGCCGCCCCGGCTCCGCGAACGGAAGCCGGCACGCACACCATGCCGCTCGAGGGCATCCGCGTCCTCGACCTCACCACCGCCTGGGCCGGCCCGATGGCCGGCCGCGTGCTCGGCTTTCTCGGCGCCGACGTGATTCACCTCGAGCACGCCAGCAAGCCCGACCTGTGGCGGCATCACCGGCAGGTCTACAATCCCGCCCTCTATGCCGGCAGCGACGAGGACGGTGCGCGCTACAACCGCAACGCGCTGTTCAACTCGCAGAACATCAACAAGCGCTCGCTCTCGCTCGACCTCAAGGCACCCACCGGCCGCGCCGGCGCCCGGCGCGTCGCGCTGCAATGCGACGTCATCCTCACCAATTTCACCCCCGGCACGCTTGACCGGCTCGGCCTCGGCCATGCCGAACTCTCGGCGCTGAACCCCGCGATCATCGTCTGCGAGATGCCGGCTTACGGCCTTACCGGCCCCGATAGCGGTGCGCTGGCGGTCGGCGCGACCATGGAGATGGCCTCAGGCATGGCGAGCCTGATCGGCTATCCCGGCGACCAGCCCGTCCCGACAGGCCCGAACTACCCCGATCCGATCGGCGGCTTCAACGCCGCCGCCGCCATCCTCACCGCCCTCGCCCTGCGCGAACGCGCCGGCGTCGGCGCGCATGTGGAGCTGCCCCAGGTTGAAGCGGCCATGCACTTCATCGGCGGCGAAATCCTCGAGGCGCTCGAGACCGGCATCGATCCCCTGCGCGACGGCAACCATGTGCGCAGCCACGCGCCGCACAATGTCTATCCCTCCGTCGGCACCGACGAGTGGGTCGCCATCTCCGCCCCCGATGCCTCGGCGTGGCGGGCGCTCTGCGACCTGATCGAACCCAGCCTCGCCACCGACCCGAAATTCGCCTCGCCGGAGGCACGCCGAGCGAACGAAGCCGAACTCGACACGCTCATCGCCGCCTGGACCGCCAGCCGCGACAAGAATGAGACCGGCGCCCTGTTGCAGCAGGCCGGCATTCCCGCCGCGCCGGTGCTGCACGCCGGCGAACTCGCCGCCCATCCCTTCTTTCGCCACCGCGCCGCCTTCGTGACGCTGGAGCATCCCGAGGCGGGCACCCGCCCGTACCAGACCATGCCGATCCATCTCGATCGCACCCCCGGCCGCGATCGCAGTGCCGCGCCCACCCTTGGCCAGCACACAGACGAACTGCTCGAAGAGTTCGGCTTCACTGCCGCCGAGCGCGAGGCGATGGCCCGCGACGGCGTGACCGCAAGCATTCCCACCTGACGAGCGCAGTCGTGACCCAGTCGACCATCATCACCGAGCAGTTCGGCAAGGTTCGCCGCCTCACCCTCAACCGCCCCGAAGTGCGCAACGCCCAGAGCCGCACCCTGCTCGCCGAGCTGGACGACGCCTTCACTGCAGCGGTCGCCGACGACGACACGGTGGTGATCATCCTCGCGGGCGCCGGCAAGGACTTCTCCGCCGGGCACGATCTCGGCAGCCCGCAGGCGCTGGAGGAGCGGCGTCTCGATCCGCCCAAGCCGGGCATCCCGGCCGAGTATGAGCGGCTGCTGCACTGGAATGTCGAACTCTGCCTGCGCTGGCGCAACCTGCCCAAGCCGACCATCGCGCAGGTGCAGGGCAACTGCATCATGGGCGGGCTGATGGTCGCCTCGAGCTGTGACCTGATCGTGGCCGCCGACGATGCCGTCTTTGCCGACCGCACCGTGGCCTGGGGCGGCGCGCATGTGCAGTACTTTACGCTGCCCTGGGAGGTCGGCGCGCGCAAGGCCAAGGAGTTCCTGTTCACCTCCGGCCCGATCAGCGCCGATGAGGCTCACCGCCTCGGCCTCGTCAACCGCGTCGTGCCGCGTGAGGCACTGGCCGACGAAACGCTGGCGCTCGCCCAGACCATCGCCAAGCAGGACCCGTTCGCGCTCCGGCTCGCCAAGCTCTCGGTCAACGAGGCGCTCGACCGGCAGGGCCAGGCCGACAGCATCAACACCGCCTTCAAGAACTACATGATGGCCCTGCCGCACCGGAAGGACTCCGGTACCTTCGGGGGCGGTGAACTGACCGCTCGGGAGCGGCTGGCCAGATACAACAAGACGTCGGAATCAGAACAATAGGGGAGATAGACGTGTCCGAGACCACCCAGCGGATCGCCATCCAGCATGGCGCCGATGCCAACACGCGTAACGATACGGTGGAATGGGCACTCGGCCTGCTCGAGCGGGCACTGCAGCAGCGTAACATCGCGCTCGTCCGCGATGGCGCCGCCGCCCAGAGCATCCGCCTCGCCTCGGGCACCGATGCCGATGCTGCCGCCAGCGCCGCCGGCGTCACCCTGCCCCGCAAGACCGAGGCTTTCGCGCTGTTCCGCACCGGCGGCGACATCGTCGCCTGGGGCTTTGATCGCCGCGCCATGGGCTACGCCATCACCGAGCTGGCCGACCGGCTGCTCGACAAGGAAGGCGAGCTGTTCGGCAAGCTGCCGCTGGTCGAGGAGCCGAAAACCCGTATCCGCGCCGTGGCGCGCGCCTTCTGCAGCGAGATCGAGGACAAACCCTGGCTCTATGACCGCTCGGGCTGGATCAAGTATCTCGACATGCTGGCGACCAACCGGTTCAACCGCCTCGCGATCAACCTCGGCATCGCCTACGACTACCCCTACCACAACAACATCCTCAGCGACGTCTACCTGCACTTCGCCTACCCCTTCCTCGTCGACCTGCCGGACTACGGCATCGAGGTCGGCGGCCTGCCTGAGCTCGAGCGGCAGCAGAATCTCGAGGCCTTCAAGTTCATCGGCCGCGAAGCAGCTCGCCGCGGCCTCGATTTCCAACTGGGCCTGTGGAACGAGGGTTACGACTTCGACGACCAGGACCACCTGAGCCACCAGGTCTACGGCGTCACCGAAGAGAACCTGCGCCATTACTGCCGCGACAGCGTCGCCTTCCTGCTACGCGAAATCCCCGAGATCACCGGTCTCAGCTTCCGCATCCACGTCGAATGCGGCGTTGCCGAAGGCGACTACGATTTCTGGCGGCAGGTGTTCTCGGCGGTAAAGAACTGCGGCCGTACCATCGAGATGAACCTCCACGCCAAGGGCCTCGACGATCACGTGCTCGGCGCCGCGCGCGACACCGGCATGCCGCTGGTGGTGGCGCCAAAGTACCTCGCCGAACATATGGGCCTGCCCTACCACCCCTCGGCCATCCGCGAGACCGAGTATCCGCCCGCGGAGGCCGTCCATGGCCGCGAGCAGCTCAGCACCGGCTCGCGCCGCTTCACCCGCCAGAGCTATGGCGACTACCTGCCGCCCAAGCGCGACTGGCGCGTGATGTTCCGCATCTGGCCGGGCACGCAGCGCGTACTCAGCTGGGGCGACCCCGCCTTCGCCGCCGCCTATGGCCGCTCGATGTCGTTCTGCGACGCCGACGGCATGGAGTGGATGGAGCCGATGACCTTCAAGGGTCGGCAGGGCACCGGCATTTCCGGCGGCCGCAGCGGCCTCATCGACCCCACGCTCGCCTCTCTGCCCGAGTGGCAGCGCCACGAATATGCCTTCCGCCTGCTCGGCCGGCTGACCTACTCGCCCGACATCGGCCCCGAGAGCTGGCAGCGCTACCTCACCGCCAAGCTCGGCTCGGCCGCCGCTGCGGTGGAAAAGGCCATGGGGGCCGCAAGCCGCATCCTGCCGCTCGTCACCAAGACGCACGGCCCCTCGATCGCCAATAACTGCTATTGGCCCGAGGTCTACACCAACATCTCCGCGGTCGGCACGTTCACCCCCCGCCCGGTGGGCTTCGACATGAACGGGCCGACCCGCTTCGGCAACGCCCCTTCGTTCGATCCGCAGATGTTCCCCTCGGCGAAGGTCTATGTCGAAGCGCTGCTCGCCGAGACCACCCCGCCCTCCTACACGCCATTGGACGTGGCCGACTGGCTCGACGGCTTCGCCGCGGAAGCGGAAGCGGCGCTGGCCGAACTCGCCCGCGTGCCGGAAAGCTCATACCGGCTCGTCGCGCGCTATGCGCTCGATGCCGAGATCATGGCCGGCATCGGCCGCTTCTTCGCACAGAAATTCCGTAGCGCCTGCTATGCCGAACTGATGCTGGCGACGCGCTCGCGCGCCGCTCAGCGCCTCGCCCTCGCCCATGCCCGGCTCGCTCTCGCCGCCTGGACCCGCACCGCCAATGCCGGCGATCGCGGCTACCATCGCGACATGACTTTCGGCCCGGGCCGCCACATGCGCGGCACCTGGTCGGCCCGCACGGACGAGGTGGCCAAGGAAGCCAACGACATCCAGGTCTACCAGATGCAGGACACGCCCGAGCCGACGCATGGCGCGGCCGATGCGGACCGGGTCATCGCGATCCTGGGTGCTCGGAAGCCTGTAGGCCGGCTGGGGGTCAAGCTCGAAGCCCCGACGGGCTTTGCGCCGGGCGAGGCGGTGACGGTCGCCATCGACGCGACGGGCGAGTTGCAGCGCGCCCAGCTCCACTATCGCCACGTCAACCAGGGCGAGCGCTGGAAAGCCATGCCGATGTCGCGCAATGGCGGTCGCTACGAAGCGACCATCCCGGCCGACTACACCAACTCCAACGACCACCTGCAGGTCTACGTCACGGGCGAGCAGGCAAGCGGCGTGGGCGTCGCGCCGGGCTTCGCCGACAACCTCGCCGGCGCGCCCTACCTGCTGATTCCGCAGCGAGCCTGACGATCAAGAAGCGAGGTCGCCGCTGGCGGCCTCGCTACAGCGCCAGCACGAAGCGGGCCGAGAACCGCTCGGCACCCCACCACATCCGGAAATTCGTGCCCCACTTGTTGTTGTGGAGGTTGAACCTGAGGCCGGCAGAGAAATCCGGCGGCAGCGGGTTGAACGGCATGAACTTGGTGTCGGCCGGCGCCACAAGCATGCTGTCGAGCGGCCTGAGCTCAATGCCCTCGGCGCGCACCGCGGCAACCGCCTGCAGCTGCCCGCCGCCCTTGTGGGCGACGCGGTTCGCCGCAAGCCACTGCCCCATCTTGAGGAACTGCCAGTCGCGCCGCCCCGCCGGCGTGAACGTGACAAAACTCGCCTCCGGCATCCGGTTGGCGGGCTTATCGACCAGCGTCACGGTGATCTCGATGCGGTGCTCGTCCAGCGCCCGGAATCGGTACTCGACCCGCGCCGGCGCGCCGAGCTCGGCATGCGCGGTGGCGTCGAGCTTCAGCTCGCCATCCGGGGAATAAACGCTCGAGCGCGCGGTGGCGGCGCGCTCGAGCCCAGGCTTGGCGTGGTCGAGAATCGCCCACACGGCCCGATGGGTCAGATAGCTATCCATATGCGCGGCGATATCGGCCGCGTCGTAGCTCTCGTAGCGATAGCCCAGGAGGCTCCCGCCTTCGCCGCGCAATTCCTTGCCGGCCGGCGAGCGGATGAGCGCCACGTCACCCGTCGCCGGATCGGTCTCGACCAGCCAGCCGCTGCCCTCGACCGGCTCGGCGTCCCGCGCCTCGGCAATCGCCCGGTCGGCCGGCTCGAGCACGGCGACTGCGTCGTCGAGATAGGCGCGCTGCTCATCCCACGAGGCTTGGGAGTATTGGAACCGGTAGTCGTTGGCGCGCACCGCCTCGAAGGCCGGGCGATCCCAGGCCGTCTCGTCGCGCAGGTAGGATTTGATGTCGACGCCCCAGGTATGCTCGGCCACCATGCCCAGCCCGCGCCCGAACGCGAGCCGGCTCGGCGTCAGCGTCCCTTCGGCAAAGCTGTCATAGACGCGCTGCAAATGCAGGAACCGCTTGATCTTGTCGGGGTCGGACGCCGTGCCGTAGATCCAGTTATCCGCCAGCTCGATATCGACCACCGGGAACTCGTCCCGCCGCGCCCACAGGATCTCGCCATAGGCATCGAGCGTCGAAGCGACGATCGCCGTATCCGGGTGATGCGCCTCGAGCTCGCGCCATGCATCCACCGTCTGCGGCACGCTTTGCGGCCCCATATTGTCGTTGGTATGGGCAAACCCGAGCCCCTCGTCGAACCCCTCGGGAAACGAGGTCTCGCCATACGACTTCTGGTACAGCACCACGATCTCGGACCCGTCCGACGCGCGCCAGCGGAACACATCGGGCACGTCCGGCGGCGGCGAGGCGGTGTTAACGCCCAAATGCAGGAACTTCACCCCGGCCTCGGCCAGTAAAGGCACGATGCCGATCGTGTGCCCCGGCACATCGGTCATCTTCGAGGCGATCGTCGTCTTGCCGAAGCGCTTGTCGAGCTCCTGGCTGTAGCTCAGCCCGGCCCGGAACACCGCCGGCGACATCAGCTCGGAATGTGTGGTGAAAGGCAGCGCATGCCAGCGGATCAGCCCGCGGTCGATGGCGCGCTCCAGCCGCTGCACCGCCGCCGGGCCAGCGCTGTTGAGATGATCCCAGATCAGCCACGCGCCGGTGGTCCAGATGAACTTCGGATGCTCCGGATCCTCGAGGTAAAAATGCTCGCCGGTATCGATCGCCTGCGGAATGAACCGCTCGTGATACTGCGCCCGCACCCGCGCCGCGTGATCGGTGAAGCCGATATCGAGATGGGTCTTGAAGACCAGGTGGATCGTCTTGGTCATGAAAACTCTCGTCAGCCCACCGTGCCGCGCACGACCAGGCGGGTCGAAATGGTTTCGGTCAGCGATGGCGCCGTCGGGGTCTTGAGCCGCCGCAGGATCAGCCGCACCAGCGCCTGGCTGCGTTCGGCCAGATCGAGCTTTACCGTGGTGAGGTTGTAGCTCTTCCAGTGCGATTGCTGGATGTCATCGAAGCCCACCACCTTCACGTCCTGCGGCACGCGCAGCCCGAGCTCGTGGCGCAGCGCATCGATCGCGCCGAACGCGCCGACATCGTTGGCGGCAAAGATCGCATCCACCGGCTCGCCGACGCGGAACTGGTTCAGCGTCTCGCGATAGGCCGTGTCATAGCTGTAATCGCCCTGGATGCGGATCGGCGGCGGCAGCCCGCGCTCGGCCAACACCTTCGCCACCATGCGCCCGCGCGAATTGGTGGCGAGCGAGTTCTGCTTGCCGGCGAGGAAGGCGAAGGTCTTCGCACCATAGCCCTGCATCAGCGCTACCGCCTGCTCGATGCCCGCCCGCTGCAATACGTCGAGCCGGTCGAACAGCGGACCGGCGGCGGCCGGCTCCCCCTCCTCATCCGGATAGCCGACATAGATCGGCACCGCCCGGTCGAGCACGCGCGACAGGGTGGTCGGCCGCACGTTCTCAGCATACGCGATCACCGAGTCGGGGTTGAACCCCTTCATGTAGGTGAGCAGCGTCTCATCCATCGACAGGTCGTCGCGGGTGCGGAACAGCAGCGTCGCAAAACCCTCTGCCTGCAGCGCCGTGGTCATGGCGTCGAGCTCCTGGCTCTCCCATGGCCCCGACACATCCGGCACGATGATGCCGACGAGGTGCGAGCGCCCGGTGACCATGGAGCGCGCCGCCATGTCGGGCGTGTAATTGAGCTCCTGCGCCACCTTGAGGATCAGGTCGCGCTTCTCCGGCTTGATCGAGGCATGCGGGTTGAACGCGCGGCTGACCGCGACGCGCGAGACGTTGGCGGTGCGCGCGACCATGTCCGCTGTGGCGCGGCTGCGATTGCGGGTGGCGTTGTCGCTCAATAGGTCTGTCTCGCTGCCATATTGCAATCGTGTACAACAGTGTTTGTGCCGCCCGGATGTGCCGACTGTCAAGCGTGCCCAATGCGCGAATCCGACGAAACATCAGCATTTGCAGGCATATGGCGGATATCTATACCTGCAGAATGAATGTTCCATGACACGCGTCATTCGGCTGTCATCTGCAACATTCATTCTGTCGCTTGACTGATAATGAAAGCGTGTTCATTGTTCCAGTCGTGAGCTGCGGCGGCCATAGGGAGGCTGCCGCGTCGCCAATTCGGCGCCCGCAAAGCGGCGCCACAAGGGAGGATATTTCGCGATGAGCAATCGCTTGCGCGCCCTGTATCTGGGGCTTGCCACTGCCACCACGATGATCACGCCGGCCTTTGCCGTCGATCTCACCGTCATCTGCCGCTGCGTCGTCGGCGGCGTGAACAGCGAGACCGCGACCTGGATCAAGGAAAGCGTGATCCCCAAGTTCACCGAAGAGATGAAGGCGGCCGGCAAGGACGTCACCGTCTCGCTCAACGAGTTCGGCGGCTCCGACGAGCAGATGACCCAGCAGCTGGCGCTCGACTTCTCGACTGGAGCGGGCGCCGACGTCTCCGCCTTCGACGGTTTCCTCATCCCCTCCTTCGTCGAAGGTGGGCTCCTGAAGCCGCTCGATGAAGTGGCCGGCGCCGATGTCACTAGTTGGGAAGGCTGGAGCCACATCTCGCAGGGCTCGCGCGACCTGATGAGCTATAAGGGCAAGGATTACGGCCTCGCGCTCGGTACCGACGTGCGCGCCATCTTCGTGCGCAAGGACCTGCTCGAGGCGGCCGGCATCGATCCGGCAACGTTCCAGCCCAAGTCCTGGACCGAACTGCTCGACGCCGCCCGCGCCATCAAGACGGCCGCCCCCGACAGCTTCCCGCTGCAGCTCAATGCCGGCGTGAACATGGGCGAAGCCACCACCATGCAGGGCTACTACATGGCCATTCTCGGCACCGGCGAAAGCGTCGTCGATGAGAACGGCAAGTACATCGTCTCGAGCCAGGGCATTCTCGACACGCTCAACCTCTACAAGACCATCTATGTCGACGAAAAGCTCGGCGATCAGCGCGCCCAGCTCCTCGCCGACGGCCGCAACCAGACCTTTGCCAGCTTCCGCGACGGCAAGACCGCCATGCTGGTCGAAGGCGACTGGTTCCACGAGTCGGTGCTGGCCCCGGGTGCCGAGTTCGGCATGGATGACCGCAACGACAAGGTCATCTGGGCCTCGATGCCTGCCCAGGAGCCTGGCAAGGGCTATCGCGGCCAGGATTTCGTGACGGTCTCGGGCGGCACGGGTTTCGTGCTCAACCCCAACACCAAGAACCCGGCCGAAGCCTGGGCCCTGCTCAGCTACATGAACAGCCAGGCCGAGCTCACCGCCTTCCAGGGCTATCGTGAAGCCCGCCGCATCCGCGACGACGTCGAGACCCCGAGCAGCGTCTATCTCCAGAAGACCCAGGAATCGCTGCTGCCGCTGACCACTGCCCGGCCGAACGACCCGAACTACAACAAGGTCTCGGCCGAGATCCAGCGCATGACCGAGAGCGTCGTGTCCGGCGAACTCAGCCCCGAAGACGCGATGGCCGCCTACAAGTCGGCGGTGATCGGCATCGTCGGCGAGGCCAACACGGTCTCCAAGCTGTAACGAGCCTTCCTCCCGATCGTCCGGCGTCTCAGCAGCGCCGGGCGACCCCCTGGGGAGGCCTCCCCGCGATCGGGGAGGCCTCCCTTTTTGCATGGGTTGTCATATTGAGCACGACTGAGCAGCTGTTTGCCCAAGCCGCGGTGCGGGAAGAATACCCCCACCCCTGTCCCCTCCCCGCAAGGGGGAGGGAGACGACAACACTGCTGCCGGTGGCTTACGAAGACCTGCGAGCGCAGGTCACCTCCCCCCTTGCGGGGGAGGGACAGGGTGGGGGGTGTTTCAAGTGAACGAACCTCTGCCGACAAAGAAAAAGCGCAGCTTCTCCCTGCTCTCGAACCGCGCCGGGGCCGCCTTCATGGCGCCTGCCGCCGCGCTGGTCGGCGTCTTCGTGCTGCTGCCCTTCTTCTGGGTGATCTTCGTCTCGTTCACCAACCGCACGCTGCTCGGCAAGACCGCCCTCAACCCCGAATTCGTCGGTTTCGAGAATTACATCAAGCTGTTCGACCCGGTGAACTTCTTCACCCGCGGCCAGTTCGGCTTCTCGCTGATCCTCACCACCCAGTTCGTCATTCTTTCTGCCCTCGTCGGGCAGGCCCTGCTCGGCCTGCTGCTCGCCTGGCTGATCCAGACCATCCCGCCGGCGCTGAAGCGCACGGTCGAGGCCTGCGTGATCGCCGCCTGGATCCTCCCCGAAGTGGTGATCGGCTTTGCCTGGTTCGCCTTCCTCAACTACGAGCACGGCACCCTGAACATGATCCTCACCGGGCTCGGCCTGCCGGCAGGCGATTTCCTGCTGCAGCAGCCCTTCTGGGTCATCGTCATCTTCAATACCTGGCGCGGCGCCGCCTTCTCGATGATGCTGTTCAACTCGGCCTTCTCGTCGATCCCGCCCAGCTATTTCCAGGCCGCCGACGTCGCCGGCGCCTCGAGCTGGCAGAAGTTCCGCGATATCGGCCTGCCGCTGATCCGTGGCCACATCGTCACCGATCTCGTGCTGATCACCATGTGGACGTTCAACGTCTTCACCCCGTTCATCCTCACGGGCGGCGGGCCATCCTATCGGACCGAACTGCTCTCGATCTACAACTACCGCGTCGCCTTCCGCGATTTCGAGTTCGGCAAGGGCGCGGCCGTCGGCGTCATCATCATGCTGGTCAACCTCGCCTTCGCGCTGATCTACCTCAGCATCGGGCGCAAGAAGGCGAAGGGAGCGGCGTAATGAGGCTCTCCTTCGGCCAGCTGTTGTCGCGCATCGGCTTTTCCGTGCTCGCCGCCATCATCGGCGTGCTGTTCGCGCTGCCGCTGATATGGTTCATCTTCGCCCCGTTCAACGCCCGCGCCGAACTGGGTCTCGCTGTCCCCGACCCGTGGACGCTGCAGAACTTCATGACCGTGTTCGGCAACGGCTTTGCCATGCGCGGCCTGCTCAACAGCCTGATCCAGAGCGTCGGCGGCGTCATCCTCGTCGGCATCGCGGCGACGCTCGCCGCCTATGCGCTGAGCCGCTCGTCCATCCCCGGCAAGGGCGCCGTCACCTACATCCTGCTGCTGTTTTCCTCGGTCGTCTCGGGCTCGGCGGCGATGGTGCCGATCTTCCTCATCATCTCCTCGGCCGGGCTGATCGATACCCAGGTCGCGGTGATCCTCGTCTTCGCCGGCGGCCTCTTGCCGACCGCGATGTTCATCCTGCGGGACTTCATCGACGGCATTCCCAAGACCTACGAGGAAAGCGCCATGGTCGCCGGCGCCTCCCCGGTGCAGGCCTTCTTCGATGTGGCGCTGCCGGTGATCCGGCCCGGCATCGTCGTGGTCGTCGTCTGGGCCTTCGTGAACATCTGGGGCAGCTTCCTCATCCCCTTCATCCTGCTCCGCTCCGACGACCAGATGCCGGCCTCGGTCGCCATCTACTCGTTCTACTCAGAGGCAGGCACGCCGATCGTGACGCTGCTCGCGGCCTACTCGCTGATCTACTCGCTGCCCGTCATCGTCCTTTACCTCTTCGTCAGCTGGAAGTTCGGCTTCCGCTTCTTCGGTGGAATCAAAGCGTAATGGCCTCGGTCGAATTCCAGAACGTCACCAAGTCCTTCGGCACTTTCTCGGCCGTGCGGGATATCAGCTTCAAGGTCGCCGACGGCGAGTTCATCTGCCTGCTCGGCCCGTCGGGCTGCGGCAAGACCACCAGCCTCAGGATGATCGCCGGCCTCGAGACGCCCACCAGTGGCAAGATCTTCATCGGCGACGACGAGGTCACCCACCTCCATCCCAAGGACCGCCAGATCTCCATGGTGTTCCAGGACTACGCGCTCTACCCGCACATGAACCTCGCCGACAACATCGCCTATCCGCTCAAGGTGCGCGGCGAGAGCGTCGAGAAGCGCCACAAGCGGGCCAAGGAAGTCGCCGACGTTTTGAAGATCGGCGACCTGCTCAACCGGCTGCCGAGCCAGATCTCCGGCGGCCAGCAGCAGCGCACTTCGCTGGCTCGTGCCCTCGTCTATCCCAGCCGCGTCTACCTGTTCGACGAGCCGCTCTCCAACCTCGACGCCAAACTTCGCCTCGAAGCGCGCGGCTTCCTCAACCACCTGCAGCGCGACATGGGCATGACCGCCGTCTATGTCACGCACGACCAGGCCGAGGCCATGGCGCTCGCCACGCGCATCGCCGTGATGGACCGCGGCCGCATCGTGCAGTTCGCCCGCCCCATCGAGATCTATCGCCGGCCCGCGACCACCTTCGTCGCCAATTTCGTCGGCAACCCGCCCATGAACATGATCCCGGTCGAAGGCCTCGTCGAAGGCGACCGCCTGCAGCTGCGCGCCCACGGCGTGCTGGTGCGCGACGTGCCCCTGTCGCAGGGCATCCGCGCCGCACTGGGCAAGGGCCCGACTCTGACCCTCGGCGTCCGGCCCGAGCACCTGAGCATGGGCACGCTCAACGACATCAACACGCTGAGCGGCAAGCTGTTCGCCAACGAGAACATGGGCCCCGAAAAGCTCGTCACCTTCGAGCGCCAGGACGGCGGCCGCGTCACCGCCCGCATCTTCACCGATGATCTGGTCGAGACCACCGAAAACGTCGCCTTCACCTTCTCGGGCGCCCACGCCACCCTGTTCGACGCCGACGGCAACCGCATCCCGGCCGACGGGGAGCAGCCGCTGTGACCGGCGCGCGAGCCCTAGCAGACGGCCCCCTCCCATCCTCCCCCATAAAGGGGGAGGTGCCGTCCTGTGCCTTGGGCACCATCGATCCGCAGCCTCGACTCTTCACCTCCCCCTTTATGGGGGAGGCCGGGAGGGGGTCGTCTCTATCGGTCATCGCCGAGGTCAGCCAATGACCCAAACCATCACCATCCACGTCACCCCCGCCGACCAGGCGCGCGACCCCTACTACTACATCCCCGTCACCGTTCCCCCCGGCACCACCCGCATCGACGTCACCCTCGCCTACCCCAAGGCCGAGGACTGCATCATCGATCTCGGCATGTTCGACCCGGCCATGACGCCCTTCCCCTCCGAGGGCGGCTTCCGTGGTTGGTCGGGCGGTGCGCGCGATCGCTTCTTCGTCGCGACCGACGACGCCACCCCCGGCTATGTCCACGGCCCCATGCCGGCCGGCGAATGGAACGTCATCCTCGGCCTCTACAAGGTGCCGCCCCAGGGCGCCGACGTCACCGTGACGGTAAGCCTCGACAGCGCCGAGCGCGCCACCAACCCGCCCCCTACGCGCACCTATCCGGTGCGGCAGCAGGCCGGCTGGTACAAGGGCGACCTCCACTGCCACACCTTCCATTCCGATGCGCGCGGTGCGCCCGAGACCCTTCACGCGGCAGCGAAGCAGGCCGGGCTCGATTTCCTCGCCATCGCCGATCACAACACCACCACCCAGCGCCGCTATTTCCACCCCGCCTCGTCGCCGGACCTGGTGTTCGTGCGCGCCATGGAGATCACCACCGCCGTCGGCCACGCCAATGTCTACGGCGTCGACGACTGGGTCGATTTCCGCATGACCAAGCCGTCCGATGCGCACGTGATCGAAGAGATCGTGCATCGCAAGGGCGGCCTGCTTTCGGTGAACCACGACAAGCCCACCATCCCCTGGGATTACGAGCTGCCCAGGATCGACTGCCAGGAAGTCTGGCAATCGACCTGGATGGCGTGGAACTGGGTGTCGCTCACCCGCTGGCAGGAGCGGCTCGCCCGTGGCCTCCGCATCTCCGCCATCGGCGGCAGCGACTTCCACCAGCCCGAACAGTTGCAGCCCGAAGGCCCGCTCGTCCTCGCCCGCCCCACTACTGTGTTGTGGCTGCCCGAACTGAGCGAAGACGCCGTGCTCGCCGCGATGAAATCCGGCCGCGGCTACGTCACCGAAGGCCCCAACGGCCCGCATCTCGAGATCACCGTAAACGGCCAGCCCATGGGCTCCTCCGTCACCAGGCCCCTCGCCTGCGAGGCGATCGTGCGCGGCGCCAGCGGCGACGTGCTGGTCTGGATCGACGGCAATGGCACCGCCACCGAGCAGGCGATCGATAGCGACGACTGGCGCGGCGAGCTCGCTCTGCTCGATGGCGCCACGACCTTCATCCGCGCCGAGATCGTCGCCAAGGCCAGCCGCGAACGGCTGATCGCCGAGTTCACCGCCGCCGCCACCGAGCGCGGCGAGCTGCCCTGGCAATTCCAGGGCTCGCACCTCGCTGACGAGCCGATCCGGCGCGCCATTTCCAACCCCGTCTATATCGACCTGGACTGAACCATGCTCATCGGCAATGCCCCCTGCTCGTGGGGCATCAACTACCCCACCGGCAACCGCTACACCTGGCAGCAATATCTCGATGAGGTCGCCGCCTCCGGCTATCGCGGCACCGAGCTCGGCCCCTTCGGCTTCCTGCCCAAGGACAAGGCCGTGCTCGGCCCCGAGCTCGACAAGCGCGGCCTGACCCTGATCGGCGCCACCCACGTCCACACTTTCGGCGACCGCAGCTCGGCGCCGACCTTGATGGCAACCCTGCGCGAACTCGCCCCGCTGCTGCGCGACCTGGGCGCCAAACACCTCGTCATCATGGACGAGAGCAACTGGTACCCGATGGGCCAGGAGGGCAAGCTCGACGAAACCGGCTGGCGGGGTCTCGTCGCCACCGTGCGCGAGGCGCAGGCGGTGATCGAAGGCGAGTATGGCCTCAAGGCCAGCTTCCACCCCCATATCGGCACCGCCGTGCAGTTCGAGTGGCAGATCGACCTGCTGCTGCAGGACACCGATATCGACCTTTGCTTCGATACCGGCCACCACGCCTTCTGGAACCAGGACCCGCTCGCCTACATGGAAAAGGTCTGGGGCCGCATCGCCTACATGCACCTGAAGAACGTCGACGCCGCCGTGCGCCAGCTCGTCCTCGACGGCAAGCTGTCGGTTGCCGACAGCTATGGCCGCGGCGTCATGGCCCCCCTGCCCGATGGCGCCGTCGATATCCGCGCCGTCATGGCCTTCCTCGAAGCGAAGGGCTTTGACGGCCCGATCGTCGTCGAGCAGGACGTGGCCGACAACGCCGCCGAAACCCCGCTGCAGCTCGCCCAGCGCAACTTCACCTACATGCAGGCGATCGCGTGATGACTGACCGGATCAAAGTCGGCCTCATCGGCCTCGGCGAAGTCGCCCAGCTGATGCACCTGCCGCTGCTCGCCGACGACCGGCGCTTCGAGATCGCCGCCGTCACCGACGCCTCGCCCAGCCTCATGGCCTACGTCGCCGAGCGCTATGGCGTGAAGACCCGGCACGCCTCGGCCGAAGCGCTGATCACCGACCCGGCGTTGGATGCGGTGTTCATCCTCACACCCGACTACCTGCACGCTCCGCTGCTCGAGAAAGCCATCAAGGCCGGCAAGCACGTCTTCATCGAAAAGCCCGCCGCCCTCACCGCACCCGAGCTGAAGCCGCTGATCGAGCTCGATCGCGACAACAACAAGATCGTCTTCGTCGGCTACATGCGCCGCTTCGCGCCGGCCTTCACGGCGCTGAAGGAGCGCCTGCCGCCCCGCGACGAAATCCGCCACGTCCGCATCCGCGACCTGATCCGCGAGAGCCAGTTCTTCGTCGACCAGACCCGCAATATCGTGAAGCCCACCGATGTCCCGGCCGAGCTGATCGCCGAGGGTCGCAGCAAGACGCAGGCGCTGTTGCGAACCGTGATGGGCGACACCGCCTCGCCCGAGCAGGTTCGCGCCTACCAGGTGCTCACCGGCCTCTCCTCGCACAGCTTCTCCGCCATGCGCGAGCTGTTCGGCTCGCCCAGAGGCGTTGCGGCGGCGCGCCAGCACCGCGGCGAGAACGTGCTGGTGATGTTCGACTATGGCAGCTTCACCGCGCTCTACGAAGCGGTGATCCACGACGTCGCCCGCTTCGATGCCGGCATCGAGGTGCTGACGCTCAACCAGCACTTCAGGATCAACTACGACACGCCCTATGTGCGCAACCTGCCGACCCGGCTGGAGATCACCACCTCGGACCTCCACTCGACCGGCACCGAGATCGTCGGCCCGTTCTACGAGGACGCCTTCCGTGTCGAGCTGGGCGCCTTCCACCACGCGGTCACCACCGGCGAAAAGCCCAAGACGCGGCTATCGGACTCGCTCGCCGACCTCGAGCTCTTCGCCGAAGTCGGCCGCCATTTCCTGACGCAGGCCTGATCGGGCGCGTACGCCACTGGTCAGGCCTAGCGGAGCCCGGCGACGACCCGCTCGGCCATGGCTTCGCACCGCGTTCCGGCAAATGGAAACAGTCCCGCAAATGTGGAGCTGATCTGCTTTTCGATCTGCGAACGCAGCAGCCGCCGCGCGCGGAACAGGCGTGAGCGCACTGTCTCGACCTGCACATCGAGTTGCTCGGCGATCTCCTCGACGCTCAGCCCCTCAACCTCGCGCAGCACGAAGGCGGTCCGGAACACCGGCGGCAGTTCGTCGATGACATGCTCGAGCAGCGTGCGAACTTCCTTGCGCGACATCTCCGCCTCCGGGTCGGGGGCCTCCAGCCCGGGAAAACGAATGATCCGGCTGCCGGGCTCGACATCGATCTGCTCGATCCCCACGGTCGGCCGTTGCCGCCGCTTGCGGGTCAGCGCCTCGTTGATGACGATCCGCGTCAGCCAGGTGGAAAATCGTGCCGCAGCACGGAAGCCGTCAAGATTGCGGAAGGCGGCGATATAGGCTGCCTGCACCACGTCCTCGGCCTCGCTGTCGCTGCCGGCAATCGACCGGGCCACCCGGAACAGCATCTGGTTGTGACGGCGCACGAGGCAGCGAATGGCGGCCTCGTCTTTCCCACGTGCCAGCTCGACCAGCGCCCCATCCTCGAGCTGGCCCAGGTCCTCGCGTATGATCGCGGTTGCGCTCACCTCGTCCTCCTATGGCGCCACGGCCAGCGTGCCGGTCATGCCGGGATGGAACTTGCAGAAGAATGCAAAACTGCCCGCGCTGCCCACCACCATGCTGGCTGAGGTCTTGGCCGGCAGGTCCACGTCGAACCCGCCGTCCCTGGCCGTCGCCGTATGCGCGAAGATATCGTCATTCCGCCACACGATCGTATCGCCCACATGCAGCTCCGTCGGCATAGGACCAAACGTCATGTCCGACACGACGACGGTGTATTCCGCCGAGGCAGCCCAGCTCGCCGAAGCGAGCAAGGCCGCGATCGCGGTGGCGAAAGCCAGCGTGCGCATCACTTCACCTGCATCGCCAGATGCTCGGCATGCTGCTGGTGCTCGGTAAAGAGCTTCAGCCCGGTCTCGAGCAGCGCCTTCAGCTCGGCGTTCTGCGCCGAAGGGATCAACAGCTTGGCCAGCGCATCGTTCACCGCCTGATGATAGCTCACCTCGTTGGCAACGTAAGCCACATCGAAGGCGGCACCATCGAGGCTTGCCAGCTCGGCGAGCGTGGCATTGGCGTCGGCGGTCAGCTTCTGGCTGGTCGGATTGTCCTCGGGCGTGACGCCGAGCTTGCCCACCAGCGCCAGCGCCTGGTCGTTCACCGCCTTGTGGTCGCGCGCCATCAGTTCGGCAAAGGCGATCACATCGGCGTTCTTGCTCTTTTGCAGGGCCTGCTCGGCCGCCGCGACGTCGAGCTGCCCGGCAGTGTAGGCGATATGCGCGATCTGCGGATCGGTGGGCTTGTCCTGGGCCGCGGCAGCGCCCGTCATGGCGAGCGCGGCGAACATGGCGACGATGGTGGATTTCAACATTCTGGGCTCCTCGATGCGGCGGACATTTCCGCCACTCTGCCCATTGGATGCGCCACCGCCGCTGGCGTTCCCGGAATTCGCGCCACCTAGCGCCGCTTGAACACCGGGGCCCGCTTTTCCTTGAACGCGGCGCGCCCCTCCCTGGCGTCCTCGGTGGCAAAGCAGATCGCCTGCAGGTCGCGCTCGTAGCTGATCGCGTTCGCGATCGACAGCTCCCACGCGGCGCGCAGGTTGAGCTTCGCCGTCTCGGCCGCAATCGGTGCGCGCGCCGCAATCGCCTGTGCGATCTTCTGAGCCTCGGCCCGCAGTTGGGCCTGCGGCACGACGCGGGACACGAGCCCCCATTTCTCCGCCTGTGCGGCATCGATCGGATCGCCGGTCATGATCATCAGCGCCGCATTGGACGGTCCCACCGCATGCGCGAGATTCACCGCCATGCCGCCGCCGCCGATCCAGCCGAGCTTGATCTCGGGCGCGGCAAAGCTGGCGGTCTCGGAGGCGATACGGATGTCGCACGCCATCGCCGTCTCGAGCCCGCCGCCGAACGCGTAGCCGTTCACCGCCGCGATCGAGGGCTTAAGCAGCGCCCGGATCGCATCGCAATAATCCGGCCGGTTGCGGAAATTCCACGCCGAGTCGTAGTCGTCGAGCGTGCGGATGTCGGAGCCGGCACAGAATGCCCGCTCGCCGGCCCCTGTCAGGATCACGCAGCGGATGTCGTCATCCGCATTGAACTCGGTGACGGCAGCGACCAGCGCCTCCGCCATCTCCGGCGTCATCGCGTTCAGCTTTTCCGGCCGGTTGATGGTGATCGTCCCGACGAAGCCGTCGCGGGCGACGAGGATGTTGTCGCTCATACTCCGTTCTCCGCCACCGCGCCCTTGGCAATCAGCGCTTCAATCGCCGCGTCGTCGTAGCCCGCCTCGATCAGCACGTCGCGGCTGTGCTGACCCACCACCGGCGCCCCGCGATCCACCGTCGAGGGCGTCTTCGAGAACCGGATCGGAAAGCCCGGCGTCTTCACGTGCCCCTCGGTCGGGTGATCGTACTCGACGAAGGTGCCGTTGTGCTTGATCTGCTCGTCCTCGACGAGGTCGGCATAGCCATAGACCGGGCCGCACCAGATATCGGCTGCCCGCAGCAGCTCCAGCCATTCGGCGGTGGTCTTGGTCTTCAGCCGGTCGCGTGTCTTGGCAAAGATCTCGTCACGCTTCTCCCAGGTATCAACCTCATCATCCATGGTGAGGAAGCTCGGCTCGCCGATCGTCTGCCCGAGATTGGCGAGCTTCGGGAAGGCCACGATGATGAACCCGTCGCTCGTCGCGAACGCCCCATAGGGCGCGCGGATATAGACATGCGCATGCGGCTCGGCCGATCGCGTCTGCGGCTTCCCCCCCACGGTGAACACCGACAATTCCTGCATCTGGATGGTGGTGATGGCATCGAGCATGTTCACCTGCACCAGCTGGCCCTCGCCGGTCCGCTCACGATGCAGCAGCGCCGCGAGCGCGCCCTCGAACGCCGTGTAGGCGGTGATGCCGTCGACCAGATACTGCCCCGCCGCGTTCGGCGGCTCGCCTTCGCGGCCCGCCGAGAGCATCGCACCCGACATGCCCTGCAGCACCAGGTCCTGCCCCGGCCGGTGCAGGTATGGACCGTCCTCACCATAGCCCGAGATCGAGACGTAGATCAGCCGCGGATTGATCGCGCTCAGCGTCTCGTAGTCGACGCCCAGGCGCTTCGCCACGCCGGGCCGGTAATTCTGCAGGAACACGTCGGCCGTCTTCACCAGCTCGAGCAGCACCGCCTTGCCGTCCGGGTCCTTCAGGTCCACCGCCAGCGAGCGCTTGTTGCGGTTGAGCGACAGGAACGACACGTTGACCTTGTTGCCGCGCGCCCCGCCCGCCGCAGTGTGGCGCTGCCACTCGCCGGTCACCGGCTCCACCTTCACCACATCGGCCCCGAGATCGCCCAGCCGCTGCGCGGCGAACGGCCCGGCCATGGCGATGGAACAATCGAGAACGCGATAACCGGACAGGATGCCCATGGGTGTCAGTGCCTTGTGTAAGAAACGTTATTCGGAATGGGCATGGGCAGGTGCATCTGGCTCCACCCCCTCCCGTCCTCCCCCATCAAGGGGGAGGTGTAGAACTGTGCTCGTGACTCGATCTTGCCCCGCTCACCGGACGGCACCTCCCCCTTGAGGGGAGAGGACGGGAGGGGGTGGAGCCACACACTCGTCATCTCAGTGCATGACCCAGCCGCCATCCACATGGATGGTCTGGCCGGTGATGAAGCTCGCCGCGTCCGACGACAGGAACATCAGGATATTCGCGATATCGGCCGGTGCCCCGCGCCGCTGCAGCGCCTGCGCCTCGTAGATGCGCCTTTCGTAGGCCGGCAGGTCCGGATGAATCTTCTCGGCGTCGGTCGGAAACGCCCCCGGCGCCACCGCGTTGACGGTGATCCCGTGCTTGCCGAACTCACGCGCCCACGAGCGCGTCAGCCCGACCAGCGCCATCTTCGACTGCACATAGGGCGTGAGGTCCGACCAGCCGCCCGAGATCGTCACCGACGAGATGTTGATGATCCGCCCGCGCTTCGCCGCCTTCATGTGCGGCAGCGCCACCTGCACCGCGACGATGCCGGCATCGACATTGACGCGCTGGACCAGCTGCATCTCGTCGATCGTGTAGGCCTCGAACGGCTTGGATGGATAGATCGCGGCATTGTTGATGACGATGTCGAAGCCGCCAGCTTCGGCCGACAGCTTCTCCAGCCCCGCGCGGAAACCGGCAAGATCCGACAGGTCGAGCATCGCTACCGTCAGCCCACCCTGCCCCGCGGCCGCTTCCTCGAGCGCGGCGACCTTCACCGGGTTGTTGTCGATGGCGAGGACCTTCGCCCCCGAGCGCAGCATCTCGACCGTCGTCTCCAGCCCCAGCCCGCCCGCCGCGCCGGTATAGAGAATGGTCCGCCCCTCGAGCGAACCGAAGCGATCCACACCCATCAGCGTCCCCCGATCTTGATGTGGTTGCCCGACACCGGCGGATACTCGTCCTCCGGCTGACCCGATATCGCCCGGATGCGCGCCTCGCTCGCCACGATATCGCCCGCGCCGTCGAGGATGCGGAACACGCTGTCGTAGCGCTTCTCCTCTCCGTGCTGCAGCCAAATCATCTCGCCGCGCTCGCGCGCCGCGTTGTTGCCGAGCACATGGTTGGTGGAGGGCTCGATACCCAGTGCGTACTGGCCCGCCTGCAGGTTCTGCCACTCGTACAGGCAGGGGAGCTGGTCCTTGCGCGTCGTAACCTCGAAGCCGATCCCGGCCTTGTCGTTCACCAGCGCCACATACTGCCTGCGGTCGCCATCGGCGCCGAGCTCGTGCTGCCACACCTGCTCGTGGAAATCGAACTGCGGCGCCGGCAGCGTTCGATAGCCGACGCCCTGCTTGCGGTAGTCGTCGCCGGCATGCGCCGCCCACACGACGTCTCGGATCGGTGCGAGATAGCGCGAGCCCTCGTCGAGCACCGGATGCCCGACATTGATGTGGTAGCAGTACATGTGCGGCGTCTTGTAGAAGCCGTGGTTCACCACCCGGTCGGTGATGCGGATGTCCTTGCCGCCGACATCGGCTTCGATGCGCCGGATCAGGTGCAGATCCTCGCCGAACACGGCCGATTGCTGCACGATCCCCTCGGCCCACAGCACGCACTCGTCGCCGTGCCATTCCTCGCCATAGCCGGTGAGCCGCGCAGGAATCGTCCCCACCCGCCCGTGCAGCGAGTGGCTGACTTTCTGCTTCGGCGAATAGACATAGTTGTCCGCCGGTACGTCGTTCATGAACAGGATGTGGTCGAGCCCGCAGGTCACGAGCAGCCCAGAGAACGAACGCGCCCAGGCCAGCCCGCCCTCGCCCTCGTATTCATGCAGGCCCGGATGCCGGAACCCGGCCGGCGAGTTCCAGCCGATCGCCTGCCCCTTGAACTCGCAGTCCGCGATATCGAGCGCCCGGTCCACCAGCGCCGTGAAGCGCAGCCCCGAGCCGGTGCGGAATTCGAGCATGCGGATGCCGCGCTCGACCCCGTCGGAAAGCTCCATCAGCCGCACCCCGGCGAACTGGCTCAGCATGCCGGCCCGCTCGGCGATCTCGCGGCGCGTATAGGTCCGGCCGTTCAGCTGCACCATCGGGCGTCTCCTCAGTCGAGATGGTAGATTTCGGGAATGGTGCTCCACCACTCGCCCGACGCGGCCGTGGAGAGTGGCGCCTGGCACGGATCGGTGAGCGCCAACCATTCCTTGGTGATGGCCTTTTCGCCCAGCGCCTTCATGTCCGCCGCGTAGTCCGAGCCCGTGTACTCCCAGTACCCGAACAGCAGCATCTCCGGCTCGCGCAGGTAGATCGAGTAGTTGCGGATGTTGGCCGCACTCAGGGCCGCATCCATCTCCGGCCACGGGTTGGCGTGGAGCCGCTTGTACTCGTCGAGCTTTTCGGGCCTCACCCCAATCACCATGCCCATCCGCTGCGCCATCGGGACTACTCCTTGGTGCCGCCAGCGGTCATGCCGCTCACGAGGTAGCGCTGGGCGAACAGGAACACGAGCATCACGGGAGCGATCGCCACCAGCGTCGCCAGCGCCAGCGCCGACAGCGTGATCGTGGTCGAGGCCGCATTGGTCGGGTTGAACGCCGGCACGTTGGACAGCAGCTCGGCGAGGCCGACCTGGATCGGCGCCTTGCGGCCCGGCAGCGTCACATAAGGCAGGAAGTAGTTGTTCCAGTTGCCGGTGAAGCTGAAGAAGCCGACCAGCGCGATCACCGGCGTGCTCAGCGGCATGGCGATCCTGGTGAACACCTGCCACTCGTTCGCCCCGTCGAGCCGCGCCGCCGCCAGCAGGTCGCGCGATACCGCGGTCGAGAAGTAGATGTAGGTGAGGTAGACGCCGAACGGATAGAACGAGAACGGCAGGATCGCCGCCAGCGGATTGCCGATCAGCCGCACCGCGCTGAGCTCGAGAAAGATCGGCAGCACCAGCGCCGTGGACGGGATCAGCATCACGATCAGCGTCACCACCAGCAGCAGCTTGCGGCCGCGGAACTCCGTCATCGCCAGCGCATAGCCGGCCGGGATGGAGATGCACAGCGTGATCGCCAGCGCCGCGACGCAGTAGAACACCGAGTTGCCGATCCAGGTCCAGATCAGCCCGCCCTGGAACGTCATCAGGCTCTGCCAGTTCGCCAGCAGCGTGCCGATATCGCCGAGCGCGAACGGCGCCTCGAGCAGCAGCTGCCGGTCGGTCTTGGTCGGCGCGATCAGGAGCCAGAGCAGCGGCACCACGAAGAACAGGGCGAAGGCGATCAGCACCAGCACGCCGAAGGCGCGACCGAGCCAGGCGCCCGGCGTCAGGTCCTTGGTGCGGGTGACGACGATTTCGGAACTAAGCGCGCTCAAACAGGCCACCCTTGAACACGAAGTAGACGGAAAGGGCGACGGCCACGACGAGCAGCACCAGCGAGATGGCGGCCGAGCCGTTGAAGTCGTTCTGCTTGAAGGCATAGAGGAAGGCGAGCTGGTTCAGCGAGTAGTCCTGCCCCACGACGCCGCGGCTCGCCTGCGCTAGGACCCGCGGCTCGACGAACAGCTGCGTGCCGCCTGCAAAGCTCATGATCACCATGTAGGCGATCCACTTGCGCATCAGCGGAATCTGGATCGACCAGGCGATCCGCACCGGGCCGGCCCCGTCGACGCGCGCCGCCTCGATCACGTCCTTGCTGATATTGTTCAGCGCGCCATACATGATGACGATCCAGCCGCCCGCACCGGTCCAGAACGCGATCACCGCGAGGACGATCGGTAGCCGGCTCGACTCGACGGCGCCGACAAAGGTCTGGATTCCCAGCATCTGCAGCAGCCACGCGACCGGGCTCACCGTCGGATCGAGCACGAACAGCCACAGCATCACGCTCGAAGCGCCGGCCAGCGCGCCGGGGATATAGTAGACGAAGCGCATCGCGCCGCTGAACCAGCGCAAGCCGATGGAGTGGACGAGGATGGCGAGCGTCACCACCAGCACCACGAGCAGCACCAGCCACACCACGATGAAGATGCCGACATGCTCGACCGCCGGCCAGAACCGGTAGTCCTTGAACACCTTGAGGAAGTTGTCGAAGCCGACGAAAGCGCCCTTCTTGGTGAAGGCGAGATAGATCGCATAGAGCGCCGGCAGGATGCCGAAGAAGATCAGGAACAGCGTGTAGGGCGTCGCGAACAGGATGCCGATCCGGCCCTGCGCGCGCTCGACGCTGAGGCCCTTCTTCGGGCGTTCGAGGCGCGTCGCAGCGTGCGCGCTATGCTCGATCGTGCTCACTCGGCAAACTCCAGGCACCAGGCATTTGTTCTCGAGGCACCGCGTGACGCCCCTGCGCCTCCTCGCGCCTTGGGGGAGAGGATAGCGAAGCTTGGCGGCTTCGCCGCCTAGCGTAGATGAGGAGAAGGGGCCTTCTCTTGCACGGCAAGGCCCCCTCACCCGACGCTTCGCGTCGACCTCTCCCCCAGAGGGAGAGGTAAACACGGCAGCGCAGGATCACTCGACGGTGTAGCCGACGACCTGCGCCTCGTTCTTCATCTCCTGCTGCCAGTCGGCCGACAGGTCGGTCATCGTCTTGCCGGCCGCGAGGCCCGGCGTGACGATCTTGGCCCAGGCCGTTTCGGGCGAGAAGTTCGGGTAGCCCCAGCCGTTCCACACGCTCGACGCAGCGGCCTGGACGGCGGCCTTGAAGTCGCCGGCGTAGAAGCCGCTCGCGGCCTGCGTATCGAGCCAGGCATCGGCCGCCGACTGGTAGGCCGGCAGTCCACCCGTACCAGCGACAGAAGCGTCGGACGTCACGAACTTGAGGAAGGTCTTCACCGCTTCCGGGTTCTGCGTGTGGCTCGAGGCATACCAGACGCCGCCGCCCACGTTGCCGGTGACGGCATCGCCGTCAGCCCACTTCAACGGCGGCGCCGCGACCCAGTCGCCCGCCGTGGCGTTGACGCCGCCCGGGTTCTGGAACAGGGCACCGGCATACCAGGCCGGCCCCGGGATCGCGACGAGGTTGCCTGCGGTGGCGACGAAGCTGGCGCCGAAGACGCTGTCGAGCGTCAGGCTCTTGTTCGCCACCATGTGGTCGATGAGGTTCGAGACCTTGACCGCGTTGGCATCGGAGGTGTCCGACTTGAAGGTCTCGCCTTCGAGCTGGAAGATCGGGGCCTGGCCGCTCCAGTAATAGATATACGGGCCCTGGAACGCGTCGCCGATGGCGCCGAGGAAGTAGCCCGGATGCTCGGCGGCGAGCTTGTCGCCCAGCGCCTGGTACTCTTCCCAGGTGGTCGGAGCGGCATAGCCGAACTGGTCCAGCAGGGTCTTGTTGTACCAGAACAGCACCGGCGCGAGGTCGTTGCGCAGGCCGTAGACCTTGCCGTCAATGGTGACCGGATCGAGTGCGCCCGGCGTGAAGCCCGACAGGAATTCCTCATCGAGGAAGCCCTCGTTCAGCACCTGCGCGAAGGCCTGCGCGCCGTTATTCTCGCGAGCGGCCCAGGCGGCATCGTTGTTCTGGGTCGAGAACACGACATCCGGCCAGCCCTCGTTGGCCTGATCGGCAAGGCTGATTTTGGTCTGGAACGTGCCCGAGGCGCCCGACGAACCATCGTCGAGGACGAGGTTGACCGGCACGTCCGGATGGGCGGCGATGAACGCCTCAACCGCCGGCTGGCGGGTAGCGTCGGCCCACACGGTGATGGCACCGTCCTGGGCGAATGCGGCGCCGGCGACGAGGATCGCCGGGAGCGCCACGCTGATACGCAGAAGATTCATAAGGATGTCTCCTCCCTGGATGACGTAAGTCTTGGCTAGTCGATCAGGCGGCGCGCAGCGCACCGGCGACGCGCGGATTGAACGGGGCCTCGCCGAGCGCGGCCCGCGACAACAGGTTCGGACGGGCCCACTCGCGGCGCGCCGTCTCGCTCAGCACGAGGCCATGGCCCGGACGGTTCGGCGCATAGGCCAAGCCGTCGCGAATCTCGACCGGCTGGTCGACGAGATGGTCGAAATTCTGGAACGAGTACTCGATCCACTGCACTTCGGGCAGCGCGCAGGCCATGTGGATGCCGACCTCGAGAAACGTGTTCCCCAGGCTCACCGGAATGCCGCGATCGGCGGCGAGCCAGCCGATCCGCATCACGTCCGTCACCTGGCCGTGCACGTTGAGGATGTCGGTCGCGTCCGCTTCCATCAGCAGGCGCTTGCCATGCGCGTCGAGATATTCGCCCGAGTTGATCAGCGTCCAGTTGCACGCATCCTTGAGCATCCTGAGGCCCGGATAGTCGTTCCTCAGGATCGGGTCCTCGACCCACAGCAGTTCGTGCCCGGCCTCGCGGATCGCGGTGAGCTTCACCAGCGCTTCCTTGGCGCCCCAGGCCTCGTTGGAGTCGATCATCACCAGCGCGTCCTTGCGGACCACTTCCTTGAGTATCTTCAGCCGGTTGAGATCCCAGTCGAAATCGGGATGGCCGACCTTGATCTTGAAGGCGCGATAGCCGATCGCATTTGCATGCGCGAAAAAGGCCGCGAACTCGTCGTCGGAAAGGTGGAAATCGAGCCCGCTGGCATAGGCTTCCACCCTGTCGCGCCGGCTGCCCAGCATCTGGTGCAGCGGCAGGCCGACTTCCTTGGCCGCCAGGTCCCACAGCGCGACCTGCAGCGCTTCGTGGAAATTCAGCGAATAGGCGCGCTGGTTGCCGCCGCGCGGGCGGCCGACGCGATGCACCAGCGCCGCCGGCGGCTGCCCCTCGAGTCCGGGCCAGGCTTCGGCACGGAACACCCGCTCGATCTCCGCCTGGTCCGGCAACGAAACGAGCAAGCCCTGGATAAACCCGAGCCCGATCGCTCCGGTATCGGCAATCAGCTCGAGCGCCGCTATGTTCACATCGTCGATGCGAACCTGGCTGTCGCCGATCACCCGGTCACGGGCAAACTGGAATCGGGTAATGCGAAACTCGGAAATGCGCATAGGTGGACGATCTCTGATCGACTAATGTGACATTCTGATATATCAGACATCAGCGGTAATAGACCAACGGAGGCAGGCGCACAAGTGGCCAGCAGAGAGGCATCGGACGTTCTGGCAGAGGCGCAACCATCGGGTCGGCTGAGCGATCTGGCCTACACGCGCATCCTCGAAAACCTGTTCGACCGGCGCCTGCCGGCGGGCGCCTTCGTCAGCCAGAACGACCTGGTGAAGCTGCTCGGCATTCCCGTCGCCCCGTTGCGCGACGCCCTGCGCGTGCTCGAGGTGGAAGGCATCCTCACCATTCACCCGCGCTCCGGCATCCAGTTCGTCAAGCCGGGCATGGAACTGACCAAGTCGACCTACCAGTTCCGCACCATCATCGAGCGCGCCGCGGTACGCAACTTTGCCGAATGGGGCGAGGAGGACCTGATCCGCGAACTCGGCGCCCGCCACCGCGCGGTAAGCATCGAGATCGAGAAGCACGGCCTCACCAAGGAAGCGATGACCGAACTGGAAGCGCTTGAAACCCTGCTCCACAACTCGGTGATCGACATCCTGCGCAACCCGCTGATCGACACCAGCTACCGGCGCATGCACACCTACCTGCGCCTCGTCCGCCTCGACCGCAAGCTGACCGTCCCGCTGGCCCAGCGCTCGATCAAGGAACACCTCGAGATCATCGACGCCTGCGCGGCGAGAGATCCCGACCGGGCGGAAGCGGCGCTGGTGGCGCACTTCAACGCCGCGCTGCAGCGGCATTTGGGGATGTTTATCTAGGCCGGCGGCCACCGCCCACCCCCTCCCATCCTCCCCCATCAAGGGGGAGGTGCCTGCCGGTGGTTTGGGGCACGATCGAAGCAAAATCCACCGGCCCCCGCTCCCCCTTGATGGGGGAGGCAAGCGCAGCTTGGCAGCTCCGCTGCCTAGCGCAGCTCGGAGGGGGTGGAGCCCGACGCGCCGACCGTCAGCTCACGCCAACCGCCGACCCCTCGACCGCCATCCTCCCGATCGCCTCGAAATCCCAGGCAATGCCCAGTCCGGGCTCCGTGGAAGGCACTGCATACCCGTCCTCGATCCGCATCCCCTCGGTGGTCAGCTCCTCGAGCTGCGGGATATACTCCACCCAGCGCGCATTCGGCACGGCTGCGCACAACGCCACATGCAGCTCCATCAGGAAATGCGGGCAAACCGGCGTGTTGAAGCACTCGGCGAGGTGCGCCACCTTCAGCCACGGCGTGATCCCGCCGATGCGGCCGACATCGACCTGCACTACGCTCGCCGCGTGCTGCTCCAGATACTCGCGGAAATGCAGGTGGCTGTAGAGGCTCTCCCCCACCGCGATTGGGATCGAGGTGTGCTCCACCAGCCGCTTGTGTCCTGCGATATCGTCCGCCGGCAGCGGCTCCTCGAGCCAGCCGATGTCCAACCCCTCGTAGGCCCGCGCCCGCCGGATCGCCTCGTCCACCGCGAACGCCTGGTTGGCGTCGGTGAAAATCTCGAAGCCCGGCCCCACCGCCTCGCGCACCGCTGAAATCCGGGCCACGTCCTCGTGGATCGGCCGCCCCACCTTCAGCTTGCAGCCGCCGAACCCGGCCGCCTTGGCGCGCAGCGCATCCTCGACCAGCGCCGACTGTTCCAGGTGCAGCCAGCCGCCCTCGGTGGTGTAGAGCCGCACCTTGTCCTGCGCCCCGCCGATCAGCTTGTGCACCGGCAGGTTTGCCCGCCGCGCCTTCAGATCCCACAACGCCGTGTCGATCGCCGCCATCGCGATCGCCGTGATCGCCCCCACGGTGGTCGCGTGGGTCAGGAACAGCAGCTTCTTCCAGATCTTTTCGATGTCATTGGCATCCTCGCCGAGGATCGCCGGCGCCAGTGTCCGCTCCAGCAGCGCCATCACCGAATGCCCGCCGGTGCCGATGGTGTAGCTGTAGCCCGTTCCCACGACGCCATCCGCATCGGTGATGCGCACTATGGGCGTTTCCTGCGACACAAAACTCTGGATCGCATCGACCCGCTTCACCTTCGGCTTCAGATCGACCATCACGAGGTCGACGCGAACGATCCTGCTCATATCCTTCTCCCTACCGAAGCGCTTCCAGGAAAAGTTGCAGACTTTCCCGGTTCAAAAGCGCGACCACACCTATGCAAACAGCCGCGCCGCCGCCTCGGACGAGAACGGCGTCCTCGCCCAGCTGAGATTCTGCTGCAGTTGCGGCACGCGCGCCGTGCCCACCAGCACGCTGGCGACGCCCGGCCGCGTCAGGCCGAACTGCAGCGCCGCATGCGGCAGGCTCGCACCTTCCGCCTCGGCCCGCGCCTCGAGCTCGCGCACCCGGGCCAACACCGCCTCGCTCGCCGGCTGGTAGTTGAACCAGGCGCCCGGCTGCGCTCCGCTGGCGAGGATGCCCGAATTGTAGATCCCGCCGAGGACGAGGCTCGTGCCCTTCTCGCGCGCCAGCGGCACCAGCTCCGCCTCGCCCTCGCGATCCAGCAACGTCCACCGCCCCGCCAGCAGGACCACATCCAGCGGTTGCGCCCTGAGGATCTCGACCGCGATCGCCGTCTCGTTCACGCCGACGCCGATCGCCCCGATCTTCCCCTCGGCCTTCAGCCGTTGCAGGTATGGCAGGCCCGTCGCCATCAGCGCCTCGAAATGCCGCGCGTTGGCCGCCCCATGCGTCATCGTGCCGATGTCGTGCACGTAGACGATATCGACATGCCCGGTCCCGAGCCGTCCGAGCGAGCCCGCCAGCGCCTCCTCGATCGCCTCCGCCGAGTAGTCGTAGTGCGCGTCGTTGGGCAGCGGATCGAAAAATCCGTCCGCCTCAGGTACGTACGTCCCGGCCCGCAGCACCTTGCCCACCTTGGTCGACACGACATATTCGCCGCGCGGCCGCGTCCTGAGGAAGGCCCCCAGCCGCGCCTCCGACCGCCCTCGCCCATAGTGCGGAGCCGTATCGAAATAGCGGACACCAGCGTCCCAGGCGCGCGCCAGCACCGCCGCTGCTTCGTCGTCGCTCACCGTCAGGCCGAGATTGCCGATCGAGGCGCAACCGAAGCCGAGGCTGGTCACGGCGAGCGCAGTCTGGCCCACCGGGCGCAAGTCGAACATGAACTGGTCTTCCTGTTGCCGCCGGCCCCATGGCCGCCGAGCCAGCCGGACATATCCCGCCCGAGCCGACCCCGCCACTGACCTTTCGGCTTGATCACTCGTATATGAATGATCTATTTGCATGTGAGTATCAAGGAGGAACGATGGCTGAGCTTGCGGAGGAGGCCGATCGCTACCGCGCCCCCGCCCTCGACAAGGGCCTCGACATCCTCGAGCTGCTGGCCGGCCGGCCCGACAGCCTGAGCCAGGCCGAAATCGCGAAGGCGCTCGACCGCAGCCCCAACGAAATCTACCGCATGCTCGATCGGCTCGTGCGCCGCGGCTATGTCCGCCGTACCGCCGAAGACCGCTACGACCTGACGCTGAAGCTGTTCGAACTCGCCTACCGACACTCGCCCATCCAGCGCCTCGTCGGCCACGCCATGCCGATCATGCGCCAGTTCGCGCTGACCGCCGAGCAGGCGGTGCATCTCGTCGTCGAGGACCGCAACGCGCTCGTGGTGATCGCCCAGGTCGACGGCCCCGGCTACTGGAACGTCTCGATCCGCGTCGGCAGCCGCGTCAGCCTCGTCAACACCGGCTCGGGCCACATCTTCCTCGCCTTCGCCACGCCCGAACAGCGTGCCCTGATGCTGGCCGAACAGTCCGAGGCCCTGCCCGCCGGGCTGGAGGCCGCCCTCATCGAGGTCGGCGCGCAGGGCTACGAGGCCATGCCCAGCGTGCAGATCCCCGGCGTCCACAACCTGTCGGTGCCCGTCCACGGCCCGCTCGGCACCGTGCTCGCGGCGCTGACATGCCCCTATTCGCAGCGGCTCGACATCGCCGCCGCCCCCGACATGCCGGCCACGCTCGCGCTGCTGCAGCGCGCCGGCCGCGAGATTTCGCAGCGCGTCATCACCCCGGGAGGAACAACATGAAGCGATATGGCAGCGTCATCGGGCTGAGGCCCGAGCAGATGGCCGAGTACAAGCGCGTCCACGCCGCGGTGTGGCCGGACGTGCTGGCCCAGATCAAGGCCAGCAACATCACCAACTACTCGATCTTCCTGCGCGAGCCGGAGAACCTCATGTTCGCCTATTTCGAGTATGTCGGCACAGACTACGAGGCCGACATGGCCAAAATGGCCGCCGACCCCAGGACGCAGGAATGGTGGGCGCTCTGCGGCCCGATGCAGAAGCCGCTCGACACCCGCAAGGACGGCGAGTGGTGGGCCTCCACCGAAGAAGTCTTCCATGTCGACTGAGGCGCCCATGCCCACCGTCGGCATCCATTCGACCAACCCGACGACCATGCCGGCCGAGCACGCGCGCCTGCCGGTATGGAACGCCGAGAACTGGTTCTACGAGGATTTTGAGGTCGGCCACAAAATCCGTTCGCTCCGCCGCACCATCTCGGAGGGCGAGAGCATGCAGTTCAACGCCCTCGTCACCGATATGCACCCCTATGTGGCCGACGAGATCTTCGCCACCAGCGAAGGCCAGTTCGGCCGCCGCCTCGTCGCCGGCGCCTTCGTGTTCTCAGCCGGGCTGGGGCTCGTCGCCACCAACTGCATCAATGCCTTCAGCTACGGCTATGACAAGCTCAGGTTCATCAAACCGACCTTCATCGGCGACACCATCTACACCATCCGCACCAACATGGAGAAACGCCCGAAATACAAGGAGCTGGGCCTGATCCGCGCCAGCTACGAAGTGTTCAAGGGCGAAGGCGAATTGGTGCTCTACTGCGAGCACCTGCAGACGGTGAAATACCGCAACCCGCCCGATTTCGAAGGCCAGACAGAAAAGACCGCCGAGAAATGACCACCCTGCCCCTCGACGGCATCATCGTCGTCGACCTCTGCCAGTTCCTGTCCGGCCCCTACGCCTCGCTTCGGCTGCAGGATCTCGGAGCGCGCGTCATCAAGATAGAGCGCCCTGACGGCGGCGACCTCAGCCGCCGGCTCTATCTCAGCGACACCGAGATCGGCGGCGACTCGACCATTTTTCACGCTATCAACCGGAGCAAGGAAAGCCTCGCGCTCGATCTCAAGAATCCGGCCGACATCGCCGCGCTGAAAAAGCTGCTGACCAAGGCCGACGTCACGCTGCAGAATTTCCGCCCGGGCGTCATCGAGCGGCTGGGCCTCGACTATGATAGCGTGAAGGCCATCAACCCCGGCATGGTCTACGCCTCGATCACCGGGTACGGCGACGAAGGTCCGTGGGTGCAGCGCCCCGGACAGGACCTGCTGGCCCAGGCCCGCTCCGGCGTCATGTGGCTGAATGGCGATCATGACCAGGGGCCGGTTCCCTTCGGCCTCGCCATCGCCGACATGCTCGCCGGCGCCGCTGTGGCGCAGGGCATTCTCGCAGCGCTGGTGCAGAAGGGCCGCACCGGCAAGGGCGCCCATGTCGAAACGAGCCTCCTCGAAGCGCTGATCGACTTCCAGTTCGAGGTGCTGACTACCCATCTCAACGACGGCCGCCGCAAGCCGAAGCGCTCGGAGTTCCGCTCGGCCCACGCCTATCTGTCGGCCCCATACGGCGTCTACGCCACCGCCGACGGCTGGCTCGCCCTCGCCATGACCCCGCTCGGCAAGATCCGCGACCTGCTCGAGCTTCCGGCCCTTGCCCCCTACGCCGCCGATCCGAAAAGCTGGTTCACCGCCCGCGACGAGATAAAGCGGCACATCGCCGAGCGGCTCGCCACCCGCACTACCGCCGAATGGCTGGCCCTCCTCGAGCCCGCCGACATCTGGTGCGCGAAAGTGCTCGAATGGCCCGAGCTGATGGAGAGCGACGGCTTCAAGGCGCTCGACATGCTGCAGACCGTCACCCGTGACGACGGTGTCTCCATTCTCACTACCCGCTCGCCGCTCCGCATCGACGGCGCACGCAGCAAGACCACCCGCGCTGCGCCGCTGATCGGCGAGCAGAGCGCAAAGATCCGCAAGGAGTTCGGCCTGTGACCATCACCCTCAAGGGCATGACCTGGAGCCATCCGCGCGGCTATGACCCGATGGTGGCGACCGCCGGCGCATGGGCCGGCAAGACCGGCGTCCGGATCGAGTGGGACAAGCGGAGCCTGCAGGACTTCGAGTCCTTCCCGGTCGAGGAACTGGCCCGGCAGTACGACATGATCGTCATCGATCACCCACATGTCGGCCAGGTCGTCGCCGAAGGCTGCCTCGCCCCGCTCGACATCCCCGGCCGCGAGGCCGAGCGCAATGCGCTGGCCCGGGGTTCGGTGGGCCAGTCCTACCCGAGCTACGAGTATGCCGGCCATCAATGGGCCTTCCCCATCGATGCCGCGACGCAGGTCATGGCCTACCGCGCCGACCTGGTCGAACCGCCGAAGGACTGGGACGGCGTCGTCGCGCTGGCGAAAGCCGGACAGGTGGTCTTCCCGCTCCTCGCCCCGCACTCGATGATGAGCTTCTTCACCCTCACCGCCAACCTCGGCCATCCCTGCGCGGTGGAAAACGGCGAGTTCGTCGACCGCGGCACCGGCATCCGCGCCATCGAAATGCTGGCCGAAGTTGCCGCTCACATTGAGCCCTCCAACTTCGCCATGGACCCGATCGCCGCCTCCGAAGCCATGGCTCGCCCCGATGCCCTCGTATCGCTGATGCCGCTCGGCTATGGCTATGTCAGCTACGCCGTGCCCGGCTTCCGCCCCCACCGGCTGACCTTCGCCGATATTCCGCTGCCCGGCGCAACCGGCTCGGCCCTCGGCGGCACCGGCATCGCCGTCTCGGCCTTCTCGCAGAACCGGCAGGCCGCGATCGACTACGCCTACTGGGTCGCCTCGGCCGATGTGCAACGCGGCCTATATGCCAGCTCCGGCGGCCAGCCCGGCCATGCCACGGCGTGGGAGGACGACGCCGTGAACGCCGCCGCCGGCGACTTCTATCGCGACACCCGCAAGACGCTCGAAGGCGCCTATGTCCGCCCGCGCCACAACGGCTACATGGCGTTCCAGGATGCCGCCTCAAAGCGCCTCAATGCCGGCCTGATCAACCGGGAAGCCCCCGCCGCCATCCTCGCCGATATCGACCGCATGTTCCGGGAGAGCTTCTGATGGAGCGCCCGCGCCATTTCGAGGACTACGCCGTCGGCGAACTCCGCAAGACCAGCGGTCGCACCATCACCGAGACCGATTTCGTCGTCCATGCCGGCCATACGGGGGATTTCTTCCCGCACCACATGGATGCCGAGTTCATGAAGGCCTCGGAATTCGGCCAGCGCATCGCCCACGGCACCATGACCTTCGCCATCGGCATCGGCCTCACCGCCACCGAGATCAACCCGCTCGCCTTCACCTACGGCTACGAACGCCTGCGCTTCCCCAGGCCGGTGTTCATCGGCGACACCATCCACACCGAGCTGACCATCGCCGCGCTGGACGATGATCCGAAGCGCCCCCAATACGGCCGCATCACCGAGGAGGTGCGGGTGATCAACCAGCGCGACGAGGTCGTGCTGGCCTGCCAGCACATCTACCTGGCGCAGCGGCGGGGATAGCTCCATCGCTCCGCATCGTCCCCTCTCCCTTGGGGGAGAGGGTTAGGGTGAGGGGGCCTTGCCGCAAACGCCGAGCGTGGGAAAGGCCCCCTCACCCGGCGCTTCGCGCCGACCTCTCCCCCAAGGGAGAGGTGGTCTACTCCACCCGACCCCGTATCGGTGCCAAGCCCTCCGCTGCCGTCACCCACGGCGTGTCATAGCTCGGCGGCCGCACGTACCGTTTCATCCCAAGCTCCAGCTTCGCGGTCGCCCCAGCCGCGAGCCGTACCGTCAACCAGCGCCCCGTCGCATCGAACGCCACGCCATCCAGCGTCCCACCGGCAAAGTCGTGCTCCCCGAAGGTCCCCGCCTGAACGATCACCTCGCGCGCCTTGAGCGGATCGGTGTTCACCAGCGTCAGCGACGCCCCGTCATCGCGCAGTCCATCGACCAGCGCGGCCACGCCCTCCGGCAATCCCGGCCGCTCGCCGTCCGGATCGAAGTAGCGGAACCGGGCATGCTGCAACCCGCCGTGATAGACGTGCATCGGCCCGCCCAGCGTCAGCTGCGTCAGCCCCTCGATGATCATCGGGGTCAGCTGCTGCCACATGTGGATGGTCATCGACTCGCGATAGTGGTCCATCGTCTCGGGATCGTTCTCGTCCGAGCGGAACGTAGCGATCTGCTCGGCGATCGTCGTAAGGTTGGCTTCGAGGATCCGCTCCGGATAGTCCGGCCAATCCCCGCGCATGAACCTGAACCACTGCGCCGTGTTGCCGTTGAAGCCCATGTGCCCGCCGGCCGTCTTCTGGCCGTAGCTCGAATAGGCCGGGCTCACCGCGTCGAACAGCTCATGTGCCCAGCCGCGCTCGGCCCGTGCCGCGTCGGCCTCGTCCATCGATATGGCCCAGAGGTAGACGCCGAACATCGGGTGCGGATGGCGGAAATCGCGCCAGCCTTCGTCATAGTGCCGGTTCGGCACCAGCTCGCCCTGCCGCAGGCCCCACAGCATGTCGAGCTGCGAGCGCAGGAGGTTGAGGTGTTTCATCTCGCCGGTCAGCGCGACGGCATTCATGCCCGCGACGGAGATCGGCTCGAGCAGCGACACCGAGCCATGCGGCCAGCGCCAGCCGTAATAGCCACCCCACCACTTGCCGTCATTGTATTCGCCGATCTCGCCCGAAAGTCCGATATTGTCCGGCGTGATCCCGCCATTGCGCGCCGTGCGCTCTTCCCACGCCGCGAGATAGTCGAGCACCCAGGCGCGATACTTCTCCTCGCCCGTATAGGCGTAGGCATGCGTCATCAGCGAACTGGCGCCGAGGTTCAGCGGCACGTCACCGCGCGATTGCCGCTCGTTGATCCGCCTGAGGATCTCGGCATAGACGGCATCGTCCGACCACGGCGTCTTCATGCCGTAGCGGTCGATCCCCGGCAGGTCCTCGAAGGGCGGCAGGTAGTTGTCGAGGATTTCGCGGTGCGTCGACCAGTCCTCGGCCGTCTGCACGTGCCTTGGGCCCCGGCTGCCATTGATCGGCGAGCGCATCAGCTTGCGCTCGGCATCCCAGTTCAGCGCCTCGGCATCCTCGCCATTGTAGAAGCCGGCGAACCGCCGCGTGCGCTGCCGGTCCTTCAGCACATCGGGGTCGGCGAGCCCGAGGAAATAGAAGAACAGGTTGCTCTCGCCGTGGTGCATCCAGTCGTAATAGGCGTCGTACTCACGGTGGATCTGGCCGTACTCGGTCCATTGCCAGGTGATGCCGTCCCAGATGACACGGCTGCGCTCGTACACTTCGCGCGCCCCGCCCAGCGCGTAGAACAGCGGCATGTTCATGAACCCCTCATAGGGGTCGTCCGAGCCATCCATGCCCGGCCACTCGTCGCGCCAGATCAGCGTGCCGTCATCGCGGGTGTAGCGGTCGGCGAACTCGATCGCCGCCACGTTGAGCACATCGAAGATCCGGCGCTGCAGCAGCGCCCATTTCGGCAGCGGGGCGAGGCGGGTGACGTCCACCCGCGGCAGGTTGGCGGTGGACATGGCGCTTACTCGTAGACCGTGGTGCCGGTGGCGTGCTTCTCGATCCAGTCCCAGTTGAGGTTGTAGCCGAGGCCCGGCCCCTCCGGCACCGGCACGCAGCCATTCTTGTCGACCGCGTCGAGATCGTCGGAATAGTCGTCGGCATGCACCTGGTGCTGCGATTTCCAGCCCGCGACCTTCGGGTTCACCAGCCCGAGCTCGTAGTAGTTGGTGTTGCGGATCGCCGACATGCAATGCCGCGGCGCGTGCCCCGGCGCGTGGATCTCGAGGTCCATGCCAAAACCCTCGGCGACATGCGCCAGCTTCATCACCCCGGTAATACCGCCGTCATAGTCGACATCGGCGCGCACGAAATCCGTGCCCTCGGCGATCAGGTTGTCGACCCGCAGCTCCATGCCGCGGATGTGCTCGCCCATCAGGATCGGCGTCTTGATGAAGTCGCGCAGCCGCTTGTGCGCATAGGCCGACAGCCCGCCATCCTTGTACGGATCCTCGTACCAGAAATAGTTGGCCTCATCGCAGGCCTGGCCAACCTTGAGCGCGTCGCCCCAGTTCTCGTACTCGCAGCCGGGGTCGATCATCAGGTCCATCGTGTCGCCCACCGCCTTGCGGGTGGCGAGCACGGCCTGCGCCTCGCGCCGGATCGGCCCGTGGCCCCAACCGTGGATCTTGAACGCCGGATAGCCCATTTCCTTGCACTGCAAGGCGAACTCGCCGAACGCCTCCGGGCTGTCGAGCCCGCCATTCTCGTCGCCGTGGAAGGTCGAGGCATAGGCCGGCAGCGCCTTCCGCCACCCGCCGAGCAGCTCGTAAACCGGCACGCCATAGGCCTTGCCCGCAATGTCCCACAGCGCGCAGTCGATCGGCCCGATGCCGAACCTGTCATGCTTGCGCAGCGCCCGCTTCAGGTCGTTCCAGATCAGCTCGCGTTGCAGCGCGTTCTTGCCGATCAGGTACTGCGCCGCCATCGCCACCTGCGCGTAGGAAACGCCGACGCCACCCGAATACTCGCCGGTGATCCCGCCCTCGGTCTCCATCGTCATCACGTAGTCGGTGAACTCGACTTCGCCGCCCTTGAGATAGACGTGGTTGAAGCCGTTATAGTCGCCGGTCAGGTCGCGCCGCTTCCACTTGTACTGCGTGACGGTCAGGCGCTTGATGCGCAGGTCTTTCATGCTGTCTCCTCCTGGAGGCAGGCGCAGTTCCACTCACCGCACCTCGCCCCAAATTCGATGTCACCCCTGCGAAAGCAGGGGTCCATTTCACCGCCCGCGCCAGCCGAGAGATGGATCCCTGCCTTCGCAGGGATGACAGCCGGTGGATGCGGATGGCGGCCAGCCTCCCAGCTGGCCTGAAGTCAAATTCGGTTGCCGGACTCGGGGTCGAACAGGTTCACTGCGCTCGCGTCGACCTCGAGCGTCAGCGTGTCGCCGAGCCTTGGCCGGGCGCGCGAACCGAGCCGGGCGCTGATCAGCTGCCCGCCGACATTGACGATCACCATGGTGTCCGGCCCCGTAGGCTCGACCACCTCGACCGTACCGCTCAGCGTCGCCGCCCCCGTGCCGGCGCTCAGGCTCTCCGGCCGGATGCCCGCCACCACCTTGCGCCCGACGAACGCCGCGACATCCTGCTCGAGCCCCGCGAGCGGCAGCGCGCCATCGCCGTGCCGCAGCACCAGCCCGTCGCCGGCCTGCTCGAGCGTGCCCGACAGGAAGTTCATCGTCGGCGAGCCGATGAAGCCCGCGACGAACATGTTGGCCGGCCGCTCGTAGATGGTCTGCGGATCGGCGATCTGCTGGATCACCCCCTCGCGCATTACCGCCACCTTGGTGCCCAGCGTCATCGCCTCCACCTGGTCGTGCGTGACATAGACCACCGAGGTCCCGAGCCGGTCGTGCAGCCGCTTGATCTCGGTCCGCATCTCGACACGCAGCTTCGCATCGAGGTTGGACAGCGGCTCGTCGAACAGGAACAGGTCCGGATCGCGCACGATAGCGCGGCCCATGGCCACGCGCTGCCGCTGCCCGCCCGACAATTGCGCCGGCTTGCGGTCGAGCAGGTGCTCGATCTGCAACAGCTCCGCCGCCCGCTGCACCGCCGCCTCGCGCTCGCCCTGCGGTACCTTCCGCATCTCGAGCCCGAAGCCGATGTTCCGGCGCACCGGCATGGTCGGATAGAGCGCATAGCTCTGGAACACCATGGCGATGTTGCGATCCTTGGGGTGCACGTCGTTGACGTTGCGGTCCCCGATCAGGACATCGCCGCCCGAGCTCGGCTCGAGCCCGGCGATGATCGACAGCAGCGTCGATTTTCCGCAGCCCGACGGCCCGAGCAACACGAGGAAGCCGCCATCGTCGAGCTCGATGTCGATGCTTTTCAGCACCTCCAGCGTCCCGAAACTCTTGCGGATGCCTTTGATCGATAGAGTGGCCATCGGCACTAACCCTTGACTGCGCCGGCGGTGATGCCGGCAACCATGACGCGCTGCACCAGGGCGAACAGCACGATCACGGGGATGATGGAAATGATGCCGCCGGCGGCCAGCATGCCCCAGGGCAGCTGGAACTCGCCGACCATCAGTTGCAGGCCGACCGGCCAGGTGCGCGAACCGGTGCTGGTGGTGAGCATCAGCGCGAACAGATACTCGTTCCACGCCGCGATCGCGACGAACACGCAGGTCGCGACCAGCCCGTTGCGCGCGATCGGGATGACGATGCGGAACATCGCCCCGATCCGGGTCGAGCCATCGATGCGCGCCGCGCTCTCGAGCTCCTTGGGCGCCGCGTCGAAGAAGCCCTTCAGCATCCACACGAACAGCGGCAACAGGAAGCTCGTGTACGCCACCGCGAGGCCGGCGCTGGAATCGAGCAGCCCGACATTCTTCATCACGATGAACAGCGGGATGATCATCAGCACCGCCGGGAACATGCGCACGATCAGGTAGCTGAGCATCAGCTGCGTGCGGCCCGGGAAGTTGAACCGCGAGAACGCGTAGGAGGCGATGGTGCCGGTGAGCAGGCAGATCGCCACCGTCAGCGTCGTGGTGATCAGGCTGTTGAACACCAGCACCGGATAGCCGGACTGGTTCCACAGCTTCACATAGCTCTCGAGCGTGAAGCGGGTCGGGAAATACACCATCTCGCGGGTGATGATGTCGTCCTCGACCTTGAACGAGGTCAGCAGCATCCACAGCAGCGGGAAGATGCTGAGCAGGCCGAGGAAGATCAGCACGGCGTAGCTGAGCACATCCCATACGCGTTTGGAGCTGGAGCGGGTCTGGGCCATGGCGCTAGTCCTGGTTGACCTTGCTGAGCCGGATATAGGCCCAGGCGAACAGCATCAGCAGCACGAACATCACGACGGACAGCGCGCCGGCATAGCCGAAGTTGAAATCCTTGTAGGCGTTCTGGAACGCATACAGCGACAGCACCTGTGTCGATCGTCCCGGCCCGCCCTGCGTCAGGATCAGTAGGAGGTCCGGCGAGTTGACGAGGCCGATGACGCGCAGGATCACCGCCGCCGCGATGATGGTGCGCAGCATGGGCAGCGTGATCAGCCTCAGCTGCGAGAAAGCCCCTGCCCCGTCGATGTCGGCGGCCTTGTAGAGGTCGGTCGGAATGCCCTTCAGCCCCGCCATGATCAGCAGCGTGAAGAACGGGAAGCTGTGCCAGGCCTCGATGAAGATGGCCGCCGCCATCGCGGTATTGGGGTCGGCGAACCACGCCTTGTAGGTCTCGAGGAAGCCGATGCGGACGAGCAGGTCGTTGACCACGCCGACGCGTGCATCGAGCATGAGCGCCCACATGTTGCCCGCCACCACGTTGGGCAGGAAATACGGGATCAGGATCAGCACCGCGAAGATCTTGCTGCCCGGCAGGTTGCGGTTCAGCGCCAGCGCGGCGACGAGGCCGACCACGAACTCGATGATGATCGAGAAGGTGACCCAGACCGCGGTGTTGCGCAGTGACAGCCAGAAGATCGGGTCCGAGATCATCCGGGCGTAGTGCTTCAGGCCCACGAAGGCGCCATTGCCCGCCGGGCGGTTGAGCCGCATCTCGGTGAAGCTCAGCTGGAAGCCGTAGAGGGTGGGAAAGAGCACGATGGCGGTGATCAGCAGCGCGCTGGGCAGCAGCAGCAGATACATCCAGTAGCGCGTCTCGGAGAGCTCGCCGAGCAGCCGCATTGGATTGATCGCGTCCCAGGTGGAACGTGGCGGCGGCATGGCGGGTATGGAACGGCCCTGGCTCATCAAGGCTCCCTAAAGCGTGGATCGGTCGTGTTGCAGGAAAGGGCGGCCGGATTCACTCGGCCGCCCGAGGCATCAGGAAGTGGCTTCGGCCAGGCCCTGGATCATCTGGTCGACCGCCTGCTCGGGCGTCGCCTGGCCGATGAGGATCTGCTGCAGCGCCGGCAGCACGGTGCTCTCGGCCCAGCCGGCCGCACCCGGGAAGCTCGGCTGCGGAATGCCGAAGCCCAGCGTATCCGATGCCGCCTTGTACATCGGGTTGCCGCCGATGCGCTCGTCGCCGGCCGCAACGGTGGAGGCCGGGAAGTAGCCGGTCTTTTCGAGGAACGCCACGGCCGCGTCAGGCTCGCCCCAGAACTTGATCCACTCCCACGCCGCGTCTGCATTCTCCTCGTTGGTGATGCAGTTATAGGCGTAGGCAAGGCGAGCCACGCGCGTCGCCGGACCTGCCGGCATGGCCAGCGTGCCAAACTCGACGCCCGGCTCCAGCTTGCTGGCGATGTCCTGGTACGAGCCGGTGTGGTGCCAGATCATCGCGGTCTGCCCGGTCTGGAAGCCGGAAATGACCTGCTGGAAGCCGTCATTGGCGGCGCTGGTCGGCACCGCGTGGTCCTTGACCAGGAGGCCCGAATACCAGTCGAGCGCCTGGATGGCCTTGTCGCGATCGAGCCCGATCGTGCCGTCGGCGTGCAGCACGGGCGAGCCGAAGGCTTCCATCACGTTGACGATGAAGTTCTGGCCGCCCGGGCCGCCGCGCAGGCCGAAGCCGAAGCGCCCCTTGGCCGGATCGGTCAGCTTGATGGCGGCGTCGCGGAACTCGTCATAGGTGGTCGGCGGGGCGATGCCGGCCTCCTCGAACCAGTCCTTGCGGTAGTACATCCAGTCCACGAACGTGAAGCCGGGCACGCCATAGACCTTGCCGTCGGCCGTAATGGAGTCGAAGCGCTTGTCGTCGAAGTCAGCACGACGCTCCCAGTTGGCGATGCGGTCGGTCATGTCGGTCAGCGCGCCCATGGCGAGCAGGTCCTGGAACCGCTCGGAGGCGACCATGGTGACATTGGGTCGGCTGCCCGACACCACGGCCGCGGTGATCTTGGCCATGAATTCGGGATTCGGGATGTTCTCGGGCGTTACCGCGACATCGGGGTGCGCCGCCTTGAACAGGTCCAGCACCGCCTGCAGGCCGGCCGCTTCCGACTGGCTGGTGAAGGTGTGCCAGTAGTTGATGCCGGCCGCCTGCGCGAAAGCGCCGGTGATCGGCGTCATCGCCGACGCGGCCAGCAGGCCCCCGCCCATCTTCAGGACCGAACGCCGGTCAAACTTCGTTGTCATTTCAACTCCTCCCTTGTGATCGCTCACTTATGCGGTCTGATATATCAGTGCCATGGTACAAGAGTATGCTGCGGCGTCAAGCGCTCCGTGACCTCGACCTTGGTGAGGCAGGTTTCATCGAGTTGCTTGAAGTCGTAGCGGTAGCCGAGTCCGGGCTCCTCGCTGACGGTCAGGTTGCCGTCGACGATGGCGAGCGGGCCGAGCTTCGAAAGCCCGTTGATCTGGTCCTCGTCCATGATCAGCTGCTCGTAGTAGTCGTTATTCGAGATGGCGGCGCAGATCTGGGCGTTCTCGAGGCCCATGCCGTGCACCTGCGCCCGCATGCCGTGGCTTTCGCCCAGGTGCGCCACCTTCATCGAGCCGGTGAAACCGCCTTTGTAGAAGGACGAGACGCGCACCATGTCGAGCGCCTTGTTCTCGATCCAGGTCGCCATGTTGCCGTGCACGCCGTCCGAGGTTTCGGCGGCAAGGATCGGGATATCCAGCTTCTCGCACAGCTTGGCATAGGCGCCGAGGTGGAACTCGCGCATCGGCTCCTCGTACCACAGGAACCCCAGGTCCTGGATCGCCTTGCCAAATTCGAGCGCGTTCACATAGTCCCAGCCGGCCGAGCCGTCGAACATCAGGTCGGCATCGTCGCCGACCCACTTGCGGAGGTTCGTGCACAGCTCGATGTCGCGCTTCACCGGTCCGCCCCAGGCATGCAGCTTGAACGCCTTGAAGCCTAGGTCGCGGCTCATCTTGATGTAGCGCTCGTACTCGCCCATCGTCGGCCAGGTGACCGTCGAGGCATAGGCCGGCACCACCCGGTCGTCGCCGCCCAGCATCTGGTAGATCGGCATCCTGGCGTGCTGCGACTTCACGTCCCAGCACAGCACGTCGAGCAGGCCCAGATGCCGCATGTGGATTTCCTCCACGCGGTCGATCTCCCAGATGATCCGCCACAGCCGTTCGGTCAGCAGCGGATTCTCGCCGATGAACTCGTGGTAGCGCCGGCGCACCAGGTCGATCACCGCATCGCCGCGGTTGATCTCCATCGTGCCGTAGAGGCCGGCATCGGTCTCCATGCGGATCACCGCCTTGCGCGGCTGGCTGCCGCGCGGAATGTCGCCCCACGAACCATGCAGCCCGTCGCGCCAGATGAATTTCGGTCCGGGATCGTGCTCGACCAGCCAACCCGTGAACCCAGTGATCTTCATGAAGTCCTCCAAGACAAAACCCGCGGCTGCGACCCAGCCGTCATCCAACCCCGGCTGCGTCGGCAGCCGGCCGGTCGCGCTGTGGCGAACCGCACCGTCGGATATCTCTCTGTTGAGATATTTATTTGCGCCGCTGATATCTCAAGTCAAGCGCCCGCGCCACCGATGATGGCCATGTATCTAACTCGTACAGCGCATGACCCTGCGAAGAAGCGCTTGCGACGCAGGCGTTTCGCGGCCATAAGCCTGACATCTTTTATCCGCCCAATGATATACCAAGGTAGCAACGCGCTGCCCTTACCGAGCCTTCGACCGCCATGTCCGACATCCGCCAAGACAATGAAGGCTATCGCCGCTTCCGCTCCGCCATGCAGGATGGACGCCTGCAGGCCGGCATGGTGGTGACCCAGAACGAGCTCTGCGACCTGCTCGGTCTGTCGTTGTCGCCGCTGCGCGAAACACTGGTGCTGCTGGAGGAATTCGGGCTGGTCGAGATCAAGCCCCGCACCGGCATCCGCATCGTCTATCCCGAGGTCAAGTTCATCCGCGAGAACTACCAGTTCCGCATCATGATCGAGATCTACGCCCTGCGCAGCTTCGGCGACACCGTCACCGAGGAATGGCTCGCCAATATGCGCGAGAGCCACGAAGCGTGCCGGCGCAACCTCACCGATGGCGGCGTCTTCGAGGAGGCGCAACTGCGCTTTCTCGCGCTCGACAACCGCATGCATCGCGAGATCGTCGAGGCGCTCGACAATCGCTCCATCCTCGATACGCACCAGCGCCTGCAGGACAATATCCGCATGGCGCAGCAGGTGCATCGCCGCCCCGGCTTCCGTAGCGCCCTGCTCGAAACCATCGACGAGCACCTGCGCGTCGTCGATTGCCTCGAGCGGCACGATATCGACGGCGCCGTCGAAGCCCTCGAGGCCCATTTCCGCGCCTCCACCCACCGCACCTTCGCCGCCTGACCCTCCGCCGACAACGGTCGGTTCTTTCACTATGCGGAAAACTCCGCTGTCGTTCGCGACCGATCGTACCCGCTGTCCCTAGACTGGCTGGCCGCGATCAACGCTGCGGCAAGAGGAGGACGCGAAGTTGAAGATTACCAAGGTCGAGACGTTTCAGCTGGCATGGGATGAGGCCAAGAAGGCCCGCGCCGCGTTCGTCCGCATCGAAACCGAAGATGGCCAGTTCGGCCTCGGCGAGGCCACGCCGATGTCGGGCGGGCTGGCGCATCTGGGCGTGATCGCCAGCGAAATGGCGCCATTCCTCGTCGGCAAGGATGCCCTCGACCACGCCGTCCTCGTCGATACGCTCTACCATAAATGCGTGAAGCTCGGCCCCGAGGGAGTCGTCACCGGCGCGCTCGCCGCCATCGACATCGCGCTCTGGGACCTGAAGGGCAAGCTGCTCGGCCAGCCCGTCCACAAGCTCCTCGGCGGCGCCTGGCGCACCGAGCTCACCTGCTACTCCTCCGTCGGCGGCAATGCCTGGCGCACCCCCGATGAAACCGTCGCCGTGGTGATGCGCCGCGTTGAGAAGGAAAAACCGGCGGCCGTGAAGATTCGCTGGGACGGCGACCGTACCAAGCTCGACGTCGACATCCCGGGCGATATCGCCAAGGCGAAGGCCGTGCGCAAGGCGCTGGGCGACGACTTCGTCCTCGGCTTCGATGCCAATAATGGCTACTCGGTCGGCGGCGCCATGCGCGTCGGCCGGGCGCTGGAAGATCTCGGCTACACCTGGTTCGAGGAGCCGGTGCAGCACTATCACGTCTCCGCCATGGGCGAGGTCGCGCAGCGCCTCGACATCACCGTCTCGGCCGGCGAGCAGACCTACACCCTGCAGGGCCTCAAGGACCTGATCAATGCCGGCGTCCGCATGGTCCAGCCCGACATCATCAAGATGGGCGGCATCACCGGGCTGATGCAGTGCGCCGCCATTGCCTACGCGCACGGCGTCGACCTCGTGCCGCACCAGACCCAGCCCTCGATCGGGCACCTGGCCAACCTGCACGTGCTGGCCACCATCATGCACCTCAACAAGCCGGTCGAGCTCGCCGATGGCTGGGAACGCGCCTCGAGCGTCTTCACCAACCCGTCCGAGCCCAGGAACGGCCTGTTCCACCTGCCGACCGCACCGGGACTGGGCGCCGTATTCGACGCCGACGAACTGAAGCGGCGAAGCCTGCCGATCACCGCCTGATGCCTTGACCACCCCGCAAATCCCCGCGAACCGCGGGAATCTCGGTGGCCCAAAGCAATGCCTGACAAGGGGAGGAGAACCTTATGGCACTGTCGAGACGTGACTTCCTGATCACCGCCGGCGCCGCGGGGGCGGCTGCCGGCATCGGCCTCAACATGCCGGCCGCGCTCGCGCAGGACGCCGACATGATCACCATCGCGCTCGCCGCGCGTGCCACCGCCGGCCTCAACCCGCAGCAGACCGGCCTCACCGGGGGCGACAACTGGACTATCTACCAGCTGTTCAATACCCTGGTCCGCGCCCCGGATGGCCGTTTCGCCACCCGCCCCGAAGAATTCGAGCCCAGCCTCGCCGAGAGCTGGACCAGCTCGGAAGACGCCAAGACCTGGACCTACAAGCTCCGCCAGGGCGTGCAATTCCACAAGGGCTACGGCGAGATGACGTCCGAGGACGTCATGTTCACCTTCGGCCGCCAGCTCGACCCCGAGCTCGTCACCGGCGGCAAGGTGCAGTTCTCCAATATCGAGAAGATCGACGCTCCGGACGCCTACACCTTCGTCGTCACCCTGAAGCGCCCCGATCCGCTGTTCAACGGCTCGGCCGCCTCGGTGCTCAGCGCCTCGATCATCAGCAAGAAGGCCTTCGAGGAAAAAGGCGACGCTTTCAACTTCGATCCCGTCGGCACCGGCTGCTTCCAGGTCGAAAGCGTCAGCGAGACCGAGGGCATCACGCTCGTTGCCTTCCCCGAGTTCTTCGGCGAGCAGCCGGCCTCGCCCAAGGTGCGCGTCTCCTTCATCGCCGACACCACCGCGCGCACCCTCGCCTTCGCCTCGGGCCAGATCGACATGATCGAGGGCGTCCGCGCGCCCGGCTGGATCGAGACGATGAAGCAGCGCTCCGCCGAGACGCAGTTCGACATGACCGCGCCCGGCAGCTTCAACTTCCTGCATCTCAACCTGACCCGCACCCCGCTCGAGAACCTCAAGGTCCGCCAGGCCCTGCGCTACGCCATCGACAGCGCCGCGCTCGCCTCCGCCTACGGCCCGATGGCCAAGCCGATGGTTGGCATCATCGCCAGCCAGTTCGAGGGCTCGGTCAAGCGCGAGGATCTGCCGCCGGAGCTGCAGTACAATCCCGACCCGGAAAAGGCCAAGGCCTTGCTCGCCGAGGCCGGCTTCCCCGACGGGCTGACCATCTCGTGCTACACCAGCCAGCGCGAGGACTACTCGGCGATCATGCTGATGATCCAGGAACAACTGCGCGCCGTCGGCGTGAACCTCGACCTGCAGATCATCGACCACAACACGTTCCACGCCGATAACCGCAACGACAAGAACGCCATGCCGCTCAACTCCTCGAGCTATGGCCCCTTGCCGATCAACGTGTTCCTGCAGCAGGTCTCGGCAGGCGCCGAGGTCAAGGCCGACGGCACCGGCCAGGGCAACTTCAGCCACTATGGCGTTGCCATCCCCGGCATCGACGACCTGCTCACCAAGGCGCAGGACGAGCCCGACTTCAACAACCGCACCGCGATCTTCCAGGAGATCGAGAAGAAGCTGCTCACCGATCTGCCGATCCTCGGCATCATCACGCTGAGCTACGTGATCGCCCGCAACCCGCGCGTCGATCTCGGCTATCCGGTGCAGTCTGGCTATGCCTACTGGCCGCTGAGCAAGGCCAAGAAGACCGCCTGATCCGAACGCTTCGGGCAAAAATCAAGGGGGCGCATCTGAGGGGATGCGCCCCCTTTTCACTGACCGTGGGAGGACGGTCAGCGGGAGGGGATTTCGACCACTTCGTGATCGAGTATGGCCTCGACGGTGAACACCAGCTGGTCGCCGTCGCGCTTGACCGGCACCGACTTGCGCGCCACACGCAGGTTGACGTGGTCGGGCGTCCGGTCGCCGACCCGCACTCGCACTTCCACCGGCCCGACCGGGATGAGGTCGTATTGCCGCCCCGGCACGCGCGACAACAGCAGCCGGTTGTTGAGATGCAGCACGTGGCGGTCCTTCTGCCGGTAGAGCTCGGCCGTGACCACGCCGTGAGTGCCGGCCAGCGTCACCTTGGCCTTGTCGCCCAGCGCCCAGCGCACCGCGTTGGCGAGCAGCAGCGCATGCTCGAACGACTCGTCGCGAGCAAAGCAGCGGTCGAGATCGGCGACGAACCACACGAGCTTGCCGCCCGAGCGGGCCGTCTTAGCCGTGATCGCTGGAATGTCGCTCCTCGGTTCGCGCATCCACGAGGTTTCAGGCGGATAGATCGGGAAATCCGGGATGTAGGTCGCCAGTACCTCGACCCCGCTATCCACCGAAACCATCGGCAGATAGCCCCCGAAGGGCAGCGTGTCGGTGTCGTCGAGCCCGGCCAGCACCGGATGCCGCTTGCCGCCCGGAGCCGGCGCCGTCGCATCGCGAGAACCATAGACGCCGGCACGGATTTCCGGCGCCAGCCGCAGGTAGCTGTGCCGCGCATGCGTCTCGAGATTATGGCTCGGCGCATCCTCGCCACCGATCGCCCCATCCTTGCGATGCACGCCGAACAGATCGGCCAGCGCGAAGTCGCCGCGCCGGTCGCCATAGTGGGTCGCGATCGAGCTCTCGCCCGTCGCGATGACCGATCCGCCGGCCGCCACGAACGCCTGCACGCCACGCACCTGCTCTTCGCTCAGCCCGCCGACATTGGGCAGGATGATCACGCTCATCCGCTCGAAGGCGCGGCCGATCTCGTCGGCGTGCAGCGGCACATAGGGAATGCCGTTGCGGTCCATCGCCTTCACTGCCCCGCGATAGGGCGCCATGGTCTTCAGCGCGGCACTCTCGCGGCCGAAATAGTCCTGGTTCTGCTGCGACCATACGATGCCGACATCCGGCGTCAGCGTGCGGTTGGTCAGCACGTCCTCGTTGGCCTCGTGCCACACGAAGATCGGCTCGGCGGTCTTGTACTGCCGGCGATCCTCATGCATCGAGCCGATATGGTGCCACCAGGGCTGGATGCCGCCGGCAAAGCCCGACGACGACCACAGCCGCACTTCCGACGGCGGCATCGAGGCGAGCCGGAAGGCCGGGGCGCCGAGCTGGTATTGCGGCGTCGATTCCGGGATCAGCTTGTCCCACCCGGCCACCTCGTGCAGGCGCTTGCCCGCCTCGGTGTTCTGCTCGAACCCGTCATAGGCGTTGCGCCGCTGGTGATCGAGCATCACGATCGCCGCTTCCGGCATGATCTGCTGCAGGTCGATGAAGCGGGCCGAATTGTAGAGCGTCTCGCCCCCGATCATGCCCGACCAGATGCAGTGCTCACCGCCCATGCTGGTGGTGACGCGGTTGTTGAGCTTCCACAGGTCGGTGCGGCGCTGGAAGTTCCAGCGGATCCAGTCGCGATAGGTGCCGTCGTTCCAGTCATGCGCCTTGGGCAGGTCCTTGCCCGAGTAGATGTGGAACTGCGACTTGCAGTGCTGGCAGTAGCAGATATTGGCGCGCGGCAGGCCGGCCCAGCTATTGTCCGAGAACCCGTCAGGATGGCTGCGCTCGATGATCTCTTCCATCACCGCCGGCAGGTATTCCGTATAGTAGGGCGAGCCGATGCAGGTGACGTACTTGTCGGCCTGCGTGTAGGGGCTGCCATCGGCCTGCCGGCAGATCCAGTCGGGATGCTCGTCGTAAAAATCCTGAGCTACCCGGTTGGAGTCCATGCGGGCGACGACCGCCAGCCCTTCCTCGCGCGCTGCCTTGACGATCTCGCCGTAGAGGTCGCGCTCGCCGAGCTTTTCGGCGCGGTGATGCAACGGAAACTTCGAGGGATAGTAGGCGACGATGCCGCCGGCATTGACAATGACGCCCTGCACGCGCGTCCGCCGCCAGTGCTCGCGCCACCAGTCGGAATCGTAGCGGGCCGGGTCCAGCTCCACCAGGTTCGTCTGGCCCCAGCGCAGCGTCTTCTTATACCAGGGTGCCTCAGCCATGCTCGTCCTCCCACCTCACATTGCCACCAGAGCTAGCCGATAGCTGCGATCGCGTCGGCGGGCGAACGCGCAGCTTTCCGCGATGTGGAAGCGCTACCATCGATTTCGCCCGGTCGCTTCCGCCTGACGGAAAACGTGCACGGGCTTGCTTGCTCGCGACAATGGTACCGCTACCGTCTTCACGACCCGGTACAGCCCTGAGGGGGCCGGCCTTGGAGGAGGACAGGATGCAGGTCAACAGACGTGGATTCATCGGCGGCACTGCGGCCGCTCTCGGCAGCGCGACGCTACTCGCCGCTTTCAGCGGCCAGGCTTTCGCGCAGGACAGCGACACCATCAAGATCGCCTTCGCAGCCCGCGGCCTGCGCACCATCGACCCGCACAAGTCGATCCAGGGCGTCGACAACTGGGCCATCATCGCCATCTACGACAAGCTGGTCGACCTGCCGCGCTGGAGCTTCCCGGCGACCCTCGACGAGCTCGTTCCGCGTCTCGCCACCAGTTGGTCGAGCTCGGAAGACGCCAAGACCTGGACCTTCGAACTGCGCCAGGGCGTGCAGTTCCACAAGGGCTATGGCGAGATGACGTCGGAAGACGTCAAGTTCACCTTCGACCGCGCCACCGATGCGCCCCGCGTAGGCGGTGTCCGCGCCAAGTTCACCAATATCGCCAGCACCGAGACCGATGGCCCGTACAGGGTGATCTTCAACCTCGAGCAGCCCGATCCGCTGTTCCCGCTCGGCGTGCTCAGCGACTATGACGGCGCCATCATGAGCAAGAAGGCGGTCGAGGAGAAGGGCGAGGAGCCGATCGGCACCGACCCCATCGGCACCGGCGTCTACGTGCTGGAGACGGTGCACACCGATCCCGGCCAGGGCATCACGCTCGCCGCCAACCCCGACTACTGGGACACCAAGGCAGCGACGCCGAAACTCCAGTGCGTCTACATCGCCGACACCACAGCGCGTACGCTCGCAATCCTTTCGGGCGACGTGCACATGATCGAGGGCGTCCGCGCTCCCGGCTGGGCCGACTCCATGCGGCAGCGCGATCCCTCGCTGCTCTTCGACGTCGTCAGCCCAGGCAGCTTCTTCACCATCCAGGTCAACTTGACGGTGAAGCCCTTCGACGACGTGCGCGTGCGCCAGGCCCTGTTCTACGGCATCGACCGGGACGAGATCACCACCGCCATCGCGCCGATCAGCAAGCGCACCTACGGCCTCAACCCGCCCTCGTTCCCCGGCGGCTTCACCGCCGAGACCATCCCGCCCGAGGTCGCCTACAACTACGATCCGGAAAAGGCCAAGGCGCTGCTCGCCGAAGCCGGCTTTCCCGACGGCCTGTCGTTCAAGAACGACACCAGCCAGCGCGAGGATTTCTCGGCCATCATGCTGATGATCCAGGACCAGTTGCGGCGCATCAACGTCAACATGGAACTGAACATCAAGGACCACACCGCCTTCCACGCCGACCAGAATATCGGCACCAACACGCTGAGCCAGCAGTCTTCGGCCATGCCGCCGGTTCCGACCCAGGTGATCGTGACCTACCTGCCGGCCGAAGCCGAGGTGAAGGCCGACGGCAATGGTGGCTCCAACATGAGCCACTACGGCGTCGCCATCCCGGGCATCGACGATCTGCTGAGCCAGGCACTGGCCGAACCCGATCTCGACAAGCGCATCGCTATCGTCCAGCAGATCGAGGTCAAGGCACTGAGCGATGCGGTGATCCTGCCCGTCTCCAACAACGGCTTCATGATCGTACGCTCGCCCAAGGTCGACCTCGGCTTCGAGGTACAGTCCGGCTACGTGAACTGGCCGCTGTCGCAGGCCAAGTTCGCCTGATCTGAACCACCACCGGCGTCCCGGAATCCCAGCGAGTCCGGGACGCCGCCGTCTCTATCGGAGAGTTGATCGACATGAGCGGAACCGCAAGCATCGGCATCCTGTTGCCCGAGGCACTTGAGGCCGACGAGAGCGTCGCCTGGGCCGCCGGCGAACTGCAGCGTGCCCTCGCCCTGCGCGACATCACCGCCTCCATCGGCCGCGCCAGCGACGCCTCGCTCATCGTCGAGATCGTTCCTGCCGAAGCGAACGTGCCCGGCCTCGAGCTGCCGCGCGTTGCCGAAGCCATGGCGCTCGCCCGCACCAGCAATCGCATCACCGTTTGGGGCCATGACAGCCGCGGCCTCGTCTACGCCCTGACCGAGCTCGCCGACCGCGCCCGTACCGTCGGTGGCGACGATCCCTTTGCCGGCACTTTCCCGCTGATCGAAAAGCCGACCGCCCGCATCCGCTCGATGGCTCGCCTGTTCTGCTCGGAGGAGGAGGACAAGGGCTGGTTCCACGACCGCCAGCAGTGGCGCGACTACCTGACCATGCTGGCCTCGAACCGGTTCAACCGCTTCGCCCTGACCCTGGGCATGGGTTACAACTACCCCTACCACAACCCCTGGATCACCGACGTCTACTTCTACTTCCCCTACCCGTTCCTGTTTGACGTCGACGGCTACCAGATCGACGTCAAGGAGTTGCCGGTCGAGGAGCGCGAGGCCAATTTCGAAACGCTGAAATTCATCGCCCGCGAAGCCAAAAAGCGCGGCCTCGAATTCCAGCTCGCGCTGTGGACCCAGAACTATGATTTCGATGACGTGCCCCGCGCCAACTACACCGTGCGCGGCGTCACCAAGCAGAACCTTGCGCCCTACTGCCGCGCCGCCCTCACCCGGCTGGTGCGCGAAGTGCCCGAGATCACCGGCATCACCTTCCGCGTCCACGTCGAAGGCGGCATCGCCGAAGGTGACTACGGCTTCTGGGAAGAGGCCTTCGCCGGTGTCGCCGCCGGTGGTCGCCCGGTCGAAATCGACATGCACGGCAAGGGCCTCGATCACAAGATGATCGACATCGCCCGCCGCTCCGGCATGCCGGTCGCCGCCTCGCCCAAATACCTCGCCGAGCATATGGGCCTGCCCTACCACCAGTCGGCCATCCGCAATAAGGAATACCCGCCCGAGGTGGCCAAGTCCGAGCGCGAGCAGCTCAGCGAGGGCTCGCGCAAGTTCCTCCGCTACTCCTACGGCGACCTCCTGACCCACAACAAGGACTACAAGGTCATCTATCGCATCTGGGCCGGCACGCAGCGCGTGCTGCTCTGGGGCGATCCGGTGCTCGCCGCCGGCTACGGCAAGAGCTCGATGTTCGCCGGCTCCGACGGCGTCGAGTGGCTCGAGCCGCAGAGCTGGAAGGGTCGCATGGGCACCGGCATCCCCGGCCAGCGCTTCACCTACCAGAAGCACGGGCTCGCGACGAAGCAGGACTGGCGCAAGTACGACTACCAGTACCGCGTCTGGGGCCGCCTCCTCTACAACCCTGAGGCCCCGCGCCAGAGCTGGCTGCGCTGGCTCGAGCGCGAATGTGGCGATGCCGCCGGCGCCTGCGAGACGGCCCTGTCACTCGCGAGCCGCGTCCTGCCGCTCATCACCCTGACCCACGGCCCGTCGGCGTCCAACAACCACTACTGGCCCGAGATCTACACCAACCTCGGCCTGATCGACGGATCGGGCAAACGGGCGTACGCTTTCGACATGGAGGGGCCCGTTCGCTTCGGCAATGCACCGACCTTCGACTCGGCGCTGTTTGCCACAGCGCGCGAATACGCCGAGCTCTTGCTCGCCGGAAAGTCCTCGCACCGATACACCCCGCTCGATGTCGCCGACTGGCTCGAAGGGCTGGCCGAAGGCTGTGAGCGCGCTTTGACCGAGGCCCGCTCCGCCGCCGACTGGGGCCGCGCCGAAGTGCAGCGCATCATGACCGACGTGGCGATCCTCGCCGGCATGGCCCGCCACTTCACCGAGAAGTTCCGCGCCGCCTGCTGGGCCGAGCTGTTCGTCGCCACGAAGGCCAGCGTCCTCATCGAGCCCATGCTCGACCACGCCCGCCGCGCCGTCCTCGCTTGGGAAGGCCTGGCCGCCGTCTCGCGCGACCTCTATTCCGACGACATCACCTACGGCCCGCAAAGCTGGCTGCGCGGCTCCTGGCACTCTCGCCTGCCCGAGATGCAGGCCGAGCTGCTCGACCTCGAAGCCATCCGCGGCCTCGGCGGCACCGAGTCCGTTCCGGCCAACGAGGCCACTCTCGCCGCCATCGCCGCGCTCAAGGCCCGCCGTCCGACGCGTGCCGAAGCCCTCGACATTGGCGGCGGCCGGTTCAAGGCCGGAGAACCGGCGAAAGTCCGGGTCCAGGCCCCGTCTGATGCCCGGCCAACCCTGCACTATCGCCACATCAACCAGGCCGAACGCTGGCGCTCCGTCGACATGCAGCGCGACGGCAACGGCTTTGCCGCCGAGATCTCGGCCGACTACACCGCCAGCGATTTCCACCTGCAGTATTTCGTGTCCTTCACCCGGGACGGAGATTCCGTGCTGGTTCCCGGCCTCGCCGCGGACCTTGCCAACGAACCTTACGTGACGCTGCTCAGACACTGACCGCGACCCGGAAACACCGGGCCGGCATCATCGCCGCCATGGGGCGGGGGGAGGGTTGAGAGGATGATGCGCTACCTGCTGTTGCGGTTGCTGGATGCGATCCCGACCGTATTTCTCGTGCTGCTGCTGGTGTTTATCGCCATGCGCATCCTGCCGGGCGACCCCGCCATTGCCGCCCTCGGCGACATGGCGACGGCCGAGCAGCTGCAGCTGTTCCGCGAGAAGATGGGCCTCAATGCCCCCCTCTGGCTGCAGTTCATCAATTTCGTCGTCGGCGTGCTGACGCTCGATTTCGGCACGTCGATGATGAACAACAAGGACGTGCTGGGGCTGATCCTCTACAACCTGCCCTACACCATCGAGCTCACTGTGGTGTCGGTGCTGATGGGCATCATCGTCGGCGTCCCGCTCGGCGTTCTCGCCGCCACCAACCGTAACAAGTGGCCGGATTCGGGCGTCCGCATCTTCTCGCTCATCGGCTACGCCATCCCGGATTTCTATCTCGGCGCGCTGCTGCTCATCACCTTCGCGCTCAATCTCGGCTGGTTCCCGATCAATGGCGGCGGCGAGGGCTTCCTCGATCGCATGCACCACGTCTTCCTGCCGGCGCTGACCCTCGCCTTCGTCAAGGCCGCCTTCATCGGCCGCCTCACCCGTACCTCGCTGCTCGAAGTGCTGAGCAAGGATTTCGTGCGTACAGCCCGCGCCAAGGGCGCCAAGGAGAGGCGTGTGGTCTACCGCCACGGCCTCCGCAACGCCCTGCTGCCGCTCACCACCGGCCTCGGCCTTTCGACCCTCGCCACCCTCTCGGGCTCAGTGGCCATCGAGCTGGTATTCAACCGGCCGGGCATCGGCAAGCTGCTGATCAGCGCCATCTCCGAGCGCGACTACGCCGTCATCCAGGGGGGCATAGTGGTGTTCGCCATGTTCGTGGTCCTCATCAACCTGCTGATGGACCTGCTCTACATCATCGTCGACCCGCGCATCCGGATGCAGTGATGACCACGATCTCAGAGACCCCGCAGCTCGCCCCCGAGCAGAACGTCTTCCACCTGATCAGGACGATCATCCTCGGCCGCCCCGGCACCATCGTCGCCGTGATCATCATCGCGATCCTCTGCCTCGTCGCGCTGCTGGCGCCCGTGCTGGCACCCTACGACCCGCTCACCCAGTCGATGATCAAGATCAACCGCATGCCGAGTTGGGAGAACTGGCTGGGCACCGACCAGTTCGGCCGCGATGTGCTCTCGCGCATGCTCTACGGCTCGCGCAACTCACTGATCTTCGGCCTCATTTCCCCGGCCTGCGCCGCCCTCGTCGGCACCACGCTGGGTGTCATCGCCGGCTACTTCGGCGGTTGGGTTGACCGCATCATCTCGCGCGTCATCGACCTGCTGCTCGCCTTCCCCGAACTGCTGCTCGCCATCATGATCGCGGCCGTGCTCGGCGGCGGCTTCTGGAACGTCATTTTCGTGATCACCGTCGCCTTCGTGCCCGGCTTCGCCCGCGTCGCGCGGGCCCAGACCCTCGCGGTGAAGCAGGAGCCCTATGTCGAGGCGGCGATCTCGGTCGGCGTCAGCACGCCGGTGATCATCTTCAAGCACATCATTCCCAACATCATGGCTCCGATCGTGGTGCTGATGATGCTGTGGGTTGCCTCCGCTATTCGTCTCGAGGCCTCGCTCAGCTTCCTCGGTATCGGCACCCAGCCGCCCAACCCGAGTTGGGGCAACATCATCCGTGACGGGTTGAACAACATCTTCGGCTCGCCCTGGCCGATCATCGGCGCCGGCGCGGCGATCACGCTCGTCGTCCTCGCCTTCAACCTCGTCGGCGACGCCGTGCGCGATGCGCTCGATCCCTCGACGGCCAAGTGACCGGAGACGCTGATGACCGATATCACCACCGCCTCGCCCCCGGGCGCCGCCGCCACCACCGGTAACGTGCTGTCCGTCCGCGACCTGCGCACCGCCTTCCGCGCCGGCGAGGGCTGGACCCAGATCGTCAAGGGCATCTCCTTCGACATCGCCGCCCGTGAGACGGTGGCCGTGGTCGGCGAGTCCGGCTCGGGCAAGAGCGTCACTGCGCTGTCGATCATGCGCCTCCTCGCTCCCGAGACCAGCCGCATCGAAGGGTCGATCAAGCTTGGCGGCCAGGAACTGCTGACCCTGCCGGAAGCCCAGATGCGCGACATCCGCGGTCGCCGCATCGGCATGATCTTCCAGGAAGCGATGACCAGCCTCAATCCTCTCGTTTCCGTCGGCGACCAGATCGCCGAGGCGCTGACCGTGCATGGCCTAGCCCGCGGCGCCGCCGAGGCGGAGGCGGTGCGCATGCTGGAGCGCGTGCGCATCCCGGCCGCCAAGTCGCGCGCCAAGGATCTGCCGAACAACCTCTCGGGCGGCATGCGCCAGCGCGTGATGATCGCCATGGCGCTCGCCTGCAAGCCGCAGCTGCTGATCGCCGACGAGCCCACCACCGCGCTCGACGTCACCATCCAGGCCCAGATCCTTGAGCTCATCAAGACACTGCAGCGCGAAGAGGGCATGGGCGTGCTGTTCATCACGCACGACATGGGCGTCGTCGCCGAGATCGCCGACCGCACCGTGGTGATGCTGGGGGGCGAAGTGGTCGAGCAGGGCAACACCGAGGACATCTTCGATGCAGCTCAAAGCGCCTACACCAAGACGCTGATCGCCGCCGTGCCGCGCCTCGGCACCGGCACCTCCGGCCAGCCGCAGCATTTCCCGATGATCGATCGCAAGACCGGTGAGCTCAAGGTCGAAAAGGTCCGGCCCGACACTGTTGCACACGAGAGCCAGCCGGCCCTGTCGGTGCGCAATCTCGTCAAGCGCTACGACCTGCCCTCCGGTTTCTTCGGCGGCGTCCGCGGTCGCATCCATGCCGTCGAGAACGTCTCCTTCGACATCCAGCCCGGCGAAACCCTGTCGCTGGTGGGTGAATCCGGCTGCGGCAAGTCGACCACGGGCCGCGCCATCATGCGCCTCGTCGAGCCGCAATCGGGGCATGTTACCGTCGACGGCACCGATATCCTGGGCTTGCAGCGCAACCGCATGCGCGACATGCGCCGGCACATCCAGATGATCTTCCAGGATCCGTTCGCCAGCCTCAACCCGCGCATCCGCGTCGGCGAGGCGATCGCCGAACCCTTCCTGACCCACAAGCTCGGAACCCGCGAACAGGCCCGCGCCAAGGTGGCCGACCTGTTGCAGCGCGTCGGCATGGATCCCGCCGTCGCCGGCCGTTACCCGCAGCAATTCTCGGGCGGTCAGCGCCAGCGCATCTGCATCGCCCGCGCCCTGTCGCTCGAGCCGAAGGTGCTCGTCGCCGACGAGTCGGTCTCCGGGCTCGATGTCTCGATCAAGGCGCAGGTGGTGAACCTGATGCTCGACCTGCAGCAGCAGCTCGGTCTCTCCTACCTGTTCATCTCGCATGACATGGCCGTGGTCGAGCGCGTCAGCCACCGCGTCGCCGTCATGTATCTGGGCGAGATCGTCGAGATGGGTCCGGCCAAGGCGGTATTCGCCAATCCGCAGCACCCCTACACCAAGCGGCTGATCGCCGCGGTGCCGATCCCCGATCCGGCCCGCCGGACCCAGGTGCGCCCCGTCAACAACGACGAGGTCAAGAGCCCCATCCGCCCCGCCGACTTCGTACCGCCGACCCGCGTCTACCGCGATGTCGGCGCCGGTCACGTCGTGCAGGAATGGGAAGGCGACTGGAAACCCTAGGCCTCACCCCTGGATGTACGGAATCTCGCCCGGCGCCGGCTCGCCGAGCACGCCGTTCCGGTCTGTGCTGCGCCGCTTCATGATCTCGAAGCCGAGATCGACGATCCGCTGGCCGATGTCGCCGCCATCGAGCTGATGCCGCACCGCCTGCATCGCCTCGTAACCGCAGCGCCAGCGATGGATGCGCACGCTGCTGAGCGCGGGCGTCGCCGCCTCCATGTAGTCGAAGTCGTTGAACCCGGCGATCCCCATCCGCTGCGGCACCGGCACGCCGCGCGCATTGCAGGCGAACAATGCCCCCAGCGACAGCACGTCGTTGTTGCAGAAGACGGCATCGATGTCCGGCCGGTTGTCGAGCATGTGCTCCATCAGCTGGCGACCCATCATCGCATTCGAGAACAGATGATGGTCCGTCCGCGCCGGGTCATCCTCGTTGCCCATCAGCCCCACGAGGCCCGGATCGAACAGATCCGCTTCCTCGAGCGCCTTGCGATAACCGGCGAAACGTTCGTGCGAGCGAGTATTGAGCCAGCCGGCGAAGAAGGCGACGCGCCGATAGCCGGCGTCGATCAGGTGCTGCGTCATCGAGAGCCCGGCCCGCTCGTGCGAAAAGCCGATGATCTTCTGGATCGGGTCGGTAGTGAGATCCATGATCTGCACCACCGGACACCCGGCATTGTCGAGCATCCTGCGGCACGCCGCCGTCTGCTCGACCCCGGAAATGATGATCGCCGCGGGCCGGTGCCGCAGGATGGCGACGATCTGGTCTTCCTCGCGCTGCGGGTTGTAGCGGGTATTGGCAATGTCGATGCGCAGCCCGCTCTCCTCAACCCCGTCATAGATGCCGCGCAGCACGTCCGAAAAGATGTTCTGCGTCAGCGACGGCACCAGCACCGCCACGACGTCCGTCCGCCGCGACGCCAGCGCACGGGCGTTGAGATTGGGGATGTAGTCGAGATCGCTGACCGCCTGCTCAATGCTGCGCCTGAGCTCCGGCGACACCTTGCTCGGCTCGCGCAGCGCCCGCGACACCGTAATCGCGCCCACGCCTGCCCGCGCCGCCACGTCTGCTATCGTGGGGCGTCCGCTTCGTCTCCGTCCAGCCATGCGGTCCCCCTGCCCTGCAGATCCCAAGCGCCACCCCGACTGATGAATAGTGCCTCGCGCGTTGACAGATAAGCATGGTAGCGCTACCAAAACCATAAAAATGTGGGCTGCGGAGGAGCGGCAACCCACGCGGGGAGGGAAACTGGCATGGGTAAAGACCTGCTGGGACGCGTGCAGTCCGTCGACCGCGCCCTGACGCTGCTGGAAGTGCTGAGCGAAGACGATCATGGCCAACGGCTGACCGACCTGGCTCGCCGCACCGGCCTGTCGCTGACCACGGTCCACCGGCTGCTTACTACGCTCGAACAACGCCAGTTCGTGCATTTCTCGTTGCGCGACAACCTGTGGCATGTCGGTCGCCAGGCCTACACCGTCGGCTCCGCCTTCGTACGCGACCGGCACTTCGTCGCCCCGGCGCTGCCGCTGCTACGCCGCCTGCGCGACCTCACCCGCGAAACCGCCAATCTCGGCGTCGTCGACAGCGGCGAGATCGTGCTCGTCAACCAGATCGAGAGCCGCGAGATCACCCGCGCCATCTCGCGCGTCGGCGGCCGCACGCCGATGACCGCCTCCGGCATGGGCAAAGCTATCCTCTCCTGTTACTCGCACGACGACGTATCGGCCGTGATCCGCAAGACCGGCATGCGCCGTGCCACCAGCAAGACCATCACCCTGCGCCAGGACCTCGACGACGAGCTGGAGCGTGCCCGGGTCAACGGTTATGCCATCGACAGCGAGGAATTCCAGCCAGGTCTCCGCTGCGTCGCGGCGCCGGTCTATGACAGCCAGCAGGAAGTCGTCTGCGCCATCTCGCTCTCCGGCCTGCCCAATCGCATGAAGACCGAGCGCATGCCCACCCTCGGCCGCCTCGTCGCCCAGACCGCCGCCGAGCTGACCCGCACCCTCGGCGGCCAGCCCGTTCACAGCGTCTGAGGTCTAGGCGATCCGCCGATCAGGCCGGTAAGGTAGCTTTCGAGCTGCTTCGGGTCATAGCCGACGCCGTCGAACCAGCCGCCGCGCACCGGATCCGGCACGACGATTCCGGCAAGCGCATCGCGATAGAGATCGGGGCGGTAGCTGTGCGCCGCCAGCGCCATCCGCTCAGGGCTGTGCTGTACATCGCCCCACCGCACCATCTGGCTATAGTACCAGAGCGCATCGTCGGGGCTCGGCACGTTCGCGCCAAACGCATGCGGCACGAAGAACTCGTCGACCGCCACCGTCCATCCGGCCGCCGGTTGAATTGCACCCGACAGCGCTCGCTGCACCAGTTCCGCCGGCTGCCCGAGATAGCCGGGTTGCGCGAGAAGCGCCGCCGCTTCCGCGTGGTTGGCCGGGTCGCCGCACCACACCGCCGCCCGGTACATCGCCCGGAGGAGCGCCGCCAGCGCCTCGGGATGAGCTTCGGCCCAGCGCTCGGTGACCCCGAGCACCTTTTCCGGGCTGCGCGGCCAGAGAGCTGCCTTCACCGTCGCGATCCGCCCCGCCCCCGAAGCCACCGCCACGCTGCCCCATGGCTCGCCGACGCAGAACCCATCGATGCGCCCGGCTGCCAGCGCATCCGCCATCAGCGGCGGCGGCACGATCACTACCTCGACATCGCGATCGGGATGTATACCCGACGCCGCAAGCCAGTAGCGCAGCTCGTAGTTGTGGCTTGAGTACGGATGCACCACCGCGAGCTTGAGCTTGCCCGCCCGCTTCCGCACCACCGCCCGCAGCGCCGCGCCCACTGGGCCAGGCGCGTAATCGTCCGGCGCGCCCTCGGCCGCCATCGCCTCCCACAGCGCCGCGCTCACCGTCACCGTGTTGCCTCCGAGATTGAGGCCCATCGCCGCGACCACCGGCACGTCGATGGGCGAAAGCCCCAGGCTGGCCGCGATCGGCATCGGCCCCAGCATGTGGGCGGCATCGAACTGGCCGACCGCCAAACGGTCGCGAATGTTGGCCCACGATATCTCGCGCACCAGCGCCAGGTCGACATCTTCGGCAGCCGCGAAGCCTTTCTCCCGGGCCGCGACCAGCACCAGGCTGTCGGTCAGCGGAATGAAGCCGGCTGTGATGCGGTGCTTGCTCATGTCTCGGGTCCCAACAGCCCCGCAGCGGTGATGAGGCTCTGCGCGATCTCGACGATCTTGCGATTCTGGTTCATGGCAGTGCGCCTGAGCAGCGCATAGGCCTCAGCCTCCTCGAGCCCGCGGCTCTTCATCAGGATGGCCTTGGCCTTGTCGATGATCTTGCGATCCTCCAGAGCGCCGCGCGCCTCCTCGAGGTCACGCGACAGCCGCGCAAAGGCGTTGAACCGGCTGATGGCCATATCGAGAATGGCCTTCACCCGCTCCTTCTTCAGGCCATCGACCACATAGGCCGAAACCCCCGCCTCCACCGCCGCCTGGATCTCGGCCGTGTCCGAGCGGTCGACGAACATGGCGACCGGCTTCTGCAGCGCCTTGGACAGGGTGAAGAAATGCTCGAGCCGGTCGCGATCGGGGTTCTCGAGGTCGATCACCACCACGTCGGGCATGATCTCGGTAATCTGCCGCGCCACCTCGTTGACGCTGTGCACCAGCGTCACCCGCGTATGCCCCGCCTCCCGCAGTCCGTCCTCGATGATGGACGCGCGGATCCGGTTCTCGTCGACGATGAGAATGCTGAACTCGGGCACCGCCATGGCGCGATCTAGCCGGCTCATGGCCATGCATACAAGCCGCACGCGAGGGACCCTGCCCTGCATTCCGCGCTGGCTAGCCGGGCAACGGACGGATATGCCAGTTGCGCCCGGCTCAGGAGGCTCACCGTGTTCGTCGTCCAGATCTACCTGCCGCTCGAAAAGCCCGACGGCACGCAAGTGCCCGCCAACCTGTTCGAGCGCGTCAAGGCCGAACTCACGGACCGCTTCGGCGGCGTCACCGCCTTCCTGCAATCACCCGCCGACGGCGCCTGGAAACCGACCGGCGGTGAGGCGATTCACGATCGCATCGCCATCTTCGAGGTCATGGTTCGCGACGTCGATACCGTATGGTGGCGCGAGTACCGCGAGGCGCTGGAAGCCGAATTGGTCCAGCACCAGATCCTCGTCCGCCTCTACCAGGTGACGCTGCTCTAGACGAAAGCCAGCCCCACGCCGGCCAGCGCCAGTGCCACCACCACCATCCACGGCGGCAGCTTCCACACCGTGAGCAGCAGGAAGCCGCCCAGCGCTACCGCGAAATCGGCCGGCCTCAGGATGGCGCTCGTCCACACCGGATCGTAGAGCGCCGCACCGAGTACGCCGACCACCGCCGCATTGGCCCCGCGCATCGCCGCCTGCGCCAACGGCCGGGTACGGAACGCATCCCAGAACGGCAGCGCCCCGACCACCAGCAGCAGCCCCGGCAGGAACACCGCCACCAGAGCGATCGCCGCGCCGGCAAGGCCCGAGGGCGCCGGCCCCATGATCGCGCCGAGATAGGCCGCGAAGGTGAACAGCGGCCCCGGCACCGCCTGCGCCGCGCCATAGCCGGCGAGGAACCCGTCCGCCGCCACCCAGCCCGGCTGCACCACCTCGGCCTCGAGCAGCGGCAGCACCACGTGCCCGCCGCCGAACACCAGCGCGCCGGAGCGGTAGAACGCATCGAACAGTGCGATCCCCTGCGATCCCGACGCCGCCACCAGTGCCGGCAGCCCCACCAGCAGCACGGCGAACAGCACCAGCGCCGCGACACCCACGCTGCGCGACACACTGAAGCTCAGCTTACCCACTGAATTGACCGGCAATCCCCGGAGCAACAGCAATCCCGCAAGCGCCCCCACGACGATGGCGGCAACCTGTCCGAACGATCCGGCGACGAACACAACGATGAACAGCGATAGCAATGCAATGCCCGCCCGTTCTCGATCCGGCGCCAGCGCCTTGGCCATGCCCCACACGGCCTGAGCCACTACGGCGACTGCCACCAGCTTCAGCCCGTGCAGCAGCCCCGCACCGATGTGCCCCTCGAACGCCGCCGCGCCGTAGGCGAATGCGATGAGCAGGATGGCAGAGGGCAGGGTGAACGCTGCCCATGCCGCCAACGCGCCGAGCGGCCCGCCGCGCAACAGCCCGAGCGAGAAGCCGACCTGGCTCGAGGCCGGGCCGGGCAGGAACTGGCAGAGCGCAACGAGATCGGCATAGCCGTCCTCGTCGATCCACTTGCGCCGTACCACCAGCTCATCGCGGAAATAGCCCAGATGCGCGATCGGCCCGCCGAAGGAGGTGAGGCCCAGCTTGAGGAAGGCGAGGAACACTTCGCCGGGAGACCCCGCAGCCTGCGCCGGCGTCACATCGTTGGCGGTACCGGCCTCACGCGTCATGCAACTCCCCCGGCGGGCACCCGGCCCGCACGCAAATTGGTCAATGGGAATCGATCTCTAGGGGCCGCATATGACACAATCAACACATGTGCCGCGATCGCCGGGCCCGCCTACTCCCACGTCTCCAGCATCGCCTGCACCACGAAATCGAGATGCGCCGCCATCGCCGTCCGCGCACCATCGGCATCGGCTGCGACGATCGCGGTGACGATGTTCTCATGGTCGATGAGGATACGCTGGCGCACTTCGCTGATATCGGCGAGGTGCTGATGGAAGCGCGTGTCGACCGCCTCGGCCCGCATGGTCCACAGCGATTCCAGCATCTCGCGCAGCACGGTGTTCCCGGTGGCTTCGGCAATCGTGATGTGCAGCGCCTGGTCGCTCTCGGCCGACCAGCGCCCCTTGGCCGTCTCGGCGCGCATCTGACTGACGATGGTCTGCAGCCGCGCCCGGCCGGCGGCCTCGATCTGCTGGCTGGCAATCGCCGCTGCTTCCGGCTCGAGCAGCCGCCGTACCGCCATGATCTCGATCGGCGAACGGCTGAGCTCGGGCAGGCTTTCGCTCGTTGCGTCCGGCCCTCGCACGAAGGCGCCAACGCCAACGCGCACTTCCACGAGGCCCGCGACTTCCAGTGCGATCAGCGCCTCGCGCAGCGTCGGCCGCGATACGCCGAGGCTGGCCGCCAGGTCACGCTCCGACGGTAGCTGCCGGCCCGGCTCGACGGCGCCATTGAGGATCTGGTCACGGATCTGGTCCGCGATCTGGAGGTAGAGCTTGCGGTTGGAGACGACCTGAAGCTTCATCGCTGCCGAAACGCCCTCCTGCGTCCTGGTGCCGTGATCGGCCGTTCATAGCGGGGTCGCGCGAACGTGTCCACTGGTCTGACCACTTGACAGCTAGACCGAGATGACGTTTTGTCCGCTCAACACGCCTGTTCCTGGCTTCAAAGACCGGAGAGGCGTGCCGGGAGGAATACGAATGGATGATGGGCTGAAGCCCTCGAGCGCGCCGGCTGCCGCCGTGCCGCTGGTCGAGATGATCGACATCGACAAGTCGTTTCCCGGCGTGCGCGCCCTGTCGCGCGCCCGTTTCGACCTGCGCCCCGGCGAAGTCCATGCCCTGATGGGCGAGAACGGTGCCGGCAAATCGACGCTGATGAAGATACTCTCGGGGGTCTATTCCCGCGATGCCGGCGAAATCCGCTTGAACGGCAAGCCGGTCGAGATCGGCTCACCGCGCCAGGCCCAGGATATGGGCATCGGCATCATCCATCAGGAACTGGCGCTGATGCGCGACCTGACGGCGGCCCAGAACATCTTCATCGGCCGCGAACCGCGCCGCAATTTCCTGCTCGACGACGCCGCGCTCAACCGCGACGCGGACGCGATCTTTACCTCGATGCACCTCGCCATCGAGCCGACGGTCAAGGTCGAGACGCTGACCATCGCCAAGCAGCAGATGGTCGAGATCGCCAAGGCGCTGTCCTATCGCTCGCGCGTTCTCATCATGGACGAGCCGACCGCGGCGCTGAACGACGCCGAGATCGCCGAGTTGTTTGCGATCATCAACCGGCTCAAGGCAAAGGGCGTCGGCATCGTCTATATCAGCCACAAGATGGACGAGATCAAACGCATCTCGGATCGGGTGACGGTGATGCGCGACGGCGAATATGTCGGCACCGTGCCGGCCGCCGAAACCTCGATCGAGACCATCATCTCGATGATGGTCGGCCGCAAGCTCACCGACGAGACGCTCTCCATCCCCGATACCTCCGCCGCGCCGGTGGCGCTCGAGGTCCGGCACATCAACCGTGGCCGCGAAGTGCGCGACATCAGCTTCTCGGTCAGGAAGGGCGAGATCCTCGGCTTTGCCGGCCTGATGGGCGCCGGCCGCACCGAAGTCGCCCGCGCCATCTTCGGCGCCGATCGTCGCGATGGCGGTGAGATCCTCGTCCACGGCAAGCCGGTGGATATCCGTTCGCCCTGGGACGCCGTGCGCGCCGGCATCGGCTACCTCAGCGAGGACCGCAAGCATTTCGGCCTCGCCACTGGGCTCGACGTCCGCAACAACATCGCGCTGGCCTCGATCGAGCGCTTCACCGGCCCCGGCGGCATCCTCGACGATGCGAAAATGCGCGAGATGGCCGAAAAGTACATCCGCCAGCTCTCCATCAAGACGCCCTCCGATACGCAGGAAGCCCGCCTTCTCTCTGGTGGCAACCAGCAGAAGGTGGTCATCGCCAAATGGCTGCTGCGCGATTGCGACATCCTGATCTTCGACGAGCCGACCCGCGGCATCGATGTCGGCGCCAAGTCCGAAATCTACAAGCTGCTCAACGCGCTCGCCGCGGAGGGCAAGGCCATCATCATGATCTCGTCCGAGTTGCCCGAGATCCTGCGGCTTTCCCACCGCATCGCGGTGATGTGCGAAGGCCGCCTGACCGGCATGCTGCCCGGTGGCGCCAGCCAGGAAGAGATCATGCGGCTCGCCACCCAGCGCCAGAGCGCCGTGGCCGAAACAACTGAACTACGGAGGTCGGCATGACCGATACCGCTGCCCCCGCGGCAAAACCCGGCATCCGCATCTCGGGCGCCTTCCACCGGCTGCTGGCCTTCTCGGGCCTCATCGCGCTGGTGGTGGTGTTCTCTCTCGCCTCGCCGAACTTCCTCCAGACCCCAAACGTGCTCGCCATCCTGCAGGCGACCGCGGTCAACGGCGTCCTTGCGGTCGCCGCGACGCTGGTGATCATCACCGGCGGCATCGACCTGTCGGTCGGCACGCTGATGACCTTTTGCGCCGTCATCGCCGGCGTGATCCTGACCTATCTGGGGCTGCCGCTACCGCTCGGCCTCGCCGGCGCCATCCTGACCGGACTCGCCTGCGGCTTCATTTCCGGCTTCATCATCGCCAAGCTGAAAGTGCCGCCCTTCATCGCGACGCTCGGCATGATGCTCATCCTCAAGGGCCTGTCGCTGGTCGTCTCGGGCACCAAGCCGATCTATTTCAATGACACGCCGGGCTTCAACCAGATCTCGCTGGGCTCGATCGTCGGCACGATCTTTCCGGCCGTGCCGATCCCCAATGGCGTGCTCGTCCTCTTCGCCGTCGCCCTGATCGCCGCCTTTGTGCTGAGCAAGACCGCGCTCGGCCGCTACACCTTCGCGCTGGGCTCCAACGAGGAGGCCGTCCGCCTCTCCGGCGTCAACGTCGATCGCTGGAAGATCGCGGTCTACGCCACGGCCGGCGGCATTTGTGGCGTTGCCGGCATCCTCATCGCCTCGCGTCTCAACTCGGCCCAGCCGGCCCTCGGCCAGGGCTACGAGCTCGACGCCATCGCGGCGGTCGTCATCGGCGGCACATCGCTGTCGGGCGGCCGCGGCACCGTGCTCGGCACACTGATCGGCGCGCTCATCATCTCTGTGCTGGCCAATGGCCTGCGCATCCTTTCGGTGGCCCAGGAATGGCAAACGGTGGTGACCGGCACCATCATCATCCTGGCCGTCTATGCCGATATCCTGCGGCGCCGCACACTTTAGGCACCGAACGGTCGAGCGTCCGCCGGGCGGACGCCAACAAGAGGCAGGCCAATGCCCATAAGACTGACAAACAACCCCGTTGGGAGGAAACCCATGTTCACCAGACGCACGCTCCTCGGCGCTCTCGCCGCGGTCACCATGCTGTCCACTGCCGTCCCTGCCTTCGCGCAGGACAAGCTCGACATCGCCCTCATCTCCAAGGGCTTCCAGCACCAGTTCTGGCAGGCTGTTAAGGCCGGTGCCGACAAGGCCGCTGCCGAGTTCAACGCCAACGTGACCTTCGAAGGCCCGGAAACCGAAAGCCAGGTCGATCGCCAGATGGACATGCTGGCCGCTGCCCTGTCGCGCCAGCCGGACGCGATCGGATTCGCCGCCCTAGACAGCCAGGCCGCGACCCCGCTGCTCGAGCAGGCCAAGGCCGCCAACATCCCGGTCATCGCCTTCGACTCCGGCGTCGATAGCGACATCCCGCTGACCACCGCGACCACCGACAACGTCGCGGCCGCCGCGCTCGCTGCCGACAAGATGGCCGAGCTGATCGGTGGCGAGGGCAAGGTTGCCATCGTCGCGCACGACCAGACCAGCCGCACCGGCATCGACCGTGTCGACGGTTTCAGCAACCGGATCAAGGAAGCCTACCCCAAGATCGAAGTCGTGACCGTGCAGTACGGTGCCGGCGACCAGCTGCAGTCGACGGAAATCACCAAGTCGATCCTGCTCGCCAACCCCGATCTCAAGGGCATCTTCGGCGCCAATGAGGGCTCGGTGCTCGGTGTTGCCAACGGCAAGGTGGAGCTCAACAGCAACGTCGTCGTCATCGGCTACGATTCCGGCGCCGCGCAGAAGGCCTTCATCGAAAGCGGCGTGATCGCCGGCGCCATCACCCAGAACCCGGTCGGCATCGGCTACGAGACCGTCAAGGCCGCAATCGCCGCCACCAAGGGCGAGACCCTGCCCAAGGTCATCGATACCGGCTTCTTCTGGTACGACAAGAGCAACATGACCGCGCCGGAAATCGCCGCGGTTCTCTACGACTGATCCACGCCTGACCTGGCCGGGCGCTCTCGGGCGCCCGGCCTTTCTCTTGCCTGCCGGACGGGTTCCGATGACCAAGATCACCTCGCTCTCCACCCACGACCTGCGCTTTCCCACCTCGGCCACGCTCGATGGTTCGGACGCCATGAACCCCGATCCGGACTACTCGGCCGCCTATGTCGTGCTCGGCACCGACGGCGCGCATGAAGGCCACGGCCTCACCTTCACCATCGGACGCGGCAACGAAGTCGTGGTTGCCGCCATCGAGGCGCTGAAAGCGCGCGTGCTCGGCCTCGAACTCGACTGGATCTCCGAGAACCCCGGCCGCTTCTGGCGCCACGTCACCGGCGACAGCCAGCTGCGCTGGATCGGCCCCGACAAGGGCGCCATGCATCTCGCCACCGGTGCCGTGGTCAACGCCGTGTGGGATCTGCTGGCCAAGCACGCGGGCAAGCCCGTCTGGCGCTACGTCGCCGACATGACCCCCGAGCAGCTCGTTTCAATCATCGATTTCCGCTATTTGACCGACGCCATCACGCCGGACGAAGCGCTGGCCATCTTCCGCAAAGCCCAGGCCGGCAAGGCCGAGCGTATCAGGACGCTCGAGGCCGAAGGCTATAAGTGCTACACGACCTCCGCCGGCTGGCTGGGTTATCCCAACGAGAAGCTCACCCGCCTCGCCACCGAAGCAGTTGAGGCCGGCTTCACCCACATCAAGATGAAGGTCGGCCGCGACCTCGACGACGACATCCGCCGCCTCGAGATCGTCCGCTCGATCATGGGGCCCGACCGCTACCTGATGATCGACGCCAACCAGGTTTGGGACGTCGGCCAGGCCATCGACTGGGTGCGCTCGCTCTCGCGCTTCAACCCGTACTTCATCGAGGAACCGACCAGCCCCGACGACGTGCTCGGCCACAAGGCCATCCGCGACGCCATCGCCCCAGTGAAGGTGGCGACCGGCGAGATGTGCCAGAACCGCATCCTGTTCAAGCAGTTCATCACCTCGGGCGCCATCGACATCGTCCAGATCGACGCCTGCCGCATCGGCGGGCTCAACGAGGTACTGTCGGTGCTGCTGCTCGCCGCCAAGTTCGGCCTGCCCGTCTGGCCGCATGCCGGCGGCGTCGGCCTCTGCGAGTACGTCCAGCACCTGTCGATGATCGACTATCTCGTCGTCTCGGGCACCAAGGACGGCCGCGTGATCGAATATGTCGACCACCTGCACGAGCACTTCGTCGAGCCCTGCGTCATCCAGAACGCCGCCTACATGCCGCCCAAACTGCCCGGCTTCTCCATCGAGATGAAGCCCGCCTCCATCGCGGCCAACACGTTCAAGCCGGCTGCCTAGCTCATCAGGTCGTACGCATCGCCCCAGGTGTCCGATACCGTATACCCTTGCGGGTATGGGTCGGTCGGGTCGACGCCGATCTGGTGGATGCCGTGGATCCAGCCGCGGCCGGTGATCACCGGCTGCACCGCCGGCTTGCCTGCCACCGTGGTGTCCCCGGCATAGGTCACGGTGAATGTGGAATCGATGATCGAGCGTGCCGTGAACGTGTCACCCGGCTTTGCCAATCCGCGCGCCGCCGCCACCGCCAGCCGCGCCGAATTGCCCGTGCCGCAGGGCGAGCGATCGATGCGTCCCGGCGGCATGATCGTTGCGCCCTTGAGCTCGCCCGCCTCGTTGTGGCTGACGAACATGGTGTAGCTGATCCCCTTGATCGCCTCGATCTCGGGATGCGCGATCTGCATCTGCCTGTTCACCGCGCGATGCACCGCGCTGCCCGCCTCGACGAGCTTCCGCGCCATGTCCGGCCGGATCTCGAGCCCGAACTGCGCCGGGTCGATCAGCGCATAGAAGATGCCGCCATAGCCGATATCGACCTTCACCTTGCCGAAGCCGTCGACATCCACCACCGCATCGAGCTCGTGCGCATAGGACGGGTTCATGCTCAGCGTCACCCGCTCGCATTTGCCGTTGCGGCAGGTCGCGCGTGCCGTCACTAGCCCCGAGGCCGTATCGATCCGCACCACCGTCTCCGGCTCGGTCATCGGCAGCATGCCGGTCTCGAGCAGTACGGTGGTGAGGCAGATGCTGTTCGAGCCGGACATCGCATGTGCCCGGTCGCCCTGCAGGATAATGAAGCCGATATCGGCATCGGGGCGGGTCGGTGGGAAGATCAGGCAGGTGCTCATCTGCGCCGAGGCTCGCGGCTCGAACACCAGGAACTTGCGCAGCGACTGGTCGCCGTCGTTGAGGTGGCGCAGCTTGTCCGCCATGGTCGCGCCCGGCACGTCGATCACCCCGCCGGTGACGATGCGCCCCACCTCCCCCTCGGCATGAGCCTCAACCAGGGTTACGGTCTTCGACCAGCGCATGGGCAGCTCTCCACCTGTCCCGCGCTGTATCCAATGCGCCGCGGACACTGTCAATTCATCCTGTCGACAGATTGACGACACGACGCTAGAACCAGGCTGAAACCCCACGCCTACCCACATCCGACGGAGTTCCTTCTGGCTCGCATCGCTGTCATCGGAGCCGGTATCATTGGCGCTTCGATCGCTACCTGGCTCATCGGCGATGGCCATGACGTCGCCGCATACGAGCGCGAGCCGGATGGCCGTCCCGCCTCGGCCGGCAACGCCTCGCTGATGGCCCTGCCCGAAATCGCTCCGCTCGCCAGCCCCGGCGTGCTGACGGCCGTCCCCGGCTGGATGCTTGACCCGCTGGGCCCCCTGACGGTGCGCTGGCCGGATGTCCCGGCGCTCACCCCTTGGCTCGTCGCCTTCCTCGCCTCGGCCACGCCCTCGCACGGCACGAAGGTCCGTGCGGCCCTAACCGGCCTGATGCGCACCGCGCTCGAGGATCACTTCAAGCTCGGCCGCATCGATGGCCTCGATGGCCACCTGCGCCAGACCGGCTACATCTCGGTCCACGACAACGAAGCCAGCATCGCCGCCGCCCTGCACGAGGCCGAGCTGGTGAAGCAGGCCCTCGGCTACCCCTACGAGCGTCTCACCACCGAGGCCGCCCAAAAGCTCGTGCCGCAGCTCGAAGGCCAGTTCGCCGGCGCCGTGCACCAGCCGGTCTACTGGACCGCCTCCAACCCGCTGACCATCCTCCGCCACCACCAGGCCTTCATTCGCGCGAAGGCCGAGCTGATCCCGTCCGAGATCACCGCAATCGCCCCGGGGGCCGACCGCATCGGCGTGCTCCGTGCTGGCGGCGTGATCGACTATTTCGATCGCGTAGTCGTCGCCTCCGGCGTCTGGTCGCGCGAACTGGTTCGCGGCCTCGGCGTAAGGGTCTTGCTCGAGACCGAGCGCGGCTACAACACCACCTTCACCGATCTCGGCTGGAACCTCAGCATGCCGGTCGGCTTCGCCGACCACGGCTTCATCGCCACCCCGTTGGTCGATGGCCTGCGCGTTGGCGGCGCAGTCGAGCTCGCCCGCCCCGGGACTGCCCCCAACTACGGCCGCGCCAAGGCTATGCGCGCCAAGATGCGCCGCTACGTGCCGAGCCTGCCCGAAGGCGGCAGCCAGTGGATGGGCCGGCGGCCCTCCACCCCGGATTCGCTGCCGGTGATCAGCCGCCACCCCAGCGATCCGCGCATCGTCTTCGCCTTCGGCCACGGCCATCTCGGCCTGACCCTGAGCGCCGTCACCGCGCGTCTTGTGTCGGAAATGATCGCCGCCCGGCCGACCGACGTGTCAGCCTTCGATATCGCGCGCTTCAACTAGGCGGTCAGCCGCTCCGGTTCGCCGTCGACGGCCTGCGGCTCGCTGCCATGGACGAACACACGGTTGCGACCCAGTTGCTTTGCCCGATAGCAGGCAAGATCGGCGGCCATCGTCACCGACTGCACCGTGTCGTCCGGCTGCCCCAGCGCCACAAAGCCAATGCTGGCGCTGATGGTGAAATGGGCGTCCTTCCACAGGAAGGGCAGGTCGGCCAGCGCCAGGCGCAGCCGATGTGCCGTGGCCAGCCCATGGTCGTGCGTGCTGCGGCGCACGATCACCGCAAACTCGTCGCCGCCCAGCCGAGCCGCGAGATCGTACTCGTCGATCGCCAGCATCAGGATGTCGGAGACCGCACAGAGCAGCCGGTCGCCTGCCGCGTGGCCTGCGGTGTCGTTCACCTGCTTGAACCGATCGAGGTCGATGAACAAGAGCGCCACCGCGGTACCATCCGTCAGCCCTTCGGCCAACACCTTCTCGAACGCTGCCCGGTTCGGGAGCTTGGTCAGCTGGTCGTGCATCACCTTCCAGGTGAGGTCCCCCTCGAGTTCCCGGCGCTGCCGCACGAAGCCGTTGAGCTGCCACAGCGTCATCGCCACGAACAGCGCCGCGACGAGGAAGTTCGCCGCGAACAGCACGGCCTGCACGAAGCGCGTGCCCTGACCCAGCGAGGTCGAGAACCGCTCGGTGAGCGGGGTGACCATGTTGTTGATCGCGTCGAGCCTGATTTTCCAGCTGCTGCGTTCGGCCCGTCCGGCATCGGGCTTTGCCGCCACCTCGTCGGCCAGCGTATCGAGCTGCATCAGCAGCGGTTCGGCCGCCCGCCAGTGCCCAATCGCATCGCGCATGTAGCTGAACCAGCCGAAATTCTGGAACAACCAGATGATGCCGGGAATATCGGCGGGCAGGTTGCGCCCGCGCCGGAAGCCGTCATAGGCCGCCACGTAGTTGGGTGGCCGCTTCTCGAGCGCCAGGCGCGCGTCGCGGTCGCCCATCGGCACGTCGAAGCTCAGCTCGTAGCGACGGAGAAATACAGACTGCCCGGTGTCGACATATCTGTTGAGAAAATAGATCGCGTTATGCTGTGCCTTCGACCACTGACTTTCGCCAGCAACATAGGCGCGCAGCGTCGTCACCATCTGTAGACTGAATGTCGCGAGAACAACTTGCAGGACGATAATGGCGACGAATGGCCAGGCGACGGTCGCCAGCCGCAAACTCGACTTCCTGTCGAGGACAGATTGTCTGCCACGCTCCTGCATGGGTCTCGCCCAAACTCAATATCCGAGCCCAGGAGGCAGCTCCTTAACGGGTTGCCCTGCCGCAGCGCAGCAATTTTACTTACCCGATGGAATTTAACTCAGCGACCGCAACAGGTTGCCCGACACGTGGCCATCCGGCAACAACCCGACGCGCGCCTGGAAGTCGATGACCGCGGCACGCGTCTTGGGTCCGATCACCCCGTCCGGTGAGCCGATGTCGTAACCCTTGCGCAGCAGCATGGTCTGCACCTGCATGCGATCGGTCTTGTTGAGCGCGGTGTCTTGCGGCCAGGGCGATACGAATCCCCCAGTGCCGATGATCCTGTCGGCCAGGTGTCCCACGGCCAGCGCATAGCTGTCCGAGTTATTGTAGCGCTTGATCACGTCGAAGTTCGGCAGCACCGCGAACACCGGTCCCTTGCCGCCCATGGGCATGTAGAGCCGTGCCGCGTCGGCCGGCCGCGGGAACGGCTTGCCGCTCGCCCGTACCACACCGATCCCGCTCCAGTCGCCGAGCGTGGCGTTCACACGGGTCCACACATTCTGGTAGTTGAAGTCGCTCGGCAGCCTCACCTCGTAGCCCCAGGTCTCGCCGGCTCGCCAGCCGAACGAGTTGAGGTAGTTGCCGATCGAGGCAAGCGCATCGGGCACCGAGCCCCAGATGTCCTTGTGCCCGTCGCCCTTGAAGTCGACGGCATATTTCATGAAGCTCGACGGCATGAACTGCGGATGCCCCATCGCGCCGGCCCACGAGCCCACCATGTTCTTGGCACGCACATGTCCGCCCTCGAGGATCTGCAGCGCCGTGATCAACTCGGAACTGAAATAATCGGCGCGATAGCCGCCATAGGCGAGGCTCGCCAGTGCATGCACCGAATTGGTGCCGCCCATGTAGCCGCCATAGTTGGTCTCGATGCCCCAGATGGCAAGCATGATCTCGGGTTGCACGCCATAGCGCGAGGCAACCGCCCCGAGCGTCTGCGTCCATTCCCGCCTCATACCTTGCCCTCTGCCGGCCTGCCCGTTGGTTACGCGCTTGCCCACGTAATCGGCGGCAGTCGACACGAACTCGGGTTGCTTGCGGCTGAGGTCGAGGACGCTGTCGAGCGGCTTGAAGCCCCCCATCGCGACATCGAACACCTTTCGTGACACCCCCTTGGCCCTGGCACGGCGCCACACCCCGTCCACAAAGCTGGATACTGAAGCAGAGGCAGGCGGGGCCACCAGCATCGAGCCGGCGAGCGCAGCGGCGCCCAGGGCGAAGGAGCGGCGGGAAAGCGAGAACGCAACGGGCTTGCTAACGCGGGACATGGAAGCCTCGGAACTGAACGAACGCCAGGGAAACGCGACGAGCCAAGCGCCGGAGACTCTCCGGGCGCTTTCTGGCGATTCTGCGGATCGGATTTAAGATCGCGTTAAGCGTGACTTCGCGATCGCGTGATCTGCCGGTGGTTAGCGATTTTTCCGCGCAACCTGCGGCGATTTGCCCTCAATTTGCGGCGGGCCGCGTAGCACGTCAGCGCTTTAGCACACGAAACAAAGAATTTAATGTACGAGATGCGCGATCCAAAAAACCTCGTACATTCAAGGCGCTTAGCCGGCGCAAGTAGTTCCTGCCGCCAACCCGTTGCGGCAACTACCATTCCAGCTGTTGACTCGCAGGACTCTGCTCACTAACCCTTGTAGATATTAGGGAGAAGCCGGTGCTCTGGAGGAGTCCGGCACTGGTGGGGGAGACGCCAAACCGAATGCCATTTGGCACGATCTGACTGTCCAGTGGGCAGCACAATCAAAGCGCTTCGAGTGTGACGATCCGTCCGCCCGGTCGAAACTGGCGGGCGAGCGGGAAATTGCTGCCCGCCCCGATGAACGCTGATTGCCACTGGCCTGATGCCTCCGTGGGAGGACCAAGCGGATTACCTGGTCGCGCCGAAGCATTGGTCACCCGGACGGGTGGATGCTCTCACGCGACGAGATCGGATGGAGAAGAGGAGAAACTAGGGCCAGGTAGGGCCGCATCGATTGCACTAGACCGCCGCCAAGGCGTTTTACTTCCATGACAGTCAAGGGAGAACCTGTCACATGGTCAAATCCAGACTAATCACTGCGGCACTGCTGGCGCTCGGCGTCTCGGCGATGCCCATGGCCGCGATGGCGCAAAGCCCGCTCGCTGCTACCGCACCCAAGGAAATCGTGCCGGCCTCGCTGTCGGAGGTTCCGCGCAACCAGACTGCCGTGCTCGGCTGGGGCGTCGCGCTCTCGTCGCCGATCGGCGTCACCAACCCGTGGGCCCTGCCCGGCTACACCCACCAGGAAGGCAACGCCTTCATGTGGGAGCCGCTGATGTACTTCGCCATCTTCAAGGGCGAGTATGTTCCGTGGCTGGCCGACAGCATGGAATACACCGACGACACCTTCACTGCTCTCGAGATCAAGCTGAATCCGGGCGCCAAGTGGAGCGATGGCGAGCAGGTCACCGCCGCCGACGTGAAGTTCACCTTCGATGGCCAGCTCAACAATTCCAAGCTGCCCTACAACGCCCACTTCAACCAGTTCGTCGAGTCGACCGAAATCGTCGACGACCTCACCGTGCTGGTGAAGTTCAAGGCCCCCGCTCCGCGCTTCAAGTTCGAAGTGCTGACCGAGAAGTTCGACACCGGTATCCCGATCGTTCCCGAGCACTTCCTGGCCGACAAGCCGGACGTGAACATGGAGCCCGGCGGCGTCGACATGCCGCATTCGGGTCCCTATGACCTGATCGCCTGGAACGCGGCGCAGAAGATCTTCGACTACCGTCCCGACTGGTGGGCCGTGGCCGCCGGCCGCATCGCCGAGCCGGCCGTCAAGCGCGTCATCATCGCCAATATCACCGGCGTCTCGATGGACACCGTGGCCCAGCGCCTCGTGAACAACGAGTTCGACTCCGCGCTCGACATGCGGTCCTCGGTTATCGGCAACATCCTTGCCCAGAACCCCGAGATCACCACGCACACCGGCAATGCGTCGCCGTTCGGTTATCTCGACTGGTGGCCCAACTCGCTCTGGATGAACACCCAGCTCGAGCCGTACAGCGACCCCAAGGTGCGCCGCGCGATGAGCCTCATCATCAACCGGGATGTCATCAACGACATTCTGTATGAAGGCGCCCAGATCGCCACCATCTATCCGTTCCCGCTCTATCCGAACCTGCAGGCTTTTGCTGACTCGCCCGCCGTCAAGGCGCTCGAGGAGCAGTACCAGCCGCGCCTGTTCGACCCCGATCAGTCCGCAGCCCTCATGACCGAAGCCGGCTTCACCATGAACGGCGACGGCCTGTGGGAGAAGGACGGCAACACCGTCGACGCCACGATCCAGGGCTTCGAAAACATCCACGGCGACATCGTTCCGATCCTGGTCGAAATGCTGCGTCAGGGTGGCTTTGATGCCTCGATCAACTTCGGTCCCGACGCCAACCAGAACATGATCGACGGCAAGGCCGGTCTGTACATGTTCGGTCACGGCGCCTCGCTCTACGACCCGTTCGAGGCTCTGAACCTCTTCCACGGCAAGTACAGCGCCGCCATCGGTTCGTCGGCCGGCAACAACCGCTACTCGCGCTACAACAACCCCGAGTACGACGCCATCCTCGACTCGATCGCCCCGCTCTCGTCGGAAGATCCGAAGTTCCAGGAAGGTGCCGCTCAGGCTCTGGGCATCTACTGGCGCGACCAGATCGATATCCCGATCATCCAGTGGCTGCACCGCATCGCCTACAACCAGCACTACTGGACCAATTGGCCGACCGAAGCCAACCCGGCCATGGGCACCAATGGCGCCTTCTGGGCCCACACGGGCATGCTGGTCATCACCTCGCTGCAGCCGTCCGGCGCGCAGTAATCGATCCCGACATTGGAGTGCGCGTCCGCGCGCACTCCTTCACTTCACGGTGCCGGAGCTGCCCAAGTGAATTTCAAGTTGATCGCAAAGCGTCTCGCTTTCCTGGTTCTGGTCATCTGGGCCGCATCCACGATCGTATTCTTCATCCCCCGCCTGTCGCCGCGTAACGCCATCCGCGAACGTTTCTCCGAGCTGGCACGTTCGGGCGGCTTCTCGCCGGCCGACATGGAAGCCATCATCACTTCCATGAACCAGCAGTTCGGCCTCGATCGGCCCCTGCTCGAGCAATACTGGAACTATCTCGGCAACATCGTCCGGCTGGATTTCGGCTACTCACTGAACCGTTATCCCTCGACGGTTACCGACATCATTTCCCAGGCCCTGCCCTGGACCTTCTTCCTGCTCCTCGTCACCACGATCCTGAGCTTCATCATCGGCAACCTGCTGGGCGCCATCTCGGCCTGGCCCAAGGCGCCGCGCTGGCTGCGCTCGATCGCGACGCCCTTCGTGCTGCTCACGGGCGTCCCCCCCGTCATCATGGGCGTGCTGCTCCTGTTCTTCATCGGCTTCCGCCTGAAGCTGTTGCCGCTCGGCGGCGCCTACTCGGTCGGCCTCGTGCCCAACTGGTCGTGGCCGTTCGTTCTGGACCTGCTGCGCCACCAGCTGCTGCCCGCGCTGGCGCTTATCCTCGGCTCGGTCGGCGGCTGGGTGCTCTCCATGCGCGGCATGGGCGTCACCATCCAGGGCGAGGACTACGTCAACTTCGCCGAGCACAAGGGCCTGACCGGCGGCCGCATCTTCCGCGACTACTACTTGCGCAACACGCTCTTGCCGCAGGTGACGGGTCTCGCCCTCGCGCTCGGCACGGTGGTGACCTCGGCGATCATCGTTGAGGGCCTCTTCGGCCTGCCCGGCCTCGGGACGGTGCTCAACAACGCCATCCGCTCGAACGACTTCCCGCTCATCTACGGTATCGTGCTGTTCATCACCATCGCGATCGCCGTGCTGATGGCGGTGCTCGAGTTCATCTACCCCCTGATCGACCCGCGCGTGCGTAACCAGTAGGAACCCGGACAATGGCGACAATTGCTGCAACTTCGACGGATACCTCCGTCCAGCAGCCGGGACGGCTCACCCTCCTGCTGCGCTACTTCAATCGCAACCGTGGCCTTGCCATCGGTCTGCTCATCCTGCTCGGGTTGGTGCTGTTCACCGTCATCGGCCTGCTCACCATCAACCCCAAGCACGCCTATCCGCTGGCAGTCGCGACCAAGCAGCCGCCAAGCCTGAAATATCCGTTCGGTACCGATTTCTTCGGCCGTAACCTGCTCGCCGCCATGGTGGTGGGCATGTGGCAGACCGCCGTGATCGGCGTCATCGCCGGCGGCCTCGGCACCATCATCGGCGTGATCCTTGGCTTCATTTCCGCCTATTTCGGCGGCTGGATCGATGCCACCATTCGCACCGTCTGCCAGATCCTCACCCCCATCCCGGTGCTGCTGATCCAGGTTGTGGTGGCCGGCTCGCTCGACAAGCGCGACGTCACCATCGTCACCATGGCGCTGATCGTCGTGATGCTCGCCTGGATGGGACCGACCCTGGTTATCCGCTCACAGGTGCTCACCATGAAGGAGCGCCAGTTCGTGGCCGTGGCAAAACTCTCCGGCGTGGGTGATCTCGCGATCATCTTCAAGGAAATCCTGCCCAACCTTTTGCCTTTCATCGCCGCGGCCTTCGTCGGCCAGGTCTTCTCCGCCGTGTTTGCCTCCTTCTATCTCGCCGTGCTGGGCCTTGGCCCATTGCGCGAGCCGCTGCTCGGCAACCTCATCTGGGCGGCGCAGCTTCAGGGCGCCTTCTTCAACGGCTGGTGGTGGTGGCCGATCGCCCCTTCCATCGCGATGATCCTGATCCTGGGCTCGCTCGCCCTCATCAACATGGGCCTCGACGAACTGGCCAACCCGCGCGTGCGGCGGACGGAGTAATGACGATGAACCTGTCAACCACGGAAACCGCGGCCGGGCCCAGTGCGTCCGCCGCGACCGGCAACCCGGTCCTGCGCGTCGAAGACCTCGTCGTCACCTACTACACCGATCTCGGTCGCGCCCGCGCCCTCGACAATGTCGGCTTTACGCTCGAAGCGGGCAAGAAGATGGGCATGGTCGGCGAGTCCGGTTCGGGCAAGTCCACCCTCGCCCTTGCCATGATGCGCATGATCAAGCCGCCGGGGCGGATCGAAGGCGGCCGGGTGATCGTCGGCGGCACCGACCTGCAGTCCCTCAACGAAGAGGGTATCCGCAAGGCCCGGCTGTCCAAGATCGCCTATATCCCGCAGGGCGCGATGAACTCGCTCAACCCGGTGATGAAGATCGGCGCGCAGATGGTCGACGCCATCAAGTCGCACCTGCCGGGCGAAAGCCGCAAGGCCATCAACGACCGCTGCGTCTGGGCCCTGCAGTCGGTGGACCTCGATCCGGGCGTGTTCCACATGTTCCCGCACGAGCTGTCGGGCGGCATGAAGCAGCGCGTCTGTATTGCCATCGGCATCCTACTGCGCCCCGAGGTGATCATCGCCGACGAGCCGACCAGCGCGCTCGACGTGGTCACCCAGCGCCAGGTGATGGAGACCATCGACAAGGTGCAGGACGATATCGGCGCCGCCGTCATCCTCATCGGCCATGACATGGGCCTGATGGCCCAGACCATGGATCATGTCGCAGTGATGTATGCCGGCCGGCTGGTTGAGCTCGCCACCGTGCGCGAGATGTTTACCAGCCCCAAGCACCCCTACTCGCAGGCGCTGATCTCGAGCCTTCCTACGCTCGACAACAAGGGCCAGTTCAAGGGCATCCCGGGCCTTGCGCCCTCGCTGCTCCGCCTGCCCAGCGGCTGCGCCTTCCATCCGCGCTGCCCGCTCGCCTCGGATCGCTCCCGCAAGGAAAAGCCCAAGGTGAACGTGCTCCCCGGCGGCCAGCTCGTCGCCTGCCATCTCTACGACCAGGAGGGCAGCACCGATGGCCGCTAACCTGCTTGAAATCAAGAATGTCACCAAGGTCTACCAGCGGGGCCTCTTATCCTCGAAGGCCAAGATCGCGCTCAACAACTTCTCGCTGACGCTGAAGGAAGACGAGCCCACCATCCTGACCGTCGCCGGCGAGTCCGGTTCGGGCAAAACCACGCTCGCCATGCTGGTGCTGGGCTTCATCCCCCCCACTACCGGCGAGATCCTCTACAAGGGTCAGAACATCACCACCCTGCGCGGTCCCGACCGCCTCGCCTACCGGCGCGAGGTGCAGGCGGTGTTCCAGGACCCGTTCGCGGTGTTCAACCCATTCTACACCGTCGACCACCTGCTGACCGTACCGATCAAGCAGTTCAAGCTCGCCAAGTCCGGCCGCGACGCGCGCAACAAGATGGATGAAGCACTCACCGCCGTCGGCCTCCGCCCCGAGGACGTGCTCGGCCGCTTCCCGCATCAGTTGTCGGGCGGCCAGCGCCAGCGCATCAACGTGGCGCGCGCCCTGCTGCTCAAGCCCAAGCTGCTGATCGCCGACGAGCCGGTGTCAATGGTGGACGCTTCGCTCCGCGCCAACATCCTTGAATCGCTGAAGAACCTGCACAAGGATCACGGCGTGACCATCATCTACATCACGCATGATCTGACGACGGCCTACCACGTCGCCGACTCGATCACCGTGCTCTACCGCGGCGACGTGGTGGAAAAGGGCGACGTCGAGACCGTGATCCGCAACCCGCAGCACGCCTATACGCGTCTGCTGGTCGACTCGATCCCGTGGCCCAACCTCGACCAGAAATGGGGCCAGCACTCGATCCGGTCCCAGGCATCGCAGGACGAGTTCCACACTCAGGACAAGATGCCCACCCCCTAGGCGCGCGAGGCTCCCCGCCCATCGCGCTCCTCACCTTTGGCGCGGCCTCCGGGGTCGCGCCTTCACCATCCCGAGCCGCATGCGGCGGGCTCGTATTTCTCGTTAGGATCCAAACATGCTGGAAATCGCCGAGGTCATCCCTCCCAAGTACACGCCGGTCTGGAAGCTCGCCAAGCAGTGCGGCGTCGATCTCGCCGTGGCCGGCCTGCCCTTCGAGCAGTTGCAGGCGGGCGAGCGCGTGTCTTCGCTCTCGGCGCTGCAGCGCATGAAGGACAGCTACAACGAGGGTGGCTTCGATATCCGCGTCATCGAGGCCCGTCCGCCGCTCAACAAGGCCAAGCGCGGCCTCGAGGGGCGTGACGACGAAATCGACGTCGTCTGCGAACTCATCACCAACATGGGCAAGCTCGGCATCCCGGTATGGTGCTACGAGTGGATGACCGACTTCAACTGGGTCCGCACCAACATGGCCACGCCCTCGCGCGGCGGCTCGGTGGTCACCAGCTTCAACGTCAACGACGTGCCGGATTCGATCACCTCGAACCCGCCCATCAGCGAAGAGAAGCTCTGGGAGACGCTGGAATATTTCCTGCGCCGCGTGCTCCCCGTCGCCGAAAAGGCCGGCGTGAAGCTTTCCATGCACCCCGATGATCCGCCGATCACCCCGATCAAGGGCGTTTCCCGCATCATGCGCACGGTGCCGAACTTCCAGCGCCTCGTCGACATGCTGCCGTCCGACTACAACACCATCACGCTCTGCCAGGGGAACTTCACCCTGATGACCGACGACCTGCCGTCCGTCATCCGCGGTTTCGGCAAGAAGAAGATCAGCTTCGTCCACTTCCGCGACGTCGAGGGTGTGCCGACCAACTTCCGCGAAACCTGGCACGATGCCGGCAAGACCGACATGCTCGCCACCATGCGCGCCTACAAGGACATCGATTTCGACGGCGTGCTGCGTCCCGATCACGTGCCGACCGTCGAAGGCGACAGTAACGAGCATGCCGGCTACTCCTCCTTCGGCCGGCTCTACGCCATCGGCTACATCCGCGGCCTGCACCAGGCCGTCTACAAGGGCTAAGACCTACTCAAATGAAGATCGCACTCACCGGCTCGTCGGGCGGCATCGGCCGCGCCATCATCACCGAAGCCAAAAAGCAGGGCCACGAACTCGTCTGCATCGACCGCGTCGCTGCCCCCGAGACCGAAGAGACCAAGGACCTGCATTTCATCCAGGCCGACATGGATGAGTTCGAAAAGCTCGTCGACGCCTTCAAGGGCTGCGACGCGCTGATTCACATGGCTGCCATCCCCTCCCCGGGCCGGCATCCGGACCACGTGGTCCACAACAACAACGTCGTGGGCAGCTACAACGCGCTGCAGGCCGCCGTGGACAACGGCATCATGCGCATCTGCCAGGCCTCGAGCGTCAACGCCATCGGCCACTCCTACAGCCGCGATCCGCACTACGACTACCTGCCGATCGACGAGGAGCACGCCAACTACTCCGAGGAGCCCTACAGCCTCTCGAAGTGGATCTGCGAAGCCCAGGCCGATGCCTTCGCCCGGCGCTGGGATGACATCTCCATTGCCTCGATGCGCTTCCACTGGGTCGTGCCCGAACGCGCCCTGCCCGCGACGCGCTTCACCCTCGATTCCGAGAGCCCCAAGAAGCACCTGTTCGCCTATACCCGCTTCGACGCGGCGGCGCGCGCATGCCTGCTGAGCGTCGAAGGCAAGTTCAAGGGTCACGAAGCCTTCTACATCGTGGCGCCCGACACCACGGTCGATATCCCCAGCCTGGAAGTCGCGGCCAAGTATTTCCCGGGCATCCCGATCAAGGGTGATCTGAGCGGTCGCAAGGCCTTCTTCAATTCGTCCAAAGCCGAGCGTATCCTCGGTTGGAAGCACGACCTCTGACCATATCGGGCGCCGGCTCCGACCGGCGCCCCACGGCACCAGGCTCCGCAGCCTTTTGGCGGAACCTGCACCTACCCCGGACCTCGCGGTTCGGGGCACGCTTGCGGCAGATCAAAAGGAACATTCCCATGCGCTCACTTCCCAGCCTGGCTGGCGCATTGCTGACGCTTCTCGTCGGCAGTTCGCTTGCATATGCCCAGAACCCGCCCGACTCGGCGGTGACCGGCACCAAGCAGTTCGAAATGACGGTGCTGACCGATGGCCTCGAAGGTCCGTGGGAAATCACCTGGGGCCCCGACAACTGGCTCTGGGTCACCGAGCGCACCGGCGGCAAGATCATCCGCATCAACCCGGCAGACGGCACCAGGCAGGTCGCCATCGACATCGAGGAAGTCTCGGCCCCCGGCGGCCAGGATGGCCTGCTCGGCCTCGCCCTCGATCCGGGCCTGCTGCAGGGCACCGGCAACGACTATGTCTACGCTGCCTACACCTATGTCGACAAAGAGCGGCCCAAGCATGAATGGGTCGCCGACCCGTTCAGCCCCTACGCCAACCTCTTCGCCAAGATCGTCCGCCTCACCTACAACGAGGCCGACGGCACGCTAAGCGATCCGGTCGAGCTCATCGCCGGCATGCCGGGCCAGAACGACCACAATTCGGGCCGCCTCAAGTTCGGCCCCGACGCCAAGCTCTACTATACCATCGGCGATGGCGGTAAGGGGCAGCTCGGCAACTGGTGTATTCCCATCGAAGCCCAGCGCCTTCCGACCGGCGACGAAATCGGCGCCAGCGACTGGATCGCCTACCAGGGCAAGTCGCTCCGTCTGAATCTCGATGGCTCGATCCCCGACGACAACCCGGAGATCGACGGCGTGCAGAGCCACGTCTTCACCTACGGCCACCGCAATATGCAGGGTATCGATTTCGGCCCGGACGGCACGCTCTACGCGTCCGAACAGGGCCCCAAGACCGACGACGAAGTGAACATCCTCGTTGGCGGTGACAATTATGGCTGGCCGCACGTCGTGGGGTTCAAGGACGACATGGCCTACCAGGCCGCCCGCTGGGACCTTGCCACCACACCCTGCGCCCAGCTGACCTTCTCCGACATCACCATCGATCCTTCGGTGCCCGTCACCGACGAGACCGATTGGCCGGGCGAGCAGCATGACCCGCTCGCGACGCTGTTCACCGTTCCCAACGACTGGGACTTCACCGACGAAGCCTGTGGCGGCATCGACTTCATCTGCTGGCCTACAGTCGCCACCTCGTCGATGCAGGCCTATTTCCCCAAGGCCGGCGAAGGCATCCCCGGCTGGGAGCACTCGCTGCTCGTCACCACGCTCAAGCGCGGCTCCATCTACCGCGTGCCGCTCAGCGCGGATGGCCGGACCGTTGCCGGCCCGATCGAGCGCTACTTCCAGTCCGAGAACCGCCTGCGCGACATGGCGCTCAGCCCCGACATGAAGACCATGTATGTAGCGACCGACGTCTCCGGCCTCGTCGGCACCATGGACGGTGGCGCCGGCACGACGCTCGAGAACCCCGGCGCCATCCTCGTCTACACCTATGCCGGTGAAGGCGACGGCTCCGCCGCGGCAACGACCACGACCGAGACCGCTCCCACAGCGACGGCCGAACAGGCGGCGCCCGCCGGCGATCCGCCCATGTTCACGGCCGAGCAGGCCGCCCGCGGCAAGACCGCCTACGACGCCAACTGCGTCTCCTGCCACGGCCCCGACCTGATCAGCGCCAACTATGGCCCGCCTCTCGCCGGCCCGTATTTCGAAAACAACTGGACCGGCCGCACCGTTGGCGAGCTCTACACCCACGCCCACGACCGCATGCCCCCCAGCCAGCCGGGCAGCCTGCCCGACCAGACCTATGCCGACCTCACCGCCTACATCCTCCAGGTCAACGGCTTCGCCCCCGGCGATACCGAACTGCCCCCGGATGCGGACGTGCTCGCCGGCATGACCATCGCGAAATAACGAAAAAGGCCGCCACGTCGAAGCGCGGCGGCCAAAGTGAAATGACTCCCGGCGGGCGGGAGCGAGGCAACCGCACCCTCGCACCCCCGCTTTCACGAAGCCTCAGCGACAGCAGTCGCATTCGATATGATTTGTGGCGACACGCACCGGCCCACCTCCCCCTTGATGGGGGAGGCAACCGAAGCTTGTGAGCGTAGCGAACTAGCGCAGGTCGGAGGGGGTGGAGCCCACGCTCCGACCTCCACGTCACCACCTCAGTCCAAAAACACCTTCACGCTGTCCGAGCGTCCCTCGGCATCCACCACCGACAGCGTCACGAACCCCGGCCCATCCGGCACCAGCGTCTCCTGCCGGGCGAACGCCGTGCGCCCGAATGGCGCCCCGTTGGCAAAGAAGGTGAAGGGCGGCACGCCGTTGCGCACCTTGACGATCAGCGGCGATGCATCGCCCGCCTTGATCCCCAGATCCACATCGACGCCATCGCCGGGATAGGCGATCTCGGGCGCCGCATCGCGAACCACCTTCTGCTCGTCCGGGTGCCGGAACCGCTTCAGCGGCGCCGGCAGGTCGGCATTGGCGGCAAAGATCGTCCCCGGCGGCGCCTTCTTCAGCGGCACCGTGGTCGACTCCAGCCGGTCAAAGCTCTCGAACAGGATCGGCGCCGCCGCAGAAATGCCGGTAATCCCCGGCACCGGCGCATTGTCCGGACGCCCGACCCACACGCCGACCACCGTCTCGCCATCGAAGCCGATGGCCCAGGCATCGCGATAGCCGTACGAGGTGCCGGTCTTGTAGGCGATGCGCCCCGGCGAGCCGTTGCGCGGCGGCGGTACGTCGGCCAGCACATTGCCGACATACCAGGCCGCCACCGGATCGAGCACCGGCGCCGGCGTCGCCATCTCCTCGGCCACCTGCCGCGCCCCGTCGCGCAGCGTCACCGGCGTGCCGCCCCGCGCGATCGCAGCATAGATCGAAACGAGGTCACGCAGCGTGATGCCGACACCGCCTAGCCCCACGGCAAGGCTCGGCGCCGTGTCCACCGGCAGCAGCGGGTGTGCATGCGCCCGCCGCATCCGCGCCACCAGCCGCGCCGGACCCACGGCATCCAGCACCACGATGGCGGGGATGTTGAGCGATTCGGTCAGCGCCTGCCGCACCGTCACGGTGCCGCGCGTGAACCCGTCGAAGTTGACCGGCACATAGCCGCCGAACGCCGTCGGCCGATCCTCGATCAGGCTTTCCGGATGCGCCAGCCCGAGCTCGAACGCCAGCCCATAGATCAGCGGCTTCAGCGTCGAGCCCGGCGAGCGCACCGCCGTCGTCATGTCGAGATAACCGTCGCTCTCGGCGTTGAACAAGCCGGCCGAACCCACCGAAGCGAGGATGTCGCCGGTCTGCTGGTCAGCCACCACGATCGCCACCGATAGCTTCTCGCCCAGCTGCCCGGCCCGGTCGCCGGCGAGCTTCTCCAGCGCCGCCTGCAGCTTGCGGTCGACCGTCAGCTGGATCTCGCGCGCGTTCGGCCGCGCCGTCACCGCCGCTTCCGAGAGGTGCGCCGCGAGCTTGGGGAACTCGCGCCGCAGCGACGAAATCTTCTCCATCTTGGCGCCGGCGGCTTCCTCGGCGCTGATCACGCCCTGCGTCACCATCCGGTCAAGCACCCGGTTGCGCGCCTCGAGCGCCACCACCGGATCGCGGTCCGGCCGCCGCGCCTCGGGCGATTGCGGCAGCGCCACCAGCAGCGCCGCCTCGGCCGTGGTCAGTCGCCCCGGCTCCTTGCCGAAATAGGCAAGGCTCGCCGCCCGCACGCCCTCGATATTGCCGCCATAGGGCGCCAGCGTCAGGTAGAGCGTCAGGATCTCGTCCTTGCTCAGCCGCTGCTCCAGCAGGTCGGCATGCACCATTTGCCTGATCTTGCCCGCAAGGTTGCGGGTCGGCTCCTTCTCCAGCAGCCGCGCCACCTGCATGGTCAGCGTCGAGCCACCGGAGACGATACGCCCGCCTGCCCCGACATACTGCCCGGCCGCCCGCAGCATCGACACCCAGTCGATGCCATGGTGCGTCGGAAAATCCGCGTCCTCGTAGGCCAGCAGCATGTCGATGAATTGCTTGTCGACCTCGCCGATCTCGACCGGCAACCGCCAGCGCCCGCCGTCGGCGGTGAACGGCCGGAGCAGCAGCCCGGCCCGATCCACCACCACCGGCGACACCGGCAGGGTCGCCACCGCCGGCACGACCGGCAGCCCGGCCCGGATGTCGCGCAGCACGGCGAGGCCATACTGAGCCGCCATTAGCCCGACGAACGTCACCAGCACCGCCGCCGCGGTGAACAGCCCCGGCGCAGGTCCCCGGCTCTTCCCCTCACCCTGGCCCTCTCCCCGACGGGGAGAGGGGACGCGAGACCACCATCCGTGCCACATCGCCCCCTCTCCCCGTCGGGGAGAGGGTTGGGGTGAGGGGTTGGCGGCCACTTCCGTCACGTCATTTCACTCCGCGCGCTCATGGCCCGGACGGCGTGACCTCGATCTGCCCGGCGTCGGTATTGCCGCGCAGCTCGGGCCGATACATGTCCTCCACCGTCGCGCCGGGCATCACGAAGCTGCCCGGCGAGACGGCGCGGACCATGTAGGCGGTCGTCACGCTCGAAGTATCCGAGGTGAAGCGGAACGCCGCGACGAACTGGTCGGTGCGCGCCTCCACATGGCTCGGCGTATCCACCGTCAGCCAGCTGAGATCGGCCACGCCCGAGCCCTGCAGCAGGTCCGGATTCTCGATCTCGAACCCGGCCGGGATCGGATCGGCGATCACATACTGGCCCGAGCCCAGCATCGTCGGCTGTGCCGTCAGCACCACCACGAACCGGTCGTTCTGCGCGATGGTCGACAGGTCGGCCGGCTCACCATTCGGCAGGTACACGTCGCGGCTGATGGTGAAGCCGTTCGAGCTGGCCGCCGGCGGGATGGCCGGGATGGCGGTGGTCGTCACCTTCATCTCGGTCGGCTGGTTGCCGTTATTGGTCACCTCGACGGTCAACCCGTCAAAGTGCTCCTGCTCGAACCGGCGATAGACCGAGCCCGTTAGTGGCTCGCCATCGATCGTCACCTCGCCGCCGGTGGCCTCGCGGCCCAGCGCCGCAGCGGCGACCAGCGTCCACGCGTCCTCCTGCGTCGAAGTCCACCTGGCCGCATCGCGCAGCCCGGTGAGCTTGCCCGCCAACTCGCCGATATCGACGCCCGTGGGCGAGAACTCGGCCGCGAGCGCCAGCACTCCGGCCGTATCACGCAGCTGGCTGCCATAGTCGTAGCGATAGACGCTCCGGTCCTCACGCCGCGCCAGGTCGGCAACCGCCGCCTGGAAGGCGGTGGCAGCACGGGTCCGGTCGCCATAGAGGGCAAGTGCGGCGCCGAGCTGGGCCTTGGCGAGCGGCGAACCGAACGCGTCGAGGCGAGCCTCGAGATAGTAGCGCAGGTCGCCGATGGCGGCCCGGCCGGCGCGGGCCAGATCGTAGAGTGCGAACGCCACGTCCTCGCCGCCATTGCTGAAGTCCGACGCATAGGCCACCTGGGCGCTCAGGCTGTCGAGCGCGCGGGTCAGTGCCAGCTCCGGCACCTCGAACCCTTCCGCCTTGGCGCGGAGCAGGAACTCGGTGACATAGCTGTCGAGCCACAGGTCGGTGGTCGAATACGGACCCCAGAGCCCGAAGCCGCCACCCGAAGTCTGCTTGGTCAAGAGGTTCTGGATCGCGTCCTTGATGCGCTGGTCGATCGCGTCGTCATTGCCCATGCCGATCATCTGCGCCACCTCGTTGAGGTAGAGCAGCGGCAGCGCCCGGCTGGTGATCTGCTCGGCGCACCCATACGGGTAGCGGTCGAGAGACAGCAGGATCCCCGGCACATCGAGCCGCGCGATCGGACCGATCGCCAGCGTCGTCGAGCCGGTGTGCGGCACCATGTCGGTGAAGAGGTTGTTGTCCAGCGTCACCGTCTCGCCCGGGGCAAGCGGGATCAGCTGGCTCGTCGTCACCGGAGCCGAAGCCGCACGCACGCCCAGCGTCAGCTTCTTGATCTGCGCATTGCCGTTCGGATCGGTCACCGTCACCGTCAGCTCATGGTCGCCGATCGTCTCGCCGGTGAGGCTGAGGTTGAGCGATGTGCGCCCACCCGCCTCGAGCTCGACGGTCGTCTCCGTCGCATCAGTCGAAAGCCCGGTGCCAGTGTCGAGCGCCACCGTGTAGCTGCCCGGCACGCCATCGAGATTGTTCACCTCGACCAGCAGGCGCGACGTATCGTCGAGCCGCAGGAACCGCGGCGGGCTCAGGTTCACCACCACCGGATCGCGGACGATCACGTCGGCCGAGGCATGCCCGACCGCGCCGAGCGACCAGGCCATGGCCATCAGCCGCACCGTGCCGTTGAAGTCCGGCACGTCGAAGCTCACCGTGGCGGTGCCATCGGCACCGACCTCGACGATGCCCGAATGCAGCGCCACGAGTTCGGTGATCGCCGGCGGCGTGCCGAACCGGCCGCCCCCCTCGTCACCGCCGACACGCAGTGCACCGGCCGTCCCCTGGGTCGGGTCGATCAGCTGGCCGTAAAGGTCGCGGAACTCCACCCCGAGCTGGCGCTGGCCGAAGAAATAGCCGTCCGGATCGGGGACCTGGAAGTTGGTCAGGTTGAGAATACCGAGATCGACCGCCGCGACGACGACATAGGCCTTGTCGCCCGGCTGCACGTTGTCGAGCTTCACCGTGGCGCTGAAGGCCTGCCGCGGCAGCGTCTGCGCCGGCGCGTCGATGGCAACGTTCAGCTTCAGGTCGCCCGGCTCCACGTCGGCATAGGCAAGTCCCAGCGCCCGCGCCGGCATCCGCTTTTCGGCGGCATCGGCCGGCCGGTAGAGGATCGCCGTCACATAGGCGCCCGGCCCCCAGTCGTCGGTCACCGTCAGCGGCACGGTCGTGCCGCCTTCCGGCACATCGACGGCTTGCATCGAGATGATGCGGTCATCGACCACCATCACCAGCGCCGTGCCGGCAAACTGCGGATCGAGTTTCAGCTGCGCCGTTTCGCCGGTGCGATAGGCCGCCTTGTCGAGGGCCACCGACAGCGTGTCCGGCGTGTCCGAACCCGCTTCCGGATAGTAGTAGCCGGCATAGAACTCGTAGCTCGTCGAACTCGCGCCCTCGCCCGTGCTGGACACTTCCAGCCGGTAAAGACCCCAGTCGACGTTGGCGCCGATAGCGGCCGGCCCCGATGCAGTTGCATCCACCGTGCCGTTCGCCACTTCGCGGGTGGTCGTCACGGCTTCCCACTTCCATGTGCCGTTATCGCGATACCACTGGTAGTTCGTCTCGATGCGCGACAGCATCCACGCGAGCCCGGCCTTGTCGATCGTCTCGCCTTCCGGCGAAACCGCGATCACATCGAACGCCGCCTCGCTGCCCTCGCCCAGCCCCTCGGCCGACTCGAAGCGCGGACGAACGCCGATCCGATCGCTGGTCGCCAGCACCGGCCGCGTCAGGCTGCGCTCCACGGCACGGCCGTTGGAATCCACCAGCCGCAGGATCAGCTGGGCCTCGAGCGGCTTGGTGGTCGCCTGCTGCTCTTCGAGCGTGATCTCGGCCACGGCATTGCCGTCGGCATCGGTCGTCCCGACGCTACCGAGCGATTCCCGATAGGTCTGGAACGCATCGTCCAGCCGCCCGAACGTGTAGCCCGGGAAATCCGGCAGCGCGTTCACGGGCTTGATCACTGCATCGGCCTCGACCACGAGATCCGGCGCCGTCGCGCCATAGAGGTACTTGGCCGCCACATCGACATTGGTCGCGGTGCCGAAGGCGATCGGCTCATCCGCCGCGTTGATCTCGAAGGCCAGCCGCTCGGGCTCGAAATCCTCGACGAGGAAGTTGACTGAAGTCAGCGCCGCCCCTTCCGGATCGGCATAGAACCGCGCCTGCCACGAGCCGCGCATTGCTTCGGGCGCCAGCTCGTAGGCATCGAAATAGCCGCCGGCGCCGCCATCGTTGATGACCGCCGTCTCATCGATCACGCCATCCGGCCGCTGCACTTCCACGGTCAGCGGCAGGTCGGTGACGGCCTTGGCCTTCACGTCGCGCAGGATGGCGCTGAGGAACACCGTCTCCCCCGGACGATAGACGCCGCGCTCGGTCGTCGCAAACAGGTCGAGCGGCCCCGGCGACTGCCGGCCCGTCACCCCGCGATCGGTCAGGTCGAACGCCGACTTCGAGACATCGAGGAAGGCATAGTCGCCACCATCGGTCTCGGCCGTCACCACCTGCGGCGCGCGGCCACCTTCGCCACGCGCAAGGCCCGGCGCGAACACCGCGCGGCCATCCGCATCGGTCGTCGCTTCGCCGAGGATTTCGTTGTTCACCGCAACGAGCCGCACATTGGCGCCCGCCACCGGCTGCGCCGTGGTCAGCGAGCGCACGAACGCATGCACACCGTCATTGCCGTCCACGGTAGTGAGGCCGAGGTCGGTGACGATGAACCACTGCGTCGCCATCTCCTGCCAGTACTCGGCCTTGGAGTCGGTCACCTTGGCGGTGATCACATAGGCGCCCGGCTGCAGCTCCCCGATCGCCTGGGTCACCGGAATGGCGGTGACGCTCATCGCGTTCGGCGCGCCCTGCGCCAGGTCGACATGACCCTCCCAGGTCTTCTCGCCATAGGTGTTGGCCACGTCCTCGGCCGAATAGCCGTCGAGCGTGCGCTGGAACACCCCGTTCCGCACCGCCTGCGCGATCCCGCGATCGCCGATCCGGTAGATCACGATGTCGGCGCTCTCGACATTGATCGAGGTGATCGGCAGCCCGCCGCCGAGGCCAGCCGGCATCACATAGGCATTGTTGGCAAAGCCCACGAAGGGCGCGCGATCCGGCACGAACAGGTCGAGGTCGACGTCCTGCCGCAGCTCCTCGCCGGCCGCCGAAGGCAGCCCCGAACGGAAGGTGATGGCATAGCGCCGGCCATGCTCGACGCCGGTCACACAGATCTGGCTCTGCTCGGCTTCCACCGCGACGGTCGGCGCATCGCGCACCACGACATAGGCGCTGAGGTCGGTCTCGCCCGACGGCAACGGCTCCGAGAACACCGCACAGATGCGCGGCTCAGCCGCCTCAGCGTCGACCTGGTGCGAGGTGATGCGGAAGCCATGCTCGGCCACCACCTGGTCGAGCCGCGCCTGCAGCGTCGTGTCATCGACCAGCTTCACGCTCTCGCGGTAGCTCGCAATCGACTCCCGCCACATCTCGCGCCGTTCCAGCGACTTGCCGAGCGCCGCCAGCGCCGCTGCCTTCTCCTGCCGGGTTTCCGACAGCATCCAGGCATTCATCGCCGCATATGAGCCATTGACCGCGAGGTCGTAGGTGCCGTTGCCGGCCTGCGCCTCGATATCGGCGCGTGCCTCGGTCTCGGCCGCAAGCTTCAGCCACACCGCCGGATCGTTCTTGTTGATCCCCAGCGCCTGCCGGTACGACACCATGGCCGCAGCCGGATTGGACTGGCCCGAAGCCTCGTCGCCGGCGGCGACCAGGTCCGGATAGGTCACGTCCGGCGGCGCCGGATCGGTCTGCGGCAGGCTGATGGCGAAGTAGCGCGCCGAATCCAAGAGGTCCTGCGCCGGGAAGGGCAGCTCGCCCAGCCGCTGCGCGTTGATCTCGTCGATCGAGGGAGTGAAATCCACCCGGCCCGAAGTGGCGCCGTCGAACGGCGCCGCGGTGCCGACATCGGACTTGAGGAAGCACCAGTTGGCCTTCTCGTTATAGGTGAAGGCCCGGCAAATACGATCGTCCGAACAGGCCGCCTCGCAGACTTCCGGCTCCACGTCCTTGAGCACCGAATAGTCGAAACCCGGCAGGTCCGTGCCCGGCAGCAGCGTGATGCTGCGCTCCTGGGCGAGGACGGGTCCGAGGGAGAGGAAGGCGCCCATAACCAGACCGACGGCAGACGCAATAAGCCGCTTCATGACCCTGTCCCTCAACAGATTTTCTAGTGCTGCACCCTAAAGTACAACCGGGCTGAACGACAAATGAATGAAGCCCGCGCCTCTGTTCCGAGACGCGGGCCGAAGCTCGTTCCTTGGGTCTGCCGTACACCGACATCGCCCCAGCCACCGGCTGTCATCCCAGCGAAAGCTGGGATCCATCTCTCCACCAGCGCGGGCTGTGAGTTGGACCCCAGCTTTCGCTGGGGTGACACTCAGTGGTGGTGCGGAGTTCGAAGAACTCAGTCGCGCTGCAACCGCGCCATCAGGCTCGACGTATCCCAGCGCTTGCCGCCCATGGCCGACACTTCGGCATAGAATTGATCGACCAGCGCCGTCACCGGGAGCTTGGCGCCATTGGCACGCGCCTCCTCGAGTGCGATGCCGAGATCCTTGCGCATCCACTCGACCGCGAAGCCGAACTCGAACTTGCCGGCATCCATCGCCTTGTAGCGGTTCTCCATCTGCCAGCTCTGCGCCGCACCCTTGGAGATCACGTCGACCACCGCCTCGATATCCATGCCGGCCTTCTTGCCAAAATGGATCGCCTCGGCGAGGCCCTGCACCAGCCCGGCAATGGCGATCTGGTTCATCATCTTGGCGAGCTGGCCGGCACCGGCCGGCCCAAGTAGCCGCGCCGCCTTGGCAAAGCTCATGATCGTCGGCTGCGCCCGCTCGAACGCCGCCTGGTCGCCGCCGATCATCACCGTCAACTGGCCGTTCTCGGCGCCCGCCTGCCCGCCCGACACCGGCGCATCGAGGAACTCGAACCCGCCGGCTTGTGCCGCCGCATAGAGCTCGCGCGCCACATTGGCCGACGCCGTCGTGTGGTCGACGAACAGCCCGCCTTTGCCGATCGCTGAGAAGGCGCCATCCGGCCCCAGCGTCACCGAACGCAAATCGTTGTCGTTGCCGACGCAGGCGAACACGACGTCCTGGTTCGCGGCGGCTTCCGCCGGGGTCTTGCCCAGCTTGCCGCCGAACTCGGACACCCATTTCTCGGCCTTGGCGGTGGTGCGGTTATAGACCGTGACCTCGTGCCCCTTCTGCGCGAGATGCCGCGCCATCGGATACCCCATGACGCCCAGACCCAGAAACGCCGCCTTCACCATCCTGCTACCCTCGAAGCTGAAATTTTCCGTCGCAGCGTTAGCTGCGCGCCCCTTCTAGGGCGAGCCCTACGTTAGGTCACGTGTTAGGATTGGCCGCTTTGCACTGCAGCTACTGCAGCTCTTGCAGTCCCCCCTTGTGCTGCCGCCCCGCTTCGGACAACTCTGCTGCTATCCCGTTCGCGGGCCTGAGGGACTAGCCGCATGACCGCCTTCGCCCCGCTGCTCGAGCTGCGCGACATCCGCAAGAATTACGGCGCCATCGAAGCGCTCAAGGGCATCACCTTCACCATCGGCAAGGGCGAGGTCGTGGCGCTGCTCGGCGACAATGGCGCCGGCAAGTCGACGCTGGTCAAGATCATCTCCGGCGGGCTCGAGGCCACCTCCGGCAAGATGGTCTTCGATGGCCGCGAGTGGCAGGCGAAATCCCCCGCCGAAGCCAAGGCTGCGGGCATCGAGACCGTCTACCAGGACCTCTCGCTCGCCACCAACGTCGATGTCGTCGCCAATTTCTTCATGGGCCGCGAGCTGACCCGCCGTGTCATGGGCGTCCCCGTGCTCGACGAGAAGGCCATGGAGCAGGTCGTCGCCAAGGCGCTCGCCAGCGCCGGCACCAAGATCCCGTCGCTCCGCACCAAGGTCGAGCACCTGTCGGGCGGCCAGCGCCAGGCCATCGAGCTCAACCGGTTCGTGCACTGGGGCGGCAAGCTCGTGCTGCTCGACGAACCCTTCGCCGCCCTCGGCGTCGAACAGACCCGCCGCGGCCTCGACATGATCCGCGCCGTCGCCGCGCAGGGCATCGGCGTCGTCATCATCACCCACATCATGCAGCAGGCCTTCCAGGTTGCCGACCGGATCGTCGTGATCCGCCAGGGCGTCGTGGCCGGCGATGTGGAGCGACAAAGAACAAGCCCCGACGCGGTGGTCCGCATGATCACCGGGGAAACCCTTGCCGCTGCCGGAGCGGCAGGCTGAGGGGACAAGGGAAATCCGGCACACAGGAGCGAACGAAATGAAGCGAATACTGCTATCCGTCTTCGGCGTCCTGGCACTGGCCTTCGCCATGCTGACACCGGCTATCGCCCAGTCCAAGGGCACGGTTTACTACCTCGTGCCCACCCTGCTCGACGAGTTCCAGACCGGTTCGGTGTCGGCCCTCGAGATGTTCCTCGAGCAGGTCGGCTACGACATGCAGACGCTGAACGCCGACAACAAGACCGACGTGCAGCAGTCGCAGATGAACGACGTCATCGCCCTGAAGCCGGCTGCGATCATCCTTGCCGCCGTCGATTTCAACGCACTGAAGCCTTCGATCGAGGCCGCCATGGCCGCCGGCATCCCGGTGGTCGAGTTCGACCGCCAGATCACCTCGACCCCGTCGGCCTTCACCTCGGTCGCCGGCACCGTCGAGATCGGCTACGTCGCCGCCACCGAAGTGCAGCGCCTGCTGACCGAGAAGAACGGGTCGGTAAAGGGCAAGGTTCTGCAGGTCCTCGGCGACCCCGGCGACCCCTACACCCTCGACATCCAGAAGGGCTTCGAAGAAAAGATGGCCGCCTTCCCCGAGGTCACCATCATCTCCCAGCCCGCCATGCAGTGGGAAGCCAGCAATGCCGGCACCATCGTCGCCGACCAGCTGCTCGCCAACCCTGATATCGACCTGATCTTCAACCACGCCGCACACCTCTCGGTTGCCGCCGTCGCCTCGCTCGAGTCCGCCGGCAAGCAGCCGGGCGACATCTACGTGATGAGCTCGAACGGCGCCCCCGTCGGCCTCGATCTCATCCGCAAGGGCTGGCTGCAGGTCGAAGTCGAGCAGCCGCTCTACGCCCAGGCCGCCGCCGTCGCCATGTTCATGGACAAGATCGTCGCCAAGGCCGAAATCGCACCCGGCGAATACGACGTGATCGGCCTCACGGGCACCGTGACCACCGAAGCCTGGGGTCCCAACATCCGGCTCCCGGGTGCCGCGATCACCAAGGACAATGTCGACGACCCCAAGTTCTGGGGCAACCTCAAGCCCCCGACCGACACCATCAAGTCGGTGGAGTAATGAGGGCGCCGGCCTCTCCGTGATCCTCCCCCGTTCACGGGGGAGGGGGACCGCCGTAGGCGGTGGAGGGGGCGGCGACAAACACCAGAATGCCGGAGGGGGCACCAGCGCACTTGGCCGCCCCCTCCACCAGCTTCGCTGGTCCCCCTCCCCCGCTGCGCAGGGGAGGATCGCCACCACCGGCGCGTGTCGCCAAACAGGGCCCCTATGACCCCCAGCACCCGAAAAACCCTCGAGTTCCTGCTCGATAACCTCGTCTGGTTCATCCTGCTCGCCGTGCTGGCGATCTTCTCGATCTTCATCCCGAACTATTTCCAGCCCGGCATCTTCGCCAACATCATCGAGGCCTCCTCGGTGCTCGGCGTCATGGCCATCGGGCTGGCGCTGGTGATCATCTCCGGCCACATGGACCTCTCGGTCGAATCCGTTGCCGCGCTCAGTGCCATGGCGGTCGGCATCCTGTTCTGCTCCGCCGGCATCGGCATCGGCCTGCAGCTGCAGCCCGACTGGCTCGCAGTGCCCGTGTCGCTGCTCATCGCGCTCGCCGTCGGCGCCGCCATCGGCCTGTTCAACGGCCTGCTCATCGTCAAGCTGAAGATGAACGCCTTCATCGTCACGCTCGCCAGCTATATCTGGGTGCGCGGCCTCGTCCTCGCCATTTCCGGCGGCCGCTCGGCGCAGGATCTGGCCCCGGCCATCCGCTGGTTCGGCATCCAGCGCCTCGGCATCACCCTGCCGGACTTCAACTTCGCCATCCCGCTCACCGCCTGGCTCGCCATCGGCTGCTTCGTGGTGTTCAGCTTCATCATGGCCATGACCCCGTTCGGCCGGCACCTGAAGATCATCGGCGGCAACGAGCAGGCCGCCTTCCGCGCCGGCATCAAGGTCGATCGCCTGCTGATCACCGCCTTCGTCCTCGCCGGCGCCATCGCCGCGCTCGCCGGCTGGCTGCTCGCCATCCGCACCTCCGGCGCCACGGCGAACCTGGGCATCGGCATGCTATTCAACGCCTTCGCCGCGGTGGTGATCGGCGGCATCAGCCTGAAGGGCGGCGTCGGCGCCCTGCCCGGCGTCTACGCCGGCGTGCTGCTGCTTTCGGCCATCAACACCGCCATCAACCTGATGGGCCTGCAGGCGCAATATACCCAGGTGATCCACGGCCTGCTGGTGCTCGCCGCAGTGTTGCTCGATACGTTCAAGCTGCGGATACGCCAGAAACTCGCGTGACCGTGCCAATGCCGGGCTGATCGTGCCAAACACACGATCGCCCCGGCCTGCGCCGGGTGCCCCGGCGGGTGGGAAAAATAGGGACCCCCGTCTAAAACCGCATTACCATATACACCGCGTTCCGCGGTGCATCCGGCCCCGTCAACCGCATGAAACCGAGCTTTTCGTAAAACGCCAGTGCCCCGCGATTGCGCGGGCTCACGCCCAGGTGCATGCCCGTGGCGCCGTCGTGCTTCAGCGCCGCCATGACATGCTCCAGCGCCTTGCGCCCGAACCCCTTGCCCTGCACTTCCGGCAACAGGTCGATATGGCCATGCGCAGGATAGGGATGCAGCGCCGCGGGATAGGTGAAGCTCGGGTGGTGGATCAGGCGCCGCGCCCAGTCGCTGCCCGTCCAACTCGCCTCGTCCGGTCCCGGATCGGCTACCGTGGCCGCGATCGTGGGGAACCACTCGCGCCCCGCCCAATCGTAGTAGGCCGCGCTGTCGGGCGCCCCCAGCACATAGCCCGCGACCCCGTTCGGCCCCTCGATGACGAAGGCATAATCGGGCGCGAACATCTGGTAAGGCACCGCATAGATGAGCCCGAGCAGGCGCGGATCATCTTCCCGCGCACTCGCATCCGCACCGGAATCGCCGGTCTTGAGGCACACCATCTCGAGCGCCGGCCGGTCCTCCGCCGTGGCCCGCCGCAGCCGGTAGCCATCCCCCAACTCAACGTCCATAGCTCGCCCCCTGCCGTCACGCGGCCGCTCCACCGGCGGCTGATTGCTGCTGCCGCAACCTATAGATTCGCCTCGGCTGCGGCCATCCGCAACTCATCCGCATGTCCGGTATGATTTTGGTTCGGCCTGTCTCCATCACCTGCCCTTCGACTCGCGTGCTTTTGCCTTGCCATCACCAAGCCAAAAGCATACCAGTTGCATAACGGTAGCCAAATGGCTGGAGGGACCGTGGACTTCTACGCGGCGGTAAAGGAGCGGATGGATCGGCAGCACGGCCCGCTGGGCGAGCGGCTGCGCAACGCGCTGGTCGATACCCTCGATGCCGGCGTGATCGCTGCCGGCGAGTCGCTGCCCTCCGAGCGGGAAATGGCCGAGCGGCTCGATATCTCGCGCTCCACCCTGCGCCAGGGGCTGAAGGACCTGGCACTGCAGGGTCTCGTCGCCACCCGTCCCGGCGCCGGCACGGTCGTCGTCGGACGCATCCACAAGGCGCTGTCGCGCCTCTCGGGCTTCACCGAGGACATGCAGCTGCGCGGGCTCCTGCCCAGTTCGCGGGTGCTCGAATGCTCTATCGCGCCGGTGGATTCGGACGCGGCGTTTCGGACCGGTCTGCCGCTCGGCACGCCGGTGCTGACGCTGGTCCGCCTGCGCCTTGCCGGCGGCGAACCCATTGCGTACGAGCGTTCTATCGTACCGGTGGACGCCGTCGGTTCGGATTATGACGGCATGAGCTCGCTCTACGAGCGCATGGATGCCCGCGGCTTCCGCCCCCGCCGGGTGCTGCAGAGCCTGCAGGCAACCGGCGCCGATCCCGAGATCGCCCAACTGCTCGCCATCGCCCCCGGCGCTGCCGTGCTCGAAATCACCCAGCTCGGCTACGGCGCCAGCGGTACCGTGGTCGAGGATGCGGTCAGCTGGTATCGCGGCGACCGCTACAAGTATGTCGGCGAGCTGAGGGGCTGAGATGAGCTGCATGCCCCCGCGCCACCGCTACCGTGACCAGTTGGTCATGATCGTCGACCGCATGCTGGCCGAGCAGGGCTCGGCCTTTGACGCTGCGCGCGACGCCGTGGCCACCGCCCTTGCCGGCGATCACCTGATCTACATCGCGGGCAGCGGGCACTCGCACCTGCTCGCCGAGGAGGCGTTCTATCGCGCCGGCGGCATTGCCGCCGCCCAGGCCATCCTCGATCCCGACCTGATGCTGCATCTGGGCGCTTCGCGCTCGACCCAGCTGGAGCGCGAGGAGGGCCGCGCCGAACGCGTGCTGGCCAACTATCCGGTCGGCCCCGGCGACGTGGTCATCATCGCCTCCAATTCCGGCCGCAACGCCTACCCGATCGAGATGGCCCTCGCCGCGAGGTCGCGTGGCGCCACCACCATCGCGCTCACCTCCGTCCGCCACTCGCGACAGATCACCTCGCGGCACCGCTCGGGCAGCCTGCTGTTCGAGGTCGTGGACCTCGTGCTCGACAATGGTGGCGAATATGGCGACGCCTCGCTGCCGATCGGCGGGAGCGTGCGCATGGGACCGACTTCGACGCTGGTCGGCGTCTTCATCCTCAATGCCCTGATGGCCGACGCGGTCGAGCTGCTGTCCAAGCGCGGTATCGCGGTCGACGTCTATCAGAGCGCCAACATGCAGGACGCCGAGGCGTCTGCAAACGACATGATCCGCCGGTGGCAAACGCGGATCAGGGGGCTGTAGGGTCGTCGGGCAGGCGACCCTACAGCCTCGTTTTTCTTGAATGTGCGGGGGTCAGAAACCCCCTCTCTTGCGAAAACTAAGGACTTAGCTGCGCTAAGCCCAAGTTTTCGCTTTCTCCCCCGCCAAGGGGGAGAAGATCACCGCGTGACCCGGTGGGTGTGAGACGCACCCTCTCCCCCTCGGCGGGGGAGACGCGAGACTTACGAGCGTAAGCGAGTTAGTCGCAGCAGAGAGGGGGTGCGGTGGCGCACCGGACGCCACTCACCCCTCGCGCGGCGGATAAACATGCTCCCCGCCCCGCCAGTCCGTCACCACGCACAGCCCGTCCTCGTCGCGCACATTGGCCGCCGCGATCGGCGCCTTCCCGTAGCCGCCCGGGATATCGAGCACATAGGTCGGCTGGCACAGCCCCGACACCCGCCCCCGCAGCGCCTTTACCAGCGCCTGGCCTTCCGCGATCGACACGCGGAAATGCGCCGTCCCTGGCGCAAGGTCCGGATGGTGCAGGTAATACGGCCGCACCCGCGCCTCGACGAAGCCGCGCATCAGCGCCGCCAGCACGTCAGCATCGTCGTTGATCCCACGCAGCAGCACCGACTGGCTCAGCATCACGACACCCGCGTCTACCAGCCGCCCGATCGCCGCCCGCGCCACATCGGTGAGCTCGCGCGGATGGTTGGCGTGCACCGCGACGTAAGTGGTCTTGCCGCTGGCCTTGAGCGCCGCGATGAGCTTCTCGTCCACCCGCTCGGGCTCCACCACCGGCACGCGCGAGTGGAAGCGCACGATCTTCACATGCGGAATGTCCGCGAGCCGCGCCATCATCTCCTCGAGCCGGCGCGCCGACAGCACCAGCGGATCGCCGCCGGTGAGGATCACCTCCCAGATCTTGGAATGGCTCGCGATATAGCCGATCGCCGCATCCATCGCCTCGGGCGACAGCGTGCCCAGCCCCTCAGGGCCGACCATCTCGCGCCGGAAGCAGAAGCGGCAATAGACCGGACAGACATGCACGGCCTTGAGCAGCACCCGGTCGGGATAGCGGTGCACGATGCCCTCGACCGGCGAATGCGTCAGGTCCCCGATCGGGTCGGCCCGCTCCTCGGGCGTCACGCTCAACTCGGCGAAATCCGGCACGAACTGCCGCGCGATCGGATCGTTCGGGTCGTCCCGGTCGATCAGCCCCGCCACCGTCGGCGTCACCGCGATGGCGTATTTCTTCGCCACCACCTCGGCTTCGTCCAGCCGATCGGCCGGGAGCAGCCCCGCTGCCATCAGGTCCTTCGCCGTACGGATCGCGCGATCCTGCTTCATCTTTCGTCTCCCGCGACCGGTACCCAGATCACGTCGGTGATCCGCGGCGCGCCTGTCGCCAGCAATATCAATCGGTCGAACCCGAGCGCCACGCCGCTGGTCTCGGGCATCAGCGGCAACGCTGCGAGCAGATCCTCGTCGATGGGATAGCGCTCGCCATAGAGCCGCGCCTTCTCGGCCATTTCCGCCTCGAACCGCCGCCGCTGCTCATCCGCGTCGGTCAGCTCGCCGAAGCCGTTGGCGAGCTCGACCCCGCAGGCATAGAGCTCGAACCGCTCCGACACCCGCGGATCGTCGGCCACGCGCCGTGCCAGCGCCGCCTCGGCCGCCGGGTACCGATCGAGTACCGTGATCCGTCCTACCCCCAGCGCCGGTTCGACCATCTGCACCAATACGCGGCTGAACAGGTACGACCAGGTGAATTCCCCCGGCACCTCCAGCCCCAGCGCCCGCATCTGCGCGGCCAGCGCCTCGGCGTCGGTATTGCCCGCCGCATCCATGGTCGTGAAGAGATCAACGCCGGCATACTCGCGGAACGCGTCGACGACGCTCAGCCGCTCGGGCTCGGCGAACGGATCGCAGGTGCGGCCGCGAAACCGCAGCACCGCGGCCCCGGTCGCTTCCGCCGCGATCCGGCACAGCGCCACGCAGTCGGCGATCACCGCGTCATAGGCCTCCTCGCCGCGATACCACTCGAGCATGGTGAACTCGGGATGGTGCAGCGCGCTGCGCTCGCGATTGCGCCACACATGCCCGATGGCGGCGATGCGCCGCTCGCCGGCCGCCAGCAGCTTCTTCATCGAGAATTCGGGCGAGGTGTGGAGATACATCGTCTCCCCCAGCCCATCATTGCCGATCATTTCGGTGGTGAAGGCGTGCAGGTGCGTCTCGTTCCCCGGGCTGCGCTGCAGCCCCGGCGGGTCGATGAGCACGAAATTGTGGTCGGCGAAATAGCCGCGCACCGCCAGCTCGATCCGATTGCGCGCCAGCAGCAGCGGCCGCCGGTCGGCATGGACCGAAGGCGTCCACCAGGGCGATGCGGGCGGCGATTGCGGGGCAGAGACCAATGGCGTGTCTGTTTGCTGCTCGGGACTGGCGGTTTTCGCCAAATTGCGCTATCGGGCGGCCCACACAGAGATATCGGTGCGTCCGGCCGGGCCTAACGTTCGCTCATCTAGGCCGCCGCCTGCACATGAACAAGGAAGAAATAATGGTCAAGGTCATCGCCTCGTCGCTGCGCAAGAACAATGTGGTCGAGCACGACGACGGCAAACTCTACATCATTCTGTTCGCCGAAAACATTCACCCGGGCAAGGGCAACTCGGTGACCAAGGTCGACATGCGCCGCATTTCCGACGGCGTGAAGGTCGCGGCCAGCTGGCGTACGGTTGAAATGGTGGAGAAGGCCGACGTCGACGAGCGCGCCTACAACTTCCTCTACAACGACGACGAAGGCTTCCACTTCATGGAGCCGACGACTTTCGAGCAGATCACCGTCTCCAAGGACGTCGTCGCCGATCAGGCCGCCTATCTGGTCGATGGCATGGAAGTGTTCATCAAGACCTTCGAGGGCAATTCCCTCTCGATCGAGCTGCCCCAGCGCGTCACCCTCGAGATCGTCGAGACCGAGCCCGTCGTGAAGGGCCAGACCGCCTCGTCCTCGTTCAAGCCGGCGACGCTGAACAACGGCGTCAAGACCATGGTCCCGCCCCATATCGGCGTCGGCACCCGCGTCGTGGTGATGACCGAAGACGGCTCGTACGTCGAACGCGCCAAGGACTGAGACCCTCATCCGGCGCTACGCGCCACCTTCTCCCCGACGGGGAGAAGAATACGGAGAGGCTGGAGGCCACCGCTATTCCTCTCCCCGTCGGGGAGAGGGTGGATCGGCCGGAGGCCGAGACGGGTGAGGGGTTCAGCCCCCTCACCACCCCATCGCCTTCCCTACCGCCCGCAAATCCTCGACGAACCGCTCCCGCTCCCGCGCTGCCTCCTCGCGATCCGGCATGCGCAGCAGATAGCTGGGGTGCACGGTCGCGAACATCCGCGTGCCATCCTCGAGCTCGGTGATCTTCCCGCGCACCGACGACAATGTCGTCCCTGAGCCAGCCAGACTTGACACCGCTGTCGCCCCCAGCGCCACGATCAGCCTGGGCTTCACGAATTCCCGCTCGAGGTTCAGCCAGAACTTGCAGGCCTTCACCTCCCCCATATTGGGCCGCTGGTGCAGCCGCTTCTTGCCGCGCGGCACGAACTTGAAGTGCTTCACCGCATTGGTGACATAGGCCCGCTCGCGCGGCAGCCCTGCCTCGGCCATCGCCGCGTCGAACACCTTGCCCGCCGGCCCGACGAACGGCTTGCCCGCCAAGTCCTCCTGGTCGCCCGGCTGCTCGCCCACGAACATCAGCCCGGCGGTCTTCGGCCCTTCGCCGAACACCGCCTGCGTCGCGTGCTCGTAGAGCGGGCAGCGCCGGCATTCGTCGATCGCCTCGCGTGCCTCTTCGAGCGAGCCGATTTCCTCGTCAGCCGGCTCCGGCTCGACCTGCCGCTCCATTCGCCTCAGATGTTTCGATGACGGTTCGTTTGCCTGTCGTGCGACCATTTCGGCCTCCGCTTCCCGCGCACCGCGGATCAGGGAGGGAATGAGTTCGGCCTCGGGCAGGTTGCGCCAGTATTTCACCGGCATCTCCGATTTCATCATCTGAACCTTCAGTCGGGCCGGATTGAAGATCGAGGCGAAGTAGCTCTTCCACACCGGCTCCAGCGCATCCTCGGCCGGCACATCGGCCTTGCTGCCGCCCGCCCCGAATTCCAGCGTCTCGCCGTCCCAGTAGGCCGAGCGATAGGGAGTCACGATCGCCCAGATCATGCCGGTGAAGCGCCTGACGAAGAACGGCGCCACCCGCTCGAGCACGTAGTGCTCGGGCTCGAACCAGGCCACGAAACGCTCGAGTCCGCTATCGTCGGCAATCTCCTTGAACCGCACGAACGCCTTCATCTTGTGGGCGTCGCGCCGCACCGCCGACACCCGCCGATCCAGCCGCTCCACGTCCGGATCCGACCGCACCGTCATCAGCGTGGAATCCTTCTGCAGCCGCCATAGCAGCCGGTAGAGCAGCGCGAACCGCTCCGGATCGGTGTGGCAGATCCCGGCCTCGGCCCAATCGATGAACCGCTGCGGCACCGTCCCGACCTTTCGGCCCGTCACCTGTGGCGCCGGCTCCGCAGTGCTGAACAGATCGTCCGGCGTCGTCGGATCGAGCCACGTCACCTCGTCCGGCGGGACGGCGGCAAGCAGCAGCCCCCGGGCTGCGGCGCGCCATTCGTCGAAATCGTTGAGCGATTTCAGCCGGATGGTTTTCACAGCGCAGCCCAGTGCGTAAGCTCCACCCCACCCACCGGCTTCGCCGGTCCCCCCTCCCCATCAAGGGGAGGGAAACAGCGGGCAACCTCCACTCCGACTTCGCAGTCGGGTCTCCCTCCCCCTTGTGGGGAGGGGGCACCGGCGAAGCCGGTGGGTGGGGGTGGCCAAGCACTCCGAGCCATCAAAACAGCTCCATCTGCACAGGCTCCGGCGTCATCCGCCGCCGCAGCCCCGCGTCATCCGTGAGCTTCCCCGGCGTCCAGTCCGCCGCCTCTATGAATGGCCGCGCCTTGTCGATCGAGCCCGCCATCCGCGCCACATCGGCCAGCGTCAGCCGATGGTGCCGACGCCCGGCGAGTATCCGGTCCACCACCCGCACCCCCAGCCCCGGCACGCGCAGGAGCCGCTCGCGCGCCCCGCGGTTCACGTCCACCGGAAACAGCGCGCGGTTGCCGAGCGCCCAGGCGAGCTTGGGGTCGACCGCGAGATCGAGATGCCCACCCTCCCCACCCGAGACGATCTCATCCGCGTCGAACCCGTAGAACCGCATCAGCCAGTCGGCCTGGTACAGGCGATGCTCGCGCAGCAGCGGCGGCGCCTTCACCGGCAGGCGCGAGCTCGCATCGGGAATGGGCGAGAAGGCCGAGTAGTAGACCCGCTTCAGCCCGTAGCCCGAATAGAGCCCGGCACTGCGCCTGAGGATGATCGCGTCGTCCGATCCATCCGCGCCCACAATCACCTGCGTCGATTGCCCGGCCGGCGCGAGCTTCGTCGGCTTCTTCTTGCCCTCGACCTTGCCCTCCGGCCGGCTCTCCTCGCGCTTTGCCTCGATCGCCGCCATGGCGGTCCGGATGGCACTCGGCTTCTTCTCCGGCGCGAATGTCTCGAGGCTCACATCGGTCGGTAGCTCGATATTGGTCGAGAGCCTATCCGCCCATCGGCCCGCTTCCGCCTGAAGTTCTGCCGAAGCATTAGGAATGATCTTTAAGTGTATGTACCCATTGAACCTGTGGGTTTCGCGTAGCGTGCGAACGACGCGCACCAGTTCTTCCATCGTGTAGTCCGGCGAGCGGATGATGCCCGACGACAGGAACAGCCCCTCGATATAGTTGCGCTTGTAAAAGCCCAGCGTGAGATCCACCACTTCCTCGACGCTGAATCGCGCCCGCTGCACGTTCGAGGACGAGCGGTTGACGCAATACACGCAGTCGTAGACGCAGAAATTAGTCAGCAGGATTTTGAGCAGGCTGATGCAGCGTCCATCCGGCGCATAGGAGTGGCAGATGCCGCTCCCCTCGGTCGAGCCGATCCCCTTGGTCTCGAGACTCGACCGCTTGACCGTGCCGCTCGAGGCGCAGGAGGCATCGTACTTCGCCGCGTCCGAGAGGATCGCGAGCTTGTTGGAAAGCGTCAGCTGGACCATACATGTTCACTATTCGTTCGCATCGAACATGAACCCGCCACCGACTCGTCGCAACACAAAATGACATCCGCCCGATCACGCCTTCGTTCGCTATCGCTGAACGATCAGTCCCGCGCCGGTGCCTTCCCACGGACACCGCCTGCCCCTAAGTTCTGAGCCAACGGAACCAGAGGAGGCATAAATGGCCCTCGAACTCGGTGGCATCCACCATCTCACCGCCATCACCGCACAGGCACAGCGGAACGTCGATTTCTACACGCGCGTGCTCGGCATGCGGCTGATCAAGAAGACCGTCAACCAGGACGATGTCAGCGCCTACCACCTGTTCTACGGCGATGCCGTCGCCTCCCCCGGCGCCGACCTCACCTTCTTCGATTGGCCCGCCGCGCCCAACAAGCGCGGCAACCACGAAGTCGGCCGCACCGGCCTGCGCGTCGCCACTGAAGCCGACCTCAGCTGGTGGAAAGAGCACCTCGCCGAGCACGATGTCGCCTCCGGCAACATCAAGGAGCGTGCCGGCCACCTCTCCCTCGATTTCGAGGATTTCGAGGGCCAGCGCTTCCGCCTCATCGCCGATCCCAAGGCCGGCCCCGGCCACCCGTGGGACATGAGCCCGATCCCCGCCGAGCACCAGATCCTCGGCCTCGGCCCGATCACGCTGTCCGTGCCCGACCTGGCTCGCACCGCTAACGTCCTCACCAACGTGATGAACATGCGCGAAATCCGCACCTACCCGGCGCGCGAGAAGCATGGCGAAACCCACGTCTTCGAGATGGGCCCGGGCGGCGCTGCGGCCGAACTGCATGTCGAGGTGAACCCAGGCGCCCCGCAGGCCCGCCAGGGCGCCGGCGGCGTCCACCACGTCGCCTTCCGCACACCGGACAAGGATCAGTTCAACGATTGGGTCCGCCGCCTCACCGGCTCGGGCATCCGCTCGTCGGGCGAGGTCGAGCGCTACTATTTCAAGTCGCTCTACTTCCGCGAGCCCAACGGCATCCTGTTCGAGATCGCCACCGACGGCCCCGGCTTCACCGCCGATGAGCCGCTGGAAACGCTCGGCGAGCGCCTCACTCTCCCGCCCTTCCTCGAGCCGCGCCGCGCCGAGATCGAAGCGGGACTGAAGCCGCTCTGAGCGGCCAAGCACCGCCCTCTCCGTGATCCTCCCCCGCTGCGCTGGGGAGGATCAAGAAGGCCCGCTGGCCCGTCGGCAGTCACCTCTCCGGTGCCCGCTACGGCGCCAGCGCTGCCGCAAGGTCCACCAGCCCGACGAACTCGGCCCGATACCCGTTCTCGTCGGCACCGCGCGCCCCGCTCGCCAGCGCCCGGATCTCGTCCCAGCGCATCTCGCCGTAATTCGAGCCCTTGAGCTTTTGCCCGAAGGCCGCGACTGCCGCCGCAAAGCGCGCATCGTCCGAGGCCTCGCCGATCTCGCGCACCGCCAGATCCTGCCCGATCGGCTGCTCGACCAGTGTCGACGTATCGCCATCCGGCAGCTTGTAGCGTAGCTTCAGGTAGCCGATCTCGCCACTCGACATGGCCGGAGCCGCCGTCGTCTCCCCGCCATAGCGCAGCGGATCGTTGAGCGCCGCGCCCGAGCCGACCGGGGTTATCTCGTACAGGGCCGTCACCGTGGTGCCCGCCCCGATCTCGCCGGCATCGACCTTGTCGTTGTTGAAGTCCTCACGGTTGAGCGCCCGCGTCTCGTAGCCGATCAGCCGGTATTCGCTGACCACCTGCGGGTTGAACTCCACCTGGATCTTCACGTCCTTGGCGATGGTCTCGAGCGTGCCGCCGGCATCCTCGACCAGCACCTTTTGGGCTTCCCTAAAACTGTCGATATAGCTGGCATTGCCGTTCCCGTTCTGGGCCAGCGCCTGCATCGTATCGTCGCCGAGATTGCCCGCCCCGAAGCCGAGGACGCTCAGGAACACCCCGCCGTCGCGCTTGTCCCTGATGTAGGTCTTGAGCGCTTCGGGGTCCTCGATGCCGACATTGAAATCGCCGTCGGTGGCAAGAATCACCCGGTTCACTCCACCCGTCACCTTGTGCTCGGCCGCCAGCCGGTACGCGAGCTCGATCCCCTCCGCACCGGCGGTAGAACCACCGGCCGAAAGGTTGTCGAGCGCCGCAAGGATCTTGCTCTTTTCCGTACCCTTCGTCGGCTCCAGCACCACGCCGGCCGAACCGGCATAGGCGACGATCGAGATCGTGTCATTCGCCCCGAGCTGGTCTACGAGCAGCGCAAAGGCACGCTTCAGCAGCGGCAGCTTGTCCGGCTCATCCATCGACCCGGACGTGTCGATCAGGAACACCAGGTTGGATGGCTTGTCTTCCGTCACCGGCGGCACGTAGCCCTTGATGCCGATCTGGACGATCTGCGTGCCGGCGTTCCACGGCGTCGGATAGACCTGCACACTCGGCTTGAACGGGGTCGCCGCATCGGTCGGCGCCGGATATGCATAGTCGAAATAGTTGATCATCTCCTCGACGCGTATCGCATCGGGCTCGGGCACCCAGCCCTCGTTCAGCGTCCGCCGCACATAGGAATAGGACGCCGTGTCGACATCGATCGAGAAGGTCGAAACCGGCGCCTCGCGCACGATCTTGACCGGCGACTCCGTGAACGTCGTGAACTGGTCGCCGCTCGGCGCAGTGGGCTGCGCCACCATCGGTGCCGGCATCGCCAGCATGTCGGCAGCGCCGCTCTGCGCCTGAGGCGCCGTGGCGAAGGTCTGCATCGGCGCGCGCGGCTGGGCAAGCGTCGAGGGCGGCACCGGCGCCATCTCCATCTCCGGCATCGCCTGCCGCTTCATTTCGGGCGAGGCCTCGGCCATCGCCGGCATCTCCGCATCGGCACCGGCGGCAGGCTTGGCTGCCTGCGTCTGCACCGCAGCATTGCCGAGCGCCTCATCGGCCGGCACCACCGCGAGGTCCTCGCGCACCCGGCCGGTCTCGATCGCCATCGGCTCCGGCGTGGTCGCCGTCACCGAGGCCGGCGCGTCAGCCGCGGTCTGCACCGGCGGGTTGATCGGCGAGATCGCCGTGGTCGAATAGAGCTGGTAGCCCAGCGGCAGGAGCAGCAGCGCGACCGCAGCCGTGCCCAGCCCGTAGGAGAGGCGGGTATCCATCGTCCATTTCCCTTTCCACTCTTGGAAGATGGACCTGAGACGACCGATCGCCGGATTTCCTTGGGCGGCCTTTTTCTGATTTTCCTGCTCGGCATCGAAAGCCAGCAGCGCCGCATCGAGCGCACGGCGCCTGGCCGCCGCCGAAGGCGCCGGAACCTCAGCCTGCCGCAGAGAATTGAGTTTTTCGTCCTGGTTGCTCATAGGAGCCCCCTTAGGGTCTTCTTGGCCTCGTGCACGTGCCACGACACCGTTGCTTCCTTGCACCCCATGATCACGCCGGCTTCGGCGTGGCTCATCCCCTCGGCGTAAATCAGCAGCACCGCATCGCGTTGCTGCTCGGGCAATCTTCGTACCGCGGCCCACAACTCGCGGGAGGCCGCCGAGTCTTCCTGCTCGGGCAGGTATTCGTCCGGCGCCACCTCCGCATAGCGGTCGGCGTTGCGGTTCCGCCGGCTGCGCGCCCGCTGCATGTCGCGCACCGCGTTCAGCGTCACGCGATAGAGCCAGCTGGTGAACGCCGACCGGCCATCGAAACTTTTCAGCACCGAGGCGAGCTTGATCACCACCTCCTGCGCCACATCCTCGGCATCCGACACCTTGCCGCACCATTTGCAGGCGGTGCGGAAGATGAAGTCGTAGTGCCGCTCGACCAGTTCCCCGAAGGCATGCCGATCCCCGCCGATCGCCCGGGCGATCAGCGTCTCGTCGGCAACGGGCGGGGCCATCACCCCGGCTTCAACGAACTGCGGCATCAAGGCTGAGGACCGTAGCACCTGGCATTCTCGCGCGGCATTTATGGGTGAGACGCGCGGGCCGAGGCAATCCTTGGGGTGGGGAGTGAAAAAAGTTGGCAGGAGCCCCGCGCACCACGCGAGCATCCTACCCACCGGTTGTCACCCCTGCGAAAGCAGGGGTCCAACGCGCAGCCCGCGCTGGAGGAGAGATGGATCCCTGCCTTCGCAGGGACGACAGCCGGCGTGCGAGGCACCAGCGTCACCCCGCCGCCTTGCCTTCGCCACCCCGCGAGCGTAGGCCACCAGCATGACCGACCAAGCCCCAAAGCCAAACTCACCCTGGCGGATGAATTCCGGCCGCATCGTCCTGCTGGTCCTGGGCGCGCTGCTGGTGACCTACACTATCTCCGCTCTGTTCAACGGCCTAGGCAACTACCAGCAGCTCAAGGAAGCCTCGCAGGAGGCCAAGGCCGCGGCGGAAGCGCCGGCGACGAACTAGTCGGGTCGCCTGCTCTCTCTCGTGTCCCTCATCACCGGGCTTGTCCCGGTGATCCAGCCGCTCCGCGTCCGCGGAGCGAGAAGGGCTCTTGCACGCGGCAGACGCCGCGTGGCTGGATGGCCGGGACAAGCCCGGCCATGAGGGCGTCATTGAAATAGCAGACGTCGTCGTGACCTAAGCCACCAGCGCCTGCGGCACGGCCTCAGCGATAAACCCGCCGCCCAGCACTTCCGTGGTCTCGCTCTCATCGGCGTAGAACACGCAGGCCTGGCCCGGCGAAATGCCGTACTCGCCGGCGAACAGCGTCACAAACACCTCGCCGCCATCCATGTGCACGGCTCCGGCCTGCGGCGGCCGCGTCGAGCGCACCTTCACCTCGATCGGGAGACCGTTCCCGGCCGCCAGTGAAGCCAGCGCCCGCTCGCCGAGCCAGTTCACGTCGCGCAGCCGCACGGTCTTGGTCATCAGCGCCTCGCGCGGCCCCACGATCACCCGGCCGGCCTTGTGGTCGAGCTTGATCACGTAGAGCGCCTCGCCCGCCGCGATGCCCAAGCCCTTACGCTGGCCCACCGTGTAGTTGATGATGCCCTCGTGCGTGCCCAGCACGCGCCCGTCGAGATGCACGATCTCGCCTCCCGCATGCGCCTCGGGGTGCATCTTGCGGATCACGTCGGCATATTTGCCCTGCGGCACAAAGCAGATGTCCTGGCTGTCATGCTTTTCGGCAACTTCCAGCCCGAACTCGCGCGCCAGCTCTCGCACCGCCGGCTTGGTCATCCCGCCCAGCGGAAAGCGCAGGAAATCGAGCTGATCCTGCGTGGTCGCGAACAGGAAATAGCTCTGGTCGCGGCTGTCATCCACCGGCCGGAACAGCCGGCGGCGACCGTCCACGAGCTTGCTCTGCACATAGTGCCCCGTCGCCAGCACGTCCGCGCCGAGATCCTTGGCCACCTCCATCAGGTCGACAAACTTCACGCTCTGGTTGCATGCAATGCACGGCACCGGCGTCTCGCCCTGCTGGTAGGCATTGGCGAACGGCTTCATCACGGAATTCTTGAAGCGCTCTTCGTAGTCGAGCACGTAATGCGGGATGTTCAGCGCCTGCGCCACGCGCCGCGCATCGTGAATATCCTGGCCAGCGCAGCAGGCGCCCTTGCGGTGCGTCGCTTCGCCATGGTCGTAAAGCTGCAGGGTAACGCCGACCACATCGTAGCCCTGGCGGGCAAGCAGTCCGGCAACAACGGAACTGTCCACGCCCCCGGACATCGCGACCACGACGCGCGTGTCCTCGGGACGCTTGGGCAAATCAAGCGAATTCAGGTCCATATCTCTCATCCGGAAGGGTTCAAGGTCCGACGGATGGCGCGGGATATAGTCGCTCAGGCCGAGGATGTCACCTCTTGATCCTCCCCCGCGAAGCGGAGGAGGGGGACCGGCTAAGCCGGTGGAGGGGGCGACAACACGAGCAGGTCGAGGGTGCAGTGCAGCCGCTTTTTCTGTCTGCACCTCCCCCCTTGTGGGGGAGGCCGGGAGGGGGCGTCTTTATCGGCTAGGCATATCTTGCCGATTGAACAAGCCTTGCCGGCCATCGCGGCATCCGCTGCCATCTAACCCATTGTTTTTGCTACCTCCCGCCCCGGCATGCGGCTTGCATCGCTCTCGTCGGATTATTGTGTCTCGCGAGGCATTCGTGTCGGTCACCGTCGGCTTTTCCCAGGCAAGTTCGCCGCTCGTCACGGGCGCGGCGCCGGCTGGCGCTGTCGCCCCGACGCTGGGGACCGATGCCGGTGGCGCCGACCTGTTCGCCATGCTGGTGGCCATGCTCGCGCCCGGCGCGACGCCGCCACCGCAAGCGATCGACACGCCCAAACCCAAGGGCTCCGACCTCCTGAACGTCGAGCCGACCGCGCACCCCCTGCCCGGCGCCCAGGTGGCGAACGTCCCCGCAGCCAAGCCTCCGGCCGATATTCCGCCGATTGCGACGCAGCCCGACAGCCCCGTGCCGCCCCCGGCTCCCCTCGCTTCCGTGCCCGCCAGCCTCGAAGCCACCCCGACCACCGGGGACGGCAAAGCCCTGCTCAAGGCGTTCGGCGCAGCCCTGCGTGCCGCCCAGGCGACGCTGCAGGACGGCAAGCCGCTCGATCCCGAGCAGGAGCAAAGGCTTCGCGACACGCTCGATGCCGTCGCCGCCTATTTCGGCGGCCTGCCGCAGCCCCAGCCGACGGCTACGCCCACCGAAGCGATTGCCATCGTCGGGCAGATGGCTGCCGGCCTGCTGCCGACCCCCGCCACCGACCTGCCCCCTGCTTCGCTCTCTCCGGATGGCGGCACGGAGACGGCCGAGCGGCCCGAGGCCCAACAGCCGCAAGCCACCGCGCCGGCCCAGGCTGTCGTGGCGACACCGACTCCTCCTGGCGCGGCCGAGTTCCCGCCCCCCGCACCCCTCCCCCCGGCACCCGCTGTTGCCGCCGCCACGGCGCCGGACGCGCCGGTCGATGCGGCCCCCGCGAGCCTCGTCCCGGCCGCCGTGCAGGCGAAAATCGTTCCGGAGGCGCTGGGCAAGCTCGGCACTGCCCTCGAGTATCTCGCAGCCCGGCTCGAGCGGCAGTCGCCCGACCTTGCCAGGACCCTCGCCAAGCTGGGCGATCGCATCGCCGTCGGCGATGTCCCCGACGACGTGCTGGCCGAACTCGGCCTGACTCGCACCGCCGACAGCACCACGCCCGAGCTCGAGCAACTGACCGCCGCGCTCACCGCCACGCCCAGGCCGGAAAAGCCGGCGGCTGCCGCCCCGCCGCAGCGGCAGCCTTTCGCCGCCGTCGCCCTCGATGTACTGGAGCCGCTGGCCGACGATGCCGAGCAGCCGAAGCCGGCCAAGCCGCAGCCCGTACAGGCTGAACCGCCGAGGCCCGAACCCGTCAAACCGCCGCCCAAGGCCGAGGCAAATCCGGCGGCCCCGATCCCCGCAGCCGCGCCCACCACGCCCGACACCGCGCTCGAGTTCGATGCGTCCACCGACCTGCCAACCGACAGCCCCGCTCCCGACCTGAAACCGAGTGCGCCGAACGCCGCGGCTGCTACTAGTAAGCCGGCCGATCCCACTCCCACCCAACCGCAAACCGCGCCGCAGCCGCTGAGCCCGCCCGCACCCGTTGCCGCAGCCCCGCCGGTCGATGCCGCGGCCCCGGTCGCGCGCACCGCCCATGCCGCCTACCAGGCCCCGATCCAGCAGGTGAATCTGCCCCAGGTCGCCTTCGAGGTCGCGCGCCAGTTCGAGGCCGGCAATTCGCGCTTCCAGATCCGGCTCGATCCACCCGAGCTCGGCCGCATCGACGTCAAGCTCGATGTCGACAAGTCGGGTACCGTCAGCGCCCGCCTCACCGTTGAGCGCTCCGAAACGCTCGACCTGATGCAGCGCGACCAGCGCGCTTTGCACCAGGCGCTGCAGCAGGCTGGGCTCGACGCCAACAAGACCAACCTCGAATTCTCGCTGCGCCAGAACCCCTTCGCCCAGCAGGGCGGCCTCGCCGATGGTCAGGCCAACAACCAGCCGCGCTTCGGCGGCAATGGCGCCGGCGGCGGCGATCCCTCCGGTGCGGAGATCGCCCCGGCGGCAAATCTTTATCGCGGCACGGCCTCGGCCGGCGGCGTCAACCTTTTCGTCTAGGAGACTGGCATGGCCATCAACGGCGTCGGTTCCACCTCGAACACCAGCGCAATGGCGAATAGCCGGCAGACCATTGCCGACAATTTCGATACCTTCCTGCAGTTGCTCACCACGCAGTTAAGGAACCAGAACCCGCTCGATCCGCTCGATACCAACCAGTTCACCCAGCAGCTGGTGCAATTCACCGGTGTCGAGCAGCAGCTCAAGACCAATGAGTTCCTCGAGGCCATGATGACCTCGACCCAGACCGCCAACAACTCGCAGGCCGTCTCCTATGTCGGCAAGATCGTCACCGCCTCGGGCGAAAAATCCGAGCTGGTCGATGGCCTCGCCACCTGGCATTTCGCCGTCGAGAGCAAGGCCGACATCATCGCCACGGTGAAGGATGCCAAGGGCAACGTGGTCTACACCAAGACCGGCACGGTCAATAAGGGCGAGAGCGTCTTCACCTGGGACGGCATCGGCGACGACGGCCGCGACCGCCCCGAAGGCACCTACACCGTCCAGATCCAGGCCCGCGACAGCGCCACAGGCCAGTTGCTCGACGTCGCCACCGAAATGACCGGCGAAGTCACCGGCGTCGATTTCTCCGGCACCGAGCCGGTGCTCATCGTCGGCGGCGCCCGCGTCAACCTGTCCTCGGTCCTCTCGGTCCGCGCCAAGACCGCGGCGGACACCCCGCCGGCCGAGGAAGAAGCCGCCGCCTAGCTCGCTATTCCTGCCGGAAGCCCGTGGGCAGTCCGTCCTGGCTGACCATGTTCTTTTCTGCCCAGTAGTTCACGATCCCGTCCGGCCCCTTGGCTTCGGCCCAGCGGTCCATCGTGTCGCGCTCGCCGACATAGTCCATCAGCGGCACGCCATAGCCGCACGAGGTCTTCACCAGGTCGAAATCGATCCAGGTGATCTGCCGCGCGCCCAGCGGCTCGGTATTGCTGAACTGCTCCTCGAGCAGCCGGGCATACTCGTCCGAACCGCGCACGATCACATGCCCCCGGCCATAGAGCCTCAGGATCAGCGGCGGCCCGTCCACCGCGCAGAACATGATCGTCATCCGCCCGTCCGCGATCAGGTGCGCCGCAGTCTCGTTGCCGCTGCCGGTGCGGTCGAGATAGCAGGCGGCATTGTCGCCCATCACCCGGAACATGTCGGTCGAGCGCGGCGAGATATTGATGCGCGCCCCTGCCGCCGCCGTCGCGGTGAAGAAGAAATGCTGCCGCGAGATGAACTCGCGCTGGTGCGCGTTGAGCGCCGGAAAATCCTTGGCCATTCCAGTCGTCCTTTCGGCACTTCGATACGCCGCCAACTGATCGCTTTCGATGCAACTTGCGGCCAAGTCTTGCCGCCGCGGCCGGTCGCGCCCACGTGCAATGCGTTAATGGTTGTACCACCCCGAAACCCTTGGCTCTTAACGCATTCTAAGTAATGCCTTAGCCGAATTTTAAGCGCGATGGCCTAGGGTTTGGGACGTGGTCAGGTTGAGTAAGTGAGTACAATGACCGTACAAATGCGTCCCCGTGTAAAGTACGTGATCGGTCCGGACGGCAGTCCGTTGACGATTGCGGACCTCCCCCCCAAGGACACCCGTCGCTGGGTCATCCGCCGCAAGGCCGAGGTGGTCGCGGCCGTCCGTGGTGGGCTGCTGAGCCTCGAAGAGGCATGCCAGCGCTATACTCTTTCGGTCGATGAATTCCTCAACTGGCAGGCCGCCATCGACAAGCACGGCCTCGCCGGCCTGCGCACCACCTGGATTCAGCACTACCGCGAAGGCTGATCGATCCTGTCGGTTCCGAAAACCCGCCCGGCACGCCGCGGCGGGTTTTTCGCATTCGCAGAAGGTAGAAAGTAGAAGGTAGAAACGTGGGAAGCAGCGAAAGCCTGCCAGCCCGGCACGCACCAACTTCTAACTTCTACCTTCTACTTCCTACCTTCTACTCCCCCTACGGCGTCTCCCCACCCATATACTTCAGCCCCTCCGGCGTTTCCCGCAGCCGGCTGTAATGCTCCGCCACTGCAGGTAGGTTCGGCTTGTCGAACGGCGTTGAGAACCAGCGGTGCGATGACAGCGCCAGCCCGATATCGGCGATGCTCAGCCGTTCGTTGGCCGCGAAACCGCCGCCCTTTACGAGTTGCGCCTCGAGGATCTGCATCGCCGCGGTCCACTTCTTGATCGACTCGGCGATCCGCAACTCGTCGTCATAGGCCGGGTTCTTGCGCAGCAGCGCATGGACCGCATAGCCCCAGCCGGCGTTCAGCTCGGCCACCTGCCAGGTCAGCCACTGGTCGACCAGCGCCCGCTCCTTGGGCGCCGTCGGCCACAGCCCGCTCCGCCGCGTATCGGCGAGATAGCGCATGATGGCGTTGCTCTCCCACAAGACGAACCCGTCATCGATGATCACCGGCACGAGGCCATTGGGGTTGAGCGCCAGGTATTCCGGCGCCTTGGGGTCGCGATGCGGCAGCCCCCATAGCTCGGTCTCGTACTCGACCCCGATCAGGTCCGCTGTCCAGAGCGCCTTGCGCATGTTGATCGAGGTCACCCGACCCAGGATCTTGAGGCTCATTTCCTTCACCACTCCCTAACCGTGTACCCGGCAATCCCTGCCGATTTTTGCATTCTGCAACCAGTGGTTAACCAGCTGTTTACCATCTGATGGGTAATTTTTGCCTATGGGCTCGGTGCGTTCGTGCGCACCCAAATGACTAAAGGGTGATCCCCGCGTGGACGGGTTGCTGGCATTCGTCAATCGCCTTGGTTTGGCGCGCGTCGCCGCCATGGCCGTAATCGCCGTGCTGATGCTGGGCTTTTTCGCCTTCCTCATCATGCGCGCCTCCGCGCCGTCTCTGGCGCCGCTCTACTCCGGCCTCAGCTTCGAGGATTCGGCCGCCATCGTCTCCGAACTGCAGACGCAGAACGTACCTTACGAGTTGCGCGGCGAAGGCGACACCATCTTGGTCCCGCGCGACCAGATCACCACCATCCGCATGTCGCTGGCCACCGATGGCCTGCCCACCCGCGGTCAGGTCGGCTACGAGATCTTCGACCAGCAGTCGACGCTGGGGGCCACCAGCTTCGTCCAGAACATCAACAATGTCCGCGCCCTCGAAGGCGAGCTCAGCCGCACCATCTCCTCGCTCGCTCGCATCCGCTCGGCCCGCGTCCACCTCGTCCTGCCCGAGCGCGCCCTGTTCAGCCGAGAGCAGAAGGACCCCACCGCCTCCATCGTCCTCTCCGTCCGCGGCGAGCTTTCGGCCGGCGAAATCCGCGCCATCCAGCACCTCGTCGCCTCCGCCGTCGAGGGCCTGACCCCGATGCGCGTTTCGGTCGTCGACGATACCGGCAACCTCCTCGCCTCGGGCGCCGGCAATGGCGCCGAGGATATGGTCGCCGGCGAGCTCGAGGAGCGCACTCTCAGCACCGAAACGCGCCTGCGCAACCGTGTCGAGGATCTGCTCGCCAACATCGTCGGCGCCGGCCGCGCCCGCGTGCAGGTGTCGGCCGAGCTCGACATGAACCGGCTGAGCCGCACCGCCGAGACCTTCGACCCCAACGGCCAGGTCGTCCGCTCGACCCAGACCCGCGACCTCGCCAATTCGGCCCGCGGCGCCGGCGAGAGCGGCCAGGTCAGCGCCTCGACCGAACTGCCGGGTGCGACGCCTGCCGCCACCGGCGGCGGCACCACCTCGGAAGAAGCGACCACCACCGAGGAAACCACCAACTACGAGATCTCCAAGGTCACCGAGACGGCCATGACCGAGGCCGGCGGCATCAAGCGGCTGTCGATCGCGGTGGTGGTGGACGGCACCTATGTCGCCGACGCCAATGGCAACTCCACCTACACCCCGCGCACCCAGGCCGAACTCGACCAGATCACCGCCCTCGTCCGCTCCGCGGTCGGCTTCTCCGAAGCCCGCGGCGACCAGGTGGAGGTCGCCAACCTGCAATTCGCCGAGCGCCCCGAGCTCGCCACCGGCGGCACCGCCGAAGCCGGCCTGTTCGATTTCACCCGCGACGATCTGATGAACCTCGCCGAGATGGCGGTGACCATCCTCATTGCCCTGGCGCTGGTGTTCTTCGTCCTCCGCCCGCTGCTCAAGCGGGTGCTGGCGCCCGAGAACAGGACGCTCGCCCTGCCCGCCAGCGCCGAGCTCGGCCATGCCCCGGGCACCGCGATGGTTCCCGGCAATTTCGCCCCCGGCGCCGCCCCGCCGTTTCCTCCGGGCCTCGAAGGCGGCTTCGACGAGGACGAGCCCCAGCGTCCCCGCACGCCCGCCTGGATGAACAACGCCAAGGCGCTTGGCGAGCAACAGGCGGCCACACTCAAGACCGTCGGCCAGCTCGTCGACGAAAATCCCCGCCAGGCCGCGCTGATCGTGCGCGACTGGCTGGCCGGCACCACCTGAGACTGAGCGCAGATGGCCACCCCCAACCCCGCCAGCAACGACGCCCAGCAGGCAATGACCCGGCAACTGGTCGTCGGCGCCGACGCCACCCAGCGCGCGCTGGGCGGCGACGAAAAGGCCGCCGTGCTGCTGCTCGCCCTCGGCCCCGATTTCGGCAAACCCATCCTCGAGGAGCTCGACGACGAGGAGATCCGCCAGCTCTCCCGCGCCATGGTGAAGCTCGGCCCGATCACCCAGGACATGCTCGACACCCTGTTCATCGAGTTCGTCACCACGATTTCCTCGAACGGCAACATCTCGGGCAACACCGACACCACCGAGCGCCTGCTCCTCTCCTTCCTGCCGCAGGAGCGCGTCGATGCGATCATGGAAGAGATCCGCGGTCCCGCCGGGCGCAACATCTGGGAGAAGCTGAGCAACGTTCAGCAGGACGTGCTCGCCACCTATCTCAAGAACGAATACCCCCAGACCATTGCCGTGGTGCTGAGCAAGCTCAACACCGATCATGCCGCCGCCGTCCTCTCCGAGCTGCCCGAGGAGCTGGCCATGGACGTGGTGCAACGCATGCTGGCGCTCGATCCCGTGCAGAAGGAAATCCTCGAAAAGATCGAGACGACCCTGCGCACCGAGTTCATGTCGACGCTCAGCCACACCAAGCGCCGCGACAGCCACGAGCAGATGGCCGAGATCTTCAATGCCTTCGACCGCCAGACCGAGGCGCGCTTCCTCACCACGCTCGAGGAACGCGACCGCGACGGCTCGGACCGCATCAAGGCGCTGATGTTCACCTTCGAGGATCTCGCCCGCCTCGAGTCCGGCGCCATCCAGACCATGGTGCAAAAGCTCGACAAGAAGGAACTGGCCCTGGCGCTCAAGGGCGCCAACGACACGGTCAAGGACATGTTCTTCGCCAACATGTCGAGCCGCGCCGGCAAGATGCTGAAGGAAGACATGCAGGCCCTCGGCCCGGTCCGCCTGAAGGATGTCGACGAGGCCCAGGCCCGCATGGTCGCGACGGCCAAGGACCTCGCGGCCCGCGGCGAGATCGTCATCACCAAGGGCAAGGCCGACGAGGAGATGATCGAGTGAGCGCCGCACCCGCCCGCTTCACCTTCGATCTCGACCTCGGCCGCCGTGAGGAGCGCAACGCCACGGTCAGCGAGACCGCGATGTCGGCCATGCTCGAGGCCGCACGCGAGGAAGGCTTTGCCGCCGGCCGCGCCGAAGGCGAACGCGCAGCGCTCGCGGCAGCCGCCAGGGCCGAGGCCGCCCATGCCGAAGCGCTTGCGATCCGTGTCGCCGCCTTCACCGCCTCGGTCGACGACCTGCGCAAGCAGACCATCGCCGAAGCCGTCGAGGTCGCCCTTTCCATCGCGCGAAAACTCGCCGGCGGCCTCATCGCCCGCGAGCCGGCAGCCGAAATCGAGACGCTGGTCGCCGAGTGCATGGCCACCCTCGGTGGTGCCCCACATCTCGTCATCCGCTGCGAGCCAAGCCTCGCCGACAGGGTTCGCGACATTGCCGAGGCGCGCATGGCCACCTCGGGCTTTGCCGGCCGGCTCGTCGTCATGGGCGCTCCCGACATCGCCATCGGCGACGCCCGCATCGAATGGGCCGATGGCGGCGTGGTGCGCGACATCCGCGCCATCAGCGCCGGCATCGACGACCAGATCAGCCAGTACTTTGCCGCCCGCGGCATCCGCAACGAGGAGCAGTCCTGATGACCACTGAGCCAGGCGTCGCCTTCGAGGAGATGACTGCCCCCGACCGCGACGGCTACACCCCGCCGGCGGAGAAGACCGCGGCCGACCTCGAGGCCGTATTCGACGTCCCCGTCCGCATCTCGGTCGTCCTCGGCCGCGCCAAGGTGCCAGTCGCGAACCTGCTCAAGATGGATGTCGGCACCGTCGTCGAACTCGACCGCCAGGTCGGCGAAGCCGTCGAAATCTACGTCAACGACCGCCTCGTCGCCCGCGGCGAGATCGTGCTGGTCGAGAACCGCCTGGGTGTGACCATGACCGAAATCATCAAGGCAGCATGATGGGCGTCAGTGCTGAACTGGCGGCTCCATCACCGGGTCATTCCCGCGAAAGCGGGAACCTCCGTTTTCTGAATTCGCGGCACGCGCCGCAAACGAAGATCCCCGCTTTCGCGGGGATGACACCAGTGGCCTTGGCCGACATTTTCGGAGAATACTAATGCGGCTACTCATCGTCGGCGCTCTCGAAGGCCAGCTCACCACCGCCACCAAACTCGCCATGGATGGCGGCGCCAAAGTCGCCCACGCCCCGAGCATCGAGATCGCGCTCGCCTCGCTCCGCGCCGGCCGCGGCGCCGACTTGCTGCTAGTCGATGTGGTGATGGACATTGCCGGTCTGATCGCCGCCCTCGATGCCGAACGCATCGTCGTGCCGGTCGTCGCCTGCGGCACCGAGTCCAATGCCGCTGCCGCGGTGAGTGCCATCCGCGCCGGCGCCAAGGAATACATCCCGCTGCCGCCCGACGCCGAGCTGATCGCCGCCGTCATCGCCGCCGTCGCCCGCGAGTCGAGCGACATGCTCTACCGCGACCCGTCCATGGCGCGCGTGGTGAAGCTCGCCGAGCAGGTCGCCCCGTCGGAAGCCTCTGTGCTCATCACGGGCGAGAGCGGCACCGGCAAGGAAGTGATGGCAAAGTACCTGCACGCCCGTTCCAAGCGCGCGTCGCGGCCCTTCATCTCCATCAACTGCGCCGCCATCCCCGAGGCCCTGCTCGAGTCCGAGCTGTTCGGCCACGAGAAAGGCGCCTTCACCGGCGCCGTCGCCCGCCGCGTCGGCAAGTTCGAGGAAGCCAATGGCGGCACGCTCCTGCTCGACGAAATCAGCGAAATGGACGTGCGCCTGCAGGCCAAGCTCCTCCGCGCCATCCAGGAGCGCCTGATCGACCGTGTCGGCGGCACCCGCCCCGTGCCGGTCGATATCCGCATCATCGCCACCTCGAACCGCAACCTCAGCGACGCCGTGCGCGAAGGCAGCTTCCGCGAGGACCTGCTGTTCCGCCTCAACGTCGTGAACCTGAAACTCCCGCCGCTGCGCGACCGCCCCGCCGATATTGCGGCGCTCTCCGACCACTTCGTCGACAAATACGCCAAGGCCAACGGCCTCGGTCGCCGCGTGCTGAACGAAGAAGCCCGCACCGCCCTCGTCCGCGCCCCCTGGCCCGGCAACGTGCGCGAGCTCGAGAACACCTTGCACCGCGCGGTTCTCCTCGCCGGCGGCGAAGTCATCGGACCCGACGCCATCGCCATGCCCGACGGCACCGGTCTGACGGAAGTCGCCACGCCGTCCGTCGCCAGCCAGGCCGCCCAGGCCGCCGACGCCATCGCCCGCACCATGGTCGGCCGCACCGTCGCCGACGTGGAACGCGACCTGATCCTCGACACGCTCGACCACGTGCTCGGCAACCGTACCCACGCCGCCAACATCCTCGGCATCTCGATCCGCACCCTGCGCAACAAGCTCAACCAGTACATGGACGAAGGGATCGCCGTCCCGGCGCCGGGCGAACAGCGGAACGTGGCTTGATGGATCGACTGCTGGCAGACGCCCCCCTCCCATCCTCCCCCACAAGGGGGGAGGTGCCGCATCGCATTCGGGGCACCGTCAGCGCCACAAACTCCCCCTTCACCTCCCCCCTTGTGGGGGAGGCCGGGAGGGGGGCGTCTCTATCGATAGGGCACTCAGCCATCTCTTCTTCGGTGACCAATGGCTGATCTCTCCGCCCCCTCCGGCGCCCGCGCAAGGCTCCCCGCCTTTACCCTCCAGGGCCTGCTGAAATCCCTCGGCTCGTCCGAGATCGGCCTGGCGGTCGGCGTGATGGGGATCATCCTCGTCCTCATCGTGCCGCTGCCGCCGCTGCTGCTCGATCTGCTGCTCGCCGTCTCGATCGTCTTCTCGGTCCTCATCCTGATGACGGCGCTGTTCATCCAGACGCCGCTCGAATTCTCGTCCTTCCCCACCGTGCTGCTGATCTCGGCGCTGTTGCGGCTGGCGCTCAACCTCGCCACCACGCGCCTCATCCTGTCCGAAGGCCATAACGGCACCGATGCGGCCGGCCATGTCATTGAGGCCTTCGGCGAGTTCGTCACACGCGGCAACTTCGTCATCGGCGTCGTGGTCTTCGCGATCCTGCTGATCGTGAACTTCATCGTCATCACCAAGGGCTCGGGCCGCATCGCCGAAGTCGCGGCACGCTTCAATCTCGACGCCATGCCCGGCAAGCAGATGGCCATCGACGCCGACCTGAGCGCCGGCCTCATCGACGAGACGACCGCCAAGAAGCGCCGCGAAAACCTCGAGGCCGAGAGCGCCTTCTTCGGCAACATGGACGGTGCGAGCAAGTTCGTGCGCGGCGACGCGATCGCCGGCCTGCTCATCACCTTCATCAACATCATCGCCGGCATGATCATCGGCATGATGCAGGAGGGCCTGAGCTTTCAGGAGGCCGGCGGCGTCTACACCCTGCTCACCATCGGCGACGGCCTCGTTTCCCAGATCCCCGCGCTGATCGTGTCAACCGCCGCCGGTATCCTCGTGTCGAAATCGGGCGTCACCGGTTCGGCCGACAAGGCGCTCGTCGCCCAGTTCACGCATTACCCCAAGGCCCTCGGCATGTCGGCCGCCGTCATCGGCGGGCTGGCCCTGCTGCCCGGCATGCCGATCATCCCGTTCCTCGCCCTTGCCGGTGGCGTCGGCTGGCTCGCCTTCAAGTCCGGCAAGCGCAAGTCCGTCGCGGCCGACAAGGCGATCATCGAAACTGCCATGCAGCAGGCCCAGCAGGCGGGCCCGGCCACCGCCGAGGAGGCGCCGATCACCGACAGCCTGCGCATCGACGAGCTCAAGCTCGAACTCGGCTATGGCCTGCTCTCGCTGGTCAAGGAGGACGATACCGGCACCGACCGCCTCACCGAGCAGATCAAGGCGCTGCGTCGTCAGCTCGCCACCGAACTCGGCTTCATCATGCCGCCCGTCCGCATCCTCGACAACATGCAGCTCGAGCCCAACGACTATCGCGTCAAGATCAAGGAAGTCGACGCCGGCCGCGGCCAGATCTACGCCCATCAGCTCATGGTCATGGATCCGATGGGCCACGAGATCACCCTCCCGGGCATCCATACCACCGAGCCCACCTTCGGCCTCCCCGCTACCTGGATCGAGCCCGCCCTGCGCGACGAAGCGGAACTCCGCGGCTACTCGATCATCGATCCCTCGACCGTCATCTCGACCCACCTCACCGAAGTGCTGAAGGGCAACGTCGCCGACCTGCTCAGCTACGCCAACGTCCAGTCCCTGCTCTCCGGACTGCCCAAGGACCAGCAGAAGCTGGTCGAGGACATCGTCCCATCGCAGATTTCGGTCTCGGGCATCCAGCGCGTGCTGCAGACGCTGCTCACCGAGCGCATCTCCATCCGTGACCTGCCCACCATCCTGGAAGGTATCGCCGAAATCGCCGGCCCCGGCCGCACCGCCCAGTCCATCGCCGAGCACGTCCGCTCCCGCCTCGCCCGCCAGATCTGCGCTGCCAATCTCGGCCCGGACGGCAACCTGCCGCTGCTCACGCTCTCACCGCAATGGGAACGTGACTTCGCCGAAGCCATGGTCGGCGACGGCAACGAGCGCCACCTCGCCATGGCCCCCTCGCGCCTGCAGCAATTCATCGTCGGCATCCAGCAGGGCTTTGAGAACGCCGCCCAGATGGGCGAAATCCCCGTCCTCATCACCTCGCCCGGCATCCGCCCCCACGTCCGCGCCATCATCGAACGCTTCCGCCCGCAGACCGTGGTCATGAGCCAGAACGAGGTGCACCCACGCGTGCGGCTGAAGACGATCGGCAGCGTCTAATAGAGGTCGCCAGCCGAGCCACCGCGTCCCCTCGCCCCGTCGGGGAGAGGGTAGCGCCGCTAGCCGCAAAGCGGCTTAGCAGAGCTAGGGTGAGGGGGCCCTGCGATGCCGCGACCGCCCCGCCCCCAAACAAAACCGGGCGCCCCTCACAGAGCGCCCGGTTCAAAAATCCAGCTCACCGCCGGCTCAGTGCTTCAGCGCATCCCGCGCTGCTTCCTTCACCTTGCCGACCGCCTTCTGCACCTTGCCCTCGGCCTTGTCGGCCGCGCCATCGGCGCGCAGCTTCTCATCGCCGGTCGCCTTGCCGATCGCGTCCTTCACGTGGCCGCGGGCTTCCTTGGCCGTACCTTTGACTTCATCCTTGTGGGGCATTCTGAACCTCCGTTTCAGGTGGCCGAACAACGGGCCGCCCGCCGGCGCCGTTCCCCCGCTGCGAGAATTTAATGTTCGCAACCAGCGCGCTAGCCGCCCTCGCCGGGATAGGTCGCCTGCAGCCACGCCACCATCGCGGCTTTGTCGGCCGGCAGCCCGCCCGTCGGCAGCGTCGCCGAGCCGAACCCGTGCCGCCTGAGCGCCTCGCTCAGCGCCATCGGGCGATTGGCCGGGTTCACCACCTTCAGCACCCGCTCGGCGATTTCCGCCGCGAGCGTCTTCGTCATGCGCTTGGCCATCGCGCTCTACGGCCTTCCGCAAATTCCCGCACGGCATCGATCATCGTCGCTCTACCTTAATTCCCCGTTGGGCTGGAACCGCCTCTGTCCCAGCAACATTCTCACCGCACCCGGGGGCCCGTCATGAAACTTTTCCGCTGCGACCACTGCGGTCACCTTCTCTACTTCGAAAACACCCGCTGCGAGCATTGCGGCCGCACTCTCGGTTACGAGCCGCAATCCAACGCCCTCGTCTCGCTCGAGGGTGGCCCGGACGTCTTCACCGCGCCCTTCCTCGATAACCGCGAATTCGTCTTCTGCGCCAATGCCGCGCACGGCGCCTGCAACTGGCTCGTCCCCTACGCGCCCGGCGCTGATCCCTACTGCCGCGCCTGCCGCCACAACGCACTCATCCCCAATATCGAGGATCCGCTCGATCTGGGCCGCTGGCAGGCGCTCGAGCGCGCCAAGAAGCGCCTGATCTATTCGCTCCTTCGCCTGCGTCTCCCCCTCGCCACCCGCAACGAGGACGCGCTGCACGGCCTCAGCTTCCAGTTCATCAACGAGGACATTGCGCCCGCCCCTGTCCTCACCGGCCACGACAACGGCATCGTCACCATTGCGCTCAAGGAGGCCGACGACGCCGCGCGCGAATACCGGCGCACCCAGTTCCGCGAGCCCTATCGCACCCTGCTCGGCCATTTCCGCCACGAGATCGGCCACTACTACTGGGATATCCTCGTCGCCAACCAGCCCGCCCATGCCGAGTTCCGCGCCCTGTTCGGCGACGAAAGCGCCGACTATGCCGGGGCGCTCTCCCGCTACTACGGCAACGACATTCCCATCGGCTGGCAGCAGCACTACATCTCGGCCTACGCCACCTCCCACCCCTGGGAGGATTTCGCCGAAACCTTCGCCCACTACCTCCACCTCACCGACACCACCGAGATGGCCGCCGCCTTCGGCGTCCGCCTCGATCCCAAGCTCGACGAGCGTGGCGAGCTCACCAAGGTGGTCGATTTCGATCCCTACTCCGGCGGCATCGAGGGCCTGGTCGAAAACTGGATCCCCCTCGCCTCGCTGATCAACAATCTCAACCGCGCCGTCGGCCAGCACGACGCCTACCCCTTCGTCCTCACCCCCGCCGTCATCGCCAAGCTCGGCTTCATCGCCACCCTCGTCCGCACCGCCGGCGCCGCCCAGTGGACCGTCCCCGGCCCAACGGGCCCCATCCCGATCAACGAACCGGCGTGATCCTCCCCGCGAAGCTGGTGGAGGGGCGGCCACAAGCGCCGTTACCCATGTGGGCGTCTCCCTCCCCCTTGCGGGGAAGGGACAGGGGTGGGGGGTGCCAAGTGCGCCGACGCCGGACCCACTCGCCTTTCTAGCCCGTCCATGCTGATGTCGGCCTCATGCCCGACATCACCCTCCTCCCCGTTCCCGTCTTCTCCCCGCTCTGCAACCTCGCCTTCGCCCTGCGCCGCGAGGTCTTCGTCGTCGAGCAGCAGATCCCCGAGGCCGAGGAGTTCGACGCCGACGATCTCACCGCCACTCACCTCGTGGCCATCGCCGCCGGGACCGTGGTCGGCACGCTGCGGATCATCGAGACGCCGGAGCAGGCCAAGCTCGGTCGCGTCGCCGTCGCCCGCGCCTGGCGCGGCCGGGGCATCTCCTCTCTCATGCTCGCCCGCGCCATGGAGATTGGCCGCGAGCGCGGCCACGCCCGCTTCTGGCTCGCTGCCCAGCATGACAAAACCGCCGTCTACGAAAAGCTCGGCTTCGTCGCCTATGGCGACAAATTCGACGACGGCTCCGGCATCCTCCATCTCGCCATGAAGACTTATTGATGCCGGCTCACCGCCGCCCGTTAACTCCCGCTTAACCCGTTAACCCGGCCGCGTGCCAACTGCCCCGCATTTTACGCTAACTTGATTCATGTGAGGCGCTCTGCCGCCTCGACAGCACGCTGGGAGGCGTATTGGGCCGGACCTCGAACACGGGGCCGGTCCTTTTCATATTTTCGTCAGCACGCGCTTTGTCGCAGGAACGCCAGCCGCAGAGCCACGTTGGTCTCTCATGCGGCCGTGCAGCCCGCCTGCGCGGCCTCAACATGAAGGCAACAACGAGAGGACGTCCCAATGTTCCGCACCCTGCTGACCTCCACTGCTATCGCCGCCCTGCTATCGGCCGGCGCCATCGCGCAGGACGCTGCGCCTGCCACTCCAGCCCCGACCGAGGCTCCTGCCACCCCGGCTACCGACGCCCCTGCTACTCCGGCGCCAGCCGACGCCCCCGCCGCGGCCACTGCTGCCCCTGCGACCGGCGACTCCATTCTCGCCACCGGCTACACGGTTACCGACAAGGACAACCTCGCCACCGAGATCATCGGCAAGCAGGTCTATTCCTCCAGCGCCGCTGATGCCGAGCATATCGGCGACGTCAACAATCTCGTCATCGGTGAAACCGGCGACATTGCTGCCGTGATCATCGGCGTCGGCGGCTTCCTCGGCATCGGCGAGAAGAACGTTGCCGTGAACTATGCCGAGCTCGAGTGGGTCACCGCCGAGGATGGCTCGGAGCGCTTCGTGCTGCCGACCACCAAGGAAACCCTCGACGCCGCCCCGGCCTTTGAAACCACCGACGACGCAGCGGCTCCTGCCGCCGACGGCATGAGCCCGGCGCCGGCAGATGGTGGCGCGATGGCCCCGGCTGCCCCAGCTGACGGTGGCGCGATGGCTCCGGCGGCTCCCGCCACGCCGTAACGACAAGACATCAGAACGCGAAAGGCCCGCGCAAGCGGGCCTTTTTCATTGCGGCGGCGACAGAGTTGGTTCAGTGCCGGCGGTGACGCAGCCGGCCGATCTCGTCATAGTCGGCCTGTTCGGCCTTGGCGTCGGCTGCCGCTTCGCGGCCGTGCTCGCGCTGGTCCAGCAGCTCCACCTTCTTCAAGTCCTCGACCGCCTCGGCCAATGCGTCCTGGGCCGCCTCGAGTTGCCCGCGCATATCCCGCGCGGAAGCCAGCAGGTTGTCCCGGCGCGCCATCGCTGCCTTGGCGAAGGTCGAATAGGCGAAATGCGCGACATCCGAAATGCCGGTTTTCTGTTGTTCGATCTCGATCTGCTGGTCGAGTTCGGCGGCCATGCGCTCGAAATCGGCAATCATCATCTCGATCTGCGTCAGCTGACGCCGCTTTTCGTCCACCTGAAACTTCTTGAGCCGGATCAGGCTTTCGCTGCGCGACTTCATGACTTGTACTCCTTACACATCAAGTCACTCACTTCACTGGCGTCCCGCTGGCCACCTTGTCCAGGATCGCCTCCAGCATGACATAGCCGTCGGCGATCGAGGTGCGTTCTTCCCGCTGCTGGCTGAGAAATGCCTCCAGCGCCGGGTTGATCGCAATGGCGCGGTCCACGCCCGGATCCGATCCTTTCCGGTAAGCCCCCAGCCGGATCAGTTCCTCCATGTCGGCAAATGTCGACATGAGCTCCCGCGCCTTCTGCAGGACGGGCCGGACAACAACCGGCACGCAACCTGGCATGGTGCGAGATATGGACCGGAGCACGTTGATCGCCGGGTACCGCCCCCGTTCGGCGATCGAGCGCTCCATCACGATGTGCCCATCGAGAATGCCGCGAACGGCGTCCGCAATGGGCTCATTGTGGTCGTCACCTTCCACCAAAACGGTAAATAGACCGGTAATGGAGCCGCTATCCTTCAATCCAGGACCGGCTCTTTCCAGCAATCCGGGCAGTTCCGTGAACACCGTCGGGGGGTAACCCTTGGCCGTCGGCGGCTCGCCGATGGAAAGTCCGATCTCGCGCTGCGCCTGCGCAAAGCGGGTCAGGCTGTCCATCATGCACAGCACCCGCTTGCCCTGATCGCGAAAGTACTCCGCCAGCGCCAGCGTCAGGTAGGCCGCCTGCCGCCGCATCAGCGCCGCCTCGTCCGACGTCGCCACCACCACGACCGCCTGCTCGATGCCGACCTCGCCCAGATAGTCGGTGACGAATTCCTGCACTTCGCGGCCGCGCTCCCCGATCAGCCCGATCACCGCCACATCGACTTGCGCGTTACGCGCCAGCATCGACATCAGGACGGATTTGCCGACGCCCGAGCCGGCGAAGATCCCCATGCGCTGGCCCTCGCACATGGTGGTGAACGTGTTCATCGTGCGCACGCCCATATCGAGCGGATCGCCTACCCGCATGCGCTCATGCGCCGGCAGCGGCTGCTGCTTCAGCGGATAGGCGATCGGGCCGGGCAGCAGCGGCCCCTTGCCGTCGATGGGCACCCCGTCCGCGTTGATCACCCGCCCCAGCCAATGCTCGGACGGCTGCACGGCGCCGTCATGGCTCCTGAACACCGCCTTGCAGCCGAGTCTGACGCCTGTCAGCGCCCCGAATGGCAGGCACAGCGCGTGCCCGTCGCGAAACCCGATGATCTCGGCCTTGAGCGTGCCGCCACCGGTGGTCTCGATCTCCACCCGTCCGCCGATCTTGAGTTCGCGCACTGGGCCGACCACCTCGACGAGCAGGCCCTGCACCGTCTTTACGCGGCCGAACACCTCGACCTCTTCGATCGCATCGATGGCGGCTTTGAGGGACTGCATCTGGCCCTGTTGACGGTGGCACGAATCGCTTTGAACCAACGTAACCGAACGTTAAACAAAATGCGTTAACCATAGCCTCGGAGCCTGGTCTGCCTGCGGCCGCTCCGGACCACCCCGATCCCCCGAAATCATTGAGTCTCAAGAGTCGCTTGAAAGCCTTTCTTAACCTAATTTCTTAAGTCGGTAATCGGCATTTTCCTCAACAAAATCAACGACTTAATATATCGTTAGCGGGAGGCGATTAGAACCTTGCGGATCAGAATTAAACTTTGTTAACTAATTGCGCTTAGGTTTGGGTCATATCCAGTAGGGTTCGGTTAAGGGTGAACGCAACAGGCGTTTGGCCCAGTGTTCCAGCAGGGAACGGTTTAAGAGGATTGACGGCATGCGTGTGCTTCTGATCGAGGACGACAGCGCCACAGCGCAGAGCATCGAACTGATGCTCAAGTCCGAGAGTTTCAACGTCTACACGACGGATCTCGGTGAAGAGGGTGTCGACCTTGGCAAACTCTACGACTACGACATCATCCTGCTGGATCTGAACCTTCCCGACATGTCGGGTTACGAGGTGCTGCGCACCCTGCGCGTCGCCAAGGTGCAGACCCCGATCTTGATCCTCTCCGGCCTCGCCGGCATCGAGGACAAGGTCCGCGGCCTCGGCTTTGGCGCCGACGATTACATGACCAAGCCCTTCCACAAGGACGAGCTGGTCGCCCGTATCCACGCCATCGTCCGCCGCTCCAAGGGCCACGCTCAGTCGGTCATCAACACCGGCGACCTCAGCGTCAACCTCGACACCAAGACCGTCGAAGTGCAGACGCAGCGCGTGCACCTCACTGGCAAGGAATACCAGATGCTGGAGCTGCTCTCGCTCCGCAAGGGCACCACGCTCACCAAGGAAATGTTCCTCAACCACCTCTACGGTGGCATGGACGAGCCCGAGCTCAAGATCATCGACGTGTTCATCTGCAAGCTCCGCAAGAAGCTTTCGGTGGCCACCGGCGGCAAGAACTACATCGAAACCGTCTGGGGCCGCGGCTACGTCCTGCGCGAACCCGACGACAACGAGAACTTCGCCGAATCCAGCGTCGCCTAGGCACCGACAGCACACGTCACGTCACAAAGCCCCGCCCAATGTGGGGCTTTTGCTTTTTGCACCGTGCGGCTCCACCCTCATCCCCGTGCCAGATACTGGTGCACGAACGCGATCGCCATCGCGCCCTCGCCCACCGCCGACGCCACCCGCTTCACCGGACCGAACCGCACGTCGCCGCAGGCAAAAATCCCCGGCACGCTCGTCTCCAGCAGATACGGATCGCGCTCCTCGCTCCACCGCCCGGCCCGCCTGAGATCCTCGCCCGTCAGCACATAGCCGTGCCCCTCCCGCGCCACCTCCGCCGGCAGCCAGTCCGTCTCGGCATCGGCGCCGATGAACACGAACAGCCCCGCGCTCTCCTCGCGCCGCGACGCGCCGCTCACCCGGTCCACCACGTCGAGCCCGACGAGGTTCTGCTCGCCATGCACCGCGCCGACCTCGCTGTTCAGCGCCACGCGGATATTGGCTTTGCTGCGCACCTGCTCGATCAGGTACTGCGACATGCTCTTTTCGAGCGAGTCCCCGCGCACCAGCATGGTCACCGAGCGCGCGTGGCTGGCAAAGAACATCGCGGCCTGCCCGGCCGAGTTGCCCGCCCCGATCAGGTGGATGTCGAGCCCCTGCGTCGTCCCCGCCTCGCTCCGCGCCGCGCCATAGTAGATGCCCTTGCCGATCAGCCGGTCGAACCCCTCGATCGCCACCCGCCGCCAGCTCACCCCCGTCGCGAGAATGATCGTCCGCGCCGAGATCGCCTCGCCGCCATCGAGCGTGATCACCCGCTCAACCGGATCGATCCCCTCGATCGACCGCGTGATCAGCACCTCGGCCCCCAGCCGCTTCGCCTGCAGCAGCGCCCGCCCGGCCAGCTCGTCGCCCGAAATCCCGCCCGGAAACCCGAGATAATTCTCGATCCGCGACGACGTCCCCGCCTGCCCGCCCGGCGCCTCGCGCTCGATCACCAGCGTCTTCAGCCCCTCGGACGCGCCATACACCGCCGCCGCCAGCCCCGCCGGCCCGCCGCCGATGATCACCGTATCGTAGCGCGCCGCCTTGGCCTTGGTCTCGAGCCCCACCGCCTCGGCCAGCGCCCGGAACCCCGGCCGCAACAGCGTCGGCCCGTCCATCACCTGCACCGCCGGCAGTTGCTCCGCCGTCGGCAATTCCCCCTGCCAGCGCGTCGCCAGCTCCGGCGCATCGGCGGTGAACGTATCGAACATGATGCGATTGCCGGCGAGGAACCGCCGTACCGCGAGGCACTCGGGGTCCCAGCGCTGCCCGATCAGCACCACCTTGGCCCGCCTTGCATTCGCAATGATGCCCTGCAGCCCGCCGATCCGCTCGCGCGCCAGCTCGCCCATCTTGCGCGCCAGCTCGGTCGAGAGCGCCGCCGCCGCATGGAACTGCCTGGGCTCGATCCGCACGAGGTGCGTTGGCTCCACTGCCCGCGCCGCCGCCTGGAACTGCGTGCCGTAGACGATCGGCACCTCGCCGATAAACGTCCCCGGCAGCCGCTCGCCGATCTTGCGCTCGATCCCGTCGACCCGCTTGATCACCTCGAGCCTGCCCTCGAGCACGGCGTAGAGCATCGGCTCGTCGCCCTCGTAGACCACGAACTCGCCCGCCCCCAGCCGGATATCGCCCGACCCCGCCACCAGCGCCTGCCGCACCGGCTCGGCCTCGGCCGCGAACATGGGAACAGGCGCAAGATCGTCTGCAGTGAGCATGGCAGGTCCCGGTATCAGGCTAGAGCTGCGCCAGTGCTAGCCGCTTCCCGTGGACCCGGCAATGCGCTTTGCCCGCCCGCCCATCCGGGCTACTCAATCCGCATGGAACACCCGCTCGCCGCCCCCGACTGGATCGCCCCCGAGCCCGCCGCGGTAGCCGCGGCGCTCGGCCTAGATCCGGCCCCTGCCGACATCCGCATCGAGCCCCGCGACGACCGCTTCGTCGCCTTCCTCCCCGGCGACCGCATCGCCTGGTTCCCCACCAATCCCACCGGCGCCGACCGTATCGCCCGCGAAGCCCGCGTCCTTGCGCTCCTCGCGAGCCACTGCCGCTTCGCCACCCCGCGCGTCCTCGCCACCGGCCCGAACTGGCAGCTCCGCGCCGCCGTCCCCGGCACTGTCGATCCCTGGGCCACCTACAGCCGAGTCCTCGCCGACCCCGGCTATGCCCGCGCGCTGGGCGGGCAACTCGGCGTCATGATCGCCGACCAGCACCATCGCGTCCCGCCCGCCGACCTGACCGGCTGGCTCCCCGAACGCTCCGCCTGGCCTCACGCCCTCGCCCGCATCGCCGCCGACCTGCCCCACGTCACCGCCGACCACGCCCTGATCGAGCGCTGCCTCGCAGCAATCGATACCTACGAGCGTACCACCGCCACCGTGACCGACCGCGTCCTGACCCACGGCGACCTCGGCCTCCACAACCTCGCCCTCGCCCCGGATGGATCAGTCGCCGGCATCTTCGACTACGATGACGCCGCCTTCGCCGACCGCCACGCCGATTTCCGCTACCTCGTCTTCGATAGCCTCGACGACACCCTGCTCCAATCCGCCATCGCCGCCTATCGCACCGCCGGCGGCACTGCCATCGACCCCGCGCGCGTAGGCCTGTTCAACGCCGCCAGCGCCATCGGCTTCCTCGCCGATCGTCGCGGCAGCGCCCCCGACGAGCGCCCCGCCGGCCGCACGCTCGAAGCCGATCTCACCTGGACCCGGCTGGCCCTCTCCCGCCTTCGCTGAAAAATCTCGAAAAAAATCTGCCGCACCTGTCGATCCGCGCGTTAAGCGCTCGTCGTGTTGGCAGGGAGGCGCCTTGGGGGCGCCCCATCCAAGGAGACGACACATGCTTCGCACCACCATCATTGCCGGGATGCTGCTGATGACCACCACCGCCTTTGCCCAGTCCGAGCCGGTCGGCGACCGCGTCGAAGTCAACGGCATGCAGATGTACTACGAGGTCTCCGGCGAAGGTGATCCGCTGGTCATCCTGCACGGCGCCTACATGAACATCGAGACCATGGGCGACATCGTCGGGCGCCTTGCCGAGACCCACAAGGTCTACGCGCTGGAGTTCCAGGGCCACGGCCGCACCAACGACATCGATCGCCCGATCACCTATCCCAACCTCGCCGACGACGTCGCCGCCTTCATGGATGCGGTGGGCCTCGAGAAGGCCGACGTGTTCGGCTATTCGATGGGCTCGGCCGCGGGCCTGCAGCTCGCCATTCGCCATCCCGAGAAGGTCGACCAGCTCGTCGCCGCCTCGGTGGCCTACGATATCTCGGGCTGGCAGCCCGCCTTCACCGCCTTCATCCCGCAGATGTCGGTCGATATGTTCGCCGGCGGCCCGATGGAGGAAGAGTGGAAGAAGCTCGCACCTAACCCCGACGGCTTCCGCGCCTTCGCCGAAAAGCTGATCGCGCTCGAAAAGGAACCGATGGCCTGGGAAGCCGACGTCAAAGAGCTCAAGACCCCGGTCCTGATCATCGCCGGCGACGCCGACGTCTCGACCCTCGAGCACAATGTCGCGCTGTTCCGTCTGCTCGGCGGCGGCGGCATGGGCGACATGGGCGCGCCGCTCCCCGCCTCGCGCCTCGCCATCCTCCCGGCCACCTCGCACACCGCGGTCATCAACCAGACCGACCTGCTCTACGGCTTCATCGAACCCTTCCTCCAGGGCGAGACCCCGAAGGGCTTTATGGGGATGTGATCGGCACGGGCCTCTCCATGTCCTCCCCCGCGTGGCGGGGGAGGGGGACCAGCGAAGCTGGTGGAGGGGGCGGCCAAGTGCACCGTGTTCTCCGCCACCGTGCCGGGCTCCGATGCCTGCCCACCCACCAGCTGTCATCCCTGCGAAAGCAGGGATCCATCTCTCCACCAGCACTGGCCGTGAGTTGGACCCCTGCTTTCGCAGGGGTGACACGCGAGGTGGAATGAGATGTCGAAACCCGCCCGCCGAGCGGAAGCAAGCGTCAAGCCGTAGCCCGCGCCGGCTGATCGATGAACTTCGCCTCGAGATGGTCCCGATCGAACGGTTTCATCATGTAGTCGTCGACGCCGGCCTTCAGCGCGATGGCGATCTGCCCGATATCGTTCTCGGTCACCATATAGACGACACGCGGCGCATTTCCGCCGACATAGCCCCGCAACAGCTTCAAGAACTCGAGCCCGCTCAGGATCGGCATCTGCCAGTCGAGCAGGATCGCGTCGGGCATTTCCTGCCGGCACTTGTCGAAGGCTTCCTGCCCGTCCTCGGCCTCGTCCACGATATAGTCGAGATCCTCCAGGATGCGGCGCGCAACCTTGCGCACCACGCTGGAGTCGTCGACCACGAGGCAGGACTTCATTTCAGCTGTCTCCGAACGGAGGCGACCCTTGCCGCCGCAGCCCGTCCATGTCCCCAACTGTGCGCATCATTGGTTAGTAAACACTGAAATCGTGCCGCGCTTTGCATGGCGATGCATACGAATCTTACCGCACCGTTCGAAACTTGGCGACCGGCCGGCGATGCGGCCCGTCAATCGTACATCGGCGGCACAAGACTTTGCGTTGCTCAATTCGTGAGCAGGCCCACAGCGACGCCAGATGCTGTTCAAACGCTTTTTCGCCTTCGCTCTGCAGCGCCTGCGCACCGTCCATTCCGGCAACGCGCAGCCGGGCGTTCGACGCCCCGGCTAAGCTCGCTTCAGGCAATCGTTTTGGAGGAACACATGCCGCCCGAGTTTCCCGATGACGTGGACGACGGTGCCTTCGCCACCGAGTTGGTCGGCACCGAGAACGACGATTTCATCCGCGGCACCCCGCAGAACGACCACATCCTCGGCCTTGGAGGCGACGACCAGCTGTGGGGCAATGGAGGTGACGACACGCTCGAAGGTGGCGCCGGCAATGACAGCCTGGTCGGCGGCCACGGCCTCGACACCCTGATCGGCGGCGAGGGCGACGATATCTACCTCATTCACTATGCGCCCGACATCGTCATCGACACCGGCGGCAATGACGAGCTGCGCGCCACGATCAACCTCGACCTCAACGACTATACCGGCATCGAACGCTTCGCGTTCGGCAACAACCACACCATCACCGCGACCGGTACCGACGGCGACGACATCATCTCGATGAACAACACGGTCGAGCCCGGGCTCATTCTCGCCGGCGCCGGCAACGACACTTTGACCGGCACGGGCTACGGCCTCGAAATCTTCGTTGGCGGCCTCGGGCGCGACGTCATGCAGGGCGGCGACCGCGAGTACGGTCCACCCTTCTTCGGCGACCATATCGGCGCCGACCGCTTCGATTTCCGCACCGTCACCGACAGTGCCGTCGGTGCCGAGCGCGACCTCATCCTCAACTTCACCGCCAACGACGGCACCGGCGCCACCAGCGACCGCATCCACCTCGGCCTCATCGACGCCAACGCCGCCCGCACCGGCAACCAAGCCTTCAGCTTCATCGGCGCCGCCGACTTCTCCGGCACCGCCGGCGAACTCCGCGTCTCCGCCCTCGAAAGCACCGGCCACCTGCTGGTCTCAGGTGACACCAACGGCGACGGCCTCGCCGACTTCGAAATCGAAGTGCAAACCGAGTTCGGCGCATCACTGAGCGCCGCCGATTTCATCCTCTAGAAGAGTGAGGCACCTCTAATCCTCCCCCGCGAGCGGGGGAGGGGGACCGCCGTAGGCGGTGGAGGGGGCGACCACACCCACCGGCTGTCACCCCTGCGAAAGCAGGGGTCCAACTCTCAGCTCGCGCAGGTGGAAAGGATGGATCCCTGCCTTCGCAGGGATGACAACCGAGCGGGTGGTAACCCGTGCGAACCCTAAGCCGCCGCAGCCACAGCCTTCGGCGTCGCAGTAAACTCGAACGTATCGCCCTCGACGCTGATCTTGAGCTCCATGTCCGTCATCCGGGCCAGGATGCCCGTGTAGAACGGCTGGATTCCGCGTGCGTCGACGCCACCTTCCGGCGCGCCCGACAGCAATCCCTCGGCGCCCGCCGGCATCAGCGTCTTCTGCCGCTTCTCGGGATCGGATTTCGATGTGAACACGAAACGCTCCGCTCCGGCCGCGCCTTCCACCTTCACCGTCACCACGCCGCCGCGCGGCACCGCCATCGAGGCGATCAGCAGCATGTTCATCAGCAGCTTGGCCTTGTGCTTGGGCAACAGGATCAGCGGCACCTGCCAGTCGAGATCGGCCTTCTCGATCTCGAACAGCAGCTTGGCCACCCGCTCGCACTCGCGCGTGTCGAAATCGGTACCGGCGGTCGAGCTCGCGCCATAGGCCAGCCGGGCGAATTCCAGCTTGGCGCGCGCCTGCTTGGCCGAGTTGGCGATCAGTTCCTGCGCGCCGTCCGCCATCGCCGTCTGGCTCGGGTCGGCGAGCACTTCGAGCCCGTTGCCGATGGCGCCCACCGGGTTGATCAGGTCGTGGCAAACGCGCGAGCACAACATGGCCGCGAGGTCGGTCGCCTTGAGCTCGATGATATCCGCCATGATGTCGGGCCTCTCCGTCGAATCAGATTTGGGTTACACTAACCGCAACACCCCGGCTCGCCCTAGTGGGTAGCGTCTGCCTTGGGTTCGGCCGTTTCGGGCGTGGCTGCGGCCTCCACCATCACCGGCGCCTCCGCCCCGGTCAGCTGTGCCTTTAGCGCCGGCCATTTGCCGTTCGCCTCTCCCACCGCAGCACCGTCGCCGCTGGCGAAGAACGCCTCGCGGTTGGCGACCGAGTAGAACAGGTAGAGCTTCATCCCGGTGATCACGTAGAGCCGCGGCTTGCCGTCCGACAGGTAGCCCCGCGACAGGCTCATCAGGCAGTGCCCGCCATATTGCGGCGCGTAGATTTCCGGGTTCTTGAGGAAGACGTCGCGATTGGCTGCGGACGCGAAGTGCCAGGTCACCCCTTCCCAGCTCGCTTCGAAGTCCGCCGAGCCCAGCTGCGGTTCCGGCGCGATGAAATAGGTCACCGGATCATAGCCCTCGAGCGCCACCCCGGTGAGCGGATCGGCGACGACCGCCGTCACCAGCGCGGCGGCCGAGACCGGCGCCACGCCGCTCAGGCCGAGGGCGACCAGAAGCGCCACGATCCCGCCCGTTATGGTTAAGTTTTGTTTACGGTTTTGCCGCATCATTGCCGCCATGAAGGCCTAGCTTGAGGTCACCTGAGCAGGACCAGATGCGCCGAGCCTACCGCCCGCAAGGTAAGGACCGCGTAAATGGACTGCCCCCGCACAGAAGTCACCGGGAGTTCCCATGCTTGATCGCATGATCTACCTGATCCTTGCCGCCTTCGTTGCGCTGACCGCGGCGACGCTGGTGCTTGCGCCCACCCTGTCCTATGCCCAGCAGCAGGGCTCGCTCTCGGACAACTATTCCGGCGACGAGTTGATCGACACCGGCCACCAGTTCTTCGGCTCGGTTTCGCAGGGCCTCGCTTCGGTGGTCGAGCGTGCCGTCAGCCAGTTCGGCCTGCCCAACGCCTATATCCTCGGCGAGGAAGCCGGCGGCGCCATCTTCGCCGGCGCCCGCTACGGCGAAGGCACCATGTATACCCGCAACCAGGGCGAGTACCCGATCTTCTGGCAGGGTCCCAGCATCGGCTTCGATTTCGGCGGCGATGGCTCCAAGGTCATGATGCTGGTCTACAACCTCAGCCAGGTTTCCGACGTCTATGGCCGCTATCCCGGCGTCGACGGCTCCGCCTACGTGCTGGGCGGCTTCGGCATGACCGTGGTCAAGTACGGTGACGTGGTGATGGTTCCGATCCGCTCCGGCGTTGGCGCCCGCCTCGGCATCAATGTGGGCTACCTGAAGTTCACCCAGGAACCGACCTGGAACCCGTTCTGAACGAACGTTCAGACATCGTTCATCATTGCAGCAGGATCGCGGCCTCCACAGGGCAGCGGCCCTGTCACACTTGGTCGTGACCGCTTAATCCGCTTGCGCTAGAATGCCGGCGCGGGAGCGTGGTTGGACGTAGCGTTATGGTCATTGAAAACATTATGTATTTCGTCCTCGGCCTGCTCGTCGCCGGGTTGCTGGCGCTGATCCTGCTGCCGGCCGTCTGGCGCCGCGCCGTGCGCCTGACCAAGAAGCGCATCGAAGCTGCCACCCCTATGACCATGGCCGAATTCCGCGCCGACAAGGACCAGCTCCGCGCCGAATTCGCCTTGTCCACCAGACGCTTGGAGCAGAACGTCGAAGCCCTCCGCCGCCGCCTCGCCGACCAGTTGCGGGACGTGAACCGCAAGAAATCCGAGCTCTCCGGCATCAAGGGTGAGCGCGACAACCACCTCACCATCGTCCGCGAACTTGAGGAGCGCGAGGCCGAGGCCCGCCGCCGGATCCTCGAACTGGAGAAGGAGGCGGCCGACGTCACCCAGAAATTGCGTATGCGCGACAGGGAGTTGACCGAAAAATCGAGCCAGCTCGAAGCCGCCCGCGAAAGCCTGCGCGGCGCCGCCGGCAGCACCGAGAGCGACGAGCTCAGGACCGAGCGCAAGCGCGCCGACCACCTCGAAACCCAGAACCGCAAGCTCCTGGAACAGCTCGAAAATACCAGCAAAAACCTGGCCGAAGTCCAGGCGGAGTCCATGAACTTCCGCCAGCAATTGGCCGATCGCTCGGATTCCGCCAGCACCGCCCAGTCCGACCTCGCCGACGCCGAAGCCCGCATCGCCGATGCCGAGGCACGCGTCTCGAGCCTGCTCGCCGAAACCACCCGCATCGTCGACGACGGCGACAAGCAGCGCGACCTGCTGCTCGCTGAAAAGCTCAACCTCGAAGAGGAGATGGAGCGGCTGCGCGACAAGGTCGCCAATGTCGAAGAGACGGTGATGGCCGACTGGGACAGCGACCGCATCGAGCAGTCGCACCTGCGCGAGCGGCTGAACGACATCGCCTCCGACGTCAGCAAGATCGTTTATGCGCTCGAAGGCAACGACCCGGTCGAGGCGGAGGAAAGCCTCGCCGACCGGATGCAGAAATTCGTCGACGCCGAGGAAGCTGCCACTCCGGTACTCGGCCCCAATGCCCGCCGCGGCACCCCGCCCGAGGGCCAAGCGGTTTCGGATCGGCTGAAAGCCCTGCGCGAACTGCAGGACAATAACTAGCCGCCGCGGCTACTCGCTGACCACGGGGATCTCGCGGATCATCTCGCCCGACTTGCCGTCGAAGATGCGCACGCTGGTCATCGCGCCCAGGCGATAGGTCACGGTGACCCGCCCATCTGCTGCAACGGCGGAAACCACTTCGGCGCCGGCCGGGATATTCAGCGCGGCGATGACATAGTCGCCACCCGCGGCGCTGTTGTTCTGCGATGTGCGGTAGACAACCGCGCCGCCGATGGCCATAAGGCCCAAAAGCAGCAGCCCGATCGAGATGAAGAAGCTCTTGCGCGCCCGGGTCAGCACGGCGACCGCGGCCGGCGTCAGTTCCGGCGTCTTCTCGGTATCGGGGGTTTGAGGATCGCTCATGCAGGACTTTTCCGGCGAGGAACAGGAGTGGACGGTAACGGTCGAGGCGTCCGACGCCGGCAGCCGGCTCGATGCCGCCTTGGCCCGCGCCGTGCCGGTGTTCTCGCGCAACCGGATCAAGGACCTGATACTGGCAGGTGCGGTCGCGATCAACGGACAAGCTGTCACTGAGCCGAAATACAAGCTGCGTGCGGGCGAAGAGGTCACACTCAGCGCGCCCGAGCCGGTCGAGGCCGAGCCGACGCCCGAGAACATCCCGCTCGATATCCTTTATGAGGACGACGACCTGATCGTCATCAACAAGCCGGTCGGCATGGTAGTGCACCCGGCACCCGGCAACCTGACCGGAACCCTAGTCAACGCCCTGCTCTACCATTGCGGCGATAGCCTCAAGGGCATTGGCGGGGTGAAGCGGCCGGGCATCGTCCACCGCCTCGACAAGGATACGTCGGGCGTGATGGTCGCCGCCAAGACCGAGCAGGCGCACAACCATCTCGCCGCCCAGTTCGCCGATCACGGCCGATCCGGGCCGCTGCACCGCGCCTATATCGCCTTCTGCTGGGGCCGCACCCAGCAGGCCGCCGGCACCGTGGAAGCGCCACTGGGCCGCGACCAGAACAACCGGCTGAAACAGGCTGTACGCAAGGACGGACGCGAGGCCATCACCCACTACCATGTCGAACAGCGCTTCGGCGATGAGGGCTGGGACATCACCCGCATCCGCTGCGAGCTCGAAACCGGGCGTACGCACCAGATTCGCGTGCACATGACCCATATCGGACACCCGCTGGTCGCCGACCCGCTCTACGCCCCGGGCTTCGCCACCAAGGCCAATCGCCTGCCAAATGCAGCCAAAGCCGTGGTCGAGACGTTGGGACGGCAGGCGTTGCATGCAGCCGAACTCGGCTTCGAGCATCCGACCAGCGGCGAGGAAATGTTCTTCGAAGCCCCACTGCCGCCCGACCTGGCGGCGCTGGCCGAAGCGATCGAGCCCTTCGACCGGGCCTTTGCCCGCTAGGAAAATCGACCGAACTGATCCGGCCGCAATGCAACCGTAATGCAGTCGCCGGCATTGTGGTGGCGGATAGGTGGGTCTTATCAAGGCCCGTTTTCGACCTATATAAACTATACTGCCTGCCCGCCTGCCGGAAGGATGCGGGCTGGCCATCTGCCCGGGACGCCGGGGGAAAGACGAGGGTGCAACATGGCCCAGACCAATTTGCCTGTGCTTTCGGCTGAGGGAGGTCTCAGCCGCTATCTCCAAGAAATCCGCAAGTTTCCGATGCTTGAGCCGGACGAGGAATATATGCTCGCCAAGCGCTACAAGGAGCATCAGGATCCGGGTGCGGCCCAGAAACTGATCACGTCGCATCTGCGGCTCGTGGCCAAGATCGCCATGGGCTATCGTGGCTATGGCCTGCCCATTTCCGAGGTCATCTCGGAGGGCAATGTCGGCCTCATGCATGCGGTCAAGCGCTTCGAGCCCGAAAAGGGGTTCCGGCTGGCGACCTATGCCATGTGGTGGATTCGCGCCGCGATCCAGGAATATGTCCTGCGTTCGTGGAGCCTCGTGAAGATCGGCACCACGGCCGCGCAGAAGCGCCTGTTCTTCAACCTGCGCAAGATCAAGGGGCAGATCGCCGCCCTCGATGACGGCAACCTGCACCCTGATCAGATCAAGCAGATCGCGACCACGCTCAACGTCACCGAAGCCGACGTCGTGTCGATGAACCAGCGCCTGTCCGGCGACGCCTCGCTCAACGCGCCGATGCGCGCCGACGAGGGCGCCTCCGAGTGGCAGGACTGGCTCGCCGACGACACGCCGGACCAGGAAACGACCCTCGGCGAAACCGAGGAATTTTCCGAGCGCATGGGGCTGCTGAACAAGGCCATGCAGGACCTGAACGACCGCGAAAAGGCCATCTTCCAGGCGCGCCGCCTGCGAGATGACCCGGCGACGCTCGAAGAGCTGGCCCAGGAATACAATGTGAGCCGCGAGCGTATCCGCCAGATCGAGGTGCGTGCCTTCGAGAAGGTCCAGGACGCGGTGCAGAAGGCCGCCCACGCCAAGTCGCGCGAAGCCGCGCTGTAAGCGATTCGCACCAGAGAATGTAAAGGGCCGCTGCAGAGCGGCCCTTTTTATTTGCGCAGCCTGTTCACCACCTGGGTGGATCATCGTGGCCGAAACCGTCGCGCTCGGCTCGCTGATAATGCTGTCGCTGTAGCGTCGATCTCGCGGTGTTGGGGCGGCGATTGCCTCCCGCTCACCGACCGTCATCCCGGCGAACGCCGGGACCCAGTGCACGGTGTCACCCCCGCATTGACAAGGCCGACCTTGCCGTGACGGACCGGTTGGGTGCGAGCCTCGTTTTTCCTAACTGAGCAATGGGTCCCGGCGTTCGCCGGGATGACGGCCAGTGGGTTGGTGCTGTGGGCGCGCTCTACAAGCGGATGACGACTGAGAGGGAAGTACTTGTGACCGCCCTCCACCGCCTACGGTGGCCCCTCCCCGCCCCGAGGATTGAAGCAAATGCGTGCGGCTCCACCCTCATCCGGGCTTCGCCCACCTTTCTCCCATCAAGGGATAAGGCCCGACCGCGATGCCAGTGGAGGACCCTTCTCCCCCTGTGGGAGAAGGTGCCCGAAGGGCGGATGAGGAGTGGGAAAACTCCGCCCCTGGGTCTATTCCACCAACTCACCCAACCGCGCCAGCAGGTCATCGCGTACGCGCAGCCCGAGCGCGCTACCGCCGGCCTTGGTGTTCTTCTGCAGGTATGAAAACGCCAGCGCCTGGTCGCCGCGCGTGGCCCAGCCGATGAACCAGCCGAACTGGCGGTTGCCGCGCTGGCCGTCGGCTTCCTTGATGTAGCCGGTGCCGGTTTTGCCCTGGATGTCCCAACCACCGGCGGAAAAATGCGGCATCGCGGCGACCGTCTGGCGGATCGCCGTGATGTCGACCGGCAGCTCGCCGCGGAGGAACCGGCTCACGAAGCTCAACTGCTCGGCTGGGGTGATCTGCAGCGACGAGTTGAGCCACGAATGGGTCATGCCATTGCCGGCGCCAGGATCGCCCGACACATCGGCATTGCCGTAGCCGAAATCGCGCACATAGGCAGCGAAGCGTTCGGCGCCGAGCTTTTCGACGAGGACGCGCGAGTACCACAGCACCGATTCCTTGAGCCAGCGGCGCGGCGTGGTCGTTTCCTTGTCGATGGCCCGGACGGCCTCGTAGCGCGCCTCGTATGGCCAGGCGGGCTCGTCCGGCGCGGTCAGGATGCCGGCATCAAAGCCCATGACGCTGAGCGCGAACTTGAACGAGGAGGCCGGACCAATCCCTTCGTCGCAGCCATCGCCTTCACGATGTAGCACCGCGCCGTCGCGCGCGTCGGCGATGAGCAGGCAGGCGACTTCGGCGCGAGCCGTGCCGGCGAAAGCCAACATCGCCACGAGGGCAAACAACAGTCGCATCAGCGGGCCTCGAGCAGGAGTTTGGCGATCAGCGGCGCGAGATAGGTGCGCGGCAGGATCAGCAGGTACGGCGCGTGCATACCCTCTTCGGGGACGATGGTGAACGGCCCCGTCAGCGCCTCGTTGGACGTGCCGGTGCGCACGCCCGGAGCGAGCGTGATCGCATCGAGGGGATATTTGAGCCCGTCCGAGCTCCAGAATTTCACCGGCAGAAGCGGGTGGATCGAGACCCGCTCGCCGGCCGCGACGGTGAAGCTGAATTTCTCGGTCAGCGCCAGCGCCACATCCTCCTCGTCGACCATCACCACCATGCGCTTGCTGGCATGGCGCGTGACCGCGTCGAGCGCGGCGAGCGTGTGGTCGAAGCGGCGGCCGGTCATCCCCAGCGCCACGGTTACCGGGGCGCGGGTGGAATAGAGCGCCTTCTCGAAGTCGGTGGTGAGCTGCTCGGAAATCTGCATCAGCCGGGTTTTCCCCAGCCAGGCATGCGGGTTCTGCAGCGAATCGAAATCGCCCACGATCAGCTCGGGCTTGAGGCCGGCGGCGACGATCTGGTCGGCGCCGCCATCGGCCCCGACGAGGTGCCCGCCCGAGGCGTAGAGCTCACGCAACAGGTCGAAATCGACCGTTCCGCCGCCCACGATGATGAGCAGGTCGTCAAAGACCGCAACGTTAGTTTGAGGGGTAGTCGCTTGCACGGGAAGAGAACTCTGTCTATCTACGAGGCGTCTCGCTGGGGTGTCCCGGGTCGTTTCCCGGGGCTGAGAGTTACCCATAGAACCTGAACCAGGTCATGCTGGCGGAGGAAGATCGAGATGGCAAGGGCGCTTGCGCGTCCGCACCATTTGACGTCCCTCATCCTACATGGCCGCAAACCGAAGGAACGAAACATGCGCTCGTTCAAGCACTTCGCGTTGGCGGCACTGCTCTGTGCAGTCGCGCCACCTGCCCTCGCGCAGGACAAGCCCGTGCTCGACGTCTACACCTACGAAGGCTTCGCCTCCGAGTGGGGCCCCGGCCCCGCGCTGAAGGCCGGCTTCGAGGCGACCTGCAACTGCACCATCGAATTCTCGTCCGCCGAGGATGCCATCTCGACGCTGCGCAAGGTGCAGCTCGAAGGCGCGGCGACCAAGGCCGACGTCGTCGTCGGGCTCGACACCGCGACCGCCGGCGATGCACGCGCTACGGGCCTGTTCGCCCCGCACGGGCTGACACCTGAAGGGCTGGTGTTCGACTGGAGCGACGCCGACTTCGTGCCCTTCGATTACGGCTACTTCGCCTATGTTTATAACAAGGAGAAGACGCCCAATCCGCCGACCTCGTTCGAGGAACTGATCGCGCTGCCCGACAGCTTCAAGATCGTCATCCAGGACCCGCGCTCGTCGACGCCGGGCCTGGGCAACGTGTTGTGGGTGGCCGCCGCCTACGGCGAGCGCGCACCCGAGATCTGGGCCGGGCTGAAGCCGCATGTGCTGACCATGACGCGTGGCTGGAGCGAGGCCTATGGCCTGTTCCTCGACGGGCAGGCCGACATGGTGCTGAGCTACACCACCTCGCCGGCCTACCACGCCATCGCCGAGGACGACGACAAATACGCCTACGCCGAGTTCAAGGAAGGCTATGTCGCCCAGATAGAGGTGGCGGGCATCACCAAAAGCTCCGACCAGCCCGAGCTCGGCAAGGCCTTCCTCGCTTATCTGATGACGCCGGAAGCCCAGAAGATCATCCCGACCACCAACTGGATGTATCCGGTGATCGAGTTGCCCGACCTGCCTGCTGCCTTCGGCACGCCGCCGACGCACGTGCTGCCTGTCTCCGAAGCGGACATCGCCGCACACGGAAGGGCCTGGATCGATGCCGCTCTCGCTGCGCTTCAGTAATCGCGCCCTGCCCCATCGTCCGCTCCGGCTTTTCGCTGGGGCGGCGGTGGCGGCGACCATCGCCATACTGGTGGCGCTGGTGCTGATTTCCATCCTGACGACGGCCGGCGATGCCACGGCGCAGCCGTCGCGCGTCGACGTGCTGCACCTCGTGTGGATGACCACGGTGCAGGCCGCGCTGACGATGATCCTCTCGCTGCTGGTGGGTACGGCGCTCGCCTGGGCGCTGAACCGGCTGCGCTTTCCCGGCCGCGACCTGGTGGTGGGGCTGTTCGCCTCGGCCATCGTCACGCCCGGGCTGATCGTGGCTTTCGGGCTACTCAGCGTGTGGGGCCGGGCCGGCTGGGTGAACGAGGCCTCGCTGGCGCTGACCGGGCATCCGCTCGAGGTGCCGATCTTCGGGCTCGGCGGCATTCTCGCCGCGCATGTGATCCTCGATGCCTCGTTTGCGGCGCGTATCCTGCTCGCGCGGCTCGACGCCGTTCCGGAGCGACGGCTGAAGACCGGGCAGAGCCTGGGGCTGCCGGCCTTCGAGCGCTTCAGGGTGATCGACTGGCCGGCCATCCGCACCTCGCTGCCCGGGCTGGCGGCGATCATCTTTCTGTTGGCCTTCACCAGTTTTCCCATCGTGCTGCTGCTCGGTGGCGGACCCGCCAACCAGACGCTGGAGGTCGCGATCTACGCGGCGGTGCGGCTCGATTTCGACCTGAAAGGCGCCGTGGTGCTGGCGCTGACGCAGATCGGCATCTGCTCGGCCATCATCCTCGCGGCTTCCGCCTTCGCGCCGGTCTCGGCGAGCACCGGCACCTCGCGGCCGACGCTGTGGCGCGATCGCGGGCTGGCGCGGGGGCTGCAATGGGCGGTGCTGGTGCTGGGGACGGTCGGTTTCGCGCTGCCGCTGCTGGCGATTTTGATCGACGGGATCGGGCCGGGGATTTTCGATGTCGCCTCACGCCCGAGTTTCTGGCGCTCGCTGGGGACGAGCCTTGCCATCGGTATCGGTTCCGCGCTGTTGACGCTGGTTCTGGCGCTGGTGGTCGGGACCGGACGGGCGGCGAGCCGCGATCCGGTGTTGCGGGTGGCGATCGGGGCGCCGGCTTATGCCTATCTCGCGGTGCCGGCGGTGGTGCTGTCGCTCGGCGCGTTCCTCTTGGTACGCAATGCCGGGATCATGCCGGAGGTGGCGGCGCCGGCGATCGTGCTGATCGCCAATGCGCTGCTGTCGCTGCCCTTTGCGCTCGCGACGCTGGCGCCGCCGCTCGATGCGATTGCACTCAGCCGCGGACGACTGATCCGCTCGCTCGGGCTGACCGGCTGGGAGCAGTTCCGGGCGGTCGAGTGGCCGCTGATCGGGCGCGATGTCGGCGTGGTGCTGGCGCTGAGCTTCTGCTTCTCGCTCGGCGATCTCGGCGTCATCGCGCTGTTCGGCACCGACGATTTCGCCACGCTCCCGCTGCTCATGTACCGGGCGCTCGGCGCCTATCGCACCAACGATGCCGCGACCATCGCGGCGCTGATGCTCATCATCACCATCGCCGCCTTCGTGCTACTGCCGCGGCTGGTGGAAAGGGTTACGCGTGCTGCAAGCTGACAAACTGACTTATACCCACCCCGGCGCGACCCTGAACTTCGAGCTGAGTCTTGTCGCCCGGCAGGGCGAGGTGACCAGTGTTTCCGGCCAGAGCGGCGCCGGCAAGTCGACGCTGCTCGATCTCGTCGCCGGCTTCCTCGTACCGAGCGGCGGAACGCTGACGCTCGATGGGCGCGATCTGCTGCCGCTACCGCCCGAGCAGCGGCCGGTGTCGATCCTGTTCCAGTCCGAGACGCTGTTCGAGCATCTGTCGGCGGCCCGCAACATCGAGCTGGGTCTGCCGCGCGACATGGCGCGGGTGGAACGGGAGCAGCGGATTGCCGAGGCGCTGGCAGAGGTGGGGCTGCCCGGCGTGATGGCGCAGCGGGCCGAGACATTGTCGGGGGGCGAAAAGCAGCGCGTGGCGCTGGCGCGGACTTTGCTGCGCAACCGGCCGGTGCTGCTGCTCGATGAGCCGTTCTCGGCGCTCGACGATGCGACGCGCACCACCGCCCGTGAGCTGGTGAAGGCGCTGACCGAGCGGCACAACTGGATCACGCTGCTGGTGAGCCACCATGCCGACGACGTCGCGGCGCTGGCGACGCGACGTTATCGGCTGGAGAATGGCAGGCTGTTCGAGGCTTAGCCGTTGCTCGGTGCGGGCGTCGGGGCTGCGGCGGCCGGCTGGCCGTTCCAGGCGTCGACAACCTCGGTGAACATCGCCTCGGCGGTGGCATCCTTTTCGAGCGTGATGATCGCCCGCTTGCCGGTCGCATAGATGAGCGCGAGGTCCATCCACTTGCGCGAGGTCAGCAGGTTGCTGTTGGCCGTGATGTCGGCCGGCGAGGCGCTGAGCGCGAACAGGAAGGAGTTGCCGACGACCCGCGCCGAAGCGCCGACCAGCGGGGTGCCCTGCACCAGCTCCTCGTTCTTGAGCAGCACGCCCGGCAGGCCCGCGATCGAGCCGCCGATGAAGCTGTCCGTGACACGGAAGTTGACTTCCATCAGGTGGCTGGCCGGCAGGCTGGCATCCGAGTTCTTGCGGATCAGCACGTCGACCGAGAGGTTCCGCGCCGGGATGGTGGCTTTGCCGATCAGCGTCGGCAGGCCCATCTCGTCGGTGCCCTTGCTCCAGTCGACCGTACCGGAGAACGGTACGGCGCCGGTGGTGCCGCTGTCGGAAGCTTCGAGCAGCAGCGACTGGCTGCCGGCGAGGCTGGTCGGATCGACTGCCGCCACCGCCTGCTCGGCGCTCGTTTCGGTCGGGGTCGGCTCGGCGCCGAGGCGTGCTTCGGACGAGGGATCGACCAGCGGCAACGCCGCCGTTGTCGGCTGCGCCGGATCGGCGCCGAGACGCTGCAACTCGGGCGCTTCCGGCGCCGCGAGTTCAGCGGTCGGGGCTGGAGCCTCGGGCGGTGTGTTGGTGTTACCTGGACCGGTAGCCGGAGTATCGGTCGTCGCCGGGGTGGTGACCGGCTGGGTGACGGCGGCCTGCTCGGTCACGGGATTGCCGCGTCCGAACATGGCGTCGAGATCGACAAAACCCTCGCGCCAGGCCCAGAAGCCGGCGCCCCCCGCTGCAACCAGCAGCACGGCGAAGACGATCAGGAAGATGGTGACTGCGCCAAGGCCACGGCGCTCCGAATCGTCACGCGAACGCGTGTAGCGCGGCTCGGCCTCGCGTTTGCGCGGCTCACGGGCATCGCGGGCAAAGGCGCTGGCCTTGGCGGCCTTACCTTCGCGGGTGCGAATGCCAGACGGCGCGTCGGAGCTGACCACGGATGGCGCAAAGCCGTTGCTGTGACGGCCGTCGTCGTCGCCCTCGTCGTCATTGGCGGCGTAGTCGACGCCGTTCACATGCTCGTCATCCTCGTCGCCACGCGCCTCCCGATCGAGGGTGGCGATGGCGCGGTCGATGGCGCCCTGCGGATCGGCCGGGGCCTCGAGCTCGACCTCGCGCACGGCCGACATGGCGGCGGCAACCGGTGGCGCGTTGAACAGAGCTGCCGGCTCGTCGTCCATCTGGCGCGCCGTGGCCTGGCCACCATTACGAGCCGCCGGCTCAAAGCGCGGAGCCGCGAGTTCACGACGCGGTTCGAGCACCGGACCACGCGCGGCGCCGGCGATCGGCTGGCCGAACTGGGCGCCACCGGTGCGGCTCTTCACCGCTTCGGCGCGCGCCACGATGGACGGCAGCGGTCGTCCGGCGACGACGGGCTTGGCAACCGGGTTGCGCGCCGGCGGCGAGGCCGGAATTTCATCACCGTCATCCTCGGCATCCTGCTGGTGCGCAATGACCTGCGGACGGGCGGGCGACAGCACCAGCTTGGGCACGGGCTTGCCCATCGGCTTGGCATCGGGACGCACGATGGCGCGCGACCGGTCGGAGGACGACTCGGTCTCGGCATTGGCTGCGGCGATGATTTCTTCAATGGTGCCGCCGGGCGGCAGCGGCTTTGGCGGCTCCTTGCCGCTGGCGGGCGCGGGCTTGGCGACCGGGCGGGCAGGAGCCGGGATGGCTTTCTTGGCCGGCTGCTCGAAATAGACCGGCGGGGGCGGAGGATTGTCGTCGCGACCACCGCCGAGGCCGGCGATTACCGCCTCGCTGGCTTCCTGCTCGACCTGGCGGATGCAATCCTCGAGCTGCAGGCGGTGCGCGGTAATGTCACGGGCGGCGAGCGGCGGATTGATGGCGCGCAACTGACCCACGAGGGCGGCACGCGCCTTCTCATAGACCGCACGTCGTGCTGCGCCATTGTTTTCCGGCAGGGCTTCTACTGCCCTGCGCAACAGCTCTTTGTAATCCGCCATTCCCTAAGCGACATCCGTGATTTGTCGGCTATTTCTAGCCAAAATTCGTCAATCTTGGAACGGGTCCTGGACCAGAATGGTATCAAGCCGTTCCGGGCTCGTGGAGAGCATGGCAACCGGTGCGCCGATGAGCTCCTCGATATACCGAACGTACTTCACCGCCTGTGCCGGGAGTTCTGACCAGCTCCGCGCCCCTGCCGTGGTCTCCGACCACCCCTCAAGGGTCTCATAAATCGGCTTAACAGCAGCTTGTGCTCCCATTGAGGCAGGCAAGTAGTCAATTTTCTGACCGTCAAGCTCGTAGCCGACACATACCTTGATCTCTTTGAGGCCGTCGAGAACATCCAGTTTCGTCAGTGCGATACCGTTTATCCCCGAGGTTTTGACCGTCTGGCGGACCAGAACCGAGTCGAACCATCCGCAGCGGCGCGGCCGACCCGTGTTGACACCCACTTCGCGACCAACCGTCGCCAGGTGCCGGCCGATATCGTCGAACAACTCGCACGGGAACGGACCTTCGCCGACGCGCGTCGTGTAGGCCTTGGTGATGCCCAGGGTATAGCCGATCGCGGTCGGCCCCAGACCCGAACCCGCAGCGGCCTGCCCGGCCACGGTATTGGACGAGGTGACGAAGGGGTAAGTGCCGTGATCGTTGTCGAGCAGCGCGCCCTGCGCCCCCTCGAACAGGATGCGCGAGCCGGACTTGCGATGCGTGTCGAGCAGGTCCCACACCCGATCGACATAGGGCAGGATCTGGTCGGCGACCTCCATCAGCTCGCCGTAGAGCGCGAACGGCGACAGTTCCGCCATGCCCATGCCGCGCCGCAGCGCATTATGGTGGCTGAGCAGCCGCTCGATCTTGGGCATCAGCGTCTCGGGCTCGGCGAGATCGCAGACGCGGATGGCGCGACGGCCGACCTTGTCCTCGTAAGCCGGACCGATGCCGCGGCGCGTCGTGCCGATCTTGAGGCCGGAATTGCCGCTTTCTCGTACTGCGTCGAGCTCACGGTGGAGGCTGAGGATCAGCGGCGCGTTGTCGGCGATCTTCAGCACTTCGGGCGTGATCTTGATGCCCTGGGCGCCGATCTTTTCAACTTCGGCGACGAAATGGTGCGGATCGACCACGACGCCGTTGCCGATGACGCTGAGCTTGCCGCGCACGACGCCTGAGGGCAGCAGCGCCAGCTTGTAGCTCGTGCCGTCGATGACCAGCGTGTGGCCGGCATTGTGACCGCCCTGGTAGCGCACGACGACATCGGCGCGCTCGCTCAGCCAGTCGACGATCTTGCCCTTGCCTTCGTCACCCCACTGGCTGCCGACGACGATCACGTTTGCCATTGTTGCTTCATGCCCCTTGGGAAAGCCGCCGCCATCGGGGTTCTGCTGCCCCGCGCGGCCGATTGAGACCTGTTCGGGCAACGGCCGGCGCCCCGCCAAATCGGCGCACGGCAATTGCGGATGTCCCATAGACCACGCGCGCCACAAAGACAAACGTTCCGGCGCTCCCGCGACATCCTGAGCCGCGCCTGATCACAGCGTTCAGCCGCGGTTCACCGCCATCCTCATAGACGCCGCGCCATTGGGGGGCGTCCCAAGGGATGCAGAATGGACAAGCGTTTTCCCATTGAAGACCAGATCGAGATGCTGGGCTCGATGATCCGCGGCAGCGTTATCGCGCCGCACCATGCCGACTATGACGCCATGCGGACCGTGGCCCTGGCGCAGTTCGACCGCCGCCCCACCGCCATCGTCCGCATCGCCAATGCCGCCGATATCGCCGCCGTGCTCAACTTCGCCCAGGCCACCGACCTCCCGGTCGCGGTACGCTCGGGCGGCCACAGCACCAGCGGCTTTTCCTGCGCCGACGGTGCGCTGGTCATCGACGTGCGCGACCTCAATCGCATCGAGATCGATGCCGAGGCCCGCACCGCCTGGGCCGACGCCGGCATGACCTCCGGCGAGGTCACACGCGCGGTGGAACAGCATGGGCTGATCGTCGGCTTCGGCGACTCGGCCACGGTCGGCATTGCCGGCCTGACGCTGGGTGGCGGCATAGGCTACCTGGTGCGCAAGCACGGCCTCACCATCGACTCACTGCTGGCCGTCGAGATCGTCACCGCCGCGGGCGACATCATCATCGCCGATGCGCACAACCACGCCGACCTGTTCTGGGCCCTGCGCGGGGGCGGTGGCAATTTCGGCGTCGTCACCCGCTTCAAGTACCGCCTGCACCCGCTGCCGTCCTTCACCGGCGGCCCGCTGGTGCTGCCCCCGACGCCCGAAGTGATTGCCGGCTTCGCTGCCCTGGCCGATGCCGCACCGAACGAGCTGTCGGCCATCGCCATGATCATGCCGCTGCCGCCCATCCCGGCGATTCCGGCCGAGGCACATGGTCGGCTCGCCTTCGTCGCCATGATGGCCTATGCCGGCGCGCCTGAGGCGGCGCAGAAGGCGCTGGCGCCGTTCCGGGCACTGGCGACCCCGCTGGCAGACATGATTGCGGAAGGCCCCTACTCCAGCCTCTACATGCTCGATCCGCCGCCCGAGATGCGGGCCATGGTGGCGATCCGCTCGCGCTTCACCGACCGCTTCGGCATCGAGGAGGCCCGCGCGCTCTCGGCAGCCGCCGTCAGTTGCACCGCCCCGATGAGCATGTCGCAGATCCGCGTGCTCGGTGGCGCCCATGCCGAGGTGCCCGCCGATGCGACGGCGTTCGGCCATCGCAGGAGCCGCTTCATGGTCTCGTTTCTCGCCATGTATGGCGGCGGGCCGGACGTGGTTGCAGCGCAGGAGCGCTGGGTGTCGGACGCGCTGAACTCGGTCGTGCCGGTCGGAGACGGCACGTATGTGAACTTCATCGGCGCCAGCGACAGCCGCAACGCCGTGGCCGCGGCCTATCCGGCCGCGACCTTCGAGCGCCTGCGCCGGGTCAAACACCGCTACGATCCCGAGAACCTGTTCCGGTTGAACACCAACATCGTGCCGGGCAAGTAATGCTCCGGCTGCCGGCGCCGTGTGGTGCCGGCAGCCACAATTCCTTTGAGGCAATTGTCCCTGTGGGCGCGAGGCGCGTTTTCTTCACTCAGACCCGCGCCGGGGTCTGGAAACACGCGGTGGTCACACCCATGTTACCGCTGCCCAGGGCGACACCACGAGACATGGACCAGTCAAATGACCCTGACCTCGCTTGCCGCGAAACCCTTCGACGTCCCCGGCCTGGCCGGGACTATCCTGACACCTGACCATCCCGACTACGACAAGGCCCGCACCGTCGTTTACGGCGGTATCGACACTCGGCCGGGCGCCATAGTGCGCGTTGCCCGACCCGACGATATCACCGCGGTGATCGTCTATGCCCGCGAGCACGGGCTGGAGATCGCCATCCGCAGCGGCGGCCACAGCGCCGCCGGCCACTCGAGCATCGAGGGCGGTATCGTCATCGACGTGCGCGACCTGAACCGCATCGATATCGACCCGGCGGCCCGCACGGCCTGGGCCGGCTCCGGCACCACCGCGGTCGAGTTGCTCAAGGCACTCGCGCCGCACCAGCTGGTCGTCGGCTTCGGCGACACCGGCACCGTCGGCATTGCCGGCATCACGCTGGGCGGTGGCGTCGGCTTCCTGACGCGAAAGCTCGGGCTCACCATCGACGCCGTGCTCGCCTTCGAGCTCGTCACCGCCGATGGCCAGCTGATCACCGCCGATGCCGGCAACCACCCGGACCTGTTCTGGGCCCTGCGTGGCGGCGGCGGCAATTTCGGCGTCGTCACCCGCATCAAGTTCAGGCTCGATCCGCTCGAGCACTTCACCGGCGGCATGCTGATGCTGCCGGCGACGGCGAAGAATGTCGCGGCCTTCATCGCCGCGGCCGAGGCGGCCTCGGAGGACCTGTCGGCCATCGTCGCCGTAATGCCGGCGCCGCCCATGCCCTTCCTGCCGCCCGACAAGGTGGGGCAGATGGTGATCATGGGGCTCATGGCCTATTCCGGGCCGGCCGAGGGGGCGGCGGCGGCGATCGCGCCGTTCCGTGCCATCGCGACGCCGATCGCCGATTTCGTCAAATCGGGCGTCTATCACGAGATCATGTTCCCGCCCGAGAATGGCGAGTATCACCCGATCGCAGTGGCGCTGAACCTGTTCGTCGACCGGTTCGGGCCGGCCGAGGCGGAGACGGCGATGGGCTTTCTCGAGGAAGGCGACGCGCCGTTCCGGGTGATCCAGATCCGCGTGCTCGGCGGGGCCGCCAACCGCGTGGCAGCCGATGCTACCGCCTACGCGCATCGGGATCGCACCATCATGGTCAATGTCGCGGCGTTCTACGACGGCACGGAAGCCGAGCGGACCAGCAAGCTCGCCTGGGTGAAGGACTTTGCCCAGGCGCTGAACCCGCCCGACCACGCGGCCTACGTGAACTTCATCGCCGACGAGGGCGCCGAGCGCGTGCGCGACGCCTACCCCGAGGCGACGTGGAACCGGCTGCGGCAGGTGAAGCGCCAATACGATCCGCACAACCTGTTCCGCCGCAACCACAACATTCCGCCGGCCTGACTAGCGGATCGCGGCGCGGCTGACTAAGGTCGCGGCCTTCGACAAGCGGCCACCGCCCTCGTGCGGTGGCCGGTTCATTCGCGACGGCTGATGACTGAAACTCCCGCGGCGCAGGCCCCTGCCCGGTCCTTCATGGACCGGCCCTACCTGATCCTGATCCTCACCACGCTGTTCTGGGGCGGCAATGTCGTGGCCGGCAAGCTTGCGGTCGGCCATATCGATCCGCACTCGCTGATGATCGTGCGCTGGACCGGCGCGCTGCTCCTAGTGCTGCCCTTCGCCATCCGGCCGCTGCGGCGCGACTGGCCGGTGATCCGCGCCAAGTGGTGGCTGTATCTGTTCTATGGCGCGGTGGGCTACGCGAGCTTCAACGTCTTCGTCTATGTCGCGGCCTACTTCACCACCGGCGTCAACATCGCGCTCGAGCAGGCGACCATCAACATCATGGTCATCATCTTCAACTTCGTGCTGTTCCGCACGCGGGTGCGGCTGCTGCAGGTGGTGGGCGTCGCCATCACGCTCATCGGCATCGCGGTGATCGCCACGCATGGCGAGGTGAGCCGCATCCTCAGCCTCGATGTGAATATCGGCGATGCGCTGATGATCCTCGGCTGCTTCGCCTACGCAGTCTATTCGATCGCGCTGCGCTGGCGGCCGCAGACGCACTGGTTGAGCTTCCTCGCGGCGACCTTCGGGGGCGCCATCCTCGCCTCTTTCGCCTATCAGGCGGGGCTGGGCGATGGCACGCTCGCGCTCGCGCACAACCTCGCGGCGATCGACATGCAGGGCTGGGCCGTCGCCGCCTACACCATCGTCTTCCCCTCTGTGCTGTCGCAGCTGTTCTACGTGCGCGGCGTAGAGCTGATCGGCTCCAACCGGGCGAGCCTGTTCATCAACCTGATCCCACTATTCGGCACGATCGGTTCGGTGGTGGTGCTGGGCGAGGCGTTCCAGGGTTTCCACCTGATCGCCGCGCTGCTGATCGCCGCGGGGATCGTGCTCGCCGAAGTGGCGGCGCGGCGTTAGAGCTCCTGCAGCAGCCGGGCAGTTTCCGCGTCGGCGGGCAGGAACGCCTCGATCACCAGTTCGGACAGCGTGATCTCGGTTGGCGTGCCGAACACGGTGGTGGTCGAGATGAAGCTGGCAACGCCATTAGGCAATTGCAGCACCAGCGGCACGAATACCCCGCCATGCTCGTCGCGACCTTCGGTGCCCGGCGCGATGCCAGTCAGATCGCGCAGCTCGTCGATCAGCTCGGCGATGCCCGGATCGCCGGTCGCCTCGAGCTGGGCCGAGAGCCGGCGCAGGATGTCGCGCGACCACTGCTCGCGGTTGAGGATCAGCCTGCCGATGCCATCGGGATGGAGGCTGGCGCGCAGCACGTTGAGCGGCGGCTCGAGCAGGCTCTGGTCGGCCACCGCGGCAAAGAGCGGCGCGGTCGCGGCATTGGCCGAGACGAGATTCCACTGCCGGTCGACCGCCACGGCCGGGAACGGCTCGTAGGCCCTCAGCACGCGCTCGACGGCGGTCCGGGCCGGGGCGAGATCGGGGTGATCGAGCCGGCGCTCGGGATAGACCGGGGCGTAACCGGCGGCGAGCAGCATGAGGTTGCGCACCCGCAGCGGCACCCCGAGCCCGGCGGCAATGCGCAGCACCACCTCCCGGCTCGGGATCGACCGCCCGGATTCGATGAAGCTCAGGTGCTTCTGGCTGAGCTCGATGTCGAGGGCGAGCGACAACTGGCTGTAGCGCCGGTGCTGGCGCCAGTCGCGGATATAGTCGCCGATCGAACGGTCGGAGGTGATGGCTTGTGCGGTCATGGGGCGAGTCTAGCCACTCCCGGCAATGGTTCAATTACCTCTGCGGGAATTGAGACGAGCACGTCGGCGGTAGAAATGTCTGCCCGTCAAAACGAAAACCGACGGAGTAACGACATGCCTGTCATCCGCATCGCCCTCATCGCAGACGCCATCGCCTCGGGCGCCACCGGCCTGCTGCTCGCCTTCGGCGGCAGCTTCCTTGCCGGCCTCACTGGCATCCCCGCCGATATCGCCATGCCGCTCGGGCTGTTCCTCGTGGTCTTCGCACTGTTCGTCGCCTGGGTCGGCTGGCCGAGCACCACGTCACGCGGCCTCGCCATGACCATCGTGCTGGTCAACGCCGCCTGGGTGGTCGGCAGCATCGCCATCCTGCTGACCAGCATGCTGCCTCTGCCCATGCTAGGCGTCGTCTTCGTCATCGCGCAGGCGGTTGCCGTCGCAGCGCTGGCAGCGCTGCAGTGGATGGGCCTCGGCCGGGCCGGCGCGCTGGCCTGAACGGTCCGGACAAGAAAGCGGCCCCGCAGTCACCTGCGGGGCCGCTCCTGCATTCGCGTTTCAGCCGATCAGAACGACAGGGCCTTGGCCTGGCGCACACCGGGCAGTGCGGCGATCTCGCCGAGCTGCTGGTCGCTGACGGTCCCGTCGATCGAGAGCAGCGCGATGGCGTCGCCGCCCACTTCGGCACGGCCGAGGTTGAAGTTGGCGATGTTGACGCCGAGGCTGCCGAGCAGCGTGCCGAGGCGGCCGATATGGCCCGGCTTGTCCTCGTTGGTGACATAGAGCATGGCCGGGGTGAGCTCGGCCTCCATGTTGATGCCCTTCACCTGGATGATGCGCGGCTTGCCGTTGGCGAACACCGTGCCGGCCACCGCCCGCTCCATCTTCTCGGTGGTGACGGTCAGCCGGATATAGCCTTCGTAGGCGCCCTGCTGGTCGCGGGTGGTGACCTCGACATTGATGCCGCGATCCTTGGCGATCTGCGGGGCCGAGACCATGTTGATCGTCGGCATCTGCGGCTTCAGCACACCGTTCACCGCCGCCGCGGTCATCGGTTTGACGTTGAGGGCGGCGACATTGCCCTCGTATTCGAGCTTGATCGCGGTGATCGGATCTTCGGTCAGCTGGCCAGCGAAGGCGCCGAGCATTTCCGCCAGCTTCACCCACGGGGTGAGGCGCGGCGCTTCCTCGGCGCTGATCGAGGGGAAGTTCAGCGCGTTGGTGATCTCGCCGGTGTTGAGGTAGGCCGAAATCTGCTCGGCCACCTGCAGCGCCACATTCTCCTGCGCTTCGGTGGTCGAGGCGCCGAGGTGCGGCGTGGCGATGAAGTTGTCGAGCTCGAACAGCGGATTGTTCTGGGCCGGCTCCTCGACGAACACGTCGAAGGCGGCGCCCGCTACCTTGCCCGACTTCAGCGCATCGTAGAGCGCGGCTTCATCGACGAGGCCGCCACGGGCACAGTTGATGATGCGCACGCCGTCCTTCATCTTGGCGATGGCGTCGGCATTGATGATGTTGCGGGTCGCATCGATCAGCGGTGTGTGCAGCGTGATGAAATCGGCGCGCTTGAACAGCTCGTCGAGCTCGACCTTTTCGACGCCCATGGTCTGCGCGCGTTCCGGCGTAAGGAACGGGTCGAAGGCGACGACCTTCATCTTGAGGCCCTGGGCCCGGTCGGCGACGATCGAGCCGATATTGCCCGCGCCGATGAGGCCGAGCACCTTGTTGGTGACTTCGACGCCCATGAAGCGGTTCTTTTCCCACTTCGAGGCCTTGGTCGAGGCGTCGGCCTCGGGCAGCTGGCGGGCCAGCGCGAACATCATGGCGATGGCGTGCTCGGCGGTGGTGATGGAGTTGCCGAACGGGGTGTTCATGACGATGATGCCGGCCTTGGTGGCGGCCGGGATATCGACGTTGTCGACGCCGATACCGGCGCGACCGATGACCTTCAAGTTCTTGGCAGCGCTCAGGATTTTCTCAGTGACCTTGGTCGCCGAGCGGATCGCGAGACCATCGTACTGGCCGATGGCTTCGAGCAGCTTGTCCTTGTCCTTGCCGAGATCGGGCAGGTAGTCGACGTCGATGTTGTTGTCCTTGAAAATCTGGACAGCGGTCTTGCTCAGCTTGTCCGAAACGAGAACCTTAGGCATGTCGCCCTCCTTATGCCGCGGGAAAACCACGCGGATGAACGGAAAATAACGGGTGATGAGCCCCCGCTGAACGCGAGGGCCGGAACCTTAAGCGGCAGCCTGGGCCAGCGCGGCCTTTTCGGCGGCGAAGGCATAATCGAGCCATGGCACCAGCGCTTCGACATTGGCCGTGTCGACGGTCGAACCGGTCCAGATGCGGAGGCCCGTCGGAGCATCGCGGTAGCCGCCGATGTCATAGGCGACGCCGGCCTTGTCGAGCCGCGACACGATCGCCTTGGCGAAGGCCGCCTGGGCGTCGTCGGACAAAGCGGTGATCGCCGGGTCCTTGATCACGAGGCACACCGAGGTGTTCGAACGTTCGGCTTCGTTCTTGGCGAGGAACGCGGCCCAGTCGGACTTGGCGACCCAGTCGCTGAGCACCTTGAAGCTCGCATCGGCACGGGCCTGCATGGCCTTGAGCCCGCCGATCGACTTGCCCCACTCCATCGCATCCACCGCATCCTCGATGCACAGCATCGACACCGTGTTGATGGTGGCGCCCTCGAAGATGTCGGCCATGAGCTTGCCGCCCTTGGTCATGCGGAAGATCTTGGGCAGCGGGCGGTCCGGCTTGAACGTCTCGAGCCGCTCGACGGCACGCGGGCTGAGGATCAGGACGCCGTGCGCGGCTTCACCACCCAGCGCCTTCTGCCACGAGAAGGTCACCACATCGAGCTTGTCGAATTCGAGCTTCTGCGCGAAGGCGGCCGAGGTCGCGTCGCAGATGGTGAGGCCCTTGCGGTCGGCCGGGATCCAGTCGGCATTGCGCACGCGCACGCCCGACGTGGTGCCGTTCCAGGTAAAGACGACGTCGTTGTCGAAATTGACCTGGGTCAGGTCGGGCAGCTCGCCATAGGGCGCGGTCAGGCTGCGGACGTTCTGTAGCTTGAGCTGCTTGGTCACATCGGTGATCCAGCCTTCGCCGAACGATTCCCAGGCCAGCATGTCGACGCCGCGGGCGCCGAGCATCGACCACAGCGCCATCTCGACGGCGCCGGTATCGGAAGCGGGCACGATGCCGATCAGGTAGTCGGCCGGCACTTCCAGCAGCTCGCGGGTGAGCGCGATGGCCTTCTCGATGCGCTGCTTGGCCGGCTTGGCGCGATGCGAGCGGCCAACGAGCGCGTTGGCGAGCACATCCACCGTCCAGCCAGGACGCTTGGCACAGGGGCCCGACGAAAAATTGGGGTTAGCCGGTTTCACTGCCGGCGCAGTCAGGGGCATATCAGCCATGAGCGACCCTCCCAGGTCGAAAGTCCCACGTTAGGGTGGGATGTCCTGAGGCGGGCAGATACTCCTCGCGACCGGCTCGCGTCAATGGATGATTTGTGACGGTCCGGGCGCATTGTTCGCCGGCATCGACCGGCTGGGCTCCGATGCGCCCGTTTTCAGCAAGTCATTGCCGGTGCAATGAACATTCCGGCAGTTCCGGTTTTTCGCAATTCTGTGGCTGGCGCTCGGAGCGATTGTCGGTAAATTCGCGTGGGGGTTCGGCGACGGGCGGTTTCGGTCTGGCGCCGGGCAGGACACGACTCGATGAGAGTAAAAATGGCTCAAAAGCACAATGTGTTGGCGGTAGCGCTGCTGGCGTTCATCGCGATGACGGTTATGCCTGTGCTGGCACAGGAAAAGACGCCCAACGATCCGCGCCTGTTCACACCGGGCAAGCTGACGGTTTCGACCTCCGAGCCGAGCTATCCGCCATGGGTGCTCGACAACAACCCGGAAGCCGGCGAGGGTTTTGAGGCGGCGCTCGTCTATGCGCTGGCCGCTGAGCTTGGCTTCAAGAAGGAAGACGTGGTCTGGGTCGACGTGACCTTCGACGGCGCCATCGCGCCCGGCCCGAAGGCCTATGACTTCTCGATCCAGCAGATCTCGGTGACCCCGGATCGCGCCAAGGTCGCGACCTTCTCGGATGTCTACTACCAGTCCGACAAGGCGGTGATCGCGCTGCCGAGCGCGGCAGTGGCAAGCGCCAAGTCTTTCGCCGACCTCAAGGCTGCCCGCTGGGGCGTCGCCGTCGGCACCACCGATTTCGACTACGTGACCAACGTGCTCGGCATCGACAATGCCTCGGTCTATGACGACCAGGCCGGCGTGTTCCAGGCGCTGCAGGGCGGCCAGATCGACGCGACCATCGCGACCCTTCCCACGGCACTCTATGCGACCTGCTGCCAGGTGCCGGAGGCCAAGATCACCGCGCTCCTGCCCAAGGATCCGAACGACGAGGGTCTCGGCCTGCTGTTCGCCTACGAGAACCCGATCGTGCCTTGGATCAACGAGGGCCTCGCCGCGCTCAAGGAAAAGGGCACCATCGACGAGCTGGTCCAGAAATACCTCGTCGCCGACCCGAACATTCCCACGATCAGCCAATGACACGACGGCCCGGCAAGGGGCGCCGGCAGATTGCGCTCAAGGACCGGCTCGCGCCGGTCCTTATTAGTTTGGCCAGCGTGGTCATCGTCTTCGGCGCCGTCGCCTATTTCGTGGGCTCGGCGCCGCAATGGCCGCGCATCCAGCTGCAGTTCTTCAGCGTCGAGGCGATGCTCGAGGCCGCGCCCAGCGTGGCGCGCGGCTTCCTCGTTTCGCTGCAGATCTGGCTGATCAGCCTCGTGTGCATCGGCGTGTGGGCGCTGGTGCTCGCGATCTTCCGCGCCATGGGCGGGCCGTGGTTCGCCCCGCTGCGCGTGTTCGCCATTCTCTATGTCGACCTGTTCCGCGGCCTGCCGGCGCTGCTGCTGGTGCTGCTGTTCGGCTTCGGCATTCCGGCGCTGAACCTGCCCGGCCTGCCCAAGGAAGGCCTGTTCTGGGGCGGTGTGGCGCTGGTGCTGAGCTATTCCGCCTATGCCACCGAGGTCTATCGCTCGGGCATCGAGGCGGTGCACGAGGGCCAGAGCATGGCCGCCAAGGCGCTCGGCCTCACGCAGTGGCAGACGCTGCGCTACGCCATCCTGCCGCAGGCGCTGCGCAATGTGGTGCCGGCGATGCTGAACCTCGTCGTCGCGCTGCAGAAGGACGTGGCGCTGCTCTCGGTGCTGGGCGTGCGCGACGCGGTGCGCGAGGCGCAGATCTACACGGCGCGCACCTTCAACTATTCCTCGCTGGTAGTGGCGGCGATCCTGTTCCTGCTCGCCACGATTCCCTTGGCCCGGCTCACAGACCATCTGGCGCGCAAGGACCGTCAGCGCCGCCTCCAGGGTGCGCTGTAGATGAACCGCATCGAGATCGACAAGCTCACCAAATATTACGGCGAGCGGCTGGTGCTGGATGCCGTGGACCTCAACGTGGCGCCGCACGAGGTAGTATGCCTGATCGGCGCCTCGGGCTCGGGCAAATCGACGCTGCTGCGCTGCATCAACGGGCTGACCGAGTTCGACGAGGGCAGCGTGCGGCTCGACGGGGTCGACATCTACGACGACAAGTTCGGGCGCACCGGGCTCTACAAGCGCATCGGCATCGTGTTCCAGGCCTATAACCTGTTCCCGCATATGAGCGTGCTCGACAACATCACGCTCGCCCCGATCAAGGTGCATGGCCGGGCCCGGGGCGAGGCTGAGGCGGCGGCGCTTAAGCTGCTCGAGCTGTTCGGGCTCGGGCAATACGCCAAGGCCTATCCCGAGCAGTTGTCGGGCGGCCAGCAGCAGCGCGTGGCGATCGTGCGGTCGCTGGCGACAGAACCGGAGGTGCTGCTGCTCGACGAGGTGACGGCAGCGCTCGATCCCGAGCTGATCGGCGAGGTGCTGAAGATCATCCGCGACCTGAAGCAGAGCGGCATGACCATGGTGATCGTGACGCACGAGATGGCCTTCGCCCGCGATGTCGCCGACCGGGTGTGCTTTCTCGATGGCGGCCGCATCGTCGAGCAGGGCGACCCGCGCCAGCTGTTCTCGCGGCCCGAGAACCCGCGCACGCAGAAATTCCTCGAGCGGATCATCGCGTCGGGGCGGCTCGAGGCGATGACCTAGCTATTCGCGGCGAGATAGTCCTCGACCAGCGCCACCCAATACCGCGACGCCGGCGCAATCACGGCATCGTTGAAATCGTAGCGCGGGCTGTGAAGGTCCGCGCTCGGGCCATTGCCGACGAACAGGTAGCTGCCGCGCTGCTTTTCCAGCATGAAGGCGAAATCCTCGCTGACCAGCAGCGGCTTCAGCGTCCCGACCTTGTCGGCGCCGAAGTGGCGGATCGCGACCTGCCGGGCGAAGGCGGTCTCGTCGGGATGATTGTGCAGCGCTGGAAAGCCCGGCGGATGGTAGACCTCGGCGGTGGCGCCGAAGCTGGCCGCCTGCGCCTCGGCCAGCACCTTGATGCGCTCGCGGATGCGGTCGCGGACGGCGTCGGTGAAGGAGCGCACTGTGATCTGCAGCTCGACGCTGTCGGGGATCACGGTCGGCATCGTGCCGCCATGGATCGAGCCGACGGTGATCACCGCGGTTTCGAGCGGATCGATATTGCGGGCAACGATCGACTGCAGCGCCATCACCAGCGCCGAAGCCGCGACGATCGGATCGACCGCATCCTGCGGTTTCGCGCCGTGGCCGCCCTTGCCCTTGACCGTGATGATGACGAGATCGACGGCCGCCATGGTTGGGCCATCGACGAAGCGGAACTCGCCGGCCGGGATGCCGGGCCAGTTGTGGAGGCCGAATACCGCATCGACAGGGAAGCGCTCGAACAGCCCGTCCTCGAGCATCTGCACGGCGCCGCCGACCTCCTCGGCCGGCTGGAAGATCAGCCGCACGGTGCCGGAGAAGTTCCGCGTCTTGGCCAGCTCGCGCGCCGTGGCGAGGAGGATGGTCGTGTGCCCGTCATGGCCGCAGGCATGCATCACGCCGGGGGTGGCGCTGGCATAGTCGAGGCCGGTAGCTTCGGTGATCGGCAGGGCATCCATGTCGGCACGGAGCCCGATGCTGCGCTCGCCGGTGCCGTTGCGCAGGGTGGCGACGACGCCGGTGCCGCCGATGCCGGTCGTGACCTCATAGCCCCAGCCGGCCAGCAGATCAGCGACGAGCGCGCTGGTCGAAAACTCCTCGCGGCTGAGTTCGGGCGCGGCGTGGAGGTGGCGGCGCAGCGCGACGAAATCGTCGATGCTGCGGGGGGCGGAAATGGGCGGGGTGACTTTCATGCTGGCCGCCTATATCGCAGACTTGGCAACGAGATAGAACCACCAAGCGTCACATGCACCACCCGCTCCTCGATGTCCTGACCGCAGCCGCCGATGGCCGTTTCCCGCCGGTCGATGGCGGCGTGACCGTCACCCCGCCGCTGGCCGGAGGCTGGGAGTGCTCGGTGGCCTTCACCGGGCATGCGGTGGTCGCGACCTCGCGCCCGGCCGATGACGTGCTGGCGCAGGGCCCGGATGGCTATGGCGGCTCGCTGGCGCCTGACTTCCTGCGCTGGCTCGCCGGCCCGCGCGGCTTTGTCGGGGTAATCGACGCGATGCTGGTGCGGCGCGGCACGGGTGGCTCGAGGCTGGTTGCCCGTACCGACTTCGACGACCACCCGCGCGTGCAATATGCCCGACAGTATCGCTCCGACGTCATCGTCTATGGCGACGAGCGCGGCCTCGTGACCATCGGGGCCGGGCTTGCCGGACGGCGCGAGATGAGCGTCGAGGCGGCCGACCACAACCGCGGGCTGGGTACGGCGCTGATCGCCGAAGCCATCGGCCTCGTGCCGGAGGGCGAGCTGCTGTTTGCCGCGGTGTCGCCGGGCAACGCCCGCTCGCTGCGCGCCTTCCTCAGCCTCGGCTTTGTCCCCATAGGCAGCGAATGCCTGATCCGTCCGGCCTGACCCGGCTTCAGGACGCCACCTGCTGCAACTCCGCGCGGCTGTCGATCAGGGTGCGCACGAAGGTGTTGGCGAGGGTGTCGCCGCCGCCCGGACCGATGGCGACGAACTCGACTTCGGGCAGCGGCGGCAGGCCGGCGCTGTCGGGCAGGATGGCGAGGCCGGAAGGCAGCAGCAGGCGCGAATGGGCGGCGACGCCGAAGCCGGCCATCAGCGCGGCGCGCAACCCGCTCAGGCTGCCGCTGGAACAGGCGAGCCGCCAGCTGCGATCCGACGTGTCGAGCACGGCGATGGCCAGCGTGCGGGTGATGCTGGGCGGGTAGTAGGCGACGAGCGGCACCGGCTGGCCGGCGACGAGCGTCAGGCCCGGGCGGCCGATCCAGGCCAGCCGTTCGCGCCACGCCACTTCGCCGCGCCGGTCACCCGGCTTGCGCTTGACGAAGATGACGTCGAGCTCGCCGGCGTCATAGCGCTGGTAGAGAAAGCCGCTGAGACCGACGCTGAGCTCGATATCGACATCGGGCTGCTCGCGGCCGAAACGCGCCAGCACGGCCGGCAGGCCGGACATGGCGAAGTCCTCGGAGATGCCGAGACGCAGACGGCGCCGGCTCGGCTGGCCGGAAAAGAAGCGGGTCAGCCGCTCGTTGGCGGCGAGGATTTCGCGCGCCATCGGAACCAGTGCATCTCCGTCGGGCGTGAGCGTCACCGAATGGGTGTCCCGGGCGAAGACGCGATGGCCGAGCGCGTCCTCGAGCCGCTTGATCTGCTGGCTGATGGTGGACTGGCGCAGGCCCAGCCGCTCGGCCGCAACTGAGAAGCTGCGGTGCTCCGCGACGGCGAGGAAAGCCGCCAGCAGCGAGGGGCTGATATCGACCAGGAGATGGCTCGGAGCGCTCATGCAGGACCACGATAGCTGTTAACGCTGTTATCACGAATGAGAATGCCCTAGTCGCAAAACTGTCAACTGCCGCCTGAGGGGACTGGAATGCAGGGACTGAAGAGCTGGATTTCGGCCAACGCCTACATGCTGATGCTGCTGGGCACGGTGATCCTTGCCACCGTGCTGCCGGTGTCGGGGCTTGCGGCACAGGTCGTCTCCAAGATCAGCCTCGGCGCCGTGGCGCTGCTGTTCTTCCTCTATGGCGCCAAGCTGAAGAGCGAGGTGATCGTCGCCGGCATGACCAACTGGCGGCTGCAGGCCATGGTGCTGGTCACCACGTTCGTGGTGTTCCCGCTGCTCGGCTTCGGCCTCGTCGCGATTTTCGGGCAGTGGCTGCCGCCGGAACTGGCGCTCGGCATGCTCTATCTCAGCATCCTGCCCTCCACGGTGCAGTCCTCGATCGCGCTGACCGCCATGGCGCGCGGCAATGTGCCGGCGGCGATCTGCGCGGCGTCGCTCTCCAACATTCTCGGCGTGATCGTGACGCCGCTGCTCGCCGCCTGGCTGCTCGCCACCAAGGGCGTGCCGTTCGACGCCATGTCGATCGTGTGGATCTGCGTGCAGCTGTTGCTGCCCTTCGCGCTCGGCCAGGCGCTACGGCCGTGGATCGGCGCGCGCATCGAGAAGGCCAAGCGCCTGACCACGTTCGTCGATCGTGGCTCGATCCTGCTGATCGTCTACTCGGCCTTCAGCGCCGGCGTCGTCGGCGGCATCTGGAGCCGGGTCGAGCCCGCGAGCCTGGTGCTGATCATCGCGCTCGATCTGGCCATGCTGTTCATCGTCATCGGCTTTGTGAGCTTTGCCGGGCGCAAGGCCGGGCTGAGCCGGGCCGACCGCATCAGCCTGCTGTTCTGCGGCTCGCAGAAGAGCCTCGCGAGCGGTGTGCCGATGGCCAATGTGCTGTTCGCGGGTCCGTCGGCCGGCCTGATCATCCTGCCGCTGATGCTTTACCACCAGTTCCAGCTCTTCGTGTCGGCCGCGATCGCCCAGCGCATGGCGCGCGAACCCGAGGCGGTACCGGCGGAATAGCCGCCGGCGCGGACTGGGCTCAGGCCCAGTCCTTGAGCTTGGAGGTCTGCCCGATGCCGGGGTTCATCGAATTGGTGGGGTCGAGCGAGCGGTAGAAATCGGCCAGCACGGGTTTTGCCGTGTAGAGATGGCCGACATTGTGCTCGGACGGGAACTCGATGCCGCGCCCGTTGAGATGGGCGATAATCTTGTGCTCGATCTCGAGCCAATCGGTGCCCTTCTTGACCGCATAGTCGTAATGGAACACCTGGCACATGAAGTGCCCGCACGGGATGCGGCGCTCGATATATTGCTCGAGCCCGTCGGGCAGCGTTTCGCGCCAGTCCAGCGTGTTGCGCGGCAGCGCCAGATCGAGTGCCACGATGTTCTCCACCTTGTCGGCATGCACGGCGCGATAGCGCACCGAGCCGCCACCGATGGCGTAGCGGTTGCGGAAGGCGGCGGCCGCCTCCTCCTCGTCGCACTCGAAGAAGTCGCCGTCGGCCGAAGGGAAGATGGATTCGAGATACTGCCGGGCCTCGTCGATGCCCTCACCGTCCATGCGCAGCAGCAAATGATGCTGATACTTGTCGCGGAACGCGTTCATGCGGGCCGGCAGGTGCGTGGGCAGCAGGCCGGTGATGACCTGCAGTATCTTGTCTGAGAGATTGGTGCCGAGGCCGAGCCGGCCGGTGATGGCGTCGAACCGGCTCTTCAGCGCGAAGGCGGTCGGGATACGCTCAGTGCCGGCATGCTTGATGAGGAGGTACAGGTCCTTGCCGTAATCCTCGGCCAGCCGGTAGGCGTCCTGGTGCAGGTACTCGCCCGCCACTGGCAGGGTATTGAACTGGCTCAGGATGTGGCGGCGGATATTGGTCAGCTCCATGTAGTAGTTGGAGCCGATGTAGAAGACCTTCGACGGACCCGAGCTCGGGAAGGTGTCGAGCCGCACCGCGAACACGCAGAGCTTTCCGGCGCTGCCGGCCGCTTCGTAGAGCAGCCGCGGATCGTTGTTGAAACGGGCCGGACCGGGCGCCTCGATGTCGCGCAGCAGCGTCGAGTAATCCGGGTCGGAGGCAAGCCTGCCGGTATCGTGCCAGACGTCGCCCTCGCCATAGCGGCCGCTATCGAGGCGGGCGAGGATTTCCTCGGGATCGTTGCCGAGCTCGATGCCCAGGTTGTTGACCAGCGACACGCTGCCATCCTCGGCTACGCGGGCATAGAGCGCGAGCTGGGTGAAGGCGGGGCCGCGCCGGATCAGCGCGCCGCCGGAATTGTTGCAGACGCCACCCACGATCGAGGCGCCGATAGTGGTCGAGCCGATCACCGAGTGCGGTTCACGGCCAAGCGGGCGGATCAGCTTTTCGAGCCGGTGGAGGGTCGAGCCGGCCAGCGCCAGCACCTGTTCGCCGCCCTTCAGCAGGTCGATGCGATCGATCCGCATCGTGTTGATCAGCACGACCTCGCGGTCGTAGTCGTCGCCGTAGGGGGTGGACCCGCCATTGAGCCCGGTATTGGCCGCCTGCATGATGACGATGCGGCCCGCTTCGATGACAGCCTTGAACACCCGCCACTGCTCGAGCAGCGTGCCCGGCCGCACCACCGCCAGCACCGCGCCCTCGCCATAGCGATAGCCCTTGCGGAAGCGCCGGTTCTTGCGCGGATCGGTGAGCACGTGAGCGTCGCCCACCAGACCGCGCAGCTGCGTCAGCAGGGCTTCGCCGGAAATCGGGGTCGGAGTGGTGAGCATCGAAACGTCTTCGGTTGGAACGGCGTACTGGCATAAGCCCGATTGGCGCCGCCGTCGACACCACGTCTGTCGCAATGCTCAGCCGCGCAGGCCGATATCCTCGGGGCGATTTGAGGAAATCTTCGAGCTCGCCACGGATGTAGGGCTCAGCGGCGCACTTGTTCTGATGCAACATTGGTGGAAGCGGGCGAGGTCAGTCGGCCATGGCCAGCTGCGAGGTCATGATTCAGGCTGCGGAACAGATGGGTTCGCCGTGACATAGTCGGTATCGGCCGCAGCGTCGACGTCGGTCTGGCGATTCGGCCATCGGCCGGTAACGATTTGACCACCGACCGCTGCGTCCGCCGTTAACCATATGATGCGTCGTAGCTTTCGTCGCATAACGCGCCCATCACGGGCCTAGGCATATTCTGCAGCTGCATAGGAGAATTCGGGTCCTGTGCCAGTGCTGCTCCCTCCTTGCGGCGGAGGGAGCAGCGCCTTTCTCACCAGACATCGAGCGAATGACGCTCGGTGAGGGTAGGCTGGCGTTATGCCAGTGCCTTGGCGCGGCTGCGCGCCCCAGGAGTCTTGGGCTTGCGGCCGAGACCAATGGTCTTGGCCAGTCGCGAACGGGCTTCCGAATAAGTCGGAGCAACCATCGGATAGTCCGGCGGCAGTCCCCACTTCGCGCGGTATTCCTCCGGCGACATGTCGTACTCGGTACGCAGGTGCCGTTTCAGCGACTTAAACTTCTTGCCGTCCTCCAGGCAGATCAAATATTCGGGCGTAATTGACTTTTTGACCGGCACTGCCGGCTTCAATTCAACCGCCGGCTCCACTTCAACAGCACCACCGAGCGCGACAAGTGCCGTATGCACGTTGGCGATCAACTTCGGCAGATCAGGCGCGCTCAATGCATTGTGGCTCACGTAAGCACTTACGATCTCGGCACTGAGCTCGACCAACTGTATGCTCCGCGATTCCGACTGTGCTGTTGCCCCCGTCGATCCGGATACTCCTGATTCCATATTTTCCTCGGTCCAATTTGCCTAGGGTTCGGGTCCTGTATGAGGAGACTACGGCCTGCCACCCCGGTGCCTCCCCCATTATTGTGCTAGCGCTGGCCAAGCAGGTGGCTTACTTGTATGCGTTATCTAGCCGTTATGTGGCTACGCTTCGCTCTTTACTTCGTCAAGTAAACTTCCACCAATTCCTCTCCACCAGCCGATCAAGTTTGTAGTTTCCATGCCTGCTACGGTCTCGCTCCAGCTTTTGGGCAACCCGGTTCTCCGTCTTGCCGACGGGACCGCAGTCAAACTGCGGCAGAAGGCCTACGCTCTGGCGGCCCTGCTTTATCTAGAGTTTTCCGGCCGCGGCCGGCGCGCCGTGCTTGCTGAGCGAATCTGGGAAGACAGCACCGCCGAGCAGGCAATGACGAATCTTCGCCAGACGCTGCTGCACACGCGCGACCTGGAAGCGAAGTACGGTTTTGAACTGTTCAAGGCCGATGCTACCGAGATCGAACTTAATGGCGAGGTCGGACTGGATCTGCGCGATGTCGGACGCGTCCGCACTGCTGCAGATATTGCAGAGCTGGAACGGCTGATTGGGGAATATCGCGGCGAACTTCTCGCCGGCGTCGATGGCGTAGGCAACGAGTTCAGCCAGTGGCTGACGCTCGAGCGCACCCGCATCGAGAACCAGTTCGCGACCTTTTCGACCGAGGCGGCGCTGCGCATCGGCGGCCAGGATGGCCGGGCCGCCCTCACCAAGCTGGCCGAACGCCTGCCCTATTCCGATACCGTGGCCCAGGCGACGATCGAGTTGTTCCGGGCCGAGAGCAACGAAGCCGGCGCCCGCGCCGCCTATTCGGCGTTCCGCAACCGCCTGCACCACGGCCTGGGGCTGACGCCGGCGATCGAGACGTCGGAGATGTTCCGCCCCGAAGCGGAGGCGGAACAGGCGCCCTCCATCCCGGCGACGCCGCAGCGGCGCAAGACCGATCCGGGCTATCGCCAGAGCTTCGTGCCGCGCGTGGTGCTGCTGCCGCCGCTGCAGGACTTCAAGCAGTCGAACTTCCCCAAGCATCTCGCGCCGGCGCTAGTGGAGGACGTGACCATCGGCCTCTCCCGGCTGAAGTCGGTGTCGGTGATCGCCCCGCACACCGCCTGGCAACTCGATCCGTTCAGCGCGCTCGACGAAGTGCGCTCGCACCAGATCGACTATGCCGTCGAAAGCCGCATCTCGCCGCAATTTCCCGGCGACGGATTATCGCTCGCCATCCGCCTGATCCGCGCCTCGGGCCGCGAGATCGTATGGGCCGACCGCTTCGCCTTCTCCCCGACAACGGCGCCGCAGAACTACTGGGACTTCACCAACGGCGTGGCGCGCGCCCTGGCCGAATCGATCGAGGCCTCCGAACTGCAGCGCGAGCGCACCGAACGCGACGCCGACGCCTATTCGCACTATCTCGCCGGCCGGCAGAACCTGCTGACCTTCGACCTGCCCAAGATACGCCGCGGACGCAAGTCGCTACGCATTGCCCGGGATATCGAACCTGAACAGTCCTCGATCGAGAGCGCGCTGGCCCGTTCCTATGTCGTCGAATGGGTGCTGCGCGCGGGCTCGGACCGGGCGCTGCTCGACCGGGCCAAGCTCCATGCCGAGCGGGCCGTGGCCATCGATCCCAATGACGGCACCGCCTATCGCGAGCTCGGGCGCGTCGCGCTGTTCGACCGCGACCTCGACCAGAGCCTGGCGCACATGGCGATGGCGGCCGATCTCGCCCCCAACCACGCCGACATCCTCGCCGATTTCGCCGATACGCTCGCCCATAACTCCATGCTGCCCGAGGCGCAGGACAAGATCGACCTCGCCATGCGGCTCAACCCGATCCCGCCGGACGAGTACCTGTGGACCCTGGGCGGCATCAACTTCTTCCGCGGCCGCTTCGAGGAGGCGCTGCGCAACCTGGGCAAGATGCGCAACCCCGAACCCGCCTATCGCCTGATGGCGGCCTCGGCCGCCATGGCGGGGCAAATGGACCTGGCGCGCCGCTACCGCTTGCAAGCCCTTAAATTGCAGCCGGATTTTACTACCGCTCGTTGGCTATCACGCGTACCGCAGCGCGATCCTGCGGATGTCGATCTGTATATTGAGGCATTGCACAAGGCCGGATTCAAGTAGGCCAACAAGGAGCAGTGCTTATGCGGTACGTTATTATCGGACAGAAAGATTCCTCCCAGCTGCTGGTCGTCGACACCCAGCTCATGACCGTCACGCCGCTGGATCAGCAGAGCGTGGTCCCCGCCAATGTCCGTTCCTCGATCGAAGCCGGTAACTCCATCGTCGACGGCATCGACATCGCCATCACCGCCGACCAGCGCGAAGACGGCGGCGCGGCCTGGTTCTTCCACGCCAAGTAAGGCTGGCCTTTGTCCATCGGGGCCGCCACCAGCCGGCCGGCGATCCATCGGGTCGCCGACGGCCACAGTGATCCCGCAGCCCTGCTGCGGGATTTGTCTTTGCAGTTTCCGCAGATCGGCATCACCCGGCTGGCGCGCCAGACCGGGCTGGATCGGCTCGGCATCCCGGTCTATGCCGCCATCCGGCCGAACTCGGCCACCATCGCCACCCATCACGGCAAGGGTCTGGACGAACTGTCGGCACAGATCTCCGCCGTCATGGAGGCGGCCGAGTACGCCGTCGCCGAAGCGCCGGAAACACCGCAGCTGGTATTGAGCCTTAGCGCCGCCAAGGCCATGGGGTTTGCGGTGCTCGACTTCACCCACCTGTTGCCACACGGCACGACGCTCGACGAGCAGCGGCCGGTGCGCTGGGTGGAGGGCGTGGAGCTAGGCACCGGCGTCACGGTGCTGGTGCCATACGATGCCGTGGTGCTCGGTGCCGAGCCGGAAGACTTCCCCGGCATCGCCCAATCGACCAATGGCGTGGGCGCCGGCACCAGCGTGTCGGGCGCGCTGCTGCATGCGCTATGCGAGACGGTAGAGCGCGACGCGGTGTGCCTGTGGGGCTTCAAGTCCGACACGGCGGCGCGCGCCACCCGTGTTGCGCCCTCGGCCTTCGATGACGCCGAGGTCGATGCGCTCGATTTCCGCATCGCCGAGGCTGGCTTCCAGTTGCGGCTCTACGACCAGACCTCGAATTCCGGCCTGCCGGTGATCTATGCGGTGCTCTCGCCCGGCGACGGCGCCGACAGGCATTTCGATGCCGCGACGGGCGCGTCGTGCCATCCGGTCGCGGGGATCGCGGCGCGCCGCGCCATCGTCGAAGCGGCGCAGACCCGTATCACCAACATTGCCGGGGCGCGCGACGACATCATCGAGGCTGAGTATGACGAGACGCTGGGCCGCAGCATCGCCGTGCTGACCGAGGACGCGCCGGCCGAGCGCCCGGCGCCTGACGGACTGCCGCGCGGCGCTTCGACCGAAGAGCTGATCATGCACATGCGCGCCGGCCTCGCCCGCGCCGGGCTGGAGCGCATCGTCGTCGTGCCGATGGGCGGCTCGCGCTTCGGCATCAATGTTGTGCGCGTCTTCGTGCCCGGGCTCGAGGACCGGCTGACCAACCGCAATTGGCGCCCGGGCAAGCGGGCTGCTACCGCCATGCTGGGGTTCCTGTGAAAATCCTGTTCGCCGGCCCCTCGCTTTATGGCGCCGATTACAACCGCACTGGTCTCGATGTCCGCCCGCCCGCGCGGCAGGGCGACCTGCATCGGGCCGCGCTCGACGGCGCCACCGCCATCGGGCTGGTCGACGGCGTATTCGGCTTCGTGCCGTCGGTGTGGCACAAGGAAATCCTGTTCGCGCTCAAGGCCGGCGTGCATGTGCTCGGTGCCGCTTCGCTGGGAGCGCTGCGGGCGGCCGAATGCGCCGATTTCGGCATGGAGCCGGTCGGCGCGATCGCGCTCAGCTATCTCGACGGCGAGCGTATCGAGGATGGCGACGTCTGCCTTGCCCATGCCCCCGAGGAAATGGCCTTCATGCCGCTCAGCGAACCGCTGGTGGATGCGGAGGCGACGATTGCGGCCATGGTGGCGGCCGGCGCGGCGACGGCCGATGAGGCCGCCGCATTGCTGATCGCGGCGCGGAGCCTCTATTTCGGCGACCGTACGCCCGACGTGATCGCCGAGCGGGTCGGGCTGCCGCAGCTTGCCGCGCAGTACCGCACGCATCGGGTGTCGCTGAAGACCGCCGATGCGCTGCTGCTGGTCGAGCGGCTGCGCGCCCTGCCCGACACCCTCACCCTCCCGCCGGCGGACTGGCACTTCGTTTCTTCCGACCCCTGGCGCCGCTATCTCGCGGCTCGTGCCGCGACCTAACCACGGGCTGCGCTGCCGCAGGGAACGGCGTAGTATGCCGCGCCTGGCGAGCGGAGGAGACAACGCATGGCAACCATGGTGCGACTGTCGCGCGAGCAGATCGAGCAGATGATGCTCGACATGGACGCGATGGAGAAAGAGCTCAAGGCGATCCACGCCGAACTGATCGAGGCCAACGTGCCCAAGGCCACCCTCAACCGCTTCGCCCGTATGCATGATCGCTACACCGCGGGCGTCGCCTACCTGAGGAAGCAACGCGAACTGGGCGGCGAGGGCTGAACCGGCAGCGACCGTCGCGCGTTGAGCGGTGTCCAACCCGCTCGCGAGGCGCGCATGTACCTGCAGGCCCTGGCCACCGACTATGACGGCACCATCGCCAGTGACGGACGCGTCTCCAAGGCGACGATCAAGGCGCTGGAAAAGCTCAAGGAGAGCGGGCGCAAGCTCCTGCTGGTGACCGGCCGCGAACTGCCGGATCTCAAGACCGTGTTCAACCGGTTCGACCTGTTCGACATCTGTGTGGTCGAGAACGGCGCGCTGCTTTACCTGCCGGCCTCCGAGGAGGAGCGCCCGGTCGGCCCGCCGCCGGCGCCGGAACTCGTCGCCGCACTCGAGAAACGCGGCGTCGCACCGCTTTCGGTGGGACGCACCATCGTCGCCACGTGGGAACCGCACCAGCATGCCGTGCTCGAGGCGATCACCGAGCTGAGGCTCGAGCTGCAGATCATCTTCAACAAGGGCGCCGTGATGGTGCTGCCCTCCGGCATCAACAAGGCGAGCGGGCTCGCCGCAGCGCTCGAGGTGCTGGAGCTTTCGTCGCACAACGTGGTCGGCATCGGCGACGCCGAGAACGACCACGCCTTCCTGCGCGCCTGCGGCTGCAGCGCCGCCGTCGCCAACGCCCTGGCGGCGGTGAAGGACACCGCCGATTTCGTCACCCGCGGCCGGCGCGGTGCCGGCGTGGTCGAGCTGATCGGCGAAATGCTCAACAATGACGAGGGGCTCGCCGCCCTGCCCCGCAACCGCGTGCCGATCGGCACGGGGCCGAACGACGAGCCGATCGAGCTGCGGCCCAGCGACGTGCTCCTGATCGCCGGCTCATCCGGCATCGGCAAATCGACGCTCGCGACCGCCCTCACCGAACAGCTGATCGGCAAGGAGCAGCAATTCGTCATCCTCGACCCGGAGGGCGATTACACCGAGCTGAAGAATGCCGTGCAAGTGGGGGAGGAAAAGATCCCACCAACGCACAAGCAGGCGCTCGAGCTGCTGGAGACCCCCGAGACGAGCGTGGTGGTGAACACGCTGGGACTGGAGCTTAAGGAGCGGCCGGGCTTTTTCACCGAGCTGATCCCCGAGCTCGGCAAGCTGCGCGCCCGCACCGGCCGGCCGCACTGGATCATCATCGACGAGGCACACCACCTGCTGCCCGGGCAGCGCAAGGGCGAGGCGCTGGCCCTGCCCGACACCATGACCGGTACGGTGATGATCACCGTCCACCCCGACGCCATCGCGCCCGATGCGCTGAAGCACGTGACGCGGATCCTCGCGCTGGGGCCCGAGGCCGACAAGGTGATCGCCAGCTTCTGCAAGGCGGTCGGCGAGAAGGTGCCGAAGACCAAGGTGCCCGACGACGAGCATGTGCTCTACTGGCACCGGGCGGCGGGCACCGTGCCCAAGCTGGTGACGGTGGAAAAGCCCAGACAGCAGCACAAGCGCCACATCCGCAAATATGCCGAAGGCGCGCTGACCGACGAGCGCAGCTTCTATTTCCGCGGGCCGGAGGGGAAGCTGAACCTCAAGGCGCAGAACCTGGTGATGTTCCTGCAGATCGCCGACGGCCTCGACGATGAGACCTGGGCCTACCACTTCGGGCGCGGCGACTATTCGAAGTGGTTCCGCATCTGCATCAAGGACGATGAGCTCGCCGAGGAGGCCGAAGCGATTGAAGCGGAGGAGCCCGAGGACAGCCGGGACAGGATCGCCGAGATCGTCAAGGCGCGCTACACCCAGCCGGCCAAGGCAGCCGAATAGCGGGCTGGAGCACTTTCGCCAAGGCGAAAACCCAGACGGGCACCGGGCGTGCGGCCACTGGATCCCCGCCCTCGCGGGGATGACGCCGAGTTTGGAGGTCGCTTCGAATGTGAAACGCTAGAACCACATCCACTTGCGCGGCCGCGGCGGCGGGCCTTCCACGATGGCGAGGCTCGCGACCATCTGCTCGACTTCGCGCAGTTCCTGGGCTGTGGGCATCTCCTCGCACAGGTAGGTCGCGTTGATCAGGTGCTCGCCGTCCACCACGCACCAGGCCTGGCAGTAAGCGAAATCGTCGGCGGAAAAGACCATCGTCGCCCGCGTGCGATCGGCCGGTTCCAGCAGATCATCTTCGAGCACGGTGCCTGCGCCCGCGAGCCAGCGCTTGAGGATGACGCCAGGATCAATCACGCCGTCAGTCTCCGCGTCGCCACCGACCCATGTTATTTGCAATGCATTGCTATTTGTTCGATCTATTCGCGCAACCGTCTTTGTTAACTCAGATTCACCTGAGATTGACTGCCAGTTCACATCAAGTGCAATGCTTAGCTTTATACTCGTCCCAGCCAACGACATTGTCCTTCTAAAATTAATCTTGTATTTGAAACAAGATGACATCGATGGTCAAGCGTCGCGCACATCACATCTAGCACCGCACACGGCAAAAGGGGGGGTTGGCCGTCGACCGGGCGGTTTGCAGCCTGCCCAGTTGGCCCGGCGTGAATTGCGAACAAAGCGCGAATAGTGCTTCCTGATCCGGACTTTTATCCGGACCGATTCGCGTGCTCGACACCCCCGCCTATCTCGACAAGCTGAACCCCCAACAGCGGCTGGCCGTCGAGCATATGGGCGGCCCGCTGCTGGTGATCGCCGGGGCCGGCTCGGGCAAGACCAACACGCTGGCGCATCGGGTGGCCCACCTGATCGTCAACGGCGCCGATCCGCGCCGCATCCTGCTGATGACCTTCTCGCGCCGCGCCTCGGGCGAGATGCAGCGCCGGGTCGAGCGGCTGGTGGTGCAGGTGATGGGCAAGAACGCGGGCATCGTCACCGATGCGCTGAGCTGGGCCGGCACCTTCCACGGCATCGGCGCGCGCCTGCTGCGCGAATATGCCGAGCAGATCGGGCTGAGGCCGGAATTCTCGATCCACGACCGCGAGGACTCCGGCGACCTGATCAACATCATCCGCCACGAGATGGGGTTCTCGGAAGCCAAGAAGCGCTTTCCCACCAAGGGCACCTGCCTTGCCATCTACTCGCGCGTCGTCAACGCGCAGGGCGATCTCGACCGCGTGCTGAAGGACCATTTCCCCTGGGTCGCCATGTGGGAAGCCCAGCTGCGCGAGCTGTTCGGGGCCTATGTCGATGCCAAGCAGAACCAGCAGGTGCTCGATTACGACGACCTGCTGCTCTACTGGGCCGCGATGATGCGCGAGCCGGCGATCGCCGACGATATCGGCCAGCGCTTCGACCACGTGCTGGTCGACGAGTACCAGGACACCAACAGCCTGCAGGCCTCTATCCTCTTGGCGCTGAAGCCGCAGGGCGACGGGCTGACCGTGGTCGGCGACGACGCGCAGTCGATCTACTCGTTCCGCGCCGCCACGGTGCGCAACATCCTCGATTTCCCGGCTGCCTTCTCGCCGCCGGCGCGCATGGTGACGCTGGATCGCAACTATCGCTCGACCCAGCCGATCCTCGAGGCGGCCAACGCGGTGATCTCGGAGAGCACCGAACGCTTCACCAAGAACCTGTGGAGCGAGCGTATCGCCACCGAAAAACCGCGGCTGGTGACGGTGAAGGACGAGCCGAGCCAGGCCCGCTACGTGGTCGAAAGCGTGCTGAGCTGCCGCGAAGGCGGCACGACACTGAAGCAGCAGGCGGTGCTATTCCGCACCTCATCCCATTCGGCCGAACTCGAGATCGAGCTCACCCGCCGAAACATCCCGTTCGTGAAGTATGGCGGGCTCAAATTCCTCGACAGCGCCCACATCAAGGATGTGATGGCGCTGCTGCGCTTTGTCGACAACCCGCGTGACCGCGTCGCCGGCTTTCGCGTGCTGCAGCTGCTTCCCGGCATTGGTCCCGGCGCGGCGGGGAAGCTCCTCGACCGGATGGCGGAGAGCGCCGACCCGCTGGCTGAATTGCTGGCCGCCCCGCCACCGCCGCGCGGTTCGGAGGGCTGGCCCGGCTTCATCGAGGTGATCGACCATCTCGGACGCGGCACGGCCGGCTGGCCGGCCGAACTGCTGCGCGCCCGCATGTGGTACGAGCCGCTGATGGAGGCGGTGTACGAAGACGCCGAGATCCGCAAGGAGGACATCTACCAGCTCGAGCAGATCGCCGGCGGCTATCCGAGCCGCGAGCGCTTCCTTACCGAACTGACGCTTGACCCGCCGGAAGCGACTTCGGACCAGGCCGGCGTGCCGCTGCTCGACGAGGATTTTCTGATCCTCTCGACCATCCACTCCGCCAAGGGGCAGGAATGGAAGAACGTGCATGTGCTGAACGTGGTCGATGGCGCTATCCCCTCCGACCTCGGCACCGGCTCGACGCATGAACTCGAAGAGGAGCGCCGCCTGCTTTATGTCGCGATGACGCGCGCCAAGGACGAGCTGCACCTCGTCATCCCGCAGCGCTTCTACGTGCACCAGCAGGGCCAGCACGGCGACAAGCATGTCTATGCCCAGCGCACCCGCTTCATCACCAAGGCAATGCTGCCGCTGTTCGACGACCTGTTCTGGCCGGCAGTGAAGCCGGCAGAACTGCGGGGGATCGCTCCAGCCGCACCGCGCGTCGATGTCCGCGCAGGGCTGAGGGCGATGTGGAAGAAATGACAAACCCTGACACGCGCTGGCAGCAAGCTGCGCTATGCTTGTCAGGATGAGCGAGCTTGCACACGGACCGGGCCACGGCGCCCCCTCTCCCTTGGGGGAGAAGGTTGGGGTGAGGGGGCCTTCCTTTTGGCGACCTGAAGGCCCCCTCACCCGGCGCTACGCGCCGACCTCACCCCCAAGGGAGAGGTGAAGTGGTGAAAAAGCCCCTCGCTCTCGATATCGCCCACGCCCGCCGCATCTGGCTGCATGCCCAGCGGCTCGACGAACGCGCGCCCTTCGGGGCCGGTGCCGCCGCGGTGAAGGCGGCGGTGGAGCATCTGGGCTATGTGCAGATCGACACGATCAACGTGATCGAGCGGGCGCATCACCACATCTTGTTCACCCGCATCCCGGAGTATCGCCGGGCCGACCTCGCGCAGGCGCAATCGGTCGACAAGTCGGTGTTCGAGTACTGGACGCATGCGCTGGCCTATGTGCCGGCACGCGACATCCGCTTCTACCTCAACGAGATGAAGCACCATCTGACCGAGCCGCTGCGCTGGTACGCCGATGCCGACCCCAACGACCTGAAGCGGCTGTTGCGCCAGATCCGGAAGGATGGCGCGCTCTCGATCCGCGATATCGACAATGACGAACTGGTGGAGAAGGACCACCCATGGGGCAGTCGCAAGCCATCCAAGCGCGTGCTGCAATACGGGTTCTACTCGGGCGAGTTGACCATCTCCGAACGCACCGGCATGGTGAAGACCTACGAGCTGATGGACCGCCACTTCGGCTGGCCGCCGCGACCGCGCGCCGCCACCGACCGACAGATCGACGAGTATCTGCTCGAGCGTGCGATCACCTCACAGGGGCTGATCAGCGGGCCCTCGGTAATGCACCCGAAACTGCGCTTCAGCGCGGAATTGCAGAAGCTGATCGACTCGCGGGTGCGGACCAGAAAGCTGGTGCCCGTGACGGTGGGTGACGACCCTGCCCTGCACTACGCGCCCCCCGAGGCGCTGGAGGTGCCGGAGCCGCAGGATCCGCCGCTGGTGCATATCCTCTCGCCCTTCGACCCGGTGGTGATCCAGCGGCGCCGGCTAAAACTGTTCTTCGGCTACGACCATGTGTTCGAGGCCTATGTGAAGAAGGAAAAGCGCCAGTTCGGCTACTTCACCCTGCCGGTACTGGTGGGTGACGAGATCGTCGCGGCGATGGATCTGAAGACCGACCGGGCGGCGGGCAAGGTGCTGATCCAGGCCTGGCATTGGGTGGGCAAGGGCAAGGCCGCCGAGCACAAGGCGACAATCGAGGAGGAACTCGGCCGCTTCGAGCGCTTCCAGCTCGCCAACGGCGAAGCGTGAGCTATTCGAGCCAGTCGCGCGGCGATTCGTTCAGGGTGACGAAATCGACGATGCCGGCGTCAGGCTCGCCCACGATCATGATCTCGACCGGGTCGCCCCAGCCGTCACAGCTCAACGCCGCGGCCTTCGCCCGGAACGCCTCAAGCAGCGCCTGTGCGTCGCCGAAGAGTTCGCCGAGACCTGTGGCGAATCCTTCCGTCGTGAGGAAGCTGAACTGAAATTCGCCACGCTCCTCGCCGTCGATGGCGAGCTTGCCGATACCATTGATTTGCATGGCGAAAAGCTAGTTGCGCCAAGCTGACAGGACGCTGACCGTCCAAAGAAAACGGCGCCCTTCTGGGCGCCGCTTCCATGCATGGACTGGTGCTGAGGCCGGATCAGTTGAACCGATAGCGGACGGTACCGCGCAGCTCGTGGATCCAGTTGCTGTTGGCCTCGTAGTAGTTGTTCGGATCGGCCGTCGGCTCGTTGTTGATCTGGTCGATGTAGAGGCCGCGATAGCCCACATCCGCGACCCAGTCCCCCATATCGTAGCCAACACCGAGCATGACCGCGCCGGCCGCGCTGACATTGGTGCCGGTCTGCACCGGGAAGCCGGTCGGGGCGTTGACCTCGGCATGGTTCCAGGCAACGCCGACGCCGGCGCCGACATAGCCGAAGGCACCGCCGGCGCCCGCCGAGTAGCTCCAGTCGCCACCGAGGCCGAAATCATAGTAGACGTTGGCGAGCGCGACGGTGGAGCGCAGCATCAGCGTGTAGTCGCCATCGTTAGGATCGCCGAGATCCTTGGTGATCTTGAGCCCGGTGGTTTCGACCGAGTCGATCGTGGCATCGACGCGCAGCCCGTTGCCGGTCTCGTAGCCGAAGCCGGCGCCCCAGCTGTAACCATAGCCGTACTCGCTATAGTCCCAGGTCTGGTCGATCTCCGGGTGGGTGAGCTCTTCGCCCCAGTGCCAGTTCAGCGCAGCGCTACCGCGCAGATAGAACGAACCGCCGATGTCGTAGTCGACCTCGGGAATATCGGGGTATTCGGGCATGTCGGCCGCGATCGCGGCCGGGGCAACCAGCAGCGCGGCTCCTGCCACCGCCGCCGAAGCGAGAAACTTGCGCATTCTGAAATCCTCTTGCACCAGTCAAGTGGAGGCCAATATGCGGGCTAGTTCTTAAAGTCGGCTTAACCCTAACGAGTAACCCTAATGACGGGTGTGCAGATGTGGTTAACGAATGCTTTCGGTGGCCGAGAATTACTTGCAGGCTGCTGTGGGCTGACTGGGTTGGCCATGATGGTCGGCGCGGGAGGATACCCCCACCCCTGTCCCCTCCCCGCAAGGGGGAGGGAGACGCTCAAGCTAACGCCGGTTCTGGTGGAACGAAGGCAAGTGCCACAGGGTCACCTCCCCCCTTGCGGGGGATGGACAGGGTGGGGGACCCTTCCCGCTCGATCCTAGCGGTCTACGCGACCTTCTTGATCGTCGCCGCGATCTCGCTGACGATGGCGGCGACCAGCCCTTCGTCGTCGCTTTCGGCCATCACGCGGATCACCGGCTCGGTGCCCGAGGGGCGGATGACGAGGCGGCCGGAGTCGCCGAGACGCGCCTGGCTCTCCTTGATCGCCTGCTGCACCAGCTTGTGCTCGAGCGGCTTGCCGTCCTTGTAACGCACTGACTGCAGCAGCTGCGGCACCTTCTCGAAGCGCCGGCACACCTCGGATACGGGTCTGCCCGCCTGCTTGGCGACCGCGAGCAGCTGGAGGCCGGCGATGAGGCCATCGCCCGTGGTGGTGAAATCGGTGAGAATGATGTGGCCGCTCTGCTCGCCACCGACATTGAAGCCTTTGGCGCGCATGGTCTCGAGCACGTAGCGGTCGCCCACCTGGGTGCGCTCGAGGTTGAGGCCGACGCTGCCCAGATAGCGCTCGAGGCCGAGATTGCTCATCACGGTGGCAACAAGGCCGCCACCCTTGAGCTCGCCGCGGGCATGCCAGGACTGCGCGATGACCGCCATGAACTGGTCGCCGTCGACGATCTCGCCCTTTTCATCGACGATGATGACGCGGTCGGCATCGCCATCGAGAGCGATGCCGATGTCGGCGCGCAGCTCCTTCACCTTGGCGATCAGCGCCTCGGGGGCGGTGGAGCCGACCTTGTCGTTGATATTGAAGCCATCGGGCTCGTTACCGATGGTGAACACCTCGGCGCCCAGCTCCCAAAGCGCGGTGGGCGCAACCTTGTAGGCGGCGCCGTTGGCGCAATCGACCACGACACGCAGGCCGGTGAGGTCGATCCCCTTGGGCAGGGTGCGCTTGGCATATTCGATATAGCGGGTCTGGGCCGCCTCGTCGCGGTGGGCGCGGCCGATATCGCGGCCGGTCGAGAGCCGTGCGTTGAGGTCCTCGTCCATCAGCTCTTCGATCTCGCTTTCGAGCTGGTCGGAGAGCTTGTAGCCGTCGTGCCGGAACAGCTTGATGCCGTTGTCCTCGAACGGATTGTGCGAGGCCGAGATCATGACGCCGAGATCGGCGCGCAGCGACCGGGTGAGCATGGCGACGGCCGGCGTCGGCATCGGCCCAAGCAGGTAGACATCCATGCCCACGGCGGTGAAGCCGGCGGTAAGCGCGCTCTCGAGCATATATCCGGAGCGGCGCGTGTCCTTGCCGATCACCACGCGGTTGCGGTGATCGCCATTGACGAACTTGAGGCCGGCGGCCATGCCGACCCGCATGGCGAGCCCGGGGGTCAGCTTGCTGCCGTTGGCGAGGCCGCGAATGCCGTCCGTGCCGAAATATTTGCGCGCCATGAGAACCCTCTGGTGACCGGGCGCCAATCTAGCGCCGAACCCCAAGCATACGAAACAGATTGGTGCCGTTTCGTTAACCGGTGAATCTCGGCGGATGTGGGGCTGAGAGGGTGGGAATGGGCGGTGTCGTGAAGGAGGCAACCCTCATACCTCAAGATACCCCCACCCCTGTCCCCTCCCCCAAGGGGGAGGGAGACACTCAAGCAAACACCGGTGCTCGTGGGACGAAGATGTGTGAGCGCACGTCACCTCCCCCCTTGCGGGGGAGGGACAGGGTGGTGGGTGGTATTTGGGCACCGCTGCTAGTGGACAAGTGTCCATGTCCACAAAACAAAGGGCCGCCCCGAAGGACGGCCCTTGCTCAATCTGTGCCCGATCAGCTGCCCGGCTGCGGCTCGGGGGCGGTGCCGGGATCGGCGTCGGGGCGCTTGCGGCCCGACTTGCCGGCCGAGGGCACGCCGGTCGATTTCTGCACCGGCTCGCTATCCTCGGGACGCATCGGCAGTTTGCCGTCCATAAGCCCGCGGATCTCGTCGCCGGTCAGCGTCTCGTACTCGATGAGCGCCTGGGCGATGGCGTGCAGGTCATCGATGTTCTCGCGAATGACCGTCTGTGCCGTTTTGTAGCCATCGTCGACGAAACGCTTGATCTCCTCGTCGACCACCTTCTGGGTCTCGTCGGACATGTGCGTGTTGCGCTGCATCATCGAGCGGCCGAGGAAGACCTCGTCCTGTGCATCGCCGTAGAGCAGCGGGCCGAGCTTGTCGGACATGCCCCACTCCGTGGCCATGGCGCGGGCGAGGCTCGTCGCCATCTTGATGTCCGCCGAAGCGCCGGAGGTCACCTTGTCGTAGCCGAAGATCTCTTCCTCGGCGACACGGCCACCCATGGCCACCGCCATGTCGGCGAAGGCCTTGCGGCGGGTAAGCGACACCTGGTCGCGCTCGGGCAGGCGCATCACCATGCCCAGCGCACGGCCGCGCGGAATGATGGTGGCCTTATGGATCGGGTCCGAGGCGTCCATCTTGATGGCGAGCAGCGCGTGCCCGGCTTCGTGATAGGCGGTGAGCTTCTTGTCTTCCTCGGTCAGGCTGAGGGTGCGGCGCTCCGCGCCCATCATCAGCTTGTCCTTGGCATCCTCGAACTCGCTCATCGTGACGAAGCGCTTGTTGCGGCGCGCCGCCAGCAGGGCGCCCTCGTTGACGAGGTTCATCAGATCGGCGCCCGAGAAGCCGGGCGTACCGCGGGCGAGAACCTTGAGGTCGACATCGGGGGCCAGCGGCACCTTGCGGACGTGGACCTTGAGGATCTTCTCGCGGCCCTGCACGTCCGGGTTCGGCACCACGACCTGGCGGTCGAAGCGGCCAGGACGCAGCAGCGCCGGGTCGAGTACGTCGGGACGGTTGGTCGCGGCGATGAGGATGATGCCCTCGTTGGCCTCGAAGCCGTCCATCTCGACCAGCAGCTGGTTGAGGGTCTGCTCGCGCTCGTCGTTACCACCGCCGAGGCCTGCGCCACGGTGCCGGCCGACGGCGTCGATTTCGTCGATGAAGATGATGCACGGAGCGTTCTTCTTGGCCTGCTCGAACATGTCGCGGACACGCGAGGCGCCCACGCCGACGAACATTTCCACGAAGTCCGAACCCGAGATGGTGAAGAACGGCACGTTGGCTTCGCCGGCGACGGCGCGCGCAATGAGCGTCTTACCCGTACCCGGCGGGCCGACGAGCAGCACGCCGCGCGGGATCTTGCCGCCCAGGCGCTGGAACTTGCCCGGATCGCGCAGGAACTCGACGATCTCCTCGAGATCCTGCTTGGCCTCATCCACGCCGGCGACGTCCTCGAACGTCACCTTGCCCTGGGTCTCGGTGAGCAGCTTCGCGCGCGACTTGCCGAAACCCATGGCGCCACCGCGTCCGCCACCCTGCATCTGCCGGATGAAGAAGAACCACACGCCGATGATGACGAGGAAGGGCAGCCACGAGGTCAGCAGCATGCCCCAGAACGGGCTCGACTCCGGCTGCTGGGCCGTGATCGAGACGTTGCGCTCCTCGAGCCGCGAAATGATATCGGCACCCTCGGGCAGCACCGTTTCGAACTTGGCGCCGCTGTTCATCGTGCCGGTCACCACGTTCTGCGTGATGGTCACCGACTGCACGCTGCCCGCGTTCACGTCGGAAACGAACTGGCTATAGCTCTTGTCGGAAACCGCGATCGAGCGGGTCGACGACTGAAAGACCTGGAACAGGCCCATCAGCATGAAGAGGATCACCAGCCAGATGGCGAAGTTCCGGAAATTGACGTTCATCATCCTGTCCTGAAGCCCGGCCGTTCGGGGGGCCGGGAATATTAGGGCGAATGTAGGCCTCGCCTTAGGGCCTTACAAGGTAGCCACTGGTGCGGCGCTTTGGCCGCAAAGTCGAGTGAGCTTGCGCTCTTCCGGTTAATTACGCGTCACGCGGGCCGCGGGTTGCGCGTGCATCCGCCTTGGCCCGGCGACCCGGTTCACGCTCGACGACGATACTCGTGCCATCGGACGCCACGAGGCAACCATGCAAACTTGTTCGCTTGAGGGCCGACTGGCCACGTAGCGCATCCGTGATCGCCTCGATGCGGGCGAGGTCGTGCGGCTTCAGGCCGGCCCCCACTTCGCGCAGCAGACGCTGCATCACCTTGACCGCCACCGCTCGCGGCAAATCGCGCAGAATCTTGTGCCCCAGCGTACGGCTGCCGATGCCGGCCTCGAACTCCACCGTGTTGGCCATGGCCGAGATGGCGAGATCGGCATCGCGCATGCGATCGGCAAAGCGCGATAGCCGACGCGCGTCGATGCCGAGAGCGGCGAGTTGCGGCAGGGCGTGCCGCCAGCGCACTCGCTCGTAGTCGGTATCGAGATTGCTCGGATCGCCTACCGGCGTCAGCCCGGCACTCGCCACCACCTGGGCCAGCGCCACCGGATCGATGCCGAGCAGCGGCCGCACGATGGCGATGCCGTTGACCTCGGAGAAATAGTCCATGCCGCGCAGGCCTTCGACACCGGAGCCATGTGCAAGCCGCATCAGCACGGTTTCAGCCTGGTCGCCCAGGTGATGCGCCGTGACGACGATCTCGACCCCATCCTCGGCCATGGCCCGGCCGATCAGGGCGTAGCGAGCGCGGCGAGCGGCCTGCTGGATGCCGGTCGATGGCTTCAGGCCATCCCAGCGCAGGCCCCGCGCCTGCAATCCCAGCCTGGTGGCCGTATCCAGCACAAAGGCCACCTCGGTAGCGGCCTCGGGCCTCAGGTTGTGATCGACCGAATAGACGACGAAGCGGTCATAGCTATCGTGCTTGCGGGCATACTCGCCGGCAAGCAAAAGCAGGGCGAGGCTGTCGGGCCCACCCGAAACGGCGAGCCCGATGCGGGAAAACTGCGCCAGCGGCGAAAAGATCGCGCCGGCATCGATCAGTTGGCGACCGGGCATTGCGCCTTCTGTTGCTCCTCGGCGAGCCGCTGGGCGAAGGCCGGCGACAGATTGGGGTAACGCTGCGCCAGCGTGTAGAAGGTGCGGCACCCGACATCGGCCTGGTCGGCGCCGACCAGCGCCACGCCCAGCTTCAGCATCATGTCGGGCGCGCGGTTGCTGTCGCGGTGCTTGGTGTAGCCGTCGGCCAGCACCTGGGCCGCGTCGGTATAGGCACCACGCTGGATCAGCGCCTCGCCCAGATAGTTGATGGCGTCGGGCGCCTGCGGATCGTCGGGATAGAGCGCGACGAACTGGGTGAACTGATCCTCGGCGAAGGCATAGTCGCCGCGCGTCATGGCTTCGTAGCCCGCGGCGTACTGGGCCTGGGCGTCGCCATCCGAGATCTCGCCGTTGCCCTGCAACGACAGGTCGAGCGGCCGGCCCGGATCGAGGCTGAGCGCATCGTCACCGGGCATGGTGCCGAGCTGGTCGACACCGCCCGAGAGCAGCGGATCGGCCGAATCGCCGACGGCGAGATCGCCGTGCATAGGGGCGCCATCCAGATCGTCCATCGGCTCGCCGTTGAGGTCGGCCAACGGCAGATCATCCATCGGGGCTCCGTTGCCGGCCGGCGCGGCCGTGTCGGTATTGGCGGTGACAGGCACGTCGGTTGCCGGGGCCTGCGGCAGCGCAGCAGACGGCGTCGCGCCGTCAGTTGGCGCTGCCGCCTGGGGTTTTCCCACCGCACCGCCTTCCAGCTCCTGGAAGCGGAACTCGTTATCCTCGGCCTGCTTGGCCAGTTGCGTCTGCATCTGCGTGAGCTGGAACTCGAGCCCCTCGATACGGCCGGTGAGGGTCCGGACCAACTGCTCGAGGTCCTGCATGCGAACCAGCAGTTGCGCCGTATCCTGCTGGTTCTGCGCCACGAGGATACGTTCCTCGCCGACAGCCCGGGGCGGCGTGGTGGCGGAAGCGCCGCCGAACAGATCGCCGGCCGCGAGCGCCGGACCGGCAAGCCCCGCGGCAACGATGGTGGCAAGGATGGCGGGCCGGATCGGTGCACCGCGCATGCTGAAGAGTTTCACGTCAGATGGCTCCGTTACGTCCAATCATGGAGGGATTGTACGACCTTCGCATAACGCATGATTTCGACAAAAAGAAAGCGCCGGACGCCAATAGGTGACGCCCGGCGCTATGCCTCCAGTTCGAACAAGCCTCGGGGATTACGCTGGATGCGCCGCTATACGAGCAGCGCCCCGCCCCGAAACCCGCTCAGGCTATTGTACGACCGTGACAGCGCGGCGGTTTTGTGACCAGCACGAAATATCGTTGCAGATCGCCACCGGACGCTCCTTGCCGAAGGACTTGGACGTGATGCGCTGCTGCTGCACGCCCTTGGAAACGAGGTAGTTCACCACCACCGAGGCACGGCGGGCGCCGAGCGCGATATTGTACTCGCGGGTGCCGCGCTCATCGGCGTGGCCTTCGATCATGATGCGGTAGTTGGTATAGCGGTTGAGCCACACGGCCTGCTTGTCGAGCGTCGCCATGGCGGTTGGAGTAAGGCTCGAGCTGTCGGTTTCGAAGAAGACGCGATCGCCGACCGAAACGAGGAATTCCTGCTGGCTGCCGGGGGCGCCGCCGCCCGGGCCGAGATTGCCGACACCGGTGCCGCCGCCGGCACCATTGCGCGAACAGGCCGCTACGGCGACCACGAGGACCACCAGCGCGAAAGTACGCAGCACGGTGGAAAGGGGCGTTGCGGAACGCATCCGGGTAAATCTCCTGAATGGAAGGATTTGTGTTGGCGTTTTTTACCGCCGGTAATCTTAAGGCGGGGTTGTTCCGCTTGGTTAATTCTTCCCCAATAGGGCGCGAATGTGGCCTGAATCCGGGCTTTTTCGTGGTGTTGCGAGGACGACACGGCTCCCGCAACACCAATACTCATGGTTAGCTGCGGAGCGGCGACCAGCTCGGGTCGGAAGCGAACGACTCCGTTGCCAGCTTCTGCTCGTTGCGGCCCCAGATGTCGATCGAGTAGAGCCCCGGACCCGCATCGCCGCCCGGATCGCGGAAGAAGGCGATGACGCGGCCGTTGGGGGCCCAGGTCGGGCCTTCCTGCACCTGACCGGAGGACGAGAGGATGCGCTCGTTGGAGCCGTCCGGCGACATGATGCCGATATGGAACTGTCCGCCCGACTGCCGGGTGTAGGCGAGCAGATCGCCCTGCGGCGACCAGACCGGGGTCGAGTATGACCCCTCGCCATAGGAGACGCGCTGCGCCCCCCCACCGCCAGCGCCCATGATGTAGAGCTGCGGGGAGCCGCCGCGATCGCTTTCGAAAGCGATGCGCGAACCGTCCGGCGAATAGGAGGGCGAGGTGTCGATGGCCGCGCCGCTGGTCAGCTGCACCGGATTGCCGCCGCCGACCGAGGCCGAATAGATGTTGGTCGTGCCGCCGTTGGAGACCGAGAACACGACGTTGGAGCCGTCAGGCGCAAAGCGCGGCGCGAACGACATCGGCGCGCCGTTGATCAGCTTCTTGGACGCGCCGCCGAGGCCGGCGTAATAGACCTGCGGATTGCCGTCCTCGTAGGACGTGAATACCACGCTGTCGCCGCGCGGTGAGAGGCGCGGGGTGAGCGTCAGGGCATTGCCCGAGCTCAAGTACTGCACGTTGAAGCCGTCCTGATCCATGATTGCCATGCGCTTGACGCGATTGGCCTTGGGACCGGATTCGGCCACGTACAGCACGCGGGTATCGAAATAGCCCGTGCCGCCCGACAGCGAGGAATAGATCGCGTCGGACACGATATGGGCGATGCGGCGATAGTTCTGCGCGTCGGTCTGGTAGGACTTGCCAACCACCTGGGCCGAGGCCTGTGTGTCCCACACGCGTACCTGCGATGTCACCTGCGCGCCGCGCTCGGCCGAGCCCATCACCAGCGCATCGACATTGGCGCCGCGCCAGGCGGCGAAATCGGGCTCGTTCTGCACGTCGCCGACGCGGATCGGCAGGGTCGCCGGATCGAGCGGCACGAACAGGCCGGAGCGGCGCAGGTTGTTGCGCACGATCTCGGCGATCTCGGCGCCGAAGGCCGGATCGGACGAGGCGAAATCCGGAATGGCGATCGGCAGCGGCGTGAAGCTGCCGCCGGTGACGACGATCTCGACCAGCGCCTGCGAGGGATTGGTGGCAAGCGCCAGGGCGCCGCCGGCTAGGCCATATTTCAGCGCATCGCGCCGGGTGATCAGGGGCATATTCGTCTCCTGTGTCTCAGGCACGCCGCTCAGAAGGGGCGCGCCGCGAATTGGGCTCGGACATCCTGCCCCAGCGCGACCGCGAACGGACCGCACCGCTGCAGGGCGCGGGATACGGCCCGCGCGTAGGCGTCTTCGATCTGGTTGGCCGGAGTGCTGAGCATTTGTGGCCGTCCCGTGACCATACCATCGGGACCGATCGTGAATGTGAACTCGGCGCGCGCATCCACGTCCTCGGCGCCGGCCGGCAAGGTGATGCACGAGCGGATCTGCGCGACCAGCGCGCCGATCTCGGTATTGCTGAGGGTGGCCGAACGGCCGTCCTCGCGGCCGAGGGTGGCTTCGCCCCCCCGCCCCGTCGTCGCACCGCGCGAATCCTCGTTGTTGATCATGTTGGCGATCTCGTCGGCCAGCTTGTCGGCTTCCTCGGCCTTGGCCTGCTCGATGCGCTTCTGGTCTTCCGCGGCCTTGCGCTTCTTCTCTTCCTCGGCCTTCTTCCTGGCCGCCTCGGCGTCGGCCTTCTCCTTGGCCTCGCGCTCCCTGGCCGCCTCCTGCTGGCGCTTGAACTCGGCGCGCTTCTGGTCGAGCGAGGCGGTACGAATGGGGCGTGGCGCCGCCTCGGCCGGATCGGGCGCAGGCGTCGGCACCGCTACGGGCGCCGGCTCCGGTTCGGGAGCAGGCTCGGGCTCGGGAACAGGTTCAGGTACCGGTTCGGGCTGCGGCGCAGGTTCAGGCGCGACCTCCGGCTCGGGTTCGGGGACCGGGTCGGGCGCGGCATCGGGCGCCGGCGCCGTATTTTCGGTCGGCGCCGGGGTTTCCTGGGCATTGTCGGCCGGGGTCGGCTGGTCTTCCTCGGTATTGCCGGTCGGCTGTGCCAGCTCGGCAGGCTGCTCGGAGTCCACGATCGAGGGCGTCTCGGTCTCGACGATCTCGCTGTCCATCACGCCCATGCGGATATTGGCGAAATCGCTGACCGGCACGAGGTCGACGGCGATCGAGTCCACCGGGGTCGCCTCGATCGGCCGGCCCATGCCGATGCCGACGACTGCGAGAGCAATCAGTCCGACATGTCCGATGGTGGAGACCGTGAACCCCGCGCGCATCAGCTCACCGGTCCTGCTGCGCCTGTTCCGTGATCAGACCGATCTTGGCGTAACCGGCGCCCGACAGAGCACCCATCACCTGCATGACGGCGCCATAGTTGGCGGCGAGGTCGCCACGGATGAAGATGCGCTCCTCGGTACCCTGCGTCGCCTGCGCCGCGACCTGGGTCACGAGGTCGTCGATCGCCACCGGCGCGTCCCCGAGGAAGATCGCACCGGTATCGGTGATGGCCACGGTGATGGGCGTCGACTGGGTTTCGAGCTGGCGCGCCTGCGTCTGCGGCAGTTCGATCGGCACGCCGACCGTCATCATCGGCGCCGCGACCATGAACACGATCAGCAGCACGAGCATGACGTCGACCATCGGCGTCACGTTGATCTCGCTGATCGCCTTGTTGCCGCCACCGCGCCGCCGGCCACGCCGCCGCCCGCCGCCACCACCGGAAACCGACATGGCCATCAGCGGGTACTCCGGGCTTCGAGCTGGCGGGACAGGATGGTCGAGAACTCGTCGGCAAAGCCTTCGAGCCTGCTCACCAGCTTGTTCGCGTCACCGCTGAGCTTGTTGTAGGCGATAGCGGCAGGGATGGCGGCCAGGAGGCCGAGCGCGGTGGCAAACAGCGCCTCGGCGATCGGACCGGCCACGACGGCAAGATTGGTGCTGGAGGCCGCAGAGATGGCCGTGAATGCGTTCATAATGCCCCATACCGTGCCAAATAGGCCAATGAAGGGCGAAGCCGATGACACTGTCGCGAGGAAGCTGAGGCGCCTCTCGAGCGTTTCGCTCTCGCGGGCGATCGCGACGTCGAGCACTTTTTCGAGACGGCTCTGCACGCCGATGAAGCTCGAGGCGTTCTGCTCGTGGCTGCGCTTCCATTCCTTCATCGCGGCCACGAACACCGAGCCGAGCCCGAAGGACGGCCGCTCGCTCATCTGCTGATAGAGTTCCTCAAGCGACTGGCCCGACCAGAACACCCGCTCGAAGCGAGCCATCTCGGCCTTAGCGCGCCCGAACAGCATGGATTTGTCGACGATGATGGCCCAGCACCAGACGGAGGCGGCGAGCAGCCCGATCATCACGGTCTTGACGACGAGATCGGCCTGCCAGAACAGCGCCCAGATCGAAAGGTCGGCATGCGGAGCGACCGTGCCAACGGCATCCATGGCTTCCATGTAAGGGTCCTTCTCAGTCCGGCCCCGACGACCGGACTAGATAGGCGGTCGATGCGGTCCAAATTTGTCAAATTTAAGAGAAAAGCCCGGATTTCCGGACCTTTGGCAGTGCTCTGGCTGCACTGCCTTAGTTATGGTCACCAAGACGTTAACAAAGCGACTCCGCTTCAAAAACCGGCGCGGCAGATCAGCGCAACCTTTGCGCCGAACATGCGTTGCGGCCTGCGGCCACCGTTCTTGGGGGCGGCGGTTGGTTCGACTGAACCAACAGGAGGAGTCCCACATGCTACGCAATTTCACACGCAGCCTTCTCGCCGCCTCGGCGATCCTTGCCGTGTCGGCCGTGCCAGCCTTCGCCGAGATGGTGAACTTCACCGCCACGCTTGCCGGCACCTCCGAAGTACCCGAGGCCGACTCGTCGGCGACCGGCACCGTAGAGGCATCGCTCGACACCGACACCAAGATGTTCAACTGGACCGTCACCTATGACGGCTTGAGTGGCGACGCCACCGCTGCCCATTTCCACGGCCCGGCCGCCGAAGGCGAGAACGCCCCACCGGTGGTGCCCGTGCCCGATCCGCTGGCGAGCCCCATCGCCGGCAGCGCCACCCTGACCGACGAGCAGATCACCCAGCTCCAAGGCGGCCAGTGGTACTTCAACATCCACACCGAGAAATTCCCGGATGGCGAAATCCGCGGCCAGGTGACACCCGCTGCGATGTAGGGATCGCGACCATTTTGAAGGGGCCGCCAGGTAATCGGCGGCCCTTTGTCATGGCTTGAGCAGATCGACGAAGCCGCGCGGCAGGCGCGCCACCCCGCCGGTGGTCTTGATCGCGACGACCTGCACCTCGGCGCGCGTGATCTCCACCCCGTCGCGCGAGATCGACTGGACCAGGTTGAGCCGCGCCGGAGTGAGCGAGGCGACCTCGGTAACCACATCGAGGAGGTCGTCGATATGCGCGGCCGCCTTGAAGTCGATGCTCATCGAACGGACCGCAAAGGCGATGCCATCCTTCACCAGCTCGGAATGATGCACACCGCGCTCGCGCAAGAACTCGGTCCGCGCCCGCTCGAAGAAGTGGAGGTAGGCGGCATGGTAGACGTTGCCGGAGAAATCGGTGTCTTCGTAATAGACTCGGGCCTGGAAATGGCTGGTCCTCATGGCTCTTCCGAGGCCCGTCGGCTGCCATCGTCCTCCCCGTCGATCCAGACCAAGTGCCGAAGGGAACCGTCCCACGACAATAGCTCGTGTCGCAGCGCGGATGGCTGAAAACCGTGCGCGGCGAGTGTATCCACGCGCACCCACTTGAACTCAATATCCACGCCGCCGTCCTGGTTTCGGTGACAAATTTCACCGTCGATGCGGAACGGAAAAGAACCAGGCAGCACCACCGGGTAGTAGTGCGCCAGCTCGTGCCAGCGATGCCCGCCATAGGTGAAGAAGTTCTCAAGGACGATTGCCAGCTCGCCGACGTCTCCAGTGACGCACAGTTCTTCAGCGATTTCGCGGGCCACAGCGTCGCGCGTAGACTCCCCCCATTCGACACGACCGCCGGGGAGATACCAGTGCTGCTCGTGCACGGAGTGCGTAACGAGGATGTGCTCGTCTCGCATGACGATGCCGGCCGCCCGGAAATTGAACCGGCCGCCGGGCACGTCATGGCTGATCATGTGGCGCGACGGACTCATTCCTCTCCCGGCTCCTCGAACAGGCTGGCCTGCATGCCGACGAAGCCCTGTGGCGTGGCAATGCCCAGGTGCTGGAAGGCCAACGCCGTCAGCATGCGGCCGCGTGGTGTGCGCTGGATGAAGCCCTGCTGGATCAGGTAGGGCTCGACGATCTCCTCGATCGCATCGCGCGGCTCGCTGAGCGCGGCAGCGATGGTTTCGATGCCCACCGGCCCGCCACCATAGAAATCGGCGATCACCTTGAGATAGCGCCGGTCGAGCGTGTCGAGCCCGCGCGCATCGACGTCGAGCCGCAGCAGCGCCTTGTCGGCGAGCTTGCGGTCGATAGTGGCGGCGCCCTCGACCAGCGCAAAATCGGTGACGCGGCGTAGCAACCGCCCTGCGATACGTGGCGTGCCGCGCGAGCGGCGTGCCACTTCCATCGCCCCATCGGGCGCCATCGGCGTGCCCATCAGGCGCGCGCCGCGCTCGACGATCTTCACAAGCTCCTCGGGCGTGTAGAAGTTGAGCCGGATCGGAATGCCGAAGCGATCGCGCAGCGGCGTGGTCAGCAGCCCGGCGCGCGTGGTGGCGCCGATCAGCGTGAACTTGGCGAGATCGATGCGCACCGAACGGGCTGCCGGTCCTTCGCCGATGATGAGATCGAGCTGGTAGTCCTCCATCGCCGGATAGAGCACTTCCTCGATCGCCGGGTTGAGCCGGTGGATCTCGTCGATGAAGAGCACGTCGCGCTCCTCGAGATTGGTCAGCAGCGCCGCGAGGTCGCCGGCCTTGGCGATCACCGGGCCGGAGGTGGCGCGAAAGCCGACGCCGAGCTCACGCGCGACGATCTGCGCCAGCGTCGTCTTGCCCAGCCCCGGCGGGCCGACGAACAGCACATGGTCGAGCGCCGCGCCACGCTGCCGCGCCGCCTTGATGAACACCTCGAGATTGGCCCGCGCCTCGGCCTGCCCGATGAACTCGGAGAAGCCCGAGGGGCGGAGCGAGACATCCAGCGGATCGTCGCGGCCGGCGCTGGCGGAGGTGAGGTCGGTCACAGGAAACTCTCGACAGGTCGCATATCTTCAAGCCGAGCCGCTCGATGATCGAACGTTGCCGTCGTCGAGCAACCGAGTTGACGGTTCTGAAGTGCGATCATCGCGTCGGCAAAACCGCAACCAGCTTCCTCACCATTGTCGATCGCTTGCCCCACCATCGAAGGATTCTCCACTTCGAGCGCCGGACTGCGGAGCAGTTGCCGATAACTCTCATGTACCGCGCCGACGGGAAACTTCCGGACCTTCGTCAGCACATTGAAGGTTTCCACCAGTACCAGCACGCTGATTACGATGGGCTGATTGTCCGCGATGCACTGTTTCACCTGCGCCGACTGAACGTCGTCGTCGTCAGCGAGGAAGCGGACGAGGACGTTGGTGTCAACGCCCAGCACGGATGCGCTCGTCGTCGTCAGCTAACGCGCGGCCGAGCGCAGCCTCTTCCGCCTCGATACTCATAGGGCCAGATGGCGATTTGCCAAGAATGCCTGCAAGGGAAGCGAGCGGCACGTTTCGCGGCAGCAGCACGTACTTTCCGTCCTGCTTGACGATATCGAGCTTATCACCCGGCCTCAGCCCAAGTTCGTCGCGAATATCCTTCGGCAGTGTCATCTGCCCCTTACTTGTCATCGTCGCAGTAGCCATTTCCATCTCCTTACCGAAACAAAATAGTAAGGAGTCACCGCATCTGCAAGGCTAGCTGCTCAATTCCCTGAGCCCCTGCCGGATCAGCTTGTCCGTCGCCAGCCCCTCGCCCTCCTTGCCGACGACGCGCGCGACGGCCGCCGAAGCTTGGGCGCTGGAATAGCCGAGATTGACCAGCGCCGAGACCGCGTCCGTCACGTTGCCGCCGGCAACGCCTTCACCGAGCGCCGCCTGCAGGCCGAGGACGCCGGCGTCGATGGCGCCGGGAGCCGGGGCCTTGCCCTTGAGTTCGTTGACGATGCGGACGGCGAGCTTGGGGCCGACGCCGTTGGCGCGGCCGACCATGGCCTTGTCCTGTAGCGCGATGGCGCTCGAGAGCTCAGAGGGGCTCAACACCGAGAGGATGGCGAGGGCAACGCGCGCGCCCACCCCCTGCACCGTCATCAGGGTGTTGAACCAGGCTTTTTCGGCCTCCGTGAAGAAGCCGTAGAGCCGGATCATGTCCTCGCGGACGATGGTCTCGATATGCACGACGGCGGCGTGTCCGACCTGCGGCAGGGCCGCGATGGTTTTGGTGGAGCAGAACACCTCGTAGACGACGCCGTTGACATCGACATGCACGAAATCGTCGCCGAACCCGTCGACGAGCCCCTTGAGCTTGCCGATCATGCGGGCACGCTGAGCTTGCGGATGGCGCGGTGATGCGCGTGGCACACGGCGATGGCGAGGGCGTCAGCCGCATCGGCGCCCTTGTACTCGGCCGTGGGCAGGAGGATCTTGATCATCATCTGGATCTGGGCCTTTTCGGCGTGGCCGGTGCCCACGACCGACTTCTTGATCAGGTTGGCGGCATATTCGCCGACTGGTAGCCCGCGCAATGCCGGCGTCATCAGCACCACGCCGCGCGCCTGGCCGAGCTGCAATGCCGAGCGCGCACCGGCCGAGACGAAGGTCTCTTCCACCGCCGCTTCATGCGGCAGGTAGGCGTCGAGCACCTGGGTGAGTTCGCGATGGAGGATCACCAGCCGTTCGGCAAGCTCGATATCAGTGGGCGGCGTCACCGTGCCGGCGGCGATGAAACTCAGCCGGTTGCCGGTGCTTTCGATGACGCCCCAGCCGCAGCGCCTGAGCCCGGGATCGATGCCGATGATTCGTACGGTTTCCGCCATTTCCGACCTCTAGACCAACCCGGCGAGCCTACCAAGGCCTTAGTGAACGAAACGGAAACAATCCCCTGCCGTTACAGATGTGATTGGCCCATTAAGGCTGGCGCAAGCATTGCCCACGTATGCCCGTCCCATCCATCGGGGACGCGAGGATGAGCCAGGCTAAATTAACGAGGGCTGCCTGGGGGCAGGTATGGCGACGCACGCTGCTTATCCTGGCCCTGTCGACGCTCGGCTCGTGGGTGCTTTCCGAGTTGATCATGTTCTCGCTCGGCCAGGGCATGAACGATGTCGGGATGGTGCTCGCGCTCGGCATGCCGACGGTGCTTGGCGGGCCGATCCTGTTCTACCTGCAGATCAAATCGGCGCAGTTGCGCGAGGCAAACGGCCGGCTCGAGGCGCTGGCCTCAACCGATTGGCTTACCGGACTGCTCAACCGCCGTTCCTTCACCACGCGCGTCGGCGATGCGCTTGGCAAGGCCGGCGGCACGTTGCTCGTCATCGATGCCGACCACTTCAAGACCGTCAACGACCGCTTCGGCCATGAGCGCGGCGACGAGGTGCTGCAGATGATCGCCGGCGCCATCCGCGAGGGCGTGCGCGATACCGATCTCGTCGGCCGCCTGGGCGGCGAGGAATTCGGCGTATTTCTCGACGGCGCGGGTTTCGAGGCCGCTTCGCGCATCGCCGAGCGCATCCGAGTCGGCGTGAACAGCCTCTTCGTCAGCTCCGAGACCGTAGTGCAGCGCCTGTCGATAAGCGTTGGCGGGGTGGTTGCGACGGATGGCGCCAGTTTCGCACAGCTGTTCCGGATCGCCGACGAGCGCCTCTACCAAGCCAAGCATGCCGGCCGCAACCGCATCGAGTTCGGCGACGACGTCGACGAAGCCGCCCCCGCAGCGCCGGCCGCCGCCCTCGGCTAACCTGCCCGATCGATAAAATCGCAGTAGCCGGCTTGAGCCGATCTCAATCCGCGACCCGCAGAGTTTGCACGATTTGCACGGGAGGTCCGAGAAACGCGGTCGCGAGATTATGCCCTGAGGGGCTGGGGTCAGGTCGTGCTCTGGACTGTGCTCGGCACGCTCGGATGCGTGGCGGTGGCGCTGCTTGTTGATTCCTTCAACTTCCCCAACCTGACGCCCGCCGAGTTGCAGCACGCCATTGCCATCGACGTGCTGGTGCCGCTTGGGTTGGCGGGACCGCTGCTCTTCGCGCTGCTCAACAAGATGCGGCGGATGAGCTTCGTGCAGGACCAGCTGGCCCGCCGCGCTACCACCGATGACCTGACGGGCCTCCTCACCCGCGCCGCCTTCATCCAGGAGGTCGAGGAAGAGCTGGCCGATGCCCGCTTTGCCGAAGACGGCATGCGGGGAACACTGCTGATCATCGACGCGGACGACTTCAAGTCGGTGAACGACCGCTTCGGCCACGACGAAGGCGATACGGCCCTGCAACTGCTGGCCCTCGCTATCCGCAGTGTGCTACGCCGTGCCGACCGGGTCGGCCGCATTGGGGGCGAGGAGTTCGCGGTCTTCCTGCCGGCCACCTCGCCCTTTGTCGGCGAGGCCGTGGCCGAGCGCATCCGCATTGCCGCGAGCAAGATCGAGTTCGCGCCGCAGGGGCAGCGCCACGCGCTGACCGTAACCGTGGGCGGGGCGACCTATGATCGCTACCTGCCGTTCGTCGAGCTGTTCCGGCTGGCCGACCAGCAACTCTATGTCGCCAAACGCAATGGGCGAAACCGCACCGCGGTCTCGCCCATCAAGCACTATGAAACATTGCCGGCCGCAGCCGCCTGATCAGGCGTCGATCTTGGCCATATCCTCGTCGGAAATATCGAAGTTGGCGTAGACGTTCTGAACGTCGTCATCCTCCTCGAGGATGCTGATCAGCCGCAGCAGCGACTCGCCCTTTTCCGCATCGACTTCGACGGTGTTCTGCGGCTTGAAGATGAACTTGGTGCTCTCAGCTTCGCCCAGCACCTTTTCGAGCGCGGCGGAGACTTCGTTCATCGCCTCGAACGAGGTGTAGATCCAGTGGCCTTCCTCGTCGCTCTCGACGTCGTCGGCGCCGGCCTCGATGGCCGCTTCCATCACCTTGTCTTCCGAGCCGACCGAGACCGGGTAGAAGATCTCGCCGACGCGATCGAACATGAAGCCGACCGAGTTGGTTTCGCCCAGCGCGCCGCCATTCTTGGAGAAGGTCGAGCGCACGTTCGAGGCGGTGCGGTTGCGGTTGTCGGTCAGCGCCTCGACAATGATAGCGATGCCGCCCGGACCATAGCCCTCGTAGCGGATCTCTTCGTAGTTCTCGGTATCGGCGCCCGCTGCCTTCTTGATGGCGCGCTCGATATTGTCGCGCGGCATGGACTGCGCGCGGGCGTTGAGCACGGCGAGGCGCAGGCGCGCGTTGAAGGCCGGGTCGGGCATGCCGAGCTTGGCCGCCACGGTGATTTCGCGCGCGAGCTTGGAAAAGACTTTCGAGCGAGCCGCATCGGACTTGCCCTTGCGGTGCATGATGTTCTTGGCGTGTGAATGGCCGGCCATGCGGTCACCCCTCGTGTCGGAGCCTGATTGGGATGGCGCGCCATATAGCGAAACGACGCGCTAATGTGAAGCCGGTCAGAACTGCGGCTCGACCTGAGCCAGCGTTCCGCCGATCCGGAGCGGAGACAGATAGGTGACGAGCCCGGTCCTCGGATCGGTCTCGATGGCGACGCCGGACAGCGTCGCCTCGCCTTCGGCCGGGGTAAACCGGCCATTGGCAATGCCGGTGAGGAAGCGGTTCAACGGCTCCTCGACATCGACGCCGATGATGGAGTCGTAGTCCCCGCACATGCCGGCATCGGCCATAAGCGCCGTGCCGCCGCGCAGGATCCGGTGGTCGGCGGTCGGGATATGGGTGTGCGTACCGACGACGAGGCTCACCTTGCCATCGAGGAAATGCCCCATGGCCTGGATCTCTGATGTCGCCTCGGTATGGAAATCGACGACGATGGCATCGGCCTGCTCGCCCAGCGGACAGGCCGCTACCGCCGCCTCGACGGCGCGGAACGGATCGTCCACCGGATCCATGAACACCCGGCCCTGCGCGTTGATCACCAGCACGCGAAAGCCGTTGCGGCTCTCGTACAGATTGGCGCCGCGGCCGGGCGTGCCGGGCGCGAGGTTCACCGGGCGCAGCAGCGTGGGTTCCCGCGTGATGTAGCTGAGTGTGTCGCGCTGGTCGAAGGCGTGATCGCCCAGCGTCACCACATCGGCGCCGGCGGCCTTGAGTTCGGCGAAATGCCCCTCGGTGAGGCCGCGGCCGTGGCTGGCATTCTCGCCATTGATGACGACGAAATCGAAGCGATGCTTGTCGACGAGGCCGGCGAGGCGATCGGTCACGGCATCCCGGCCGGAACGACCGACCACATCACCCAGGAACAGAAGTCTCACGTGGCCGGCGCCTTCTCGAAGCTGCGCACCCCATCCTCGGTGACGATGACATCGAGCGGCACGTCGTGGGAATCGCGCGGGATCGTATCCACCTCCTGCAGCGCGAAGGCAAAGCCGATCAGCCGCGGACGCTTCTTCAAGGCGGCGAGCGTACGGTCGTAATAGCCGCCGCCATAGCCGAGGCGGGTGCCGTGGCGGTCGAAACCGAGCAGCGGCATGAGGATGACGTCGGGTTCGGTGCGCGGCGCATCGTCCGCCGGCGCCAAGGTGCCGTAACCCGCTTCGTAGAGCGGCGCACCCACCTGCCATAGCCGCAACTCAAGCGGCTGCTCGTCGCCGAGCACCACCGGCAGGCATACCGGCTGGCCAGCATCCATCAGCCGGCCGATCACGCTCTTGACGTCCATCTCGTCGCGGATCGGCCAGTAGCCGGCGACCACTTCGGATTTGTCGAGCGGAACTGCCTCGAAGAAGTGCGCCGCGGCGGCCTTCGCGGCCTCACCGCGCAGCGAGGGATGGAACGCCGCCCGCTTCTTGTGCGCCGCTGTGCGGAGCGCCGCTTTTGCTTCTTCGATCTGTGCGTCGCTCATGAACGTCCGGCGAGAAAATCAGGTGCCGCCCTGGCCGTGGGATACAGATCCTGGGAACCTACTTACGTAGGTGGGCGCCGTATGTCCGAACCCACGGGTCCGGTCAGGTACAGCTCCCTTAAGGATCAGTACGGCCCCAGGGAAAAATGATCCAACACGCACCGGGCAGCGCCCACAATATAAGGTCGGGGCAACCGCTACGCCAAGCGCTTGTTTCCTTTTCCACCTCGCCCGGCATAATCGGCGACGGTTCGGGGTTCGGAGCGCGGCATGGTCTCGCAGATTCTCATCGTCATGATCGCGGCGCTCGCGGTCACTATCTTCGCGGAACGCCGGAACATCCAGCCGCCGCTGCTGCTGGCACTGGCCGGCCTCGCCGCCTCCTGGATTCCCGGCCTGCCGCGCCTGGAACTCGAGCCCGAGATCATCCTCGCCGTGGTGCTGCCGCCGCTGCTCTACTCGGCCGCCACCGAATTCTCCTTCGTCAGCTTCCTTCGCCGCCTCGGCTCGATCGTCAATCTCGGCGTCATCCTCGTGGTGGTGACGACCACGGTGGTCGGCTCGTTCGCGGCGGTCTTTATTCCCGGCCTGCCGATCGCAGCTGCGACGGTGCTGGCCGCCGTCATCTCGCCACCGGACGCCGTGACCGCCACCGCCATCGGCCGCAAGCTCGGCCTGCCGGGCCGGATGATGACGGTGCTGAAAGGCGAAAGCCTGATCAACGACGCCGCTGCGCTGACGCTCTTCACCTTCGCGGTGGCGACCGTCACCGGCGCGCACCTGTTCATCGAGGGCCGCTTCCTGTTCTTCATGTACTCGGCGATCGCAGGAACGCTGGTCGGCATCGTCATCGGCTTTTTCGTCAATCGCCTGCGCAGCCGGCTGACCAACCCCTCGATCATCACCCTGCTCTCGGTGCTGGTGCCGTTCACCGCCTACATGATCGCCGAGGAGCTGAGCGCTTCGGGCGTGCTGGCCGTTGTCGCGGCCGGCTTTGCCGTCGGGCACAATGCCAGCGAAGCCAGCTTTGCCGCCCGCATCCAGGAGCGGCAGTTCTGGCGCACCACCGACGCGCTGCTCGAGGCCTTCGTCTTCGCCTATATCGGCCTGCAGCTGCGCTTCGTCATCGAGGAGGCCGAGCACGCCGGCTTCGACTTCCTGCAGATCGTAACCCTGTCGGCAGGCGTGCTGATCGCGGTGACTGCTGTCCGCTTCGCCTGGGTGTTCGGCACGGCGCTGGTTGCCCGCTGGCGCGGTCGCGCGGCGCAACGCCGCCTCGAGCAGATGAAGGCCGACCCGCGCTGGGCCGAGCGCCTGGCCCAGCAGGGTCGCCGGCGCGGCGGCCGCCCGGCGCGGCCCGAGGACTTCAACGTGCCCGAGCCGTTCAGCTGGCGCGAGAATATCGTCATCGCCTGGACCGGCATGCGCGGCGTGGTGACCCTCGCCGCCGCCGCCGGTATTCCGCTCACCACGCTGAGCGGCGAGGCCTTTCCCGGCCGCGACATCATCCAGGCCATCGCCTTCATGGTGACCATCGGCACCCTGCTGATCCAGGGCCTCACCCTGCCCTGGCTGATCAAGGTGCTGAACATCTCCGACCCGCGCGAGGAAACCTACCGCAGGGAACAGCACAAGCTCGCCAACCGCATCGCCGAGACGGCGACCGAGGCGGCGGTGACTGCCTATCGCGAGGCCAATCCCGACCCCAAGGTGCAGAAGGCGACCGACCTGATGCTGCGCCGCATGCGCAATGCCGACAAGACCAGCGAGGATGTCCGCGAGCACGACGGCGCGCTGATGCTCGAACTCGGCCGCATGATGCTGGAGGTCCGCCGCACCGCGCTGATCAAGGCCCGCGACGAACGCCAGCTCGACGACGAGGTGCTGCGCGAAGAACTGGAGGAACTCGACCTGCAGCAGGCTGTACTGGCCAACTGGACCGTCGAGACCGAGCCGCGCTAGCCTCGGGCATGCACACCCCCTGGCTCGCCGCTCCTTTGCTCGCCGTGGCTCTCTCCGCCAGCCCAGCTGTCGCGGTGGAGGACCCGGCGCCGGTCGAGCCCGTCCGCTCCTGCTACCCGACGGCACCGAACGCGCCGGAATGGACCGCAACCTGCATCCGGCAGGAGCACTTCTTCGCCGACACCTGCCTTGCCATCCAGCTCTTCGCCGTCCGGCACGAGCTGCCCACCGGCTACTTCGCGCGGCTGATCTGGCAGGAGAGTAATTTCGACCCCAATGCGCTGAGCATCGCCGGAGCGCAGGGCATCGCCCAGTTCATGCCGTCCACCGCCCGGCTGCGTGGCCTCAACAATGCCTTCGACCCCACCGAGGCATTGGCGAAATCCGCCGAATACCTGCGCTTCCTCACCGACAAGTTCGGCAATGTCGGCCTCGCCGCGGTCGCCTACAATGGCGGCGAAGGACGGGCTGGCAACTATGTGCGCTCCGCCGGCTACCTGCCCGCCGAAACGCGGAACTATGTCGAGATCATCACCGGCCTCGACGCCGACACTTGGCTCGCCGGGCCGCAGACGGTGGATTTCTCGCTCAGCAAGACCGACGACTTCATCTCCGCCTGCGTGAAGATGGCCGAGGCCGCCGACATCCCGAGCATGCAGCGCCAGCCGGGCGAGTGGCATCCTTGGGGTGTGCTGCTGGCGCAGAACTTCTCGCAGGCCACCGCCATCAGGAGCTTCGAGCGGGCCCAGTCGCGCTACTCTGCCGTCATCGGCGACGAGAAGCTGATGCTGCTGCAGGCTCGCAACCCCAACTTCGGCCCGCGGCTCCGGCACTTCGCCATGATCGGTCGCGACGACCGCAACGCCGCCGAGACGCTGTGCAGCAAGCTGCGCCGCGCCGGCGGCTCCTGCATCGTGCGCAAGAATTAGCTGCGGCTTACCGGGCGCCAGAGACCGTGTTACGGGCCTTGAGCGCCGCCCTGGTCTTGCGCTTGGTTTCGGCAAAGACCTTGTCGAGCGAGGTGTCGTCGGCGCCATTCGCATCCGGCTTCACCGAAGCTTGCGCCGGCTTCCGCATCCGCTCCTGGTCGCGGCGCACGAGGTCACGAACATAGTCGCTGGCGTTGACGTAGCGCCCGGCGGCGACCTGTTCGTCGATCCACGCCTTCATCTGGTCAGGCAGGGTAATGCTCATGCTGGCCATCGGACGCTCTCCTCTGGCCCAAATCTAGCCAAGGCCGGCCGAATTTGCCATCCGGGCTAGTTCGCAGCGGCGCCCGTCTCCTCGATCACCGTGGCGATCGCCTCGAGCTTGCGCGCGGCGTCGTTGAGACGCTTGGCGAACTTGCGCTCGATATCCTCGGCCTCGTGCGACAGCGCCTCGCCGGCCTGCGTGAGCCCGGCGACATCCTGCTTGAGCGCCGCAATCTGGCGTTCCGCCTCGGCCAGTTCGTCGAGCACGGCGATGCCCGCCATCACCGTCAGCCGGTTGTCGCCGATCTCGCCGAACGTGCCCTTGAAGCTGTCGATGTGCTGGTTGAAGCGCTCGGCGAGGTCGAGCAGGTGCTGCTCCTGCCCCTCTTCGCACGCCATGCGATACTTGCGGCCGTTGATATCGACATTGACCTCGGGCATCGCGCTACTCCTTGGCCAGCACTTCGCGCACCGATTCCATCGCCACCACCAGCCGGCGGGCGACTTCGGCAGAGCTGTCGTCGAGCCGCTTGGCCCTGGCGCTCACTTTGTCGAGTTCGGCGGCAAGCCTGGAGCGCTCGGCCACCAGCTTTTGCGTATCGGCCTCGATGCGCGCATGCGCCCGCACCCGCCCGTTAAGCCCGCGCACACTGGCTTCGAGCCGTGCAAACGCGCGGTCGAGCCGGCCGGCTGCGGCTTCATATCCATCGTCGGTGTTCTGTTCGGACACGGCACCCCCCGTGACGGAAAACGGCGATTCCACCTGTCACTATAGCGCAAAGCTGGAGTGTCGCGGCAACTCCTGGTGCGCAGGGGGCGACATTGACAGGTCAAACGAACCTGCTAAGCCTCAACGCCGCCTCGCCGGGAGGGGTGCGGGGCGCCCGGATTCCGGGCCTTTTCACCGCAGCCGAAAGCAGGTCTCATGCCCAATTCCGCCCAAGCCAAAGAGATGGCCAACGCCATCCGCTCCCTCTCGATGGATGCGGTCGAGAAAGCCAACTCGGGCCATCCGGGCCTGCCCATGGGCGTGGCGGACATTGCGACGGTACTGTTCACCAAGGTGATGAAGTTCGATCCGGCCGATCCGCATTGGCCCGACCGCGACCGCTTCATCCTCTCGGCCGGCCACGGCTCGATGCTGCTGTACTCGGCGCTCTACCTCCTCGGCTACGAGGATATGTCGATCGACGACATCAAGAATTTCCGCCAGCTCGGTAGTAAGACCGCCGGCCACCCCGAATACGGCCATGCCGAGGGCATCGAGACCACTACCGGCCCGCTCGGCCAGGGCCTCGCCAATTCGGTCGGCTTCGCGGTCGCCGAAGCCAAGCTCGCCGCCGAGTTCGGATCCGACCTCGTCGACCACCGCACCTGGGTGATCGCCGGTGACGGCTGCCTCATGGAAGGCATCTCGCAGGAGGCCATCTCGCTGGCCGGCCACCTCAAGCTCAACAAGCTGACGGTGATCTGGGACAATAACAACATCACCATCGACGGCCGCGTCTCGAACGCCGACTCGACCGACCAGATCGCCCGCTTCAAGGCCGTGGGCTGGAACACCATCGAGATCGACGGGCTGGACCAGGATGCGGTCGAGAAGGCGCTGATCGCCTCGAAGTCGTCGGACCGCCCGACCCTGATCGCGGCCAAGACCATCATCGGCTACGGCGCGCCTAAGAAGGCGGACTCGCACGCCGTGCACGGCTCGCCGCTCGGCGCCGAGGAACTCGCTGCCGCCAAGGCCCAGCTCGGCATTACCTACCCGGCTTTCGAGATCCCGGCCGAGACGCTCAACGCCTGGCGCGCCGCCGGCACCCGCTCAGCCAACCTGCGGGGGGCCTGGGAAGGCCGTCTTGCCGGGGCCGAGCCGGCCAAGCGCGCCGAGTTCGAGCGCCGCATTTCCGGCAAGCTGCCGGCCAACTGGAACGAGACGATCGAGGCCTTCAAGGCCAAGCTCGTTTCCGACAAGCCCAAGGTCGCGACCCGCAAGTCGAGCCAGATGGCGCTCGAGGTGATCAACAAGTTGCTGCCCGAGACCATCGGCGGCTCCGCCGACCTCACCGGCTCGAACCTCACCAACACGCCCGAGACCACGCCCTTCACCGCCGAGGATCGCCTCGGCCGCTACATGCGCTACGGCATCCGCGAGCACGAGATGGCGGCGGCGATGAACGGCATCGCGCTGCATAAGGGCCTGATCCCCTATGGCGGCACGTTCCTCGTGTTCACCGACTATGCCCGCCCGGCCATCCGGCTGTCCGCCATCATGGGCCAGAAGGTCATCTACGTGATGACCCACGACTCGATCGGGCTGGGCGAAGACGGCCCGACCCACCAGCCGATCGAGCACATCTCGACCCTCCGCGCCATCCCTGGTCTGCTGGTCTTCCGGCCGGCCGATGCGGTCGAAACGCTCGAATGCTGGCAGCTCGCCATCGAGGCCGACAAGCCCTCGATTCTCGCGCTTTCGCGCCAGAACCTGCCGGCGCTCCGCACCGAGGCCGTGTCGGGCAATCCGTCGGCCAAGGGCGCCTATGTCATCGCGGGCGAAAAGTCGGCCGACGTGGTGATCTTCGCGACCGGCTCGGAAGTGGCGATCGCGGTCGCCGCGCTAGAGGCGCTGAAGGCCGAAGGCATTGCCGCCAAGGTCGTGTCGGTGCCGTCGATGGAGCTGTTCGCCGCGCAACCGCCGAGCTACCGCGACGAGGTTATCGGCAACCCGCGCGCCAAGGTGGCGATCGAGGCCGGCATCGAGATGAGCTGGCTGAAGCTGCTCGGTGACAAGGGCAAGTTCATCGGCATGCACTCGTTCGGTGCTTCCGGCCCGGCCGAGAAGCTCTACGAGCATTTCGGCATCACTTCGAAGGCGGTAGTTGATGCCGTCAAGGCGCAGTTGTAAGTAACCGCGCCTCCGCCCTTCTCCCAGAATTTCCTAAGGAGCCATCATGGCTGTTCGCGTCGCAATCAATGGCTTCGGCCGCATCGGCCGCAACATTCTGCGCGCCATCGTCGAAAGCGGCCGCACCGATATCGAGGTCGTTGCCGCCAACGATCTCGGCCCGGTCGAAACCAATGCCCACCTGCTGCGCTATGACAGCGTGCATGGCCGCTTCCCGCACGAAGTGACCGTTAACGGCGACACCATCACCGCCGGCAACCAGACCTTCAAGATGACCGCGGTGAAGGACCCGGCCCAGCTGCCGCACAAGGAGCTCGGCGTCGACATCGTGCTCGAGTGCACGGGTATCTTCACCAGCAAGGAAAAGGCCTCGGCCCACCTGACCGCCGGCGCCAAGAAGGTGATCATCTCGGCTCCCGGCGAAGGCGCCGACAAGACCATCGTCTACGGCATCAACCACGCCCTGCTCGGCAAGGACGACGTGGTGATCTCGAACGGCTCGTGCACCACCAACTGCCTCGCTCCGATGGCCAAGGTGATGAACGACCTGGTCGGCATCGAGAAGGGGATGATGACCACCATCCACTCCTATACCGGTGACCAGCCCACGCTCGACACCATGCACAAGGACCTCTACCGCGCCCGCGCCGCGGCCTTGAGCCAGATCCCGACCTCGACCGGCGCCGCCAAGGCAATCGGCCTCGTGCTCCCGGAGCTCAAGGGCAAGCTCGACGGCATCTCGATCCGCGTGCCGACCCCGAACGTGTCGCTGGTGGACCTGAAGTTCGTCGCCAAGCGTTCGACCACCGTGCAGGAAGTCAACGACGCGCTGATCGCTGCTTCGAACGGCGCGCTCAAGGGCGTGATGACCTACACCCTGCACCCGCTGGTGTCGTCGGACCTCAACCACGATCCGCACTCGTCGACCATCCTGATCGACCAGACCAAGGTGATCGACGGCAACTTCGTCAACATCATGGGCTGGTACGACAACGAGTGGGGTTTCTCGAACCGCATGGCCGACGTCACGGCCGTGTTCGCCAAGACCCTCTGATCGGCGGCCATGACCGATCGCGTACTGCGCTGGCGGTCGCTCGAGCATAACGGGCTCGAGCACTGCCAAGTGCGTGAGATGCCGGATTCCATTCGCGTTTCATCCACCCTGATCGGGGCAATGAATGGCCTCGAGTTCGGCCTGTCCTACGCCATGGAACTGGAGCGGAACTATACGTTCCGTTCGCTCAGCCTCGAGCGCATTGACGGCGCCTTCCTGCAGCTCATTTCCGATGGCAAGGGAAACTGGGGGGACGGAGCCGGTACGCCTCTCGGCCAGTTGCAGGGCTGCATCGACATCGACATCTCCGGCACGCCCTTCACCAATACCTTGCCGATCCGCCGCTCCGGGCTGCAGCCGAACGTGCCGCGCTCATTCTACATGGCGTGGGTCCCGCTCGACACCCTGCTGCCCATCCGTGACGGCCAGATCTACACGCGGCTCGATGCCGGTCATGTCCGCTATCGCGCCGCAGACGGAAGCTTCGAACAGGTACTGACCATCGACGAAGACGGCTTCGTCATCGACTACCCCACCCTGTTCCAGCGGCTCTGACCCTCGCGGGACTGTCATCTGGCGTTAACGTTTTGTTCGCCGAACTGTTATCCGTTCGACCTATGATGATCATGGTCTGATCACGGATTCGGAGCCGTCCGGCCTTGCGTGATATCGAAAAGCTCCTGTTTGTCGGCAACCTCGCCGCCAGCCTCGTTCTCGGTTTCCGGCACGACCCTGCGTGGTTCGTCCTGGCGCTGGCGGCGTTCGGTCTCTACGTGGTGCTTGCCGATCGCGCCCTGCGCCGCCGCATCGGCCCGCGCCACTGGCCTAGCGAGGGCTTCGCCCGCTTCAGCTTCAACACCAATCTCTATTTTGCAGTTCGCAACCTGCTGCTCGGCGCCCTGATGTTCGCGGTCGCCGGAACTTTTGCGGGGATCGTGGGGACCTGAACGGCTGTTGCCCGGCCAGCAATCCTTGCTATAGCAGCGGCACCTCCCCCTATAGCGGACGCGTGAGATGGCTGCCTTCAAGACCCTCGACGACTTCGATCTCTCCGGCAAGCGCGTGCTGGTGCGCGCCGATCTCAACGTTCCCGTCGCCGACGGCAAGGTGACCGACGCAACCCGGATCGAGCGCCTGGTGCCGACGCTGCGCGAGATCATCAAGGTCGACGGCAAGGCCATCATCCTCTCCCATTTCGGCCGCCCCAAGGGGAAGGTCGATCCGGAGTTCTCGCTCGAGCAGGTCGTCCCCGCCGTGGCCGGAGAAACCGACCGCCCCGTCGGCTTCATTGCCACCGACTGGGTCGACGTAAGCAAGGCCAGGCAGGCGATCGACGAGGCGCCGGCCGGCTCGATCCTCGTCCTCGAGAACACCCGCTTCCACCCGGGCGAGGAGGAGAACGACGCCGAACTCGCCAAGCGCATGGCCGAGCTCGGCGATATCTATGTCAACGACGCCTTCTCGGCCGCCCACCGCGCCCACGCCTCGACCGAGGGCGTGGCCCACCTGCTCCCCTCGGCCGCCGGCCGCGCCATGGAGCAGGAACTGACCGCGCTCGAGCAGGGCCTCGGCGCCCCCCAGCGGCCGGTGATCGCCATCGTCGGCGGCGCCAAGGTGTCGACCAAGCTCGACCTGCTCGAAAACCTCATCACCAAGGTCGACGCGCTGGTCATCGGCGGCGCTATGGCCAACACCTTCCTGCACGCCGGTGGACTGGGCGTTGGCAAGTCGCTGGCGGAAAAGGACCTCGCCGAAACTGCCAACCGCATCCGCGACAAGGCCGAGGCCGCGCGCTGCGCCATCATCCTGCCCATCGACGCCTGCGTCGCCTGGCATTTCGAGGCCAACGCCCCACACCGCTATTACGGCGTCGACGCCATGGATCCCGAGGGCATGATCCTCGATGTCGGCCCCGGCTCGATCGAGCGCATCAAGGGCGCCATCGATGAAGCCGCGACAGTGGTCTGGAACGGCCCGCTCGGCGCCTTCGAGATGAAGCCTTTCGATCACGGCACGGTCGAGGTCGCCAAATACGTGGCCGCCCGCACCAAGGCCGGCAAGGTCGTCTCAGTAGCCGGCGGCGGCGACACAGTTGCAGCGCTCGCCCATGCGGAAGTGAAGAACCAGTTCACCTATGTCTCGACCGCAGGCGGCGCCTTCCTCGAATGGATGGAAGGCAAGGCCCTGCCTGGCGTCGAGGCGCTGAAGGGCTGATCTTGAGGCTCGGGCCTCCATGATATATATCACTGAGATATGACATGGAGCGCGAGCCGATGAACAAGCACGATCCCGCCCCGAAACGGGCCAAGGTCTTCTGGTCGGGCCGCTCGCAGGCGGTCCGGCTGCCCAAGGAGTTTCGCTTCGACAGCGACGAGGTGACGATCCGGCGCGAGGGCAACAGCATCGTACTTGAGCAGGTGGCGACCGAGGAAGACGAGTTTGCCTGGATGGATCGAGTAGTCGGCCACTTCAGCGAGGACGGACTCGGCGCGATCGAGGAAGATCGCCTGACCGACCAGGAGCGCCCTGAACTCGACAAGCTGTTCAAGTGAGTCACCTGCTCGACACCAACGCGATGATTGCGTTCCTGCGCGGTGATCGCCAGGTGGTGAGACAGGCCCGCAACGTGGGGTCGGGACTGGTCTCCCTGTCAGCCATCGTGCTGCATGAGCTCTATTTCGGTGCCTACAAAGGCAGCCAAACCAACTCGGACCTCGCGGTGATCGCCGATATCCGTTTCGGCGTGCTTGAGTTCGATGCGGGCGACGCCCAGCGCGCCGGCGAAATCCGTGCCATCCTCAAAGCTGGCGGTACACCAATCGGCCCCTACGACACCCTCATCGCCGGCCAGGCGCTGGCGCGCGACCTTACCCTCGTTACCCGCAACACCCGCGAGTTCGAGCGTATCGACGGTCTCCGCATCGAGAATTGGGAAGCGTGATTTCCATCCCCTCTTTCGTCTGACGCCTAAGGTTCAATCGACCGTGGGAACTGCCTCGGGCATGTTCCGTTCATTGCAAAACGGAGACCCTCCTCCCCATGGCCTCGCTCAATGCAATCGCCAAAAAACTCGTGACGCGTGGGCAGGGCATCCTTGCCGCCGATGAGTCCGAAGGGACCATCGCCAAGCGCTTCGCCCTGATCGGGCTGCCGGTCACGCTCGAGACCCGGCGCGACTATCGCGAGATGCTGTTCCGCTCGACCGACGCGATGCGCGACTACATCTCGGGCGTCATCCTCACCGAGGAGACACTGGAGCAGAAGGCCAAGGACGGCACGCCGTTCCGTGACCTGTTTGATGCGACCGACGTCGTTCCGGGCATCAAGGTCGATCGCGGCGCCCTGCCCATGCCCGGCAGCAAGGACGAAAAGATCACCGAGGGCCTCGATGGCCTGCGCCAGCGCCTCGCGCATTACGCCAAGCTGGGCGCCGGCTTTGCCAAGTGGCGCGGCGTCATCGCCATCACCAGCTATGCCCCTTCCCGCAATGGTATCCGCGCCAATGCCCATGCGCTTGCCCGCTATGCCATGTATTGCCAGGAAGCCGGCATCGTGCCCGTGGTCGAGCCCGAAGTGCTGGCCGACGGCGAGCCGGGCGATCACTCGATCCAGCGTTGCGAGGAAGTGACCAGCGAGACGCTGGAAGCCGTGTTCAGCGAACTCCGCCTCGCCGGCGTCGACCTTTCCGGCATGCTGCTCAAGCCGAACATGGTCACCCCCGGCCTGCGCTCGCGCGAGCGCGCCAGCGTCGAGGAAGTGGCCCAGCGCACCGTCGAGACGCTGCGCCACTACGTGCCGGCCGCCGTTCCCGGCATCGCATTCCTTTCGGGCGGCCAGTCCGACGAGGAGGCGACAGCACACCTCAATGCCATGAACCAGATGCCCAACCTGCCCTGGGCACTGACCTTCTCCTATGGCCGCGCGCTCCAGACTTCTGCCCTTGTCACCTGGAATGGTGACGAGGCGAACGTGCCCGCGGCGCAGGCCGCATTCGCGCATCGCGCCAAGATGAACGCCCTGGCAGCCCTCGGCCAGTACAAGCCCGAGCTCGATCTCGCGGCCTGATTGTCTCCCTCAAGACCTCCCAATAACTGGGCGCCCACGGGCGCCCTCTTTGTTTTCCGGTAACCGGACTGCCTGCATGCTGCCAGAATCCGGCTCCACATCGGCCGGCCTGTCGCTATAACACCGCCATGTCCGCCGAAATCTATCTCATCCTCCCCACCGACCTCCCCGCCGATCGGCTGAAGCCCGCCCTCGAGGCCGCGCTCGCCGCCCAGGAGGTCGCCGCTTTGCTGCTGCCCCGGGGCAACCTCAGCGAGAATGCCTACAAGGCGCTCGCCAAGACCATCGTGCCGTTGGCCCAGGGCAAGGGCACGGCGGTACTGGTCGAAGGCGAGCCGGGCATTGTCCGGATGCTCGGCGCCGATGGCCTGCACGTGTCCGGCGGCATCATGGCGGTGAAGGAGGCGGTCTCGGCGCTGAAACCCGACCTGATCGTTGGCGTAGGCGATATCCGTTCGCGTGACGACGCCATGGACAAGGGCGAACTGGGCATCGACTACATCCTATTTGGGCCGCTTTCCGGAACCATAAGCGAGCCCGAGCGCGAAATGGCGCGCTGGTGGGCCGAGACCATGGAAGTGCCGAGCGTCCTTTCCGATCCGCATGCGACTGCCGCCACCTATGATGCCGAGGGCTGCGAGTTCATCGGCCTGCCGCTTGCGGCAGCGGAGGCGGCCCAATGATGCTCCGCCTCGCCGGCTTGCTGCTTATCGCCGCCGTCCTGACGCAGCCAGCCGCGGCGCAGCAGGGGCGCACCGATATCGAGGACCTGCGCCCCGAGGGCATGCGTTATCCCGACAACATGTCGTTCGAGGAACTGCCGATCGGTCCCGTGCCGACCGAGTTGCAGGGTATCGAGCCGGAGAACGCGCAGTCGATCAGCGAGCAGATTTTCGGCGATAAGGTCGATGTCGCCTATGGCGCCTTCCAGCGCGGCTACTACCTTACGGCGCTCGAGCTCGCCCTGCCCCGCGCGCGCGACGGCGACGCCAAGGCGCAGACGCTGATCGCCCAGATCTACGCCAACGGCCTGGGTGTGCCCGAGAACGCCGCTTCGGCTGCCAGCTGGTATCAGCTCGCCAGCAAGAATGGCGATGCACTCGCGACGTTCGAGCTGGCCATGCTCTACGAACAGGGCACCGGCGTCGCCAAGGATCGCAAGCGCGCGGCCGAGCTGTTCCGGACCGCCGCCGACGCCGGCAACATCATGGCCAAGTACAATCTCGGCCTGCTGCATGTCGAAGGCCTTTACGCCGAACCGAGCCTGACCCAGGCGGCGCAGCTGATCGGCGAGGCCGCGGAGGCAGGGGTGCCGGAAGCGCGCTACGACTACGCCGGCATGCTCATCGAAGGCGCTGGCGTTGCCCCCAACCCTGCCGCCGCCGCCGAGCAGTTCCGTCTCGCCGCCGAGGATGGCATGGTCGCCGCCCAGATCGAATACGCGACGATGCTCTATCTCGGCCGGGGCGTCACCGCCGACAAGACTAGCGCGGCGCAGTGGTACCAACGGGCCGCCGAGGCCGGCAACGCCGTGGCGCAGAATCGTTACGCCAAGTTGCTTGCCGTCGGCGAAGGCATGGCCAAGGCCGATCCCGAGAGTGCCGCCATGTACCGTGCCCTCGCCCGCCGCCAGGGGCTCAAGGACGAGCAACTCGACAAGCTCCTCGCCAGTGCGCCTGCCGAGATGATTGCCAAGGCCGAGGAGCGCGCGCGCTTCTGGCCATCCGCGCCACCGACCCAGGTCGCCGAGACCGCCGCGCCCCAGACGCCGGCGCCTACGCCTAGCGCCAACTAGCAGCGCTTGCGCTTGGCCTCAATCTCGGGCAGATAGCGGCCCTTCCCTTTCGCCCCGTCCCTTTCGCGCGGAGTTTGTCCCATGCGCTCGGCGCTTTTGAACATCATGGTCCAGGCCGCAATGAAGGCCGGCCGATCGCTCGCCAAGGATTTCGGCGAGGTCGAGAACCTGCAGGTCTCGCTGAAAGGCCCGGCCGACTTCGTCTCCAATGCCGACCGCCGCGCCGAGCAGATCGTGTTCGAGGAGTTGCAGAAGGCCCGCCCGACCTACGGCTTCCTCGGCGAGGAGGGTACCGAGGTGCAGGGCACGGACGGCCAACATCGCTGGATCGTCGACCCCCTCGATGGCACCACCAACTTCCTCCACGGCATCCCGATGTTCGCGGTCGCCATCGCGCTCGAACGCGGTAGCGAGATCGTCGCGTCTGCGATCTTCAATCCGGTGATGGATGAGCTCTATACCGCCGAAAAGGGCGGCGGCGCCTGGCTCAACGACCGCAAGCGCCTGCGTGTCGCCAATCGCAAGCACCTCGCCGACGCTGTGGTCGTCACCGGCATCAACTCGCAGGGCCGCTCGCTCGATGTGCTGCAGCTGAAGCAGCTGGCGCAGGTGACGCCAGCCGTCGCAGGCATCCGCCGCACCGGCTCGGCCTCGACTGATCTCGCCTGGCTCGCCGCCGGACGGTTCGACGGCTACTGGGAAGCCGGGCTCAAGCCGTGGGACGTGGCGCCCGGCATGCTGCTGGTCCGCGAAGCCGGCGGCACCACCACCGACTACGCCGGTACTACCGGCTCGGTGTGGAACGGCCAGGTGATCTCGGGCAACGAGACCATCCAGGGCCAGCTGCTGAAGATCGTGAAGGCGGTCAACTGATAAGTTGACTTGATAAATCATGAATTGTAGCTCCTCGAAAGTCTCGAGGAGTTGCCCATGCATCTGGTCGCCAAGCCCTTCGTCCTGATCCTCGCCATGGCGTACACGCTGCTTGCTGCAGCGCCCGCATTCGCGCAGTCCTTCCCGCTGACCGTCGAGCACGCACAGGGCACCACGACCATTCCCGCGCCGCCACAACGCGTCGTGGCCATGATCGATCGCGATGCTGATACGCTCTTGGCCCTCGGTGTCGTCCCGGTCGGCATTCACTCGCTCTACGGCTTCGAAACGGGCGTCGGCCCGTGGTCCGAACAGCTGCTCGGCGACGCCACGCCGGTGGTGTGGGGCGGCCGCGAGTACAACTACGAGGCCATCGCCGCACTTGAGCCGGACCTGATCGTTTTTGCCAACTCAGGCGGCGATGCCGACATCTATGCCCGGCTCAGCGCCATTGCGCCGACCATAGGTCTGCCCAGGGACGCCATCGCCTGGGAGGCTACGGTGCAGCAGACCACCCAGCTGATCGCCGACGCCCTGGGTCGGCACGATGACGGCGTTGCGCTGCTGCAGCAGCTCGACAGCTACCTCGCCACCCAGAAGGCCGCCCATCCCCAGTTTGCCGGCAGGACGGCGAATTATCTCGACATCTATCCAGGTGGCATCAGCACCTATTCCTCGCGGCACATCGTCAACACCATGCTGTACGGCGTCGGCTTCTCCCCTATTCCGGGTGCCGAGATGCCGGCTGATACCTCAAGCCTCAGCGTCTCGGCCGAACTGCTCCCCGAATATGATGCCGACATCACGGTGATTTATCCCTTCGGGCGCAGCCTCGCCGAACTCGAAGCTGAGAACCCGACGCTTTCGACCCTGCCCTCGATCGCTGCTGGCCGAGCCTTCATTCTCGACAACCTCGCCTTCTCGACGGCGTCCGTGGTGTCGATCCCCTATGCGCTCGACCAGCTGATCCCGCAATTCTCGGCTGCGCTCGCAAGATAGCGCCGCCCTGTCGCCGCATTGCCGGGATTTCATGGGGTTAACCGTCACCCCAGGGTCGGACCCGTTGCACGGGTTTGCCGAAGCACATTATTGTCCCGCATAATGAACCCGACCACAGGCAGCGATATGTCGCAGAGCTACGACCCGTACCGTCTTGCGAGCCCTGCGGTCTATCTGGTCAAGATCGTGGTATTTCTGGTGCTGATTGCCCTGGTTGCCGCGATCCTCGCCACCCAGCTCATCGTCTTCTTCTGGGCCAATCCATTCATCAACTCGCTGATCCTGCTGACCCTCGCGGTCGGCATCATCCTGTCGATCCGGCAGGTGCTGCGGCTATTTCCCGAGATCAACTGGGTGAACTCGCTGCAGGAAGGCCGCATTCCCTCGACCCAGCCGCGGCTCCTTGCTCCCGTGGCCAATCTCTTGCGCGACCGGCTCGGAGAGGCGGTGATCACGCCGTCCTCGATGCGCTCGATCCTCGATTCCGTCGGCAACCGCCTCGATGAAGCCAAGGACACCTCGCGCTACCTCACTGGCCTGCTGGTCTTTCTTGGCCTGCTTGGCACCTTCTACGGCCTGCTCGAAACCGTGACCCATGTCGCCTCGACCATCCAGGCGCTCGACGCAACCGCGGGCGATACGGCCACGCTGTTCACCAACCTCAAGGAAGGCCTCGCGGCCCCGCTTGGCGGTATGGGTACGGCCTTCTCGGCGTCGCTGCTCGGCCTCTCCGGCTCGCTGATCCTCGGCTTCCTCGATCTGCAGGCGAGCCAGGCGCAGAACGCCTTCTACACCGACCTCGAGGACTGGATGACCTCGATGACCGAGCTCGACCATCCGATCACCCAGATGCAGGCCACCGGCCTCGGCCTCTCCGGCGACGAAATGAGCGCCATGCTGGCGCAGTTCGGCTCGACGCTGCAGAACTCCAACTCCTCGCAGAACGCCATCCGCGCCATGGCCGAGCTGGCCCGCGGCATCGACGGGCTGGTCAAGCATATCCGAGCCGAGCAGGAGGACCTGCGCGGGCACATCATCCAGCAGGGCGAGACCAACCGGAAGCTGCAGCAGCTGATGGAAGCGATGCTGCGGGAAGCCGATTCCGATCGCCGGCCGAACTAGCCGGAGGCGCTGACCATGGCCCTCGCCCGCTCCCGCCGCTCGCAAGCCGCCAATGTCTGGCCCGGCTTCGTCGACGCACTGTCGAGCCTGCTGCTTGTGATCATTTTCCTGCTCTCGCTGTTCATGCTGAGCCAGTTCTTCCTCGGCCAGGAAATCTCCGGCAAAGACGACGCGATGAGCCGGTTGAACGCCCAGATCGCCGAGCTGACCGATCTGCTGCAGCTCGAGCGCGGCAATTCCTCGGACCTCGAATCGACCATCGCGACACTTTCGGCGACGCTCACCACGGCCACCAACGAGCGCGACCGCGCCATGGCCCAACTAGCCGGCATCGATGCCGGCGACGACGGCAAGGACGGCCAGATCGCCGCCCTGCAGGGCGACCTCGATGCCCAGGTCGAGATTTCCAACGAGGCGGCAGCACAGGTGGCGCTGCTGAACCAGCAGCTCGCCGCGCTGCGAACCCAGATCGGCGCGCTTGAGGAGGCTCTGCAGGCCTCCGAAACCAAGGATGTCGAGAACCGCGGCCAGATCGCCGACCTTGGCCGGCGCCTCAACCTGGCGCTGGCCCAGCGCGTGCAGGACTTGAGCCGCTATCGCTCCGACTTCTTCGGCAAGCTGCGCGAGATCCTCGAGGGCCGCACCGATGTGCGCATCGTCGGCGACCGCTTCGTGTTCCAGTCGGAAGTCCTGTTCCCACCGGGCGAGGCCATCATCTCGCCCGAAGGACAGGCTGCGGTGGCGCAGCTCGCGACGGCTATCAGGGAGCTGCAGGCGCAGATCCCGAACGACGTGAACTGGGTGCTGCGCATCGACGGCCACACCGACAAGCGTCCGATCAACACCCCGGAATTCCCCTCCAACTGGGAGCTCTCGGCTGCCCGCGCCATCGCGGTGACCAAGTATTTCGTCGAGCAGGGCATCCCCGCCCAGCACCTCGTCGCCGCCGGCTTCGGCGACAGCCGCCCCATCGATGCCGGCGAAACGGAAGAGGCTTTTGCGAGAAACCGGCGTATCGAGTTCAAGCTGACGGATGGGTGAACGAGAAAGTAGAAGTTAGAAATTAGAAGGTAGCTAGGTCCGGGCTACCGTCTTTCGGATCAGGGCGCTGAGCATTCGTCCGATCTCGTCGCATTGCGCTAGGAGCGGGTCCCGCTGCTGATCGCTCAGCAAGCCGACACGTGACGCGATGATCAGGTGGGTCTCCAACTCCTTGAGCAAGCCTTGTGCAATCTTCAGAAATTGCTGGAAGTGCCCCGGGCCGTCGCGGCCATAGCCCTCGGCGATATTTGCCGCAATAGATGCCGCGGAACGTCGGATTTGCGACGTCATCCCGTAGACTTCGCTGGGCGGAAAAGGCTTCGTCGCTGCGTAGCAGGCCACAGCGAGCTCAACGGCTGCCGACCATACAAGTAGGTCACGATACGACCTGAGTACCGTCCGTTCTGACACGCCGAGCCCCCGCTTCGCGCCGTTCTACCTTCTACCTTCTACCTTCTACCTTCTACCTTCTACTTTCCACTTCCTACTCCGCCGCCGGCCGCAGCTCCGTCCGGAACTGCAACTTGGCCAGCTCGGCGTACTTGCCGCCCTTCTTGACCAGCTCGTCATGCGTGCCGCTGTCGATGAGCCGGCCCTTCTCCAGCACCAGGATGCGGTTGGCGTCGCGGATGGTGGCGAGACGGTGCGCGATGACCAGCGTGGTGCGGCCCCGCATCAGCCGTTCGAGCGCCATCTGCACCAGCCGCTCGCTTTCGGCGTCGAGGGCGGAGGTCGCCTCGTCGAGCAGCAGGATCGGGGCATCCTTGAGCAGGGCGCGGGCGATGGCGAGGCGTTGCTTCTGCCCACCCGACAGCATCACGCCGCGCTCGCCCACGATCGAATCGTAACCGTTGGTCAGCTCGACCACATAGTCGTGCACCAGCGCGGCGCGCGCAGCGGCTTCGACCTCGGCAAAGCTCGCCTCGGGCCGGCCGAAGCGGATATTGTCGGCGATGGTGCCGGCAAAGATCGTCGGCTCCTGCTCGACATAGGCGAAGCGCCGGCGCAGCAGTTGCGGATCGACGTCGCGTACGTCGACGTCATCGACCAACACCCTGCCCGAGGTCACGTCGTAGAAGCGCTGCGTCAGCGCAAAGATCGTTGACTTGCCGGCGCCGGAGGCACCCACCAGCGCCACCGTTTCGCCCTTGGCGATGGCGAAATCCATGTCGTGGATCACCACGTCGCCGTCGCGCGTGCCGTAGCTGAAGCCGACGCCATCGAACCGTATCGTGCCGAGTGGTGGCTCCGGCAACGCTTTGGGATTGGCCGGCGCCTTGATGGCCGGTTCGGTATCGAGGATTTCGACCAGCCGCTCGGTCGAGCCGGCGACCGTCTGCAGCAGGCCGGCGATATCGGCGAGGCTGGTCAGCGCGTTGGAGGCCATCAGCGCGTAGATCAGGAATTGCGTGAGCTCGCCGACGGTGACCATGCCCTGGAACACGGCGCTGGCGCCCCACCAGACGAGGACGACCAATGCCGTGGTCGACAGGAACAGGATGCCGCCCAGCAGCACCGCGCGCGCGCCCAGTCGGTTCACCTCGGCATTAAAGGACTGCTCCGCCCGCTCGCCATAGAGGCGCGACTGCTCCGGCTCCTGCACGAAGCTCTTGATCGTCTTGGAGGCTCCCAGCGCCTCGGTGGCCATGGCTGACATGTCGGCCAGCGTGTCCTGCGCCCGCCGCGACATGCGGCGCAGCCGACGCGCATAAAGCACGACCGGAATGATGATCAGCGGCCCGACCACCAGCACCGTGAGGGCCAGATACGGGCTGGTGAGGAACATCAGCGTGACCGCGCCGATCAGCGTCAGCGCGCCGCGCAGCATGATGGAGAGGCTGGTGCCGATGGCGCCGCGGATGGTCGCCACGTCGCCGTTGAGCCGCGCCGTGAGCTCGCCCACCCGGTGCAGGTCGAAAAAGCGCGAGTCGAGCGTCAGCATGTGCTCGAACACCCGCCGGCGCAGATCGGTGAGGATGCGCTCGCCCAACAGCGAGATGAAATAGAAGCGCCCGGCGCTCGCCAGCGCCATGACCAGCGCCACTGCGATGGCGGCAAGCCCGTACTGGCCGACCTTTTCGAGATTCTGCTCGACAAACCCCTTGTCGATGATCTGGCCGGCGAGTGACGGGATGATCAGCGACGAGATCGTCGACAGCAGCAGGAAGCCGCAGGTGAGGCCTAGCCGCCATGGATAGCGGAACACGAACGGGATGAGCCGCCGGATCGGGCGGAGCCCCATTTTGCCCGGTTCGCGCCTAGCCATATGTCGACCTGCTCGTCAAAGTGGCCCCGGTATAGGCAGCCGAAGCCCTGCCCGCAACGTGAAATGGCTCAATGCGACAAGCTGGGCTGTCACGCCCTTGCGCGTCGCCGGGTTTTTCTCTATGTACGCCGCCAATCCGAATTCAGTTTACCGGGCGCAGCGGCGCCCGTTTGATTTGAGGCAAGCGCCATGAAGGCCGACATCCATCCCGACTACCACATGATCAACGTGGTGATGACCGATGGCAGCACCTACCAGACCCGTTCGACCTACGGGAAGGAAGGCGACACGCTGCAGCTCGACATCGATATCAAGACCCATCCCGCCTGGACCGGTGTCCAGGGCAACCTGATGGACCGCGGCGGCCGCGTCACCCGCTTCAAGGACAAGTTCAAGGGCCTCGGCTTCTAAGCTCGAGCGCACCCGACACGTCACAAAAGCCCGGCTACTGCGCCGGGCTTTCTGTTATCCGCCCCGGCTCTGCTCGAAACTCTCGATCGCCGGATCGATCTCGGCCCACTCGACGCGCGAGCGGGTCCAGGCCTGCCGCACCGGCGTGACGATCGAAGGATCATCGAGGCTGCCGGCCTTGATGAATACCCGATCCGGGTGGAGCGGCGGCTGGGTGTAGAGCGGCGAACCGCAATCGGGGCAGAAATACCGCGTCACCGGGCGGCCACTATCGCCGGCCTTGGTGAACCCCTTGGGTGTGCCCTTCGTGATGCGAAAGCCATCTGCCGTGACACTAAGGCTGACACCGAACGCGCTGCCCGAGACGCGCCGGCAATCCTCGCAATGGCAGTAGCCGGCCGAACCAAGCTCCCCCGCATAGGCGTAGCGAACTCCGCCGCACAAGCATCCGCCGGTCAATTCAGTCATCTGAGCCTCCGCCTCGCTGCGGCTCAGCCCTCTTCGCGCAACCGCCCGAATGCAGCTTTGAGCCGAGCCAACTGGTCGGCGATACCATTCGCGCCGCTCGGCGCATAGTCCGGAACGCCGCCGCGTTCGAGCTTGTCGAACTGCTGCACGCGCTCGAACAGACGATCCCCCTTGGCGATAAAGCCGCGCAGTCGTTCGGGCAGATCGACGAAGCCGGGGCCGCCGCGTTCGCTGGGCGTGGCCGAGAACCGGACCTTCTCCTTTTCGGCGCGCGCGCTCTCGGGCGTGAGTTCGCCTTCGTTGACGGCGCGCTGGAGCAATAGCCAGCTGGCGAGTTGCATGAGCCGCGTCGTGAGACGCATGCTCTCGGTTGCATAGAGGAAGGACGCTTCCCGCGGCAGGCTCTGGCTTTCGCCGCGGCCCTCGCCATCGAGATAGGCCGCGACCTCCTCGATCAGCGCCATGCCCTCGCGGTAGAGCGTGTCGAAACCGCCCCCCGAGGCGACAATGCGCGGGCCGATCGCAACTGCTGCTTGCTTGTGAGACTCGTCCACGCCTGATGCTCGCCGAGATGGGCCGCCGAGCGGCCGGAACCCCCGTGTTTTGCGCCCTGCCCCGTTGCCTTTGGCTTAACAGGAGCGATTGCGCAAAAAGAAAAGAGCCGCGGAAGCGGCTCTCGAAAGTTAACAGGGAGGCGTCAAACAGAGGGAGAAACCGCTCTGCAAAATCCAGAACACTGGATGAGTTGGAGGTTAACGCCGATCTGTTAATTCGAGGTTAACAGGACTCGCTTTCTTAACCTTGCCGATTGGTGGACGGCGGGCGGCATTGCCTAGCGACGCACACCGGCTGTCGCCCCTGCGAAAGCAGGGGTCCATCCATCAGCTGGCACGGGGGTGAGTTGGATCCCTGCTTTCGCAGGGATGACAATCGAGGGTAAGGCTAGGCTGCGGCCGAGTTCGAAGACCAGTCCCGCCTCAGAACTTGAACAGCGAATCCGCTTCGGAGCGGGTCTTCTGCCGGGCGGAGATAGCCGCTTCCAGCCGCGCAATCTCCTGCTTCAACAGCTCGATCCGGTCACCCAGCTCCTCGACCGACATGGTGTCGATCGGCATGCCCACTTCGTGACCTTTGGGGCGCTTGATCTGATCGTCGTCGAACATCGTCGTCTCCCCGGTCTTCTTCTTGCACCCAATTCTAGCCCCCTCAGCATGCGGTGCAACCCTGACCAATCAACGGCTTGCCACCGGCATACGGTCGCGCCTAGCTAGGGCATGCCCATACCCGCCGAAATGACCGCCATCGCCATCACCGCCTTCGGCGGCCCCGAGATGCTCCAGCCCGTCACCCTACCCGTGCCGCAGGCTCGCCCGGGCGACGTGCTGATCCGTGTCGCCGCGGCCGGGCTCAACGCCCCCGATCTCGGCCAGCGCCGGGGCACGTACAACCCGCCACCCGATGCCTCACCACTTCCCGGCCTCGAGGTCGGCGGCGAGATTGCCGCGCTGGGGGAAGGCGTCACGAGCTTTGACGTCGGCGATTCCGTGGTCGCCCTCACCCATGGCGGCGGCTATGCCGAGTATGTCGCGGTGCCGGCTGGCCAGGTGCTGCCGCTGCCTCGCGGCTGGTCGATGCTGGCCGGCGCCGCCCTACCCGAGACGGTTTTCACCGTCGAGCAGACCCTCGTCATGCGCGCCGGTCTCACCGCCGGCATGCACGTGCTGATCCACGGCGCTGCCGGCGGCATCGGCGGCGCTGCGATCAACCGCGTGCGCATCGCCGGCGCCAACCCCATCGCCATCGTCTCGAATGCCGAAAAAGCGGACTATGTCCGCTCGATCGGCGCCACCGACGTGATCGACCGCTCCAGCGAGGATTTCGTTGCCCGCGCATTATCGTTCACCGACGGCAATGGCGTTGATCGCGTCGTTGATATCGTCGGTGGCGAGGCGCTCGACAAGAATATCCGCGCCTCCGCCCGCTTCGGCCATGTCGTGATGGTTTCGAGCCAGGGCGGGGCCAAGGCAGAGATCAACGGCGCGCTGATATTGATGAAGCAGCTCACATTGTCCGGCTCGACTCTCCGCCCGCAGTCGCGCGAGGCGAAGACGGCCATCGCCGCGAGCCTGAAGCAGAATGTCTGGCCGGCGCTGGAAGATGGCCGCTTCATCGCGCCGCGAATCCGCGCCCTGCCTCTCGCCGAAGCGTCGCGCGGCCACGTCGAACTCGAGAAATCCTCCAACTACGGCAAGCTGATCCTCGTCACCCGCTGGGGAGAGACAGTTGCCGATAGCGACAATCCGATTGAATCGGCCTGAGCGGCCACGTATATAGGCAGCTATTCCCCCTCATCGTGAACCACGAGGCGGGGCGGATCGGGAGGAAGACCCGGCCGCGCCTCAAGGAGATTTTCATCATGGCCACGCCCCTTCTGATGCCCAAGGCAACCGCCGTCTGGCTGGTCGACAACACTTCGCTCTCGTTTGAGCAGATCGCCGCCTTCTGCGGGCTCCACCCCCTGGAAGTGCAGGGCGTCGCCGACGGCGATGTTGCCAGCGGCATCATGGGCGTGAACCCGGTTCAGAACGGCCAGCTCACCCGCGAGGAGATCGAGAAGGCCGAGGCCGACCCGAACTACCGCATGAAGATGAGCGAGCCCAAGGTTCGCGTCGCCGCGCCCAAGCGCAAGGGCCCGCGCTACACCCCGATCTCGCGCCGCAACGAGCGCCCCAACGCGATCAAGTGGCTGCTGCGCAACCACCCCGAGCTCAAGGACGCCCAGATCATGCGCCTCGTGGGCACCACCAAGTCGACCATCGACTCGGTGCGCGAGGGCACGCACTGGAACAACGCCAACATCACCCCGATGGACCCGGTGACGCTGGGCCTCGCCAGCCAGATCGACCTCGACCTCGAGGTGAGCCGCGCCTCCAAGGGCGCCGCCTCGGAGGTGCCCGAGGAAGGCACCATGCTGCTCACCGCCGAAGAAGCGCTGGCCGGCGCCAATCGCGGCGCCGCCCAGGCCGAGGAGGGCGAGACCAGCGAGCGCCCCGAGCGCGAGGAGGAGATCGATGCCGACTCCGTTTTCGCGAGCCTCAAGTCGCTCAAGGGCAACGACCAGGACGACGAGTAGGCCCGAGCGGCGAAGCCCCTTCGACTTCCCGGCGGACATGGCTCATCCCCGCTTCAGCGGGGATGACAGCCGCCCCTTCCGTCGCGCATAACATTTGCGTTGATTGGAACGCGCCGGGGGGCGCACAAGGCCTTAGATGGAAAGCAACCTGCTGCTCGCGATCTTCGTGCTGCTCGCGGCCGCGGTTCTGCTTGTGCCGCTGTTCAAGTGGCTGGGGCTCGGCACCATCTTGGGCTATCTCACCGCCGGCATCCTGATCGGTCCCTATGGCCTCGGCCTCGTCTCCGACAGCGAGATGATCCATTCGGTCGCCGATTTCGGCATCGTCATGATGCTGTTCCTGATCGGCCTCGAGGTCGACGCCTCCGAGCTCTGGCGCATGCGTCACAAGGTCGTCGGCCTGGGTATCACCCAGTTCATTGGCACGGCCGTGGTTATCGCGCTGCTCTTCCGCCTCGTCGGCTTTGCCTGGGCGCCGGCTATTATCGTCGGCATGGCATTGGCCATGAGCTCCACCGCCATCGCCATGCAATCGGTGGATCAGCGCAACATCACCAAGACCGATACGGGCCGCGCCTCACTCGCCATCCTGTTGGTGCAGGACGTGGCGGTGATCCCCGTGCTGGCGCTTATTCCGCTGCTTGCGGCCATGGGCGGCGCCCCGGTGGAGTCGCTGGGCGAGGAAGTGCTCGGGGTCGTCGACAACCCGATCGACTGGTGGCTGGCCCTCGTCGTCGTCGGTGCCTTCGGCGCTGCCCTGCTCGGCTCGCGCTTCGTCATCCGGCCGCTGATGAGCTGGCTTGCTCGCACCCGCGTGCCCGAAGCCTTCACCGCCTTCGCCCTGGCGCTGGTCGTCGGCGCCGCGCTCGGCACCGAGTCGGTTGGGCTGTCGCCCGCGCTCGGCGCCTTCCTCGGCGGGGTGCTGCTCGCCGACAGCGAATATCGCCACGAGCTCGAGAGCAACCTGCAGCCGTTCAAAGGCCTGCTGCTGGGGCTGTTCTTCATTTCGGTCGGCATGTCGATTGCCTTTTCCGTCGTGCTCGAGCAGCCGTTGATCGTGCTCGCGCTGGTCGTTGCGCTGATCGGGCTCAAGATGGTGGTGCTGTTCGTGCTGGCGACTTTCTTTCGCATGCACGTCGCCGAGCGCCTGCTGCTCGCGGTTCTGTTGAGCCAGGCCGGCGAGTTCGCCTTTGTCGTCCTGCAATTCGCCCGCACCGCCGGCAATCTCTCCGGCCCCGAGGTCGAACTGCTGACCGTGGTGGTCGCGCTCTCGATGGCGACCACCCCGTTCCTGCTCTTTCTCTTCGATCGTCTGTGGATGCCGCGCCTCAATGCCAAGGCCGAGACCGACGAAGCCGATCTGCCGCCCGGACCGGACGTCGCCGATCCGCACGACAGGGTTATCGTGCTCGGCTATGGCCGCTTCGGCCAGATCGTGACCCGCATGCTGCGCGCCCACGGCTTCGAGATGACGCTGATCGACGACGATCCGGCCCAGATCGAGCTGGTGAAGCGCTTCGGCGTCAAGGTGTTCTACGGCGATGGCGGACGCGTCGAGATCCTGCGCGCTGCGGGCGCCGACCAGGCCAGGATGATCATCATCGCCGTGGCCGGCGGCTCGCGTATTCTCGGCATCGCCGAGATCATCCGCCGCAACTTCCCCGACGTGATCGTCGCTGCTCGCGCCGTCGACCGCAGCCACGCCCACGACCTGATGGCGCTCGGGGTCCATGTCATCGAACGCGAGACCTTCCGCGCCGCCATCCGGCTGGGCGAGCAGGCGCTGATCGCGCTCGGCCAGGATGAAGCGCGCGCCCGGCGCGCCGCCGACGCGTTCGAGCGTCACGATACCCGCATGCTGCGCGAGAGCTATGCCGTGCGCCACGACCAGGACGCCTATATCGGCTTCGTCCGCCGCTCGACCGAGATGCTGGATGCGGTGATGCGCGCCGACCGCGATAGCGCCCAGCAAGCCGGGGACGAGACCTCCGTCGATATTGACAAGAAGGCTGCTGGACCGTCCCAGTAGGAGCGTTTCCAGGAAAAGTTGCAGACTTTTCTGGCTCGGAAGCGCGACACTCAACAACTGGAGCAATTCAGCGTTTCCGCGAAACGGTGAACAGCTCCACCTCCCTCCTTTCGGCCCTTTCTCCTCATGGATAGTCCGCTTTTCTGGACCGTTGCGGTCCTGACCGTCTTCATTGTCGGCCTTTCGAAGTCCGGCCTGCTTGGCAGCCTTGGCATGGTCGCCGTGCCCTTGCTGGTACTGGGCGGCATGCAGCCGCGAGACGCCGCCGGCATGCTGCTGCCGTTGCTCCTGGTGATGGACGCCATCGCCGTCTGGACCTATCGCAAGGATGCGGACTGGCACATTCTGAGGATCATGCTGCCCGGCGCGGCCATCGGCACGCTGATCGGCTGGGCTCTGTGGACCGTGGTGAGCGACGCCATGGTGCTGCTGTTCGTCGGCGTCATCACTCTGCTCTTCGTGCTCGACGCGCTGCTGCCCCTGCGCAAGCGCCTCGAAGGCCTGCCGCCATCGCGGCCATGGGGCATCTTCTGGGGTGGCTTTGCGGGCTTCACCAGCTTCATCAGCCATACCGGCGGCCCGCCCTTCCAGATCTACGTGCTGCCGCAGCGCCTCGATCCGGTGAAATATTCCGGCACGACGGCCTTCTTCTTCGCCATCGTCAACACGGCCAAGCTCGTCCCCTATTTCTTCCTCGGCCAGATCAACGTCTCCAACCTCACCCACGGCGCCTTCCTCGTGCCGGTGGCGATCGCCGGCGTGTTCGCCGGCGTGTGGGCGGTGCGGCGGATATCGGTGAAGCGCTTCTACCAGCTCACCTACTGGCTGGTATTCGTGCTGTCGCTGAAGCTGATCTATGATGGCTTTGTCGGCGTATTCTTCACCGGCGCCACCGCCTGAGGGTTGCGATGAGCATCGATTACCGCCTCGACCACATCGCTCTGCTCGTCCGCGACCTCGACGAGACGGAGCGCTTCCTCACCGAGGTGCTGCAGGTGCGCGCCGTGCCCAACCCCATGGGCGGCACCGAGATTCGCTGGTTCGAGTTCGGTAACGGCCAGCGCTTTCACATCCAGGCCGGCGACCTCAGCCGCACCCATGTGGAAAAGCGCACCCATTTCGCCCTGTCGGCGCCCGATCTCGACGCCGTGCTTGCCCATTTCCGGACGCTCGGCGTCCCCTTCTCCAACATGAAGGGCGATCTCGGCGAGGTGAACGTCCGTCCCGACGGCATGCGGGCGGTGTTCGTGCAGGACCCGAACGGCTACTGGTTCGAGATCAACGACTTCGTGTGAGGAAGTCGGAATTCGGAAGTCGAAGGTCGGGACCTAACCCCATCGACTTCCGAACTCCGACTTTCGACCTCCGGCCTTCGAGCAATAAAAAAGGCCGCGGCAACTGCCGTGGCCCTGGCTCGCGCGTGTGGGTCGCTTCCTCAGGCTGACTGCAGTCGCGCCAGCTCGTCCTTGATCTCCAGTTTCTTGCGCTTGAGTGCCGCGACGAACAGGTCATCGTGGCTGGGATGGCTCATTTCGTCTTCTATTTTCCGATCGAGATCGCGGTGACGCCGCTCCAGCGACTCGATGTGGCCTTCAGTCGTCATGACAACTCCTCTTCCACATATTCGGCGAGGAGCATCGTCACAAAAAATTCGCACGATGTCGACATGGCAACGGTGCAACACCCCGCGATCCGTGGAAAAGCAGGTGCAAAGGCCAGGGTGATCGAGTATCCCTCGGTAATGGCTTGAGAGCCGTGTGCGAGGGGAAATCAGACCGCCGCCATGCTGCCGCTGACCAAGGAACAGGAGGCCGCGCTCGGCCTCGAGCTGGCGGCAAAGCGTCAGGAACACGCCGACCTCGACGCGGCGATCCACACCCTCTCCACCTCCGGCTATTCCGACCAGATGCTGATCCAGCGCATGAAGAAGCGAAAGCTCGCGCTCAAGGACCGCATCACCCAGCTCGAGAACATCCTGCTGCCCGACATTATCGCTTAGCGCCAACCTCGCTGCGCACAAGAGTGCCTCCTCACCGACTGTCATCCCTGCGAAAGCAGGGATCCATGTCGCCGCTCGCGTGGGCTGGGAATTGGCCCCTGCTTTCGCAGGGGTGACATTCCGTGCATCCGCATCCCCTACGACCGCCACCCCCGCGACAACCCAGCCGTTGAACCTTCGCCCTATCCTATGTTAATCGCAAACCGACTGTCGGTCGGTTGGGGCCCTTGGGAGGGTTGACGCATGCCGTTTCCGCGAATCGTGAAGGCCGCTCCGGCCCGCCGTGACGAGATCCTCGATGTCGCCCAGCAGCTCTTTGCCAGCCAGGGCTACGATGCGACCTCGGTGAGCCACATCATCGCGGCAGTCGGCGTCTCCAAGGGTGCCTTCTACCATCATTTCGAGGCCAAGGAGGACCTGCTCGAGGCCCTCGCCTGCCGCTACGCCCAGCAGACTGCGGCCCTCGCCAATGACGTGCTGGACGACCCTACGCTTGATCCCTTTGCGCGGCTGATCGGTTTTCTCGAAACCATGCGCGGCCACAAGCTGCGCAATGCCGCCGAGCTGCGCGCCACCTTCGAGCCGCTGTTCCGGCCCGAGAATATAGCGCTGTTCCAGCGCACTCACCGCGCCGTCAACGGCGTCGTACGCCCCATCCTCACCCGCATCATCGTCGAGGGCGTAGCTGAACAGACCTTCGACACGCCGGATCCGGAAAACGCAGCCGAGACCATCATCCATCTGCTGAGTGGCAACCGCGACCTCATCACCGAGCTCTACCTCACCCGCGACCGCTTCACCTTCGAGCGGCTGGCACGCGAGCTGATGGTGAAACTCAACTACATGGGCACGGTGATCGACCGCATTCTCGGGCTGCCCGAGGGCTCGATCGAGCTCGCCGACCGCGACCTGCTCGATACCCTCGCCTGCGGGCTCGACGCTCCGCCCGACGCTGCCTGACGCAGCGCTTGCACTCGCCGGCTCGCCTGCCTATGGGTGACACCCATCAGGGCATGCGCCGCGCCTTCCCGGGGGAACCAAGTGCCGACCTCGCCACCCGTCGCCATCATCATGGGCAGCCAGTCCGACTGGCCGAACCTGCGCCACGCCGCCGAGACGCTGGACGCGTTGAAGATCGACTACGAGGCGCGCATCGTCTCCGCCCACCGCACGCCCGATCGGATGTATGAATTCGCCCGCGGCGCCAAGGCCGAGGGCTTTCAGGTGATCATCGCCTCGGCCGGCGGCGCCGCGCATCTGCCCGGCATGGTCGCCGCGCTCACCCCCCTGCCCGTTCTCGGCGTGCCGGCCGAGACCAAAGCGCTGGGCGGCGAGGACAGCCTGCTCTCGATCGTCCAGATGCCGCCGGGCATCCCGGTCGGCACGCTCGCCATCGGCCGCGCCGGCGCCATCAACGCTGCGTTGCTGGCCGCCGCCATCCTCGCCTTGTCCGATCCCGAGATCGCTTCGGCGCTCGACGATTTCCGTGCCGACCAGACGGCCGCCATACCGGAATTTCCAACCGACGATGTCTGATCTTTCTCCCCTGCCGCAGGGCAGCACCATCGGTATTCTGGGCGGCGGCCAGCTCGGCCGCATGCTGGCACTCGCCGCCGCACGCCTGGGCATGAAGACCCATATCTACTGCCCGGATCCGGACAGCCCGGCCTTCGACGTCACCCCGCGCAAGACCGTCGCCGCCTATGATGACGAGGCCGCGCTGGCCGAATTCGCCGCCGCCGTCGACGTGATCACCTACGAGTTCGAGAACGTCCCGGCCAAGACCGCTGCGTTCCTCCAGAACCTGAAGCCGCTGCGCCCCGGCGCCAACGCGCTGGCCGTGGCGCAGGACCGGCTGGCCGAAAAAGCCTTCCTCACCATCAACCGCATCCCCGTCGCGCCCTTCGCCGCCATCACCGATCTCGACCGGCTCGAGGCCGAGCTGCACGAGATCGGCACCCCGGCTGTGCTGAAGACCACGCGGCTCGGCTATGACGGCAAAGGCCAGCGCATCGTCAAGAACATGGAGGACGCCGCCCTCGCCTGGGAGCTGCTGAACCCCAAGCCGCTCGTGCTCGAGGGCTTCATTGCCTTCGCCAAGGAAATCTCGGTCGTCGTCGCCCGCAACGCGGCCGGCGAAGTGGCCGCCTTCGAGCCGGCCGAAAACGTCCACCGCGACCATATCCTCAAGACCAGCACGGTCCCGGCCGATATCCCGAAAAAGACCACGAAGAGGGCCATCGAGCTGGCCGCCGAGATCGCCACCGCGCTCGACTATGTCGGCGTGCTCGGCGTCGAGTTCTTCGTGCTCGAGAGCGGCAAGCTGCTGGTCAACGAGATCGCCCCGCGCGTCCATAACTCGGGCCACTGGACCGAGGCCGTGGCCATCACCGACCAGTTCGAGCAGCATATCCGCGCCGTGCTGAACTGGCCGCTCGGCGACCCCACCCGGCTCGCCGACGTGGTGATGGAGAACCTGATCGGCGACGAGATCGGCGCCATTCCCGAGCGCCTGGGCGAGTCGGCGCAGCCGCACGCCTACGGCAAGGCCGAAGCGCGCAGGGGGCGAAAAATGGGCCACATCAACCGGGTTGCCGTCAAAAAGCGCGCAAAATGAGCGATCTCGCCGCCTAAGCGGTGTGGACAAGCCCATCCGATTGGCCTATATAGCCGCCCACGAACTGACCGGCTCGCCCGGTCGGCGCCCCTTTGGGACGCTTTCACCAGACAAACTGACGATCACGAAGGGCGGTTACGCTTGCAAGTAGTTGTTCGCGATAACAATGTGGATCAGGCGCTCCGCGCACTGAAGAAGAAGCTCCAGCGCGAAGGCGTCTTCCGCGAGATGAAGCTTCGCAACTACTACGAGAAGCCGTCCGAGAAGAAGGCCCGCCAGAAGGCCGAGGCCGTGCGCCGCGCCCGCAAGCTGGCGCGCAAGCGCGCCCAGCGCGAAGGCGGTCTGCCCAGCCCCGCTGCTGCTGCCCGCTCGCCGCGGCCGTAGGATTCGAGGCCATCGGCCTTGTTCAGACCTGGTTCAGGAACGCCGCCTCACAAGGCGGCGTTTCTTTTTGTCTGCCGCGATCGGAGGGCTTCCGGGCGTTGGTGGCAGACAGTAAAGTGAAGGCCCATAAGGGTCGAAAGCGTCAAACAATTGGGGACTCCACAATGAAGAAGATCATCGCCGCCGCTGCGGCCGCTGTCATGTTGATGACTGCCGGCGCGGCCCAGGCCGAAACGCGCGTCCGCGTCGGCGTGCTCAGCTGCACCGTCGATCCGGGCATCGGGTTCATCATCGGCTCGTCCAAGGACATGACTTGCACGTTCAAGCGCGACGGCCACAAGGCCGAGCGTTATGAAGGCAACATCAAGAAGCTCGGCATCGACATCGGCGTGACCGGCGTCACGCAGATCGCCTGGCTGGTGTTTTCGGCCTCTGATACCAAATATGGTCGCGGTTCGCTGGCCGGTACCTATGTCGGCGGTTCGGCCGAAGCCACGCTTGGCGTCGGCCTCGGCGGCAACTGGCTGATCGGCGGCTCGCGCAAGGGCTTCGCACTGCAGCCCTGGTCCATCCAGGGCCAGGTCGGCCTCAACTACTCGGTCGCCTTCTCGGGCCTAACCCTCTACTGATCGCGCGAACAGCGCCGAACAAGACGCCGGTCCGTTGGGCCGGCGTTTTTCTTTTTGAACGAATTGAACGCTGATCGTTCAATTCGTTCGGCTGGCTATTCTCTCGCATGACCCGTCTCCCCGCTCGACGGACAATAGCCCGGAACGAGGGAGGCGGGGATTGGATCAGCCCTTGGCCGCAGCCAGCTTTTCCGGATCGAGGGCGAACTCGAAGGCGCGTTCGAACACGTCCTGCGGCTGGCAGCCGGAGACCGCGAACTGGTTATCGAAGATGAAGAAGGGCACGCCCTGGATGCCCTGCTGCGCCGCCGCGATCGCCTGCTGGTGGGTGATGGCGAGCTCGCGCTCGTCGCGCACCGCCGCCAGCGCTTCCTCGCGGGTGAAGCCGTGCTCGACCGCAACGTCGGCGAGCACTTCGTCATCGTTGATCAGCTTGTGGTCCATGAAATAGGCCCAAGCGATGGCATTGGCGAGCGCGTGCTGGGTGCCCTTGGCCTTGGCCAGCCGGACCAGCGTGTGGCCCTTGCGGGTGGGGAAGGAACGCGGCTGCTGGCTGAGATCGAGGTCGATGCCGGAGGCCTTGGCCTCACCTTCGACGCGCGCCCACATTTCCCTGGGGTCGCGGCCATAACGCTCGCGCAGCATGTCGGCGACGACGATGCCTTCCTCGGGGGTATTGGGGTTGAGGTAGAAGGGGTGGTTCTCGACTTCGACCGTCACATCGGCCGGCAGCGCGGCGATGGCCTGGTCCAGCCGTTCGGCGCCGACCAGGCACCACGGGCAGACGGTGTCGGTGAACAGATCGATCTTGATGGTGCGGGGCATATGGAGATCCTCGGGTCGAGCCACAGGTGGACGCTCGAGTGCGGCTGCGCAAGCACGCACATGGAGGTGACTAACATCCGCCGATGGCCGATAGGACAGCCTGCCTCCCTTTTCGGCCCGCCGATTCCAACGGTTCATTAACGCCGTCTGAAGGGTGAAATCACCCGGTCCCCGCGCCGAGGCGCAGGCCATCGACAAGCAACGCCACCATGCGGCGACCCTGCTCGATATCGCCATGGGCGAGATTGGCCGCTGCGGTGAGCAGATCGGCCGGCTCGATCCCCGAGCGCATCTCGCCAGCGGCGATGGCCGCATCGAGCAGCCCCTTCAGCGCTGGAATGAAGCGCTCGCGGAAATAGGCCGGCAGCGTCGCGAAAGCCGGATCGCCCGAGTGAAGCGCCGCGACGAGACCGCGCTTGGTGCCGATGAAATCGACGAAGCGCTGCATCCACTGCGCCACCGCCTCGCCGGGCGGATATTGCGCCGCGAGCCCGGGAGCTGCGTCGGCGGCGGCATCGACCGCCTGCCGGTAGACGGCGACGACCAGGTCCACCCGCTGCGGGAAGTGGCGGTAGAGCGTCCCGACGCCCACCCCCGCCTCCTCGGCGATCTCGCGCACCGGGGCGTCGACACCCGAGCGGGCGAACACGGTTTTCGCCGCCGCGACCAGCGTTTCGAGATTGCGCTGCGCATCGGCGCGCGGCGCGCGCCTGCCCGCCTTCGCAGCTGCGTCATCGGTGTCGCCGGGCGTGCCGGTGCTCAATTCGCTCATGTCCTCTTGTAAACGGAACATTGTTCCGTATATGAATGCGGAATGCTGTTCCGTTTATATGACACCGGGCCGCCCTCGCGGCAACGGGCGGGACGGAATTTCCTGAAGGAGAGTGACATGCAGTACCGCACGCTGGGCCGCACCGGCATCAAGGTGAGCCCCTACGCGCTGGGCGCCATGATGTTCGGCAAGCTGGGCAACCCCGACCACGAGGACGGCGCCCGCATTATCCACCGCGCGCTCGATGCGGGGATAAACTTCATCGACACCGCCGACCGCTATTCCGATGGCGAGAGCGAGGAAATCGTCGGCAAGGCGCTGCAGGGCCGGCGCGACAACGTGGTGCTGGCGACCAAATTCTTCGCGCCGATGGGCGAGGATCCCAACCAGCAGGGTGGCTCGCGCCGCTGGATCATGCAGGCGGTTGAGGCGTCGCTGAAGCGGCTGCAGACCGACTATATCGACCTCTACCAGATCCACCGCCCGACCCCGGACACCGATATCGAGGAAACGCTCGGTGCGCTGACCGACCTGATCCGGGCCGGCAAGGTCCGGGCGATCGGTTCCTCGACCTTTCCGGTCTCGGAAATCGTCGAGGCACAGTGGGTGGCCGAGAAACGCGGGCTCGCCCGCTTCCGCACCGAGCAGCCGCCCTACTCCATCCTCGACCGCGGCATCGAGCGCGACATGCTGCCCGCCGCCCAGCGCTACGGCATGGGCGTGATGGTGTGGAGCCCGCTATCGAAGGGCATGCTTACCGGCCGCTACCGCAAGGGCCAGCCGCTGCCCGATTCCCTGCGCGCCCGTTTCATGCCCAGGCAGATGAGCAATGAGAACGCACTCGAGGCCGTGGAGCAATTGCTGCCACTGGCCGCCGAAGCCGGCATGTCGCTGACGCACATGGCGATGGCCTTCGTGATGGCGCATCCGGGCGTGACCTCGGCCATCCTCGGGCCGCGCACCATGGAGCAGCTCGACGATCTGCTCGCCGGCGCCGAAGTCCGGCTCGGCGACGACATCCTCGACCGCATCGACCAGATCGTGCCGCCCGGCGTCGATGCCGGCATCAACGAAGCCAACTACCAGCCGCCGGCGCTGACCACCGCCGCGCTGCGCCGCCGCCCGCTGGGCGAACGCGTTGCGGCCTGACCCCACACTTCCGAAGGAGACCATCATGGACCATCAACGCATCGCGCTTGTCACCGGCGCCAACCAGGGCGTCGGCTTCCAGCTGACCAGGGAGCTGGTGAAAGCCGGCGTCACCGTGCTGCTCGGCTCGCGCGACCTGGCGCGCGGTGAGGCGGCGGCAGCCGAGATCGGCAAAGGCGCCATCCCGCTGCAGATCGACGTAACCGACGGCACGTCCATCGCCGCGGCCGCCGAGCGCATCCGCACCGAGTTCGGCCGCCTCGATCTGCTGGTCAACAATGCCGCAATCTCGAATACCCGCAAGGGCGAGATGAACCTCGAGGACTATGCGCGCACGAGCCTCGCCAGCGTCATCCCGATGGACGAGGTGCGCGCCGTCTGGGAGACTAATGTGTTCGGCGTGCTCGCCGTCTACCAGGCGATGCTGCCGCTGCTGCGCCTGTCCTCGGATGCGCGGATCGTCAACGTTTCGAGCGGCGTCGGCTCGCTGACGCTCAATGCCGACCCGGCCTTCGGCTATCGTAGCCACTTCACGCCGGGCTATGCCGCATCCAAGACCGCGCTCAACGGTATCACGCTGGCCATGATGATCGAGCTCGAGGGCAGCGGCATCAAGGTGAACCTGGTCTCGCCCGGCTTCACCAGCACCAACCTCAACAATTTCGAGGGCACCGACACGCTGGAAGACGGCTCGCGCGAAGTGGTGCGGGTGGCGCTGCTCGGTCCGGACGGACCAACGGGCACGTTCACCCGCTGGGAAGATGCCACGATCCCGTGGTGAGCGGGCGGCGGCCGGGGCATGAAGCCCCGGCATTGCCTGCCGCTACCGGTGGAGGACCGGCCGGTAGATCAACTCCTGGGTGCGACCGTCGAGCGTCCGATGCTCGAGCAGATCGAGATCGAAATCCTCGGCACCTGCGAAAAGCGGCGCGTCACCGGTCTTGCCGGTGATTACCGGGTAGATGGTGAGTTGGATGCGGTCGACCAGTCCGGCCGCCATCAGCGCCCGGTTCAGCGACAGGCTGCCATGCGAACGGAGCGGCGTGCCCTGCTCCTTGAGGCGACGGATGACGTCGACTGCGTCGCCGCTGGCGACCGTCGCATCCGGCCAATCCTGCGGCCCGTGCAAGGTGCTCGAAATCACGGTAGCCGGCAAAAGTCTCAGCCGGTCCACCCAGGGGTCTGGCCCGCCGGAGGCCAGCATCTGCATGTTGAGGCGGAAGGTATTGGCCCCGAACACCATACGTTGCGGCACCTCATATAGGGCCAGACGACGGGCGAGCAGTTCGGGGCCCTGCTTGCCCCAGTAGCCACTCCAGTCGCCGTGGTGGGAGCCAAACCCGTCGAGGCTCGAAAAGACATCCCATGTGTATGTGGTCGTCATGATGCTTCCTTTGGCTGTGCAGCTCTTCGCGGGAGCGCGATTGCATGTCGCCCTCACTAAATTGCCGAACGGCCGATCGGGTTTTCGACATCACGACCCAAAAAAAACCGCTGAGCGCTGGCGCGCCGGGCCCTACCCCGTCTTCAGCAGCAGCCAAACCGCGACGCCGACCAGTGCGACAGCGAAAACCAGCGCTGCGCCCTTGCGCAGCGCCGGTCGGGCGAACAGCGGCTGGAGTGTCGCCGCCAGCAGCACGATGGCAGCGTGGATGAGGGTCGCCGCCGCCACGTAGACGGCGACGAGCAGCGTCGTCTGGCCGAGCAGGGGCCGGTCGGCCACCACGAAGCCAGGCATCACCGCAATGAAGAACAGCGCCGCCTTGGGGTTCAAGAGGTTGGTGACAAAGCCGCGCCGGAAATAGGTGAAGGCGCGGTCCGGCAGCTCGGTGGCGTCGGCTTCCCGTTGCGCCTCGCGCCACCCGTCATAGGCGAGCCAGACGAGATACGCCGCGCCGGCCCAGCGCAAGGTCTCGAACACGAACCGGTTCTCGAGGATCAGCGACCCCAGCCCTACCCCGACCAGTGCGCCCAGCAGCGCCAGCCCCAGCGCCACGCCGAGCACGGCCATCAGGCCGTCCCGTCGTCCGCGCGACACGCCCACCAGCGCCAGGTAGGCCATGTTCGGCCCCGGCGTCAGCTCGATGGCGAGCGAGGTGAGGAAGAAGGCGAGGAGCGTCGTGCCGTCGCCCATCGCCTGTCCGTCAGTGCCCCAGCGACTTGACGATGTCCTCGGTCACCTTCTTGGCGTCGCCGAACAGCATCATGGTGTTGTCGCGGAAGAACAGCTCGTTCTGGACGCCCGCATAGCCCGCCGCCATGCCGCGCTTGATGAACAGCACCGTGCCGGCGTCTTCGACATTCAGCACCGGCATGCCGTAGATCGGCGAAGTCTTGTCGGTCTTGGCGGCCGGGTTGGTGACGTCGTTGGCGCCGATGACGAAGGCGACGTCGGCCTGCGCGAACTCGGAGTTGATGTCCTCGAGCTCGAACACCTCGTCATAGGGCACGTTGGCTTCGGCCAGCAGCACGTTCATGTGGCCGGGCATGCGCCCCGCCACCGGGTGGATGGCGTATTTCACTTCGACCCCGGCGGCCTTGAGCTGGTCGGCCATCTCGCGCAGCGCGTGCTGGGCCTGGGCCACCGCCATGCCATAGCCGGGCACGATGATGACCTTGCCGGCATTCTTCATCATGAAGGCGGCATCGTCGGCCGAACCCTGCTTGACCGGCCGGGTCTCCTCCTCGCCCGAACCGGCCGCCGCGGCATCGCCGCCGAAACCGCCGAGGATGACCGAGACGAAGCTGCGGTTCATCGCCTTGCACATGATGTAGCTGAGGATGGCGCCCGACGAGCCCACCAGCGCGCCGGTGATGATCAGCGCCGTGTTGCCCAGCGTGAAGCCGATGCCCGCCGCCGCCCAGCCCGAATAGGAGTTGAGCATCGAGACGACCACCGGCATGTCGGCGCCGCCGATCGGGATGATCATCAGCCCGCCCAGCACCAGCGCGACGATGGTGATGGCCCAGAACCATATCGGATCGACGGTGACGGCGAAGGCCCAGACCAACCCCACCAGCAGCACGCCCAGCGCGATGTGGATGAGGTGCCGCCCCGGCAGCAGGATCGGCTTGCCGCTCATGTTGCCGTTCAGCTTGGCGAAGGCGATGACCGAGCCGGTGAAGGTGAAGGCGCCGATGGCAACGCCAAGGCTCATCTCGATGATGGCCTGCGCATGGATATGACCGACTTCACCGATGCCGAAGGCCTCGGGCGCATAGAGCGCCGCCGCCGCGACGAACACCGCCGCCAGACCGACCAGCGAGTGGAAGGCCGCGACCAGCTGCGGCATGTCGGTCATCTTGACCCGCCGCGCCAGCACCGCGCCGATACCGGCGCCGATGGCGAGGCCACCGATGATCAGCAGCCAGCTGACCCAGTCGGACACGCCCGCGACCAGCAGCGTCGTGACGATGGCGATGGCCATGCCGACCATGCCGAACGTGTTGCCCTGCCGCGCCGAAGCGGGGCTCGAGAGCCCGCGCAGCGCGAGGATGAAGAGAACGCCGGAGACGAGGTAGAGAAGGGCCGCCAGACTTGCGTCGATCATCGACTGTCCTTCTTCTTGTACATCGCCAGCATGCGCTGGGTGACGAGGAAGCCGCCGAAAATGTTGACGCTGGCCAGCACCAGCGCGAGGAAACCGAACAGCTTGCTCACCCAGTTGCTGTCGGCCGCGAGCGGCACGCCGACGGCGAGCAGCGCACCCACCACGATCACCGAGGAAATGGCGTTGGTGACGCTCATCAGCGGCGTATGCAGAGCCGGGGTGACGCTCCACACCACGTAGTAGCCGACGCAGATGGCCAAAACGAAGATCGAGAAGCGGAAGACGAACGGATCGATGGCGCCGGCGGTCACCGCGGTGACCGCAGCCGTGAGCATGTCGGCCGTCTGTTCGGCGGACTGTTCCATTACTTGTTCCCCTTGGGCGCCACGGGCTTCCTGGCGGCAGGCTTCTGTTTAGCGACCGCCTTGACGGGCGCCACAGGCTTGGCCGCCGGCTTGCGCGTACCACGCGGTTTGGCCGCAGGCGGCGCGGTAGCGGCACTCGCAGGCGATGACTTGGCCGCAGCCTTCTTGGCAGGCTTGGCAGGCGCGAAATCTGCAGCGGGCGCTGCCTTCGGCGCGGCCTTGGCACCCGTTGCGCCAGCCTTGGCCGGCGCCCTGGGCTTCGCCGTCGCGGCCGGCGCAACTGCCGGAGCGTCCACCTTGATGTTGGGATGAACGATCACGCCGTCGCGGGTCAGCACGGTGGCCTTCACCAGTTCGTCGTCCCAGTTGATCGCCAGGACCTTCTGCTTCTTGTCGATCAGCGTCTCGACGAAGGCGAACAGGTTGCGCGCGTAGAGCTGGCTCGCCGAGGTCGCAAGGCGGCTCGCCACATTGAGATGGCCGATGATCGTAACGCCGTTCGGCGTCGTGACCACGCTGCCCGGCTGCGTCAGTTCGACATTGCCGCCGCGCTCGGCCGCGAGATCGACGATCACCGAGCCCGGCGCCATCGCTTCGACCATTGCCCGGCTCACCAGCTTTGGCGCCGGACGGCCCGGGATCAGCGCCGTGGTGATGACGATGTCCTGCTTGGCGATGTGCCCGGCGACCAGCTCGGCCTGCGCCGCCTGCTCGTCCTTGGTCAGCTCGCGCGCATAGCCGCCGGCGCCCGAGGCGTCCTTGAGCGCCTCGGTCATGATGAACTTCGCGCCCAGCGATTCCACCTGCTCTCCGGCCGCGGCGCGCACGTCGGTGGCGGTGACCACGGCGCCGAGACGGCGGGCAGTGGCGATGGCCTGGAGGCCGGCAACGCCGGCGCCCATGACGAACACCTTGGCCGGACGCACGGTGCCGGCGGCAGTCATCATCATCGGCATGGCGCGGTCAAAGGCGCCGGCGGCGTCGATGACGGCCTGGTAGCCGGCGAGATTGGCCTGCGAAGAGAGGATGTCCATGACCTGCGCGCGGGTGATGCGCGGCATGAATTCCATGGCGATGGCGGTGACGCCGACCTTGGCGAGGCCAGCGATCTCCAACTCGTTGCCGTAGGGGTCGAGCGCGCCGATCACCAGCGCACCCGGCACGGCGCCGGAAAGCGAGGCGGCGGCTGGACGCCGCACGCTGAGGACGATGTCGGCACCCCTGATCGTAGCCGCCGCGCTGCCAATGGTAGCGCCCGCCGCGGCATACTCGGCGTCAGGGATGCGAGCCAGGTCTCCAGCCCCCGACTCGACCGCGACATCCGCGCCGAGCCCGATCAGCTTGGTGACAGTCTCAGGGGTCGCGGCCACGCGGGATTCGCCCTGCGCGCGCTCCCGTAACACGGCGACTTTCATGAACGCCCTCCCGCGCTCGTTGCCGAGGCGCCGGGCGCCCCGGAGCAGCTAGCCCTGTATCAGGCGGCCGGCCTGCGGCCGGTGAGGATGACGCCGGCGACCGGAACCACGACCGACAGAATCAGCAGCACGATGCCGATGATCGGGTTGTGCGCCTGGATGAAGGCGTAGAGCGACAGCACCACGAAGGCGAGGGAAACGATGGTCCACTTCAGGAACACGAGAAAACCCGCATAGGTGCCCTCGTGCTGGGCGTAGTCCATGGCGGGCGGAAGGGTTTCGACTGCCGCGGCGGCGGGTTTTCTGGCCATCAGATCCTCAGTTTCTTGTCGTCCATGGGGGGCGTGCAGGGGCCGGGCATAATACTTTCGGCTGCCCCCTCCATACTGTTCATACTTCGCGCCCGCCCACCGCACAAGCACCGGGCGCGCACAGCTTGTCGGTGACGCCGGCTCAGGGCTGCGTCGCTTCCAGTTCGTTGATCAGCCGCTCGATCATGGAGAGCCCCAGATCCCAGAATTTCGGATCACGCGCATCGAGCCCGAACGGTGCCAGCAGCTCGGAGTGATGCTTGCTCCCGCCCGCCTTGAGCAGGTCAAAGTAACGCTCGGCAAAGCCCACATTGGACTTCTCGTACTGCGCATAGAGCGAGTTCACGAGGCAATCGCCGAATGCATAGGCGTAGACATAGAACGGCGAGTGGATGAAGTGCGGGATATACGACCAGAAGATGTCGTAGCCCTCGTTGAGCTTGATCCCCGGCCCCAGGCTTTCCGCCCCGATATCGAGCCAGATCTGGTTGAGGTCGGTCGTGGTCAGCTCGCCCGCCTTGCGGCGGCTGTGGACCTCGCGCTCGAAGGTGTAGAACGCGATCTGTCGCACCACCGTGTTGAGCATGTCCTCGACCTTGCTCGACAGCATCGCGAAGCGCTGCTTCGGATCGGTGGTCTTGCTGAGCATCGAGCGGAAGGTCAGCATCTCGCCGAACACCGACGCGGTCTCGGCCAGCGTCAGCGGCGTCGGCGCCATCAGCGCGCCCTGCGGGCCGGCCAGCACCTGGTGCACACCGTGGCCGAGCTCGTGGGCCAGCGTCATCACGTCGCGGGCTTTGCCCAGGTAGTTGAGCATCAGATACGGATGCGCGGACGGCACGGTCGGGTGCGCGAAGGCGCCCGGCGACTTGCCGTCCTTGGTCGGCGCATCGATCCAGCCCTTGGTGAAGAACGGCTCGGCGATCTCGACCAGCTTGGGCGAGAACGCCCCGTAGGCTTCGAGCACGGTGTCGACGGCGGTCGGCCAGTCATAGACGCGATCATCCGAGGTCGGCAGCGGCGCGTTGCGGTCCCAGGCGTTGAGCTGGTCCTTGCCGAACCACCTGGCCTTCATCTTGTAGTAGCGGTGGCTGAGCCGCGGATAGGCGGCGCGCACCGCGGTCTGCAGCGCATCGACCACCTCGCGCTCGACCGAGTTCTCGAGGTGGCGGCTATCGGCGATATCGGCGAAGCCGTGCCAGCGGTCCGAGATTTCCTTGTCCTTGGCCAGCACGTTGGTGATGTGCGTGAACAGCCGCTCATTGCCGTGCAGCGTCTTTGACAACCCGTGGAAGGCCGCCTCGCGCTTCACCTCGTCCTTGTCGGAGAGGAAGTTGAGAGTCGACTCGAGGTTCAGCTCCTCGCCGTCGACGTCGAACTTCAGCGACGCCATCGTCTCGTCGAACAGCCGGTTCCAGGCCGAGGCGCCGGTCACCGATTTCTCGTGGAACAGCTCCTCGATCTTGTCCTCGAGCTGGTACGGCTTGGCCTTGCGCAATTCGGCGAACCACGGCCGGTAGTGGGCGAGCGAAGGGTCGGCGGCGAAGGCCTGTTCCAGCACCGCCTCGTCGATGCGGTTGAGCTCGAGTCCGAAAAAGATGAGGCCGGTCGAGAGATCCGTCAGCGCCTGGCTCAGGTCGCCGAGGAACTTCGCCTTCTCCGGATCCTGTGTGTTCCGCACATACTGAAGGAAGGCATAGGACCCGAGCTTGCCGCTGACATCGCTCAGCGCCTCGTAGCGCTGGATCGCCGCGACCAGCTGGCCCGACTTGGCGAGCGCCTCGAGCTTGCCCTTGTAGTCGGCCTCGAACGCCTTGGCCTCGTTGCGCGCGGCCTCGAGGTCGGCCTTGAGCTGCGGCGAGTCATTGCCCGGATAGAGATCGTCGAGGTTCCAGACCGGCAGTTGCCCGAGCTCGTTGTGCCCCTTCTGGGCCGGGGCTTCGGGGGCATGGGTCGGCTGGTTCGTCATGGCAACACCTCGGGCGTCTGAAAGCGCGCGACCTTAGCCATGCGGCTGGGGGATGTGAAGGGCATCGGGCCTGGGAGGATCGTGCCCGAAAACACCCCCACCCCTGTCCCCTCCCCGCAAGGGGGAGGGAGACCCTGCCACCGCCCCCAGGTGCCTGTTGGACGAAGACTTGCGAGCGCAGGTCACCTGCCCCCTTGCGGGGGAGGGACAGGGTGGGGGGTATGTTTGGGGCACGGTGCACTTGGCCACCCCCTCCACCAGCTTCGCTGGTCCCCTCCCCGCCCTGCGGGGGAGGATCATGAAGAGGCCGGTGCGCGGCGCCTCTGGCCGGCGGACGGAACCAATTCGTTAGCCTTAATCGACGCTTAACTCCCTCACCACATGCTGCGCCAAAACGGCACAGCACGATTCGCCGGGCGGGCAGTCGTGCGAATGACAACAAGTCCTTGGGGGACCATGACGCGCGTTCTGATCGTCGATGACGACATCGTCCAGCTCCGGCTGACTTCCGAAGTAGCGAGCCGGGCGGGCTTCGCTGCGGTCACCGCCACGGGCGGCATGCAGGCGCTGGAGCTGCTCCGCGCCGACCCCGGCATCGGCGCCGTGATCCTCGACCTCGTCATGCCCGATCTCGACGGCATGGCGGTGATGGAGGCGATGCGACGCGAAGGCATCGCCACCCCGGTCATTGTTCAGTCGGCTCATTCGTCGATGGATACCGTCGTCACCGCGATGCGGCACGGCGCCGCCGATTTCTTCGTCAAGCCGGTCGCGCCCGAACGCATGATCGTGTCGCTGCGCAATGCGCTGAAGCTGGGCGAGCTCGAAGCCCTGGTGCGGACCGACCGCAGCCGGCGCACTGGCACGCTGGGCACCGGTGACATCGTTACCCGCGCCTCGATCATGGATCGCGTGCTGCTGCTGGCCAGCAAGGCGGCGAAATCGACCATCCCGGTGCTGATCGAAGGCGAGGCGGGCGTCGGCAAGGACCTCGTCGCCCGCGTCATCCACGGTTCCAGCGATCGCGCGGGCAAGCCCTTCGTGGTCGTCGACTGCGGCGCCCTGCCCGCCGAACGCGCCGACATTATCCTGTTCGGCTGCAAGAAGGGCACCGACGGCGCCACCGCCGACCTGCCCGGCAAGTTCGTCGAAGCCCAGGGCGGCACCATCTTCCTCGACGAAGTCGGCGAACTGCCCCTCGACACCCAGGCAAAGCTGCTGCGCGTCATCCAGGAGGGCGAGATCGAGCCGGCGGGTGCGGAGCGCCCCATGCGCGTCAATGTCCGCATCGTCTCCGCAACGCGCCGGCGGCTACTGAACCTCACCCGCGAGGGCGCCTTCCGCGAGGACCTGTTCTACCGGCTCAACGTCCTGCCGGTTTACGTGCCGCCGCTGCGCGACCGGCTCGACGACCTGCCGTTGCTGGTGGATCACTTCATCGCCCGGCTGGCGGCCGAGGCTGGGCGGCGCACGATCGGAATCTCCGACGCGGCGCTGGAGCTGCTGCGCCGCTACAATTGGCCCGGCAACGTCCGGCAGCTCGAGAATGCCGTCTATCGCGCCATCATCCTCTCCGACAGCGCCTATCTGCAGTCGGTCGACTTCCCGCAGATCGTCGCCAGCGGTGCCGGCCGGGACGAAGCGATGCGCCAGGCAACGGCCGCGCCAACCCCTTCAGTTCCCGTTCATATCGACGCCGCTAGCACTCGCTCCAGCGAGGCGGCGGGGCGGCACTCCGCAGCCGATCGTTTCGTGGCAGAGGGTGGCGAGGTCGCCGCGCTGGCCGATGTCGAGCGGGACCTGATCGTCTTCGCGCTGCGCCACTACGGCTACCGCATGTCGCGCGTCGCCCGGGCGCTCGGGATCGGTCGCTCGACGCTCTATCGCAAGCTGAGGGAATACGGCCTCGATGAAGGTTTGGAGAGCGATGCGGCCTGACCTTCACGGCGGTGAAGTTGCAGCAAATCCACACTCGCTGCTCACGAAATTGCGAGGAATTGTCGGCGTTAAGGAATGTGGGCTAAGCCAGTCTAATCCGCTTGACCAGGCCGGCTCCTCCTGCCGGTTGTTCGGGCGCGGACAGCCCTTTTTGGGGCATGGGCACGGAGTAGTTTATGAGCAAGCTTAAGGCCTTGTTGTTGGCGGGTACCGTGGCGCTCGCGTCCCCCTATGCGGCGGTGGCGCAGGAAGTCGTGACGGTGGCCGGGATCGAGACGACTCGCGTCGTGATCGCCCCGCCGCGCAGCGAACTCGCCCGCATCATCAAGGCCGGCCTGTCGGCCTCCTACGCGGCGACCCAGAAGGGCACGCGTGCCTACCAGCAGACCCAGAAGCTCTACTTCTTCTATGGCGCGCGCCACTTCGAGCCGCTCTGGCTCAGCCAAGGCGACGATGGCGCCATCGTCTTCTCGCCCAAGGCCGAGAAGATCATGGACGTGTTCAAGAAGTCCGAGCTCGAGGGCTTTCGCCCCGCCGATTACCTGACGCCAGACCTCGACGTTGCCGCCGCCGGCAGTGATCCGGCCAAGCTCGCCGCGCTGGAGACGGCGTTTTCGGCCGCGGCGATCAAGTATGCCCAGGATGCGTTCGGCGGCCGCGTGAACCCGCTCGACGTCAACAATACCTGGACCCTCGCGCCCAAGCGCATCAATGAAGCGGAACTGCTGGTGCAACTGGCCGAGGCCAACGATCCGGGCAAGCTCCTGCTCGATCTGTCGCCGACCCAGCCGGAATTCCTTGGTCTCAAGGCCGCGCTGGCCAAGTTCTACGATGGCTCGGTGATCGATGCCGCGGTGACCATCCCCGAGGGGAGCCTGCTGAAGCCGGGGGCGCAGGACGAACGCGTGACCCTGCTGCGCCAGCGGCTCGACGTGCCCGAGCCGGATATTCCGGAGACCGCCGGCGTCGCCGCCGCGGTCGACATCAATTATGACGAGCCGCTGGTCGAAGCCGTGAAGGCGTTCCAGGACAGCCTTGGCCTCAATGCTGACGGCGTCGTCGGCCCGGCGACGATCGCCGCACTCAACGGCGGTTCGGCGACGACCCGCGAGGACATCGTCGCCAACATGGAGCGCTGGCGCTGGGAGCCGAACGAGTACGGCGACTTCAACGTCATCGTGAACATTCCCGAATTCCGGCTCTGGATCATGAACAAGGACGAGGTCCACTACACCACGCGCGTGGTGGTGGGCACCGCCAAGCACCAGACAGCCGTGTTCAACGACGAAATCCGCCACATCGTCGTCAATCCGTACTGGAACGTGCCGGCCTCGATCGCCAGCAACGAGATCCGCCCGAACCTCATCGCCAATCCGGGCTATCTCAACGGCCAGAACATGGAGATGCTGTATGGCGGCAAGGTGGTCAACGCCGCCGCGATCGATTGGACGCAGACCAATATCCGGCAGTTCCACATCCGCCAGAAGCCGGGGCCGGGCAATGCGCTGGGGCAGGTGAAGTTCCTGTTCCCCAACCAGCACGACATCTACCTGCACGACACGCCGTCGAAGTCGTTGTTTGCCCGCTCCTTCCGGGCCTACAGCCATGGCTGCGTCCGCGTCGAGAACCCGTTCGAGTTCGCTGCCGCCCTGCTCGCGACCGAGCCGGACATGACGGCCGACACCCTGCAGGCCGCGTTCGGGCCGAAGGAGCGCTGGTTCAACCTCAAGAACAAGATCCCGGTCCACCTGTCCTACTTCACGCTGCGCGTCGACCCGGATGGCACCATCCGCTCCTACGGCGACGTGTATGGCATGAACGAGCGGTTGAAAGAGCTGCTCGAGCTGTAGAACCGGCAGGCAGTAACGGATAGTCTCCGTCGCGTGTGGCCGCGTATTGGCCAAGCGTTTACGGCTGCTTAGGAATTTGGCCTTGGTTCAGCCGAATTCAGGCGCTAGAAGACATCCACTGCAAGAGCCCGTCGGATTACGGTTCGTTAGCGTTAATCTCTTCCTATCGAAGTCACGCTAGCCTTGCCGGACTGTTGGGTCACACTGGGTCGGTTGGGGCGTGTCGGGTAAGTCTTTGCGATTTTGGCGCTCTTTGCCGCGGCTGCTCATGGCCGCGACGATGGCTTTGACCACGCTGGTGCCGACCACCACGGTGCCGGCCGGAGCCGCCTTCTCGCTGTTCGGTTCGGGCGAAGGCGACCGGACGCTGTGGCTCTACCACACCCATACGCGGCAAGAAGGCCGCTTCACCTTCAAGCGCAACGGCAAATACGACCAGGCCGTGCTGAAGCAGCTCAACGTGTTCCTCGCCGACTGGCGCACCAAGGAACCGACCAAGATGGACCCCGCCCTGTTCGATCTCCTGTGGGAGGTCTACCAGGATGTCGGCGGCAAGCAGCCCTACAATATCGTTTCATCCTACCGTTCGCCCAAGACCAACGCCATGCTTGCGTCCAAATCCTCGGGCGTCGCCGATAACAGCCAGCACATGCGCGGCAAGGCGATGGACGTGTTCATCCCCGGCGTGAACCTTTCCAAGCTGCGCGAAGTGGCGATGTACCACCAGGTCGGCGGCGTCGGCTATTATCCGACCTCCGGCAGCCCCTTCATCCACATGGATACCGGCAATGTGCGCGCCTGGCCGCGCATGACCCGGGCGCAGCTCAAGAAGGTCTTCCCCGACGGCAAGACCCTGCATCTACCCACCGACGGCAAGCCGCTGTCGAACCAGGGCCGCGCCTATGCCCAGGCCGAATGGACCAAGTGCCATTCCGTGCCCTGCGACGGCGGCGCCCGCTATGTACCCGAGCCCGAAGTGATGCTCGCCGACAATGCCGAGGAAGCAGCGCCGATCCCGGCGATCCGGCCGCGCGCGCTCGGCGGCAATGCCGAGATCCTGCTCGCCTCCGCCGAGGAGCCGACCCAGCGCGTGGTGCCGACCTTCGCCGTAACGGCGCCGGTCCCGGTCTCGCGCAGCACTGACGGTGACCTGACCATCGCCGCGCTGGCGCAGCCCGGGGACGCATCCGCCTACGCGGCGGTAGGCGCGCCGATGCCGGTGACGAAATCGGAGCGGCTGACGCTCGCGACCCGCGGCCCGATTGCCGGCGAAACCGCCGTGGCGGCACTCGAAGCCATGGATGTCCCCAGGCCGCGCGTACTGATGTCGCCGAGGGATAACGTCGTGACGGCCTACGTGCCGACCAGCCCGAACCCCGGCGCGCAGCAGGCGCTCGAGATGATCATCGAGCGCGAAACCGCCGCTGCGCCCAAGCTGCCGACCCCGGCGCAGCTGATTGCGCCCGATAACATCCGCACCGCCTCACTCGGCGGCGCGCCGGACAATGCCGGGCTGAAGGGCATGTTCGACATGACCTTCAATGCGCTCACCGGCAACGCGCCCTCGCCCATGCAGCAGGCGCTGACCGCACTCGCCACCAGCCGCCAGCCCAATGACAGCATTGCCATGCGGCAGGTTGAGTTCGTGGCGCCCGAGATCGACCACGTCAACGATACGCTGGTGCACCCGGCGCCGATGCAGACCGCCTTCTGGTCCGAGCTCAGCGATGCCGAGGGCTATCTCGACAAGGGCACCGAGCTCGGCCCGCTCACCGGTCGCGTCGACTTCCTTCCCGAGAATGCCGCAATCCCCGCCTACGACCACTTCGTCACCTCTGGCCTGCAACTGGTGGCGGAGCGCTAAGACGCCGCGGCAGCAATGCATTGCATTGGCTGTGCCGAGGTTCTAAGTCTCGGCAAGCAATTCGGCCGCGTCACCGGCAACTGGATCGGTAATTTTTGGACAAGCCGCAGACACCGCTGCTCGATCGGGTGCATACGCCCGCCGATCTCAAATCCCTGTCGCGCGAAGACCTCCGGCAGCTCGCCGACGAGTTGCGCTCGGAAGTCATCGACGCCGTCTCGGTCACCGGCGGGCACCTGGGCGCGGGCCTCGGCGTGGTCGAGCTGACCGTTGCCATCCACGCCACCTTCGATACCCCGAACGACCGCCTGATCTGGGACGTCGGCCACCAGGCCTACCCGCACAAGGTGCTGACCGGCCGCCGCGACCGCATCCGCACCCTGCGCCAGAAGGACGGCCTGTCGGGCTTCACCCGCCGCGCCGAAAGCGAATACGACCCGTTCGGCGCCGGCCATTCCTCGACCTCGATTTCGGCCGGCCTCGGCATGGCCGTCGCCTCCGACCTGAAGGGCGAGCGCCGCAACGTCGTGGCGGTGATCGGCGACGGCGCCATGTCGGCCGGCATGGCCTATGAGGCGATGAACAATGCCGGCGCCATGGACGCCCGGCTGATCGTCATCCTCAACGACAACGACATGTCGATCGCCCCTCCCACCGGCGCGATGCGGAGTTATCTCGCCAAGCTCGTTTCCGGCCCGTTTTATCGCGGCGTGCGCGACACGGCGAAATCGATCACCGAGAAGATGCCGCGCCTCATCCACGAGACGGCGCGCAAGACCGAGGAATTCGCTCGCTCCTTCTTCACCGGCGGCACGCTGTTCGAGGAGCTCGGCTTCTTCTATGTCGGCCCCATCGACGGGCATAATCTGAACGACCTGATGGACGTGCTCGGCAATGCCAGCAAGTTCGAGGGCGGCCCGGTGCTGGTGCACGTGGTCACCAAGAAGGGCAAGGGCTACGCGCCGGCCGAGAACTCGGCCGACAAGTACCACGGCGTCAACAAGTTCAACGTCATCACCGGCGCTCAGGCCAAGCCGCAGTCGAACGCCCCGAGCTACACCTCGGTGTTCGCGACGAGCCTGATCGAGGAGGCCAGGGCCGACGACCGCGTCGTCGCCGTCACCGCAGCCATGCCCAACGGCACCGGCCTCGACAAGTTCGCCGAACTGTTCCCGACCCGCACCTTCGACGTCGGCATTGCCGAGCAGCACGCCGTGACCTTCGCCGCCGGCATGGCGACCGAGGGCATGAAGCCGTTCTGCGCCATCTACTCGACCTTCCTGCAGCGCGCCTACGACCAGGTGATCCACGATGTCGCCGTGCAGGGCCTGCCCGTGCGCTTCGCCATCGACCGCGCCGGATATGTCGGTGCCGACGGCCCGACCCATGCCGGCAACTACGACAACGCCTATCTTGGCACGATCCCGGGCATGGTGGTGATGGCTGCCGGCGATGAGGCCGAGCTGCGCCATATGGTGGCGACCGCCGCCGCCTATGACGAAGGCCCGATAGCCTTCCGCTACCCGCGCGGCGACGGCCTCGGCGTCGACATGCCGGCGCGCGGCAGCGTGCTCGAGGTCGGCAAGGGCCGGCTGCTGCGCGAGGGCAAGTCGGTCGCGCTGGTCAACTTCGGCACTCGGCTGGGCGAGGTGATCGCCGCGGGCGAGAAGCTGATGGGCTACGGGCTGAACCCGACCATCGCCGACATGCGGTTCCTGAAGCCGCTCGACGAGAAGCTGCTGGCGCGACTGGCGCATGAGCACGAGGTACTCATCACCATCGAGGAAGGCGGCCTTGGCGGCTTCGGCGGCCACGTCGCGACCTTCCTCGCGCGCAATGGCCTGCTCGACGGCAAGCTGAAATTCCGCCCGCTGATGATCCCGGATACGTTCACGGAACAAGCCGGGGTGGGCGACATGTACGCGGTGGCCGGGCTGGATCGGGCCGGGATTGTGGCCACGGCGCTGATGACGATGGGGATCGCGGACGACGCGGTCGCGGCGGCGGCAGTTCGGCCGAAGGCTTAGATTAGCGCACTTAGCCGCCCCCTCCACCAGCTACGCTGGTCCCCCTCCCCCGCCACGCAGGGGAGGATCGCGGCGAGATCGTGCCACAGCAGATCCTCCACCGTGAAACGGGGGAGGGGGACCGCCGAAGGCGGTGGAGGGGGCGGCAACACGCACCTACCCGACCCAAGAATCAGCTAACCAATCCCCATGCAGGTCGCGATCGACATGGGTGTGGCGCAGGGTGGCGCCGGGGCGGAGCTTGATCTCGAGGAACTGCTCGCCACCCGCTTGCTCGTGCAGGGCAATTCCGGTTCCGGCAAATCGCACCTTCTCCGGCGGCTGCTCGAACAGAGCGCGCCCTGGGTGCAGCAATGCATCGTCGATCCGGAAGGTGATTTCGTCACGCTGGCCGACCGCTACGGCCACCTCGTCGTCGACGCCTCCCGTTCCGAGAACGAGCTGACCACCATCGCCGCGCGCGTGCGCCAGCATCGCGTCTCGGTGGTGCTGAGCCTCGAGGGCCTCGACGTCGAGCAGCAGATGCGCTGCGCCGCGGCTTTCCTCGGCGGCCTGTTCGATGCCGACCGCGACTACTGGTATCCGATGCTGGTGGTGGTCGACGAAGCGCAGATCTTTGCACCCGCCATTGCCGGCGAAGTATCCGACGAAGCGCGAAAACTGTCGCTCGGCGCGATGACCAACCTGATGTGCCGCGGCCGCAAGCGTGGCCTCGCCGGCGTGATCGCCACCCAGCGATTGGCCAAGCTCGCCAAGAACGTCGCCGCCGAGGCCTCCAATTTCCTCATGGGCCGGACCTTCCTCGATATCGATATGGCCCGCGCCGCCGACCTGCTCGGCATGGAGCGGCGGCAGGCCGAGATGTTCCGCGACCTGCAGCGCGGCCATTTCGTCGCCCTCGGCCCTGCCCTGTCACGCCGCCCGCTGCCGCTGGTGATCGGCGCCGTCGAGACTTCGGCCCGCTCGGCCAGCCCCAAGCTCATGCCGCTGCCCGAAGCGCCGGTGGATGCCAAAGAGCTGATCTTCGCTCCCCTGCCGGAAGCCGTACCGCGTCCGGTTCGCCGCCCGCCCCCGCCTCCGCCGCCATCGACGACGGAACTGCTGGCGCAGGTGGTGCGCAGCCAGCAGCCGGCGCAGGCCGCCGACGAGCCGGAGATCGACGAAGCCGAACGCGAGGCTGCGCTCGATGATGTCATCCGCGAGCTGCTCGATGACCCCGATGCTGCGTTCCGCTCGGTCGCGGTGCTGTACCAGGATTTCCTCGTCCGCTGCCGCATCCGCCGGGTGCGCGGCGAAGCCCTGGTGCTGCCGGCCTTCCGCCGGAAACTCGCCGTCGTGCGCGCCGGGGTCGATGCCGAGGCGGCGGGTTCGGAGACCTGGCAGCAGGCCTTGGCACTGTCGGCATCCCTCGCCGACGATGTGCAGGGCGTATTCCTCGTCCTCGCCCGCGCCGCGCTCGAAGGCGCGCCCTGCCCGTCCGATGCCGCCATCGCCCGCGCCTATGGCACGCATTCGACCGGCCGCGCCCGGCGCATGCTCGCCTATTTCGAGGAGCGCGGTCTGATCGTCGTCCGCATGGACCTCAGGAACCAGCGCATCGTCGCCTTCCCCGACCTCGGCACCGAGACCGGGCCGGGCAATCCGGATGCGCCCGAGTACGACGAGCGCAGCGCCGCCGAATAGCGTCGCGTCCTCGGACTGATTGTTCGTCCACGGAGTCATTCCCGCGAAAGCGGGAACCTCTGTTTTGGGCGGCCAAACGGAGGCCCCCGCTTTCGCGGGGGTGACCCTGGGGATGGAGAACATCCGGGGGAAGCCGCCGAATAAGAAAGGCCGCCTCATGGGCGGCCTTCTGGTTGTCTACCCCGATGTCACCCCGGCGCAGGCCGGGGTCCATCCTGAGGTCTCTCCTCCCCCACAGCGAGATGAAGCATCTCAGGCTGGATTCCAGCCTTGCCGGAATGACCGTGAGTGGAAAACTTACTCGAGGTCGCTCGGCGCGGCCTGCATGCCCAGCGCGGTCATGTAGAGCTCGAGCAGCGCTTCCTGCTCCAGGCGCTCATTGGCGTCCTGCTTGCGGATCGAGATAATCTTGCGCAGCACCTTGGTGTCGAACCCGTTGCCCTTGGCTTCGGCATAGACTTCCTTGATGTCGCCGGCGATGGCGGCCTTCTCTTCTTCGAGCCGCTCGATCCGCTCGATGAACGCCTTGATCTGGTCCTGCGCGACGCTGTCGGGAGAGACGGTGGACATGGATGCTATTCCTCTTCGTTTCGGCCCCCGTTCAACCCGCTTGAGGCGGCGCGATCAAGCCCATTCGGCGGCAATCCACATCGCCTGCCACATGGCGTTTCGCAATTCCGACAAAAGCCTCCGATAGCGGTTGACAGAGCGGCGGGCACTGCGCACAAACACCACCGCTGCAATCGTTTTCACCCGAAATCCGGACGGTTCATTGCGCTACCTCCTGGCTATCGCTGGTGTCCTGGTTGCCGCCATCGCTGCGGCGGGCCTGTGGATGGTGATGCCGCGTTCGAGCCCCGCGGTGGCGCAGGACCAGCCCCCAGCCGCAACTGAACCGGCTCCTGCCCCGGAAGATGTTGGTGAAGGCAGCTTTCGCGTCTGCAACGAGACTGCCAACCGCGTCTCCATCGCCTTCGGCTACCGCGCCGACAAGGGCTGGCAGTCGGAAGGCTGGTGGGTAGCCGAACCCGACAAGTGCGTGACCGTCTACCGCGGCAATCTCGAAGCCCGCCGCTACTACTATCTCTATGCCGCCGACGACGTGAGCGGCGGGGCCTGGGACGGCAACGTCTTCATGTGCACCCGTGACGAAACCTTCACAATCTTCGGGGTTGAGGATTGCCTGGCGCGCGGCTACGAACGCACGGGCTTTTTCGAGGTCGATACGAATAATCGCAGCGATTGGACGCTGCAGCTGACCGAGGGCGAGATGGTCAGTGGCGACGATGCCGGCGAGGGCGATATGCCGCTCGAGGGTGACCTGCCGACCGATGGCGAGACGCCGCCGGACGAGCAGTCAGGTGATGAAGAAACGGATGCACAATGAGACGCATGAGACGCGTGAAGATCGTCGCGACCCTGGGGCCGGCCTCCCACGACGAAGCAACGATCGAGAAACTGGCGCGCGCCGGTGCGGACGTGTTCCGCATCAATATGAGCCATGCCAGCCATGAGCTGCTGAGGCAGACCGTCGGCTACATCCGCAACGTCGAGTCCCGACTGCACCATCCGCTCGGCGTGCTGGTCGATCTGCAAGGCCCCAAGCTGCGCGTCGGCAAGTTCGCCGATGGCGCCATTCAGCTGGTGCAGGGCGGCAAGTTCACCCTCGACGGCTCCGATGCGCCGGGCACCACCGAGCGCGTCTATCTGCCTCATCCCGAAATCCTCGAGAGCGTATCGGTGGGCGATCGCCTGCTGCTCGATGACGGCAAGCTCCAGCTCCGCGCCACCAAGGTTGGCGGCGGGCAGGTCGAAACCGAGGTGATCTATGGCGGCAAGCTTTCCGACCGCAAGGGCGTGAGCCTGCCCGATACCCTGCTGCCGATGGGCGCGCTGACCGAGAAGGACCACGCCGACCTGCTCAAGGGCCTCGAGGCAGAGGCCGACTGGATCGCCGTCAGCTTCGTGCAGCGGCCCGAGGATATCATCGATATCCGCAAGATCGTCCAGGGCCGCGCCGGCGTCATGGCCAAGATCGAAAAGCCCCAGGCGGTGGAGCGGCTCGAGGAGATCATCAAGCTGTGCGACGCCTTCATGGTGGCGCGTGGCGACCTCGGCGTCGAAATGCCGCTCGAGCAGGTCCCGGGCCTGCAAAAGCGCATGATCCGCATCGCCCGTCGCTACGGCAAGCCTGTGGTCGTCGCGACCCAGATGCTCGAATCGATGATCACCTCGCCGGTGCCGACCCGCGCCGAAGTGTCGGACGTGTCGATCGCCGTGTTCGAAGGCGCCGATGCCGTGATGCTCTCGGCCGAAAGCGCTTCGGGCCAGTATCCGGTCGAAGCCGTGACCATGATGAACAAGGTGGCCGTGGCCGTCGAAGGCGACGTCAACTACCGCTCCATCATCCGCGCCCAGGGTGTCGAGCCCGAAGCGACCGCCGCCGACGCCATTTCGGCGGCGACCCGGCAGGTGGCCGAGACGCTCGATCTCGCCGCCATCGTCACCTACACCTCGTCCGGCTCGACTGCCATCCGCGCCGCCCGCGAGCGGCCGAGCAAGCCGATCCTGGTGCTATCGCCGAACCTGCGTACGGTGCGCCGGCTGTCGGTGGTGTGGGGCGTCCATTGCGTTGAGAGCCCCGATGCGGTGAATCTCGAGGACATGGTCGATCGCGCCTGCGTCATCGCCTACCAGGAGGGCCTCGCCCGTCCCGGCGACCGCATCGCCATCACCGCCGGCATTCCGCTCGGCACCCCGGGCGCCACCAACATGCTGCGCATCGCCTTCGTCCGCCAGGACGGCGCCGGCTCGTCGTAAGGCTCCGGGCTGATCCCGAAAGGCCCCCTCACCCGCCGCTGCGCGGCGACCTCTCCCCCAAAGGGAGAGGTGAAGCGGGGGCTCGATCGTGCCACAACACCACCTCTCCCTTGGGGGAGAGGTCGGCCCGCAGGGCCGGGTGAGGGGGCCTTCCCCCAAACAAGGAATAGCCATGTCCCAGCTTGATGCCGCCCAAGCCCTTACACAAGCATTGGCCCATGCCGATGCTCATCTCGACGAGAGCGTGGCGCGCCTGAAGACGCTGGTCGCCATCAAGTCGATCTCGACCGATCCGGCCTATGCCGGCGAAGTCCGCAAGGCGGCCGACTGGCTGACCGCCGAGCTCAACGGCCTAGGCTTCGACGCCTCCGTGCGCCCCACTACCGGCCACCCGATGGTTGTCGGCCACGACCAGTCGGCGAGCGGCCCGCATGTCCTGTTCTACGCTCATTACGACGTGCAGCCGGTCGATCCGCTGAACCTGTGGCACACCGACCCGTTCGTCGCGACCGAGGTGAAGGACGACAATGGCGAGACCCGCCTCGTCGGTCGCGGCACCTCCGACGACAAGGGGCAGCTGCTGACCTTCGTCGAAGCCTGCCGCGCCTGGAAGGCCGTCAACGGCCCCCTGCCGATCAAGGTGAGCCTGTTCTTCGAGGGCGAGGAGGAGAGCGGCAGCCCGTCCCTCAAGCCCTTCCTGCGCGACGCCAAGGCCGAGCTCGGCGCCGCCGATATCGCGCTCGTCTGCGATACCGACCTGTGGAACCGCGATACCCCGTCCATCGTCACCATGCTGCGCGGCCTCGTCGGCGAAGAGGTGGAGATCACCTGCGCCAGCCACGACCTGCATTCGGGCATGTATGGCAATGCCGCGCGCAACCCGATCCAGGTGCTCGCCGACATCATCGCCTCGCTGCGCAATCCCGATGGCAGCGTCGCCGTCGAAGGTTTTTACGACGACGTCGCCGAACTGCCCGCGGACATCGCGGCCCTGTGGCAACGCCTACCCTATGACGAAGCCGCGTTCATGAAGGGCGCCGGGCTCACCACCCCGGCCGGCGAGCAGGGCCGCTCGGTGCTCGAACAGACCCGCGCGCGTCCCACCTGCGAGATCAACGGCATCACCGGCGGCTATGTCGGGGATGGCTTCAAGACCGTGATCCCCGCCAAGGCCAGCGCCAAGATCTCGTTCCGGCTGGTGAGCAACCAGGACCCAGCAAAGATCCGCGCCGCCTTCCGCAAGCACGTGACCGATCGCCTGCCCCCCGATGCGACCGCGACCTTCAAGGAACATGGCGGCAGCCCCGCCGTGTCGGTGCCGACCGATGGGCCGTTCCTGCGCAAGGCCGCGACCGCTCTGGCCGCCGAATGGGGTAACGAGGCCGCGCTGATCGGCTCCGGCGGCTCGATCCCGGTGGCCGGCGATTTCAAGCACATCCTCGGACTCGATACCCTGCTGATCGGCTTCGCCCTCGACGACGACCGCATCCACTCGCCGAACGAGAAATATGACCTGCGCAGCTTCCACAAGGGCATCCGCTCGTGGCTGCGGATTATTGCCGGGTTCGCTGAGTAGGGTTTTCGCCGGGAGAGAGGGCCCCCTCCCATCCTCCCCCATAAAGGGGGAGGTGCCGCATCCAGCGTGAGGCACCATCGAAGCCAAAGCCCCCGACTCTTCACCTCCCCCTTTATGGGGAGGCCGGGAGGGGGCCGTCCGCTTCAGCACGCCCCAAAAGAAAAAGGCCCGCTTGCGCGAGCCCTTTTTCAAAACGTCGTCATGAGCAGCAGCTCAGCCCTGGCGGGCCTTGTAGCGCTTGTCCACCTTGTTGATGATGTACACGCGACCGCGGCGGCGCACGAGCTTGTTGGCGCGATGGCGACCCATCAGAGCCTTGAGCGAATTGGTGACCTTCATTCCAGACCTCGGAACCGAAATAAAAAGAGGCGCCGCGCGCCCTTCGAATTGGCGCTGTACCTAAGGGTAAAACCCGCCCCTGTCAACGCCTGCACGCAGGTTTTCCGGGCCTTGCCGGTTAACTGGGCCGCAACCGCTTCGGCTTAGCCTGTGTAGCATGCCGCGGAGCCCGTTGGACCAACTCGATCTGCTTGTTGTCGATCCGTCGCCGCACATGACGACGCTGATCGCCCAGATGCTGCGCCATCTGAAAGTGCGCAGCGTCGCCGAGGCGCATGATGGCGGCGCGGCCGAAACCCTGCTGCTGTCGCGCCGCTACGGCGCCATCATGGTCAACGACACCCTGGCGCCGGTCGATGGCATGGCGCTCGTCCGCAACCTGCGCCTCGCCTCCGAGGGGCTGAATCGCGACACGCCGGTGATCATGATGTCGTCGGCCCCCGACGCCCTGGACGTCACCAGCGCCCGCGATGCCGGCGTCACTGAGTTCCTGCGCAAGCCGTTCGCGACCAGGCATATCGAAACCCGCCTGCTCTCGATCGTCGCCGCGCCACGCCCCTTTATCGAGGCCGGCAGCTATGCCGGCCCCGATCGCCGGCGGCGGCGCGTAAGCTATTCCGGCAGCAACCGCAGGCACTGACGCCGAGCGTGTGGCTCCACCCCACCCAGTTTCGCTAGGCCGCAAGCGGCCAAGGTCCACTACCCTCCCCATCAAGGGGAGGGAGACCGTGCACGAACCGAAGCACCAAGCCACTAAGGCCTGCAGTCGGCACTCCCTCCCCCTTGTGGGGAGGGGGGACCGCGTAGCGGGTGGGTGGGGGTGGCCACACCCATCAGCCCCCGCCTCAGGCCCCCGACTTCAGCTCGATCTCGTCCCACCGGATACAGGCCACCATCCGCCCACTCGGCAGCGTCTCCAGCGGCGGGCGCTTTTCGGCGCAGCGCGGCTGCGCAAACCTGCAGCGCGTGCGAAAGGTGCAGCCGGAGGGCTGGTTGATCGGCGAGGGGATTTCGCCGACGAGCCCGTCAATGGTGCGCTGGCGCGCCCGTTTCGGATCGGGGATCGGCACGGCGGTGAGCAGCGCCCGCGTATAGGGGTGCTTGGGGTCGTCGTAGAGCTCGTCGCCCTCGGCCAGCTCGACGATGCGGCCGAGATAGAGCACGAGGATGCGGTCCGAGACGTGCCGCACGACGCTCAGATTGTGGGAGATGAAGATCAGCGTCAGCCCCAGCCGCTCCTTGAGATCGGATAGCAGGTTCAGGATCTGCGCCTGGATCGACACGTCGAGCGCCGAAACCGGCTCGTCGCAGACGATCAGCTTGGGCTCGCTGATCAGCGCCCGGGCAATGCCGATGCGCTGCGCCTGCCCGCCCGAAAACTCGTGCGGATACCGGTTGATCATCTCGGGGAGCAGGCCCACCGCCTCCATGACCCGCAGCACGCGCTCGCGCCGGCCCTTGGCATTCACCTCGGGCATCAGCGTGCGCAGCGGATCGCCGATGATCTCGCCTACCGTCATGCGCGGGTTCAGCGAAGCCAGCGGATCCTGGAAGATGATCTGCAGGTCGCGCCGACGCTTGCGCATCTCCTCCTCGGGCAACCGGGTGATGTCCTGGCCGAGCCAGAGCACGCGGCCTTCGTCGGGCGCCAGCAGCTGCAGGATGCAGCGGCCGAGCGTGGACTTGCCGCAGCCGGATTCGCCGACGATGCCGAGCGTTTCGCCGCGCTTCACCGTGAAGCTGATATCCTGCAGCGCACGCAGCTGCAGGGGTTTTGAGAACAGGCCGGCAGAGATCGAGAAGCTCTTCGAAAGGTTCTCGATCCGGAGCAGATCCTGGGGCTTGTCCAGCATCAGGCTACCTTTTCATACTTGAGTTCGCCCTGGTACCAGCACGCCTTCTCGCGTGTGTCCTCGACCGGCATGAGCGGCGGCCGCTCGGAAAAGCAGCGATCGAAGCGGAAGGCACAGCGCGGGTGGAAGGCGCAGCCGGAGGGCAGATGTTCGAGGCTGGGCGGCAGCCCCTGGATCGGGTCGAGCCGCTGCGCGCGCTTGGCCACGTGCGGGGTCGAGTGCAGCAGCCCCAGCGTGTAGGGATGGCGCGGATCGTAGAACAGCGTATCCACCGGGCCCTTTTCAACACAGCGCCCGCCATACATCACCATCATGCGGTCGGCGACGCCGGCGACGACGCCGAGGTCGTGGGTGATCAGCACCAGCGCCGTGCCAAAATCGTTGGTGAGGTTCTTGAACAGGTCGAGCATCTGCGCCTGCACCGTCACGTCGAGCGCCGTAGTCGGCTCGTCCGCGATCAGCACCTTGGGCCGGCACAGGAGCGCCATGGCGATCATCACGCGCTGCCGCATGCCGCCCGAAAGCTCGTGCGGATAGGCATTGGCGCGCTTCACCGGTTCGGGGATGCCGACTCGCTCGAGCATCTCGATCACCGTGCGATAGGCCCGTTCCTCGTTATAGCCCTGGTGGCGCACCAGCACTTCGGCGAGCTGGGTGCGGATGCGCAGCGAGGGGTTCAGCGAAGTCATCGGATCCTGGAAGATCATGGCGATGTCCTTGCCGCGATAGCGGTCGAGCTCGCCGGGCGCGAGCCCGATGAGGTTGACATCGCCCATCATCGCGCGGCCGGACGCCCGGCCGTTCCTGGCGAGCAGGCCCATGATCGACAGGAAGGCCTGGCTCTTGCCCGAACCGCTTTCACCCACGATGGCGAGGGTTTCGCCCGCAGCCAGGGTGAAATCGAGATCGGACACCGCATGCACTTCGGATTCATGCAGCTGGAAGGTGACGTCGAGGCCGTCGACGGTGAGGACATCGGCCATATTCAGCGGTCCTTGGGATCGAGCGCGTCGCGCAGGCCGTCGCCGATATAGGAGAAGCAGACGAGCATGACGACGAGGAAGGCGGCGGGAGTGAACAGCATCCACGGCAGCGCCTCGGCCACCGGCGCGCCGAACGAAATCAGCGTACCGAGCGAGGTCTGCGGCTCCTGGACGCCGAGGCCCAGGTAGCTGAGGAAGCTTTCGGTGATAATGATCTCCGGGATGGTCAGCGTCGCGTAGATCACGACCGGCCCGGTGAGGTTGGGTACGATGTGCCTGAAGATGATGGTGAAGGGCCCTGCCCCGCCGGCCTTGGCCGCCTCGATGAACTCGCGCTGCTTGATCGAGAGCGTCTGTCCGCGAACGATACGCGCCATTGTCAGCCATTCGAGGCAGCCAATGCCCACGAACAGCAGCACCGGCGAGCGCCCGAAGATCACCACGAGGATGATGACGAACAGGATGTAGGGCAGCGCGTACATGATATCGACGAAGCGCATCATGATGGCGTCGACCTTGCCGCCGAAATAGCCGGCAATGGCGCCATAGACGATGCCGATGGCGACCGACACAGTCGTGGCGACCATGGCGACGAGCAGCGACATCTGCGTGCCCTGCAGCGTGCGCGCCAGCATGTCGCGACCGTTCTGGTCGGTGCCAGCATAGTGGCCCTTGGCCCAGTCGGGCGGCTTCCTGATGCCGGCCCAGTCGATCTTGTCATAGGCCCAGGGCAGGAAATACGGCCCCACGAGCGCGAACAGCACCAGCGCGGCCAAAACGAAGATCGAGACCAGCGCGGCCTTGTTGCCGCGCAGCCGGCGCAGCGCATCCTGCGTCAGCGAGCGGCCCTTGGGCGCGGTTTCCAGCGCCTGGGCGTAAGCGGTGAGGGTCGCGTCCTTGGCGGTGATACCGGCCATTATCGGTACCTCACCTTGGGATCGAGCCAGGCGTAGACGATGTCCACGAGCAGGTTGAGCGCGAGAATGATGAACACGTAGAGGATCGTTGTACCGAGCACGAGGCCGTAGTCGCGGTTGAGCGCGGCGGTGATGAAATACTTGCCGATGCCCGGCAGCGAGAATACCTGCTCGACCACCAGCGAACCGGTGAGCAGGTAGGAAAGACCCGGCCCCAGATAGGAGACAACCGGCAGCAGAGCCGGCTTGATGGCATGGCGGGCAAGGATCAGCCGCGTGCCCAGCCCCTTGGACCGGGCAGTGCGGATGAAGTTGGTGCCCAGCGTCTCGATCATCGAGCCACGCGTCAGCCGCGCAACGCGCGCTCCGTGCGGCATGGCGAGGATGAGGACCGGCAAAACGAGGTTGATCCACGCCCCCGGCGTATAGCCGCCAACCGGCAACCACCTCAGGTAAACGCCGAACACCAGCTGCACGATATTGGCCATCAGGAAGTTCGGGATGATGATCGGGATCAGCACCACGAAGACCAGCAGGTAATCGGGCCACTTGTTCTGGTTCACCGCGGCGATGGCGCCGGCAATGAAGCCCGCCAGCGTGCCGACGACGAAGGCGGTGAAGCCCAGCATCAGCGTGAAGGGCAGGCCGATGCCGATGAGCCGCGAGACGGTGAAATCCTTCATCACCATCGAGGGGCCGAAATCGCCCTGCAGCACGCCCGCCACATAGCGGAAGAACTGCATCACCAACGGTTCATCGAGGTGATAGTAGGCGCGCAGATTGCGCAGCTGATCGGGCGGCAGCGCGCGCTCGCCGTCGAACGGACCGCCGGGCGCCAGCCGCAGAATGAAGAAGCATACCGTGATCGTGAGCAGCACGATCGGTATAGCCGTGAGTACGCGCCTGAGCGCATAGCCTAGCATCTGTTTCGTGACCTTTCCCGCCAGCTCGCGGGATCATCGCCGATAGCCGGCGGCAAACGGAAAGCGGCCGCGAAGTCCCAACTTCGCGACCGCAGTTCAGGCGGACTTTACTCGGACTTCGTCATCCAGCGGACGCGATTGATGTCCTTGGTGTTGTCCTCAAAGCCCGTGATCTTGGGCGATACGACGTTCTTGCTGACATACCAGTAGATCGGAATGGCAGCGAAGGATTCCATCGCCAGTTCCTCGGCCTGGTGCAGCAGCGCAGCGCGCTTGACCAGGTCGAGCTCGTTGGAGGCCTGGGCGAGGAGCTCATCGAACTTCGGGTCGCTGTAGCGGCCGTAGTTGTTGCCCCAGTTGACCACATCGCCCTGCTTCACGCCGGTCTTGAGCAGGTCAAGCGTGTTGGAGGCGTCATCGTAGTCGAGCAGCCAGCCGGCACGGCCGACATTGTAGTCGCCGGCGCGCAGGGCATCGTAGTGCACGGCGGTCTCGGCGTTGAACAGCTCGACCTCGACGCCGATCTGCTTCCACATGTCCGAGATGGCCACGGCGATGCGCTGGTGGTTCTCGTTGGTGTTGTAGCGCAGCTGCAGCTTGAGCGGGTTTTCCGGGCTGTAGCCGGCTTCCGCCATCAGCTTCTTGGCTTCCTCGACGCGCTGGTCATAGGGCATCTCGGCCCAATCCGGAGCATAAGGCGTGCCTTCGTAGTTGCCGGTGCCGGGCGGGACCCAGCCATAGGCCGGCAGCTCGCCGGTGCCGAGCACGTCGGGACCGATCACGTCGCGCAGGACCGAGATCGACAGGGCCTTGCGGATGTTGATGTTGTCCAGCGGCGGCTTTTCCTGGTTCATCACGTAGTAGTAGATGCCCAGGAACGGCGCGACGTGGGCCTGGCCCGGATAGTTATCCTGCAGGAACTGGTACTGGTCGGCCGGGAAATCGGTGAGGATATCCAGTTCGCCGGCGCGGTAGCGGTTGAGCGCCGCGGTCAGGTCCTCGGTGTTGTCCCACTTGATCTCGTCGATCTTGAGATTGTCCTTGCCATAATAGGTGTCGGACTTGACGCCGCGCAGATACGAACCCGGCACCCACTCGACCAGCTTGTACGGCCCGTTGGAAACGATGTTCTCCGGCTGCGTCCACTGATCGCCGAACTTCTCGATGATATCCTTGCGGACCGGATAGGCGGTGTAGTGGGTCAGCGCGCCGATGAAGAACGGCGTGGGAGCTTCGAGGGTGATCTCGAGCGTCTTGTCGTCGATGGCCTTGACGCCCAGCTCGTTGAAATCGGTGATTTCGCCGGCGCCGATCTTGGCCGAATTCTTGATCGGATACTGCAGGTAGGCGTAGTCGGCGGCGGTGGCCGGGTCGAACAGGCGCTGGAACGCATCGACGAAGTTCTGCGCGACAACCGGCTGGCCGTCGCTCCAGTTCGCATCGGCGCGGAGCTTGAAGGTGTAGACGAGGCCATCGTCCGAGATGGTCCAGGACTCGGCCTGGCCCGGGATCGGCTGCGCCTGGATGTCTTCAGCGGCAAGACCCTCGAACAGCTCGCCGACGATGCGGTTCTCCCAGTCGCCCGACGCCTTGTGCGGATCGATCGAGCCCGGCTCGCTGCCGTTGCCAAGATTCAGGGTGACGGCCTGTGCCGCTCCCCCCAACATCAGCGCCAATGCGCCGGCGGCCGCGACCGCCTTGAGGACCCGGGTTATTTTCATTCTTGTCCCATCTCCATAAAGACATTTCCTGACGGGCACCGACCTTGGAATGTCGTGCCTCAATGGGCCCGACTGGTCGAAACCGCCGGATTGGGTACGGACCCTATGGCATCGCGGAAAACGACACAAGCGTGACATTGACGTAAACGTCAGGGATTGAACGGCTGGGGGAAAGTGCTCGAGATCAGGGATATTGTTGGCGGGCGTGAAGCACGTCGACGACTTCGACGGTATCATTCAGCACCCGATAGATGACGATGTAGTTCGGATGCGCAACGATCTCTCGTGTACCTGAAGCGCGCCCTATGCGACCGATGTTTGGGTACTGCCGCGCAGGCTCCACCGACTCCACAATGCGAGCCAGCATCCGGCGCGCGGCACCGGGATCGTGCCGGGCGATGTAGGAAATGAGGTCAATAATGAGGTCAATAAGGGCAGTCTGGGCTTCCGGGCGCTAGACTATCTGCATCACGCGCGCTTCTTGAGACGAGCTTCCGCGCGGGCGATGATCGTCTCCGCGGACGCAATCACCTCGTCGTGCGGAACCGATAGCCGTGGATCAGCAAGGGATTTTTCGACACGGGCGATCAGCCAGCTCTCGTAGCTGGCCTCATCCTCAGCGCTTTGAAACTCCGACGCTATCGGATCGTAGAAACCGGACGGTAACGCCTCATTGCTGCCGGCCGCATCCGCGATAACTCGCGTTATCCGCTGCATCACTTCGTCGTGCAGGACATTCTCGCCGCGGTCATCCAGGGACGCCTGCACCTTGGCGCGGAACCACTTGTCGTAAGCTTCAGCCTGTTCCTCGGTCTCGAATTCGGAGACGATCGGGTCGAGTTTCTTGCCTTCAGGCATCGCGGACTCCTTACCCTCCCAATATAGGACAGAAGTCCGCCCCCGTCACGCCGCCCGCTCGACCAGCGCCGCCACACCCATGCCGCCGGCGGTACACACCGAGATCAGCGCCCGCTGCTTCTGCGTCGTGTTGAGCAGCTTGGCTGTGAGCCCAAGTATGCGCGCTCCGGTAGCGGCGAAGGGGTGCCCGTAGGCGAGGCTCGAGCCCTTCTGGTTGATCTTGCTCGGATCGATAGCGCCAAGCGGGGTCTCGCGCGCCAGCACGTCGCGATTGTACTCGGCACTCTCCCACGCCTTCAGCGTGCACAGCACCTGCGCGGCAAACGCCTCGTGGATCTCGAACAGGTCGATATCGTCGAAGGTGAGGTTGGACCGGCGCAGCATCTCGCTGACCGCGATGGTCGGGGCCATCAGCAGCCCCTCGCCGCCGGCGAAATCGTTGGCGGCAACCTGCCCGAGGGTGAGATAGGCCAGCACCGGCAGGCCGCGCGCTTTCGCCCACTCCTCCGAAGCCAGCAGCACCGAGGCCGCGCCATCGGTCAGCGGTGTGGAGTTGGCGGCGGTGAGCGTGCCATGGCCCGACGACTTGTCGAAGGCCGGCTTCATCGTCGCCATCTTCTCGAGGCTGGTGTCGGCGCGAACGTTGTTGTCCTTGAGCACGCCGTTGAACGGCACCACGAGGTCGTCGTGAAAACCCTCGTCGTAGGCGCGCGCCGCATTGTGGTGCGATTTCAGCGCCAGCTCGTCCTGCGCCTCACGGGTAATGCCCCACTCCCACGCCATCAGCTCGCAATGCTGCCCCATCGACAACCCGGTGCGCGGTTCCTGCGTCGATGGCGCCACCGGAGTCAACTCGCCCAGGTTGAAGCCCTTGAACACCTTGAGCTTCTCGCCCGTGGTGCGGGCCCGGCTCAGATCGATGGCGCGGTGCTGGAACTTGTCGCCGAACACCACCGGGCTGTCCGAAACCGTATCGGTCCCAGCCGCAATGGCGCTGTCGATCTCGCCGATGGCGATCTTCGCCCCCAGCGTGAGCGCCGCCTGCAGCGAGGTGCCGCAGGCGATCTGGATGTTGGTCCCCGGCGTGCGCGGCGACAGGCCGGCATCAAGGCTGGCTTCGCGCGCCAGGTTGAAGTCGCGGCTGTGGCTGAGCACGGCGCCCGCCATCACCTCGCCGATATGCTCGCCCTTGAGGTTGTACTTGTCGACGAGGCCACCGAGTGCAGCGCCCAGCATCGACAGGTTCCCCTGGTCGGCATAGCCGGAATAGGCGCGCGCGAACGGAATGCGGGCCGAGCCGACAATGGCGACTTTACGTGTTTCCGCCATCAGGCTCTCCCGTCCTTGCGGGCCTGCATCGGCCCTCCGAGGAAGGGCGCAAAGCCCGTTCCGTAAATGACGCCGATATCGGCAAGATCGTCCGAGGCGACGACACCCTCCGCCACCGCCACCGCCGTGGCGCCGACCAGCGGCTGCACCAGCTCGCGGCCCAGCGCCGCGAGATCGGGATGCGGCGGCACCTCGCCCTTTTGCGCCTTGCCGTTGGTCCAGGTGTAGAACCCCTGCCCCGTCTTGCGGCCGAGCTTCTTGTCCGCGATCAGCCGCGCGAACTGGCTGTTCTCCGGCACCGGATTGCCGAGCTCCTCGGCCACCGACTTGCCGACATCGAGCCCGACCGTGTCCATTAGCTCGATCGGCCCCATCGGCATGCCGAAGGCGACCGCCGCGGCATCGATCTGCTCCTTGTTGGCGCCAGCCTCGACCCGCTGAACCGCGCCCAGCATGTAGGGCATCAGCACGCGGTTGACGAGGAAGCCCGGCGCCGACTTCACCACCACCGGCGATTTGCCGATGGCGAGCGCAAAGCTCGCACCGCGGGCGATATCGGCATCGGCGTTGAAGCGCGAGCGAATGACTTCGACCAGCGGCAGCTGCGCCACCGGGTTGAAGAAATGTAGCCCGATCAACCGCCCGGGTGCCGTCAGCCCCTCGGCGATCCGCTCGAGTTCGATCGACGAAGTGTTGGTCGCAAGGATAGCCCCCGGCCGGGTCTTGAGCTCGGCGTCGGCAAAGATCTTGCGCTTGATCTCCAGATTCTCGACCACAGCCTCGATCACCACATCGGCCCGCGCCAGACCCTTGCCGGTGACATCGGCCTCGAGCCGCGCCACGGCATTGCCGATCTCGGTCTTCGAGCGCAGCCGCTTCTTGAACAGCGACTTGGCGCGATCGAGCGCCGGCTTGATGCGCTCCATGTCGAGATCCTGCAGCGTCACGCCCATGCCGCGCAGCGCGCACCAGGCGGCGATATCGCCACCCATGACGCCGGCGCCGATGACGTGCACCCGGCGGAACACCGGCTTCTCCTTACCGCGCACGCCGAGCTTCTTGAGGCTTTCGGAGAGGAAGAACACACGGCGCAGGTTGCGCGAGGTGTCGGAATTGAGCAGCGGCACGAACCGCTCGATCTCACCCTCTTTCATCGCCCGCCAGTCATTGCCATGCTCCTCGAACAGCTCGATCAGCGAGTATGGCGCCGGGAAATGCTCGGGGCGGGCTTTCTTGGCCACCCCCTCGCGCATCTTCTTGGCCGTGAAGCCACGCATCGGCCCGAGCGCGAACGCGCGCTTCGCAAGGCCGGCTTCCGGACTCGCGCGGTTCTGCAGGATCGCCTTGCGGCATTCCCAGCGCAGGCTGTCGCGGGTGCGGACGAGCTTGTCGACCAGCCCCATCCGCTTGGCCTGGCTGGCGCGCAGGATCTTGCCGGTCAGCATGATCTGCATCGCATCGACCGGCCCCGCCTGCCGGATCGAGCGGCCGGAACCCCCGAAACCCGGGAATATGCCGAGATTGACCTCGGGAAAGCCGAGCCGCGTCTTGTCGTCATTGACCGCGACGCGGTAGCGGCAGGCGAGCACCAGCTCGAGCCCGCCACCGAGGCAGAAGCCATGGATGCCGGCAACGACCGGCACCTTCAGCGCCTCGATGCGATCCATGATCGCGTGCGTGCGGTCGAGCGCCGCGCGCAGCACGCCCGGATCGCTCATCTCGTCGAACTCGGTGATATCGGCGCCGGCAATGAACCCCGAGTCCTTACCCGACAGCAGCGCCACGCCCTTGAGCTCGCCCCGCTGCGCCAGCTCTTCGATCGAGCCGACAATGCCGTTGAGCTCGCTCAGCGTCTCGCGGCTCAGCGTGTTCACGGGAGCGTCCGGCACGTTGATGGTGAGCCAGCCAATGCCTTCGAAATCGACCGTCAGCGTCCAGGCGCGGCTGGGCGGGATTTGTACTTCGGGCACGAGGAACTCCTTTATTGGCCGCTGGTGTCCGCATCGGACTCATCTGCCCACCGGGTCATCCCCGCGAAAGCGGGGACCTCCGTTTGACCGCAGGCACCGAAAACAGAGGTTCCCGCTTTCGCGGGAATGACACCGTGCGTAGTGGCATCCGCAGGAGAACAGTCCAGAGTAGGCACTCCTCTTATTCCGCCGCGAGTTCGATGCTCGGCGCCTCGCGCCGGACCTGCTTCGAGCCGAGTTCGTCGGGATCGAAATCGTCGACCTTAATCACCCGGTCGGTGGCCTGGTCGGCGAGCCGCAGGGTGGCCGCCTCGGCCTCGGTCAGCAGGCCCTTGTCCACCGCATCGGTGATGGCGTCGCGATCGAGCCGGCGCTCGATCTCGCCCTTCTTGATGGCGCGCACGAATTTCGTCTCGATCTCGGCGGCGCTGGTGACCTTGACCAGCGCATCCTCGAGCACGCCCGTGATGTCCTTGGGATCGGTCGACACGTACACCCCCTTGGTCAGCCGGTCGCGGAACGCGCCGGGTACGAGCACGGAGCGCGCCAGCCGGTAGGTCGCCCGGTCGGAAGCAGGCTTGGCGTGCCGCCCGAGCGGAAACACCAGAACCCGCATCAGGTTCCGCAACACGAAATTGGGGAAGTTCGCGAACACGGCGGCAAAGTTCTGCTCGATCGAGAACACCAGGTCGCGCGCCACAGCGTCGACGACCGGCTTGTCCTCTTCAATGCGGCCATCATCCTCGTAGCGCTTGAGCGTCGCCGAGAGCAGGTAGAGGTCGGACAGGATATCGGCCATGCGGCCCGACAGGCGCTGCTTGCGCTTCAGGTCGCCGCCGAGGAAGGCGACGGTCCAGTCACCGACCAGCGCAAAGCTCTGCGTGTAGCGCGAGAGTTGCCGATACCAGTGCGCCATCTCGTGATCGACCGGCGAGGCCGCAAAACGTCCACCGCTGATCGCATGAAGGAAGCTGCCCGCCATGTTGCGCAGCATGAACGAGACATGCCCCGAAAAGGCCGTGTCGAAGGCGGCGACGCCGGCCTTCCGGTCCTTGTTCTGCGCCGCCGAGATTTCGGCATAGAGGTACGGATGCGCCCGCAGCGCGCCCTGCGCGAAGGTGATGAGCGTGCGGGTGAGAATGTTGGCGCCTTCCACCGTGATGGCGACCGGCGTCGTGGCATAGCCCGAGAACAGGTAGTTGGTCGGCCCATCCTGCACGGCGCGGCCACCATGGATATCCATGGCGTCGTTGAAGGCGAGGCGCATGGCTTCGGTCGTGCGATACTTGAGCAGCGCCGACAGCACCGACGGCCGCTGCCCCTCGTCGACCATCGAGGCGGTGAGCGCGCGCGACGCCTCGTACATATACGAGAAGCGCACCATCCGGCTCAGCGGTTCGGCCACGCCCTCCATCAGCCCGACCGGAATGCCGAACTGGCGCCGGATGCGCGCGTAAGCTGAAGTCACCCGCAGCGCGTACTTGATCGACACCGTGCCGATGGCCGGCAGCGAGATGGCCCGGCCGGTCGCAAGGCACTCCATCAGCATGCGCCAGCCCTGGCCCGCATACTCGACGCCGCCGATGAGGAAATCCATCGGCACGAACACGTTGCGGCCCTGCGTCGGCCCGTTCATGAAGGCCGAGCGCGACGGGTAGTGCCGGCGCCCGATCTTCACGCCCTTGAAGCTGGCGGGGACGAGCGCCAGCGTGATGCCGACATTGTCGGTTTCGCCGATCAGGTGCTCGGGATCGTGCAGGTGGAAGGCGAGGCCAAGCAACGTCGCGACGGGCGCGAGCGTGATGTAGCGCTTGTCCCAGCTGAGCTTCACACCCAGTGTCTTCTTGCCCTCGTACATGTCGTAGCAGACGACGCCGACATCGCGCATGCCGGCCGCGTCCGAGCCCGCATGCGGGCCGGTCAGCGCGAAGCACGGCACTTCCTGCCCCTTGGCAAGGCGGGTCAGGTACTTCGCCTTCTGCTCGGCCGTGCCGTACTTTTCGAGCAGTTCACCCGGCCCCAGCGAGTTGGGCACCATCACGGTGATGCCGGCGGCGATCGAGCGCGAGGCGATCTTGGAAACGACCTGGCTCTGCGCCTGCGCCGAGAAACCGAGGCCCCCATGCTCGCGGCCGATCAGCATGCCGAGAAAGCCGTTCTCCTTGAGATAGGTCCACACCGCCGGCGGCAGGTCGGCGCGATTGTTGCGCGTGTCCCAGTCGTCGATCATCGAGCAGACTTTTTCGACCGGGCCATCGAGGAAGGCCTGCTCCTCGGTCGAGAGCGTGGGCTTGCGCACGCCCAGTAGCTTGGTCCAGTCCGGCCGCCCCGAGAACAGCTCCGCGTCCCAGCCGACCGTGCCGGCGTCGAGCGCCTCCTGCTCGGTGCGCGAAACGCGCGGCAGGATACGCTTGACCATGCCATGGGCCGGGCCGGTGAGGACCAGCTTTCGCAGGGGAGCGAGCGCGAGGAGGCCGAGAATAGCGGCTGGCAGCAGGGCGAAGATCCAGCCCAGCGTGTCCGTCATCAGCCAGATGCCATTGTCGGTCGAAATGCGGGTCAGCGCGCCGATCACCAGGGCCAGCAGCGCCCACTGCCAGAGCGGCGCGCGCCGCATGGCAAGCACCGCGGCACCGACGAGCGTGAGGATCAAGAGCACCCAGACCATCAATGTCCTCCTCGACTGGCGCGGGACGCGGATGCGTCGCGATGGTTGCCACCGCCGGTGCCCCCCGCCCGACTCCACTCTCCCCGAGTCTAAGCCCAAGCCTGCGCCCTGCGCCATAAAATAGGGTTAGTTGACGTATACGTCAACTGGACGACGTTTGCGTCTGGCGCCTGGTTCCCGAACATGAACGGTCGAATTTCCGCGTCCCTCGTTTGACGTTAACGTCAATGGATGGGATAGTTTTCTACGATGCGGCCGAACGGCCCGGAGGAGGACAGTATGGCGGCAGCCGAGGCAGGTGCATTGCGCCCGTGGGTAAACCACTACCCCGAAGGCATTTCATGGGATGCGCCCATCGATTTGACCCCGGTGCATCAGCGCGTGCTCGAGACTTGCGCCCGTACCCCCGATGCCGACGCGCTCGATTTCCTCGGCAAGAAGACCCGCTATCGCGAGCTGGCCCGCCAGATCAACGCCTTCTCCGGCGCACTGCAGAAGGAACTCGGCGTCAAAAAGGGTACGCGCGTGGCGCTGCTGCTACCCAACACACCCTTCTATGTCGTGGCCTACTACGCGATCCTGCAGATCGGCGGCATCGTGGTGAACTGCAACCCGCTCTACACGGTCAAGGAGCTCACCCACATCGTCGGCAATTCCGGCGCCCAACTGATGGTGACGCTCGATCTGAAGCAACTGTTCGACAAGGCTGAGGAGCTGGCCCTGGCCGGCCACGTCAAGCGCCTTGTCGTCTGCCATTTCCCCGATGTCCTGCCCGGCATCAAGAAGCTCGCCTATTCGGTCGCCAAGGCCGGCGACATGATCAAGCCCGACCAGAGCAAGATCGCCGAGCGCTGCGTCTGGTTCGACAAACTGGTGGGCAAAAGGCTCAGCCACGATCCCGTGGCGATCGATGCCAAGACCGACGTGGCGCTGCAGCAATATACCGGCGGCACCACCGGCATTCCCAAGGGCGCGATGCTGAGTCACGCCAACGTGGCGGCCAATTGCAGCCAGATCGACCACTGGGCGCTCGGACTGTTCAACCCGCCCTCGCGAACCGTGGCGGTGCTGCCCTTCTTCCACATCTTCTCGATGACCGCCTGCATGAACGTGCCGCTCACTGCGGGCAGTCAGGTGGTGATGCTGCCGCGGTTCGAACTCAAGGCCCTGCTCGAGCTGGTGAGCCGCACCGGCGCCAACATCATGCCCGCTGTTCCGACCTTGATCCAGGCCCTCGCCAAGGCTGGCGACAAGGCCAAGGCACACCTGGGCAGCATAGAAGTCGCGGTTTCCGGCGGCGCCCCGCTCGCCGACGAAGTCCGCGCCAACTGGGCCAAGGTCAGCTCGGGCCTGCTGGCCGAAGGCTACGGCCTCACCGAGGCCTCGCCGGTCGTGTGCTGCGCTGCCTTGCGTGTGCCAAGCAAGCCGCTGTCGATCGGCCAGCCCATCCCCGCGACCGACATCCGCCTCGTCGATGTCGAAAGCGGCGAAGTCGTGCCGATCGGGGAGCGCGGCGAACTGCAAGTCAAAGGTCCGCAGGTGATGCTGGGCTATTACAACGACCCCGATGCGACCCGGAATGCCTTCATGGATGGCTGGCTGCGCACCGGCGATATCGGCATCCTCGACGAAGATGGCTATGTGTTCCTGGTCGACCGGATCAAGGACCTGATCCTGTGCTCGGGCTTCAACGTCTATCCGCGCACCATCGAGGAAGCGGCCATGCACCACCCGGCGGTGGAGGAAGTGAATGTCATCGGCGTGCCCGACGAATATCGCGGCGAAGCCCCGGTCGCTTTCGTCAAGCTCAAGGATGGCAAAGAGGTGAGCGAGGCCGACCTCAAGAAATTCCTCGGCGAGACGCTCAACAAGATCGAGATGCCCAAGGAAATCATCTTCAAGGACCAATTGCCCAAGACGCTGATCGGCAAGCTGTCCAAGAAGGAACTGCGCGAGGAATACGCGGCGCGGAAGACGAACCATGAACCGGCCTGAGCAGGAAAACCGCGACCTCTTCGCCATCGCCGACCTCGCCGGCGAGTTCGGCATTTCGACCCGCGCCATCCGCTTCTACGAAAGCAAGGGGCTGCTGAATCCCGAGCGCATCGGCGGCACCCGCGTATTCCGCCGCCGCGACCGCGCCCGGCTGATCCTGATCCTGCGCGGCAAGCGCCTGGGCTTCTCGCTGCGCGACATCTCGGACTATCTCAGCCTCTACGACGCCCAGTCGCAGCGCGCCCAGACCAGCATGCTGGTCAGCAAGGTGGATGAACGGCTGGAACTGCTCGAGGCACAGAAGCGGGACCTCGAGACGACGATCGGGGAGTTGCGCGAGATCCGGAAGCTCGCGGGGGAGCAGCTGGGGCGGGGTTGATTATATGTACGTTATCGCGTACATATGTGCATTATGCGTGCCACAACAGCTGCCGATTTCCGCAAGAACCTCGCCAAAGAGCTCGATCGGGTCAATCACGACCACGAGCCGCTCGTTATTGTTCGGACCGGAGGGAAGCCTGGAGCTGTACTGATTCCGCTCGAGGACTTCGGATCACAAGACGAGACGGACTACTTGCTCAGCACAGAAGCCAATCGCGAGGCGCTGATGAAGGCTCTGGAGGAGTACAAGGCGGGGCGCTTTGTTGCTCATGAGCTGATTGACGTCGAGGAGTGAGAACCGTCTTTCTACCGCTGGCATGGGAGCAATACCTGTGGTGGCTGGAGAAAGATCGTTCTCAGCTGAAGAGGATCAACCGCATTCTGGTCGAGTGCACACGGGCGCCGTATTCGGGGCTTGGCAAACCGGAACCCCTTAAGAACCAACTTTCCGGCTGGTGGTCTCGGCGTATCGCCGAGGAGCATCGCCTGATCTATCGCGTCGACGGTGACGACCTGATCATCGCCCAGTGCCGGTTCCACTACCACAAATAGCTATCGCTTCCGCGGCTTCACGTTCGTCATCAGGTCCGGCTTCTTCGGCCGCACCCAGCCCTTGGGCGGTTTCACCACCGGTACGTTGGTGCCCAGCCCCATTTCGCCTGGCGGGGGCTTGCGGACGGCGCCGCCGCCTTTGAGCGAAGCGATTTCGTCGCGGAGGCGCGCGGCGGTCTCGAAGTCTTCGCGCGCCACGGCATCGGCCATCTCGGCTTCGAGCTGGATGATCTTGCGTTCGAAGGCGGCGAGGGACATGGCGGCTCTCAGGTGGCGCTCAGAAAGACCTGCATGTCGTCGAGCGTGGCGGCTTCGTTGGCAGGCTTGTCCCACCTTATCCGGTTGATGCGCGGGAAGCGAAGTGCGATGCCGGATTTATGCCGGCCCGATTGCTGGGCGCTGTCGAAGGCGACCTCGAACACCAGTTCCTTCGATACCTCCCGCACCGGGCCAAACGCGGCGACGGTGTTGTTGCGCACCCATTTGTCGAGCTGCTTCAGCTCCTCGTCGGTGAAGCCGAAATAGGCCTTGCCGATGGGCACGATCTCATTCCCCTTCCACACGCCGAACGTATAGTCCGAGTAGTAGGACGAGCGCTTGCCGTGACCGCGCTGCGCATACATCAGGATGGCATCGACCACGTTGGGGTCGCGCTTCCATTTGTACCACAGGCCCTTGGGGCGGCCGGGGACATAGGGCGAGGCGCGCAACTTGAGCATGACGCCCTCGTGCCCCTGCTCGTCGGCGCCGCGTCGGCGGATTTCGGCGAGCTCGTCCCAGCTGGTGAAAGGGACGATGGGCGACAGGTCGAGCCGGGTCTGCTTGTGGCGGGTGAACCAGGCTTCGAGCCGCTGGCGGCGCTCGGACCAGGGCAGGCTGCGGATGTCCTCGTGCTCGTCGAACAGCATGTCGTAGACCCGAACGAAGGCCGGGAACGTCTGCAGATGCTTTCCGATCGCCACCTTGCGGTTGAGACGCTGCTGCAGGTCGTTGAACGGCAGCGGCTCGAGATTGGCGCCGACCAGCAGTTCGCCATCGAGCACGCCGTCGCCGAACACGTTCTCGACCACGTCCGGAAAGGCGGCCGCGATGTCGTCGCCGGTGCGCGAGAACATCGAGACGCGGCCCTGCGCACCGATCAGCTGCACCCGGATACCGTCCCACTTCCACTCCGCCACCCAGTCGGCCGGGTCGAGCTTGTCGAGGTCTTTCTCCTCGTCGATGGGATTGGAGAGCATCAGCGGATGGAAGCGAGCAGTATGGTCGATATCGGGGCGCTCCGCCCTGCCCTCGAGCCAGTCGAACAGGTCGGTATAGGGGACGCTCAACCCGTTCCAGACCTCCTCGATATCCTGCAGCTCCTTGCCGCTCATCGCCGCCAATGCGGTCTTGGCCAGCCGCGCGTTGACGCCGATGCGCAGCGCGCCGGTGGCGAATTTGACCAGCGCCCAGCGCTCGTTGATCGAGGCGCGCGTGAGCAGCGAGCCGATCAGCCGCGGCAGCTCGGCCTTGCTGGTCATGTTGAACAGTTCGACCAGCGTCGACAGCGACGGCAGCGGCTCGGTGCTGATCGGATCGTCATAGGAAGCGTGATGTGGCCAGATCAGCGCAATGGTCTCACCCAGGTCGCCGACATAGTCGTAACTGAGCGCGAACAGGTGCGGATCGACTTCGGCGAGGACGACATCGCGGAGGATCGCCGGCTTCACGTTCTTGAAGGTCAGCGCGCCGGTGAGGATGGCAAGCGCGAAGCCGCGGTCCGGATCGGGCGTATCGCGAAAATACTCGGTGAGCGCCTCGAGCTTGCGATTGCGCGAGGGGGTAAGCGCGAGCAGTTCCATCAGTTGCGCGAAGCGCCTCACCCGCCGTCCTCCTCGCCTTCCTCGAAGGCCTGGATGTTGAGTGGCTCGGCCTCGAGCCCGTTCTTGCGGCACTGATAGACCAGCGCATCCTCGCGGCCATGCGTGACCCAGACGCGCGATGCGGCAGTCTCGGCGATGGTTTCGTTGAGTTCGTTCCAGTCAGCATGGTCGGAAATGACCAGCGGCAGCTCAACCCCCGACTGGCGAGCCCGCTGCTTGACGCTCATCCAGCCTGAGGCGACGGCGAGCACCGGATCGGGCAGCCGCCGGCTCCAGCGATCCTTGATGGCCGAGGGCGGTGCGATGACGATCTGGCCGGCAAGCTCGGCCTTGCTGGCTTCGATCGAGGGTTTCAGCACACCGAGGTCGATGCCACGCTCGACATAGAGTTCGCATAGCCGGATCATCGCGCCATGCAGGTAGATCGGCGCGTCCCAGCCGCCATCGCGCAAAAGCGCAATCATGCGCTGCGCCTTGCCGAGCGCATAGCAGCCGATGACATGGGCGCGGTCCGGGAAGCTGGCGACCGAGCGCAGCAGACGCTTCACCTCGTCCTGCGGCTTGGGGTGCTGGAACACCGGCAGGCCGAAGGTCGCCTCGGTGACCAGCAGGTCGCAGGGCACCAGCTCGAACGGCTGCGCCGTCCGGTCCGGCAGGCGCTTGTAATCGCCCGTGACCACGATCCGCTGGCCGCGGTGTTCGAGCAGTACCTGTGCCGAGCCGAGGATATGGCCGGCCGGATAGAAGGTGACGGTGACGTCGTCGACTTGCAGCGGCGTGCCGAACTCCAGCGCCTGGAAGCTCTTGGCACAGTCCTCGCCATAACGCGTCTTCATGATGGCAATGGTGTCGGGCGTCGCCAGCACCGCATCGTGGCCCGAGCGCGCGTGATCGGCGTGCCCGTGCGTGATGATGGCCCGGGCGCGCGGCTGCGAGGGGTCGATATAGGCGTTGATGGGCAGGACGCGCAGGTCGCGATCGAGGAATGGGATCATGGGCCGGATATGGTGTTTGGCAGCACAACGCACGAGAGGCCGTATCGGCGACACTATACGCAGTGATTTCCGCGGACTAGGTTGCGCACCAGCACCGGGGGACGCAACATGATCAGCCTGACCGAAATCGCACAGACCCATCCAAAACGAGAACTGGCGGCCGGCACGACGCTGATTTCACAGGGCGACGAGGGCGGCGACCTGTTCATCCTCGAGAGCGGCGAACTGACGGTCCAGCGTGATGGCATCGACATCGCGACGATCGCGCGCAGCGGCTCCCTCGTGGGCGAAATGTCGGTCATCCTCGGCACCGCAGCCAGCGCCACGGTGAAGGCGACCATTCCGACCACCGTGCGGGTCATCCGCGACGCGCAGCAATACCTGCAGCGCGACCCGGCGCTAGCCTATCGGCTGGCGCACCTGATGGCGACCCGCCTCGACTCGACCTCGGCCCTGCTGGTCGACCTGACGCGCCAGAACCAGGGCCGCGCCGAGCAGACCCTGCTCGGCCGCATCTTCGCCTCGCTCCACCTGGGCGGTGACGCGGACTATGCAGTGGCTCGCAATGACATGTTTGGGGATGCTTCGCGGGAGTAAGCTCGCCTCCGCACCCCCTCTCTTGCGAACTGCATGCGCCGGTGTTCATGGCGAGCTTCTCCCCCTTGGCGGGGGAGAAAGGAATTTCTTGGGCTTAGCTCTTCGCTAGCCTTAGAAATTCTAAGAGAGGGGGCCGGCCGCGGGCACGGCGCCACCTCCCTACAAAACCTTCGTCACCTTCAGGAACCCGCCGCGTTCGTCATTGGCGGCCTTGATGGCTTTTTCCGACCCCAGCACCACGACCTGCCCCTGGCGGGCGACCTGGTCGAGCGCTTCGGCCAGCGCCTTGAAATCGCGGTTCGAGGCCGTAAGGATTTCCTCGCGGCGCTGCTGGCGCGTCTCTTCGGTGTCGCCGGCGAGTTCCCAGATCAGCGAGGTAAAACCCTTGGCGTCCGGCAGGCGGTAGGTGTCGACTGTGCCGATGACGCCGATGACCGAGCGGACGAGATCCTGCTCCCCTACCCCGTCCTTCAGGAACCCCGCCGCGCCGTCATAGACGTCGATGGTGTCGACCAGGTTGGGATCGCGATACGAAGTGAAGGCGAAGGTGCCCGAGAACGGATCGAGCCCCGACGAGCCGCCATAGGCGCCGCCCTGCACGCGCACCTTGTCCCACATATAAGTGGTGTTGAGGTGCTTGATGGCGACCGCGGTACCGCCGGTCGGTTCGAAGCCCAGTTCCTTGAGGTTGGCGCCCTTGGCCACGTAGTTGACCTGCCCCGGGAAGGTGAGGCCTTCCGACTGCGGGCCCAGCGCAAAACCCCAGCCCTCCACGGAGCGTCCGGAGCCGGCCGGTAGCGACTCGATGAAGCTCGCAAGCTGCGGCTTCAGTGCGGCGAGTGCAAAGCTGTCGGCGGTGACGTTGGCGATCATGCCGTTGCGACCGAGGACCAGCGTGCGGATTTCCTCGAGCGCCTCCTGCACGGCCGGCCAGTTGCCATCGATCTGAGCCAGCAGGTCCTTGACGAAGAAGTAGTTGGAAACGCCGCCCAGCTTCTCGTTCAGCCAATCGGCTTCCGAGAACCCAGCGCGCACCCGCATCGAGACGATACCATTGCCCATGCCGGCGAGCGAGCTTTCGAACCCAGCCTTGCCCTCCAGCACCATCTGCTTGATGCGCTCTCGATTATCGAGCCGCGCGTCGGTGATGACGTCACGGAAGATGGCGAGCAGGTCGTCGACATGGTCGGGCGTTGCCTTGCCCCGTACGAACAGCCATGCCGCCGTGCCGGAGGTGTCGCGGCGCGCCGAGATCCAGCGGTTGACGCCGACCCCGCCGGTGAGGCGGCCGATGCGTTGCGTGAGCGAGACGAAATCCTCGGTGCTGGTGCCGGTCTGCGTCAGCGCGCGAGTGAACAGCGGCACGTAGGGCAACAGGCGCCCCGGCAGCCGGTCGAGGTTGAAGCCGAGATCGACATAGACGACGCCGTTGGTCGGCAGGTCGTGCGTATAGAGCTTGATGCCACTCAGCTCCTCGGCGGCGATCGGGATCGCCTTGTTGGTGCGCGGCAGGTCCTCGAGCGTCAGCGTCGGGATTTTTGCCAGCGCTTCCGGCGGGTCGATCGCTTCCTGCAGCGCCTTGAGATGCCTCGTCTGCTCGGCGACACCGGCAAGGCCGGCGGCATCGAGCTCCTGCTGTGCCGCATCGAGCCTGGCCCGCTCCTCAGCAGCCTCGGCGGCAGCCTTTTCCGTATCGGCGGTGAGCAGCACCGTGGTGCGATGCTGGTTGTCGAGGATGTGCGCCTTGATCAGGTTCTCGAACACGCGCTCGCCACTGGCGAGCTTGTCCTTGAGCCCCTGCAGCGGCGCCTCGAAGCTGAGCGGCGCCAGCGGGTCGTGGCCATAGAGCCAGGTGCCCATCGAGCGGAACATCAGCGCGATGCCGCGCGGGAACGAGCCGGTATTGTTTTCGCGCAGTGCGAACTCGGCCGTATTTATCGCCGCTTCGATGGTCTTGGGATCGATACCGTTGACGTTCAGGTACTCGAGCGTTGCGAGGATCAGGTCCTGCACCTTGCCGCCATCGGCATCGTCGATGCCCTTGAGGCCGAAGGTGAAATAGGGCTGCCGGATGCCATCGGCAAAGCCCGAGCCAGTGAGCCCTTCGCCCAGCCCGGAATCGATCAGCGCCTTCCTGAGCGGCGCGGCCGGGTTACCGACCAGCACGGACTCGAGGATGTTCAGGGCCAGCAGCGTCTCGGGATCGGTGATCTCGTCGAGCATCCAGTTGACGCTGACCATCGCGGTCTTCTTGCCCGGCTCGCTCTCGTTGGCGGCATAGGTCTCGGCGAACTGGCGGGGTGCGCTCCAGCGTGGTTGCAGCTTGATCTGGGGTGCCGGCTCGCCGCGCTCGAACTGGCCGAAATATTCCTCGAGGATTTCGAGGCGTCTGGCCGGATCGTCATCGCCGTAGAACACGACGCGCGAGTTGGACGGATGGTAGAACTTCTCGTGGAAGTTCTTGAAATAGGCGTAGGTAAGATCGGGAATGGCCTTGGGATCGCCGCCCGAATTCACGCCATAGGTCGTGTCGGGATAGAGCGAGAGCTGGCTGAACTTGCCCAGCACGGCCGCGGCCGACGAATACGCACCCTTCATCTCGTTGAACACGACGCCCTTGAACACCATCGGGCCCTGCGTGTTGTCGAGTTCGTAATGCCAGCCTTCCTGCCTGAAGGTGTCTTCGGTGATCAGCGGGAAATATACCGCGTCGAGATAGACATCGACGAGGTTGTAGAAGTCCTTAAGGTTCTGGCTGGCGACCGGATAGGCGGTCTTGTCCGAGAAGGTCATGGCGTTGAGGAAGGTGTGAAGGCTGCCCTTGAGCAGCTCCACGAACGGCTTCTTCACAGGGTATTTGCGCGAGCCGCACAAGACCGAATGCTCGAGGATATGGGCGACGCCGGTCGAATCCTCGGGCGGGGTCTTCAGCGTGACACCGAAGACCTTGTTCTCGTCGTCATTGATGAGGCTCAGCACCTCCGCCCCTGTTTTCTTGTGCCGGTAGAGCCGCGCCAGCGAACTGATCTCCCCGATCTGCTGTTCGCGGAGGAGTTCGAAGGCGGGATGCTCGGACATGGAAATACTCGGAGGTGGAGGGTTCCGACAATCTAGGGACGCACGATGGCGGATGGAAGGCCCCCTTCCATCCGCCAATTGGTCAGGTAGCGCTATACCGCGCCAGCGCCTTGATCACCTGCTTGGCGGTCACCCGGCCGATCTGGCGCCCACTCTCGTCGGTGACCCCGACCCATTCGTGCTCGGCAAACAGCGGCAGCACATCCTCGCAGCGCGCCGACTCGGGCACGGCGACCTCGCACGGCTCGGCCTCCCCGCGCTCCATGATCGAGCGAACGTGGATGGCGCGGGCCTTGTTCACCTCGCGCACGAACTCCTCGACATGGGCATTGGCAGGACGCAGCACGATATCCTCGGGCTTGCCCTCCTGCTGCACTGCACCGTCCTTCAGTACCGCGATGCGATCGCCGATCTTCAGCGCCTCGTCGAAGTCGTGGGTGATGAACAGGATCGTCTTGTCCAGCGACTTCTGCAGCTCGATCAACTGGTCCTGCATGCCCGAGCGGATCAGCGGGTCGAGGGCGGAGAACGCCTCGTCCATGAGGATGATGTCGGTATCGAGGGCCAAGGCGCGCGCGAGGCCGACGCGCTGCTGCTGCCCGCCTGACAGCTGACGCGGCCGGCTTTGCTCGTAGCCCTTGAGCCCGACCGTCTCGATCCACTTCGCCGCCTCGGCCAGACGTTGCGCCTTGTCGACGCCGCGTACTTCCAGGCCGTAGGCGACGTTGTCGATGACCGAGCGGTGCGGCAAGAGGCCGAACTTCTGGAACACCATGGCGACGGTGCTGCGCCGGTAGCTGCGCAACTCGGGCAGGCTCATCTTCAGCACGTCGGTGCCGTCGACGAGGATTTCGCCCGATGTCGGCTCGATCAGCCGGTTGACGTGCCGGATCAGCGTCGACTTGCCCGAACCCGACAGGCCCATGACGACGTAGATCTGGCCGCGCCGGATATCGAGCGACACATTGTCGAGGCCGACGACGCAACCCGTTTCGGCCTGCACGTCGGCCTTGGACTTGCCGCCGGCGAGCAGTTCCATCGCCCGCTGCGGATCATCGCCGAAGATCTTGGTGACGTGGCGCATGCGGATGGCGAGGTCGGTATCGATGTCGATGGCGTTCATCAGCGTACCTCCGCCAGGCCGATGCGGGCCTGGAGCTGTTTACCGAAGGATTGGGTGATGCGGTCGAACACGATCGCCAGGGCCACGATGCCCAGCCCCGCGAACAGGCCGCGGCTGACCTCGAGCCGGCCGATGCCCTGCAGCACCTGGTAGCCGAGCCCCCCTGCCCCAATCATCGAGGCGATGACCACCATGGCGAGCGCCATCATCGTCGTCTGGTTGATGCCGGCGAGGATGGTCGGCAGCGCCAGCGGGATCTGCACGCCGAAGAGGCGTTGGCCGGGATCGGTACCGAAGGCCCGGCTGGCTTCCATCACCGCCGGATCGACCGAGCGCAGGCCGAGGTCGGTGAGCCGGACCAGCGGCGGAGCGGCGTAGACGATGGTGGCGATCAGCGCCGGGATCTTGCCCGGGCCGAAGATCATCACAGTGGGGATGAGATAGACGAAGCTCGGCAGCGTCTGCATCAGGTCGAGCAGCGGCGTGATCACCTGCCGCACGCGGCTCGAGCGGCTCATCCATACACCCACGGGGATCGAGACGACGATGGCGGTGATGGTGGCGGCGAGCATCAGCGCCATCGTCGCCATGGCGTCGCGCCACAGTTCCATCACGCCCAGGAACAGCAGCGAGACGAGGACGATGGCAGGCAGCGTGATGCGGCGCGTGGCCAGCCACGCGATGCCCACGAGAATGGCGATGATCAGCCACCAGGGCGTGGCGACCAGGGTGCGCTCGATGGCGTTGAGCAGCCAGAGCAGCGGCGAGGCGGCGGCTTCGAACCCGCCCCCCCAGTTGCGGACGACCCAGTTGAGGCCGTCATCGATCGCCCGTCGCAGCGGACGCGTGTCGAAAACTTCGGGAAACATTCTTGCTCTCTCGGGAGGCGTCAGACGTGCGATCCCGGAGGCAGCGAATCAGCTGGCTCGGGGATCGGACGCACGGGAAAGGCGGCCGGGCTGATGCCCGACCGCAAGTTGAGGCTGCTGGAGATCAGCCCAGGGAGGCGAGGACCTTCTCGGCCACTTCGGCCGGCACCCAGGCGCTCCACACATCCTGCTTGGTGCGCAGGAAATTCTCCGCCGTCTGCGCGGCATCGGCCTGGTTCTCGTCGCCGTAGACGAGCAGTTCACTGATCTGGTCGTTGCTGAGGCCGACCTTGGAGAAGTAGGTGGCGACGGTTGGCGCCTCCTCCTGGACCCAGGCTGCGGCCCCGACGACAGCCGGGCTGGACGGATAGGCGGTCTTGCCGGCCGGCTCGGTGCAATCCGGATCGGTGTTGCAGGCATAGACTTCAGGCAGTGCCTCGCCGAGGTCGAGCTGCACCGCGTCATACTTGCCCAGGATTGCAGTCGGGCCCCAGTAGTAGAACAGGATCGGCTCTTCGCGGGTGAAGGCGCGGGCGATCGAGGCGTCGAGCGCCCCGCCCGAGCCCGGCGAGAACAGGTTCCAGGTCTCGCCCATGCCATAAGCTTCGAACAGCGCCGTGGTGGACAGCTCGCAGGCCCAGCCCGGCGGGCAGGAGTAGAGCCGCCCCTTGGACGGATCCTCGGGATCGGCGAAGAGGTCCGGGCGCGCGATCACGGCGTCGGCCGTAGTGAGGTCCGGATTGGCTTCCTGCGTGTAGCGCGGGATGAACCAGCCCTCGACCGTGCCATCAGTTATGGCATCGCCGAGCTGCACCACGGTGCCGTCGGCCATGCCCTGCTCCCAGGCCTCCTGGATCGTGCTCGTCCAGAGCTCGGGAGCGATGGCGGGCGAGCCGCGCGTCAGCATGGAGGAGGAGGTCGGCACCGTGTCGCCGGTGACGATCTCGACGGTGCAGCCGTAGCCGGCTGAAAGGATCGTGGCATGGATATGGGCGAGTGCGGCCGCCGACGGCCAGGTCATCTCGGCAATATCGATGGTACGGTCGGTGCCGCAAGTCGTGGCCGCGGCATCCTGGGCCTGGGCGGGCGCGCTGGCGCCGGACAAAAGGGAAATGGCGATCGCAGCGGCAATGCCGCCGGATTTGAAAGTCATCCGTATCTGCTCCGTGTGATTTGACGCGCGGACCTTAAAGGTTGAACAGCAATGCTGTCAAATCTCCCGCTACTTGCGCAACAACAGTTGGGAGGAGTTGGCGTAGATTTGCCGGAGCAACTAAAGCAAGACTGTAATCTTGCTAGCAACCTCGCATTGAAAGTCTGCGACGCCGCCGATTACGGCTTCATCGCGACCGAAGGAAGTCGAAAAAAATCTCGTCGCCCGGAATCCGCCGAATTCCGGGCGATAGGGCCGGTCGAGGGGGCCGGCTGAAAACTTGGGGGCGCCGGCGGCTCAGATCCGGCCGCGGATCGCCGGACGCACCTTGTCCTGGTACCAGCCGCTCAATTCCTCGGCCAGTTTCGGCTCGACCGGATCGAGCCCGATCGCATCGACGTTGCTGCGCAACTGGTCCGGCCGCGTCACCCCGGCGATGATGGTCGAGACCGCCGGCTGGTCGAGAATCCAGCGCAGGGCGAACTGGCTGAGCGGAGCGGTCCTGGGCACCATCTGCTTGAGCTGGTCGGCGAGCGCCACACCCGTCTCAAACGGCAGGCCGGAGAAGGTTTCGCCGACGTTGAACTTCTCGCCGTTGGCGTTGAAGCTGCGATGGTCGGTCGACGCGAATTTCGTGTCCTTGCTCCATTTGCCCGACAGCAGGCCCGAGGCGAGCGGCAGGCGGACGATGATGCCGACATTCTTCTGCTGCGCCGTCGGGAACACTTCGGTGATGTAGTCCTGCCGGAACAGGTTGAAGATGATCTGCAGCGTGGTGCAGCCATCGGCCCGCATGGCGAGTTGGGCCTCCTCGACATTCTCGACGCTGGCGCCCCAGTGGCGCACCATGCCGGCATCCCGCATGTCGTCCATGATGGCGAAGACCTCACCGTCACGCAGCACCTCGGTGGGAACCGTGTGGAGCTGGGCGAGATCGAGCGTTTCGACGCCCAGCCGCTTCAGCGAGCCAGCGAGGCTCTCCTTGATGTTGCGCTTGTTGTAGCCGGTCTTGTTGGGGAAGATCTCGCCATTGCGGCCAAGCTTGGTGGCGACGAAAACGCCATTCTTGTCGCGGAATTCGCCGATCCGGCGTTCGGACTGGCCGCCGCCATAGACGTCGGCAGTATCCCAGAAATTCACGTCGAGCGAGCGAGCCGTCTTGAGGATTTCGGCGGCCGACTCATCGCTGACCGGGCCAAAGCTTTCGCCCAGCTGCCAGGTACCGAGCCCGATTTCGGAGACCTCGTAGCCGGTCTTGCCCAGTTTGCGGATGTTCATGATGTGGCTCCCTTGGTTGGGGAGTGTCTTAGCGGCTGACCGGAGGGCTCGAAAGCCTCCAAATGTACGATGCCATTCGCCGACCCTAATGCCGCTCCTTGGTCGTATGGAACTTGATCGCGGGATAGTCTCGCTCCGCCCGGCCGAGCCACCATTGCGACTGCGCCAGATAGACGGGGTCGCCATACTTGTCCTCGGCCATCTCCAGCTTCTGGGTGGAAATGAAGCGCTCGAGTTCCTTCTTGTCGTCGCTGGTGACCCAGCGGGCGAGTTCGAAGTTGATCGCCTCGAAGCTGATCGGCACGTTGTATTCGGTGTTGATGCGACTCTGCAGCACCTCGAGCTGCAGCTGGCCGACGACGCCGACAATGTAGTCGGCGCCCACCATGCGGCGGAATATCTGCGCCACGCCTTCTTCGGCGAGATCGGAGAGCGCCTTGGCCAGCTGCTTGGCCTTCATCGGGTCGGCGAGGCGAACGCGGCGGATGATTTCGGGGGCGAAGTTCGGGATGCCGGTGACCTTGATGTTGGCGCCCTCGGTCAGCGTGTCGCCCACGCTGAGCGCGCCGTGATTCGGGATGCCGACGATGTCGCCGGCTACTGCTTCCTCGGCCAGTTCACGATCGTGGCCGAAGAAGAACATCGGGTTCGACACCGCCATATCCTTGCCGGTGCGCACATTCTTGAGCCGCATGCCGCGCTTGAACGTACCCGAGCTCAACCGCACGAAGGCGATGCGATCGCGGTGGTTGGCGTCCATGTTGGCTTGCACCTTGAAGACGAAGCCTGAGACCTTCGGATCACCCGGCTCGATCGGCTTGGGCTCGGCCGGCTGCGGCCGCGGTTCGGGCGCCCAGGCTCCGAGCGCCGTCAACAGTTCCGGCACGCTGATGGCTTTCAGCGCCGAGCCGAACACGACCGGCGTCAGGTGCCCGGCGAGGTAAATCTCGTGATCGAACTCGGGAAAACCGGCGCGGGCGAGCTCGAGGTTTTCGAGGCTGGCCATGATGACCGGATCCATGGCGAACTCGTTGTCGCGGGCGAGGTCCTCGACCTTGGCAAAGGTCTTCCAGACCTCGCCATTGGGCCGCTTCACGACGCCCGCCGCGAGATCGACGATGCCCTTGAAGTCGACGCCGCCGCCCAGCGGCCAGACCACCGGCGAGACGTCGAGCGCCAGCGTCGAGGCAATCTCGTCGAGAATCTCGACCGGGTCCTTGCCTTCACGGTCGACCTTGTTGGCGAAGGTGATGATGGGAATGTCGCGCAGGCGGCACACCTCGAACAGCTTCAGCGTCTGCGCCTCGATGCCCTTGGCGACATCGATCACCATGATGGCGGCATCGACCGCGGTGAGCGTACGGTAGGTGTCTTCGGAAAAGTCCGAGTGTCCGGGGGTATCGAGCAGGTTGAAGGTCAGTCCCAGATGCTCGAAGGTCATCACCGACGAGGTGATCGAGATACCGCGCTGGCGCTCGATCTCCATCCAGTCCGAGCGCGTGGCGCGCTGGTTGGCGCGGTGTCGGACCTGGCCGGCCTGCTGGATGGCGCCGGAGGAGGCGAGCAGCTTCTCGGTGAGCGTGGTCTTGCCGGCGTCAGGGTGCGAAATGATCGCAAAAGTCCGGCGCGTCTGGAAAGGCAGCAATTTGGTGGCCGCGGCCGGGGTGTGGACGTTCATGGCAATCGCGAGAATGAGGGAAGCCGCTACATAATCGTTCGGCCCGACGATTGCAAAGCAAAGGGGCCGCCTCGCGGCAGCCCCTCCATGCATGGACTGATCGGAGAGATCAGAACTTGAAATTCACGCCCGCGGTGACCGCGTGGGTGTTGAGGTCGAACGTGGCGGGCGAGCCGAGGTTGTCGTAGTCGGCCGTGCCGTAGTCGGTATAGCGGTACTGCAGGTCGAGCGAGACGTTGTCGACAACCGCGACTTCCACACCGCCGCCGAGGGTCCAGCCGAAATGCGCCTGGGTGCTGTCGTCGCCCGCTTCGCTGGCAGTGGCGCCGGCGAACGCCAGACCACCGGTCACGTAGGGCATGAAGGCGCCGCCGTCGAAGCCGGCCTTGCCGCGGATCGAGCCGGTCCAGTTGACGTCGTAGTCGATCGGTGCCTCGAAGCCACCGATGCCGGCCCAGGCGATGTCGCCGGCCGCACCCAGGATGAAGCCCGGAGCGACGGTGAAGTTGGCGCCGACGGTCGCACCGACGGTCCAGCCCGACAGTTCGATGTCATTCGGATAGTTGTTGAGGTCGTCGACGGCAGTGCCCCAGCCGTAGCCGATAAAGCCACCGACATAGGCGCCGTCCCAGCCGCCGCTGCTGCCGCCCATGTCGATGAAGCCGGGCGAGGAGGGCTGCTGGATGAGGAGGTCGGCGGCCTGCGTGGCCGAAGCCATGGAGAGCACAGCAACGCCGGCGAGAAGAGTGAGAGAAATACGATTCATGTTGTGTCTCCAAGGTACGAGGAACAATGCCTTGTCGGGCGCATGAATCGAATCCGAATTGCAAATAACTCCTTAATCTGGCGGTAACCCTGACCCGGTGGTTAACGAAAGGTTGCGGGCCTGCGAGGCACAAAAAGGCCGCCCCGAAGGGCGGCCCCATGTCTCGATCCTTGCGGCGAACCGATCAGAACTGCCAGTTGAGGCCGACCGTGATCTGGTGTGTCGTGAGCGCGAATTCCGGCGGAGCGACGGGCGTCTCGTGGTCATATTCCTGCGAGCCGTAGTCGGAATAGCGATACTCGAGGTTGACCGACATATCCTGGGTCACCGCGAAATCGACGCCGACACCAGCCGTCCAGCCGACATGAGTGTTGTCGACCTCGTCGACGTACGGATCGGCGAAGTCCGAATAGTGCGTGGCATTGGCGAACGCCAGACCGGCCGTGACATACGGCATGAAGGCGCCGCCGTCGAAGCCGAGCAGGCCGCGCACCGAGCCCTGCCAGTTGATCGAATTGGTCGACTCATCGACCGGGAGCGGGAACGTGTCCGTGCCCGAGATGTCGGCCCAGGCGATATCGCCGACGATACCGGCGATGACCCCATCTGCGATCGCGAAGTTCACGCCACCCTTGAGGCCGACGAGCCAGCCGCTGATGTCGACATCGCAGCCCTCGAGGTCGCCCACCGAACAGGGACCCGCCAGGGGATCGGTCATGTCGGCTTCGCCGGAAGCCCAACCGACGAAACCGCCGATATAGGGCCCTTCCCAGTCGCTCGAGACGTCGACCACACCAACCACCGGCGCTTCTTCGATGATGAGGTCGGCCGCGACGGCCGAGGACATGATGCCCATGCCGGCCAGGCCCGCCAGCAGTGCCAGAGTATAACGCTTCATTTACTTAAACCCTCCAACCAGTTGTCCATCAAAATACATCCTCGATCGACAATAATCGAGTCGGGCTGCTTGGACTCAGGCCAGAAATTGACGGGAATGTGGCGTATGTTGCTCTGCCGCAACAGAGTATTTTCGTGCATAAATCGATGAATATTGAAGCCGGCTCAACGCCTTACGGTCGAGAAGACGTATCCGACGCCACCCGCCTCACCAACGACAAAAACTCGCCCTGAATGTGATGACTGCAGGGGTTTCTCGCCTCTGGCGGTCACTTTTCGGGCTGAACCGCGCCCGAACACCGGATCCGAGGCAAAGAAAAAGGGCCGCCCGGAGGCGGCCCTTCTCGATTTCGCACGGCTTTCGAAGTGTCCTGCCCACTGAAGGGCCAGGAGGCCTTCGACTAGGCCAGAGGCTGCTCCGAGCTAGCGGAGACTCCAAGACCCTTCGAAACCGACGATTTCTGATGAGACACTTGGATCACCTCCTTTGCTGGTTGAACATGACCGTAACGATGCGCCGCTTCTTCCGGTCCGGCAAGCGCAAATTCGCAACACCGTCACAGCTCTGTGCATGCGCAAGCAAAACCCCGCCCGGCGGTTGCCGGACGGGGTCGAGTGGCCTTGCGACCTTGCGATTGCTGACGGATCAGAACCGGAAGTTAACGCCGGCAGTGACCGCGTGCGAGGTCAGGCTGATGTCACGCTCGTCGCCACCGAAGTCATAGGTCTGCGAACCGAAGTCGGTGTAGCGGTACTGCAGGTCGAGCGACACGTTGTCGGCAACGGCGAATTCCACACCGGCGCCGGCGGTCCAGCCGACATGGGTGGCGCTGTCTTCGAGGTCAAGTGCAGTGTCGGTGACGGTGTTGTCGGCAAACGCGATACCAGCCGTCACGTACGGCAGGAAGGCGCCACCGTCGAAGCCGAGACGGCCACGAACGCTACCGTTCCAGTCCGAGCTGAACTCGACGCCATCGACGGTGTCCTCGCCGTTGAGGTCGGTCCAGGCGATGTCGGCAACGATACCGGCAACCAGGGCTTCCGAGATGGTGAAGTCGGCACCGGCGGTCACGCCGAGCTTCCAACCGTCACCCTCGTAGTCGTCGCCGACAAAGTAGTCGTCCTCATCGCCGAGCGTGCCCCAGCCGAAGCCAGCGAACGCACCGACATAGACGCCATCCCAGTTACCACCGGCGGTCTCTACGATCGGCACGATGGGCGCCGGCTCGCTGATGATGAGGTCGGCAGCCGAGGCGGCCGATGCCAGTGACACGCCGGCGACGCCAGCGAGCAGGGCGATTGCATAACGATTCATAGTGCTACTCCTAGTCTGAGGGCTGCGGAACTAGCCCGAGAATGCGAGAAAAGCGACCTCGGATCCCAACAAATCGTTGCTTTCGCACCCCGCCGGGACGAGTCGTAGCATTCCCGCCACACCTGTATCCGCGATGGCAAAATCAAGGCAGCAATGGGGTCATTTTTGGGTCGAAATGGACACGATTAAGCCTTCGTTACGAAGGCTACCGAGGTGGCGTCCTGGGGTAAGGGATGGTGGGTGCGACAGGGATTGAACCTGTGACCCCCGCCGTGTGAAGGCGATGCTCTCCCGCTGAGCTACGCACCCATCCGATAACCGCGGGCCGGGAAATTGCCGCGGTAGAAATCTGCGCCGGAAAGGCCGGCGGATGAAGGACTTGGGAAGTCCTTCGGGCGGCGGATGGTGGGTGTAACAGGGATTGAACCTGTGACCCCTACCATGTCAAGGTAGTGCTCTCCCGCTGAGCTATACACCCATCACGCCATCAACGCCGGGCCGCGCCCGCCGTTGCGAAGCGCGATACACCATGAAACCCGTTTGCGGGTCAAGCGTCAATTCCGGCCTGGGGAAACTGCCGGCGGATCAGGCCGCGAGCAGCCGTTCGACCTCGTGCACGAGGTCCTTGAGGTGGAAGGGTTTGCTCAGCACCGAGGCGTCCTTGGGAGCCTCGGTGTCCGGGTTGAGCGCCACCGCCGCGAAGCCGGTGATGAACATCACCTTGAGATCGGGGTCGAGTTCAGTGGCGCGGCGCGCCAGCTCGATGCCATCCATCTCGGGCATGACGATATCACTGAGCAGCAGCGAGAACGGCTCCTCGCGCAACCGCTCATAGGCCGATTTGCCGTTGTCGAACGAGACCACTTCATAACCGGCCTGCTTGAGGGCACGGGTGAGGAACTGGCGCATGTCGTTATCGTCTTCGGCGAGCAGAATGCGCTTCATCATATCCTCTTCACGCCCAATCGCGGCTTCTGCCGGACTCTAGCGGGTGATGTTTAATGCAAGTTTGCCCGATCGTGAACCGGGCCGGCACGAGTGTGAACGAACAGATCGCATCACCTTCGTTCATATGGACAATCCGCCCCCGGCGCGGCACAGTGACGACGTAGTGACGGCGCTTCGGCGCTCGAGGGGAACCCCGTGCAGTCCGACTATTGGGACAGGCCAGCATTCGAAACCATCCGGCCCCGCCGGGTGCTCGCCCCGCTGGTGTTCAACTCCGCCCATTCCGGCCGCGATTATCCCGAACGCTTCCTGAGGATGACCCGGCTCGACCATCTGTCGATCCGGCAATCCGAGGACGCGTTCGTCGACGAGCTGTTCGGCCGCGCGCCGCACCTGGGGGCGCCGCTGGTCCGCGCGCATTTCCCGCGCGCCTACCTCGACGTGAATCGCGAGCCCTGGGAGCTCGATCCGGCGATGTTCGTCGAGCCGCTGTCGGAGCGATTCAATACCACCAGCCCGCGCGTGGCCGCGGGGCTGGGCACCCTCGCCCGCGTGGTGGCCGAAAACAAGCCGATCTATCGCGAGCGGCTGACGCTGGACGACGCGCGCATGCGCATCGAGGGCATCTACCAGCCGTATCACGCGACGCTGCAGAAGCTCCTCACGGAGGCATTCACCGCCTTCGGCGTCGCCGTATTGATCGATTGTCACTCGATGCCGCGGCTGGCCCGCTCGGGCGACCGGCTCGGGCCGGACGTGGTGCTGGGCGATCGCTACGGCACGACCTGCGCGCCGATGCTGGCCGATATCGCCGAGATGATCTTTGCCGGCGCCGGTCTGCGCGTGGCGCGCAACCGGCCCTATGCCGGTGGCTTCTGCACCCGCACCTACGGCCGGCCGCAGCATGGCGTGCATGCGCTGCAGATCGAAGTCAGCCGCCATCTCTATATGAACGAGGTGACGCTGGAGAAATCAGCCGATTTCGGCGCCGTGCGCCAGCTGGTCGATCGCCTCGTGGCGACGCTGATCGGGCTCGATCTCGGCGTGCTGCAGCCGCCGGCTGCGACCAGCGAGAAATACGCCGCTGAGTAGGCGCCGCACTCACGTCGATTTGGGGAAGGTAGGTCCCAGAAAAACGGGCCGCCGGAGCGGCCCAGTCAAGGGAGGAAACGATGGCGGCCAGAAGCTTATGCCCAAGTCGCGGCGTAGGTTTCGAACCGCCCATCCATCATGCACCTTCCGGATTGAACTGATTTGCTGCTCCGAACAAGGCAGACGAAAGTCTTCAACAGGGAATTCGAAGCTCTGTTGCAAAAATGACTCATCACTATCACACGCTATTGCAGTGGGGGCCGAACATGCCGGCTAATGTGCTGCCAAATATAAGCAAAACCTGGCGCGGGGGCTGATATGAACGATGCGAACGGCAACGCAGACCTTGGCGGGCTCGAACTGGACCTGGTGAGCCGCACATTGCTCGATGCCGCCGAGATTGCGGCCGAGCACACCCTGCCCCGCTTCCGCTCCGGCCTCGCCGTCGACAACAAGCTGGTCGCCGGCTTCGACCCGGTCACCGAAGCGGACCGCGAGGCCGAACTCGCCATCCGCAAGCTGCTCGATGAGCGCTTTCCCGATCACGCCATCATCGGCGAGGAATGGGACGACAAGGAGGGCAAGGGGCGCTTTGCCTGGATCATCGACCCCATCGACGGCACCCGCGCCTTCATCACCGGCGTCCCGGTCTGGGGCACGCTGGTCGGCCTGCGCGTCGACGGCAAGGCGGTGGCCGGGCTGATGGCGCAACCCTTCACCGGCGAGATTTACCTGAGCGTTCCGGGCGAGGCGAGCTACTACCGCGGCTTCGACAAGGAGCCGCTCAGGACGTCCAAGGTGACCGAACTGGCCGGGGCCAAGATGACTACGACGTCGCCCGACCTGTTCGAGCGCGACGGCCTGCTTGAGCCCTGGGGCCGTATCCGCCACGCGGTGCTCACCACCCGCTACGGGCTCGATTGCTACGGCTACGCGCTGATGGCGGCCGGTCATATCGACCTCGTGGTCGAGGCGGGATTGAAGGACGTCGACATCTGCCCGCTGATTCCGTTGATCGAGAATGCCGGCGGCGTCATCACCACCTGGGATGGCGGCCGAGCCGAGAACGGCGGCGACTGCGTCGCCGCGGCGACACCGGAGCTGCATGCCGCGGCCATGGCGGTGCTACGGGGCTAGCATGGCCAGCGCAGCGTACGAGCTGTTCCTCGAGGCGATGCGCGAACGGCGGCAGGTCACCTGCACCTATCGCGGCAAGCGGCGCGAACTCTGCCCGATCGTGCTCGGCCGGGGCGGCGGAGTGGAGAAGGCACTGACCTTCCAGTTCGCCGGCGAGAGCGGCAGCAGCCTGCCGCCGGGCGGCGAGTGGCGCTGCCTGACGCTGGCCGAGGTGACGGACATCGAGCTGCGGGATGGACCGTGGCACGCGGGGAGCGGCCACAGCGCGGCACAGACCTGCGTCACCGAAGTCGACTACGACGTGAACCCGGACAGTCCGTTCTCGCCGCGCTTTCGGCTGTAACTCAAGCCGACGGTTCGGTGATGAACGCGTCGAACGCGGCGAAGACCTGGCCGCGGATCGTGTCGTTTTCCATGAACATTTCGTGCCGGGCGCCGGCGATCATGACGTGGCGGCCGGTGCGCATCCTGAGGCCCAGCGTTTCGATGGCGCTGGTCGAGACGATCTCGTCGCGGGCGGCGGCCAGCATCAGCACGGGGATGCGGACGGCGCCGGGGAAGGCATCGGTCGAGGCGCCGGCCATGGCGGAAAAGGCGGAGGCGACCCAGCGGAACGTGGGCGCGCCGAGCTCGAGATCGGGCCGGGCGAGCAGGATTTCGGTCGAGCGGTTGAAGCGGGCGAGGTCCGAGGTCAGCGCGTTGCCGGCAAAGCGCTGCCGGGTCTGCGATTTGTCGCCGGGGCGGCCGACCGGCAGGCGGCCGAGGCCGAGATTGCTGAGCGTACCGGCGAGCTTGGCCATGCCGGCCATGGACAGCGGCTGGTGGTCGAGCGCCACCATCGGCGCGCTGAGGAAGATGCGCTCGAACATCATGCGGTCGCGGATGCCGGCATAGAGCGACACCAGCCCGCCCATGGAATGGCCGACGAGATAATAGGGCGCCGGGCAATCGGGGAGAAGAATCGAGCCGTGGAAGGCGCGCAGGTCCTCCCAGTAATCGTCGAAGCGCCGGACATAGCCGAGTTTCTTGTTGCCGATCAGCCGCTGGCTGCCGCCCTGCCCGCGCCAGTCGAAGGTGGCGACCGCAAAGCCGCGCTTCTGGAAATCGGCGATGGTCTCGAAATATTTCTCGATGAACTCGGTGCGGCCGCCCACGAGGCAGATGGTGCCGCGCGCCGCGCCCGGCCCCTTGGGGAAGGTGGCGTAGCGCAGCTGCACCTTATCGGGCGTGGTGAAATAGCCGACGCGCGCGCCCTCCGGCACCGGGTTGGAGGGGACGACCGCGAGGGCCGGACCATTGGGATCGACGATGGCGTTCATGCGCGTGTCTTAGCGGATTCCACGGCGTCGCAATACGGGGTGACCCGGAAACAGAAAAGCCAGCGCTCCGAGGATTCGAAGCACTGGCTTTCCTGTGATGGCCGCCTTGCGGGGGGCGGGTGAAGGCGGCTCATTCGGTGTGCTCTGCAGCAGACAGTAAGCACAGTCACGCTTATAGGGACGGTCGCCTGAACCGGCTTTGATCGGCACATTCATCTTCCGTTCAGCAACCTGAACAGGGGGCTTGAACCTCCGTTTCGGCTCCCTAAATCAATGCGGTCCGCCGGGAAGCCCCGGGGATCGGGACACCCGAGAATGCAGGTTCGCCCAATCGGGGAGCTTGCGTGGGACACCCGCTAAGCCACGTTGCTCAAAAGGAGAATGTGAGATGGCTGCATACGATTTTTCCCCCTTCTATCGCTCCACGGTCGGTTTCGACCGCGTGTTCAACCGGCTCGACGCCCTCGTCGGCCAGGAGCAGAAGACCTATCCTCCCTACAATATCGAGAAGCTGGGCAATGACGCCTACCGCATCTCGATCGCCGTTGCCGGCTTCGCCGAGGGCGACATCGCCATCGAGACCAAGGAGAACAACCTGGTCATCAAAGGCGCCAAGGCCCAGGAGAACGACGACAAGGCCCGCGAATTCCTCCACCGTGGCATTGCCGAGCGGGCTTTCGAGCTCCGCTTTCAGCTTGCCGACTACGTAGAGGTCGCGGGGGCCTCGCTCGAGAACGGCCTGCTCCATGTCGAGCTGAAGCGCGAGATCCCGGAGAGCAAGAAGGCTCGCCAGATCCCGATCGCGGCCGGCACCAAGACCATCGAGGACAAGTCGGTCAACTAAGCTTCCGGTCATGAACGCCTGATCCTCAGGCGGTCTGTTGGATCAGGAGAACGGAATATGGGGCGCTGCCGGCGACGGCGGCGCCCTTTCGATTCTGCCGCACTGATTCTGCTCGACTCCAATGCACCGGTGACGGAACCTCTATCGTCCGGAACCCGTTCCTACGGGCATTTCAGCGTCACGGAGTCTTCTCATGAAATCCCCCGAGATCGGCCTCAAGTCGAACACCAAGTCGGCCATGATCGACCTGCTCAACGCGCGCCTCGCCGATGCGATCGACCTGGCGCTGATCACCAAGCAGGCGCACTGGAACCTGAAGGGCCCGACCTTCATCGCCGTGCACGAACTGCTCGACCAGCTGCGCGGCGACGTCGACGAGCATGTCGACATCATCGCCGAGCGGGTGGCCCAGCTCGACGGCATTGCGCTCGGCACCCTGCAGACGGCCGGCAAGGCCAGCAAGCTCGCGCCCTACCCCACCGACATCCGCAAGGTCGAGGACCACCTCAACGCGCTCGTCGAACGCTACGGTGCGCTGAGCAAATCGACGCGCGAAGCGATCGATACCGCCGACGAGGCTGGTGACGCCGGTACAGCGGACATCTTCACGGCGTTCTCCCGCACGCTCGACAAGAACCTGTGGTTTCTGAAGAGCCATCTGGAATAGTGAGGCCCGCCGGCAGGCTCCCCTCCCCCTTTGCGGGGAGGGGTGAGGGGGTGGGGGTCCATCGGGGATCACCGCACTACCCCCACCCTCAATCCCTCCCCGCAAGGGGGAGGGAGGCGGGGTTGCATGGTCCGTGGCCACCTGCTGACCATGCTGATGCATCCGGCGGCCACCGGCCCCGGAGGATGTCAAAGAACGAAGCGACGGGCCGGCGGGGCCTTTGCCCCTCGCGGTAGTCCGCAGCAATATGTGAGGCTCACGCCTCGCCGGCCGATCGGGGTTTTGGGCTTATGGCACGTGGGCCCGGGCGCATCCCGTGCCGCATCGCGAGCTGCCCGAAGCTGAGCTGGCTGCCGGATTCCGCGCTCACCAACCTTCACCCCGCCGCCCGATGCGGGCAGTTGCAGCCTGAGACCCGGCGTGCATCCGCCAAGTCCCCCGCGTTGTGTAGCGGCGTCCCCGGCGAACCGGATCATGCCGACGTGCTTTAGGCCTGGACCGGCACGACTGCCGACCCACCCAATCTCCACCGCACCAACCACTCGTCATGATCTCGCTTCGGTGCAGCGGACGGGGGGATTGTAAGGGGTGGTGGAGAGAGGGGGATAAGATTGGCGAAGATTCTTCATCACCACCGGCTGTCACCCCTGCGAAAGCAGGGGTCCAACTCACAGCCCGCGCTGATGGAGAGATGGATCCCTGCTTTCGCAGGGATGACAGCTGGTGGGTGGCGATTCATCGGGGCACCAACCACTGTGTCATTCCGGCGGAGGCCGGAATCATCCTGAGGGGGTGCGGGTCTCGAGCCCGAACCGCGACGACCTCAGGATAGGCCCCGGCCTGCGCCGCCCCTACCCCTTCCGCGTCCCGGCCTTCGCCATCCCGTCATGCGGACCGAGTTCACGCTTCGGGGCATCCTCCCAGAACTCGCCCCATTTGCGGAATTCCTCGTTGCGCTGCGGGTTGAGCGGATAGATCAGTTGATTGCCCGCAACATCGTGCTGGCCGACGATCAGCAGGTGAGCCTCCGTGTCGGAGTTGTTGAGGAAGCTGTGGGCGATGCCCGACCCGGCGGGAAAGCCGACGCCGTCGCCTTGCTCGAGTTCGTGGAGGTGCCCGTCGATCCAGACGTCAGGCCTGCCGTCGAGGACGAAGACGAACTCCTCCTCGCGACTCTCGGCATGCGGATGGGATGTGCGGTTGCCCGGCGGCAGCACATCGTGGTGGATGCCGAGGCGGGTGAGACCGCCCTCAGCGCCGAGCCGGCTGCGGCGGCCGCCGAAATTGGCAAAGCCCGGGTCGGTGACCGGCTGCATGCGGTCGGTGACATGTGCGATGAAGGCCGGACGACCGGATTTGTCGGCCATCCCGTGGCGGGTTCCTGCCCGAGCCACGCCGTCATGCGGGCCGAGCTGGTGGCGCGGCGCATTATCCCAGGCGCGGTTGCGCTTGCGGAAATCGTCCATGCGCTCGGGGTTGAGCGGATAAAGGAGCTGGTTGCCGGCGACCTGGTGCTCGCCGACGATCAGCAGCTGTGCGTCCGTCCCGGCATTGTTGAGGAAGCTGTGCGCGATGCCGGTGCCGGACGGAAAGCTGACGGCGTCTCCCGGCTCGAGTGGGTGAAGCACGCCGTCGATCCATACGTCGGGCGTGCCGGCGAGAATGTAGACGAACTCTTCCTCGAGCTTTTCCGCATGCGGGTGCGATGAGCGGTTGCCCGGCGGAATGACCTCGAGGTTGATGCCGAGGCGATTGAGTCCGAAGCGCTGGCCGAACCGCGCGCCCGCCCCGCCCATGCCGGCCGGCGCCCGCTCGAACGGCTTCAGCAACTCGCGATAATTCCGGATGAAGGTCGGACGTTCGGGCGCTGCCATCTCAATTTCCTCCGCATCGCCAAGACATTGGCAGGCCGGCGGCAGCGGTCAAGCCGGGCCGGAAGAACCCACCCGTCTCCTATCCACGATTCGACGATTCCCGGCGCGGCAGCGGCTGATCCCTGCCCTGCCTGACTTGATTGCCTACACATTTCCTATTTTCTGCAGCCATTTCCTACGCCCGTCACGGACATCACGGCAAAAAAGTGGTATCGACCGCTTGCTCGCAGTTTGGAATTATGCAAATGTAGCCTCGATAGGACAGCACGCCTGTCCAAATTCGTGAGCGGCCGGTCTCCCCGGATGCGTTTCACACGCCGATCTGGCTGGCCCGCTTGACGAGAGCGGAAACGGAGGAGCGGGGCCTTATCGAGCCCGAATGAGCGGCCATTTGGATGCAGAGCCGCTCCCCACTAAAGGATTGCGCCGTCGGTTTCGAGCCGTACACTGAGGTACGACTGGGGGCTGAAGACGCGTCGAAAGGAATCCACGCCGGGGAATCGATGTCCCCTGGCTTTGAAGTCGACTGCAACAGAGGATTTGCAAATGGCAGCAGAACGGAACGGCAAGATGTTTCATCCCGTCACGGACACCGCCAATCGCAAAACCGGCTATCGCACCGATTTGCCGACAGGCGTGCTGCGCCCCGCCGCCGAGGGCCTTTATGACCCGACGCGCGAGATCGATGCCTGCGGCGTCGGCTTCATCGTCGACCTGAAGAACCGTCCGACCCAGAAGACCGTCCAGAACGGCCTGAAGATCCTCGAGAACCTCGAGCATCGTGGCGCCGTGGGTGCCGACCCGCTGATGGGCGACGGCGCCGGCATCATGGTGCAGATCCCGCACAAGTTCTTCGTCAAGGAAGGCGCCCGCCTCGGCTGGCACCTGCCTGAGCAGGGCAAGTATGCCGTCGGCTTCATCTTCATGCCGCAGGATGCCGAGCTGCGTCTCAAGATGGAACGCGTCGTCAACAAGGCGATCGAGGACGAGGGCCAGACGGTCATCGGCTGGCGCGACGTGCCCTCCGACAACTCGTCGCTGAGCCAGGATCCCGAGATCATGGGCACCGAGCCGTTCCACCGCCAGGTGGTGATCGGCATGGGCGACGGCGTGGCCGACGAGGAAGCCTTCGAGCGCAAGCTCTACGTCATCCGCAAGGTGATGTCGGCCAAGATCTTCTCGGCCTTCGAGGGCAAGCCGAACGATTTCTACATCGTCTCGATGAGCTGCCGCACGCTGGTCTACAAGGGCATGTTCCTCTCCTGGCAGCTGGGCGCCTACTATAAGGACCTGCACGACGAGGACTTCGAGTCCGCCCTCGCCCTCGTCCACCAGCGCTTTTCGACCAACACCTTCCCGTCCTGGCGGCTGGCGCACCCGTACCGGTTCGTCTGCCACAACGGCGAAATCAACACCGTGCGCGGCAACAATAACTGGATGGCGGCCCGCCAGGCTTCCGTGTCGTCGCCGCTGTTCGGCGCCGACATCCAGAAGCTGTGGCCGATCTCCTATCCGGGGCAGTCGGACACCGCCTGCTTCGACAATGCGCTCGAATTCCTGATCCGTGGCGGCTACTCGCTGCCGCACGCGGCGATGATGCTCATCCCCGAGGCCTGGGCCGGCAACCCGCTGATGGATGAGGACCGGCGCGCCTTCTACGAGTACCACGCCGCGCTGATGGAGCCGTGGGACGGCCCGGCCGCGATGTGTTTCTCGGACGGCATCCACATCGGCGCGACGCTCGACCGCAACGGCCTGCGTCCGGCCCGCTATTTCGTGACGGAAGACGACGAGGTCGTCATGTCGTCCGAAGCCGGCGTGCTGCCGATCCCGGCCGAAAAGATCAAGCAGAAGTGGCGCCTGCAGCCGGGCAAGATGCTGCTGATCGATTTGAAGCAGGGCCGCATCGTCTCCGACGAGGAGATCAAGCACGAGCTCGCCAACGCCCATCCCTACAAGCAGTGGCTGGGCCGCACGCAGATCGTGCTGGAAGAGCTGCCGGCGGTGCATTTCGAGCCCAAGACCTCGGACGTACCGCTGCTCGATCGCCAGCAGGCCTTCGGCTACACCCAGGAAGACCTGAAGCTGATCCTGCCGCCCATGGCCGCTACCGGCCAGGAAGCGGTCGGCTCGATGGGCACGGACACGCCGATTTCGGCGCTCTCGAACAAGTCCAAGCTGCTTTATTCCTACTTCAAGCAGAACTTCGCGCAGGTGACCAACCCGCCGATCGACTCGATCCGCGAAGAGCTGGTGATGAGCCTTGTCTCGTTCATCGGGCCGCGGCCGAACGTGCTCGACCTCACCGGCGGCGGCAAGCGCCAGCGCCTCGAAGTGCGCCAGCCCATCCTCACCAACGAGGACCTGGAAAAGATCCGCGCCATCGGCGGCATGGAGGATAATCCGTTCCGTTCCAAGACGCTGGATATCACCTATCCGGTGTCCGAAGGCGCGGCCGGCATGGAGCGGGCGCTCGACCAGCTGTTCTCGGATGCCGAGATGGCCGTGCATTCGGGCGACAACATCATCATCCTCTCCGACCGCGGCATGAGCCGCGAGCGGGTGGCGATCCCTGCTTTGCTCGCCACGGCGGGCGTGCACCATCACCTGATCCGCAAGGGCCTCCGCACCTCGGTGGGCCTCGTGGTCGAAACCGGCGAAGCGCGCGAAATCCACCATTTCTGCGCTCTCGCCGGCTATGGCGCCGAGGCGATCAACCCCTACCTGGCGTTCGAGACGCTGGTGGCGATGAAGCCCGACCTGCCGGCCGAGCTCGACGCGGACGAGATCATCTACCGTTACATCAAGGCGATTGGTAAGGGCATCCTGAAGGTCACCGCCAAGATGGGCATCTCGACCTATCAGTCCTATTGCGGCGCGCAGATCTTCGACGCGGTGGGCCTCTCGACCGACTTCGTCTCGACCTACTTCACCGGCACCGCGACGACCATCGAAGGTGCCGGGCTGAAGGAGATCGCCGAGGAGACGGTGAAGCGTCACATCGATGCTTTCGGCAACTCGCCGGTCTACGAGGACGCGCTCGATATCGGCGGCGACTACGCTTTCCGCCAGCGCGGTGAAGCCCATGTCTGGCGCTCGGAGACGGTTGCGAACCTCCAGCACGCTGCCCGTGGCAATGCCCGCGACAAGTATCGCGAGTTTTCAAAGCTCGTGAACGAGGTCGAGGACAAGTACGTCACCATCCGCTCGCTCTTCCGCATCCGGAAGGCCGACGAGGATGGCCGGCAGCCCGTGGCGCTCGACCAGGTCGAGCCGGCCGTCGAGATCGTCAAGCGCTTCTCGACCGGCGCGATGAGCTATGGCTCGATCTCGCTCGAGGCGCATACGACGCTCGCCATCGCCATGAACCGGATCGGCGGCAAGTCGAACACCGGCGAGGGCGGCGAGGAGCCGGATCGCTTCAAGCCGCTCGCCAACGGCGACAGCAAGCGCTCGGCCATCAAGCAGGTGGCCTCGGGTCGGTTCGGCGTGACGACGGAATATCTCGTCAACTCCGACATGATGCAGATCAAGATGGCCCAGGGCGCCAAGCCCGGCGAAGGCGGCCAGCTGCCCGGCGACAAGGTCAACGAGACCATCGCCAAGGTGCGTCACTCGACCCCGGGCGTCGGCCTGATCTCGCCGCCGCCGCACCATGACATCTATTCGATCGAAGACCTGGCCCAGCTGATCTTCGACCTGAAGAACGTCAACCCGGACGGCCAGGTGTCGGTGAAGCTCGTGTCGGAAGTCGGCGTGGGCACGGTTGCGGCCGGCGTCGCCAAGGCGCGTGCCGATCACGTCACCATTTCCGGCTACGAAGGCGGCACCGGCGCAAGCCCGCTGACGTCGCTGAAGCATGCCGGTAGCCCCTGGGAAATCGGCCTGTCCGAAACCCACCAGACGCTGGTGCGCAACAAGCTGCGTTCCCGCATCGCGGTGCAGGTCGACGGCGGTGTCCGCACCGGCCGTGACGTGGTGATCGGCGCCCTGCTCGGCGCCGACGAGTTCGGCATGGCCACCGCCCCGCTGATCGCGGCCGGTTGCGTGATGATGCGCAAGTGCCACCTCAACACCTGCCCGGTCGGCGTCGCGACGCAGGACCCGGTGCTTCGCGCGCGCTTCACCGGCAAGCCCGAGCACGTCATCAACTACCTCTTCTTCGTCGCCGAGGAAGTGCGCGAGCTGATGGCCGAGATGGGCTACACCCGCTTCGACGACATGGTCGGCCAGATGCAGATGCTGGACAAGACCGAGGCCGTCGCCCACTGGAAGGGCAAGGGCCTCGATTTCACCAAGCTGTTCCACAAGCCGTTCGCGGCCGAGGGCGTGGGCATCACCCACACCGAGAGCCAGAACCACCCCATCGACAAGGTGCTCGACCGCCGGCTGATCGCCGCGGCCCAGCCCGCGCTCGAGAGCGGCACGCCGGTCAAGATCGTCGAGACCATCACCAGCGTCGACCGCTCGGCGGGCGCCATGCTCGGTGGTGCGGTGGCCAAGCGCTACGGCCATGTCGGCCTCGCCGAAGACACCATCGCCGTATCGCTGACCGGCACCGCCGGCCAGGCCTTCGGTGCCTGGGTGGCGCACGGCATCAGCCTCGATCTCGTCGGCGAAGCCAACGACTATGTCGGCAAGGGCCTCTCGGGCGGACGCCTCGTCGTCCGGCCGCCGGAGCAGCGCGGCTTCGTGCCGGAAGAGTCGATCATCATCGGCAACACCGCGCTCTATGGCGCCATTACCGGTGAGTGCTACTTCCGCGGCGTCGCCGGCGAACGCTTCGCCGTCCGCAACTCGGGCGCCATCGCGGTGGTCGAGGGCACGGGCGACCATGGCTGCGAGTACATGACCGGCGGCGTGGTGGTCGTGCTCGGCAAGACCGGGCGCAACTTCGCGGCCGGCATGTCGGGCGGTATCGCCTACGTGCTCGACGAGGATGAGACCTTCGAGAGCCGCTGCAACATGTCGATGGTGGAACTCGAGCCGGTCGTCGAGGAGGAACGCCTCAACGCTCGCGAGTTCGGACATCGCAACGACCTCGAGACCATGGGCGTGGTCGAGATCCTGCACGACCTGCAGCGTCGCGACGCCGAGCGGCTGTACCAGCTGATCGCCCGGCACAAGAGCTTCACCGGCTCGTCACGCGCCAACCACATCCTGTCGAACTGGGACGAGTACCTGCCCAAGTTCCGCAAGGTCATGCCGACCGAGTACCGCAAGGCACTCGCCAAGCTCGAACAGGCCCGCGTGGCCGCTCAACAGGTCGCGGCGGAATGAGGTGCGGCATGCGCACGGCCATCTGGGCCGCAACCTTGCTCGCCTGCTCCGCCGCCGCACTTCCTGCGGCGGCCAAGGGCGGCTTCGAACACCGCTTGGAGAGGACACTCCAGTTGGAAAACGGAGAGATAATCCAGTCGCCTGGCTACCTCGGCTACGACAGAGGCGGGTGCCTTCGTGCCTTGAAGCAAGTGGAGATTGGCAAGGTCATACCGAGGGGCAATGCTGTGTTCGCCGACGGCAAGACCCACTCCTATACGATCATCGCTGCGAAGTGCGTGATCACGGACAGGAAGAACTGAAATGGGCAAGATTACTGGCTTCCTCGAGATCGATCGCGTCGAGCGGGATTACCTCCCGATCGATCAGCGGCTGAAGAACTACAACGAGTTCGTCATTCCGCTGGGCGACAAGGGCACCCGCGACCAGGCGGCGCGCTGCATGGATTGCGGCATTCCGTACTGCCACAACGGCTGCCCGGTGAATAACCAGATCCCGGACTGGAACGACCTCGTCTACAAGGGCGAGTGGCTGAAGGCGCTCAAGAACCTTCATTCCACCAACAACTTCCCGGAATTCACCGGCCGCATCTGCCCCGCTCCGTGCGAGGCGAGCTGCACGCTGAACATTCCGGACACGCCTGTGAACATCAAGTCGATCGAATGCGCGATCATCGACAAGGGGTTCGAGGAAGGCTGGGTCACTCCGCAGGTCAACCCGAACAAGACCGGCAAGAAGGTCGCCGTGGTGGGTTCGGGCCCGGCCGGCATGTCCGCAGCCCAGCAGCTGGCCCGCGCCGGCCACGAGGTTCATCTCTACGAGAAGAACCAGCAGATCGGCGGGCTGATGCGCTACGGCATCCCGAACTTCAAGCTCGACAAGACCCTGATCGACCGCCGCGTGGCCCAGATGCAGGCCGAGGGCGTGGTGCTGCATGCCGGCGTGAACGTGGGCAAGGACATTTCGGTCGAGGACCTGGCCAACCAGTATGACGCGATCGCCATGGCCGGCGGCGCCGAGAAGCCGCGCGATCTGCCGATCCCGGGCCGCGAGCTCGACGGCATCCATTTCGCCATGGACTTTTTGAGCCAGCAGAACCGCCGCGTCACCGGCGAGCCGCTGCAGAACGTCAACCCGATCCTCGCCGGCGGCAAGCACGTGGTGGTGATCGGCGGCGGCGACACCGGCTCGGACTGCATCGGCACCTCCAACCGCCAGGGCGCGCTTTCGGTCACCCAGATCGAGATCATGCCCGCTCCGCCCGAGAAGGAGAACAAGGCGCTGGTCTGGCCGAACTGGCCGCTGAAGATGCGCACCTCGTCCTCGCAGGAAGAAGGCGTCGTGCGTGACTTCGCCGTTGCGACCATCAAGTTCGATGGCGAGAACGGCAAGGTCATCGGCCTCCAGTGCGCCCGCGCCGACGAGAAGTTCCAGCCGATCCCGGGCACCGAGTTCACCCTCAAGGCCGATCTCGTGCTGCTCGCCATGGGCTTCCTCGGCCCGGTGCAGGAAGGCATGGTGCAGGACGCCGGCGTGGCCACCGACAAGCGTTCCAACGTCATGGCCGACACGGTGAAGTACCAGACCAGCCGCGAGAAGTTCTTCTCGTGCGGCGACATGCGTCGCGGCCAGTCGCTGGTCGTCTGGGCCATCCGCGAAGGCCGCCAGTGCGCCCGCTCGATCGACGAGTGGCTGATGGGGACGACCGACCTGCCGCGGTAACGCTGAATAAGCAAAGGGGCGCCTGGTGCGCCCCTCTCGTTTTGTGGGGGTGGCGCCCCCCTTCCACCACGCTTCGCGTGGTCCCCCTCCCCCGCAAGCGGGAGAGGAGCCCGTGGGGCGGGATCGTGCCACAGCCGATCCTCTCCCGTTTACGGGGGAGCGGGACCAGCAAAGCTGGTGGAGGGGGAGCCCTACGCACCAGCGTCACCAAGCCTCAGCGCGCCCCTGCCGCCTCCAGCAGCCTGACGATCTCAGCAAAGCCGCGGCGCCGGGCATGCTGCAGCGGCGTCACCCCTTCGGCATCGGGGAGATTGGCATCAGCGCCACCCGCGATCAGGTCGCGCACGATCTCCTGGTACACGGGCCCGCCATCAGTGAGGATCACGGCCTCGAGCAGTGCGGTCCAGCCGAGCCGGTTGACGTGGTCCACATCGATACCGGCCGCGAGCAGCATCCGCACATTCTCGGGATGCCCCTTTTCCGCCGCCGGGATCAGAGCCGTACCGCCGAAGCGGTTGGTGTCGGTGAGATCGGCGCCGTTGGCGAGCGTCAATGCCAGGATTTCCGTCCGCCCCTCGGCACCGGCGAAGAGATATGGCGTATCGTCGATACCATCCTTGGCATTCACGTCCGCCCCGGCCTCGATCAGCACCCGCGCCGCGTCCGCCGCGTCGGCATGCGTGGCGAGCAGCAGCGCAGTGCGGCCGCCCTCGTCGCGCGTATCGACCGGCTGACCGGCGGCGAGCATCTGGTGCAACGACGGCACGTCGTTGGCGCGCGCCGCAGCGAGAAAACCGGCATCGTCGGCCATGGCAGGCGTTGTTCCCACGAGGATGGCAAGGAGCACCAGCAGGCGGGTGATCATCGCCCCGTCGGGTTCTCCACCCGACCGACGCCGAAGGCATCGACGCGGCCCGTCGGGGCATCGAGCATCTGCACGATATCGAAGCCGACCGGCGTGACATTGGCCATGTCGGCGGTAACGAGGTCGTTGGCCCGCCGGGCAGCGCTGGTGAGCGGGATCACCGCGCCGGCGACTTCGAGCAGCTTCATCTGGCCCAGCCCCTGGTAAGGCGGGCGCAGCATCAGTTGCGCGTCGGTGCCGAGCAGCGGGTCGGCGACCTCGATGCCGACGGTGCCGCCGCCGCGATAGTAGTTGCGCAGCACCTGGTTGACGTAGAAGGCGAGCTTGTCGGCACCGGCGGCCGAGAAATGGATGCCGTCATCCTTGCGCATGCGCACCTGGTTGCCGTTGAGATCGGGGCCGCGCGCCGTGTAGGCGCCCTCCTCCGTCGCGAACCGCTCATAGATGTCGACGAACTCGGCGCCGCCGCCAAAGGCCGCAAGGCGCTGGATGTCGTTGACCTGGATCAGTGCCTTGCCGAGCTTGGGCGGCTCGACCGGCGGCAACCCGACCCAGATGATCGGCTTGCCAGCTGCGCGAATGGCCCTCACCACGTTGGCGACGCGAGCCGAATACTCCGTCGTCCATTCCGGTGTCAGCGAGCCGTAGCTTTCGCCGTTGAGGTTCATCTTCTGGCGATCGTTGATGCCGATCAGGAAAACGGCGACATCGAACTCGTTCTTGCCGAGCGCGTCGCCGACCGCCTTGGGCCAATCGAAGAAGTCCGGGCGCACGAAGCTCGATGAGCCGACGCCCTGGTTGATGATCGCGAGGTTGGGATCCTCGGCATAGAGCCGCTCGAGTGCATTGCCGAGATCGCTGGCCATCGAGTCGCCGAAGACAGCGAGGCGCGTGGCGCCGGGAGCTTTCTCGATCTTGGGCTTGGGCGGCGGCAGGCTGGCCTTCTTCTTGGGCTTGGCCACCGGCTTCTCGACCACCGGCGCCTGCTGTTCGACCTGCGGCTCTTCGCCGAACAGGAGATCGAACAGCGTGCGCCGCTTGCGACGCGGCTGGCCCTCGACCTGCGCCACCAGCACGCGCCCATCGCCGCTCGTCACGGCTGCCGGGGCAAGCGCGACCGTCTCGCGCGCCATGGCGAAGCTCGCGGCCAGATCGCCGAGCAGCATCGTCACGACCAAGAGGCCGGCGATCCAGAGCACGAAACGGTTAGGCTTTCTCATCATTGCCAGCATTTAGCGGAGGATCGGCGCCGAAGTTAAGACGCCTCGCGCAGAATCTACCGGTGTTAGCGGGTTGCCGCGGCCAGTTCCTCGTAGCTATGGAGCGTAATGAAGCCATCCGCCACCTCGCCGCGGCTTGCCTGGAAACGGGCGTAGGCGGCCTGACTGATCGGCCCGATGCGGCCATCGACGGAACCACGCAGCAGGCCGAGGTCGATCAGCGCCTGCTGGATGGCCTTGCGCTGGCCGAGATTGGGGAACTTCGTGTCGCGCGGCCACGCGGTGACGTAGCTGCCCCCACCCTTCAGCCGGTCGGTGAGGTGAGCGACCGCCATGGCGTAGCTGTCCGAGAAATTATAGCCCTTCAGCACGAGGTAGTTGCCCGTCATCAGGAATTTCGGGCCATCCTGCCCGGCTGGCGCGTAGAGAAACACCGGCGTGGAGAGGTCGGCGAAGTCGCGCCCCTTCACCCGCCGCACGCCGCGATCGGCGAAGAACGAGACCGGCCGCAGCTCGTCGCGGGTGGCGAGCAGATAGTCGAAGCCGGCCGGCACATCGACCTCGAAGCCCCAGTCGAGGCCGGGCTGGTAGCCGAGGTCGCGCAGGAATTTCGCGCTCGTCGCCAGCGCATCGGCCAGCGAGTTGTGGAGATCGATCCGCCCGTCGCCATCGCCGTCCGAGCCGTGCGCGACGACGTTGGACGGGTTCACCTGCAGATGCCCGATGGCGCCGGCCCATGAGCCGACCAGCTCGCTCGGCTGCATGCGGTTGCGCTCGAGCAGCTGCAGCGCGGCGATGAAATCGGCCTCGTCCTCGCGCAAGCGCGAGCGGCGCTGATGCACGAGCGTGGCCAGCGAGCGGATGATCGGCCGGATATATTTGCGATTGCCCAGCACCGCGCCATAGTCCGTCTCGATGCCCCAGATGGCGCCGAGCAAATACGGGTCGACGCCGGTCGACTGCCCTACGGCCGCGAACAACGACCGGTTGCGCTCGATCGCCGCCTGCCCGCGCTCGATGCGCGAACCGGTGATGCGCGTATCGAGATAATCCCACACCGGCGTGGTGAACTCTGGCTGCGCCACGACGAGGTCGGGCACGTTCGGATCGGGCGTCAGCCCGTCGGTGGCGGCCCGATAGGTCGCGGCGCTGACCCCAGCCGCGACCGCCTTGGCCTCGAAATTGCGCAGGAACTGGTCGAACGGCTCGTTCGGCTCGGCGAGGGCCGGCGACACGAAAGCGAGCGCCACTAGCAGCGACAGGATGCGAAGCACGGCGTCTCCCTCCACCGAATCGCGGGCAGGCTAGCGGCGGTGCATGGCCAAATCGAGTCGGCTCAGGCCGCCTCGACCTTCAACACCGCGCCCACCGCATCGATGACGCGGATGCGCGAACCGGCGGCGAGGTCCGGGCCCTCGATGCGCCAGGTGGTGTCGTCGAGCGACACGCGGCCGGCGCCCTGCTCGATCGGCTCGGCCAGCACCAGTTCGCGCCCGATGAAGCGATGCGCCCGCTGGTTGAGATAGGGGCTGTCCGATACCGGCTCGCGGCCGCGCACGCGTAGCCACAACCAGATGGCGACCAGCGCCAGGACGCCGAAGATGACGAATTGCAGCGGCCAGAAGATGGGGATCAGCATCGAGGCGATGCCGGTGACCAGCGCCGCGGCGCCGAGCCAGATCAGCACCCCGCCCGGCACCACCAGTTCGAGCCCGAGCAGGATCAGCCCGGCCACCACCCACGACCACGACCCGTTGGCAGCGATGAACTCGATGATCTGCATGACGAACCCTCCCGGTCAGGTGGTCGACGGCGGACGGCTGTTGGGGACGCGCGGCGGCGACTTGTCCGGCCCGAACGTCTCCTTGGCGATCTCGGCGATGCCACCGATGGCGCCGATGACGCTGGAGGCCTCGACCGGCAGCATCAGCACCTTCTGGTTGGGTGACTTGGCGAGGCCCTCGAGCGCCTTGATGTAGTTGTTAGCGACGAAATAGTTGATTGCCTGCACGCTGCCCGAGGCGATGGCGTTCGACACCACCTCGGTGGCCTTGGCTTCGGCTTCGGCGGCACGCTCGCGCGCCTCGGCATCGCGGAAGGCGGCTTCGCGCCGGCCCTCGGCTTCGAGCACCTGGCTCTGTTTCTGGCCCTCGGCCTGGAGGATCGCGGCCTGCCGCTTGCCTTCCGCTTCGAGGATCAGCGCGCGCTTCTCACGCTCGGCTTTCATCTGCCGACCCATGGACTCGACGAGATCCTTGGGCGGGTCGATGTCCTTGATCTCGATGCGGGTGATCTTGAGGCCCCACGGGCTCACCGCCGTATCGACGACGCGCAGCACGCGGGTGTTGATCTCGTCGCGATGGCTGAGCAGCTCATCGAGGTCCATCGAGCCCATGACCGAGCGGATATTGGTCATGGTGAGGTTGAGCACCGCCACCTCGAGCTGCGCCACTTCGTAGGCCGCGGCGGCGGCATCGAGGATCTGGAAGAAGGTGACGCCGTTGGCGGTGACCGTGGCGTTGTCGCGCGTGATCACCTCCTGGTGCGGCACGTCGAGCACCTGCTCCATCATGTTCATCTTCTTGCCGATGCTGTCGACGAACGGGATGATCAGGTTGAGGCCCGGCTTCAGCGTGCGGATGTACCGCCCGAAGCGCTCGACCGTGTAGTTGTAGCCCTGCGGCACCACCTTGGCGCCGGCGAACAGCACCAGCACCGCGAGGACGCCGAGCACCAGCAGCGCGAGGCTCAGCCCATCGAGTTCGAAAAAGTCCATCCCACTCCCCTGTCCACGGCCCGACCCACAGCAAAGATGTAGGCGGGGGGTGGAGTCGGCGCAACCTGCGGTCGCTGCCAATTGCAGTTGGCTGGGGGAGGGAACGGCCGGCGGCAAATACCGTTGAAACCGAACGATAGTCGTTCAGAGTTTTCACTATGGCTCCCGCTACCCGTCCGGTCTGGAAAGGCCAGCTGCGTCTTTCCCTCGTTTCCATCGCCGTCGAGATGTACACGGCGACCAAATCGGCCGGAAAGCCGAGCTTCCGCCAGATCCATGAGCCGACCGGCAAGCCGATCCACTACGAGAAGGTGGTCGACGGCGTCGGCAAGGTCGACAGGGACGATATCCGCAAAGGCTTCGAGTACGAGAAGGGCGACTACGTCCTCCTCACCGACGACGAGATCGACGCGGTGAAGCTCGAAACGCGCAAGACCCTCGAGCTGGTGCAGTTCGTCGACGAGGACGAGATCCCGCCGCTCTATTTCGACACGCCCTACTACCTCACGCCGGGCGACGAACTCGCCGAGGACGCCTTCCGCGTCGTGCGCGACGCGCTGCGCAAGTCGAAGAAGGTTGGGCTCGGGCAGTTGGCCCTGCGCGGCAAGGAGTATCTCGTTTCGATCAAGCCATGCGGCAAGGGTCTCCTGCTGGAGACGCTGCACTACGAGAACGAGATCAAGAAGTCCGACAGCTTCTTTTCCGACATTCCGGCCAAATCCACCGATGACGACCTGCTCGAGGTGGCGACGGCGCTGATCGAGAAAAAGACCGACAAGTTCGATATCGGGGCCTTCAAGGATCACTATCAGGCGGCGCTGCGCGAACTGATCGACCGCAAGCTCAAGTCGAAGGGCCGCAAGGTCGAGGTCGAGAAAGAAGAGCGCCGGCCGCGCGGCGACAACGTCGTCGACCTGATGGCGGCGCTGAAAAAGAGCCTCGAAGGCGGCAAGGCCTCGGAGGCAAAACCGGCTGCGCGCAAGGCGCCGGCCAAGAAGCCTGCCGCCACCAAGAAGCCGGCGGCGAAGGCTCCGGCGCGTCGGAAGGCGAGCTGAGATGCAGAGCCTCACCCCCCTCCCAACCTCCCCCACAAGGGGGGAGGTGCCGGCCGGTGACTTTGGCTGGATAGAGCCTCAAAACTCGATCAGCACCTGCCCCCTTGAGGGGGAGGTTGGGAGGGGGGAGGCCACACGATGAAATCCCCCGATCAACTCAAGGCCTACAACGCCAAGCGCGATTTCAAGAAGACAGCCGAACCCGCCGGCAAGGTCGCCCGGCGCAAGACAGACGAGCCGCTGCGCTTCATCGTGCAGAAGCATGATGCCACCCGCCTGCACTATGATTTCCGCCTCGAGCTCGATGGCGTCCTGAAGAGTTGGGCCGTGACCAAGGGCCCTTCCACCAATCCCGCCGACAAGCGGCTTGCGGTGCATGTCGAGGACCATCCGCTCGACTATGCCGATTTCGAGGGCACCATCCCCGAGGGCGAGTATGGCGGCGGCACGGTGATGCTGTGGGACGAAGGCACCTGGGAGCCGATCGGCGACCCGCACGAGGGGCTCGATGGCGGCGACCTGAAATTCACGCTGAAGGGCAAGCGCATGAAGGGCGAGTGGGTGCTCGTCCACATGAAGGGCCGCGACCAGAAAACCCGCACCGGCACGCGCGAGAACTGGCTGTTGATCAAGCACCGCGACCGCTACGCCACCGAGACCGATGGGCTGACCGAAAAGTTCACCACCAGCGTCGAGACCGGCCGCGATCTCGACGGCATCGCCAAGGGGCTGAAGTCCCGGCGCAAGGCCACAGCCGACAAGCCGACGAGCCAGGTGTGGACCAAGGCCGGTGCAGTCGCCCTGCCCGAGTTCCGCGAACCACAGCTGGCGACCCTCGTCGAGGAAGTGCCGGCCGGCAATGACTGGCTGTTCGAAACCAAATATGACGGCTATCGCGCCATCGTGGCGGTCGCCGGCCCCGAAGTGCGGCTCTACACCCGCAACGGCAATGACTGGACCACCCAGTTCAATAGGCTGGTCGAGCCGTTCAGCAAGCTGACCAAGGGCTCGGCGCTGATCGACGGCGAAATCTGCGCCTTCAAGGATGGCCGCAGCGATTTCTCGACGCTCAAGGACGCCCTGTCCAACGGCGGCGAGCTGACCTTCTTCGCCTTCGACCTGCTCGAGGTTGATGGCGAAAACATCGAGAAACTGCCGCTGCTCGAACGCAAGGCGCGGCTCGAAAAGCTGCTCGGCAAGCGCCGGAGGGATGACGAGATCCTGTTCTCCGACCACATTGTCGGCCACGGCGACAAGGTGTTCGCCGCCATGTGCGAGGCACACCAGGAAGGCGTGATCGCCAAGCGGACGGACTCGCCCTACCGGCATGATCGGACGCGCGAGTGGCTGAAGATCAAGTGCACCAACCGGCAGGAATTCGTCATCGGCGGCTGGCGTCCGTCGGACAAGAAGCGCGGCTTCGCCTCGCTGCTGCTCGGCACCTGGGAGAACGGGAAGCTGATCTATCGCGGCCGCGTCGGCACCGGCTTCAATGCCCAGAGCGCCGCCGAGCTGCAGGCCGAAATGGACAAGCGGGCGCGCAAAACCTCGGCCTTCGAGAGCGTGCCGCGCGACATCGTCCGGCGCGCCAGGTGGATCGATCCCGAGCTGGTCGGCGAGGTCGATTTCACCGAGTTCACCCCTGACGGCGTCCTGCGCCATCCTTCCTTCGTCGGCCTGCGCAAGGACAAGCCCGCGCGCGAGGTGAAACTGGAAACCAAGGCGCCCGCTGCCCCGGCGACAAAGAAAAAATCAGCGGCTAAGCTCAAGTCCATGGAGCTCACCGACGACATGGGGATAGCGGTGGCGGAGCGGCTCGGCGTCAGGCTGACCAATCCCAGCCGCGCCGTGCTGCCCGACGAGACCGCCACCAAGGGCAAGATCGTCGCCTATTACGAGGCGGTGGCCGAGCGCATGCTGCCCCATATCGAGAACCGCGCGCTGAGCCTCGTGCGCGTGCCGCACGGCCAGCGCCCGTTCTTCCAGAAGCACGACAGCGGCGGCTTTCCCGACGTGATGAAGCATGTCCAGATCAAGCTCAAGGAGAGCGACGACGAGGACCATTTCTATATCGACGACCTCGCCGGCATCGTCGGCGGCGTGCAGATGTCGACGCTCGAGTTCCACATCTGGGGCAGCCGCATCGACAAGCTCGAGCAGCCCGACCGCATCATCTTCGATATCGACCCCGACGAGGGCCTCGGCTTCGACCACGTTCGCGACGCCGCGCGCTACATCCGCGACGTGCTGAAGGACTGGGGGCTCGCAAGCTTCCCCATGGTCACCGGCGGCAAGGGCATCCACGTTATCGCCCCGCTGACGCCGCGCGCCGAGTGGCCCGAGGTCAAGGCCTTCTGCCACTATCTCGCCGACTGGCTGGCGGAGACCGAGCCGGAGCGCTTCACCTCGAACATCCGCAAGGCGACGCGAAAAGGTCGGATGTTCGTCGACTACCTGCGCAACGAGCGCGGCTCGACCGCCATTGCTCCGTTCTCGACCCGCGCCCGCACCGGCGTGCCGTGCGCCGTGCCGGTAGGCTGGGACGAACTCGACGGCCTCAAGGCCGCCAATGCCTTCTCGCTGGAGACCGCGGCCGCCAAGGCGCAGGAGCCCGACCCGTGGCCGGACTATTTCAAGCTGCGCCAGTCCATCACCAAGGCAATGCTTGAGAAGGTGCCGGAGGATTTGCTGAAGGGCTGAGCAGCAGGCGGCAGCTCGATCGTCGGGTGGGGACTACGGAGGCCAACCCCAACCGCCGTCATGCCCGGGCTTGACCCGGGCACCCGTGCATCGCTTCGGGCGTCCTATGGGTCGGCGGATCAAGCCCGCCGATGACGGCTGAGGAATCGTGGTTCGCCTCCAACTCGGTTGTCATCCCAGCGAAAGCTGGGATCCAAGCTTCAGCAAGCGCGGAGGAGAGTTGGATCCCAGCTTTCGCTGGGATGACAGCTGGTGGGCGGCGCGCGCCATGCCCTCCATGCCCCCTCTCTGCTGCGACTAACTCGCTACGCTCGTAAGTCTCGCGTCTCCCCCGCCAAGGGGGAGAGGGCGCGTCGCTGCATGCGCGCTAGCAGCCTAAATCCACCCCGCCAGTTCCTTCCGCACCACCGCTTCCAGCATATCCATGCCGCCCTCGGAATCGTTGAGGCACGGGATGTAGGCGTAGTGCTCGCCGCCGGCATGCTCGAACTGCTCGCGCCCGGTGATGGCGAGCTCTTCCAGCGTTTCGATGCAATCGACCGCGAAGGCCGGCGACACCACGGCGACGCGCTTGATGCCCTTGCCCGGCAGCGCCATCAGCGTCTCGTCGGTATAGGGCTGCAGCCATTCGGTGGGCCCGAACCGGCTCTGGAACGTCACCATCAGCTTGTCGGCCGGCCAGCCCAGGTGCTCACGCACCAGCCGCGTCGTCTTCACGCACTGGCAGTGGTACGGGTCGCCCTTCTTCAGGTACTCGACCGGCATGCCGTGATACGAGGTGAGGATCACATCGGGCGTGAAATCGAGCCGCGCCACGCCCTCGTAGATGCTCTCGGCCAGCGCCTCGACATAGGCGCGTTCCTCGAAATAGGCCGGCAGCGTGCGCACGGCCGGCTGCCAGCGCACATCGCGCAGCGCCTCGAAGGCCTTGTCGTTGGCGGTCGCGGTCGTCGTCGCCGAATATTGCGGATAGAGCGGCGCCAGCAGGATCTTCTGGCACCCGGCCGCGATCAGAGCCTTGATGCCGGCCTTGGTCGACGGCTTGCCGTAGCGCATGCCGTACTCGACCACCACGTCATGGCCAAGCCGCTCCTGGAGCTTGGCGACCTGCCGGCGGGTGATGACGCGCAGCGGGCTGTCGCCGGCCTCGTTGTCCCAGATGCGCTTGTAGTTCTCGCCGCTCTTTTGCGGCCGCGTCGAGAGCACGATGCCCTGCAGGATCGGCTGCCAGATCAGCGGGTTGGCCTCGATCACACGGGGGTCGGACAGGAATTCGCTGAGGTAGCGCCGCATCGACCAGTAGTCGGTGCCATCGGGTGTGCCGAGGTTGAGCAGCAGCACGCCGACCCGCGGGGCGGCGATGGGGGGATGTCCGGGGGGCAGCTCTACGGCCATCGGTTCACGCGGGGTCGGTTCGAAATCGGGCGCACCATAGTCGGCGACTGCGACAACACAAGAGCTAGGGTGTCGCGCCGGCTCAGATCGAGGCCAGCAGCAACGTGGCGCCGAACAGGAAGACGACGATGGCGCCGACGAGTTCCGCCCACCAGACCACGCGCTGCGCCACCACGCCATCGCGGCCGAGATAACGCGTCGCAAATCCCTTGGCGCCGACGGCAAGCGTGGCCAGCACGGCGACGGTGATCGCGGTGCCGAGGCCCATGAGGAACACGGCTGCGATCCCCTGGTAGAAAATGCCCTGGCTGAGGGCGAACACCAGCACCACCAGTGCGCCCGAGCACGGCCGCAGCCCGACCCCGAGCACCACGCCCAGCTGCTCGCGCCAATCGCCGCCGGTGCGGTCGGCGGTCACGGCGTGTGCATGGGCATGATCGTGGTCATCGTGGCCGTGACCGTGACCGTGGTGATGATGCTCGTCGCCATGGTCATGGCCATAGTGCGCGTGCCCGGGTGCGCGGCCATAGGCATCACGCAGACCGGCGCCGACCAGTTCCTCCTCGTGCAGATGCGCATGCGCCTTGGCCGCGAGATCGGTCGCCGGCGCGTGCTCGTGCGCGTGATCGTGCGAATGGCCCCAGCCGAACAGTTTGCGCGCGATCAGCCACAGGCCGAGCAGCGCCACCAGCGCGTAGGAGGCCTTTTCGATCCAGCTCACCGCGTCGGACATGGCGATGCTGGAAAGGCCCAGGATCGCCGCCGCAATGCCGACGAACACCACCGCCACCAGCGACTGCGTCAGCGCCGCCGCAAAGCTCAGCGAGATACCGCGCTTGAGCTGCCGCTCGTTGGCCAGCATGTACGAGCCGATCACCACCTTGCCATGCCCCGGCCCGGCGGCGTGGAACACGCCATAGAGAAAGCTCAACCCGCCCAGGATCCAGAAGGCGTTGCCGTCGCTCTTGAGCGCCGACAGCGCACCGGTGAGGCCGCGATAGAAATCCGACTGCACCTGCGCCACCCAACCGAGAAAGCCGGTGCGCGGCAACACGAACCCGGGCTCGGGCGGCGGACCGCCGAACGGCAGCGCCGGCCGCGCCTCGGCCACCTGCGTCACCGCCTCGACGGCGGTCGCGGCCACCGGCGGCGGCGCGGCGCCGGAACAATCGATGATGATGGCGCCCTGCGTGCCGCGCAGCGCCAGCTCCAGGTCGGGCGGCAGCTGCGTCACGTCGGGCGGCAGTTCGAACAGCCGTGCCTGCAGGTCGGGCGGCACATCGCGCGGCGGCTCGAGATGGGCGGCACAGCCAGCCGGCGCGTTCTCGAGCGTCAGGTCCTCGGAGCGCAGCGTGATCGCGACATAATATTCCGGATCGGCAATGGCGATCTGCAGCCTGTCCTTGATCCGGTATGGCGCTTGCGGCTCGATGCCGAAGGTGAGGGTCGAGCGGTTGTTCTCGTAGACGAACTGGCCGTTATCCATCGAGGCGAACGGCAAGGAGGCCGTGGCCTCGCCGGCCGAGGTGTAGAAGCCATATTGCGCGAGGCCCGCGACATTCTCGGCAGCAAGATCCTGCATCTCCTCGCTCGAGGTGATGCCGTCGCCATTGGTATCAAGCCCCTGGACCTGCCAGACCGAGAAGGCTTCGTCGAAGGTCCAGGCGTTGCGGATCGAGATGAGTTCGCCCGCGTCGTTGAAGGTGATGGTGGCCTTGGCGTCGATGAAGATATGCGGATGCGCTGCCGCGCCGCTCGTGAGCCCGAGCACAGTAGCAGTGGCGAGAGCGAATTGACGCAGCATCGACATCGCCATTCCGTCAGTTGACCGGATTATCGGCGAACCAGCCGACCAGGTGGTCGATCAGCGCGCGCACCTTGCCCGCGAGATGCCGCCGATGCGGGTAAACGGCCTGCAGGCTCGGGCCTTCGGGCATGCGGTCCTCCAATACCTTCACCAGCCGGCCGGCGGCGATATGCGCATCGGCGAGGTAGGTGGGCAATACGGCAAAGCCGAGGCCGGCGAGCGCCGCCTGCATGGCGGCCACAGGAGAATTTACCCGCGCCGGACCGGCGACATGCACGGTGATCGGCTTGCCGTCCTCGATGAAGCGCCAGGTGCTGTGCGACGGCATGTTCACATCGAGGATGCACGGCATGTTGCGCAGCTCCTCGCCGGATTTGGGCAGCCCGGTCTTTTTGACCAGCCCGGGCGACGCGCAGATGACATGCTTCATGTCGGCGATCTTGCGCGCGATCAGCGAAGAGTCGGCGAGCGTCGAGATGCGCAGCGCCACGTCGATCCCTTCCTCGACGAGGTCGACATAACGGTCCTCCAGCCTGAGATCGACCGAGACCAGCGGGTTCTTGGCCATGAAATCGAAGATCGCCGGCGCCAGCGTCGTCTCGCCCAGATTGCGCGGCGCCGATACGCGCACCATGCCGCGCGGCTCGGCCGTCTGGTCGGAAATGGTGGCGTCGAGGTCATCGAGCTGCTGCAGCAGCTGGCTCGCCTCGCGATAGTAAGCCTCGCCCGCCTCGGTGAGGCTGAGTTTTCGCGTGGTGCGGTTCATCAGCCGCACGCCGAGATAATCCTCGAGATCGGTGACATACTTGCTCAGCAGCGCCTTGGAGCGGCCATGCTGGCGCGCCGCGGACGAAAAACCGCCGGCGTCGAACACCTGCACGAAGGCACGGATACGGGCGAGATCCTGGCTCATCTGACGGGCTCGCGGCTGGGAAATTCCTGCATCCCGCGAACGGGACGACAGAACGCATAATTCATCTGTGAATGCTGAACAATGCGGCCCCTTGGTCGCATCGCGATTAACGATAGGATGGCGCTCATGTCGCTCGAGCCCACGCCGCAGTCTATCTATCCGCCCATGTCCGAACCAGAAGCCCGTTCAACGCTCTACCGGCTGATCGAAGCCGGCCAGCTAGCGCACAAAGCCCTGCTGGTGCCGCTGCTCGACCGCGGGCTCGAGCCGGGCGACGATGCGGTGATCTTCGTGCTGCACGCCGGAGCTGCCGACGAAGACCGGCTGGCTGACGCGCTCGGCCTGCCGCGCGAAGCGCTGGACCCGCGGCTGAACCGCCTGATCGAGCGCGACATCATCGTGCGGCAGGAGACCGGGCTGGCGTTGAGCGAGCGCGGCGTCCGCGTGCACGAGGTGCTCGCCGCCAACTGGGAGCAGCTGGAGGGCGCCCTGTTCGCCGAACTCGCGGACAAGAAGCGCAAGGGCATCGACAAGGCGCTGAAGCGGTTCGTGGAGTTGCTGCGGCTGGCTTAGGCCGGTGCGTGTGGTCGCCCCCTCCACCGCCTGCGGCGGTCCCCCTCCCCCGCTGCGCAGGGGAGGATCCCGGCGAGATCGTGCCACAGCGGATCCTCCACCGTGAAACGGGGGAGGGGGACCAGCGAAGCTGGTGGAGGGGGCGGCCACAACCGCCAGCCCCTACCCCACCACCCGCCCGAACCGCCGATCCACCAGCATCACCGCGGTAATCACCACAAACGCGAACACCACCATCCCGCCCGCGAGCACATGCGCCTTGTCCCATTCGATCCGCTCGACGAAATCGTAGATCGCCATCGAAACGAGCTTGGTCTCACCCGGAATATTGCCGCCGATCATCAGCACGACGCCGAACTCGCCCACCGTATGGGCAAAAGTGAGGATGGCGCCGGTGAGATAGCCCGAGCGCGCCATTGGGACGACAACACGGAAAAAGCTCTGCCGCGATGTGGCGCCGAGCGTCGCGGCGGCCTCGAGCGGCTCGCTGCCGATCGCCTCGAACGCGGTGCGCAGCGGCTGGACCATGAAGGGCAGCGAGTAGATCACCGAGGCGACCACCAGCCCCTCGAACGAGAAGGCGAGCGTGCGTGCGCCCCACAACCCGGCGACAAGGCCGCCCGGACCGTTCGGCCCGAAGGCCAGCAGCAGGTAGAAGCCGAGCACGGTGGGCGGCAGCACCAGCGGCAGCGACACGATCGCGGCGACCGGCTCCTTCCACGCGCTTTTCGAGCGGGTCAGCCACCAGGCGACCGGCGTGCCGATCACCAGCAGCAGGGCGGTCACGATGAGCGCTAGGGTCAGCGTCAGCCGGACCGGCTGGAGTATCTCCTCGGCACTCAGCATGGCGGGCCTGCCCCTATTCGGCGGCTACCTCGTAGCCGTATTTCTCGATGATGGCCGTGCCTTCATCGGACTGCAAGAAGGCGAGAAAGGCCCTGGCCGCCTCGTTGTCCTTGCCATGCGTGGTCAACACCGCATCCTGCAGGATCGGCGCATAGTCCTCGGCCGGCACGCGCCAGATCTGCTTGTCGGGCTTGCCGACCACCTGACTCAGCGCCACGAAGCCGAGCTCCGCATTGCCGGAATCGACGAATTGCAGCGCCTGAGTGATGTTCTCGCCCTGGACGATCTTGGGCGTCACCGCTGCCGTGAGCCCGAGCTTTTCGATCACCTCCACACCTGCCGCGCCATAGGGCGCGGTCTTGGGGTCGGCGATAGCGATGTGCTGGAACGCATTGGCCGCCAGCACCGCCGCGCCATCGGTGACATCGATCGAAGGCGAGTAGAGCACGACCTTGCCCGCCGCATAAGTGAACACGGTGCCGTCGACACCATGCCCCTCGATCACCGCCTGCGCCGGCCGCTTGTTGTCGGCCGACAGGAACACATCGAACGGCGCCGCCTGGGTCAGCTGCGTATAGAGCTGGCCGGTGGCGCCGAAGCTGAACACCACGGTGTCGCCGGTCTTGGCCGTGAAGGCGGCGCCGATTTCCTCGGCCGGCTTGGTGAAGTTGGCCGCGACGGCCGCTTTGACCTCGGCGGCGAGCGTGGGCGCGCTCAGCAGCGCGGCAATCGCAAGCCCGGCGAGCAGGGAAATCCGACGCATGATCTGTCCTCGATATGTCCGAACGGGAATATCGATGGTTGTGGCAAGCCACAGTCAGGCGTTCAAGCGTTATTTTCGTTTGGACATATCGATGTGCAGCGTCGTCAGCGCCTCGACATCGCGGGCGATAGCGCGCCGCGTCGCCTCCTGCATGCCGCGATAGCGCTCCAGCACTTCGCGCCCGATGGCGGTGAGCGAAGCGCCCTGCGCGTTACCGCCGCGCGCCGTCTCGACCAGCGGGGCGCCAAACCCGTCGTTCAACGCCTGCACCAGGCTCCAGGCCCGCTTGTATGACATGCCCATGCGCTTGGCCGCCTCGGAGATCGAGCCGGTCTCGGCAATGAGCTCCATCAGGTCGGCCCGGCCGGGGCCGATGTAGAAGGTCTCGGACAGGGTGACGCGCAGGTGCGAAAGGCCGACGGTCTTGTTCTTGGGCACGAAGCTCTCCTCTTCATCCTCCCCCGTTCACGGGGGAGGGGGACCGCCGCAGGCGGTGGAGGGGACGACGGGAGGCGCCGGCGTATGTGGCCGCCCCCTCCACCAGCTTCGCTGGTCCCCCTCCCCCGCTGCGCAGGGGAGGATGAGGGGCCCTGCCCGCCTCAGCCCTTCAGCCCAGCCGCTTCCCGTGCCAGCGTCTCGATCCGCTTCCAGTCCTTGTTGGCGATCGCGTCCGCCGGCATCACCCATGAACCGCCGACGCAGATCACGTTGGGCAGCGCCAGGTATTCCTTGGCCTTGACCATGTCGATGCCGCCGGTGGGGCAGAAGGTGATGTCGGCCAACGGGCTCGCATAAGCCTTCAGCACCTTGGCTCCGCCCAGCGCCTCGGCCGGGAAAAACTTGAGATACGAGTAACCATGCTCCGACGCAGTCATCGCCTCGGTCGGCGTGCCGATGCCGGGCAGCAGCGGGATCTTGTGCTCCTCGGCCGCCTCGAGCAGGCGCGGCGAGGCGCCGGGCGACACCATGAACTGGCAGCCGGCATCGACCGAGTGGCCCATCTGCAGCGGCGAGCGCACCGTGCCCGAGCCGACCACGGCGCCTTTGACCTTGGCCATTTCCTCGATCACCTGCAGCGCATGCGGAGTGCGCAGCGTCACTTCCAGCACCGGCAGGCCGCCATTGACCAGCGCCTCGGCAAGGTCCCGCGCCGTCGAAACATCGTCGTGGATAATGACAGGGATCACCGGCGCGAGCGACAACGTCTGGCGAAGGGCGGCGGCATCTTGCGGCATGGTGATCCTCGGGTCTGGCTTTCGGCGACACGGTTAGGCAGAACGCGCATGGCGATCAAGCCAAATCGATGCATTGAAATGGCCACCATTCGACCTTAAGTGTCCCCCCGGCTCTGGAGGGACCTTGCGGTGCAGACCATCAACGCCTTGACCCCGCTCGAGGAGGCGCGCGCCATCCTCGCGGAGAACTTCGACCTCAAGTTCACCAAGGCCGTCGAGCGTGTCACCGCGCGCGTCTATGACCGCGTCAAGGACCGCATCCCCGAGATCGAATGGCCCTTCTATGCGCCGCTGATCCTGCAGATCAACCGGTTGAAGAAGCAGAAGGATGCGGTCATCCTCGCACACAACTACCAGTCGCCGCAGATCTATCACGGCGTTGCCGATATCGTCGGCGACAGCCTGCAGCTTGCGATCGAGGCAACCAAGGTCAAGCAATCGGTGATCGTGCAGTGCGGCGTGCACTTCATGGCCGAGACGTCGAAGCTGCTGAATCCCAAAAAGACCGTGCTGATCCCCGACAGCCGTGCCGGCTGCTCGCTGGCGAGCTCGATCACGCCCGAGGACGTAATCGCCATGCGCGCCCAGTACCCGGGCGTACCGGTGGTCACCTATGTGAACACCTCGGCGGCCGTGAAGGCGGTGACCGATATCTGCTGCACCTCGTCCAACGCCGCCGACATCGTCAACGGCATCAAGGGCGACACCGTCATCATGATCCCCGACCAGTTTCTGGCGCGGAACACGGCCAAGAAGACCGGCAAGAAGATCATCACCTGGGCCGGCTCGTGCGAAGTGCACGAAACCTTCACCGCCGACGACATCGCCGAGTTGCGCCACGCCTATCCGACGGCCAAGATCATCGCCCACCCCGAGTGCCCGCCCGAAGTGATCGACGCGGTGGATTTTTCCGGCTCGACCGCCGCGATGATCAACTACGTGAAATCGGAAAAGCCGCCACGCGTGGTGATGGTCACCGAGTGCTCGATGTCGGACAACGTCGCGTCCGAGACGACCGGCGTCGATTTCCTGCGCGGCTGCAACATCTGCCCGCACATGAAGCGCATCAACCTCGAGAACGTGCTGTGGTCGCTCCACACCATGAGCGAGGAAGTCACCGTCCCCGCCGAGCTGATGGAACCCGCCCGCGCCGCCGTGCAGCGGATGATCGATTTCTCGAAGAAGGGCGACTAGCGACCGGGTTCAATCTCGGTCGAAGATGTGGGCCCGGTGATAGGCGATCAGCTCGAGATCGGGCCATAAAGAAGGCTCTTCGGACAGCGCCAGCCGCCCCAGTGGCAGCAGGCATTCGTGCAGTTCCGGATCGATCAGCCGTTCCGACACCTGGAAGCCGAAGCTTGGTCCCAGCGTGATGTGTCCGTGGGTCCAGGCCCGCTCGGCATCAGGCACCATGGGCAGGTAGTTTCGCACATGCAGCGGACCGCCCAGCTCGCGCGGCCGGATGGCGACCACGCGCAGGCCGGGATGCGGCCGGACCTTTGACGGGCTGAACTGAGCACCGGTGAAAGCGCAGCGATAGGACCAGCGCTGGAGCACGCGATCATGGATCTTGAGATACGCGCCAAGCGCCGCCTCGCGATCCTGCAGGAACAAGGCCTGCGCCTCGGCCAGCGCTTGCTCGCTGGCATCAGCCGCAGCTTGCACGATCTCCTCGAAGCGGTCGTCGTCGAGCGAGAGGCTGCGGCGCACACCGGGATCACGGACTTCGTCTTCAATCGCGCTGAGCACCGGCGGGGAGAAGGCTCGATAGTCGCCCAGCCGCAGTACATCGAAATCCGGCGCGTCAAGATCGAGGCCGATCACCCGCCCGCTACCCACGAACAGCAGAGCTTCCGCTGCACGCTGATAGATAACGATGGACTGGCCGAAAGCCCGGTGAGCAATCACCCCCGTGCGGCTAGGGATGCGGAAGCCAACCCGACCCGCGCCGAGCTGCACCTCCTCCCCCACTGCCAGTGCCAGCCTCGCCACCGACGCCCCCATGTCAGCGCAAACTAGGCATGGATACGGGAAATAGTCTACGTAGTCGCCCCGATGGGATGGCTAGCCCTTTGGGCCTGAGGCTAAATTTGTATTGCCACGCCGGTACTTCGCGCTAACGTTGCCGCGGCGGGCGGGGGAGGAGCCTCGGCCCGGAACACGAGGTCGAAGCGTCATGCCACATTCATTCAAGATCACTGCCGCCAAGGGCGGCCAGTTCGTTTCCAAGTTCGTTTACAATGCCGAGACGATCTTCTGGTCCGAGAACTACGCCAGCAAGTCGAGCGCTCAGAACTGCATCGATTCGCTGAAGAAGAACGCGCCCGGGGCCAGCGTCGTCGACACGACAGCCGGTGAAGAAGGCAAGGGTTACCGCTTCGAGATCGTCGCCTCCAAGGATGGCCAGACTTTCGTGCGTTTCGTTGCTTCCAATGGCGAAACCATGGTCCGCACCGAAACCTACGCATCCAAGTCTAGCGCTAAGAATGCCATCGAATCGCTGCAGACCCGGGCTGTCGACACGCCCGTCGTCGACGAGGCCTGACCGGCAGCGCCGGTAAGACCATGGTTTTCACAGACAATGTGCTCAACGCCGACGGTGCCCTGATCGTCGGCGCGGGTCTTGCTGGCCTGTTTTGCGCGCTGAAACTGGCGCCGCGCCCGGTCACCGTCATCAGCCCCAAGCCGCTCGGCAATGGCGCCTCTTCCGCCTGGGCCCAGGGCGGCGTCGCTGCGGCCGTGGGCGAGGGCGACAGCCCGCACGACCATGCCGTCGACACCGAAATCGCCGGCGCCGGCATCGTCGACCATGACGAAGCCGAGTCGGTGGCGGCCGAGGCCGCGGCGCGCATCGAGGATCTCGCCCGCTGGGGCACGCCCTTCGATCGCGACGAACTCGGCCACTATCTGCTCAGTAAGGAAGCCGCCCATTCGCGCAACCGCGTCGTCCGGGTGGCCGGCGACCGCGCCGGCTATGCCATCATGCAGGCCATCATCGCCGAAGTGCGAAAAACGCCATCCATCCGGGTGGTCGAGGGCCTGACGGTCGTCGACCTCGCCCGCGCCGACGGCCGCATCATCGGCGTCTACGCCCGCAAGCTCGGCGACCGCTATGCCGAGCCGGTGCTGGTGCGCGCTCGCGCCACCGTGCTGGCCGCCGGCGGGCTGGGCGGGCTCTATGCCGTCACCACCAACCCGCCCGGCGTGCGCGGCCACGCCATGGGCATGGCAGCCCGGGCGGGCGCGGTGATCGCCGACCCCGAATTCGTGCAGTTCCACCCCACCGCGATTGCCACCGGCGCCGACCCGGCTCCGCTCGCCACCGAAGCGCTGCGCGGCGAAGGCGCTATCCTCGTCAACGATCTCGGCGAACGCTTCATGCCGGCGATCCACCCGGATGCCGAGCTCGCCCCGCGCGATATCGTCGCCCGCGCCAACTATCGGCAGATCAAGGCGGGCCGCCGCGTCTTCCTCGATACCCGGCAGGCGATCGGCGCGCGCATCCTCACCGCCTTCCCCACGGTCGCCAAGTACTGCACCGATTTCGGCATCGACCCGGTCAACCAGTTGATCCCGGTGACGCCGGCCGCGCACTACCACATGGGCGGGGTGAAGGTGAGCGAGAACGGCCGCTCGTCGCTGCCTGGCCTCTGGGCCGCGGGCGAGTGCTCGTCGACAGGCCTCCACGGCGCCAACCGCCTCGCGTCGAACTCGCTGCTCGAAGCGGTGGTCTATGGCGCGCGCATCGCCGCCGACATTTCCGGCCTCGAACCGCTACGCGCTCCGCTCGCCCCCTTTCCCGGCATCGGCTGGAACGAGGCCGAGGGCGAGGCGGTGGAGGAACGCCTGCGCAACCTCACCGCCGTGCAGGAGCTGCGCCGGGTGATGACTGACCTGGTCGGCGTCGAACGCAACGCCGCCGACCTGCGCATCGCGCTCCGCTCCATCGCCGAACTCGAGGCAACGGCGCAAGGCGTCACCCGCTCGTTCCTCAACATGACGACATCGGCAACGCTGGTGGCCGCCGGCGCTCTGCAACGCGAAGAAAGCCGCGGCGGCCACTTCCGCACCGACTTCCCCGAGCCGCGCACCGAGTGGGCGCACCACACCGAGATGACGCTGGACGACGCACTGAGGATCCGCGCCGGGGCGTGATTGGCGAAACTATCATAAAGTGATAGTCTTGAGGTCAAAGGAGACGCACCATGCCATCCAGCTACACCCTCGGCGAGCACTACGAGAAATTCGTCCGCGAGCTCGTGGAGAGCGGACGGTACGCGAGCGCCAGTGAAGTCGTTCGCGACGGGCTGCGACTGATGGAACAGCGCAATATCGAGCGGCAAGCCAAGCTTGATTGGCTGAAAGCGGAGATCGAAAAGGGCTTCGAGGGGGAGCCCGAGCCATGGGATCCGGAAGAGGCCAAGCGAGAAGGCCGGAGGATTCTTGCCGAGCGCCGCCGAAACAATGCCGCTTAGGATCCGTCGCTCGCGCTTGGCGCAGCTTGATCAGAACGGCATATGGCTCACAGTCGCAGAGGACAGCGTCAGCGGCGCAGACGGCGTACTTGATCTTCATGTTGGCCGAACAGCCAGCCGCGGGAAGGGATCGCAGCGAACTGAAGGTGGGCCTTCGATATTTCCCGGTCGGCAGCTACCTGATCTTCTACACCATCGCGCCAGACGCCATCGAAATTCGCCGTGTCATGCACGGCGCCCGCGACATCACAGCCGAGCTGTTCGAGGACTGAGGGCGTAGTTACCGCGCTACCAGCACCGCATCCACCTCCGGCCGCGTCGGGGGGACGCAGCCGAAGTGGCGGCAGTTGAGGCCGGCGACGACGGCGCCGAAGCGCAGGATCTCGGCCAGTGCCTTGCCGTCGAGCTGGCGCAGGCTGTCGGGCGACAGCGCGCTGCGCTCGTTGAGCGTCGTCAGAACGCCGGCCATCAAGCTGTCGCCAGCGCCGACCGTGTCGCCGAACGGTTCGGCGGGATAGATCGGCGCGGTGGCCGCGCCGGCTTTGGTGAAGGCCCGGCTGCCCTCCTCGCCGAAGGTGACGATGACGAGGCCCATGTTGGGCCGGCCGAGGAAGTCGGCGACGTATTTTTCGACCAGCGCCTCGGTTTCGGCCACGGTGAAGTCGCTCGCCTTCACCGCCTTGTTGCGTTCGAGCGCCCCCAGATCTTCGATCGAAACCTTCACGAGGTTGACGATGTCGAGGAACTGGTCGAGCCGCCGCTTGTAGCCGGTAAAGTCTCTGACCAGCGACGGCCGCACGTTCGGGTCCATCGACAGCGTCGCCCCGCGCCGGGCCGCTTCCTTGGATACATCCAGCCACACCGCCGCATCTTCGGGCTCGATCGGGCAGAAGCCGCCGACCTGGAACACCTCGAGCTTTTCGGGCAGCGCCGCGATCAGCCCCTCGCGGGTGAAGGCGCGATCGGCTTGGCGGTAAAAGCCGTATTGCGCACTCTTCTTCGCGTCGAAGGTGACGACGGCGAGCGTGGTATAGGCGTCGACGCGATCCTTCAGCAGCGGCGTCACGCCGGCTTCGGCGAGCGGGGCGAGCAGGTAGGTGCCGAGCCCGTCCGAGCTGATCGGGCAGAGAAAGCCGGTATCGTTGCCGAGCTTGGAGAGCGCGATGGCGCAGTTATAGGGCGAGCCGCCCTGGTGCGCGACGAGGCGGATGCTGCCATCGAGGCCGGCCGGCTCCGAAATGAGATCGATCAGGCTCTCGCCACCGACAACGAACATGCGAACTCCCCCGCGCTAGCGTCGGGCTTGGTTACAATGGCGGGCGGCGGAAATACAAGCTCAGGAGGCGAGCGCGCCGGGAATGAAGGCGTCGCGGCGAAAGTCCGACGGCGACATGCCGGCGATCTTGCGGAACGACTTGTTGAAAGCGCTGAGCGAGCCAAAGCCCGATTCCATCGCCACGCGCAGCACGTTGGCATCATCGCGCAGCAGCAGCGCCTGCGCGTAGCTCAACCGCAGCAGGTTGACGTACTCGTTCAGCGTCATGCCGGTCGAGCGCTTGAAGATGCTCATGGCGTATTTCGGGTGCAGGTCGGCGGCGGCGGCGATATCGACCGAGTCGATCTCGTTGAGGAAGTTCGCCGCGATGAAATCGCACATCCGCCCCAGCTTGCGCGAAGACTGGATCTCGACCGTCTCGGCCTGCGCCCCCTCTCTGTCGCCGACCAGTTCATAGGGTTCGAAGCGCACGCGCTCGAGCCGCAGGATCAGCTCGTCGACGGCGTGCTGCGCTTTCACCGGGTCGCCGGAACGCGCGTATTGGCACCAGCGCGGGAAATTCTGGAAATCGGAATCGTCGGTGGCATCGATCTTCAGCGTCGCGCCCTGCATCAGCCGCTGCGGCACATCCTCGGGCAGGCGCAGGCGGAAGAAGTGCATCAGCGGCAGGTGACCGCCGGCATAGACCACGTCGTCGGAACGATCGTCGAGCTGATGCGGCAGGCCGCCCCAGAACAGCACCATCTGCCCGGCTTTGAGCGTCAGTTCGTGCGTGTGCATGCGGTAGTGCACCTCGCCCGCCATGATAAAATTGACCTCGACCTGCGCGTGCCAGTGCGGCTTGAGCATCACCGAGGGCGATGCGTAGAAGAGCTGCAGGGCGTTCGGCAGTCCCTCCACGCCGCCGATACCGGGGCGATAGATCGGCCGCTGCTCCACCTTACTTTCCGCCAAGTCCAGTTTCCCTTTGTCGCGGACATGCGCTCACGGCTGCCTATGCTGGCCACACTTGCCGACGATGCGCCAATCAGCATGTATAGCATCGCCGCGCAGCGACCAACGAGAACAACAGCCACGCGCTCGCCATCCAGCGGCTGAGCCGACCCGCCTTTCGCGGCCCCCGTTACCGGCGCGGCCGCAGACCTTCGAGGAGACCACCATGACCATCAAGGCCCCCATTCGCTGGGGTATCATCGGCCCGGGCGCTATCGCCAAGGATTTTCGCCGCGGCGTGCTCGCCAGCCAGTTCGGCAAGCTCGAGGCGATCGCCACGCGCAATCCCGGAAAGGCGAGCCTCAAGGAGGATTTCCCGGAAGCCCGCATCCTCGATGGCTATGACGCGATCCTCGCCGACCCGAACGTCGATGCGATCTACATCGCCACGCCCCATACCGGCCACGCCGAGTGGGCCATCAAGGCGGCCGAAGCCGGCAAGCACGTGCTGGTCGAAAAGCCGTTCGCCCTGAGCGCCTTCGAGGTCGACGCGATCTTCCACGCCCACCGCAAGGCCGGCACCTTCGCCGGCGAGGCCTTCATGTATCGCCTGCACCCGCAGACGCAGAAGCTGTGGGAGCTGATCGCGTCGGGCACCATCGGCGAAATCCGCTTCATCGATGCGAGCTTCGGCTTCCAGATGCCGCGCTTCATGCCCGAGCACCGCCTGTTTGCCTCGGAGCTCGCTGGCGGCGGCATCCTCGATGTCGGCGGCTACCCGGTGTCGTTCGCGCGGCTGATCGCCGGCGCAGCGGCGGGCAAGCCGTTCCTCGATCCGCTGAAAGTGGCGGGCGGCGCGACGCTGAACGAGGAAGGCACCGACAACTCGGCGGCAGCCGTGTTGACCTTCGCCAACGGGATCCTCGCCCAGGTGAGCTGCGCCGTGATGGCCAACCTCGAAAATGTTGGCCGCATCCATGGCAGCGAGGGCACCATCGAAGTGCCGGCCTTCTGGTTCGCCAATGGCGACCGCTCGGGCGGCCAGGGCAAGATCGATATCATCAGGAAGGACGGCAGCCGCGAGACCGTGGTCGCCGGACAGTCCAAGCACCTCTACGCCTACGAGGCCGACGCCGCCGCCGAAGCCATCCTCGCCGGCCGCCAAGAATTCGCTGCCCCGGGCATGACCTGGGCCGACAGCCTCGGCAATGCCCGCGTGCTCGACAAATGGCGCGCCGATGCCGGCATCGAATATGCCGTCGAAAAGCCGACCAAGCGGCTCCACACCCTCACCGGCCGGCCGCTCAAGGGTGGCGGCGCCGTGATCCCCAAGCGCACTATCCCGGGCCTCAAAAAGCAGGCCTCGGCCGTGGCGCTGGGCTTTGAGGATTTCCGCACTTTCGCCTCGGGCGCGATCCTGCTTGACGCCTTCTGGGAGCGCGGCGGCAACATGTTCGACACCGCCTTCATCTATGCCGGCGGCTATACCGAAAAGCTGTTCGGCGAGTGGCACAAGTCGCGCGGCGTGCGGGAGGAGGCGGTGCTGATCGGCAAGGGCGCGCATAGCCCGCTGGTCTATCCGGACGTGATTTCGAAGCAACTGAGCCAGTCGCTCGACCGGCTGCAGACCGACTATGTCGACGTCTACTTCATGCACCGCGACAATCTCGACGTGCCGGTCGGCGAGTTCGTCGACGCCATGGATGCCGAGGTGAAGAAGGGCCGCATCCGTGGGCCGTTCGGCGGTTCGAACTGGACAAAGGAGCGCTTCGACGAGGCCATCGCCTATGCCGACAAGCATGGCAAGCAACGTCCGGGCGCGCTCTCCAACAACTTCGCGCTGGCCGAGATGCTCGACCCGATCTGGGCCGGCTGCGTCACCGCCTCGACCGATGACTGGAAGCAGTGGCTGAAGGATCGCCAGATCCCGAATTTCAGCTGGTCGAGCCAGGCCCGCGGCTTCTTCACCGACCGTGCCGGTCGTGACAAGCGCGACAACGAGGAACTGGTCCGCGTCTGGTACAACGACCGCAACTTCGCCCGCCGCGACCGCGCCGTGGAACTGGCCGAAAAGCTCGGCAAGAGCCCGATCCACGTCGCCCTCGCCTATGTGCTGGCGCAGGACTTCCCGTCCGTGCCGCTCATCGGGCCGCGCACCCTCAACGAGCTCGACGACAGCATGAATGCCTTCGACATCAAGCTGACGCCCGAACAGGTGAAGTGGCTGGAGGCTTGAACCGAGCCTGAGGTCGGGGCTGGGCACGCCCCGGCCTCACCTACCACTGTCATCCCTGCGAAAGCAGGGATCCATCTCTCAGCCAGCGCGGGCGGTGAGTTGGATCCCAGCTTTCGCTGGGATGACCCCCGCGTTTGGAGCGGCGCCAGCAGGCACCCTGCGGCTTCAAAGCAAAGGTCGCATTGACCACTGACATGTTAGCGCAATAGAAACCGGCATCGAATTCCGGGGCGCGCTATGGCGAATATGGACAAGTATCTGACGATCGAAGACCTGCAGAAGGCCGCGAAGCGCCGCGTGCCGAAAATGTTCTTCGACTACGCCGACTCGGGCTCGTACACCGAGGGCACCTATCGCGAGAACACCTCGGACTTCGAGAAGATCAAGCTGCGCCAGCGCGTGGCCGTGAACCTAGAGAACCGCAACCTGTCGAGCACCATGTTGGGCCAGCCGGTCTCGATACCGGTCGCCATCGCACCGGTCGGCTCGACCGGCATGCAATCGGCCGACGGCGAGATCAAGGCCGCTCGCGCGGCCGAGAAATTCGGCACCATCTTCACCCTCTCGACCATGGCGATCTGCTCGATCGAGGACGTGGCCGAGAACACCAGCAAGCCGTTCTGGTTCCAGCTCTACGTGATGCGCGATCGCCCGTTCATCGAACGGCTGATCGACCGCGCCAAGGCTGCAAAGTGCCCGGTGCTGGTGCTCACCATGGACCTGCAGATTCTCGGCCAGCGCCACAAGGATATCCGCAACGGCCTGAAGGCGCCGCCGCCGATCACCCCGAAATTCTTGTTCGAGATCGCCACCAAGCCCGCCTGGGCTCTCGGCATGCTCGGCACCAACCGCCGCACTTTCCGCAACATCCACGGTCACGTGACCGAAGCCACCAGCCTCGGCACGCTCAGCCGCTGGACCGCTACCCAGTTCGACCTGACGCTGAACTGGAAGGACATCACCTGGATCAAAAAGCGCTTCGGCGGCCCGGTGGTAGTGAAGGGTATCCTCGACCCCGAGGACGCCCAGCTCGCCATCGATAACGGCGCGGACGGCATCATCGTTTCGAACCATGGTGGCCGCCAGCTCGACGGCGCCCCGAGCTCGATCCGCGTGCTGCCCGAGATCGTCGACGCCGTCGGCCACAAGACCGAAGTGCTGATGGACTCTGGCATCCGGTCCGGCCAGGACGTGCTGAAGGCGCTGGCGCTGGGCGCCAAGGGCACTTTCGTCGGTCGCGCCATGGCCTTCGGGCTGGGCGCCGGCGGCGAGGCGGGCGTCACCCGCGCTCTCAACATCATCAGCAAGGAAATGGATACGACCATGGCCTTGATGGGCGAGCGCGACGTGCGCAATGTCGGCCCGCACAACATCTATTCCAACGATCTGCTGCGTCGTCAGGGCTACTGAACCCTCGCCGGTCACAGGCATCCCAAGCGAGCCGCGCCCGATGCGCGGCTCGTTGCTTTTCAGAGGTAGCGCCACCAGTCTCGCGGCTCGGCTTCGTGGTCGAGGCCGATGTCGTGGCGCAACCAAGCGCTCAGCCACGAGCACAATCCTTCATGCAGCTTTCTCATCCTTTACGTGCTCCGATTGGACGTTGCCTTAGCATCGCGCTAGGCTGCCGCTCATGGAAACGAAGTGTCCGCATGGACATGCATGATGGAAATTCATGGATAGCCAGCTCCCGCCGCTGCAGTGCCTGAGGGCCTTCGTGGTCGTGGCTGAAACGCGCGGTTTCACTGCCACGGCCCAGCGGCTGGGCGTTACCCAGACCGCGGTGAGCCACCAGATCGCGCAGCTCGAAGCCTGGCTGGGCTTTCCGCTATTCGTGCGCAGCCGGGCCGGCGTGGTGCTGACCGAGGGCGGAACGGCCATCCAACCGGCGATCGCGGAAGCGCTGGCGCGGCTGGGCGAAACGCTGGCCGGCGCCAAGCGCCGGAGTTCGCGCCCGGGGCTGCACATCTCCACCGCCCCGGAGTTCGGCACGCAGTGGCTGTCGCCGCGGCTCGAGCAGTTTCGCACCGAGCACCCGGAGGCCGATATCCGCTTGACGCTCGAGTACCGGCGGATCGAACCCACAGCCGAGGAAGCCGACATCGTCATCCGCCTGAGTGGCGGCGGCGATGGCGAGCGGTTGACGCGCGACGACGAGTTCGCGGTGAGCTCGCCGGCGCTCGCCAAGACCCTGCCCAAACGCCAGGGCCTCTTGGCCGCGCCGCTGCTGCGCTACGAGGGCGCCCGCAACACCCTGCTCGACTGGCGCCGCTGGTGCAGCCTGCTGTTCAATGCCACCGGCGACGAGGCGGCGGAGCGCCTGCCCGGCCTCGATATCGATGGCGGCCCGCTGTTCCCCACCTTCGGCGCCATGCTGGAGGCCTGCCGCCGCGGCGAAGGCTTCGCGCTCGTGCGCAACTCGCTGGTGGCCGATGATCTTGCCCGCGGCACGCTGGTCAAATGCTTCGTCGAAACGCTCGAGGCCGACCTGCAGTACCAGTTGCTGATCGCCCCGGCAGCGCGGCGGCGGCCCGAGGTGATAGCGTTTCGCGACTGGATTCTCGGCGAGGCAGCCGCCGCCCGATAAGCTGCGGCACATCGCCCATCCGGCCTAAGTCGCCTTGTGTTTGACAGGCGGACGCATCGAGTGCGGGCCGGGAACGCGAGGGAGAGAGCGGTGGCCGAGGGACTTGCAGCGGGGACGGAGGAGCGCCTGGTGAGCTGTGCCTGCGGGCAGGTGCAGCTGGCGGTGCGCGGCGCGCCCATCCTCACGGCCGCCTGCTATTGCGACGATTGCCAGGCCGGCGCTAAGAAGCTCGAGGCCCTGCCCGGCGCTCGCCCGTTCCACGATGCCGATGGTGGCACCTGGATGGCGCTCTATCGCAAGGATCGCCACCGCGTGGTGCGCGGCGCCGAGCGGCTCGAGCGCACCAAGCTCAAGCCAAAAAGCGGCACCAATCGCGTGGTCGCCCGCTGCTGCAACTCCGCCATGCTGGTCGATTTCGACGGCGGCCCGCACTGGATCTCGATGTACCGGCCCGGCTATGCCGGCGACGTACCGCCGCTCGAAATGCGGCTGCAGACCCGCTTCGCCCCCGATCCGGCGAGGATCCCGCAGGATGTGCCGGTCTATCGCACCTATCCGCTGAGCTTCATCGGCCGGCTGATCGCCGCCCGCATCGCCATGCTGTGGCCGGGCCGCTGACCCTCAGACGCCGGTGGCGCCGTCGGGCCGCCACGACATCTGCGTGTAAATCTTGCGCGCTACGTCCTGCATCTGCGCCTGCGGCAGGTCGCCGACCACGGTGCAGGTGATCCGGTCATTGGCCCAGTAGAACGCCTCGAGATTGTCGCGGCTGGTGAACTCGCGCTCGGTGCGCCGGTCAGCCAGCGCGGCGGTGACATAGACGGTCACCCGTTCCTTGGCCGCATTCTCGTACATCAGCTGCGCCGCCGGGGCGCTGCCGTCATAGCCGGGCAGCAAGCGGCCGCCGACGAGGTTGAAGCCATCGGCGCTGAGATCAGGCGGCGTGATCGGCCGCTCGATGCGGTTCGATAGCCACGAGGTGAGGTGCTCGCTATCGGCCGCGGCGACCTCGACGGCGTGGCGGTTCTCCTTGACGAACAGGGCATGCGCCGAAACCGCGGCCGCGATCAGCTCGTCGCGCACCGGCTCGCGGGCAAAGTAGCTGTTCCCGGCCCAGCCCATGGCGCCACCCAGCGCCAGCAGCACCACCGCCGCCGCGGCAAAGCGCGGCCAGCGCGGGCCAGCCTGTACGGCGCGCGAGCGGGCGATGAGATGCGGATCGAGCCGTGAGGGCACCGTCTCGCCGGCTGCGCCATCGAACAGGGCGTGCATGGCCTCGTTCTGGCGCTGCCAGTTCTGGACTTCGGTGGCCTTGTCGGGGCGGGCGGTGAGCCAGGCCTCCACTTCGGCGGCGCGCTCGGGCGCCAGCTTACCGTCGGCATAGGCGTGGAGATCGGTCTCGGAAATCGGGGCGAGCTGGGTCATTTGATCGACCTCAATCTCGGTTCGCCCGTGCCGGTGGTCAACGCGCGCAGTGTCGCGCGGGCCCGGCCGATACGGGACATCAGGGTGCCCATGGGAATGCCGAGCACCTCGGCGGCATCCTGGTAGCTCAGGCCCTCGAGCACAACGAGCAGCAGCGCCTCGCGCTGGTCATCGGGCAGGCGGTCGAGGGCGCGCGACATTTCGGCGAGGGCGATGCGGCCCGGCTGGGCTGGCGCGACGGAAGGTTCGGCTATGCTGTCGATCGGAATATGGTCTCCACGGCGGCGCTCGAACCGCAGGTCGTTGCGCCACAGGTTGATGAGGATACGGAACAGCCAGCCCTGCAGCGGCCCGCTGGGCTGGAACAGGCTGCGCTTGCGGATAGCCCGCTCCAGGCAGTCCTGGACGAGATCATCGGCCCGATCGGCGTTGCGCGTCAGCGCCCGCGCGTAGCGGCGCAAAGCCGGCACCGTCGCCTCGATCTCGTCCAGAAAGTCCATGTGGGTGGCGTGCCCGCTTACTGCTCGATGGCAGTATGCCAGACGCCGCCCACGCCGTCGCCGGTGGTCTGGCCCGGAGCGGTGTCCTTGATCCACAGGTAGAGCGGCATGCCCTTGTAGGCCCACATCTTGGTGCCGTCGGTGCGATCGACGATGGTGAAGTCGCCGTCGGCGGCAGCATCGGCGGCGGCCATCAGCGGCGGCCAGTTGGTGGCGCACTTGTCGTAGCAGTTGGTGACGCCGGCAGTGTCCTTGTCGTAGGTGTAGAGCGTCATGCCATTGGCATCGGTCAGCACTTCCTTGCCACCGATCTCCGAGGTCTTGATGGCCCCGCCGGCATAGTCTTCGGCGAAGGCGGCGCTGGTGCAGAGGGCGAGTGCGGCGGCGCCGAGCGCGATTGCGAACTTCATGATGGTTCCTCCAATCGGGATGGAGACCAGCCGGACGGCTGGCTCTCACCTAGCTCAACACCGCCCGCTCCGGTTTATTCCCGACCCGGATAAAAACCCGATCCGATAAGGGCTCGCGCCACTGGACAGGTACCGCGGCTCCTGTTCAATCTGGCGGCAAGGCCGGCGAAACGGGCCGGCCCGAATGCCATTGGGAGGAAAATGCATATGAAGAGACGCGAGTTCTTCAAGTCGGCGACCGCCGTTGCGGCGGGCACTGCCGCGGCGGCTACGCTGGCGGCGCCGGCTATCGCGCAATCCAATCCGAAGGTGAGCTGGCGGCTTGCCTCGTCTTTCCCGCCAGGCCTCGACACCATTTACGGTGGCGGCGAGACGCTGGCCAAATACGTGTCCGAGGCGACCGACGGCAATTTCACCATCGACGTGTTCGCGGCCGGCGAGCTGGTGCCGCCCTTCGAGGTGGTCGATCCGGTGTCGGAAGGCACCATCGAGATGGCCCATACGGTGGGCTATTATTTCTCGGGCAAGGACGTCGCCTGGGCCGCGCTTTCGGCCATCCCGTTCTCGCTCAACGCCCGCGGCATGGGCGCCTGGTACTACCATGGCGGCGGCCTCGACATCACCAACGAGTTCTTCGACAGCTACAACATCGTCGGCTTTCCGTGCGGCAACACCGCCGCCCAGATGGGCGGCTGGTTCCGCAAGGAGATCAATACGCTGGCCGACCTGCAGGGCCTCAAGATGCGCGTCGGCTTTGCCGGCACCATCCTGACCAAGCTCGGCGTGATCCCGCAGACGCTCCCAGGCGGCGAAATCTACAATGCGCTCGAAAAGGGCACGATCGACGCTGCCGAATGGGTCGGCCCCTATGACGACGAAAAGCTCGGCTTCCAGAAGGTCGCGCCCTACTACTACTATCCCGGCTGGTGGGAAGGCGGTCCGACCGTGCACGCCCTCATCAACAAGGCCAAGTTCGAGGAACTGCCGCCGGCCTACCAGTCGCTGCTCAAGACCGCCTGCCAGGCCGTCAGCAACGATATGCTGGCCAAGTACGACTACGTGAACCCCACCGCGATCAAGAAGCTGGTGGCGGCCGGAGCCCAGCTCCGCCCGTTCAGCCCCGAGATCATGGAAGCCAGCTTCAACGCCGCCAACGAGACCTATGCCGAACTGTCGGTCTCGAGCCCGGCGTTCAAGAAGATCTGGGACTCGATCACCGCCTTCCGTCGCGACCACTATCTGTGGAACCAGGTGGCGGAATTGAACTTCGACGCCTTCATGCAGGCCCAGCAGCGGGCTGGGAAGCTGTAAGGCTCGACGCCGAGCGAGTTGAGGGGGCCCGGCTTGTCCGGGCCCTTTTTGCTTTCCGCCCGCAGCGAGGCCAGCAGTCGGGTCTCCTCTCCCGTTTACGGGGGAGGGGGACCACGCGTAGCGTGGTGGAGGGGGGAGCCACGCGCACGGAGCAAGCTGTTGCGATCACCAGACTTCATCCGTGACCGCGCAAGGTCACTACGGCGAACGATGACCGGTCCCGAAAAACTGCTGTGGGCGTTGCTGCGCCGCAACCAGCTTGGCCTACACTTTCGGAGGCAGCATCCCATGGGGCCGTACGTGCTGGATTTCTATTGTCCTGCGGTCAAGCTTTGCGTCGAGCTCGATGGGCCGGCGCATAACGACACTGCAGAGAGGGACGGGCGCAGGACAACGTGGCTGACCAAGGAAGGTATTCAAGTGTTGCGGTTCACGACCGGCGAAGTCGAAGCAAGGCCCGCCGCCGTGTTGGCAACAATCGCGCGTGTGGCTCCCCCCTCCACCGCCTAACGGCGGTCCCCCTCCCCCGCGAGCGGGAGAGGAGTCCCGACTGCGCGGCCGGCGAGAGTTGAAATCTCAGTTAAAACTCGGCGCCGGTGGTGGTGTGAACGTCGGCGCCGGCGGTGCCCCGAAGCTCGGTGGTGGCGGGGCTTCGAAGTTCGGCGCGCCCGTGCCCCCGCCCTGCGGCGGCAGGACGATCTCTACCGTGTTGAGGTCCACTTCCGGGGCCTTGTCGAGGAAGAACGTCACCGTCTCGGGGAAGACAATGAGGATGGCCACGAGGATCAGTTGCAGCACCAGCCATGGGATGGCGCCGAGGTAGATGTCGCGCGTCTTCACCTGGTCCCGGGGCACGATGCCGCGCAGGTAGAACAGCGCGAAGCCGAAGGGCGGGTGCATGAAGCTGGTCTGCATGTTGGCGCAGATCATCACGCCGAGCCACACCAGGTCGATGCCGAGCGCATTGGCGGTCGGGATCAGCAACGGCAGCACGATGAAGGCGATCTCGAAGAAATCGAGGAAGAACGCCAGAACGAAGATGAAGATGTTGACGAAGATCAGGAAGCCGACCACGCCGCCCGGCAGGTGCGACAGCAGGTGCTCGATCCAATGTCCGCCGCCGACACCCTGGAAGACGAGACTGAAGACACGCGCGCCCAGCAGGATGAACACCACCATGGCGGTGAGCCGCATGGTCGCGACCATGCCTTCCCACATCAGGTGCCAGCTCAGCCGGCCGTTGAACCAGGCGAGGAGGATAGCGCCGACGACGCCCATGGCGCCGGCTTCGGTGGGGGTGACGAGGCCGAGCAGGATCGTACCGAGCACGACGAAGATCAGCGCCAGGCTCGGCACCATGCCGCGGATGATCTTGGACCAGAGCGGCCAGCCGCGCAGCGTGCGCGCTTCGGGCGGTAGCGCCGGCACATCCTGCGGGCGGATGATGGAGAGGATGAACACCCAGCCGGCGAATAGCAGCACCTGCAGGATCGAGGCGCCGGTGGCGCCGATATACATCTCGCCCGGCGAGCGCTGTAGCTGGTCGGCGAGGACGATCAGCACCAGCGAGGGCGGGATCAGCTGCGTGATCGTGCCCGAGGCCGCGATCACGCCGGTGGCGTGGCGCACGTTGTAGCCGTAGCGCATCATCACCGGCAGCGAGATCAGGCCCATGGCGATCACCGAGGCGGCGACGGTGCCGGTAATGGCGCCCAGGATCGCGCCAACGATGATCACCGCGTAGCTGAGGCCACCGCGCACCCCGCCGAACAGCTGCCCGAAGCCATCGAGCAGGTCCTCGGCGAGCCCGGATTTCTCGAGGATCACACCCATGAAGGTGAAAAACGGGATGGCGAGCAGCAGTTCGTTGCTGAGCACGCCGTACAGCTGATAGGTGAGGTTTCCCAGGAAGTTAGGGGCGATCAGCCCGAGCTCCATGGCGAGCAGGCCGCCGAACAGGCCGACCGCCGCGAGCGAGAAGGCCGCCGGGTAGCCGATGATGAGGAACACGACGAGCCCGCCGAACAGCACCGGCGCCATGTTCTCGCGCAACAGATCGATCATTGCAGCGGCTTCTCGTACGCGAATTCGCGGTGGTAGTTCGTGGTAAGTGCCAGAATGCACTTGATGATTTCGGCGATGGCCTGAAGCAGCAGCACGCCGAACCCAACCGGCAGCATCAGCCGCACCGGCCAGCGCGGCAGGCCGCCGGCGGCGTTGGACATCACGTTCTGCACCCAGGCCTGCACGAACCACGGCCAGGTGAAATAAATCAAGAGAATACAAAGCGGTACGAGGAAAAACAGGCCGCCGAGCAGGTCGATCCAGGTGCGCGCCTTCTCGCTGATGGCGCCATAGAGCAGGTCGACGCGCACATGCTCGTTCATCTTCAGCGTCCAGGCGCCGCCGAGCATCACCATGCCGCCGAACATGTACCAGACGCCCTCGGAAAAGACGTTGGAATACTGGGTGTAGAAGCTGACCAGCCCCCCGAAAACGCCGCCGCCATAGCTGCGCTCCAGCCAGAGCATCCCGCTGATCGAATAGCGAAAAATCGCGTTGAAGGCGCTGAGCAGGGCCGAAAACAGCACAAGCCACACGGCGACGAGACCGACCAGCCGGCTGATCTCGTCGATGATGCGCGTAATGCGCAAGGCCACGTTCATACCTGGGCCACCCCCCGATCGGTCTAGCGCCGATTACAGGCGGCTAAGGCAACACGCAATGACGTAAGCGTCAACCCGACAGGATGCGCCGGGCCCCGATTGTGAAGGCGATGGGTCAGGCTCGCTGACCTGATGAACGACCGATTCTGAACCGGTCATTGACGCAACCTGAACGGCTGGATGCCGGTCGAGGTTAACGGGCACACTATCGCCCCCCTCACCGGGTCACCCCGGCGCAGGCCGGGGCCCATCCTGAGATGTCGCCACCTCCTCAGCAAGTGGAGAGACCTCAGGATGGATCCCGGCGTGCGCCGGGATGACATCGTGGGTGGGGCGCGATCGTGCCAGCTACAGTTTCACTCCGTTCAGCCTGAGCGCGTTGGCGATGACGCTCACCGAGCTCAGGGCCATGGCCGCGGCGGCGATCATCGGGGAGAGCAGCCAGCCGGTGAACGGATAGAGAACACCCGCAGCGATCGGGATGCCGAGCGCGTTGTAGCCGAAGGCGAACAGCAGGTTCAGCTTGATGTTGCTGAGCGTCGCCTTGGCCAGCGTGCGCGCCTTCACCGTGCCGGCAAGGTCGCCCTTGAGCAGGGTGATGCCGGCGCTTTCGATGGCGACGTCGGCACCGGTGCCCATCGCCACCCCGACATCGGCGGCGGCGAGGGCCGGGGCGTCGTTGACGCCATCGCCGGCGAACGCGACGGAACGGCCCTGCCCCTTCAGCTTTTCGATCAGGGCATGCTTGTCCTCCGGGGTCATGCCGGCCTGCACATCGGAGAGGCCGAGCTCGCGTCCGACGGCCTCCGCCGTGCCCTTGGCGTCGCCGGTCGCCATCACCACCGCCACTCCGTCCTCACGCAGCGCGCGGATCGACTCCGCGGCATTGGTCTTGATCGGGTCAGCCACGGTCACGACGCCGATACTAGCACCGTCATGGGCGACGAGGATTGCCGTCTTGCCGGAAGCCGCCTGCTGCTCGACCAGCGCGGCGAGCTTGTTGTCGACCTCGATCCCCTGCTCGCGCAGCAGCCGCACATTGCCCATCAGCGCCGGCTTGCCGCCGACCTCGCCGCGAATGCCGCGGCCGGTGAGCGAGGTGAAGCCGGTCGCCTCGTAGGCCCGGGCACCGCGCTTTTCGGCGCCGGTGACCACCGCATGGGCGATCGGATGTTCGGAATGCCGCTCGAGCGCCGCGGCGACGGCGAGCACGAACCCCTCGTCGACGCCCTTGACCGGGATCACCTGATCGAGCGTCGGCTTGCCCTCAGTCAGCGTGCCGGTCTTGTCGACGATCAGCGTGTCGACGCGGGCAAAGCCCTCGAGCGCCTTGGCATCCTTGACCAGGACGCCGGCATGCGCGCCCCGGCCGGTGGCGACCATGATCGAGATCGGCGTCGCGAGCCCGAGCGCACACGGACAGGCGATGATCAGCACCGAGATGGCGGCGACGATGGCTTCCGAAAGGCCGGGCCCCCAGATCAGCCAGCCGAGGAACGCGCCGACGGCGATCAGCACCACCAGCGGCACGAACCAGTTGGCCACCCGATCGGCCAGCGCCTGGATCGGGGCGCGGCTGCGCTGCGCCTTGCCGACCAGCTCGACGATCTGGCTGAGCCTGGTTTCCGACCCGACGCGGGTCGCCTTCATCACGAAGCTGCCTTCGCCGTTGAGCGTGCCGCCGGTGACGGGCTCGCCCTTCAGCTTTTCGACCGGCACCGGCTCGCCAGTGAGCATCGACTCATCGACGAAGGACTGGCCTTCGACGACCTCGCCATCGACCGGCACCGCCTCGCCCGGCCGCACGCGCAGCCAGTCGCCGGCGACGACGTCCTCGACTGGCACCTCGATATCGCGGCCTTCCCACACCCTACGCGCAGTCTTGGGCGCGAGGTTGAGCAGGGCGCGGATGGCCTTGCCGGTGGCGTCGCGCGCCTTGAGCTCGAGCACCTGGCCGACGAAGACCAGCGTGACGATCACCGCCGCCGCCTCGAAATAGACGGGCGGCATGCCGCTCATATGCGTCATCGACATCGGGAAGATCGACGGGAACAGCACGGCGACGACCGAGAACAGGTAGGCCGCGCCGACGCCGAGGCCGATCAGCGTCCACATGTTGGGCGATCGGTTGACGAGCGAATTCCAGAAGCGCCGGAAGAACGGCCACGCCGCCCAGACCACCACCGGGGTGGCGAGCACGAGCTCGGCCCAGCTGGCCAACGGCTCGCCCAGCCAGTCGCGCACCGGCAGGCCGACCATTGCGCCCATGGCGATGACGAGGATTGGGACGCTGAGCGCCGCGCTCACCCACATGCGGCGGGTAAAATCGACCAGCTCGGGGTTCGGACCGTCATCGAGCGAAGCCACCATCGGCTCGAGCGCCATGCCGCAGATCGGGCAATCGCCCGGCCCGTCCTTGATGATCTCGGGATGCATCGGGCAGGTCCACTTGGTGCCCTCGGGCACGGTTGCGGGGTCGACCGGCGGGGCGCCATGGTCGTGATGGCTGTGATGGCTGTCATGCGCGATGTCATTCCCGCGCAGGCGGGAACCCAGTTGCGCCGTCGGTGCGTGGGGCACTGGATCCCCGCCTTCGCGGGGATGACGCGGGTGGGAAGCGGACGAATTGGAGGAGACTCCACTCACCGAAGCCTTCCCCGGCAGCACGAACGGCTTCTGGTTCAGGTATTTGTCCGGGTTGGCCTCGAAGCTTTTCTGGCAGCCTTCGCAGCAGAAATAGTAGCGCGTGCCCTCATGCTTGCTCATGTGCTTGGCGGTCGCCCGGTCCACCTGCATGCCGCACACGGGATCGGTGGCCTTGAGGTACTTCTGCGGCTCAGCCTCGAACTTGGCCTTGCAGCCACCGCTGCAGAAGCCGAACTCACGGCCCTCGAGCGTCGCGCGGTGCGGGGTCTTGCCCATGTCGACGGTCATGCCGCACACCGGGTCACGCGTCACCGCGCCCTCGGTCGAATGATGATGAGCATGCGTATCCATGGTCGGCTCCTGTCTCATTGCAGAGTGTCTGCCTCGGACTTGACGCCCCACCGGGTCATCTCCGCGAAAGCGGGACCTTCGTTTGACGACGCGCACCGAGAACAGAGGTTCCCGCTTTCGCGGGAATGACTCCGTGGTCGTTGCAGCCGCCGGGCAGTCCGATACTCCTGTCGAGGATTGTTCTGCACCTTCCCATCATGGTAAGGTCAAGGACATTCTTCAGATAGGTGATCCCATGCAGATTGGCGAGGCCTCGCGGCTGACCGGCGTGTCGGCAAAGATGATCCGGCACTATGAATCGATCGGCCTTATCCCCAACGCCGACCGGCGCGACAGCAATTATCGCGACTATGGCCACCACGACATCCACCGCCTCGGCTTCATCCGCCGCGCCCGCGACCTCGGCTTTTCGATCGAGCAGATACGCGACCTGCTGAAACTGTGGGGCAACGATGAGCGCTCGAGTGCCGACGTGAAGGCGCTGACACAGGGGCACATCGCGGAACTGGACAGCAAGATTCGCCTGCTCGGCGAGATGCGCGACACGCTCGCCCACCTGGCTGAGGCCTGCGACGGCGATCACCGGCCGGACTGTCCGATCATCGAAAGCCTCGCCGGAGCCGTGCCGCATGCCCGGCATTGACGCGGCCGAATTCGAGATCCGTATCGATCCGTTTCCGCCCCGCGATGAATTTTCGGCGCTATGGGAATCCGGTTGGGGTGGCCCATGGCGCGGGCCGTTGCCGAACTGGCGCATTAGCCTCGTTCATCTCGGCGCCTACGAGGACGGGCGGCTGGTCGGCTACGTCAATGTGGCGACCGATGGCAGCGGCCACGCCTTCCTGCTCGACCCCACGGTGCACCAGGACGTGCAGCGGCGCGGGCTGGGCACGCTACTGGTGCGCCGGGCCGCCGAGATCTCGCGCGAGCGCGGCGGACAATACCTGCATGTCGACTACGAGCCGCACCTGGACGGCTTCTACAAGGGCTGCGGGTTTCAGCCGACCCTGGCGGGGTTGATGCGGTTGTAGAAGGCGGGTGGAGGCCCCTGCCCCATTCGGGCTTGGCGCAGATCAGGCCTTGAGGTCGGCCCACTCGGGATGCCGACGGAACTGGGCGACGACGTAGGAACAGACCGGGACGATCTTGCCGCCGGTGGCGCGCGCGTTGTCCATGGCGGCCTTGACCAGCACTTCGGCGATACCCTGGCCGCGATATTGCGGCGGCACGCCGGTGTGATCGGCAATGATGGTGGCTGCGTCGCGGCGCGAATAGGTCATTTCGGCTTCCGAGCCATCGGGAAGATAGACCACGAAGCGGCCGCGGCCGCCGGCTTCCTCGTGCTCGACAGGGTATTGCTCAGTCATTGGGGTCCTCATGTGGCGCCGGGAGCGCCGTAGCTGTCATATGGGGTGGATGCGGCAGGAGCCAAAGCGGCGCTGGCGCGCGGCTGATATGCGCGGGTCAGATCTGGGTCGTAGGCTCCCCGAGTTCGGGAAAGAGCTGCCGCTCGCTGAGGAAGGGGTGGATGGCAAGGGCCGCGGCCATATCGCGCAGCGCCCGGTCGCGCTGGCCAAGTTGCAGATAGATCAGCGCCCGGCCCGATAGGGCGCCGAAATGGCGCGGCTCGAGCTCGAGCACCCTGGCGCAATCCGCGATCGAGCGTTCGAAATCACCGAGCACGTAATACATGGTGGCGCGCTGGTTCCAGGCCTCGGCGTAATCTGGATAGTCGGCGACAAGCTTGTTCAGCAAGAGGATGGTGCTGCCGACGTCGCCCAGGTTGCGGGTGAAGAGCACTTCGCCGATGCGACGGGCGAGCTCGGGGTCGGAGGGCTTGGTCCACACATCCCATATCTGTGCGCCGATCTGCTGCGCGGTGCCGGCGTCCGGGGCGAGGCGCAGGCGGGCGAAGAGGCCATCGAGCGCAGCCTTGTCCTCGGCCTCGCCGGCGAGAGAAGGCTGGGCCAAGACGATGAGCAGCGCGCCGAGAAACAGGCGCGTCCACCGCCAGAACTGCATCGCCCCATCGCGTCGCATGAGCCGAGTTTCGACCCGCGGCGCGCCAGTGGCAAGTCACCTTGTGACGATCAGTGCCCGGCTTCGGGCTTGCTCCAGCGCGCCTGCAGCGAACGGCCGAAACTGCCCAGGAACGGCGCCGCCGCCAGCAGGATCTGCTTCCAGTAGTGGATGAGCAGGAACAGGCCGAGCAGCACCAGCGCGCCGACGATGATCACCAGTTCGAGGCTGAGGCCGATCGACTTGAGCCAGGCCGAGAGCAGCAGGCCGGGCAGGATATGCGCCGCGGCCCAGGCGAAGGCGGAGGTAATGTTGATGATCGAGAACTTGCGGTAGTCCATCTGGTAGATGCCCGCGACGCCGGGAACGACCGCCTTCACGCCCGGGATGAACCGGCCGAAGAACACCGATTTCCCACCATGCCTGGCAAAGAAGGCCTCGCCGCGCTCGATGAGCCCGAGATAGTTGCGGAACGGCCAGACCGTCTTGATCCGGTCCTTGAGCCAGTAGCCCACGGTGTAGGAAATCGCGTCACCCACCACCGCGCCGGCGACGGCGCCGAGGTAGATTTCCCAGAACGGCAGCTTGCCCTGCGCCATCAGGCCGCCGGCCAATAGCAGTACGGGGGTGGAGGGGACGAACAGGCCCAGGATGAACACCGCCTCGCCGATGGCGATGGCGAAGACGAACCAGAAGCTCAGCCAGAAATTGTCGGAAATGGCTTCGAGGAACAGCTCGAGCCACAGAGCGATGTTGTGGAACAGATCCAGCATATGGGCGGCGATTTCCTTGGCCGGCGCGCTGCACCGGGAACGGGCGAGAGGGCCACTCTCAAGCGCGCCCTGTGTGGCTATTTGACGGAGGATCAATGAACTCCGTGTGAACGGGCGCTAGTATGCGCCGTCCCGACTCGGGGCCGCAACCGGAGTTATCTTATGCCACTGCCCATCCACCACATGATCGCCGCCGGGCCGCAGCCGGTGGCGCCGTTCAGCCATGCCGTCGAGGCGGATGGCTGGGTGTTCGTTACCGGGCAGATGCCGACCGATCCCGCCGCTCCCGATGCGCCGCTGCCCGAGGGCGTGGAGGCGCAGACACGGCGGGTGATCGAGAACCTGAAGATCGTGCTCGGCGGCATCGGGCTCGGGCTCGAGCACGTCACCATGGCGCGCATCTATCTCACCGCGTTCCAGCGCGACTATGCTGCGCTCAACGCGCTGTGGCCGAGCTTCTTCGAAGCGGGAAAGCTGCCGGCGCGGACGACGGTGGGGGTGACGGCGCTGGCCGTCGGGGCGCTGGTCGAGATCGATTTCGTGGCCCGGAGGCCGTAGGGCGGTTCTTGCGGCCGCTACCGCTGAACGACAAGGGCGCCGTCCTTCTGGACGACGCCCTTTTTCATTCGATGGCAGTCAGCCTCAGCCCTTGTAGGCGTAGGTGCGCTGCTGCTGCTCGCCGAGGCCTTCGATACCCAGGCGCATGGTCTGGTTCGGCTTCAGCCAGACGGGGTTCGGCTTGATGCCCATGCCGACGCCCGGCGGGGTGCCGGTGGTGATCACGTCGCCCGGCTGCAGGCTCATGAACTGGCTGAGATAGGCCACCAGATGGGCGACGCCGAAGATCATCGTCTTGGTCGAGCCGTCCTGGTAGCGGTGGCCGTCCACTTCGAGCCACATCTTCAGGTTCTGCGGGTCGGCGACTTCGTCCTTGGTGACGAGCCAGGGGCCGATCGGGCCGAAGGTGTCGGCCGACTTGCCCTTGGTCCACTGGCCGCCCCGCTCGGTCTGGAAATGGCGCTCGCTGAGGTCGTTCACGACGCAGTAGCCGGCGACGTAGTCGAGGGCGTCCTTCTCCTCGATATATTTGGCGGTCTTGCCGATGATGACGCCGAGCTCGACTTCCCAGTCGGGCTTCAGCGTGTTCTTGGGCAGCTCGACATCGTCGTTCGGCCCGATGATGGCGCTGGTCGCCTTCATGAACAGGATCGGCTCGCTTGGGATCGCGGCGCCGGTCTCGGCGGCGTGGTCGGCGTAGTTGAGGCCGATGCACATGAACTTGCCGACATTGCCGACACAGGGGCCGATGCGCGAGCCCTTGTCGAGCACGGGCAGGCTGCCATGGTCGGCGGCCTTGATCTTGCTCAGGCCTTCGGCCCCGATGGTGGCGCCGGTGATGTCGGGCACGACGCTGCTCAGGTCGCGATAGGTGCCGTCGGTGTGCAGGATGGCGGGCTTTTCAGCGCCCTTGGCGCCAACGCGCAGAAGCTTCATGGATGACTCCTCAAGTTTGGGCCGCACCTAAGCCAGCGGGCAAGGCCCCGTCGAGGCCAACTTAGGTCGAAACGGTTCGGAATGGGCGGTTTTTGGCCTATTCGGGACAGTTTTTGGACTACTACTGGTGGGGCAATTGGAACTCGGTGTCATTGCCGCGAAAGCGGGAATCTCCGTTTCGGTGCGTGAGGCAAAACAGAGGTCCCCGCTTTCGCGGGGATGACCCGGTGAAGAACTCACGCTCGAAGGAGCCGTTCCTTCGGCCTATTCGGGGCGGACCACGCCCTTTTTCAGCAGCACGTTGCCATAGAGCCGGCGCTCGCCGGTCTGCACCACGGCGTAGGCGCCGTGCACGCGCTCGTAGAAGGCGAAGCGCTCGAGCATGCTGAGCTTCATGCCGGGCTCGTGCTTCTTGACCAGCTTGTCGAACTCCTTGTGCGTCTGCTCGCGCTTTTTGGGATCGCCGACCACTTCCATGCCGAAGGCCTGGTCGTCGACGAAGGTGTCGAGCGGCATTAGGGTCAGAACGGCGTCGAGCACGTCGGTGGCGCTGACGCCATCGAGCCGCACCAGCTGCGGGCCGGCGCTGTCGGCCGGATAGTTGGCATCGACGATGGCGATCTCGTCCCCGTGCCCCATGGAGCGCAGGATGTGCAGTAGATCGGGGCTCAGGATGGGGGGGATGTTTTTGAGCATGATGATGGGTCCTCCAGAAATAGACAGTAGAAGGTAGAAATTAGAAGGTAGAAGGAAGGCAAGGGGCTGGCAGAAGCAGCGCGGCGCAGCCGTTCTAACTTCTAATTTCTAACTCCTACCTTCTTCCGCACCTATCCGAATGGAAACGCGGCGTAGGTCGGGTCGTCGCGGAGCTGGGTTCCGTCGGCGAAGAGTTCGGGGTGGGCGAGCGCGAACTCGATGAGTTCGGTGATCACCGAGTCGATATGGACGCGCATGGCGCCCGAGGCGGCAGCCGCATCGCCGGCGCTCAGCCCGTCGAGTATCTTCTGGTGCTCGCTGAGGGTGACGCTCAGCCGGCGCGGCGTCAGGATCAGCCGGCGGGCGCGGTCGAGATTGGCGCGGGTATTCTCGATCACTGCCTTCACCCGGGTGAAGCGCATGTCGCCGAAGATGATGTCGTGGAACTCGAGGTCGCGCTCGTGAAAGCCCTTGCGGTCGTCGATCTGCACCGCGGCACGCTGGTAGCTCATGTTGCGCTGCAGCGTGTCGATCAGCTCGTCGGAGTGGCTGCCGGTGACGACACGCACCGCCTCGGCCTCGAGCGCCTTGCGGATCAGCATATACTCGAGCACATCGGCGATGCGGACCAGCGACACGGTCGAGCCGCGCTGCGGCAGGATGTCGACGAGGCCCTCGGCCTGCAGCCGCGCCAACGCCTCCGAGACCGGGAAGCGCGACACGCCCAGCCGTTCGCAGAGTGCGCCCTTGTCGATTATCTCCCCCGGCGCGAGGTCGAGCCCGACAATGGCCTGGCGCAGCGTATCGGTGACGAACACCGTGACGTTGCCGCGCGTCGGCGCCGTGGGGGTAGACAGAAATGAGTAGGGACTTGCGTCGGGCTTCATGCTAACATGTTAGTTGGAGTGCCGGAGCAATTCAATCGCGTGCGCTTGCAGTTGACGCGGCGCCAGACCGCGCTACGACTGGCCACACGATCCCCAATCCGGCTCATTGCTGCCCCCAGGAACGAAGATTTCTCCAATGTCCGACGTGATGTCCCGCCCCGCGGCCAAGACGCTTCTACTCAACCCCAATGACAATGTCGCGGTGGCGCTCACCAACCTCGACGTCGGCACCGAAACCCAGCAGGGCGTCACGACCGTCCGGCGCGTGCCCAAGGGCCACAAGTTCACCGTGCGGGTGGTGGAGGCCAACGAGCCGATCGTCAAGTTCGGCCAGATCATCGGCTTTGCCAAGGACCGCATCGTGCCGGGCGACTGGGTGCATGAGCACAACGTCACCATCGGCGAGGATCATGGCGCGTTCGAGCGCGACTACGCCTTCTCGGAGGGCGTGCAGCCGGTCGATTTCTACACCGGCGCCGACCAGGCGACGTTCGAAGGGTTCAAGCGCTCCAACGGGCAGGTGGGCACGCGCAACTATGTCGGTGTGCTGACCTCGGTGAACTGCTCGACCACGGTCGCCGGCTTCATCGTGCGCGAGATCGAGCGCTCGGGCATTCTCGACGACTATCCCAATATCGATGGCGTGGTGGCGCTCAAGCAGGCCAATGGCTGCGTGATCGACTATCGCGGCGTGATCTTCGACACGCTGAAAAAGACCACCTGGGGTTATGCCACCAACCCCAACATGGGCGGCGTGATCATGGTCGGGCTCGGCTGCGAGGGTTTCCAGATCCCGCGCCTCAAGGAAGCCTATGGCGTCACCGAGAACGAGACGTTCCGGACCATGACCATCCAGGAAGTGGGCGGCACCAAGAAGACCGTCGAGGCGGGCGTCGAGGCGGTGAAGGCCATGCTGCCCATCGTCAACAAGTCGAAGCGCGAGACCGCTCCAGCGAGCGAGCTGATGCTGGCGCTGCAGTGCGGCGGTTCGGACGGCTATTCGGGCATCACCGCCAACCCGGCGCTCGGCGTCGCGGCCGATATCCTCGTCCGCCACGGCGGCACGGCGATCCTGTCCGAAACGCCCGAGATCTATGGCGCGGAGCATCTGCTCACGCGGCGTGCGAAGAACCGTGAAGTCGGCGAGAAGCTCATCGATATCATCCACTGGTGGGAAGATTATGCCGAGCGCAACAACATGGAAATGAACAACAACCCTTCGCCCGGCAACAAGCTTGGCGGACTCACGACTATTCTCGAAAAATCTCTGGGGGCGGCGGCAAAGGGCGGGACGAGCCCGCTCAATGCGGTTTATAATTATGCCGATCCAGTGACCGAGAAGGGATTCGTGTTCATGGACACGCCCGGCTACGATCCGGTTTCGGCCACCGGCCAGGTCGCCGGCGGGGCGAACGTCCTGTGCTTCACCACCGGGCGCGGCTCGGCCTATGGCTGCAAGCCGACCCCGTCGATCAAGATCGCCACCAACTCGGACATCTACCACAAGATGATCGACGACATGGACATCAATGGCGGCGAGGTCATCGAGGGCGGCTCGCTCGAACAGAAGGGCCAGGAGATCTTCGAGGAGATCCTCGCGGTGTCCTCGGGCAAGAAGACCAAGTCCGAGCTGCTCGGCTACGGCGACAACGAGTTCGTGCCCTGGCAGATCGGGGCCACCTTCTGATGCGGCGAAGCGTCCACGTTGTCATCAGTGGGCGCGTTCAAGGCGTGGGGTTCCGCGCATTCGTGGTTGGAGAGGCCGAGGCTCTCGGGCTCGACGGCTGGGTGCGGAACCGGCGCGACGGCACGGTGGAGGCGGTGTTCGCCGGCGACGAGCACGAAATCCAGCATATCCTCATGGAGCTCAATGCCGGCCCGCCGGCCGCGGCCGTTACCGACGTGCGGCCCGGCCCCTATGACGGGCCGATACCGCAGGGCTTCACATCGCTGCCGACCGCATGAATTTGACTTTGCCGGCCATGTGCCCATATTGGCGATCATGATCAGTATCGCGACCATCATCGTTGGTTTCGCCCCGCGCCGGGAATATCCGGTCGCAGGCTGATCTCCCCATGACCCGCGCCTGAGGCGCCGCCGGGTCTGGGGTAATCCCGACCCAGCGCGGCAAGCCCGCGCGTGTCGATCACCCGGCGCCACATCAAACACAGTCCCGAGCCGTCGCGGCCCATGAGGCCCGCCGACGGCTCGCATTCGAAAGGAATTCATCATGTCGTCGCTTCGTCGCTACGACCTCAGGCCCCGGATCGTCCTCACCGAGGAGGATCACCGCAAGCTCATCGGGCTGGCGCATGCCGGCACCGACGCCGCCGAGGACCTGCTGTACGAGATCGAGCGGGCCCGTGTCGTGCCCGCGCCGAAGCTCTCGTCCAGCGTCGTACGCATGGGCTCGACCGTGACCTATCGGGCCGATAGCGGCCTCGAGCGCACGGTGACGCTGGTCTATCCAGCCGATGCCGATATTGCCGAGGGCAAGATATCGGTGCTGACCCCGATCGGCACGGCGCTGATCGGGCTCGATGTCGGCCAGTCGATCACCTGGGAGGATCGCACCGGGCACAAGCACGTGCTCACGGTCGTGTCCGTCGCCGGCTGATTCGAGCCGGCATCGCTGCCCGGCTTCGGTGCGTCGCGAAAATCCCATGCACCTCAAACGGTTGGGCTGTCACAATTGTGCGGCCCAGCCGTCACACGGCCTCAGCAGGTTATGGTTAACAAATCCCTGCGGCCGGCCCGGGCCGCGCCAAGCCCGTGGAGGCTCGAATGGCCCAACTCCGTGCCCACGCTAGACTCTCGTCCGTCACCGGTATGCGCTCGACCACCGGCCAGGCGCTGGCGATCCGCTACGACCTCGGCTCCAACAGCATCGCCTTCGTCGAGGACGACTGGTTCGCCGACACGGTGCGCAGCACCAGCGTGCCGCCCCGCGCGGTGATCCGGCAGGCACTCGGCAGCAACGTAACGCGGCTGGTGCCGCGGCGGCGGGGTTAGCCGCCGAGCTGGCCCTCGACGTCCATCGCCTGATGCAGGATGCGGATCACCAGGATCTCATCGCCTTCGCGGCGGAAGTAGATCATGTGCGAACCGGCTGCACACTTCAGGTAGCCCATTCGGACAGCATCAGCTGAGCGCGCTGGTATCCGCCCGTGAGCGACGCCGAGAAGGCGTTCTTCAATGGCGCGGATGTAGCTCTCCGCCTGATCGGGACTCCACTGTTGTGCCGTGAAGTCCCAGATATTCTCCAGGTCGGCTTCAGCGGCGGGGCTGAGCCGATATCGCATCAGCATGCCTTCTTGCGCGCAATGAACGCGTCGAAGTCGAATGGCTTCGGCTCACCGCTGCGTTCGCCTTCGATCAAGGCCTGGCGCAACGCTTCCAGCTTTGCCTCGTGTTCTTCAAGCAGCCGCAAGCCAGCGCGGACGACCTCGCTACTCGAGCCATAACGGCCTTTTGCCACCTGTGAGTCAACGAAGTCGTTCAACTGGTCACCCAGTACGATCGATGTTGCTTTGGCCATGCTGCACCTCCGATACCAATAGATAGTATCAGATAGTAGCGAGGCGAGCGACCCTTAAGGCCGCCGCGCGCCGTTCACCGCCAGGTAAATGCTGTGCAGGCTCTGCGTGGCGCAGATGAACAGCCGGTTACGCCTTGCGCCGCCGAACTCGACATTGGCCACCGTGTCCGGCGTCAGGATCTTGCCGAGCAGCACGCCTGACGAATTGAAGCAGTGGACGCCGTCGCCGGCTGAGGTCCAGACATTGCCGCGGTCATCGAGGCGGAAGCCGTCGGGCAGGCCGGTATCGGTCTCACAGAACACGCGACCCTTGCTCACCGTGTTGTCGGCGTTGACGTCGAAGGCGCGGATGTGGCGCGGGAACTCGGTGCCGTGGCTGTAGCCACTATCGGCGACATAGAGGATCGACTCGTCGGCCGAGAAGGCGATGCCGTTGGGGCGGACGAAATCGTCGACCACCACCTTGAGCTCACCGGTCGCCGGATCGAGGCAGAAGACGTAGCAGCCTTCCTGCTCGAACTCGCCCTTGTAGCCCTCGTAGTCCGACAGGATGCCGTAGCCGGGATCGGTGAACCAGATCGTGCCGTCCGACTTCACCACCAGGTCGTTGGGCGCATTGAGCTTCTTGCCGCGATAGCTGTCGGCGAGCACGGTGATGGTGCCGTCGAGCTCGGTGCGCACCACGTTGCGGCCGCCATGCGAGCAACTGACCAGCCGGCCCTCGCGGTCGCGGGTATTGCCGTTGATGTAGTTGGAGCCGTGGCGGAACACCGAGGCGCCGCCATCGGGTGTCCAGCGCATCAGGCGGTTGTTGGGAATGTCGGACCAGACGAGCTGGTTGGCGTCGCCGAACCAGCACGGCCCCTCCGCCCAGCGACAATCGCTGTAGAGCGTTTCGAGCTTGGCCGAGCCCTGCAGCAGGCTGCCGAATTCCTTCTCGTGATGCTGGTAGATACCGGCCATGATTGCCCCCCTAAGGTTTGTTGTTGGCGCGCATCCAATCGCAAGAATTGGAGCGCGGCAAGGCCACTTGCGTTGTAGCCCGGTGGAGCCCAAAGCTTTCTGCCCCAAGGAGATTTCCGATGCCGATAACCGATGCGCTGAACGCCCACCTTCGGGACAAGAGCCTGCTCAAGGCCGCAGCCTATGTCGGCGGGCGCTGGCTCGAGACGGCAGAGAATGGCGAGAGTTTCGAGGTCACCAACCCCTCGACCGGCGAAGTGCTGGCGGTGCTGCCCAATTGCGGGGTGGCCGAGGCCAAGCTCGCGATCACCGCGGCGGAAACGGCGCAGGCGGTGTGGGCGGCAAAGACCGGCAAGGCGCGCGCCGCGGTGCTGCGCAAGCTCTATGACCTGATGGTCGAGAATGCCGACGACCTCGCCGCCATCATGACGGCCGAGCAGGGCAAGCCCGTGCCCGAGGCCAGGGGCGAGGTGCTGTACGGGGCGAGCTATATCGAGTGGTTCGGCGAGGAGGCGAAGCGCGTCTATGGCGACACCATTCCCGGCCACCAGGAAGACAAGCGCATCATCGTCATCAAGCAGCCGGTGGGCGTTGTCGCGACGATCACGCCGTGGAATTTCCCCAACGCCATGCTGGCCCGCAAGATGGCGCCGGCGCTCGCCGCCGGTTGCGCGGTGGTGAGCAAGCCCGCGGCCGAGACGCCGCTCTCGGCCATTGCGATTGCGGTGCTGGCCGAGCGCGCCGGGCTCCCCGGCGGGCTGTTCAACCTGTTGCCGTCGACGCATTCGTCCGATCTCGGCAAGGAGTTCTGCAGCAACGATGTGGTGAAAAAGCTCAGCTTCACCGGCTCCACCGAGGTCGGCCGCATCCTGATGCGGCAGGGGGCGGACCAGATCAAGCGGTTGGGGCTCGAGCTCGGCGGCAACGCGCCGTTCATCGTGTTCGACGATGCCGACCTCGATGCGGCGGTGGAAGGCGCGATGGTGTCGAAATACCGAAATAATGGGCAGACCTGCGTATGCGCCAACCGCATCTATGTGCAGGCCGGCGTGTATGAAGAATTCGCCGAAAAGCTGAAAAAGTCCGTCGAAAGTCTGCGCTTGGGCGATGGATTTCTGCCAGGCGTCACCACCGGCCCGCTGATCGACGAGAAAGCGGTCGAAAAGGTCGAGCGGCACCTGACCGACGCGCTGCGCAAGGGCGGGAAGCTCCTGACTGGCGGCAAGCGCAAGACGGGGCTGTTCTTCGAGCCGACCGTACTCGCCGATGCGACGTCCGACATGATACTGGCGCGCGAGGAGACGTTCGGCCCGGTGGCGCCGCTGTTCCGGTTCGAGACGGTGGAGGAGGTGGTCGGGCTCGCCAACGCCACGGAGTTCGGGCTGGCGTCATACTTCTACGCGCGCGACCTGAGCCGGGTGTTCCGCGTGGCCGAGGCGCTCGACTACGGCATGGTCGGGATCAACACCGGGCTGATCTCCACTGAGGTCGCGCCCTTCGGCGGCGTGAAGCAGTCCGGGCACGGGCGCGAGGGGTCGAAATACGGGATCGAGGACTATCTCGACATCAAGTATCTGTGCCTGAGCGCGTGAGGCCGCCTTGTCGGCGGCCCCGTTTTCACGCGCTCAGCCAGTCCCGTACCGCGAGCAGTTCCTCGCGCCGGATCTCGTGGCCGCCCTCGTGCCAGAACACGGTGACGTCCGCGCCCTGCTCCTTGAGGTAAGCCGCCAGCAGCTCGGCCGAATGCACCGGCGCGATCGGGTCGCGGCGGCCGGCGGTGATAATCACGCGCCTGCCTTTCAGGCCCGGCTGCGGGTCGGGCGTGAACGGGATCAGCGGATGCATCAGCACCGCGGTGTCGAACTGCTCGGGCGCCGTGAACAGCACCGAGGCAAGGATGTTGGCCCCGTTAGAATAACCCAGCCCGACCGACTTGCCGGCCGTGCCACGCTGCGCGCCGACAAAGCCGGCGAGCTTGGTGGTCGCGCGGGCGAGATCGGCCATATCGTAGCGGCCCTCGCCGACGCGCTTGAAGTAGCGCAGCGCGTCGCCTTCCGACACGTCGCCGCGCACGCCGATCCGGCGGGCGCCGGGCAGGAGCTCAGCCGCGAGATCGGTGAACTGGTGCTCGTCGCCGCCGGTGCCGTGGAACAGGAAGAAGGCCGGCGCGTCGGGTGACGCGCCGGGATAATCGACGAACTGGTAATCGGCCATTACGCAGGCTCCTTCTCATCGAGCGGCTGCAGCGTCTGCTCCAGCGTCGAGCGCAGATGCTCGTGCTGGGTGGGAAGCTTCAGCGCTTCGCCCAGGTGGGCGGTGTCTTCGTCCCGATCGAAGCCGGGCTCATTGGTGGCGATCTCGAACAGCACGCCACCGGGGGTGCGGAAGTAGATGGCCCAGAAGTAATCGCGATCGATCACCGGCGTCACCTGGTAGCCCGTATCGAGCAGCGCCTTGCGCACCTCGAGCTGGGTCGCGCGGTTGTCGACCGCGAAGGCCACATGGTGCACCGAACCGGCGCCGAGACCGGCAAAGCCGACGCTGGGCAGCGCCTGGATATCGACGAGGTCAGCGCCATTGCCGCCCGGCCGGATCAGCCGCTTGATGCCGTCGCGGCTCTCGAAGTTCTCGTAGCCCATGTACTTGAGCAGCTCCTCGGTGGCGCCACCGTCCCGCAGCCGCAGCGACACCGAGTGGAAGCCGCGGATGGCGTTCTCGGCGTCGACGCCGTTGCCGGTCCAGGGCAGGCGCGCGTCGCCATCGACCTCGACCAGCGCCATGTCGTCGCCCTCGGGCGCGCGGAAACCCAGGCGGTTCTGGCCAAAGCTCTCGGAACGCTCGAGATTGCCGGCACCGTCGGCAGCGAGCCGGTCTTCCCAGTATCTCAGCGAGCCCTTGGGCACCGAGAATACGGTCTGGCCAACCTCGCCGGTGCCGGGCTTGCCCCGCGCGATGTGCGGGAACGGGAAATGCGTCATCACCGTGCCGGGCGTGCCGACCTCGTCACCATAATAGAGGTGATAGACATCGGGCGCGTCGAAGTTGACGGTCTGCTTCACCCGGCGGAGGCCGAGCGTCCGGGTGAAGAAGCGATTATTCTCGGCGGCATCGCGCGCCATCGAGGTGACGTGGTGCAGTCCTTTGATCTGAGTGAGCATGGCATTGTCTCCGAAATCCTGCGGCGCCCTCGCCGCGTTTCGACGACAAATATATGTCACTCCGGGTTGGACAAAAGCCTGCGCTCGGGCACAGATCGTTCGATACTGTCGATCAATGATAACGGCCGGGGCGCAGAACCTGCTGCTGCCGGCGGTGAGAGGAGCTGGGCGTTGCGGCATCATCTCGTGGCGCGGGTTGCGCGAGGAATAGGTGCGCGCGCGGGGGAAGATGGAGGGGTGTGCGGAGGCGGTGGCTTCCACTAACCCCCTCTCTGCTGCGACTAACTCGCTGCGCTCGTAAGTCTCGCGTCTCCCCCGCCAAGGGGGAGAGGGGGCGTTGCTGCAGGACTCGACGGCTGTGGAAGGCTTCTCCCCCTTGGCGGGGGAGAAAGCGAAAACTTGGATCTTAGCGCAGCTAAGTCCTCAGTTTTCGCAAGAGAGGGGGTCCTGCCCCCTACACGCTCTCGCGGAACTTCAGCGTTTCCACCGTCGCGCCGCCCGGCTTGTACTCGAGCCCGACCAGGCCGTCATAGCCCTGGGCGGAGAGCCAGTGCAGGCGCTCGGCATAGTCGAGGCGGCCGGTGCCGGGGGCGCCGCGGCCGGGGGTGTCGGCGAGGTGGACGTGGACGACGCGGTCGAGCCGGCCCTTCAGAAGCTCGATCTCCTCGCCCATCACGGCGGCATGGTAGATGTCGTAGAGCAACCGCACTTCGGGACGGCCGACTTCATCGATGATGTCGAGGCCCTCCTCGGTCGAGGTGAGATAGTAGCCGGGATGATCGACGCGGTCGTTCAGCGGCTCGAGCCCGAGCGTCACGCCCGAGCCCTCGACCAGCTTGGCGGCTTCCTTCAGCACCTTGACGATGGCGGCGTGCTGAGCAATGCGCGCGACGCCCTGCTGGTGGTCGCCGGCCTGCGCGATGATCACCTTGGCGCCGAGCCGCTGGGCGGCGGCCACCGAAGCCTTCACGCCCTCGAGGAAGAACTGGTGCGCCTCGGGATTGCCGAGCGGTGCGATGGGCTCGCACAGGATCCCGGCGAGCGGCAGCCCGGTCTCGTCGAGCGCCGCCTTGACCGCATCGAGATCCTTGTTCGACCAGTGCCAGAACTCCACGGCATCGAGGCCCGCTGCCTTCGCAGCGCGGATGCGATCGGGAAAGGCAGCCTTGACCGTCGCCGGGTTGGAACCCTCGGCGGTGCCGGGCAGGCCGGGCAGGCCGTTAGCGTCGGCGAACAGCCATTCGATGCAGGCGGAATAACGCATTAGTCCTCGGATCGTAGAATAGTCAGACAGTAACCTTGTGCGACACGCGTCCCTTGTCGCCGAAGATGCGGATGTAGCGCTGGATTTCCTTGGCATCACCGGTGGCCTTCTCCGGGTTGTCGGAGAGTTTTACCGCCGGATGGCCGTTGGCCGCGCTGACCTTGCAGACCAGCGAGATCGGATCGAGCTGCGGGTTGGGGAATGGCGAGACGCCGGCAAAGTCGTTGGTGAGGTTGGTGCCCCAGCCGAAGGCCATGCGCACCCGACCGGAGAAATGGTGGTAGGCTTCCTCGATCATGTCGACGTCGAGCCCGTCCGAGAAGATCAGCAGTTTCTCGCGCGGATCGCGACCGCGCTCCTTCCACCAGTCGATGATCTTCTCGCCGCCCTCGATGGCCGGGGCGCTGTCGGGGCGGAAGCCCTTCCAGTCCGCCACCCAGTCGGGCGCATCGCGCAGGAACGCGTCGGTGCCGAAGGCGTCGGGGAGGACGATCAGCAGGTTCCCGCCATAATAGCTCTCCCAGTCCTGCAGCACCTGGTAGGGCGCGTATTTGAGCGCATCTTCGTTTGGAGCAATGGCGGCCAGCACCATGGGCAACTCATGCGCATTGGTGCCAAGCGCCTCGAGGTCGTTGTCCATGGCGAGCAGCACGTTGGAGGTCCCGGTGAACACCTGCGTGCCCAGCCCCTCCTTCAGCGCCTCGACGCACCAGCGCTGCCACAGGAACGAGTGGCGGCGGCGGGTGCCGAAATCGGAGATGCGCAGCTCCGGCAGCTTTTTCAGCCGCTCGACCTTCTCCCACATCCTCGCCTTCGCCCGGGCATAGGTGACATCGAGCGTGAACGGACCATAGCCCTTGAGCGCGGCGCGGCTACGCAGCTCGTTGATGATGGCAAGCGCCGGGATTTCCCACATGGTGGTTTCGAGCCAGCGGCCGTGGAACTCCAGCACATACTGGCCGTCGCGCTTTTCGAGATGGTAGTCGGGCAGCCGGAAGCCCTCGAGCCAGCGCAGGAACTCGGGCGAGAAGATCTGCTTGGAGCCATAGAAGCTGTTGCCGGCGAGCCAGATCATCTCCTTCTTGCCGAAGCGCAGCGAGCGCACGTGATCGAGCTGGGCCCGCAGTTCGCCCTCGTCGATCTCGTCGGCGAGGCGCACCGAGGTCTTGCGGTTGATCAGCGAGAAGGTCGCGTCGACCTTGGGGTAGAGACCCCAGATCATCTGCAGCATCAACAGCTTGTAGAAGTCCGTATCGAGCAGCGAGCGCACGATCGGATCGAGCTTCCAGGTGTGGTTGTAGACCCGCCGGGCAATATCGGTCTTGGGCATCGGCTTCCTCGGAAAACTCGCCGGATTCCCCTACCCGCTACTGTCATAAAAGGGAAGAGCGTTGCATCGGCGGTTTACGATGGAACCGATCTCGGAGGTCGGAAGTCGAAGGTCGAAAGTCGTATTTGGAGAGTTCGGAGCGCCCTGCCGTGGCACGCTTTGAGCTTTCCGACCTTCGACTTCCGACCTCCGACTTCCACCCTCCGCCCCTCGTCGCATTGACTCCACCCTGCCAATCAGGGCCCCCTCCCCCATCAGCGGGGAGAAACCCGCCTCGAGGGAGAGTTTTTCGTGAAGATCACCGCCATCATCCCCTATGCCGTCTGGGTGGGCACGCGTAACCAGCTGGTCGTCAAGATCGAGACCGACGACGGTGTGTTCGGCTGGGGCGAGAGCGGGCTGTCGGGCCGCGAGAAGGCGGTGGTCGGCGCAATCGAGCATTTCCGCGAATTCCTCATCGGCAAGGATCCGTTCCAGATCGGCCGCATCTGGCAGGAGCTTTACCGCAGCCAGTATTTCGAGGGCGGCCGCGTGCTGCTCGCGGCGCAATCGGCCATCGACATCGCGCTGCACGACATCAAGGGCAAGGCGCTGGGCGTGCCGGTCTACGAACTGCTCGGCGGCAAGCAGCGCGACGTGATCCCGACCTTTGCCACCACTTCGGCCCCTCCGGGCCCCGAGATGATCGAACAGGCCAAGATGCTGATCGCCGCCGGCTGGAACGCCATGCGGCTGTCGCCGGCCGATCACCGCGGCAGCAATGTCTACGAGCCGCGCGCCTCGATCGCCGGGACCGCGCCGTGGATGGTGAAAGCCCGCGAGGAGCTGGGCGAGGAAGTGGTGCTCGGCATCGACTATCACCACCGCCTGTCGGTGGCCGAGGCGGCGAGCTTCTGCCAGAAAATGCCGTCGGGCACGCTCGACTTCCTCGAGGAGCCGATCCGCGACGAGACCCCCGAGGCCTACGAGTCGCTGCGCAAACTCACCGACATCCCCTTCGCCATCGGCGAGGAGTTTGCATCCAAGTGGCAGTTCCTGCCCTACATCGAACGCGGCATCCATCAGTTCAACCGTATCGACGTGTGCAATGTCGGCGGACTGACCGAGTCGATGAAGGTCGCAGGCTGGTCCGAGGCGCATTATGTCGACCTGATGCCGCACAATCCGCTCGGGCCGATCTGCACGGCAGCGACCGTGCATTTCTCGGCCGCCGTCGCCAATTTCTCCTGGCTCGAGACCCGCTCCAGCCCGGCCGAAGCGCTCGGCTTCGACAATACCGAGTTCTTCCCGGTCCAGCCGCGGCTGGAAGGCGCCGTCTACAAGGTCAGCGACGCCCCGGGCCTCGGCATCGAGGTCAATGAGGAGCTGATCCGCAAACAGAGTTTCAAGTTCTGGGAAGCTCCGCACCTGCAACGCCGCGACGGCTCGGTGACCAACTGGTAGCATCCTAACGGGTTGACGGGACTGTATTATCGCCCAAATATGATCTCCGGACGCAGGAATCGGTCCCGGGCCGCCGCTGTCAGCCCGGGACGGAGTGTTATCGCGTCTGGTGCATGTGGGGCGCGAGGACAGAACTGGTGGCGGATTTCTTTGAACCCGCGGAACGCGGCGTGCAGCACGCAAGCCTGCGCGCGGCCAATCGCCGCGCGGTGCTGACGGCGATCACCTTCAACGCCGGCATTTCCAACGCCGAAGTCTCCCGCCGCACCGGCCTCGCCCCGCAGACCGCGTCGGCCATTGTCAGCGAACTCGAGGAAGAGGGCCTGGTCACCCGCGGCGAAGTGCTGCGCGGCCGCCGCGGCCAGCCGGCGACGCCGCTGTTTCTCGACTACGACGGCGCCTTCGGCATCGGCTGCGAGATTTCGTGGCGCCACATTGACATCGTTCTCATCAACATGGGCAGCCAGGAGATCGCACGCTACCGCCGCGATTTCGCCTGGCCCGATGCCAGCACGATCGTCGCCGAAGCGGCCGCGGCGATTGCCGACCTGGCCGACAGGCTCCCCGCCGGCAGGCGGGACCGGCTGGCCGGCATCGGCCTGGCCTCGCCCACCCATGTCGACCAGCTGGTGGTGCGCGCCGGCGCGCCGGCCGAGCAGGCGGCGCTGTGGCGCGTGCTCGACCTGCGCCAGGCGCTCGAGCAGGCAACCGGCCTGCCGACCAGCTGGTTCAACGACGGCAATGCGGCCTGCTTTGCCGAGATGGTGATGTCGCCGCCGCCGCGGCCGCCCAACCTCGTGCACCTGTTCGTTTCCACCTTCCTCGGCGCCGGCATCACGTCCGAGCATGCCCTGTGGGAAGGGCCGACGGGCAACGCGGCCAATCTCGGCACCATGCTGGTCAACGGCCATGGCAGCGAGCGCCACACCGCCGCCGACATCGCCTCGGCCGAGGGACTGGGCCGGCGTCTCGAGGCAGCGGGCGTCGCCCTGCCGATCGGCACCAATCCCGCAGACTGGCCCTGGGCCGAGTGGGAACCGCATGTCGCGGCCTGGATCGACGACGCCGGCGCGGCGCTGGCCGAAGTGCTGTTCAACACTGGAGCCGTGCTGGAATTCGATTGCGTGATCATCGACGGCACCTTCCCGCACGAGATCGTCGAGCGACTGGCGCAGGCAGCGGACCGGGGGTTGATTGCGCTCGGCCGCTTCTACCCGCGGCATCCGGATATCGTCGCCGGCAAGCTCGGCGTTCGCGCCATCCCGCTCGGCGCCGCGCAGTTGCAGCTGTTCCGCAAATTCCTGTCGCGCGACCTCGGCGACATGCTGGGCGAGTCGGCCTAGAGCCCGTATTTCTCCATCATCGCCTCGACCTCGTCGGCGACTTCCTCCTGGTCGCGGCCGGAGACCCACAGGTCGTCGATCTGCTGACGAAGCTTGGGATCGAGCGCCTCCCAGCCGGCGTTCCAGGCCTCGACATTGGCGGTCCAGTAGCCGGTGACCGAGTATTTGTCCGGTCCCCAGCCCAGCTCGTGGCGCAGATACTTGCGGATCGGCCGCACGCCCTTCGATTCCGCAGCGACCCACACGTAGGTCTGACGATTGGTCGGGAAGCTGACGGTGCGCACCACTTCCTCGAGCCGGCTCGGTGCGATGCCGTTGCCGGCCCCATGCAGCCAGACGATCTTGAGATCGGCCGCCGTCTCGAACTGCTGCTCGTGGCTCGCATCGGGCACTTCGACGATGGCGCGTGCCTCGGTGCCGGCCGGAAGGCCCTCGAGCAGCCGGCCCAGCGCCGGCAACCCGGTCGCATCGCACACGAACAGCACCCAGTTGGTATCGGCGGGGGCCTCGTAGATGCCGTAGGGCTGGCGTACCGAGATGGTGTCGCCCGGCTTTGCCGCCTGCGCCCATTCGCTGGCGCGGCCGTGGTCATGGATGACGAAATCGAGGTCGATCTCGCCGGGGCGGAAATAGCGGATGGTGTAGCACTCGCAATGCGCGGGCTTCTTGCCTTCGGGGTATTTCCACTGCCCCTTCTCGTTCACTTCGGGCAGGACCAGCTCGCCGGTTTGAGGATCGGGGAAGAACAGCCGCACATACTCGTCGCCGACGCCGGTGCTCTCGAGCGTGCTCAGGCCTTCGCCGCTCAGCGTGACCCGCACCATGCCGGGCGTCACCATCTTGCGGGCGAGAACCGTACCGGTGAACAGCCTGAGCGGCGCCATGGATGAACCTTCCTGCGAGACAACGCAGGTGGGCTACTAATTATGATGTAAGTAGTCAACTTAAAGGTGGGTGCGGTGTCTCCGGGCGCAAGGCTATCGCCTCCCTCCCCCTTGCGGGGAGGGACAGAGGGTGGGGGTGATCCGGTGATCGCCGACGGACCCCCACCCCCATCCCCTCCCCTCAAGGGGGAGGGGGGCGCCCGGGCCTAAACATCCAGCTCGATCCACACCGGGGCGTGGTCCGAAGCCCCGTCTTCGCCGCGCACGGCCTTGTCGACGCCGCCGGCCTTGAGTTTGCGCGCCAGCTTTTTCGACAGCAGGAAATGGTCGAGCCTCAGGCCCGCATCGCGCTCCCAGCGATTCCGCATGTAGTCCCAGAACGTGTAGATCGTCTCGTCCGGGTAGAGCTTTCGCAGCGCGTCGGTCCAGCCCTGCTCCACGAGGCGCCGGAACTGCTCGCGCGGGGCCGGTTGCACCAGCGCGTTGTCGCGGTACGAGGTGGTGACGTAGATGTCGCGCGGCTCGGGCACGATGTTGTAGTCGCCGGCGAGGACGATGGGCAGGCCGCTGTCGGCGAGCTCGGCGGCATGTGCGATCAGCCGCTCGCCCCAGCTGAGCTTGTAGTCGAATTTCGGCCCCGGCTGCGGATTGCCGTTCGGCGCATAGAGACAGCCGATGACGACACCATTGACGGCCGCCTCGATATAGCGCGCCTGCCTGTCGTCCGGATCGCCCGGCAGCTCGTCGGCCGTCAGCACCGGCTCGGTGCCGCGGGCGAGGATGGCGACGCCGTTCCAGCTCGCTTCGCCGCGCCACACCGCGCCATAGCCGGCATTCGCCAGTGCCGTGACCGGGAACTGCAGGTCGCGCGCCTTCAGCTCCTGCAGGCAGACCGCGTCGGGCCGGGCGACCTTCAGCCAGGCCAGCAGGTTGTCGAGCCGGCGGTTGACGTTGTTGATGTTGAAGCTGGCGATCTTCACGGCGTGATACGGGAGACGAAATCCTTCACGCTGTCGGCCAGCGTCTTGAGGTGATCGGCGGTCAAAAAGCCGGAGATCGCCTTGCGCGGCTTGAGGTCGTGGTCGCCGTCCTCGAGCCACTTCATTTCGATCTGCGGCGACAGGCCGTAGGTCGCGACCTCATCGGGTACGCCGAACTCGTCGCGGGTGCCCTGCACGATCAGCGCCGGGCATTTCAGGTCGATCAGGTGCTTGGTGCGCAACTGCGTCGGCCGCCCCGGCGGATGGAAGGGATAGCCGAGACAGACGAGGCCGGCGATGCGGCGGGCGTCGTACTCGGCATCCGCGATCATCGATGCGACGCGCCCGCCCATCGACTTGCCGCCGATCAGCAGCGGCCCGTTGGTGGGGCCGAGATCGTCGATGGCCGCGACGTATTCGGGCATCACCGTCTCGGCCTTCGGCGGCGGCTTGCGCACGCCGGTGCGGCGGCCGGCCATATAGCCGAACTCGAAGCGCACGACGCGGAAACCGGCGGCAGCCAGCGCCTTGGCGGTGGCATTCATCGAAGCCGAATCCATCGGGGCGCCGGCGCCATGGGCGAGGAGGATGGTGGTCTCCGCATCCTCGGAGCCGTCGAACAGGAAATCGGTTGGCATGCTTGCACCCCCACGCACGATGACACTTGTACCCACCGGGTCATCCCCGCGAAAAGCGGGGACCTCCGTTTGCGGCCGTGAGGACGGCACCAAAACAGAGGTTCCCGCTTTCGCGGGAATGACTCCGTGGGAGTAGCAACCTCGGGGGTGCGGACGCCCCCGCCCGCAGTCGCCATCACCCCGCCGATCGCCTCAGTTGCGTGTCGGCGTAAGCGATACCGCGCGCGGCGGTACGGGCCCAGTCCGAATCCTGGTCGAGTTCGAGATAGCGCACCCACCAGCGCCGCGCCTCGGCGAGGTCGCCGGCGTCGTATTCCAGCGTCGCGAGGTTGTAGACCGCGTCGGCATAGTCGGGGTCGATCTCGATGGCGCGCTTGAGGTGCTCGCGCGCCAGCGCGATCTTGCCCTCCTCGCGCAACAGGCCGGCATAGTTGAACCACGCTTCGACGAGATCCGGGTCGCGCTTGATCGCCATCATATAGGCCGCGGCGGCGTCGGAATTGTCCTGCGCGGCCTTGAGGCAGTTGGCGCGATTATAGGCGGCGATCGAGTCGTTCGGGTCGATGGCAAGGCAATGGCCGTAGAGCACCGCGGCTTCGGCGAACAGGCCATTGGCTTCGGCCGCCTCGGCCAGCTCGAAATACTGCTCGGATTCGTCCTCGACCGGCGCGAGCGGCAAGAGGCGCTGGCCATCGAGCTCGGCCGGCTGGTCGCCGATCAGCACGTGGATGCGCTTGGGCCCACCCGGATGCAGCGACAATGCCGTCAGCGACTGCACCGGGCCGGAGCGATGCACTGAGCGCGCGATGGCGCCCCAGGTGGCGCCGCCGGCGAGGAGCCCGGCATACTTGCGGGAGAGGATCAGGTCTCGGAACGAGAATGGCTCGGCGTGGTGCTCGAAGGCATCGAACAGGACGAGCAGGTCGAAGGCGCGCGCGTCGAGCTTCGATTGATCGAGCAGCGACTGTCGGGTGAGATTGGACTGCTCGGGAGCGGAGAGCAGGCCGAGGAGGCGCAGGAAGCCATTCTCGCTGATCAGCCTGGCATCGCTCGCGCGCAGGTCGGCGACCTTGGCCTCGATCTCGGCATCCGACAGCTTGTCGAGCAGCGTGCGGCCGAGCACGACCGTGCCGGTGTGGCGCGTCAGGCCGCGCCGCAGCCGGCTGCCCTTGGTCGAGAGCGCCCGCGCCGCCAGCCGTCGCGGGAAGGCGCTGAGCGCTCCCACGATACCGATGGTGCTGTCCGGTTTCCGCATCAGGCGATTCTACGGGTGATGGGGGTGATTTGCTAGGGGAGTGTGGACACGGTGGTCACCACAACCCCGGTGTCATTCCTGCGAAAGCAGGAATCCAACTCACCGCCAACGCGGGCTGCGGAATGGATCCCTGCTTTCGCAGGGATGACAGCCGGTGGGTGGGCAAGATGCCTCGTACTGCTCGGGGCTCTCACATCCCCACCGGGTCACCCCGGCGCAGGCCGGGCCCATCTTGAGATGGCTTGGACGATCCGGGATGACAGCGACTACCTCAGGATGGATCCCGGCCTGCGCCGGGATGACATCGGGTATTGGGCGAGCTGCATGCCTACCATTGGCATCTCTAAGCCTTCTTCCGCGCCGCCGGCTTGCCGGCCACGGCCTTCGACGCCTCGACCGCTTCCTTCAACGTCGGCTTTTTCGCCGCGGGCTTGGCTGCTGCCGGTTCCGCCTTGGCCTTGCTCGGGGCGGCGGGCTTGGCGGTGCCGAGGCTGGCTTTCAGCGCATCCATGAGGTTGATGACGTTGCCGCGCTCCGGGGCGGCGGCGATGATCGGCTTGTGGCCCTTGAGCTTCTCGCGGATCATGTTCATCAGCGCCACTTCGTAGCGGTCTTCGTAGTCCTTCGGGTCGAAGGGCTTGACCTTCTGCTCGATCAGCTTTTCGGCGAGCTGGAGCATCTCCTCGTCGGCCTTCACGTCGGGGATGTTGCCAAAATATTCGGAGGTGCCGCGCACTTCGTTCGGGTTGCGCAGGGTGGTGACGAACATGCCGTTCTCGCGCGCGCCAATCGTGATCACGCGCTCGCGGCTCGACATGACGAGGCGCGCGATGGCGAGCTTGCCGGAGCGGCGCATCGCCTCGCGCAGCACGGCGAAGGTCTCCTCGGCCATGGCGCCGTCGGGGGCGAGATAATAGGGGGCGTCCTGGTAGATGACATCGACCTCGTCCTCGTCGACGAAGGCCTCGATATTCATGGTGTGGCTGGATTCGATCCGCACCGCGTCGAGGTCGCTCTCGTCGATGATGACGTATTGCTTGTCCTCGTACTCGTAGCCCTTGACGAGATCGGAGCGCTCGACGAGACCCAGTTCGGGATCCACCGGCTTCATGTTGATCCGGTTATGCGTGTCCTTGTGGAGCTGGTTGAACGTGATGCGCTCCGAAGCCGAGGTGGCCGGGAACATCTTCACCGGACAGCTCACGAGGCTGAGCTTGATATAGCCCTTCCAGCTTGCCCTTGGTGCCACTCTCGCCTCCTACGCGCGCGTACTACGTCCAGCCTTCGACAATGCAGGCAGATCACGAGCGGACTCGTTAATCGCCGCCCACGGATCGCCGGTCGTGGTTAACAATCCGGGAAGCGTAGAATAGTTGAGATCGACCGGGGCGTCGATGGATTCAAGATCGCGCCAGTCGAGCGGAGTCGAGGCCGGCATGCCGGTGCGGGCCCGCAGCGAATAGGCCGACACCGCCGTCGCCGAACGCGCGTTGCGATGGATATCGATGAGGATCCGCCGCTTGCGGTTACTGGCGCCGATCACCGTGACGAAGGTGTCGGGCGCGGTCTTCGCCAGCGCCACGGCGATATCGCCGGTGACGTCGTGCACCTGCTTCCACGCCATTTGCGGGGTGATCGGCACGACGAGATGGATGCCCTTGCCACCCGAAGTTTTGACGAACGGCACGACGCCCATGCCCTCGAGCTCGCCGCGCAGGTGCAGCGCCGCTTCCACCACTTCGCGCCACTCCACCCCCTCACCGGGATCGAGATCGAAGGTGACGCGATCGGGCTTTTCGAGATGGGTGAGATGCGTGCCCCAGGCGTGGAACTCGATCACCCCGAACTGCGCCAGCGCCAGGTAGCCCTTGGCGTCCTCGACGGTGAGATAGGTGCGGTCTTCCTCGCCCGAATTCTGCGTCTCGAACACGTTGATCGAGGGCGGCATGCCCTTGAAGGCGTGGCGCTGGAAGAAGCAGTCCTTCACCGCGCCGGTGGGGCAGCGGAACAGCGACACCGGCCGGTTGAACAGATGCGGCAGCATGAAATCGCCGACCGCCGCGTAGTAGACCGCGATATCGAGCTTGGTCGGCCCGCTCTTGCCGAACAGCCGGCGCGTCGGGTTGGTGATCGAGATCGACGCGAGATCGGCATCGGTGACCAGCCGCTGCCGCGGCGCCGCCGAGGTAGTCAGCTCGACATCGAGCAGGCCCTTGAACACGGCGTGGCGCAGCAGGTTTTCCGACGTGCGGTTGGCATAGTGCACGTGGCAGCGCAGCACCGGCTGCACCCAGAGAATATCCTTGGGTGCGCCGTCGAGTTTCGTGGTCGGATCGCGCAGCGGTTCGAGCCGCCGGTGCAATTGCGCCAGCATGGCGGCGTCGAAGCCGGTGCCGCACTTGCCGCGATAGTGCAGCTCGTCGCCCACCCACTCGGCCAGCGCCAGCGAGGCGAGCCCCTCGGCGGCGGCTGAGACGGTATAGCCGGCGATGACGAAATCGTCCGACTTGAGCGCCTTGATCTTCATCCAGGTGGTGGTGCGCCCGGACTGGTAGGTGGCGTTGGTGCGCTTCGAAACGATGCCCTCGAGCCCCATTTCGGAAGCCTGCTCGTAGAGCCCATGCCCGTCGCCCTCGACATGATCGGAATACTGGATGGCCGAGCGCCCGGTGACATGGCCGCCGAGTAGCTGCGCCAGCAGCGCCTTGCGCTGGCTCAGGGCCACACCGCGCAGGTCGTAACCGTCGAGATAGACGAGGTCGAAGGCGTAGAAATGGAGGCTGCTGCCGGCCCCTTCGGCCAGTGCATCCTGCAGCCCGCCAAAGCGCGAGATGCCCTTCTCGTCGAGCGCCACCACCTCGCCATCGATGATCGCCTGCTTGACCGGCAGCTCTGCGAATTCCCTGGGCAGGTCGCCATAGCGCCGCGTCCAGTCCAGGCCGCCGCGCGTCACCATCTTCACCGCACCATCGATGACGTGCACCATGGTGCGGTAGCCGTCGAACTTGATCTCGTGCAGCCAGCTGGCGGCGCGCGTGTCGTCTGGCGGCGTGGTCGCGGCGGTAGCGAGCTGCGGCTCGACCAGCGCCGGTGGAAGTGCCTTCACCGCACCGGCGAGCTTGGCCGGCTTCAGCACGGCGGTAGGCTTGGGCTTGGCCACCTGCTTCGACGCCGCGAGCAGCTCTTCCGTCGTCAGACCCGATTTCACGCTCTCAGGGCGGGCGGTGACGATGTCGATCTCGGTGTCGACGCCGCTGTCATGCTCCTTGATCAGCAGCCAGTTGTCCTTGCCCTCGTCGCCGGGGCGGCCCTTAAGCCGGGTCAGCATCCAGCCGCCCTTCAGCTTTTCGCCCCACAGCCGGAACTTGAAGCCGCCCTTGCGCAGGCCGGTATCGACATCCTCCATCGGCGCCCAGTCACCGGTGTCCCACACGATCATCGGGCCGCCGCCATACTCGCCCTCGGGAATCACGTCCTCGAAGTCGATATACTCGAACGGATGGTCCTCGGTATGCACGGCGAGCCGCTTGTCGGCCGGGTTGAGCGACGGCCCGCGCGGCACCGCCCAGCTGAGCAGCACGCCGTTATGCTCGAGCCGCAGATCGTAGTGATCGGCGGTCGCCGAGTGCTTGTGGACGACAAAGCGGGTGCCCCCGGGCGCAGCGACAGCACCCGCGGGCTCCGATGTCCGGGAGAAATCGCGCTTGTTGCGGTAGCTGCTGAGCTTGTCGGCCATGGCGTGACGCTAGGTGGTGGTGGGAGAGCGGGCAAGCCTTCCCGCGATGCATGCGGCTGCCTTCTCCCCCCCTGGCGGGGGAGAAAGCGAAAACTTGGGCTTAGCACAGCTAAGTCCTTAGTTTTCGCAAGAGAGGGGGTCTTGGAGGGCACGGTGCGCCACCGCACCCCCTCTCTGCTGCGACTAACTCGCTACGCTCGTAAGTCTCGCGTCTCCCCCGCCCAGGGGGGAGAGGCCTGCCGCCGGCATCGAAGCATGGCTAAGCCGTAACCACCGCCCCGCCCGCCGGACCCTCGGGATCGTCCGGCCCCCTCGCGTAGGCCTCCGAGAGCTGGCGGTAGTATTTGGTGTTGAACGCCACCATGGTCAGCAGCACGCCGACGAGGCCGGCAATGGTGAAGACCAGCGCGATGCCGCGCGGCGCGCCGGTGCCGAACCAGCTGCCGATCGCCACGGCGCCGGCCCCGGTGGTCATGAACGGGATCACCACGAACTCGGTCAGTGGCCCGATCAGGAAGGCGGTCAACGGCGAGGCCGACTGCTCCACCGACTGGGCAAAGCCGAACACGCGTCCCTGCCGCTCGGGCGGCACCACCTTCTGCAGCGTCGTCTGCTCGGCTGCCTCGGCGAACGGCCCGAGGAACATCCACACGAAGCAGCCCCCGATCAGCAGCCACAGCGAATGCTGGATGGTGAACACGCAGCACACGCCCCAGGTGATGAGGTTGACCAGCAGCAGCGTCTTCAGCGGGTTCTTGCCCAGCCCGGTCTTGGAAATGATCAGGCCCGAAACGATGAAGGCGGTCGAGAGCACGCCGAACAGCAGGCCCCAGACCTCGACCGAGACCAGCGACAGGCCGTAGGCATCGAGCAGCGCCATGAAGATGCCGCCGAGGAAATTGTTCATGGTCGCAAAGATGATGAGCGCGAACAGCCCCGGCACCGCGCCGATAACGCGGATGGTGCCGGCGAGATCGATCTTGTTGGGCGCCGCCGGCTCGTCCGGATGCGGCTCGATCCGGCCTTCGTCGAGCTTGATCGTCCACATGTGGAAGAAGGCGAGCGCGGTGAACACCAGCGCCAGCCCGAGCACCGCATGCATGCCGCCCCAGGCCACGAGGAAACCCGAGATCACCGAGGTGGTGAGAAAGCCGATGCCCGACACCATGCCGACGAGGCCGTTCGCCTTGTCGCGCTCCGGCTCGGGGATCAGGATCGTCACCAGCGTCGGCAGCGCGATCGAGCGGATGTTGCCGGCGATCACGCCGAACATCACGAGGACCACGAAGCCCCACAGCACCGGCCCATAGGGATTGGTGAAAGCGTCCGCCGGGGCGACCAGCAGCAGAACCATCGCGGCGGCATAGAACCCGAACGAGACCACGCTCGAGCCCATCATCACCAGCTTCTTGGAATTGTGGTCGACGATCGAGCCCAGCCAGATGCCGAGCGCCGCCGTCATCACGAGGAAGATGCCGGCGATCATGCCCGTCGCGAACACCGACTGGGTCTCGATATAGACCCAGAAGGTGACGCCGAACCACACGGTGTAGTTCATGACGTTGGCAACGAGGTTGTTGCCCAGAATCTGGTGAAACGGGCTCATCGGTTCGCCGCTAATTGCTTAAGGGGCCGCTTATGTAACGCATGTCGGCGAGGATGGAAACCGTGACAGAAAGCCTGCCACGGGCTGCAGCGGTGCTAAAAAGCGAAAGCCCCGCTTTCGCGGGGCTTTCGTCAATCTCGGATTGGTTGCGGGGACAGGATTTGAACCTGTGACCTTCAGGTTATGAGCCTGACGAGCTACCGGGCTGCTCCACCCCGCGTCAGATTCAATCCTGAGATTGATTGCGCCGTTTCAAGGCGGCCATCGCCGCGACGCAGGGCGTATATAGGGGGTGATCGATGCTATCTCAAGGCCAAAAAGCGCGTGGCGTGACAGTTTTTTGAACCATCATGCCGAGGCAAGGAAGGACGGTCCGCTCGAGCGCGGCAGTGGCGACACCGGGCCGGCTCTCGGCGCCGGCTCTTCCGCCGGAGCCTCGGGCGCCGGCGGCGGCGCGGGGGCCATGCAACTGCGGCCGACCTCGTTGAACAGGCGATTGGCCGTGCCGACCAGCTGGTTGCGCGCCGCTTCCAGCGCTCGCCGGCTCGCCAGCGGGCCCATGGCTTGCGGACGCTTGGAAATATCGAGCGCCAGCTTTTCGAGATAGGGGATGAACAGCTCGACCGACTGCATGGCCGAGCGCACATTCTCGCATTTCTTGCTCGCCCCCGCCGCCATGATGGTGGCGAGATTGGCTTCGGCTGCCTGGCGGGCCTCGATCGCCGCCTGCGTGAACTCGCTCATGGCGACCGGCTTGGGCTTGGCGTAGCGGACATCGCCCGCCTGTTCGCCGGTGGCCACATAGGCGCGGCACATGCGCGTGTGCCACTCCTCGGCGCGCACGCGCGAAGCGAAGGTGATGACGCGCGACTGGACCAGCTTGATCTTGACCGGCAGCGCCTCGCGCGGCGGTCGGCCCTCCAGGGCGGCATCGGCATGGCCGAGCATTTCATAGGCGAGGTTGAAGCCGTTGAAGGCGCGGGTGAGCTCCGCGCAGTCGCGTCGCCGCGCCGCCGGCTCGAGCCGGCGCACATCCTGCCCGACGCTGCCGATGATGGTTTCGGCGAGCGTCGAGAGCTCGGGCAGCGTCATCCTGGCGATGCGGTCGGGCTCGGTTTCCTGCGCCAGCCCCGGCAGTGCGAACAGTAGCGAGGCGGCAATGGCGGCGGCACGAAAAAGCTTGGGCAAATCGAACCCCTGTGGCGTGGCCGGCAAATCTCTACGATCCGACTTTTGGACGCAACCGTGGGGATTGTCTCATTGTCGTGAGGACAATGCGGAGCGCTTCCAGGAAAAGTGGTGACGGTTTTCTGGTTCGGAAGCGCGACCAAACAAAAGTCTAGGGCAATTGGCCGTTCCTTTTGAGCGGCGAATTGCACTAGGGTTCGCGCCGCATCGAGAGGGCATTCCGAATGAAGATGAAGACGCTGGGCCGCACCAATGTGCAGGTCTCCGAAATCTGCCTGGGCACCATGACCTGGGGCAAGCAGAACACCGAGGCCGACGGCCATGCGCAGATGGACTACGCCATCGAGCACGGCATCAACTTCTTCGATACGGCCGAGATGTACGCCGTGCCGCCCGATGCCTCGACCTATGGCAAGACCGAGGAGATCATCGGCACCTGGTTCGAAAAGACCGGCAAGCGCGACCAGATCGTCCTCGCCAGCAAGGTCGCCGGCGGCGGCCGTCCGTGGGTGCGCGGGGGCCGCGGCATCGATGCCGCGGGCGTACGCGAGGCGGTCGAGGGGAGCCTCCGCCGGCTGAAGACCGACCGCATCGACCTCTACCAGATCCACTGGCCGCGCCGGGGGCATTACCATTTCGAGGGCTCGTGGGACTACAATCCCTACAAGCAGGACAAGGCGGCCGTGCTGCCCAACATGCTCGAAGTGCTGCAGACGATGGGCGAGCTGGTGCGTGAGGGCAAGATCCTCCATTTCGGCCTCTCCAACGAGACCGCCTGGGGCACCATGCAGTACCTGAAGCTGTCGATGGAGCTCGGCCTGCCGCGCGTCGCCACCATCCAGAACGAATACAACTTCCTGCGCCGCTACTACGACCTCGACCTCGCCGAGCTCGCCTACCACGAGGATGTGGGCCTGCTCGCCTACTCCCCGCTGGCGGCTGGCGCGATCAGCGGCAAGTATCTCGGCGGCGTGCTGCCGCCGGGCACGCGCGGCGCCGTGTCGGGCTCGGCCTATCGCAACAACCAGTATACCGAGCCGGCGATCCGCGCCTATATCGAGCTGGCCAGGGCGCATGGGCTCGACGTCAACCAGATGGCCATCGCCTTCTGCCTGACCAAGCCGTTCATGACCTCGGTGATCATCGGCGCGACGACGATGGAGCAGCTGAAGGCCAATATCGCGGCGGCGGACGTGACGCTGTCGGAAGAGGTGCTGGCGGGGATCCAGCAGATCTTCATGCGGTATGCCCGCACGCTCTGAGCAGCGGCGCGTAGGGCTCCACCCCACCCAGTTGCGCTAGGCAGCAAGCTGCCAAGCTTCACTCCCCTCCCCATCAAGGGGAGGGAAATCCGAGGCAGAGGATAGGGCACGACTTCCCTCCCCCTTGTGGGGAGGGGGGACCCGCGTAGCGGGTGGGTGGGGGTGAGCCACGCGCTCCGGCGCCTCTGCCCGCCCCCTCCACCAGCTTCGCTGGTCCCCCTCCCCCGCCCCGCGGGGGAGGATAAGAGTGGCCACCACCCCTGAAATACTCTTTCCCTCAATCCGCCTCGGCGTAGCATCTCAATTCTCGACCAGCTTGATAGAGTTTGTCATGCTCTCCTCATCCGCCGGGCTCACTCCTCCCTGTCCGGCGTCACTTCGGCTCCGCCGTCCCTCCCCTGTGGCGGCGGGGCCGGTCATCCGAGAGGAGACGGGCATGATGCATTTCATTGGGATCCTCACCCCGCGCGAGGATTATCCGGAAGGCGACGATCGCCAGAAGCCGTTCTTCGGCCCCGAGCTGCGCCTCACCAGATCCGAGCCAGGCAAACCCGACGACAAGCCGGAAGACCCGCGCTTTCCGCGCGACCCGGCCGACACCATGCTGTTCGCGAACCTGCTGTCGCCGCCCTTCCTCTGAGCGTCGGCGACACAGCGGCGGTATAAAGGGACACCGATTCGCCAAGGGGTCCCGGCGCATGACCTATGTCGCCTCGCTGTTTCCGCTGCTGTGCTGGTTCCTCTACAATTATGGCGTGCCGCTGCTCGAACGGCGCCGGCCCTCGCTATCGGTGATCATGTCGATGCAACGGCGGCGCTGGGTGGCCAACGCCGTGCAGCGCGAAAGCCCGCTCGATGCCATCCTGTCGGGCAACCTGATGGGCTCGGTGAGCTTTCTCGCCTCGACCTCGGTGCTGCTGGTGCTGGCGGTGTTCACCGCCTTCGGCAACCTGACGCCGCTGATGGAGACGCTCGAAACCGTCGGCATCCGCTCCAGCCATTCGATCCAGAACGTCCAGATCCACCTGTTCGCCAGCCTCTCGATCTTCGTGCTGAGCTTTTTCTCGTTTACGCTGGCGCTCCGGCAGTTCAACCATTTCTGCATCCTGCTCGGCGCGATCGACCATGACGGGCACACCTCGGCCGAGGAGATCGACGGCATCGCGCAGCTCAACTCGCTGGCTGCCAAGAACTTCAACAACGGCATCCGCGCCTATTACTTCGCCGTGCCGATGGTCGCCTGGTTCGCCAGCGAGTGGCTGGCGATCGCCACCAGCCTCATCACGGTCGGCTTCCTCATCCACCGCGAGTTCTTCTCGAGCGCCCACCGACTTGCCGCCTCAGTCGCCGTGCTGGCCAGCCGACGCGAGAAGGAGCACGGGTGAGGGTTTCTGGGGCCGGCCCCTCACCCCGGCCCTCTCCCCAGAGGGGAGAGGGGGCGATGTGGCACTGTCCGTGGTCTTGCGTCCCCTCTCCCCTCCGGGGAGAGGGTAAGGGTGAGGGGCCGAGCCCTTCGCCGTCCGCTAGTTGGCGATCTTGCTCGGCCCGTACGGCTCGACGCCCGGAGTAACGGTTGGAGCATTGAGCTCGGCCTCGAGTCGGCTTCGGTTCTCGATCGCCGTCTCGTAGCCCAGCGCGGCCGACTGCTGATAGAAATCGAGCGCCATCTTGCGGTCGGCGGTGACGCCCAACCCCTGCTCGTAGATGTGCCCCATATTGTTGAGCCCGATGGCATTGCCGGCCGTGGCCGCCTGCTGGGTGAAACTGAAGCCCTTGGTGTAGTCGGGCTCGCCGCCATCGCCTTCGAGATACATGAGGCCCAGGTTCACCGCCGCATCGGTGTGGCCGTTGTCGGCGGCCTGCCGGTAGAGTTGGCGAGCCTTGGCCGGATCCTGCTCCACCCCGATGCCGTCTTCGTAGACGTAGCCCAGGTTGAACTGCGCCTGCGCAATGCCCTGGTCCGCAGCCTGCTGGTAGAACACCGCGGCAGCGTCCGGGTCGGCCTCGGTGCCATAGCCATATTGCTTGAGATAGCCGATGGCGTTCTGCGCCGGGCCGTAGCCCTGCGCCGCCGACGCCTCGTAGAGCGCCGCGGCCCTGGGGTAGTCGACCGGTCCGAGATAGCCGTCCTCGTAGAGCGTACCCAGGTTGTACTGTGCCCGCTCGTCGCCGGCATCGGCGCCGCGCTGGTACCAGGCGGCCGCCGCCACATAATCCTGGTCGACACCGAGCCCCTCGGCATAGAGCGAGCCGAGGTTGGCCATGGCGCGCGGCAGCCCCTGCAGGGCGGCGCGGCGATAGAGCCGGCTCGCCTCGACATGGTCCTGCTCTACGCCCTCGCCATAGTCGTAGGAAAGCCCGAGGCTGTCCTCGGCCGGCGCGAAGCCGGCATCGGCCGCCTGCCGCAGCAGGCCGGCGCCGCGCGTCATGTCCGCAGTGATGCCGTCGCCGACGATCAGCAGGTCGCCGAAAATGGTCTGCGCCAGCAGGTTACCGCCCTCGGCTGCTTCCTCGAGATAAGGAATCGCCGCCTCCTGCTCGCCGTTGGCGTCATAGGCGCGGCCGAGCCATGCCTTGAGCGGCAGCGAATCCGGCTCGACCTCGAGCGCCGCGAGGCAGGCGGTTATCGCTGCGGGGGCATCCATTGCTGTGGTGGAAACACCGATCTCGCCATAGTCCGGCTCCCACTGGCTGGCGGCCTGGGCGGCACAGGCGTCGAATGTCTCGCCCGCCAGCGCCGGGGTTGCGCAAAGCGCGATCAGCGCACCGACCAGCACCCTTGTTTTTCCGCTCATGGCCCTCACCCTTCTGCTTCGCTGCGATCATAGCCGAGCCGAGGCCCTGCGCCAGACCGTTCCGGCCTTCCACCTCTCGCCGTGACGTCGCGATGTCACTTGCCCGTGCGCGACAATCGCTGACATTGACAATCAGGTTTTAGCGGCGCTCTATGCGCCCGTCTTCGGAATGCCGCGTCTATGCTCGTCTGCCAGTGCAATGTGATTACCGACCGCGAGATCAAGCAGATCATCGTCGGCCTGCTCCGCGAGGACCCCTGGCAGATCATCGTGCCGGCCATGGTCTACCGAGAGCTCAACAAGCGCTGCAAATGCGCCGGTTGCGTGCCGAATGTGGTGGACATTATTCTCGCCGTGACCGAAGAGTACCACCTCCAGATGACCGACAAGCCCGCCGAACCCCACCCGGTTCATGCGCGGCTTTCGGCCATGCGTCGTAAACGCCAAGGAGGTCGGAATGAAAGGCGAAGCACAGGTCATCGAGCGGCTTAACGAGGCCCTTTTCCTCGAACTGGGAGCCGTGAACCAGTACTGGGTGCACTTCCGCATTCTTTCTGACTGGGGCTACACCAAGCTCGCCGCCAAGGAGCGCGCCGAGTCGATCGAAGAAATGCACCACGCCGACAAGCTGATCGAGCGCATCATCTTCCTCGAGGGCCATCCGAACCTGCAGCGCATCGCGCCGCTGCGTATCGGCCAGACCATCAAGGAAGTGCTCGAGGCCGACCTCGCCGGCGAGTATGACGCGCGCAAGGCCTACAAGGCCAGCCGCGAGCTCTGCGAGTCGCTCGGCGACTATGTGAGCAAGAACCTGTTCGAGGAGCTGCTTGCCGACGAGGAAGGCCATATCGACTTCCTCGAGAGCCAGCTGCAGCTGCTCAACTCGATCGGCGTCGAGAAATACGGCCAGCTGAATTCCGACAGCGCCGACAAGGCCGAATAAGGCTGACGGCATTGCATTTTTAGCGCCGGCCGCGATGCAGCGGCCGGCTCTTTGTTGTGTGTTCGGAGCGGGGCATTTCAACCACCTGGTCATCCCCGCGAAAGCGGGGATCTTCGTTTGGCCGCACGACCGAAAACAGAGGTTCCCGCTTTAGCGGGAATGACTCCGCGAATAATTGGCCGCGCAGAGTCCCGTTGACATTCGTTCCTCATTTGTTCACTTTAGGACAAGAGGAGACCGCGATGCAGTTTCATGCCGGACGCCTGCTCGATCACGTGCATATCAATGTCGCCGATCTCGACCGGTCGGCGAAATTCTACGCCGCCGTGCTCGAGGCGCTGGAGCTGCCGCCGGGCAACCTGTCGTCCTACGCCTTCCAGGCCGACGAGCTCTATGTCAGCCTGCCGGGCGAAGGGCAGACGCATTCGCATGTCCATCTCGCCTTCCAGGCGCGCGACGAAGCCATGGTGCAGCGCTTCTACGAGGCGGCGCTCGCGGCCGGCGGCACCGACAATGGCGCACCGGGTGAACGGAACTATCACCCTGGCTATTACGCCGCCTTCGTGCTCGACCCCGATGGCAACAATATCGAGGCGGTGACCCACGGCCCCGAGAAGCGCTCGGCCCCTTCGGTCATCCGCGAGCCGCTCTGAGCGTCAGGCGAAGCTGCGTTCGCCGGTCGGCTGGTAGGGCCCTTCGAGGCGGGCGATCTCCTCGGGGCTGAGCTTGACGTCCAGCGCCGCCACCGCGTCCTGCAGCTGCTCGAGCTTGGTGACGCCGACGATCGGAGCCGTCACCGGCTGCTTCTGCAGCACCCAGGCGAGTGCGACCTGTGCCATCTTGGCCCCGCGCGCCGCCGCGATCTCGCCGACCGCGCCGTTGATGGCGCGGTTCGCGTCCTCGGCCTTTTGGTAGAGCATCTTGCCGTACTGATCGGTCTCGGTGCGGAACGTGCTCTCGCCCCATGGCCGGGTGAGCTTGCCGCGCGCCAGCGGCGACCACGGGATGACGCCGATGCCCTGGTCGACGCAGAGCGGCAGCATTTCGCGCTCTTCCTCGCGCTCGAGCAGGTTGAGCTGGTTCTGCATCGAAACGAACGTCGCCCAGCCCTGCTTTTGCGACGTCATGATCATCTTGAGGAACTGCCACGCCGCCATCGACGACGCGCCGATATAGCGGGCCTTGCCGGCGCGCACCACGTCGTTCAGCGCCTCCAGGGTCTCCTCGATCGGGGTCAGCGGATCGAAGCGGTGGATCTGGTAGAGATCGACATAGTCGGTACCGAGCCGGCGCAGCGAATTGTCGATTTCCTGGAGGATCGCCTTGCGGCTGAGCCCGCGCCCGTTCGGGCCCTTGCTCATCTCGCCATTGACCTTGGTAGCGATCACCTGCTCGTCGCGGCGCCCGAACTCCTTGAGCGCCCGGCCGACGATCTCCTCGCTCGAGCCCAGCGAATAGACGTTGGCGGTGTCGTAAAAATTGATCCCGGCTTCCCAGGCGGCGCGCAGGATCGGCCGGCTCTTTTCCTCGTCGAGCGTCCACTCGTGCGCGCCACGATTGGGCTCGCCGAACGACATGCATCCGAGGCAGATGCGGCTGACTTCGAGGCCGGTATGGCCCAGACGGGTGAATTGCATTCCTCGTCTCCCCTGTTGGCGCTATTGTGGCAACGCTGTGCCGCAGACCAACACGGGTGATAGCGGCGGGTTTGCGGCTGCGCTAGGCTTCTTATGGGTGAGCAAGGGAGGCGTCGAATGCTTGTCCGGATGTTGACGGCCGCGCTGTTCGCGCTGGCGCCGGTTGCCTTGCCCCCGGTTGCCGCCGCTCCGCAGCTCACCCAGGCCCCGCATCTGCAGGTCGCCGACCTGATGCGCGCGACCGCGCTCGACGTGGTGTTCAGCCAGTTCGCCGCGACGATCGCATCCTCCGCGCGCAGCGAGGATATCTCGCGCGACAAGATCTTCCTCGAGCATTGGGAGGCGGTGGCGCTCACCGTGTTCAACGCCGAGCTGCTGCACAAGCGGCTGGCGCAGGCGCTGGAGGGCAGGCTCTCCGACGCCGAGCAGGCGACGCTAAGCCAGTTCTTCGAGTCCGATTTCGGCCAGCGCATGACCCGGCTCGAGCGCGACGCCGCTCTGCTCAACCCCTCATCCCAGCTGGCCGCCATCCAGCGGGGCGAGAAGCTGCTGGTCACGGCCAGCGCCATCCGCTCGACGCAGGTCGACCGGCTGATGGAGCTCGTCTCGGCGGAAATCTCGTCGGCCATGGTCGGCCAGTCGGTGCGCGCGCTGCTGCTGGGCTTGTCGGTCTCGCACCAGCAGGGCGAGATCACCGTACCCTGGCAGGAGATCGACGCGCAGGTCGAAGCGATGATGCCGACCATGAAG
>NZ_JBDGIY010000001.1:3368802-3502528 GCF_057657195.1 Devosia sp. Soil_C_22
GCTTCCGCACCGATGACGGCACCGTCGACTTCTTCGATCCCGAGGGCGAGACCGGCAAGCGCTTCCTGACTCGCCGGCCGCTGCAGGGCGGCGGTCGCCTCGCCAGCCGCTTCGGCTCGCGCGTGCATCCGATCTTCAAGTCGCGCCGCATGCATACCGGCGTCGACCTCGCCGCACCGCGCAACACCGTGATCTATGCCGCCGGCGATGGCGTGATCGAGCGGGCGCAGTGGGTTTCGGGCTATGGCCGCTATGTCGAGATGAAGCACGTCAACGGCTTCGAGACCGGCTATGGACACATGAACAAGATCGCCGACGGCATCAAGCCCGGCGTTCGCGTGCGCCAGGGCCAGGTGATCGGCTATGTCGGCTCGACCGGCAATTCGACCGGCAACCACCTGCACTTCGAGATCAAGGTCAACGGCCGCTTCGTCGATCCGCTGAGCGTGAAGCTGCCGCGCGACAAGTCGCTGCCGGCCCAGTACGAGGCGAGCTTCCAGCAGACCATCGCCCAGATCCGCGACCTGATGCAGCGCGACGCCGCCCCGATCACCGTCGCCTCGATCGACTGATCACTTCCGCAGCTTGTTCGCCTGGGTGAGCCAGGCGATCGCCGCCGACAGCAACGCCAGCCCGGCGTTGATGTAGGCGATCGCCGCGAATGCAGCGTTGTTGGCGGCGACGCGCGCCGACTCGGCTGTGGCATCGAGCGCCGCTTCGGGCTGCATGCCGAAATAGAGCGGCAGTTCGGCGAAGCCTCCCAGCGCCCGCTCGAACACGAAGGCCGCGACCGCCCCCATCAGCGCGACGGCAAGCAGGCCCGCGACGCGCGCCACCGCGTTGTTGACGCCCGACGCGAGGCCGGTGTCGCGATCCTCGACCGAGGTCATCACCGCGGTCGAGAGCGGCGAGACTACCGCACTCATCCCGAGGCCCATGACGATGATCGGCGGCAGCACGCCGAACCACACGCTGCGCAGCGGTGCGAGCAGGCCGAGCAGCGCGAAGCCGATGGCGACGACGACGGCGCCGATGGTGATCATCGGTCCCGGCCCGATCCTGTCGGACAGCTTGCCGGCCGTGGACGAGAGCAGCGTCAGCGCGATGCCGAAGGGCAGGAAGGCGATCGAGACCTCGGCGGCGCTGGCGCCCCAGCCGCCGATCATGGTCATCGGCAGGAAGAAGGTGACGGCCGAGAGCGCGAAATAGAGCGCGAAGGTCAGCCCCTGCGCACCCGAGAACATGACGTTGCGGAAATGCCCGAGCGGCAGCATTGGCTCGGGCGTGCGCGCCTCCCAGACGAGGAAGGCGGCGAGCGCGACGAGGCCCAGCCCGACATAGATGACGATGTGGCTGGGCATCGGCGCGCCGGTGCCGTCGCCGGTAAAGCCGTAGGCGATGCCGAGCAGCGCTACCGTGATCAGGCCGCCGCCGACAAGATCGAGCCGACGGCCGGACTGGGGCGCATCTGCCGGCACCTTGAGAAGAAGCAGCGCCAGGGCGATGACGCCGAGCGGCAGGTTGATGGCGAACACCAGCCGCCAGCTCCAGTCGCCCAGGCCCGTAAGCACGAACCCGCCGACCACCGGACCCAGAATCGTCGTGGCCGAGGAGAACGAGGACCAGAGCCCGATTGCGGCCCCGCGTTCCTCGCGGGGATAGGCCTTGGCGATGATGGCGAGGCTCCCCGGCACCATCAGCGCCGCGCCGACGCCCTGGATGGCGCGGGCGCCGATCAGCAAGGCCGGATTCGGCCCGATGGCGCAGGCGAGCGAGGCAGCGACGAAGATCGCAATGCCGATGGCAAACACATTCCTCAGCCCGAAGCGGTCGCCCGCCGCACCGCCGATCAGCAGCAGCGAGCTCAGGAACAGCAGGTAGGCGTTCGAGACCCACTGGGCGCCGGCGAGGCTGGCGCCGAGATCGGCACGGATGGCTGGGGTCGCGATCGACAGCACCGAGCCATCGATGAACCCCATCGAGGAAGCGAGAATCGCCGCAACGAGGACAAAGACGCGATTCTCCCGGGGGCAGAAACTTGCTCCGCCCGCCCCCGCCTGGACCTTGTCCATGACCCGCCTCCCTCGCGCCAGCCGTCCGGAAAAGCCTACGCCCTCTCGACCCAGACGGCGAGATCGATTCCGCCGGGAGCGCGAAAGTGAAAGCGCCGCCCGCCCGGGAAATCATAGGCCGGCACCGTGATGACGCCGCCCGCCGCGACCACGTCGCGCTCTGCTTCCTCGAGGTCATCGGCGTGAATCACCGCGAGCGGCGCAGCCGGCCGGCTGTCGCTCGAATCGACGCCGCCATCAATGCCGGCCTGGTCGATGCCGGCATAGTTCGGGCTGTAGGTGGTCGAGCCCCAGCCGAAGGCCCTGGTGAAAAAGCCGATGCTGCCCGGCCCATCCGTGGACGGGAACTCGACATAGTCGATCTGATAGCGCTGGGGCATGCTGGACTCCTGTTATTTGTTCTTGTTATGTTCTATCCCAGCCTGATGGCGGGCACAAGCGCCCTGAACGGCGATATGGGGGAACGGCATGGCGTCGCAGCAGGGGACGGTGGACTATATTCTCGAGCAGATCGCCGAGGCCGGCGACGTGTCCGCGCGGCACATGTTCGGCGAGTACGGAGTGTATTGCGACGGCCGCATCGTCGCGCTGATCTGCAACGACCAGTTCTACCTGAAGCCGACCGATGAGGGGCGGGCCCTGCTCGGTGACGCGGTGGACGAGCAGCCGGCCTATACCGGCGCCAAGCCGAGCTTCCGGATCGCCGGGGACCGGTGGGACGATGCCGAATGGATGGCGGAGATCGTGCGGGTGACGACGGCGGCGCTGCCGCTGCCCATGCCAAAGAAGCCGCGCGGGAGGACGTGATGCGTTCGGTGCGGCTGAGGCAGCGCGAAGTGAAGAGTCGGGGTTGTGGCTTCGATGGTGCCACATCCTCGATTGTCATTCCTGCCCAAGCGATGGAGGGCATGCCTCAAACTCGATCGTCATCCCGGCGAACGCCGGGACCCAGTGCGCGGAGCTAGCCGCGCACTGATGGGGATAAGATCGTTGTTCGGCGCGTGTGGCCACCCCCACCCACGCGATGGGCGGGTCCCCCCTCCCCACAAGGGGGAGGGAGACCTGACTGAGAGATCGGTGCTTGTGGCTCCACCCTCCCCCACCCCCGCGGGGGAGGATCAGGACGGGCCGGTGCGGGCCAGAGGAAAAGGGCCGATCCTTCGGACCGGCCCTTCAACATCACTTACGCCGCCGCTGCGGCCTGCTCGGCCCCACCGGGCCGCACGAACAGCCCGAGATCGCGGGCATCGATCGTTACCGCCTGCCCGTCCACAACGCGGCCGGCGAGGATTTCCTCGGCCAGCTTGTCCTGCACTTCGCGCTGGATGACGCGCTTCAGCGGACGAGCGCCATAGGCCGGGTCATAGCCCTCGTTGGCGAGCCAGTCGCGCGCCGCCGGCGTGAGCTCGAGGGTGATGTCGCGCTCCTTGAGCAGATTGCGCAGGCGGCCGAGCTGGATGTCGACGATGGCGCCCATATGCTGCCGCTCCAGCCGGTGGAAGACAATGATGTCGTCCACGCGGTTGAGGAACTCGGGCCGGAACGAGGCCTTGACCACGTCCAGCACCTTGCCGCGCACCAGCTCGACTGGCTCGCCGTCCTTGAGGTTCACCAGGTACTCCGAACCGAGGTTCGAGGTCATGATGATGAGCGTGTTGCGGAAATCGACCGTCCGCCCCTGCCCGTCCGTCAGCCGCCCGTCGTCGAGCACCTGCAAGAGGACGTTGAAGACGTCCGGATGCGCCTTCTCGATCTCGTCGAACAAGACGACCTGGTAGGGCCGGCGGCGCACCGCCTCGGTCAGCACCCCGCCCTCGTCGTAGCCGACATAGCCCGGAGGGGCGCCGATCAGGCGGGCGACCGAGTGCTTCTCCATGAACTCGCTCATGTCGAGCCGGACCATGGCGTGCTCGTCATCGAACAGGAACTGCGCGAGGCTCTTGGTCAGCTCGGTCTTGCCGACGCCGGTTGGCCCGAGGAACATGAACGAGCCGATCGGCCGGTTCGGATCCTGCAGGCCCGCCCGGGCCCGACGCACGGCCCGCGCCACCGCTTCCACCGCTTCGGCCTGGCCGATGACGCGCTTGCCCAGCTCGGTTTCCATGGCGAGCAGCTTCTCGCGCTCGCCTTCGAGCATGCGATCGACCGGGATGCCAGTCCAGCGGCTCACCACCTGCGCGATATGCGTGGGCTGCACCACTTCCTCGACCATCGGATTGTCGGGCTTGCCGTCGCCGTTCGGGTCCTCGGTCGCCTTGATGCGGCGCTCGAGGTCGGGGATCACGCCATAGGCGAGCTCACCGGCCCGGGCGAGATTGCCCTGGCGCTGCGCCAGCTCGAGATCGGTGCGGGCCTTGTCGAGCTCTTCCTTGAGCTTCTGGCCGCCCTGCATGCGCTCCTTCTCGGCCTGCCAGCGCGTGGTCAGCGCATTGGCCTTTTCCTCGACGTCGGCGAGTTCCTGCTCGAGCCGGCCGAGCCGGGTCTTCGAGCCCTCGTCCGATTCCTTCTTCAGGGCCTCGCGCTCGATCTTGAGCTGCATGATGCGGCGATCGAGCTCGTCGAGTTCCTCGGGCTTGCTTTCAGCGGCCATGCGCAGGCGCGCCGCCGCCTCGTCGACGAGGTCGATGGCCTTGTCGGGCAGGAACCGGTCGGCGATGTAGCGGTTCGAGAGCGTCGAGGCCGCCACCAGCGCCGAATCCGAGATGCGGATGCCGTGGTGCAGCTCGTACTTCTCCTTGAGGCCGCGCAGGATCGAGATCGTGTCCTCGACCGTGGGCTCACTGACGAATACCGGCTGGAAGCGACGGGCCAAAGCCGCGTCCTTCTCGACATGCTTGCGATATTCGTCGAGCGTCGTCGCGCCCACGCAGTGGAGCTCACCGCGGGCAAGGGCCGGCTTCAGCAGGTTGCTCGCATCCATGGCGCCATCGGTCTTGCCGGCGCCGACCAGCGTGTGCATCTCGTCGATGAACAGGATGATCTTGCCCTCGGCCGAGCTGATCTCGTTGAGCACGGCCTTGAGCCGCTCCTCGAACTCGCCACGGTACTTCGCGCCGGCGATCAGCGCGCCCATGTCGAGCGACAGCAGCGACTTGTTCTTGAGGCTCTCCGGCACGTCGCCGTTGACGATGCGGATGGCGAGGCCCTCGACGATGGCGGTCTTGCCGACGCCGGGCTCGCCGATCAGCACCGGGTTGTTCTTGGTGCGGCGGCTCAGCACCTGGATGGTGCGGCGGATTTCCTCGTCGCGGCCGATGACCGGATCGATCTTGCCCTCGCGGGCGGCTTCGGTGAGATCGCGCGCGTACTTCTTCAGCGCGTCATAGCTGTTCTCGGCCGAAGCCGAATCGGCGGTGCGGCCCTTGCGGATTTCGTTGATGGCCTCGTTCAGCGCCTGCGGCTTCAGCCCGGCGGAAGCGAGGATCTTGCCGGCATCGGTGTCCTTTTCGACCGTCAGCGCCAGCAGCAGCCGCTCGACCGTAACGAACGAGTCGCCGGCCTTCTGCGCCGCGCTCTCGGCCGTGTCGAACACACGCGCGAGCTCGCGGCTGAGATACAGCTGCCCGGCATCGCCGGACACCTTGGGAATGCGATTGAGGCCCGCCTCGGTCTCGGCGCGCGCGATCTTGGCGTCGCCGCCGGCCTTGGTGATCAGCCCTGCGGCCATCCCTTCATCGTCGTCGAGCAGCACCTTGAGCAGGTGCAGCGGGGCGAACTGCTGATGGCCCTGGCCGAGCGCCAGCTGCTGCGCATTCTGGATGAAGCCGCGCGCGCGCTCGGTGTATTTTTCTATGTTCATTCAACTCTCCTCTCATGCACGCCGGACCGCCCGATAAGGCACGGATCCGACGCCTGAAGCGTTGATTTGGCTCAAGCGGAACCGCTCGAACCCAATCCAGCCGGAGGCCCGCTCGGCGGCGCTCTCCGGTCAACTCGGCTGATATGGGAAGGGGTTCGGAAAAGATAAAGGCCCCGATCACTTCGAGCACTGCAATTTGCGCCAGCGCTTCGCACCCCTCACCGGTGCTACGCGCCACCTTCTCCCCAACGGGAGAAGAATACCGAGAGAGCGGTGGCCACCACTATTCCTCTCCCCGTCGGGGAGAGGGTGGATCGGCCCCGGCGAAGGCCGGCGACGAGACGGGTGAGGGGGGCGCGCTCGAAAAGACAAAAGGCCGGGAGCATTCCCGGCCTTCGATATTGTTGGATGCAGCGCCGAAGCGCCCTACTCGGCCGGGGTGTTGTTGCCCGCGGTGAGGAAGGCCGGCAGCTCGCCGACGTCGGGTTGCGGCGCACCCGCAGGATCGGACCCGCCTTCGCCGCCGCCCTGCCCGCGCGAACGGCGGCGTGGCCGGCGGTCGCGGCGGCGCGGGGCATCGCCCTCGCCCTGCTGCGCCTCGCCACCCTCGGCACCGGCCGTGGCTTCGACGGCGACATTGCCGTCGGCATCGCCGGCTTCACCCTGCGGCGCCTCGCCCTGCGGCTGGCTGGGCTGGTGCTGCTGCGGCTGTCCGCCATTCTGCTGCGGCTGCTGGTTGTTGAACTGGCGCGGCTCGGGCGAGGCGAAGCGATCGTTGATCGGGGCGAAATCGTCGTCGAAATCGTCCTCCTCGGTCGCGACTTCGCCGCGGAACTGGGCCTGCTGCGCCTGCTGGGCCGCCGAAATGATGCGGAAATAATGCTCGGCGTGCTGGAGATAGTTCTCGGCCATCACGCTGTCGCCGCTCGACTGCGCGTCGCGGGCGAGCTGAAGGTATTTCTCGGCGATATGGGCCGCGTTGCCGCGCACCTTCACATCGGGCCCGTTGCTCTCATAGTTCCGGCTCAACGGGTTGCCGTGCTTGCGGCCACCATTATTGTTCCGGCCGCGGGAGCGGTTCTTGTTGTTCTGCTGGTTAGGTCTCATCGTCTCTTTTCAAGCCTTGGAAAAGAATACTTGGGCAACATCGGGCCAATCGGACTCCGTGGGCCGCGGGCGCAAACGGCGCGAGCGGTCTTTGTCTTCACGGTGCCTGAGCTATCGCAGGTTGAACCACTTGTGGCCCATCAAGGCGCCCCGGTTCCTCGTCCGAGTGTCGATCCTGCCAATTGCAGTTTCGCCGATGAGCGGGTGTGGCGGTCTCCCGGGCGCGATCTACTCGCACCGCTGACAGCACGGCGAGCCTAGCTGGTTCGTCCCCGTATTCCAAGCACAAAATATGGGCGCTCCCGCCGCAGACTCAAGTGTCCAGTGTAATTCTTGCAAGAATGACACGGTCGCGGCCGCTGAGGTCTTGGCTGATCTCGAGCTGCTGGAAGCCCGCCCCGACGAGGATGTCGCTCACCGACTGGCCCTGGCCCGCGCCGATTTCGAGCAGCAGCACGCCATCGGGCTTGAGGAACAGCGGCGCCTCCGCAGCAATGGCGCGATAGGCCGCGAGCCCGTCGGCGCCGCCATCGAGCGCGAGGCGCGGGTCGTGCTCGCGCACCTCGACCATCAGCGTCTCGATCTCGGCGCTCTCGATATAGGGCGGGTTCGAGGTGATGAGATCGAAGCGCGCGCCCGGCTCGAGCGGATCAAACCATGAGCCCTGCAGCGCGGTGAAGCGCGTGCCGACACCGTGACGGTTGGCATTGAAGCGCGCCATCTCCAGCGCCTCGGGGGCGAGGTCGACAGCGACCGCGGTAATGTCGGAATACTCGGTGAGGATCGAGATCGGGATACAGCCGGTGCCGGTGCCGAGGTCGAGGATGCGCGCCTTGTCCAGCCGGCCGACGATCTCGAGCGCCTTTTCCACCAGCAGCTCGGTCTCGGGTCGCGGTACCAGCGTGGCCGCATTGAGCTTGAAGCTCAGGCCCCAGAACTCCTTCTCGCCCAGGATGCGAAACACCGGCTCGCCCTCGAGCCGGCGCCTTGCGTGGGCCTCGAAGCTCTTGACCTGCTCGGGCGTCAGCTCGTCGCGCTCGCGATTGACCAGCTCGAGCCGATCCATGGCGAAGGCCGCCTCGGCGAGCAGGCGCGCGTCGAGCTCGGCCGTATCGATCCCGGCCCGGCGGAACAGGTCGCGCACTCCCCTCCATGCGGCACCCACGGTGATGGTCAGCTAACCCCCTCCATGGCCGCCAGCTGGGCGGCCTGGTGTTCGGTGATCAGGGCCGAAACCAGTTCGTCGAGCGCATCGCCCGCGATCACCCGATCCAGCTTGTAGAGCGTAAGGTTGATCCGATGATCGGTTACGCGGCCCTGAGGGAAGTTATACGTGCGGATACGCTCCGACCTGTCACCGGACCCCACCTGCTCCTTGCGGGCTTCCGAGCGGGCCGTGTCGCGCGCGTCGCGCTGTGCCTCGTAGAGCCGCGCCTGCAGCACCTTCATGGCGGTAGCGCGATTCTGGTGTTGGCTTTTCTGGCTGGCGGTGACGACGATGCCGGTGGGCAGGTGCGTGATGCGCACCGCCGAATCGGTCGTGTTGACGTGCTGGCCACCGGCGCCGGACGAGCGCATGGTATCGATGCGGATGTCGCCGGGGGCGATCTCGATATCGATGTCCTCGACCTCGGGCAGCACCGCGACAGTCGCGGCGGAGGTGTGGATGCGCCCCTGCGTTTCGGTCGTCGGCACGCGTTGCACGCGATGGACGCCCGACTCGTATTTCATCCGGGCATAGACGCCCTTGCCGGTGATATTGGCGACCACTTCCTTGTAGCCGCCCATTTCGCCCGGACTTTCCTCCATCAGCGTGAATTTCCAGCCCTGGAGGTCGGCATAGCGCTGGTACATGCGCAGCAGGTCGCCCGCGAACAAAGCGGCCTCGTCGCCGCCGGTGCCGGCGCGCACTTCGAGGATGACGCTCTTGTCGTCCGCGGCATCCTTGGGCAGCAGCAGGATCTGGATCTCGGAAACGGCCTGCTCGATCCGAGGCTTCAGCTCGCCGATCTCGGCACTGGCCATCTCGGCCATTTCCTTGTCGCCCGAGGCCAAGAGCTCCTCAGCCGATTCGAGGTCGTCGAGCAGCTTCCGATACGCCTGGATCGGCCGGACGATGGGCTCTAGCTCGGCATATTCCTTACTGAGGCGCACGAACTCTTCCGCCGCCGGTCCGGCCGACATCGCCGCCTCGATGTAGTCGAAGCGCTTGGTGAGCGCGTCCAGTTTGTCCTGGGGGAGAGTTGCCATCAGCGTGCGCTATGTCCGTATGGGAGCGTGGTCAAGGCCCCCTCGCCCGCCGCTACGCGGCGACCTCTCCCCCAGAGGGAGAGGTGGAGCTGTGGCTCGATCATGCCCCGTCTCACCTCTCCCTTGGGGGGAGAGGTCGGCGCGAAGCGCCGGGTGAGGGGGCCTTTGGTGGCGTGCGACATGTCAGAAATCAGATCACCAGCCCCTGCCGCCCGGCCCAGTCGAGCAGCAGCTCGCGGATGGAGGGGCCGTGTGCGCCCTCGAGCAGGGCGGCGGAGACCGAGTTGCGGATGGGGCCGAGTTCGGCGCCGAGGATCATTTCCTTGATCGGGCCGACCGAGGGCGGGCTCATCGACAGCCGGGTCATGCCGATTGCCAGCAGCGCCAGGGCCTCGATGGTGCGGCCGGCGAGCTCGCCGCACATGGTAAGCGGCACGTTGTAGCGCCTGGCCATGTCGACGATGTGCTTGAGCGCGCGCAGGCGCGGCAGCGCGATCGGGTCGTAGGACTTGGCGACACGCGGATTGCCGCGGTCGGCGGCCGTGAGGAACATCACGAGGTCGTTGGAGCCGATCGAGACGAAATCGGCCTCCGGCAGCACCTGGTCGAGCTCCCACAACAGCGACGGCACCTCGATCATGGCGCCGAGTTCGACCTTGGAGGGCACCGGCTGGCCGGCATGGGCCATGCGCTCGAGCTCCTTGTTGACCACCAGCCGCGTCTGCCGGAACTCCCAGGCATCGGTGACCATGGGCACGAGAATCTTCATCGGCCCGCCATTGGCGGCCTGCAGCAGGGCGCGGATCTGGATGCGCAGCAGGCCCTGCCGGTCGAGGGCGAGGCGGAGCGAGCGGAACCCCATGGCGGGGTTCTCCTCGGCCTCGTAGCGGAGATAGGGAATGACCTTGTCCCCGCCGATATCGAGCAGGCGGAAGACGATAGGCTTCCCCTCCGTCAGCCGGATCGCTTCGGAATAGAGCTCGACCTGCTCCCTGAGCCGGGGCAGGCGCGACGCGATCATGAACTGCAGTTCGGTGCGGAACAGCCCGACGCCGGCCGCGCCGGTGTCCTGCAGCATGTAGAGGTCCTGCACCAGGCCCGAGTTATGGTAGAGCGTGATGTCGACGCCGTCGCGGGTGACGGCCGGCTTGTCCTTGAGCTCGAGATAATGCGCGCGGCGCTTGGCGCCCAGCCGCACCTTGTCGACATAGACCTGGATCATGTCCGGGCTGGGTCGGAGATAGACCGAGCCGGCCGGGCCATCGACGATGATGTCGTCACCCGATTCCGACATGGCGACGATATTCTCGGCCTGCCCGACGGCGACCAGCCCGAGCGACTTGGCGACGATCGCCACGTGCGAGATCGCCGCGCCCTCTTCCAGCACCACGGCCCGCACCTTGGTGCGGTCATATTCGAGCAGCTCGGCCGGACCCATGTTGCGGGCGACGAGGATGGCGTTCTCGGGCAGTTCCTTGCTGCCATCGCCGGTGCCGTTGCCGGTCAGCATGCGCAGCAGCCGGTTGGCGAGATCATCGAGGTCGTGCAGGCGATCCTTGATGTAGGGATCGGTCGACCGCATCATCCGGGCACGGGTATCGTTCTGCACCCGCTCGACCGCCGCCTCGGCGGTCAGGCCGTTATTGATCGCCTCCTCGAGCCGCGCCACCCAGCCGCGATCGTTGGCGAACATGCGGTAGCTCTCGAGGATCTCGCGATGATCCGAAAAGCTCTGCATGTCGCCGACGCTGAGCATCTTGTCGATCGACAGCCGCATCTGGTCGAGCGCCGCGGCCAGCCGGTTGAGCTCGACCTCGGTATCCTCGGCGACGAAGTTGGTGACGACGACGCGCGGGTCGTGCAGCACGACCTTGCCCAGCGCCACGCCATCGGAAAAGCCGGTGCCCAGGAACTGGCGCGGCCGGCGCAGGTCGATGTCCTGGCCCGGCTTGATCAACGCATCGAAATCGGCCGTCGACATCATCTCGGCGAGCAGCGTCGCCGTGGTGAGCATGGCCTCGATCTCGTCCTCGCCATAGGCATGCGCGTCGCGGTTCTGCACCACGAGTACGCCCAGCGTCTGGCCGGCGCGCAGTACCGGCACGCCGAGGAAGGCGAGGAAGGCCTCTTCGCCGGTCTCCGGGCGGTAGGCGTAGGAGGGGTGGATGGAGGCGTTGTCGAGGCTCAGCGGCTCGGCCTGCTTTGCGATCAGGCCGACCAGGCCCTCGCCCAGCCGCAACGTCGTCGAGTGCACGGCCTCGGGCCGGAACCCACGGTTGGCGAACAGCTCGAGCGCACCGTCGTCGCGCAGCACATAGAACGAGCAGACGTCCGCGTGCATGTTCGACGCAATGAGTTCGACGATCTTGTCGAGCCGGGCCTGCGAAGCCAGCGGCTCCGCCATGGTTTCACGCAGCTGCTTCAGCAGCACCCGCGGCCCGCTGATGGCTGTGGCCATGATTCCCCTGGCGGTCCCGCGCCGCCGCCTTGTGGCCCAAGGCGCCGCCGCGGATCGGAGGCGTCTCAGGCGTCCTGTTTATCCAGCCCGTAATACGTATGGAGCGCCCGAACCGCAAGCTCCGCATATTCATCGTCGATCAGCACCGAGGTCTTGATCTCCGATGTGGTGATCAGCTGGATGTTGATCGACTTGTCGGCCAGGGCCTTGAACATCGAGGCCGCAACGCCCGCATGGTTGCGCATGCCGACGCCCACCACCGACACCTTGGCGCCGCCCTTGGCGCTGTTGATGGTGCGGTATTCGAACCGCCCGGCTTTGCTGGCGGCTTCCAGCGCCTTGATCGCCTTGTCGTGCTCGGCATCGGGCACGGTGAAGGTGATGTCGGTGGTCGCGCCATCTTCGGAAATGTTCTGGACGATCATGTCGACGACGATGGATTCGTCGGCGAGCGAGCCGAAGATGGCGGCGGCGACGCCGGGGCGGTCCTTGACGTCGCGCAGCGTGATCTTGGATTCGGCGCGCGCCAGGGTGACGCCCGAAACGATCTGCTTTTCCATGATCTCTTCCTCATCGCATACAAGCGTGCCGGGAACACCCGGGGTGCCATCGGGCGCCACCTGCGGCGCATTGGGGTCGTCGAAGCTGGAGCGGACAGTGAGCCGCACCTTGTGCGCCATCGCCATCTCGACCGAGCGGATCATCAGCACCTTGGCGCCGAGCGAGGCCATTTCCAGCATCTCTTCGAAGCTGATCTTGGTCAGCCGCTGCGCCTTGGGCACGATGCGCGGGTCGGTGGTGTAGACGCCATCGACATCGGTGTAGATATCGCAGCGATCGGCCTTCACCGCCGCGGCAACGGCCACCGCCGACGTGTCTGAGCCGCCACGGCCCAGCGTCGTCACCCGGCCCGACGGCGCTACGCCCTGGAAGCCGGTGATGACCGGCACCACGCCCTCGGCGAAGCGCTTTTCGAGTTCCGTCGGGTCGATTTCGACGATGCGGGCAGCGCCATGCGAGTCGTCGGTCTTGATCGGCACCTGCCAGCCCTGGAACGAGCGCGACGGGATGCCGAGCTCGCTGAGGACAATGGCCATCAGCCCGGCGGTCACCTGCTCGCCCGAGGCGACTACGGCATCATACTCGCGCGCATCGTGGAGCTTGGAGGCATCGTTGACCCAGCCGACGAGCTCGTTGGTTTTGCCGCTCATGGCCGAGACGACCACGGCGACTTCGTTGCCGGCGTCCACTTCACGCTTCACATGCAGCGCCGCCTGGCGGATGCGCTCGACGGTGGCGACCGAGGTGCCACCGAACTTCACTACGATACGGCCCAAGGCCCCTACCCCGACTTTGCGGCGGAACCCGCCGGTACGCTCAGAATTGGCGCGGGATGTGCCATAAACGGCGGGGGGAGGCAACTGCTGGCGGAAGTCGGAATTCGAAGGTCGGAGGTCGTGTCCGTCGTTCATCGACTTTCGACTTCCGAACTCCGACCTCCGATACCAGCCCGCGACCCCATATCCCTTGCCACCTCGGCGCCCGAGGCCGATAACCCCATCATGACCGACACCACCATCAATCCCGACGAGATCGCAAAGTTCGCGGCCATGGCCGACGAGTGGTGGGACCCGCGCGGCAAGTTCAAGCCGCTGCACAAGTTCAACCCGGTGCGGCTGGGCTATGTGCGCGACAAGGCCATCGCCCATTTCGGCAAGGATGGCAGCGAGCGCCGGCCGCTCGAGGGCCTGACTATCCTCGATATCGGCTGCGGCGGCGGGTTGCTGAGCGAGCCGCTGACCCGGCTCGGGGCGCGGGTGGTCGGGATTGATGCGGGCGAAAAGAATGTGCGCATCGCCGCGCTTCACGCCAAACAGTCGGGGCTCGAGATCGACTATCGCGCCACCACCGCCGAGGCGCTGGCGGCTTCGGGCGAAACTTTCGACATCGTGCTCAACATGGAAGTGGTGGAGCATGTCGACAACGTGCCGCTCTACATGAAGAGCTGTGCCGAGCTGGTGAAGCCGGGCGGGTTGCTGTTCACCGCCACCATCAACCGCACGCCGCGGGCCTACGCGCTGGCCATCGTCGGCGCCGAATACGCGCTCGGCTGGCTGCCCAGGGGCACGCACGATTTCAGCAAATTCCTGACGCCCGACGAGATCTCGACGCTGGTGAAGCGCAACGGGCTCAGCGTGATCGACAGGACCGGGGTGGTGTTCCACCCGCTCGCCGACGAGTGGCGGCCCAGCCGCGACCTCGGCGTCAACTACATGGTGCTGGCCGAAAAGCCTGGGGCTTAGCTCGTTTCACAACCCGCGATGTCATTCCCGCGAAGGCGGGAACCCAGTTGGGCTCAGAGCGCGGGGCTGCTGGATCCCCGCCTGCGCGGGGATGACTCCGGCGTTTGTGGATCGCTATCTACCCGACGACCAGCGTCTTGTCGGCATAGGCCAGCGTGATGGTGCCGCGGATCGGGCGGCCACGCAGGTCTTCGTCCCAGTAGACGAACCAGTTGCCGGCGCCGTAGGTGGCGTCGAGCGCGGTCTCCATGGCGAAATCGAACGGCTTCACCGCCTTGAGCGCGACGGCGGCGGCCTCGTGGGTCGCCGCACGGATGGCGGTGCCGGCAGCGGTCGTGGCCGGAGCGATGGTCGAGTGATGCATGTCATCCTCCTTGGGTCCGGACGGATCGCGTCCGGCGTTGGGGGAGACTTTGACCCTCCGGCTTGAACGCGGCCTGAACCGCTCGTTTCAGCTTTCGTTCAGCCCAGCCGGTCGAGCTCGGCGATATCGGCGGCCGACAGCTTCAGCGCCGCAGCCGCCGTATTCTCCTCGACATGCGCCACCTTGCTGGTGCCGGGGATCATCAGCACCACCGGCGAGCGCTGCAGCGCCCAGGCGATGGCGACCTGGCTGGTGGTAGCGTTGTTGCGCTTCGCCACCGCCTCGAGCACCGAGTCGGCGCGCGCCAGCCGGCCCGAGCCGAGCGGCGCCCACGGGATGAAGCCGATCGAGTGCTCGGTGCAGTAGTCGAGCACGTCGTCGCTGTTGCGGTCGGTCGGGCCATAGCGGTTCTGCACCGTGGCGATCGGCACGTAGTCGCTGGCGTCCTCGATATCCTCGATATCGACCTCGCTGAGCCCGACATGCCGGACGAGGCCCTGCTCGATCGCCCATTTCAGCACCTCGAACTGCGCCTTGCGGTCGACGGCGGAATCGATGCGGTGCAGTTGCCACAGGTCGATGCGTTCGAGCCCGAGCCGCTTGAGGCTGCCCTCGAGGCCGCGCTTCAGCACATCCGGGCGGCAGTCGACATGCCAGGCATCGGGACCGGAGCGCTGGAAGCCGGCCTTGGTGGCGATCACCAGCCCGGCCGGATAGGGATGCAGCGCCTCGCGGATCAGCTCCTCGCTGACATTGGGGCCATAGCTTTCCGCCGTATCGATGAAGTTGACGCCGATCTCGGGCAGGCGCTTCAGCACCCGGATCGCCTCGTCATGGTCGGCCGGCGGCCCGAAAATGCCGCGGCCGGTAATGCGCATGGCACCGAAGCCGAGGCGGTTGACGACAAGATCGCCGCCAATGGCGAACGTGCCCGATAGGGCGGCATCGGGAGTGGACATGGGGCTGCTCCGCTGGGGTCGGAAGGAAGGGCCGCCAGACTGACTCCATCGGCACGAGACGATCAACCCGTCCGTTTGGCGGGTTGAAAGCAAGAAAGGCCCCCTCACCCGCCGCTGCGCTGCTTTACCTCTCCCCCCGAGGGAGAGGTAAAGCAGAGGCACGATCGCGCCACAACACCACCTCTCCCTCTGGGGGAGAGGTCGGCCGAAGGCCGGGTGAGGGGGCCTTTCGGACAGGCCGAAGCGAGCCTAGTTCGCTTCTTCCGGCAAATTGGGCAGCGGCAGGAAATCGACGCCGTCGTCGAGCAGGCTCGCGACTTCCTCGCGGGTGGCTTCGCCGTAGATGCCACGCGGGTCGGATTCCTTGAAGTGGATCTTGCGCGCTTCCTCGGCGAACTTGTCGCCGACATAGTCGGCCTCACTCACCACCTTCTTGCGCATGGCGCGCATCAGCTCGCGGATCTCGGCCTGCTGCGGATGGCCGCTCGACAGCGACACCTTGTCGGAATTGCGCCGCGACACGGCGGGCGCCATCAGCGCCTTCTCGACCCGGGTCGAGTTGCACATCGGACAGCTGACGATGCCGCGGCCCGACTGCTCGTCATAGGCCTCGGCGCTTTTGAACCAGGCGTCGAACTTGTGGGAATTGTCGCAAACGAGCGAGTAGGTGATCACGCGGAGACGTCCTCTCGGGCGCTAACCGGCGCGCCCGGATGATTGGCAGATACAGAAAATGGACGGGCATTGTCCAGCGCCGGAACCTTGCCACGCGCTTCAGCGACAGCGGCGAGGTCGATATCGGCGAGCGCGACGCCCGGCCCCTCGCCGCCCAGCTGGGTGACGATCCGGCCCCAGGGGTCGATGATCATCGAGTGGCCCCAGGTGGCGCGGCCATTCTGGTGCTGGCCGGCCTGCGCCGCCGCGATCACCCAGCTGCCGGTCTCGATGGCGCGGGCCCGCAACAGCACTTCCCAATGCGCCTCGCCCGTCGGCACGGTGAAGGCGGCGGGCACGGCGATCACCTCGGCACCGGCCTCGGCCAACGCGCGATGGAGCGCGGGGAAGCGCACATCGTAGCAGATGGTGAAACCCAGATTGAACCCGGGCGCGTCGGAGACGACCGCCGTATCACCACCGGCATAGGTCTCGCTTTCGCGATAATTCCTCAGGCCGGGCAGCGTCGCGTCGAACAGGTGGATCTTGTCGTAGGTCGCCGCGATCGAGCCATCCGGCCGGAACAGCACCGAGCGATTGGCGAAGCGACCATCGGGCAGCGCCACGGCCAGCGAGCCCAGGTGCAAGCTGACGCCGAGGCGCTTGGCGATTCCCGTAACGCGCGCGATGGCCGGGTTGCCCTCCCACGGACCGGCGACCGATTTCAGCCCGTCGCGATTCTCGGCGAACACGATGCTGACCTCGGGCGACAGCAGGTAGGTCGCGCCCTGCCCGGCCGCCTCGTCGGCCAGCTTTTCCAGCTGGTCGAGATTGGGGCCGGGCGTGGTGCCCGAATTCATCTGCAGGGCGGCGACGCGCATTTGTGACCCTTAGTTGGCGAGCAGCGGATCGAGCTGGCCGCGCCGGTCGAGTGCCGCCATGTCGTCATAGCCGCCGACATGGGTCTCGCCGACGAAAATCTGCGGCACGGTGCGGCGGCCATTGGCGCGCTGCACCATTGCCATCCGCACTTCCGGATCGTTGGCGTCGACTTCCTCGTAGGGCACGCCCTTCTTGTCGAGCAGCGACTTGGCCGCCACGCAATAGGGACACCACTGGGTCGTGTAGATTTGAACCTTTTTCATTGCACTCGTGGTCAAGGAAAAGCCGGGTGGTTGTTATATGGGGAGCTCTGCGCCCGCGACAACGCGGGCGAACGAGATCACGTCGACATTGTGAACGCCGGCGCGGTTCAGCGCCCGGGTGATGGCCTTCACCGTGGCGCCGGTGGTGATCACGTCGTCGACGAGAACAATGCGCCGGCCCTTGAGCCGCACGAGAATATCGGGATGCGGGGCAAACGCCCCGCTGACATTGCGCTGCCGCGCATCGCGGGAAAGCCCGACCTGCTGGCGCGTCTTGCGCGCGCGCCGCACCAACGTTGGCTCGACGCCGAGCCCGGTGAGGCGTCCCAGCGCCCGCGCCAGCTCCGTCGATTGGTTGTAGCGCCGCTCGAGCTGACGCCACGGATGCAGCGGCACCGGTACGAGCACGGGCTTGTCGGCCCACAGGTCTGCGCCCGCCGGCAGCATCAGCCGGGCGCAGAAACCCGCCAGCTCCGGCCGGTCGCCATATTTCATCCGGGCGACGATGGCCTGCGCCACCTCGTTGTAAAGCACTGCGGAGCGTGCCCGCTCGAACGGTGGCGGATCGGCGATAGCCTCGGCCGAACGCGCATCGGGGCCAATCGACACCTCGAACGGAATGCCCAGCACCGGGCAATAGGGCCTGGTGATCGGCCTCAGCTTGCCGAAGCAGCCGGGGCACAGGGCCGCCTGGCTGGCGACCGGCGCACCGCAATCGAGGCAGGTGGGCGGATAGACGAAATCGAGCACGCCGCGCGCCACCCGCGCGAACGCCGATCCGGCTTTGACTTTGGCTGCCCCCAATTCCATAACCCGGACCTTAATTTGTATGGCGCCGCTTGCCTATGGCCACGATCCCCCAGGTTTTCGACCGCGAGCTCATCGCGCAGCACCTCCGCCGCCGCGACCCGGCCGCCGAGGATTTCGTCACCCAGATCGCGCTCGACGACCTCGCGTCCCGGCTGATCACCATCACCCGCGAGTTCCAGCAGGCGCTGATCATCGGGCCGGACGGCAGCCGCCTGCCGTTGATGGGCCGCTCGACCAATGGCGCTTTCGCCTTCGAGCGCGCCTCGACCGTGCTCGGCTCGCCCGAGGCGCCGCTGGTCGATCCGGAGCTCCTCGAGCTGCCGCGCACCGGCTACGACCTGATCGTCTCGCTGTTCGACCTGCAGGTGGTCAACGATGTGCCCGGCTTCCTGTCGCGGCTGCGCGCTCATCTGCGGCCGGACGGCCTGATCATCGCCGCCGCGCTCGGTGGCGACACGCTCACCGAGCTGCGCCAGGCCTTCCTGCGCGCCGATGCCGAGATCAGCGGCGGCGCCTTCGCCCGCGTCGCTCCGTTCATTCCACTCGCCGATGCCGGGGGCCTGTTGCAGCGCGCCGGCCTCGCTCTGCCGGTCACCGATCTCGAGACCTATCCGGTCCGCTATGGCGATGCGCTCAGGCTGATGCGCGAGCTGAAGGCGCTCGGCGCGCAGAACCCCCTCGCCGACCGGCCCGGCCGGATGGCGACGCGGAGCCTGATCGCCACGGCAGCCGCCGCTTACGAGGAGATCGCCGGCGATCCGGATGGCCGGGTACGCATGACGCTGGAAATCATCTGGCTGTTGGGCTGGGCCCCGCATGAGAGCCAACAAAAGCCGCTACGCCGCGGCAGCGCCACGGTAAGCCTCAAGGACGTGCTGGGCGGCCCCGGCGCGGGCTAGATATCTTCGATATTGTCGAGGGAGTCGGCGGCGCGGTTGGAAATGCCGTTGAACATGGCCATCACGTTGCCGCTGAACGAGGTCATCACGACGATCAGGGCAACACAGATCAGCCCCGCGATCAGGCCATATTCGATGGCGGTCGCACCGTCCTCGCTGGCCATGAAGCACCGCGCCGTCGTGCAGAGTGCCTGCATCCCCTACCACCCCTCAGAGCAGATCGCAGAGTGGCGCGATCAGCGGTTCATCGGCCGGAGGCATCGGGTAGTCGCGCAGGGCCTGCGGGCGCACCCATTTCAGGGCGGCATGTTCGCGAGCCTGCGGCACGCCTTGCCACTTTCGGCAGACGTAAAGTGGCATCAGAAGATGAAAGGTTTCGTAAGAGTGGGACGCAAAAGTTAATGGAGCAAGACATGCCGTCTTGGTGGAAATACCGAGTTCTTCTTCCAGTTCTCTGATCAGCGCCGCCTCGGGCGTCTCGCCGTCTTCGAGCTTGCCACCCGGAAACTCCCACAGCCCGGCAAGCTGTTTACCTTCGGGCCGCTGCGCGATCAGCACACGCCGGTCGGCATCGACCAGCGCGCAGGCGACGACCAGCTGGATCCTCATTGCCGGCCCCAGTCCGGCGCCCGCCGGTAAATGTAGGAGTAGACCTCGCCGAAGCCGAGCGAACCGTAGAGGTTGACCGCCGGCGTGTTGTCCTCGAGCACCTGGATGGCCGAGTGGGTGGCGCCGCGCGAGCGCACCCAGTTCAGCGCCGCGCCCATCACCGCCCGGCCATAGCCGAGGCCGCGGGCGCTCGGATGGGTGACGACGTTGAGATAGATGCCGATGCCATTGGCCACGGTCGCCAGCGCCGCCGCCACGGGCAGTCCGGCCTTGTGGTAGACGAGGACGCCCACTGCCTCGCAGGCAATGGCATTGACGATCTGCTCCAGCACCTCGGCCGATGCGGCGTCGGTACCGGCCATCTGCGCCTGGGCCCGCACCCAGGCCGGATCGTTGGGGTGGAAATAGCGCGCCTGGAAGTCCACCGGGAAATCCTCGTCGGGCATTTCCATGGCCATCACGAGGCTGGGCTCGAACTCTTCCCACTGCAGCCCGTCGAGCACATCGACGACTTCCGGCGCGGTCAGCGGCGTCACCCGGAACACCGGGGGGATGCCATGCTGGTGGCTCAGTTGCGCCATGCGTTGCAGCCGGATTTCGGCATAGCCGCCATCGGACGGATCGAGGCAGTGGATCGAATTGGCCCGCTTGGTATAGCCGCGCGCATAGCGCCACAGCCACAGCCCGTCATGTGCGACCTGCAGAGCAGGCCAGGCGGTCAGGGTCGCCCCTTCGATCTGGTGGACGCTCAGGGGAACCATCAGGACCGATAATCACCGTTGATGGTGATGTAGCCATGCGTGAGATCGCACGTGTACACCGTTGCCGTGCCGGCCCCGAGGCCGAGCCCGACGCGGATGTCGATCTCCTCGTTCTTCATGTAGGCGCTGGTTGCGGCTTCGTCATAGGCCGGGTCGCGCTCGCCCTCGGTGGCGACGCGGATATCGCCGAAGCTGATCTCGAGCTTGTCGCGATCGGCCGGCTCGCCGGCCTTGCCGACGGCCATCACGATGCGGCCCCAGTTGGCGTCCTCGCCCGCAATGGCGGTCTTGACCAGCGGCGAGTTGGCGATCGACTGCGCGATGCGGAACGCGCTCTTGTCGCTCTCGGCACCCTCGACGGTGACCGTGACCATCTTGGTCGCACCCTCGCCGTCGCGCACGACGTGGATGGCGAGCTCGTGCAGCACATCGACCAGCGCCTCGCCGAACACGGCCAGCCGCGGATCATTGGCGGTGAGTTCCGGCACCGGCGCCTTGCCGGTGGCGAACACGAGGCAGGTGTCAGACGTCGAGGTATCGCTGTCGACGGTGACGGCGTTGAAGCTGACATCGATGGCCGGATTCAACAGCCGCTGCAGCAGGTCGGCCGCAATCGGCGCGTCGGTGAACACGAAGCTCAGCATCGTCGCCATGTCGGGCGCGATCATGCCCGAGCCCTTGGCGATGCCGGAGATCTTCACCGGCACGCCATCGAACTCGACGGTCGCGGTCGCGACCTTGGCGAAGGTGTCGGTGGTCATGATCGCCTTGGCCGCGTCCATCCACGGCCCGGACGCGAGTCGGGCCTTGAGGTCGTCGGTGACCCCGGCGAATTTCTCGGCCGGCAGCGGCTCGCCGATCACGCCGGTCGAGGCGAGGAAGATCTCGGACGCAGCAACGCCCAGCGATTTCGAAACAATCTCGGCAGACAGCGCCACCGCCGCCTTGCCCTTCTTGCCGGTAAAGGCGTTGGCATTGCCGGAGTTCACCAGCAATGCGCGTGCCTTGCCGCCACCAAGATTGTCGCGGCACCAGTCGACCGCGGCCGAAGGACACTTGGAGCGGGTAAACACCCCGGCAACCGCGGTGCCCTCGTCGAGCGCCACCAGAAGAACGTCGGTGCGGTTTTTGTATTTGATCCCGGCCTCGGCCGTTGCGAACCGAACACCGGCGATGTCGGGCAGTTCGGGATAAGTCTTGGGAGCCAGAGGTGAAACGGGATGAGCCATTCTGCGTCCTTACCTGCAGATCAGGCCCATCCGTTTGCCTCAAGCGTCCGTCACGTGCAAGTCATCGGTTTCAGAACTTGCCGGTTGCGATGAAGCGGCCGAAGCGCCGCTGCAGCTGCGGCATGATCACGAACATCATTGCCACCACCATCAGCGGCGCCACCACCAGCGTACGGGCGTAGAGCGGCCAGCCGTCGGTGAGCGGGAAGACGACATAGAGCAGCGCCGTGATGAACGGATAGACGACGACGAGCGTCAGCAGGGCCAGCCGCAGGCGCACGGGCAGCGGCGGGGTCGATGCCGGGCGCGGAGCGGCGGCGGCCACGGCCGGGGCGGCGGCATTGAGTTCGGCAGCATGGACAGACATGGGAAGCTCCATAAGAACGATACGGTCCGTTACATAACGTAACGATACGGGCCGTTCAAGTGGCGAAATACCTCTCGCGATGCTATCTAGCTGCATGGGTGGGTTGCGCGTCGCGTGGACCGCAAGGCGCTTCCGCCCGAAAGGACAGTGCATGACCAAGACTCAGTCGCGCCGCTCCATCGGCTCGGTGCGCAACCCGGCAGCGGAAGACGCCATCCTGGACGCCGCGGCCGCTATCCTCGCCGAGGGCGGCTATGCGGCCTTCTCGATCGAGGCGGTGGCCCGGCGGGCAAAAGCGGGCAAGCCCACCATCTATCGCTGGTGGCCGTCCAAGGCGCACCTGCTGCTCGATGTCTACGCCCGGCTCAAGGAGAGCATGCGCGACGTCGACACGGGCACCCTGCAGGGCGATCTCGAAGGCTTCCTCACCAATCTCACCACCTTCTGGCAGGGCCAGTCCGGTGGCGTCTTCCGCTCGCTCGTGGCCGAAGCCCAGACCGATCCGGTCGCCGCCGATGCGCTTGCCGCCTACAGCGATGGTCGTGTCGTCCACACCGCGGCGCTGATCGAGCGGGCCAGAGCGCGCGGCGAACTGCGCGACGATGTCGACAGCCATGCCGCCTCCGACCTGCTCTCGGCCTTCGCCTGGAAGCTGGCGCTCATCGGGCGGCTGGAGGATCCCGAGCATCGCATCCCGCAGATCGCCGCCATCATGGCGCGCGGCATGCTGAGATAGCGGAAACGGCCTCTCCGGAGGGGGGCCGCTCTAGGCGGTGGAGGGGGCGACCCACGCACCTGGTCCGCATCGCTCCCCTCCCCCTTGCGGGGAGGGGCTGGGGGTGGGTCCATCGGTGACCACCGCGCCACCCCCACCCTCGTTCCCTCCCGCAAGGGGGAGGGAGGCGGCCTATCGCTCGCTCGACCGCAAGCCCGAAAACAAAACGCCCCGGCGATGACCGGGGCGTTTCGAAATGTCGGGCTGCCGAACGCTTACGGCGCCGCGGGCGCTGCTTCTTCTGCCTGCTGCGGCTCGGACTGCGCCTTGACCGCGGCGGCGAGCGCCGCATCGGGGATGTTCACCGGCGAGGCGGCCTTGAGCGGCGCGACCACGGCCTCGAACTCGTCGTAGATCACCTGCTGCGCCAGTTGCTGCTGCAGCTGCTCGATCGGCGGCGGCGCGCTCATGCGCTTTTCCTCGACCTTGATGATGTGCCAGCCGAAATCGGACTGCACCGGGTCGGAGATCGTGCCCGGCTCGAGCGTGAAGGCCACGGTCTCGAAGGCGGGAACCATCATGCCCTTCTGGAAGAAGCCGAGGTCGCCCCCGTTCTGCTTGCCCGAGGGATCGGTGGTCTTTTCCATGGCCAGCACTTCGAACGGCTTGCCGCCATCGAGCTCGGCCTTGATCGCCTTGGCTTCCTCTTCGGTGGCGACGAGAATATGGCGGGCATGCACCTCCTCGACCGGCGTAAAGCCGGCGACATAGGCGTCGTAGGCGGCCTTGATCTTGTCCTCGTTCACGGCGCCGGCGACCTTCTCGGCGAAGTAGGCCTGGCGCAGCGACCGGTCCTCGAGATAGGCCATGCGGGCCTTGAACGCGGCATCGTCCTGCAGGCCGGCATCGCGGGCAGCCTTGGCCATCACCTTCATGTCAACCAGCACGGTGACAAGGAAAGCCCGGCGCTGGTCCGCCGGCACCTGCTGCAGCTGGTCCTGCAGATCCTGTGCGGCCAGTGCGAGATCGGCTTCGGTAATGGTCATGTCGCCGACCGTGGCGACCACCGCGTCGGGAGCGGGCTGGGCCGGAGCAGCCGGCGCCGCAGCGTCTGGGGCCGGCGCCGCCGGGTCTTCGGTGGCCGGAGCCTCGGGCGCCGCAGGGGTGTCCTGCGCGAAGGCGGAGCCGGTGGCGAGGGCCGTGGCGAGCATCAGCGCGGCCGCGAACTGGGGGATCGAGCCGTGCTTGGCTGATGGGGTCATGGGGAGTCTCCTCTGCTGGCACGGGCCCCCGGGCCATGCGAGGCGGTGGTTTGGCCCATTTAGGTTCCGTTGACAAGCCAGACACCCGCTCTTACATGTCGCACCACTTCAAAGAGTGTTGACGGGTGAGGACCCGCCGCCCTGCCGGATGCACCCTTTGGCGCCTCGCGCCGCCCGGCCCGAAAATTCAAAGGACGACAGGAATGGTATTGGCTGCAATCGCCAAGGCGATCTTCGGTTCGGCGAACGATCGACAGGTGAAGAAGTACCTTCCCCGCGTTGCCGCCATCAACGCCCTCGAGCCCCAGTTCGAAAAGCTCACCGACGCTGAGCTGCGGGCCAAGACCCAGGAATTCCGCGACCAGCTCGCCCAGGGCAAGACCCTCGACGATATCCTCGAGCCGGCTTTCGCCACCGTGCGCGAGGGCGCGAGGCGCGCGCTCGGCATGCGCCACTTCGACGTGCAGCTCATCGGCGGCATGGTGCTGAACAACCGCTCCATCTCCGAGATGCGCACCGGTGAAGGCAAGACCCTGGTGGCAACGCTCCCGGTCTACCTCAATGCGCTCGAAGGCAAGGGCGTCCACCTCGTCACCGTCAACGACTACCTGGCCCGCCGCGACGCCGCCTGGATGGGCAAGCTCTACGAGTTCCTCGGGCTGTCGATCGGCGTCATCGTCCACGGCATCGACGACGCCGAGCGCAAGGCCGCCTACGACGCCGACATCACCTACGGCACCAACAACGAGTTCGGCTTCGACTACCTGCGCGACAACATGAAATACAGCCGCGCCCAGATGGTGCAGCGCGGCCACCACTACTGCATCGTCGACGAAGTGGACTCGATCCTCATCGACGAGGCGCGCACCCCGCTGATCATCTCCGGCCCCTCGGCCGACCGCTCTGCCCTCTACGAGCTCGCCGACGGCCTGATCCCGACCCTCGAAGAGGGCGACTACGAGATCGACGAGAAGCAGCGCTCGGCGACCTTCACCGATTCCGGCGTGGAGCGCCTCGAAGCAGCGCTCGAACAGGCCGGTGAACTCAAGGGCGCCAACCTCTACGACGTCGAGAACGTGGCGCTCGTGCACCACCTCAACTCGGCATTGCGCGCTCACAAGATGTTCCAGCGCGAGAAGGACTACATCGTCCGCAACGACGAAGTGGTGATCATCGACGAGTTCACCGGCCGCATGATGCCGGGCCGCCGCTATTCGGAAGGCCTGCACCAGGCGCTGGAAGCCAAGGAACACGTCAAGATCCAGCCGGAAAACCAGACGCTGGCCTCGATCACCTTCCAGAACTATTTCCGCCTCTACAAGAAGCTGGCCGGCATGACCGGTACGGCGGCGACCGAGGCCGAGGAATTCGGCGACATCTACGGGCTCAACGTCGTAACCATCCCCACCAACGTCGCCATCAAGCGCGTCGACGAGGATGATGCGATCTTCCGCACCGCCGCCGAGAAGTTCGACGCCATCGCCGACCTGATCGCCGAGGCCCGTGGCCGCGGCCAGCCGGTGCTGGTCGGCACGACCTCGATCGAGAAGTCGGAAATGCTGGCCGAGCTGCTGCGCAAGAAGGGCGTCGACAACCTCGCCGTGCTGAACGCGCGCTACCACGAGCAGGAAGCCCATATCGTCGCCGATGCCGGCGTCACCGGCGCCGTCACCATCGCCACCAACATGGCCGGTCGCGGTACCGACATCCAGCTCGGCGGCAACCTCGACATGCGCATTGAGCGCGAGGCGGCCGAACTCGAGGGCGAGGCTCGCGACGCCAAGATCGAAGAGATCAAGCGCACCATCGCCGAGGACAAGGCCAGGGTGCTCGCCGCCGGCGGCCTCTACATCATCGGCACCGAGCGGCACGAGAGCCGCCGTATCGACAACCAGCTGCGCGGCCGCGCCGGTCGCCAGGGCGACCCGGGCCATTCCAAGTTCTTCCTGTCTTTGCAGGACGACCTGATGCGCATCTTCCCGGTCGAGGGCATGAACAAGACCCTCACCACGCTGGGCCTCGAGGACGGTGAGTCGATCACCCACCCGTGGGTCACCAAGGCCATCGAGAAGGCCCAGGCCCGCGTCGAAGCCCGCAACTTCGACATCCGCAAGAACATCCTCAAATACGACGACGTCATGAACGATCAGCGCAAGGTGATCTTCGCCGAGCGCGTCGAACTGATGGACATGGAGGATGTGTCCGAGACCACGGCCAACATGCGCCACGAGGTCGTCGACGACATCATCGCGAAATCGATCCCCGAGCGCTCCTATCCCGAGCAGTGGAACACCGAGCAGCTGACCGCCGCTGCCAAGACCTATCTCAACGTCGACGTGCCGGTCGCCGACTGGGCTGCCGAGGACGGCATCGACGTCGAGGTGGTGCGCGAGCGCCTGGTCAAGGCCGCCGACGAGTTCGCCGCCGCCAAGGTCGCCCGCTTCTCGCCCGACATCATGCGCCAGGTCGAAAAGTCGATCCTGCTGCAGTCGATCGATGGGCTGTGGCGCGAGCATCTCGTCACCCTCGACCACCTCAGCAAGGTGGTCGGCTGGCGTGGCCTCGCCCAGCGCGATCCGCTGAACGAGTACAAGCGCGAAGCCTTCGAGCTGTTCGAGCAGCTGCTGGCCCAGCTGCGCGAGCTGGTCACCACCCAGCTCAGCCATGTCGAGCTGGTGCAGCGCCAGCCCGAGCCGCCGCCGCTGGATGATCTCAGCGAGATCCATATCGACCCCACCACCGGCGAGAACGACGCCGAGACCCAGGTGACGGGCACCTTCCCGCGTGACGTGCCCCCGGCGCCCAGGCTGGCCGGCTTTGCCGCCGCCGGCGCCGCAGCCGGCGCGGGCGTCGTCGAGGCCGACCCGGCGCTGAAGCCGATCGATCCCAAGCTGCTGGTCGGCGTCTCCCGCAATGCCCCCTGCCCCTGCGGCTCGGGCAAGAAGTTCAAGCACTGCCACGGCGCCTACTGACGCTGTCGACTGGAACGGACGAGCCGGCAGGTCCCCCCTGCCGGCTTTGTTTTGGATCGCCCCAGCCAGTTTACGAATCGCGGCGCTCCGGCCATCCTGAGGCTCGGCGTCGACCCGACGCCCAACCTCCTGAGGCCAGCCCCAGCCTGGCCCGTTGCGGAGGCAAAGGGGCCAATCGCCTCGGGTTGCCCGTTCTGGTCCGATCCGTTTCGGCGCGGGTGCTGGGGAACTCCGTCGGGACGCGAAAGGCCTCACCATGACGGAAAACGCGAACCTCAAGCGCCGCGTGCGCGCCCGCGCCCAAAAGACCGGCGAATCCTACACCACTGCCCTCATGCATCTGCGCGGCGGGTCGCCCCCCACCCCGCTCAAATCACTGCGACTGGCCGTGGGCCAGACGGATGCCTTCGGCGATCCTGGCGATGCGGCGCAGCTGCGGGCCGCCGGAGCCGGACTTCGGCAACTGATGCGGGAAGCCCGGGCGGGCGGTGCGCGGCTGATCCACTTCCCCGAAGGGGCCACCTGCTCGCCGGACAAGCGCATCATGTCCTCCACCGGCCCTAAGACCATCGGCATTGCCGACTGGAGCCGCTGCGACTGGAACACCCTGCGCGAGGAACTCGAGGCGATCCGCGCCCTGGCCAGGGATATCGGCATCTGGGTCGCCATGGGCTCGATCCACCAGTTGAGCCCGCCGCATCGGCCGCACAGCAGCCTCTACGTCATCTCCGATACCGGCGAGCTGGTGACGCGCTACGACGAACGGTTGCTGTCCAACACCAAGGTGTCGTTTATGTACACGCCGGGCCGCACCCCGGTGACGTTCGCAATCGACGGCATCCGCTTCGGCTGCACGCTCGGCATGGAGGCCCATTATCCGGAGAGCTTCATCGAGTACGAGCGGCAAGGCGTCGACTGCGTGCTGTTCTCGACCACTGGCGGCACCGCCTTTGCGGCCGAGATCCTGGGCCACGCCGCCAGCAACAGCTACTGGGCGAGCATCGCCGTGCACGCCGAGCAGAGCGCGGAGGCGCCCTCCGGCATAGCCGCGCCCAACGGCACCTGGGCCGCCCGCTGCCTTCCCGACGGCCGAGCCGGCTTTGCCATCGCCGAGATCACGCTCGATCCCAACGACCCCGCGCGCCCGTGGCGCCGGACCGCCCGCGGCGGCCTCTACGAGCCGCACCAGGTGGTGGACGACCCCCGCAGCCAGAGCCGCCACAGCTTCTAGCTATCCGGCACGACACTCCGGCGCGCCACACGCCGGAGTGTCGGCGAGATCGCGCCTGGGTTCGTGAAATCCTGCCAGCATTGTAACTCACCCCGACAGGGCCGCCGCGGCTAAGCCACAGTCGGGCGTCCGTCCACCGGCGGCCGCCCGACAGCTTCAACAGCCAGAGGACAGGACCGTGACAGACAACGGACGCAAATTCATCGCCGGCATGCAGATGACGCTGGACGGCTTCACCGAAGCCCGCGACGGCACCGAGGATTGGGCCGACAGCTGGTCCACCGCGCTCGGGCTGATCGGCGAGGTCGACCTCTTCGTCCTCGGCGGCGGCATGTTCCCCGACTATGCCGAGTTCTGGACATCCATCCGCGAGCAACCCGAGGCCATCCCGCCCGGGGAGACCCGCCCGCCCAACGCCGCGGAGATCGCCTATGCCGAAAAGGCCGCGGCGACGCGGCACGTGGTACTGTCGACGACGCTGGACGCCGTCGGCTGGCCCAGCGCCGAGATCGTCCGCGACCTCGACGCACTGCGCGCCATCAAAGCCGAACCCGGCGGAACGACCTATGTCGTCGGCGGCGCTGGCCTGATCGGCGCATTGATGAATGCCGGCATGCTCGATGAACTGGTGCTGCACCTGCATCCGCTGGTGCTGACGGGACGGAAGCCGCTATTCGGCGGCGTCATCGATCGCCAGAAGCTCGACCTGATCGACGCCAGGATCGCCGGCAAGGGCCGCGTCGTCTTGCGCTACCGGGTGCTCGGCGTGCCGACACCGGCCTGACGAGAATTGAACAGGCGGGCCGATCGCCCGCCTGTTCATTTTGCCTACGCCGCCTCGCGGGCCGGCCGGCGCACTGCACGCACTTTCCCGCTCTTGTCGTCGCCGGCGAAGAACCGGTCCTTGCCATCCGACTCGAGGCCCGAGACGCGCGCCCCTGCGGGCATGTCGAGCTGCTCGAGCACTTCGCCCGATTGCGGATCGACCCGCCGCAGCTCGCTCTGCCCATCCTCGAGCGTTGCGTGCCAGAGATCGCCCTCCGCCCAGGTGACGCCGGTGACGAAGCGGTTCGAGCTGATAGTGCGCAGCACCGAGCCGGTCTCGGGATCGATCTGCACGATCTTGCGGTCGCGATACTGCCCGACCCACAGCGAGCCTTCCGCCCAGGCGAGGCCGGAACCGCCGCCGGGCGCCGGGATGGTCTTGACCACCTTGCCGGTGCGCGGGTCGACCTTCTGGATCACGTCGTCCGCCAACTGGAACAGATACTCGCCGTCATAGGTCGTGCCGGCATGGGCCGCGACGTCGATGGTGCGCACCGGCTCGCCGCTCTCGGGATCGAAGGCATTGATCCGGTCGCCTGAGGCGAACCACACATTGGTGCCATCGAAAGTGACCCCGGCTACGTCATTGGCGCCGGGAAACGGGCCATATTCGCGCAGGATTTCTGCGTGGGCATGCTTCATCTGAACTCTCCTCGAAGGTGTCGATGCCCTGTCCTAGTCGCCCGGCAGCGGCCCCGGGAGTAACAAGCTCGTCGGGAAACCGGGCACGCTTGCCGCGATCCAGCGTTGCGCCCGCGCCCGGCCGAAGGATTGCACCTTGCCTGCCACGGCCAGCTGCTCCAGCGCCCGCTGCACGGTGCGCGGGCTGGTATCGAGCGCGATGGCCAGCGCCGAGCTCGCCCACGCCTCGCCATCGGCGAGCAGCGCCAGCACCGCGCCATGTGCATCGTCCACCGGCGGGGCCAGCACAGCTACGGCGCCGACGCGGCGCGGGGCAAGCACGAAGCCGTCTGCGGTGGCGGTGACTTCGGCCACCTCCTGCAGTTCCGCCCGCAGCCGGCCCATCTCGACCCGCAGGCGCGCCCGGTGCGATTCATCCGCCTCCTTGCCGCGGAAGGCCTTGGCGACCAGCTCGTCGCGCGAAACATCCCCCGGCCACGCCTCGCCCAGCGCCCGCGCCAGCGCGAACAGCACGGGGCGCGTCCCCAGCCCGACGATGGCGCCACCCTCGCGCACCACGTTGCGCGACGCATCGACGACCAGCGTCGGCGACGCGAACAGCGCCTCGACCTCGGCGAGCCGCACCGGTCGCTCGGCGCCGTTCTGGATTAGCCGTCCGGCGACCGTGGTGAGCGCCCGCCCGGCCGTCTCGACTTCGGCGGCGAGGCCGACGATGCGCGCTGCATAGGCGGCCCTGGACGCCCGGGTCAGCGCCTCGCGGGCGGCACCGACATGCAGCCGCTTGATGGCGATGCCGGCCGAGATCAGCGCGTGCGCCGCCTGCAGGGCGGCCGGCAGAGGAGCCGGATCGACGCCCGCCAGCACCGCTTCCGCCGCATCGAGCTTGCCGATCAGCAGCAGCCGGCGGGCTTCGAGATTGGCGGCATGCGCCGCGTTGATCCGATCGCCGCTGGCCGCCAGCACCTCGGCCGCGTCGGTCAGCGCACTGACCGGCCAGTTGAGCTCGCGCGACACCAGCGCGATCTCGGCTTCCGCCACGGTGCAGCGCGCCCGCGCCACGACGTCCTTCGGCCCGAAGGCCCGCGACGCAGATTTAAGCAGCCCCTTGGCCCGGACGAGGTCGCCCAGTTGCGCCATGGCGATGCCCCGCAGCGCCAGGGCCGGCGGGTCCTCGCGCAGCGCCACGCGCTTCAGCGCCCCGAGCGGATCGCCGGCCGCGAGGGCCAGGCCGGCGGCGGTGATCAGCGAGTCCATCCGTATCCCGTCACACTTGTCACTCTCACCAGGCCGCGGCCTGCACCTAGTCTAGCCATCAGACGACGAACACCAACCCCTTGAAACCAAGGAGCAGTGAAATGACCACCTACGACCTCAACGGGATGAGCGAGACCCGCACCACGACGCCGCGCCTGTTCGATCGCGTCAGGCACATCGTCGCCGCCCTGCAACTGGCCTATCAGCGCCGCCAGACGGTGCTGCGCCTCTCCCCGCTCGATGCCCAGCAACTGGCCGATATCGGCCTCGAGCCCACCGACGTCGAGGATGCCCGCAACGGCGACGGGCAGATGCTGTGGCTGAAGATCAGCCGCCGCGACCGCGCCAATTGATGCCTGAAGCAAAGGAAACCGGAATGTCCGAGAACAGCTACACCAGGACCCTGACGTTCGACCGCGCCACGCCCGGCCAGGTCTTTGCCGCCGTCGCCAACCCACGGGCCTGGTGGTCCGAGGACGTGCTGGGCAGTACCGACAGCCTCGGCGCCATCTTCTACTACCACTTCAAGGACATCCACCGCGGCACCTTCGTCATCACCGAGATGGAGCCGGGCCGCAGGATGGTCTGGCACGTGCTGCAGAACCACTTCAACTTCCTCAAGGACAGCACCGAGTGGACCGGCACGGACATCGTGTTCGAGATCACGCCGATCGAGGGCGGCGCGCAGCTACGCTTCACCCATGTCGGCTTGGTGCCCACCGAGGAGTGCTTCGAGGTCTGCAACGACTCCTGGAACTTCTACCTCGCGAGCCTGCATCAGCTGGTGACCACCGGCAGCGGCCAGCCCAATAAGGGCGAGGCCAACGCCAACCCGGTGGTCGTACCGGCGCCGCGACGGCAGCCTGCGACATCATAGCCGGCACCGAGACGAACGGGGTGGCTCGCTGACTACGGCGTCTCGCCGATCGTCCGCCGCGCCCGGTGCTCACTCCAGGCCAGCACCAGCCCGGCGGCGATCACCAGCGCGGCGCCGATATAGACCGTGCTCGCCGGCTCCTCGCCCCAGAACAGGAAACCGAAAACGAAGCTCCAGATCAGCGCGCCATACTCCACTGTGCCGACGACGCTTGCCGGAATGAGCCGGGCGGCCTCGACCAGCAGATATTGCGCGCAACCGCCCGCGACGCCGACCCCCACCACGATCACAATCTGCAGCGGATCCATCGCCGTCCAGGTCGGGATCGACGCGACGCCCATGACGATGGTGAAGAACAGGTTCATCGAAAAGATCAGCACGATCGAGCTGTCGGACCTCGATATGGTGCGCATCAGGATCATGGCCACGGCCCAGAGGAAGGCCGCCCCCAGCACCAGCAGCGTCGGCAGGCCGATCGACAGGCCGCTCGGATTGACCGCCACCACCACGCCGAAAAAGCCGACCGCCGCCGCCCCGACGCGCGCCAGTGTCAGCCGCTCCTTGAGGAAGATCACCGCCAGCACGATCGTGATGATCGGCGCCACGTAGTAGAGCGTCGTCATCTCTGCCAGCTGCAGTTCGCGGCCGGCGGAGTAGAACATGAGCCAGGCCGCGAGCGTCAGGATACCGCGCAGCACGTGCATGCCCTTGTTGGCCGACCGCCACGCCTCGGCGAGGATGCTGCGGCGCAGCGCGACGCAGGCGAGCATGATGAAGACGCTGCGCGTGAACAGGATCTGCGTCACCGGCAGCGCGTGGATGACCGCCTTCACCAGCGCATCGTGCACGGCGAACAAGGTGAACGCGGTGATGGCCAGCGCCATGCCGCGCAGCGAGGCCGAGCTGGAGACGACGCTAGGAGCGGACAACGGATGGTTCCGACGCTAAGAGGCCTAAGCTCTACCGCGTCACGATGACGTTTGGAACGCCCTCACGTGCACGTCACCCGGACTTCGGCAAAGCCGGCCGAGTCGGCCGAGAACACCGAGACGTTGCATTTGCTGTCCGGGATCGCGGCGAAGCTGGTTTCGACCACCTGGCCGGTCTGCTTGAAGCTGACCGTGTCGTCGGTGATGACCCCGGTCTCCAGCACGACCGTGGTCTGGCAGATCGGGAATTTCTCGTTCGGGATCACCATGAAGCGGGTGCCGAGCGGGATGCAGTCCGTGGTGGGCAGGTTGGGGTCGATCTCGGCGACAGCGGTCTCGGCCTCGGCAGGCCCGGCCGCCGGCATCGCCGCAAGGTCGGCCTGCTGCTCGGTCCAGGCCGACTCGAGCAGGTTCATCCGGTCCTGCAGCGCCAGCAGCGCTTCGGCCGAACCATCATCAGCCGGCGTCGGGGCGGCCGCGGGCTGTGCTGCCAGTGCATCGATGGAACTGCGGAGCTCCGCCACCGCGGTCGCTATCGCGCGCGTCTTGGTGTCGGCGTTGACCTGCACCATCACGGCGCCGGCAAGCGCCACGAGGCCAACCAGCGCTGCCAGGAACGGGATCACCCGGTCGATCAGCACCAGGCGGCGGTAACGGCGCATTCCGGCTACTCCAACATCCTGCCAGCCACACGGCTGCAGGTTGACACCATGACGGTGCCCAAATGGTGACCGGCGTGCCGAATGGCAAGCAGTGCGGTTACGCCCGGTCGCCAGGCGCGGGCAGCGGCGTCGGTGCCACCTTGCCCGGATCGACCGCGCCGGTGTCGGCACTGCCGCCACCGAACAGCCCGCCGATGAAGCTGCCGATCGCCTCGCCGCGCGCCTTGGCCGCAGCCTGCTGCTCGGCGAGCTTCTGCGCATCGGCAGCGGCCTTGCCCGCCTTGTCGGCGAGCGAGGCGACTTCCCTCGCCATGGCGGCATCGTCGGCCGCCATCTTGGCCTTGACGTTCTCGGGCACCGACTGCGCGATCGTCACCGGGCAGGCGCCCAGCGGATCGAGCATCGTGCCGGAGGGCACGCCGAAGGCATAATCCTTGTTGCACACGTCCCAGGTCGGCGGCGTCCGGGAGAGCTCGAACCGGTCATAGCCCTCCTTGATGTCCTTCCAGAAGCTCATGTTCGGGCTGTCGGCATGGCGCGCCAGGTTCTGCGCCGTCATGCGGAACGGGAAGATCTGCAGCTGGAACGACGAATTGCCGCCCTTGAAGGTCTCGCGCGCCAGCGCGTAGATCTCGGCGATCGACTCGTCGGTCATCGAGTAGCAGCCGCGCGACGAGCAATCGCCATGTACCATCAGGTCGGACCCGGTGCGGCCATAAGCGCGGTCGAACTTGTTCGGAAAGCCGGTGTTGAACGCCAGGTAGTAGCTGGAGTTCGGATTCATCAGCCCCGGGGTGATCGTATAGAAGCCCTCGGGCGACTGCCGGTCGCCTTCCTTGATCTTGGGGCCCAGCGAGCCCGACCAGGCGCAGATCTCGTAAGTCTTGAAATGCTTGTAGCCGCCGGCGGTCTGCTTCCAGACCTCGAGCTCCGAGCTTTCCTTGAAGATGCGGATCATCATGCCCGCACCGGGCGACGAGCCCATGCTGGCAAGCCGGCTCACCGCCTCCTGCTTGAGCGGTGCCATGGCCTTGGCATTGGCGGCCGGCTTGATGCCGCCGCAGCCGACAAGCAGCGCGGCCATGGCTACGCCGGCGCCGAGAAGAAGGATGGAACGGAGCGTTCTGCTCAAAGTCGCTACCCGAGATGATCTGTCATAACCCGCGCCCGAGTTACGCACGGACGGTTACCACAGCGTAAGCCGCGATGGTTACTCACCCGTTAGGACTTTCCTGCCCCGCGTCGGGCAGTCGATCAACTCAAATTGCTGCCAATGGCGAGGAATTTGTCGCGCCTGTGTTCCCTGATCTCCAGCCGGCCGCGATTGCCGGGGAAATCGGTGAGGAACTGCGTGATAGCGCGCGAGGCGGAATTCATCACCTCTGCGTGATGCCGGTGTGCGCCGCCGGCCGGCTCGGGAATGATTCCGTCGATCACGCCGAGCGACAGCAGGTCCGTCGCGGTGATCTTCATGTTGTTGGCCGCATCCTGCGCCTTGGCCGCATCGCGCCACAAGATCGAGGCGCCGGCTTCCGGCGAGATCACCGAGTAGATGGCGTTTTCGAGCATCAGCACGCGGTTGGCCGTGGCAATGGCGATGGCGCCGCCCGAACCGCCCTCGCCGATGATGATCGACAGGTTCGGCACGCCCAGGTCGAGGCAGCGCTCGGTCGAGCGCGCGATCGCCTCGGCCTGCCCACGTTCCTCGGCGCCGATGCCCGGATAGGCGCCGGCCGTATCGACGAAGGAGATGACCGGGATCTCGAAGCGATCGGCCATGTCCATGATGCGCACGGCCTTGCGATAGCCCTCGGGTCGCGCCATGCCGAAATTATGCTTGAGCCGGCTCTCGGTGTTGGAGCCCTTCTCCTGCCCCAGGATGGCGACCGGCTGGCCGTTGAAGCGGCCGAAGCCGGCCTGCAGCGCCGAATCCTCGGCGAACTTGCGATCGCCGGCGAGCGGCGTCCACTCGCTGATCAGCCCGGCGATATAGTCGGAGAAATGCGGGCGCTGCGGATGGCGCGCCACCTGCGTCTTCTGCCACGGCGTGAGCTTCTTGTAGATCTCGATCAGCGCCTCGTCGGCCCGGGCGCTCAGCCGGCCCACTTCCTCGTCGATGGACACGGCCTGGTCGGACGTGGCGAGGGATTTGAGCTCGGCGATCTTGCCTTCAAGATCGGCGACCGGCTTTTCGAAATCGAGATAGGACTGCATCCAACCCGCCAGTTAGGGCGCTCACGGCGAAGCGCGACCACGTAAATCTAGGATAGGGGCGCGTCACCTCGCGCCCCAAAGTGGCCGGAAAGTGGCGATGGCGGGGGGATGAGTCAAGCGCCGGGGAAAGCTGTGGTGAAGCATTGGCGCGTCGCGCCGCGTTAACCAATGCATGACGCTTGGGTGACAAGCATATCACGGTCGATTTCTACCCAGGCTCTACGTCCACCCATGTCCGCATACGCGCTGGTCAACGTTGCCTGCCCCCACTGCCGGGGCCAGTTCCTGGAAAATGCCAAGCTCGTTCGCCCCGGCGGCAAGGCCTGGTGCCCCGACTGCGAAGAACTCTTCGTGCTCGACATGGCGAACGACGCGATGCGGCATACCCTGGTGGAAGCCAAGCTGGCCCGCCGCCGCCGCAAGGCCCGCATCGCCGACCTGCGCGCGCGCTGGGCCGACCCGGCGCCGGCCCCGGAGCAAAAACCGATGCTGATGGGCGACGTGCTGCGCCAGCTGGACCAGCTGCTCGAACGCATGGACGACCTGGCGCAGCGGGACAAGGCCTGAACCACCCCCATCGAGCGGGAAGAACACCCCCACCCCTGTCCCCTCCCCGCAAGGGGGAGGGAGACCCCTCCACCGACCCCGGTGCACGTTGGACGACGACTTGCGAGCGCAGGTCACCTCCCCCCTTGCGGGGGAGGGACAGGGTGGGGGGTGTCCCAGGGCAATATGCCTGACGCTATTGGAGCCTGAGCCCTATTCCTCCGCCAGCGGATGATGGCTCTGCACCAGATCGCGCAGCCGCTCGTCCAGCACATGCGTGTAGATCTGCGTCGTCGAAATATCCGAGTGCCCGAGCAGCGTCTGCACCACCCGCAGGTCCGCCCCGCCCGCCAGCAAATGGCTGGCGAACGCATGCCGCAGCACGTGCGGCGAGACCCGCGCCGCGCCGATTCCGGCGCGCGCCGCCAGCCCCTTGAGCTCGCGCGCGAACACCTGGCGGCTCAGATGCCCCGTCTCGCCGCCGGCCGGAAACAGCCACACCCCCGGCTCGACCCGGCCGAGATACGCCTTCACCGCATCGCGCGCCCGGTCGGTGAGCGGCACGATGCGCTCCTTGTTGCCCTTGCCGCGGATGGTGAGGAAGCTGGCGTCGCGCATCACCGCCGCGCGCTTCAGTTCCACCAGCTCGGACACGCGCATGCCGGTGGCATAGAGCAGTTCGAGCAGCACATAGAGCCGCCCCGCCATGGCGCGCTCCGCGTCGGTCGCGTCAGGTCGTTCGACCTCGACTTCCGCCGCCGTGAACAGCCGGTCGATCTCGGCGAACGACAGTACCTTGGGCAGCCCGCGCCGCGCCTTGGGCGAACTCACGATCCGCGTCGGGTCGTCGCCCCGCACCTGGTCGGCGGCGAGAAACTTGTGGAACTGCCGGATGGCCGAAAGTTTTCGCGCACTTGAGGAGGTCGCGATCCCCTGCGCCTCGAGGAAGGCGAGATAGCCCGTTACTTCCTCGCGCCCGGCCGAGGTCGCCGATTTCTGGCGTCGGCCGAGATAGTCGCAATAGGCGTTGAGGTCGCGCCGGTAGGCCTCGATGGTGTTTTTGGCCGCGCCGCGCTCGGCCGCCATCATCTCGAGGAACGACTCGACCAGATGGCCGCCAATCATTCGACGCCCGGCGCCAGCGTCCGCACTTCGCCACCCTCGCCGGCCGGCTCGGGCGTGGGCGTCACTTCCATCGTCGCCGTTGGCTCGGCAGGAACCGGATCGGGCGTCGCGGCCGGCACGTCGGCGGGCGCAGCGCGCGTCGTATCGATCTCGCGCCGCACGATGGTCTGGTTCTGCGCGTCGGGCATCAGGTTGCGCGCCGGAATGCGGATGGTGACGTCCTTGTCGCGCGGCTCGACCATCATGACGAGCCCGAACATGGCGCCGTAGCCGATGCCGACCAGGACCAGCAGGATGACGATCAGGCGAATAAGGGTCGGCATGGCAATCCGTCTTTGACGCGGGCGCAGTGTCCCTTGTTTGGCAAGGGCGATCAAGGCTTGGGCGATCAAGCCTGCCGACCATAGCAGGCATTGACTTTATGTCGCCCTAACGGTCAAACCCGGCCGAACGGGAGATGCCATGTCACGCGACGGCACGACTTCTCATGCGGACCGCCGCGAAGAACTGCTGGGCCTCCTCGGCCGCCGCCCGATCGTGCTCATCGGCATGATGGGCGCCGGCAAGACCACCGTCGGCCGCCGTCTTGCCGCCAAGCTCGGCCGCCGTTTCGTCGATAGCGACGAGGAGGTGGAAAAGGCCGCCGGCATGACCATCGAGGAGATCTTCACCGCCCATGGGGAGGCCGATTTCCGCGCCGGCGAGGTCAAGGTCATCGCCCGCCTGCTCAAGGACGAGAGCATCGTGCTCGGCACCGGCGGCGGCGCCTTCATCAACGCCGAGACCCGCGCGCTGGTGAAAGAGACCGCGCTCTCGGTGTGGATCAAGGCCGATTTCGACCTCCTGTTCCAGCGCGTATCGCGGCGCTCCAACCGGCCGCTGCTGAAGACCGCCAACCCGCGCGAGACGCTCCAGAAGCTGATCGAGGCGCGCTACCCGATCTATGCCGAAGCCGACATCACCGTGGTCTCGCGCGATGTGCCGCAGGACCAGGTGGCGAGCGAGCTGATCGAAGCCCTCGCCGACCATCTGCGCGAGGAGCGCGACCATGGCTGAGCCGACCACCGTCCACGTGCCCCTGCCGGGCCGCGCCTACGATATCGTCATCGGCGAAGGCCTGCTCGACGGCGCCGGCGCGCACTTTGCGGCGATGTTCCCCGGCCGCCGTTTCGGCATCGTCACCGACACCGAGGTGGCCAAGGCCCAGCTGCCGCGCCTCGTCGCCTCGCTCGACAAGGCCGGCATCGGCCACACCGAGATCGTCCTGCCGAACGGGGAAAGCACGAAATCCTTCGCCCGGCTGGGCGAGGTGGTCGATGCCTTGCTCGCCGCCCGGCTCGAGCGCGGCGACCTCGTCATCGCGCTCGGCGGCGGTGTCATCGGCGATCTTGCCGGCTTTGCCGCGTCCATCGCCCGCCGCGGCATGGACTTCGTCCAGGTCCCGACCTCGCTGCTGGCCCAGGTCGATAGCTCTGTCGGCGGCAAGACCGGCATCAACTCGCCGCACGGCAAGAACCTGATCGGAGCCTTCCACCAGCCCAAACTGGTGCTGGCCGATCTCGACACCCTCACCACCCTGCCCGAGCGCGAGTTCGCCGCCGGTTACGCCGAGGTGGTGAAATACGGCCTGATCAACGACGCCGAGTTCTACTTCTGGCTCGAGGAACACCGCCGCGCCCTGTTCGCCGGCGACATGGCGCTGCGCGCCGAAATGGTCGCCCGCTGCTGCGCCAGCAAGACCCGGTTCGTGCTCGCCGACGAGAAGGAAACGGGCGTGCGCGCCCTGCTCAATCTCGGCCACACCTTTGGGCACGCGCTCGAAAAGGCCACCGGCTATTCCGACCGCCTGCTGCACGGCGAAGGCGTCGCCATCGGCATGGTGCTGGCCCACGGTTTCTCGGCCAAGCTCGGCCTCGCCCCGAGCCAGGACACCGGCCGCATCCAGCAGCATCTGCAATCGGCCGGCCTCCCCACCCGCCTCGCCGACATTCCCGGCGAGCTGCCCGACACGGACTACCTGATGGCTGCCATCGCGCAGGACAAGAAGGTGGTGCGCGGCGCCCTCACCTTCATCCTCACCCACGGCATCGGCCAGGCCTTCATCGAAAAGAACGTCGATCCGGAGGTAGTGCGGGCGTACCTCGAAGAGATGCGCGGGGCTTAGGCTCGATTTCTCCGCTATCCTCCCCCGTTCACGGGGGAGGGGCTTCGACCCGTGCCGTAGGCAAAATCGCTCCAGTGGAGCGATTTTAGGTGAGAAGGCCTTGAGAGCTGTGCTCGAAAGGCCCGCCGAAGGCGGTGGAGGGGGCGGCCACAAGCACCGAGTCCAGTCTCGCCCCCTCCACCAGCTTCGCTGGTCCCCCTCCCCCGCTACGCAGGGGAGGATCAAGAGAGCATCCCGTACGCCTCACGGCCCGACCGAAATCACCACCCTCCGATTCTCCGACGACGTATCCCCGAACTGCTCGGTCGCCCCGCCGCCGGTCGCCGACACGGTCTCGAACTGCAGCCCGGCCTGCCGGAGGTAGAGCAGCACGTTCTGCGCCCGCTCGATGGCGAACAGCGCATTGGTGGCGTGGTTGCCCTGCTTGCTCGAATAGCCGGTGACCAGCACGCGGCACTTCTGCGGGCCGATATCGGCGACGATCTGGTCGAGCCGCTCCATCAGCCGCGGCGTCAGGTCGTTGGAGCTCTCGTTGAAGCCGATGACATTGTAGAGCTCGCTATGGTCGCATGCGCCGTCGGCTGGAGCCGGCTCTGCCGCAAGGCTCGCCGTCTCCACCCGCGCACCTGTGCTAGGCAGCTTGAGCGCCGTGACGGCTGCTGGCGGCTTGGTCGCAGCCGTACCCGCCGCCGCAGCGACTGCGACCTCACCGCCCGGTGTCGGCCAACCCCCGTTAGGAGCACGCGACACGCCCTCGACATTGCCATCGCGCAGCACCAGGAACTCGCCCAGGAGCTCGTTCCGGGTGTCGGCGCTGGTACCCTGCGTCGAGAGCCCCGAGACCGTCACCGCCCGACCGTTCACGGCCACCGCGGCGAGGAACAGGTTGCGGTCGCGGTTCGAGCCGTCACCGCCATAGGCTTCATTAACCAGCCGCACCCGCACCTCGCCGCCCGGCTTGAACACGTCGTCGGGCACGTCGAAACTGAAACTCTGCACATAGTCGGCCTTGTCGGCCGCATCGGCGAACCGTCCGGCGGTCGCCGTGTCGATCGCGGCCTCGACCGCCGCTTCGCCCAGCAGCTTGCCGTCGAGCTCACCTCGAAGCGCGGCGGCCCGTCATAAGCCTCGCCGCCCACGATCAACTGCACGATATTATCCGCGGCCACGGCACCGGCCGGGATCGCGCAAAGCGCCAGCGCGGCCACCACGGCCGCTGCCTTGCCTCCTCGAGACATGGACGCCCTCCCTGTCTGTCTGCCCGTCAAGTGCTAGGCAGAAGCTGGGGCGATAGTTCGGAGAGAGTGGGGCGGGCGGCCACGGCCTTGCCCGGCTTTGGCCGCAAAGCCCGGGTTGCACGACGGGGACCGACGCCCCATATCAGCGCCATCCCGAAAGGATTGCAGAGACTTAGCGGCTCACCACTTCGATGGCGAGCGCATGCACGCCGCCCTTCAGTTCGGCGTCGAGCGTGTCCATGATGGCACGGTGCTGGCCCACGCGGGTCATACCGGCAAAGTGAGGGGAAGCGATACGAACGCGGAAATGGGTCTCTCCACCCTCGCGATAACCGCCGTGCCCTCTATGTTTTTCGCTTTCGTCGAGCACTTCAAGATGGCTTGGCGTGAATTTGAGCGAAAGTTTCGCTGCAATCTGATCGCGAACGGACATATGGATACCGGTTCAGTTTGAGACGTTCCGAGAGCGCCTGACGAGGCTCGTAACTAGGATTGATGAAGCTCGATTCCAAGTATTTTGACGGTATCCGGATCAAGAACCGTCACCCCGAACCCGAACCGAAGGCCGATACCCCGGTCTGCGGCTGGGAGGGGTGCGACCTGCCCGGCGACTACAAGGCGCCCAAGGGCAATCGGGCTGCCGGCCAGTATCATCATTTCTGCCTCGAGCATGTCCGCCACTACAATCAGGTGTTCAACTTCTTCGAGGGCATGAAGCCCGAGGAGATGGAAACCACCCTCAACGCCGAGCGCGAGACCGATGGCCGCCCCAGCTGGGGCTTTGGCGCCAAGCCTGGTTCCGGCCCCGGCCCGCGCATGCCGCGCGGCAATCCGCGCACCGGTCCCGGCACTGGCGGCCGCCGCATGAACGATCCGTTCGGCGTCTTCGCCCGCTATGCCCGCCACCAGAACAAGCAGCCGGCACAGGAGCGGGTAAAGCCGCTGCACGAGCCCGACCGCCGCGCCTTCGAGACGCTGGGCTTTACCGGCTACGTCAAGGCCGAGGAAATCCGCGTCGCCTACAAGAAGCTGGTCAAGCTCCACCACCCCGACGCCAATGGCGGCGACAAGAGCTCCGAAGACCGCCTGCGCGCCGTCATCGCCGCCTACGCCCACCTGAAATCCAAGGGCTTCGTCGGGCGCTGAGAACGTAGTTCTCGCCGATGATATTTCGTGATGCCGGTATCAGTCGGCGCGATAGCGCGTGCAAAGCCCGGCAGGGCCGCGCGTTGGCCAATAACGCCGGGCGTTACTGAGCCATCTTGCGCCCTACCCCGTTTGTCATGTTGCTGCTATAGAGCGCCGAACCCCAAGGCAGCCGTCTTGACCTATTTCCCGTAAAGAGCCTCAGATGCCTGAATTCACCAATCTGCCGAACAAGCAATATTCCGTCCGCGAGGCCTTTGGCATCGATAGCGACATGGTGGTGATGGGCTATGCGGAAACCGATCCGCATGTGCCGCCGGTCGACCCTGACTATCTTTTCGACCGCAACACCACGCTGGCCATTCTCGCCGGCTTTGCCTTCAACCGTCGCGTGATGGTGCAGGGCTACCACGGCACCGGCAAGTCCACCCACATCGAGCAGGTCGCGGCGCGCCTCAACTGGCCGCTCGTCCGCGTCAACCTCGATGCGCACGTCTCGCGTATCGATCTCGTCGGCAAGGACGCGATCGTGCTCAAGGACGGCAAGCAGATCACCGAGTTCCGTGACGGCATCCTGCCCTGGGCTGTGCAGAACAACATCGCGCTCGTCTTCGACGAATACGATGCCGGCCGCCCCGACGTGATGTTCGTGATCCAGCGCGTGCTCGAGACCCAGGGTCGCCTGACCCTGCTCGACCAGAACCGTGTCATCACCCCGCACCCGGCCTTCCGCCTGTTCGCGACGACCAATACCATCGGTCTGGGCGATACCTCGGGCCTCTATCACGGCACCCAGCAGATCAACCAGGGCCAGATGGACCGCTGGTCGATCGTCACCACGCTGAACTACCTGCCGCACGACAAGGAAGTCGGCATCATCCTCGCCAAGAATAAAACCCTGGCGGGCACCGACAAGGGGCGCAAGACCGCCTCCAACATGGTCCGCCTCGCCGATCTGACCCGGCAGGCCTTCATCAATGGCGACCTGTCGACCGTGATGAGCCCGCGTACGGTGATCACCTGGGCCGAGAACACCGAGATCTTCGGCGATCAGGGCTTTGCCTTCCGGCTGACCTTCCTCAACAAGTGCGACGAGCTCGAGCGTCCCGTGGTGGCCGAGTTCTACCAGCGCGTGTTCGGCGAAGACCTGCCCGAGAGCGCCGCGAACCTGGCGGTGGTTGCCTGACGGAGGCCGGATTGGCCCAGAACATCTACGACGACGACCGGTTTCTCGCCGGCTACAGCGAGTTTCCCCGTTCGCGTGACGGGCTGGATGCGACCAGTGAATGGCCCGCATTCCGTGCCCTGTTGCCCGCGATCGCGGGGAAGCGCGTCGTCGATCTGGGCTGCGGCTTCGGCCAGCTGAGCCGCTGGCTCGCCGCCGAAGGCGCCGCTTCCGTTCTGGGCGTCGATCTCAGCGAGAAGATGCTCGCCCGCGCCGCCACTGAGACGAAGTCGCCGGCCGTCACCTACGCTCGCGCCAATCTCGACGAGCTGACCCTCGCGCCAGCCAGTGCCGAGCTCGTCGTCAGCTCGATGGCGCTGCACTATGTGGAAGATTTCGCCCGCATCGGCCGCGTCATCCACGACGCTCTGGTACCCGGCGGGCGCCTCGTCTTTTCGGTCGAGCACCCGATCTATGCCGCCCGCGCCGAACCCGAATGGGTCACGGCCGCCGATGGCCGGCAGGCCTTCGCCATCGCCGACTACGGCGTCGAGGGCAGGCGCGTCACCAACTGGATCGTCGATGGGGTGATCAAGTATCACCGCACCCTCGGCACCATGCTCAACATCCTCTGCGACCTCGGCTTTGCCTATGTCGCGGTCAACGAGTGGACCCCGTCCGAAGCCCAGTTCGCCGCCCACCCCGAGTGGCGCGATACCGAGCTCACCCGGCCGATGTTCCTGCTCGTTTCTCTCATCAAACCTGCCGCAAATAACGCCGATCGAGTTCTCTGATGGCCCTGCCGCCGCGCAATAGTAGCAAGCCGAACAAGCCCGACACCACCCAGCCGTTCAAGACGGCCTTGGGCGCGGCGGTGCGCGCTATCGGCAACAAGCGCGAGCTCGAGGTGAGCTTTTCGGCCGACCGGCCCATCCTCACCTCCGACAAGGCCCGGCTCGCCAACCTGCCGCGCCTGCCCACCCTGCGCGACATCGCCATTGCCCGCGGCCAGGGCGACGCCATGGCCATGCGGCTTGCCAGCCACGATCCGGAGACGCACCGCAAACGCGCGCCCGCCGAGCCGGAGGCCCGCGCCGCCTATGATGCGCTCGAGCAGGCCCGCGTCGAGGCGCTGGGCGCCGTGCGCATGCCCGGCATGGGCGGCAATATCCACGAGATGCTGGAAGACCGGCTCTACCGGCAGAACTTCGCCGAAATCTCCGACAAGGCCGACGCTCCGCTGGCCGAGGCGCTGGGTCTGATCCTGCGCGAGCGCGTCGCCGGCATCCCGGTGCCGCCCTCGGGCCACGCGCTGGTCGACTTGTGGCGCAAGGAGATCGAGCAGAAGGCCGGCACTTCGCTGACCACGCTGCTCAACCGCTTCGAGGACCAGGAACTGTTCAGCCGCGCCACCCGCCAACTGCTGCGCGACCTCAGCCTCGTGCCCGACAGCGACCTCGATGACGGCGAGAGCGACGACAGCGAGGACGGCGACGACGACCAGAACGAGCGCGGCCAGGACGACGAGAAGACGCCCGAGCAGGGCGAAGGCGAGAGCGAGGACGCCGAGGCCGACGAGGACCAGACCCCCGGCCAGTCCGAGGAGGAAGGCGAGGTCGATGGCGCCGAGATGGACTTCACCGATGCCGATGACGACGAGTCGTCGGAATCCGGCGAGGACCAGCCCAATCCGCCCCCGCCCGGCGCCAACGCCAGGGAATTCCAGAACGTCTTCACCTACAAGGTGTTCACCCAGAAGTTCGACGAGATCGTCCGGGCCCAGGACCTGTGCCCGCCCGAGGAGCTCGACCAGTTGCGCGCCCTGCTCGACAAGCAGCTCGAACATCTCGCCGGTGCCGTGGCCCGGCTGGCCAACAAGCTGCAGCGCCGCCTGATGGCGCAACAGAACCGCAGCTGGGATTTCGACCTCGAGGAAGGCCTGCTCGATACGGCGCGCCTCACCCGCGTGGTCACCGATCCGCTGCAGGCGCTGAGCTTCAAGGTCGAGCGCGACACCGATTTCCGCGATACCGTGGTGACGCTGCTGCTCGACAATTCCGGCTCGATGCGCGGTCGCCCCATCACCATCGCGGCGATCTGCGGCGACATCCTCGCCCGCACCCTCGAGCGCTGCGGCGTGAAGGTCGAGATTCTCGGCTTCACCACCCGCGCCTGGAAGGGCGGCAAGTCGCGCGAAGCCTGGCTCGAGGCGGGACGTCCACCCAATCCCGGCCGCGTCAACGACATCCGCCACATCATCTACAAGGCCGCCGACGAGCCTTGGCGCCACGCCCGGCGAAATCTCGGCCTGATGATGCGCGAAGGCCTGCTCAAGGAGAATATCGACGGCGAGGCCCTGCAATGGGCTCACAAGCGCCTGCTTGGCCGGACCGAAAATCGCCGCATCCTGATGGTGATTTCCGACGGTGCGCCGGTCGATGATTCGACCCAGAGCGTGAATGCCGGCAACTATCTCGAGGCCCACTTGCGCCAGGTCATCGAAGAGATCGAGACCCGCTCCTCTGTGCAGCTGGTTGCTGTCGGCATCGGCCACGACGTGACGCGCTACTACCGCCGCGCCGTCACCCTGCTCGACGCCGAAGAACTGGCCGGCGCGCTCACCGACGAGCTCGCCGCCCTGTTCGACGAGGAGGCAGCCGGCAGCGCCCGCCGGAGCCGTTACGGATGATGGCGCGGCGCGCCCAGCGCCTCGCCGCCGCCGTCATCTTCGTCCTCAGCGCCGGAGCAGCCCTGCTCGGTGGCGCAATCATCGGTGCAAGCGCCGAGGAACAGACGATCACCGCCGTACCGATCTCGACCTTCGGCGGCGCCGGTATCGGCGAGCGCGTACAGGGTCTCGTCTGGCGCGGCGGCATCGAGATGCAGAGCCAGTCCGACACCTTTGGCGGGCTCTCCGGCCTCGGCTTCACCGGTCCCGACAACAAGCTGGTCATGGTCTCGGACCGCGGCAACTTCGTCTCCGGCCGCCTGCTCTACGACGAGGCGTTGCGCCCTGTCGGCCTGATCGGCGTCGAGATCGAGCCGATCCAGAATTCCAAGGGCACCGAGCTGCCGCGCGCCTATACCCGCGACGCCGAGGCGCTGGCGGTCATCATCCGCGACGGCCAGCCGGCCGCTGTCCGCGTCGGCTTCGAGAACCTGACACGAGTTGCCGATTTCGCCCTCGCCGACGGCAAGCCCTCCGGCGCGGCCCGCGAGGTCAACATCCCCGACTGGCTGACCGACACCCGCACCAACGAGACGCTCGAGGCCGTCTGCATCGCCCCCGCCGCCTCGCCTATCGCCGGCTCGACCCTGCTGCTCACCGAGGGCATCATCGACGATGACGGCCAGCACTCGGCCTACCTGCTCGGTGTCAACGATCGCGGCCCATTGGGCTACATGTCCGGGGCCGGCACCAACCCGACCGATTGCGCCTTCCTGCCCAATGGCGACCTCCTGGTGCTCGAGCGCGGCATTTCGCTGTTCGCCTTCAAGATGCGCCTTGTCCGCGTCCCCGCCGCCGATGTCAGGCCGGGCGCCCATATGCGCGGCGAAGTGCTGCTCGAAACCTCGGGCGGCGACATCGACAACATGGAAGCCCTCGCGGTCCACACCGCGCCCGACGGCTCGACCCGCATCACCATCGTTTCCGACAACAACTTCAACGACTGGGAACGCAACCTGCTGCTGGAGTTCAGCCTGGAGTAACCAATGACCGCTCGCGACGTGCTTGCCGCCTACGCCGACCGGATCAACCTCCAGGATTTCGACCAGCTCACCGGCCTGATCGCGCCCGACGCGACCTTCTGGTTCACCAGCGGCACCCATACCGGCATCGCCGCCATCCGCGCCGCCTTCGAGGCGACCTGGCAGATGATGGGCAAGGACGAGCACTACTGGCTCGACCAGCATGACTGGGTCGCCGAGGGCGACAGCGCCGCCGCCTGTACCTATCGCTTCAACTGGACCGCCACGCAGAATGGCGAGGCCATGTCCGGCTCAGGCCGCGGCACCACCGTGCTGAGGCGCGTGGACGATCGCTGGTGGATCGTCCACGAGCACCTGAGCAGGCAGCTCTAGAGCGTTTCACATTCGAGGCGCCCCACAAACTCCGGCGTCATCCCCGCGAAGGCGGGGATCCAGTGACCGCACGCTCGGTGCCCCGACTGGGTCCCGCCTTCGCGGGAATGACATCGCAAATGGGGCGCTGCCTCAGTCTGATCGTGAAGCGCTCTATGCGCGCGCCCCGATCGGCGGCAGCGGCATCAGCTTGCCCATCAGCGCGCGGTATGGCGCGAGCAGCAGCAGCGCGGCGAGGAACTTCACCAGGAAATCGCCGGTCGCCAGCGAGAACCACAGCGGCACTTCCGGCCCGAGGCTGAGGAACGGCGCCGGGAACCCGAGCGAACCATCCTGCGCGCCATAGATGCCGTCGACGAAGCCGAAGGCCGGCGCAAAGGCGATGGTGAAAAAGATCGCAGTATCGAGCAACGACCCGAGCAGCGAGCCGGCGAGCGGCGGCAGGAACCAGTTGCGGCTGGCCCGCAACCGCGAAAACACCGAGATGTCGAGCAGCTGGCCGACGAGGAAGGCCGTCACCGACGCGGTGGCGATACGCGCCGTGGTCGCCGCGGCGCCGCCGGAGTTCCACGGCAGCGGGTTGAAGCTCAGGTAGAACGACAGCAGCACGGCCACGGCAAAGCCGACCACCACCACCAGCCGCGCCCGGTTGGCGCCGTCATAGCGATTGGTGAGGTCGGTGATGAGGAAGGCGAAGGGATAGGTGAAGGCGCCCCAGGTGAGCAGGTCCCTGAGGTTGATCGGGCCGAGTTGCGCCTCGACCGGATAGAGCACGAGAATATTGGACGCGGTAACGACCACGACCATCGCGGCAATGGCCGCGACGAAGCGAGCGAGCATATCTGCACCTCTATGAGCCGCTGGCCGGCATCAGACCGGGGCGGGTGTTGTTCGATGGCTCAACCACCTTGGCGATCGAGCACGAGAGCCGTTCTAGTCGCGATGTCATTCCCGCGAAAGCGGGAATCTCTGTTCGCGACCTAAGCGGAGATCCCCGCTTTCACGGGGATGACCCGGTGGGTGGAGGAAGATTCTGCCCCCAAAACAAAACCGCGCGCCCGAGGGGCGCGCGGCTGAAACTCTATGCCGGCTGGCTTACGCGGTCGCGGCGAGCGCGGCGCGGATTTCCTTGCGCAGCGCGGCAGCGCGCACGCTCAGCTCATCCTCGGAGGCCTTCAGCAGGAAGGCGTCGAGGCCGCCACGGTGCTCGACCGAACGCAGCGCGTTCGCCGAGATGCGCAGCTTGACGCCGCGCCCCAGCGCGTCGGACAGCAGCGTCACGTTGATGAGGTTGGGGAGGAAGCGGCGACGGGTACGGTTGAGCGCATGGCTCACATTGTTGCCCACCATCACGCCCTTGCCGGTCAGTTCACAGCGACGAGCCATGTCATCAAATCCTGTCAATGTTTCCCTGGGCGTGGGACAATCCCAACGCAACGGGCTTTAGTCTGTTCTTGATTGCGCGCTTCCCATAGAGAAGGACGCCTCTCCCGTCAAGCTTGTGAACGTCTCCTGCCTTGCCAGCCCGGCACCCGGACGGCAATTTGGACACCTCGCTGATTCGTGCCGCAAGGCCGGAGGTCCCGTTGCTGCGTGCCGGTTTCCGTCGTCTCCTGAGCCTTGCCGCGCTGGGTCTTGCCCTGTGCGCGCCCGCGGCTGTGGCCGAGGAAGCCCGCAGCCGCGCCGAATATACCGTTACCATGGGCGGCACCCAGATCGCCGTGGTGTCGATCCTGTTTGCCGATACCGGCAGCAAGTACACCCTGCAGCTCGATGCCCGCATTGCCGGCCTCGCCCAGTTCGTCGCCAGCGGCTCGGCCCGCGCTACCTCGTCGGGCGTCTCGAGCCCGTCCGGCCTCACGGCGCAGAAATTCGACCTCCTGACCCGCGCCCAGGGCGACGAGTTCACCTCGGCCGTCACCTATGCCAATGGCACCGTCGATACGTTCAAGGTTGCCCCGCCGATCGTCAACACGATCGACCGCATCCCGATCGAGCGCAAAGACCTGACCCGCGCCACCGACATGATGGCGCCCTTCGTGCTGCGCGGCGCCGGCCTCGACAAGAGCCTGTGCTCGCGCCAGATGCCGATCTTCACCGGCGTCGAGCGCTTCAACCTGTCGCTCAAATACATCAAGGACGATACGGCGACGAGTAAGCGCACCGGCTACCAAGGCCCGCTGGTTTTGTGCTCCATGCACTACACCCCGATTTCGGGCCACTACACCAGCTCCGACATCACCACCTATCTCGAAAAGAACGAGCGCATGCTGGTGTGGTTCGCCCCCTTGAAGCAGCCGGGCTATTTCATCCCCTACCGCGCCCTCGTCACCACCGAGGCGGGCGATCTTTCCGTCGTCCTGACCGAGCTCAGCGAGTGATTTCGTCGATGAACGCCGGCTAAACCCGGGCCTCACCGGCCGTTCAAGCCGCCCACGGCATCTTCCGCCCAATGGCTGACGCCAAGGAGGAAGACATGCTTCGCACCATTGCACTCGCCGCTCTGACCCTGACCACCCTCGCCGGCGCCGCGGGCGCCTTCGAGCTCAAGGCCGGCAATTCCGGCAAGCTCGTTCCCACCAAGATCCAGCTGGGCATCCTGTCGCCGGCCGACAACATCTGTCCCGGTAACGGCAAGCTCACCGCCTGGGTACAGACCAACAAGCCCGGCTCGCTCGATATCCTGCTGGTCAAGAAGGGCGGCGCCGTGGCCGGCCCCTACACCGTCACCACCGTCAAGGGCGCCAACGGCGTCATCATGGGCAGTTACACCCAGAACCTGATGGTCACTAACCCGGTCGATGCCGAATACCGCGTCGTCGTTGCCGGCACGCCCGTGGTCAGCAACTGGGCCCCGCTCGTCGCCGCCTGCTGACACCAGAGCTCTCACACGCCACCCCGGGTCGCCGGCAACAGACCTGCGGCCCCTCGCGCCGACGCACCTCCACGCGGGGTGCCCCGGCCGGGCGGCAACCTACTTCTGCCGCGGCTCATGCAGCCACTCGCCCGCCGCGACCCACTTGCCGGCCCGCTTGAGCTTCACCGCCTCGAGCAAAGTCGCGGCCGCGTTCCGCACCTCGCCCTGCATCGCCACGTCGGCATCGAGCTCGTCATGGCTCGTCGCGTATGGCTTCCAGTAGCCGACATAGCGGTCGACCTCCGCCTTGGGCCCCGCCGGCTCGAGCTTCATGAATTTCAGCCAGTCCGACAGCGACCGGCGCACATTCTCCACCCCTTCCACATCGCCATGCGACACCACGGCGAACAGCCGGCCCGCCAGGTGCCGCGGATAGTCCCAGTGGTCGAGCTCGATCTTTTTGGCCGCCTCGGCATCCTTGCCGTGCGTCAGCGTCGGGTCGGGATTGCCGCCATCGGCGCACACCATCCGGTCCATCATCAGCTTGATCGGCGACGTCACCTGGTACCAGTTGACCGGCGAGACAATGAAGATGCCGTCGGCCTTCACCCACATCGGGTAAATCTCGTTCATCCAATCCTGCACCTGGCCGAGCGAATGGTTCGGGTAGCACGAGCACGGCCAATGGCACAGCGGCGCCGCCGTCGAAAAGCACGCCTTGCACGGGTGGATGTTGCGCCCGTACTCGGACGCCACGCGCGACAGGTCGAGAATCTCGGTCTCCGCCCCGCCTTCCTCGGCCACCTCGGCCGCCATCTTCACCATCCGCCAGCTCTTCGAGCTCTCGCCCGGGCACGTATGCTCCGAGCGCGACGAGCCGTTGATGAACAGGAGCCGCGGCTTCCGCTCCTTGCGCTCGAACTCGGCCTGCGCCTTGTCGATCGCCGCCTTGGCTGCGATCCAGTCGACCGACAGGTCATAGTCCGGATCGGCATAGCCCGGCCCCGCCTTCTCGGTGATCGGCGACTTGCGCGCGTTGCGATAGCCGTCCCACGCCACCGCCGTTATCCGGTTCAGCTCCTCACGCAGATCGTCGAACATCGGGTCGGCGAACTGCTCGAGATAGCGCTTGCGGAACTCCGCCTCCTCGAGCTTGACCGGTGGCATTTCCTTGCGGGGCGTGGGGATGGGCTGGGGCATTGCGACCTCTCATTGCCCAGCAACAAGCCCGCCCAGCCCGACCGGTTCCCGCCGCTTTCCACCGTAATCGGCGCGAGCCCGGAAAATTATGGTTAACCAACCCTTACCGAAATCCCTGTGCCATTCTGGGACGGTCAACGGCTTTATTGCCAAAATGCCGGTCCGAGACCGGCCTCCCCTAAGGCCCTGTCTGTGAAGCCCAAAAGAATCTTCGCGCAGCCTCGGTTTACCGCTCGTTCACACCTCACCGATTCTCGTCGAAAACCATCAGAAATCAACCACTTGGCAATATCCGTGAACGCTGCCGGCGCTTGCTTTCGGCCGATTTCGTTTGCCGGTCATGCGCTTGCGCTAGAATCAGGAATCGGACCACCACATGCAGTGGGGAACAAACCCGGACTCATGAGTCGAAACCGATTCCTTTCCGGTTTGTTCTCGTTTCGTGCCAATGGTTAACGGCGCGGGACCCGGCAACATCACTTCCGTTCGGCAATGAGACACTCGTTTCTTGGCTGCCGGGCGCCTAAATAGGTCGCGATGACTCCCGCATCTGCCTCCTCGCTCAAGGCCATCCTTGGGCCCACGAACACCGGCAAGACCTTCTTCGCTATCGAGCGGATGCTCTCGCACCGGTCCGGCATGATTGGCCTGCCGCTGCGGCTCCTGGCCCGCGAGGTCTATCACAAGATCGTCGACCGCATCGGCGCCCAGCACGTCGCGCTGGTCACCGGCGAGGAGCGGATCGTGCCGCCCAAGCCGCGTTACTGGGTGTGCACCGTCGAGGCCATGCCGCTCGATGTGCCGGTCGAGTGCGTCGCCGTCGACGAAATCCAGGTCTCGACCGATTTCGACCGCGGCCACGTCTTCACCAACCGCATCCTGCACGCCCGCGGCCTCAGCGAGACCCTGCTGCTCGGCTCGGGCACGATGACCCCGATCATCCGCACGCTGCTGCCGCAGGCCGAGATCATCCACCGCCCGCGCTTTTCCGAGCTGCTCTATGCCGGCAGCAAAAAGATCAGCCGCCAGCCCAAGCGCTCGGCCATCGTCGCCTTCTCGGCTTCGCAGGTCTACGCCATCGCCGAGCTGATCCGGCGCGAGCGCGGCGGCGCCGCCGTGGTTATGGGGGCGCTCTCGCCGCGCACCCGCAATGCCCAGGTCGACATGTACCAGAATGGCGATGTCGATTTCCTCGTCGCCACCGACGCCATCGGCATGGGCCTCAATCTCGACGTCCACCACGTCGCCTTCGCCGACGACCACAAGTTCGACGGCCACCAGACCCGGCCGCTGACCCCCGCGGAGTTCGGCCAGATCGCCGGCCGCGCCGGGCGCCACATGCATAACGGCACGTTCGGGGTCACCGGCAATGCCGCCGAGTTCGAGGAAGAGCTGATCAAGCAGCTCGAAACCCACGATTTCGAGCCGGTTCGCGTCATCCAGTGGCGCAACCACGAGCTCGACTTCCACTCGATCGAGGACCTTCGCGCCAGCCTCGACCGCACCCCGCCCGTCCGCGCCCTCACCCGCGTCCCCGTCGCCACCGACCAGCACGCGCTCGAGTTCACCGCCCGCAACGAGGCCGGCGAGCTGGCCAAGGGCGAGGAGGCCGTACGGCTGCTGTGGGAATGCTGCGGCATCCCCGATTATCGCGACATCTCGCCCGCCCAGCATGGCGAAATCATCACGCGCATCTACCGCGACCTCAGGAAGTTCGGCCATGTCGAGGCGGATTGGATTGCCGAGCAGGTGCGGTTCTGCGACAATGTGACAGGCGACATCGATACGTTGTCCAACCGGATCAAGCAGATCCGTACTTGGACCTTCGTCGCCAATCGCAAGAACTGGCTTGAAGACCCCACACATTGGCGCGAAAAGACCCGCGACATCGAGGATCGGCTGAGCGACGCCCTGCACGAGCGGCTGACGCAGCGATTTGTCGACCGCCGGACGTCGGTGCTCATGCGCCATCTGAGAGACAAGCATATGGTATCGCCTGAAATTAACGACCTCGGCGAAGTGAGCCTCGAAGGCCACCTGATCGGCTCGATCGAAGGATTCCGCTTCACCCTGGCGCGGTCGGAAGGCGGCGATGCCAAGGGCGTGGCCGCGGCCGCAGCCCAGGTCGTCGCGCCCGAGATCGCCAAGCGCGCCGAGCGCGTTGCCGGCGCGCCCAACGAGGAATTCGTGCTCGCGACCGACGGCTATGTGCGCTGGCGCGGCCAGGTGATCGCCAACCTCGCCGAGGGCGAGCAGATCTTCACCCCGCGCCTGATCGTCCTGGCCGACGAAGCCCTCACCGGCCCCGACCTCGAAAAGGTGCAGGACCGCCTGAACCTGTGGCTGCGCCACCTGATCAACACCCAGCTCGAGACCGTGCTGTCGCTCGAAGCCCCGGCCGACCTCGAAGGCACGGCCCGCGGCCTCGCCTACCGGCTCTACGAAAATCTCGGCGTCATCCCGCGCAACGCGGTGTCCGAAGAGGTCAAGGGCCTCGACCAGGACGTGCGCGGCAAGCTGCGCAAGCTGGGCGTGAAGTTCGGCGCCTACCACATCTATGTGCCGCAGAGCCTCAAGCCCGCCCCGCGCGAGCTGGCGCTGATCCTCTATGCGCTCAAGCACGGCGGCGTGCGCCAGCCGGGCGTTTCCGAGCTGCCGCAGATCGTGCTCTCGGGCCGCACCAGCTTCCTCATCGATCCGGAAGTGAACACCAAGCTCTACGAGCTCGCCGGCTTCAAGGTCGCCGGCCGCCGCGCCGTCCGCGTCGATATCCTCGAGCGCCTGGCCGACATCATCCGCCCGCTGATCGCGCTCAACCCCGTGACCCACCAGGGCGAGCTGCCCGCCGGCGCCGCCGAGGGTAACGGTTTCCGCGTCACCGTCGAGATGACCTCCCTGCTCGGCACCGCCGGCGAGGACTTTGCCTCGATCCTCAATTCGCTCGGCTACCGCGTCCGCCGCACGCCCAAGGTCGCGGCCCCCGCCGTCGAAGCTCCGGCCGAGGCCACCGAGACCCCGATGGCTGAGGCGGTTCCGGCCGCCGAAGCGACCGAGGCAACTGCCGATGTTGCGGCCGAAGCGGCTGTCACCGGCGCTGCCGCTGCTCCGGCCGATGAAGCCGCCGAAATCGAGACCGCAACCGCCGATCTTGGCGCTCCCGCGCCGAGCGTCGAAGCTGCCGCTGCAGAACCCGCCGAGGCCGCGACCGCCGAAACTCCCGCCGCCGAGGCTGCAGCCGCTCCGGCCGAGCCCGAGTTCGACGAAATCTGGTTCCCCGCCGGCCGCCGCCCCGACAATCCGCGCCACCAGAACCGCAACCAGCATCGCGGCGCGCCGCAGCAGAACGGCGAGGCGGCTCAGCCGGCCGAAGCCAATGGCGAGCGCCCGCAGCGCAATTTCCGCCGTCCCGACCGCGACGGCGGCGACAAGCCCGGCCAGGGCAAGCGCCCGCCCCGTCCCGACGGCGACCGCCGTGACGGTGGCAAGCCGTTCGAGAACCGCGGCGGCAAGCCCGCCGGCAAGCGCTTCGACAAGCCCCGCGAGGACTGGAAGGAGCACCGGCCGCGCGAGGATCGCAAGCCCGCTCCGCTCGATCCGAACTCGCCCTGGGCCGCGCTCGCCGCGCTCCGGAACCCCAAGTCGGAATAGCTGCGCTTGGAGAAGCAACGGCTCGACAAGTGGCTGTTCTTCTCGCGCGCCGTGAAGTCGCGCACCCTGGCGCAAAAGCTGATCGAAACCGGCGCCATCCGCGTCAATTCCGAGCGCACCGACCGGACCGACCATAAGGTCGGCCCGGGCGACGTGCTCACCATGACGCTGCCGCATCGCCTCCTGGTCTGGCGCATCCTCGATGCCGGCGACCGCCGCGGCCCCGCCACCGAAGCCGCCGGCCTCTACGAAGACCTCTCCCCGCCCCCGGTCCCGCGTGACGCAGAACCCCCCGCCCACGCCGCCCGCGAACCCGGCGCCGGCCGCCCGACCAAGAAGGACCGCCGCGACATCGACCGCCTGCGCGAAGACGAAGGCGACGGCGCGGACTAGCCACCGGCCCCGCCAATCCTCCCCTGCGCAGCGGGGGAGGGGGACCAGCGCAGCTGGTGGAGGGGGCGGCCATCTCCTCGGAACTCTCGCTTGTCATCCGCGAGCGTGCGCACGCCCCTCGCCAAATGATGCATAAACCCTCCCGCCCGTATCCCTTGCGGAGGCAGGCGAAAAGGGCTAGCACCGCCTCGTGCCCCCGCGCCTTCGCGAGGGCCCGGCCAAGACCCAGCGGCCCGACCAACCCTGAGCAGGGAACGCTCGCGAATATGACTTACATCGTCACGGACAACTGCATTAAGTGCAAATATATGGACTGCGTCGAGGTTTGCCCCGTCGACTGCTTCTATGAAGGCGAGAACATGCTCGTCATCCATCCGGACGAGTGTATCGACTGCGGCGTATGCGAGCCCGAATGCCCGGCCGAGGCGATCAAGCCCGATACCGAGGGCGGGCTCGACAAGTGGCTGGAGATCAACTCCAAATATGCCAGCGCCTGGCCCAACATCACCGAGAAGCGTGATGCGCCCGCCGACGCCAAGGAGTGGGACGGGGTCGAGGGCAAGTTCGAGAAATATTTCTCAGAAGCCCCCGGCGAGGGCGACTGAGCCCTTCATCACAGTCATTCACGTCCGCTGATGACCGTCTCGTGAAGCATTGGTGACCGCCGGGTTAACGAAATCCGGTGGCATCCGATTCGCAACTTTTGATTTTGCTGAAATTTTGTGCTAGGCTCCCTATATCGAATGGAGCTTGCCCGTCATCCAGCGTGCCGCAAGGCACTTTTTTTATGACACCAGCAAATATGGGGCGCGAGTTGCCGGGGGTCCGCGGACCGGCAGCGTGCGTGAGTGGGTTTTGCTTACCGTTCGACGGGCGACACAGCAACAACAAAGGACAGCCTTTCCGCGAAGAGCTGTCCGGCGGCGGCGTTAATAGGAGTATCCCTTTATGGTCACCAAGAAGCCTCAGCAGCGGCTTGGATTCAAGACGGGCGAGTATATCGTGTACCCGGCCCACGGCGTCGGCCTCATCACCTCGATCGAAGAGCAGGAAGTTGCGGGCTTGACACTTGAACTGTTCGTCATCTCGTTCGAGCAGGACAAGCTGACTCTCCGCGTCCCCGTTGCCAAGATCAAGTCCGTCGGCATGCGCAAGCTCGCCGAAGAGGACGAGGTCAAGAAGGCGCTCGAGACCGTCACCGGCCGTGCCCGCGTGAAGCGCACCATGTGGTCGCGCCGCGCCCAGGAGTACGAAGCCAAGATCAACTCGGGCGACCTGATCGCCATCTCGGAAGTCGTGCGCGATCTCTATCGTTCGGACGACCAGCCGGAGCAGTCCTACTCCGAGCGCCAGCTGTTCGAGCAGGCCATGGACCGCATGAGCCGTGAGGTTGCGGCCGTCAACAAGCTGACCCTCACCGAGGCCGTGCAGCTGATCGAGAAGAACCTGCAGAAGTCCCCGCGCCGCGGCCCCAAGGCCGACGCGGCGGATGCCGAGGAAGCGGCGTAAGCCAGCATCCAGCAGCACACACGAGGGCCGGTCCACTGGACCGGCCCTTTTTGCTTTGCTTCGGCCCGATAGCGCGTCGCCCGGATCGAGCCGATGGGCGGGCTCCGGCATGCCGAGCCTCGGCAGCGAGCCGTGAGAAGGAAAATTCTGCGACGCAGAGAGAATCGGGCGACACTGCCGCATGACCCGCGAGATCCACGTTGCCGCTGCCGTTATCGCCCGACCCGACGGTCAGGTGCTGCTCGTCCGCAAGCGCGGCTCATCCGTGTTCATGCAGCCCGGCGGCAAGATCGAGCCCGGCGAGCCGGTCCTCACCGCGCTCGCCCGCGAGCTTGAGGAAGAGATCGGATTTGCCGCCGCCAGCGAGGCCGCGACCTATCTCGGCCGCTTCGAGGCCGCGGCGGCGAACGAAGCGGATGCAACTGTGATCGCCGAGACCTACGTGGTCCGCACGGGACAGGCGCTCGCCGCACAGGCGGAGATCGAGGAACTGCGCTGGGTCGCTCCGGTCGACGCGACCGAAGACATGGCGCCACTCACGCGCGACCACATCCTGCCGGCCTACCGTCGGCTGATCGGCTGACTACTCGACCGCGACGATCTTGTACTTCTGCCCGGCCACCAGCGTATCGCCCGGATAGAGGTTGTTGAGGATGTAGAACAGGTCGGCGCCGCGGCTGAGCCCCGCCATGCGGCGGGCGAGCGAATCCGCGCTGTCGCCCGAACCGGCCGTCACGGTGCGGACCACGAGCTTTTTCACCTGGCCGATATCGCGGTCGTTGGCGGCCCGGAAGCTCTTCAGCGTCTTGTCGGCAGCCGCGGCGAAGGCATCGCTGTTGAGCTTGGCTGCAAAGATGAAGCGGTAGACCCGCCCCTGGTGCCGCACCACCGCGACGCGGAAATTCCACTGCTCGGTAATCGCGACGCCGGTCGCCATCTCATAGCCGTTGGCGCTCTCGCGCTTGACCGTCTGCGGCTGCAGGCCCGCGATCCAGCCCGACTTGAGATAGTCCTCGAGCGACATCGTCTGCGGCACCTCGGCGCTGTCGAAGCGCACCGCCTCACCGTCGCCGGCAACGCCAACCACGGCGCCCTTCGAGATCTGCAGGGTGTAGTTCTGCGGTACCTCGAAGGTGAATTTCAGCGTCGGGTTCACGTAGCGGCGCCCCACTACTGCCCCCTGCGCCGGACTGTCGCCGAAGGCAAGGCCTTCGATGGCGGCCATGTAGCCGGCGCGATCGGTCTCACCCAGCCCCGGAGCGCCGAAGGCGGCACGCGCCGTCTCGACCGCCTTCTGGATACGGTCCGGCGTCGAGGGGTGCGAGGAGAGGAAATCGTCATCCTGCGCCGCGTCGCCGGCCGAGAAATGCGCAAAGCGGCCCATGGCGCCGAGGAACCGCGCCGCCGCATGCGGGTCGAAACCGGCCTGTCCGGCCGTCTCGATGCCTTCCTTGTCCGCCGCCAGTTCCTGCTGCTGGCTGAACGCGGCGAGCGACATCTTCTGCCGGTTCGAGCTCTGGTCGGTGGCGACATCGCCCCCGAACACGCCCGACACCACCTTGTCGACGATCTCGCTGGTGCGCGCCCGGTTGGTGCGCGCGCGGGCGTGCCTGAGCGTCACGTGGGCGATTTCGTGCGCCAGCACTGCTGCCAGCTCCGAGGTATCGGAGGCGAGCGCGAGGATGCCGCGCGTCACGTAGACATAGCCGCCGGGCAGCGCGAAGGCGTTGACCTCGGCGGTATCGAGGATGGTGACGGTGAATTTCTGGTTGGGCTGACCGGCAGCAGTTAGGATGCGGCCCACGATCCGGGCAATCATGATCTCGGCCTGCCGGTCGGCATAGACCCCGCCATACGAGGCGATGATGCGCGGGTGCTCGCGCGCCCCGATCGCATCCTCCTCGGGATCGTCGGAGGGTTGGTCGACGGCGGCGACGTTATTGTTTTCGGTCCGGCTGACGCTGACCCCGGGCAGGCTGGAGCAGGCCGCCAGCAGGGCGAGCAGCGCCACCGCCAGCGGACGGTACATCAGCTTTGCTATCGGCTCGGTGCTCATGGAGCGCGCAAAACCTCGATCTGCTCGGGGTGGGTGATCTCGATCCGCGGACCGTCGAGATCGTCCACCCAGCCTCTAATCCGGACCAGGGCCCCATCGAGCCTGAGTGGATCAAGGCCTGACGCGGCAAAGAGTTTCACTGCCGTCCTGTCGATCACGGCAGTGACGTCCTCTTTCCACGACCGGCCAAAATTGAGGTACACGCGCCCCTGCGCCTCATCGGCGAGCAGCACCCGACCTTCCACCAGCTCATATTGTCCCAGGCGCCCGCCGACTTCTGCCGGCCGGTCCGCCCGGCGCACGAAATAGTAAGGATCGGCCCAGATGCCAAGCTTCATCAGGCGTGCCTGCGTCTCGGCAGCCAGCAACTGTGTCAAACATGCACGGTTGTCGGGGAACGAATAGACCCGCGCCCACCCGTCGGCGATCATTTTGCCCTGCACCCAGATCTCGGGATCGCCGGCGACGAACAGTTGCCCCAGCATGCGGCCATGCCGGTCGACGCGCTCGCCGCCGTAGCGCAGCGTCACGGCCTTGCCCAGCGTCATCGCCTCAAGCGCGGCCTTCGCCTCCTCGGCTTTGGGCCAGGTCGGAAAATCCTCGCGCCCGAGCGGCAGTTTCGGCGCCTGCGTGCCGATGAGGCGGATGATCACACCCGAATCGAGCACCACGGTGTCGCCATCGGTCACCGACGCGACGACGCCCTTCACGCCGTTGACAAGCCCTTCGCAGGCCACGGCCGTCACGGGCATGGCTGCAAGCACCACGGCCAGAGTGATTGAGACAATATTGAGCGCAAGCAAATCCAGCCCCATCCGACGCCCGACTTGAGCCACTAAATTGCGGCGAAATTGATTTGGGAAGCCACCTCCGTCTTGCGCTGCCGCCGCTTGCCCGTAGGATCGCCGCAATTCTGGCAACGACGACCGCAGAATACGATGCTCGCCGAACTCATGGTCCGCGCCGCGAGCCGGCGCCGCACGCCGCTGCAGTTCCGCCCGCATCTGCCGGCGGCCGCGCGCTACTGGAGCCAGGGGCAACGCCAGAACCGCGCCTGGGCCCCCCACCTCGCCAAGGCGCGCGGCTTCATCGACACCACCATCGACGACATTGCGGGCCGGCGCACCGTCGTTGTGCTCGGCTCGGGCCCGCTTTTCGACATCCCCCTCGAATCGCTGGCCCGCACTTTCGCCCGCGTGATTCTGGTCGACCACGTCCACCTGTCGATCATCGATGCGCGACTGAACCGCTATCGCAATGTCGAATGCCGCTGGCACGATCTGGCGCCGCTTGCCGATTCACCGCCGCTGGCCTTCCTCGGCGCGATCCCTGACCTCGACTGGGTGGTCTCGGCCGGCCTTGTCGCCCCGCTGGCGCAGGCCGCCGGGCCCCAGGCGCGCGCGGTGGTCGACGCCCATCTCGATGCGCTCGCCGCCCTGCCCTGTCCGGTCACCCTGATCGCCGATCTCGATTACCGCGTCTTCAACCGGCACGGCGTGCTGCTCGACAGCGGCGACCTGATGCATGGTCGCGCCGTGCCGCGCAGCGGCCTGCGCTGGAAATGGGAAGTCGCCCCGTTCGGCGAAGAACATCCGCATCTGCGGCGTGTACATTACATGGCGGCCTGGCCGGACTGGCGAGACCCCCGCTAGAATGTGACGAAACTTAACGAAACCTCACCGGCGCGGGGCGTTGCTGTGGCCGAATTACCGCAAACTACGCATTCAGTGGTGAGAATGCGGCGTAATATCTTCCCAACCATGACGAACGGTGGCAGGTTGCCGGAGACGAACTCTTGTGAGGCCACCCATGACCCGGTTTTCCCTTTTCCTCGCCGCTGGCGTCTCTGCCATCGCCCTGGCGTCCGCCGCTCACGCTGCCGACCTCATCATCGAAGAGCCCATGGCTCCGATCGTTGAGACCTATGACAGCAGCTGGGACGGCGTCTACTTCGGCGCTTTCGCCGGCTATGCCGTTGGCGAAGCGTCGGATGACGTGGCGCTCGAATCCGATGTCGATCTCGACGGCACCTGGATCGGCGGCTTCAACCTCGGCGCCGACTTCACCCTGACCGACGGCATCGTCGTTGGCGTGGTGGGCGACGTGGCCTATCTCGGCCTCGAAGGCATCGGCGATCCGGCCGGCGAAAACATCGCTTACGACCTCTACTGGGGCGGTTCCATCCGCGGCAAGCTCGGCTTCGACGGCGGCGCCTTCCTCCCCTACGTGACGGCCGGTGTGGCCTTCGGTTCGGCTCAGGTTGAAGGCAGCGGCACGGAAACCGGTGTCGACAGCAACACCCATGTCGGCTGGACCGCCGGCGCCGGTGTCGAGTTCGCCGTCACCGAAGACGTGTCGATCGACCTGCTCTACCGGTACACCGACTACGGCACCCAGGACTACGAACTGGACGTCGACACGCACGAAGTGGGCTTCACCACCCACTCGGTCACCGCTGGCGTAAACTGGCGCTTCTAAGCCGCCAAGCTGCGGTCTGAATTCGACCCGGCCTCCTCGGAGGCCGGGTTTTTCTTTGCCGCTCAGACGAGCCGCGCGTCGAGCGTGACGTTGATGGCGCCGAGCGCCCGCGATACCGGGCATTCCGCCTTGGCCTTCTCGGCCAGCTCGGTGAACTTGGCCTGGTCGATGCCGGGCACGTTGCCCTCGAGCGTCAGTGCGCTGCCGGTAATGCCGGTGCCCGGGACCAACTCCACCGCCGCGGTAACCTTGAGGTTCTGCGCCGGCGTGCCGTTCTCGGCGAGGAAGGCGCTCAGCTGCATGGCGTAGCAACCCGAATGCGCCGCTGCGATCAGTTCCTCGGGATTGGTGCCTGACTTGCCCTCTTCATCGACGAACCGGCCCTTGAACGTATAGGGAAGGCCGGCGAGGGCGCCGCTTTGTGAATCGAGCCGGCCGGCGCCTTCCTGCAGGGTGCCGCTCCAGTTTGCGGTCGCTGTACGCTTCATTCGTCGTCTCCTTGTTGGGACTGCAGTCGGGGCCATCCTAGCAACGCTGGATGACATCGAAAGCTGCTTGTTGAACGGGAGAGCTGCGCCGTCAGGCAGACAGCGATTCCCGCAATGCCGAAAGCTGCTGGTCGTCCAGCGCCTCGAACTGGACCACCATATGATGGTGGTAGGTATCGCCGGGCCGCAGCGGCACCGGGTTGAAAGCCGGCGTGTTGGGCGCGTTGGGATAGATCTGCGTCTCGAAAGCGACGCCGGAGCGCGCCTGGTAGACGGCGCCGTCCTTGCCCGCGAGATCCTTCCAGGCATTGGCCGTGAAGATCTGCACCCCCGGCTGGTCGGTCGACAGCGACAGCGCCCGCCCGGACGACGGATCGACCAACCGCACCGCGACATCGTCGATGCCCACATCGAGGCACCAGTTATTGTCATAGCCGCCGCGCGGCTGCGTCGCCGCATCGCGCCCCACCGCCTTCATGGCGCGAAAGTCGACCGGCAGCCCCGCCAACGGCGCGATTTCGCCATTGGCCACGCTGAACTGATCCTTGGGCAGGTAGTGCGTCGCCGCAACCTGCAGCAGGTGATCGTCGATCCGTCCCGAGGCGTGGCCGCCCAGGTTCCAGTAGCCGTGATGGATGAGGTTCACATAGGTCGGCTTGTCGGTCGTCGCTTCCATGTCGATGGTGAGCTTGCCGCTGTCGGTAAGCCTGTAGGTCACGGCCGCAGACAGGTTCCCCGGCCAGCCCTCGTCGCCATCCGGGCTGAGCAGCGTCAGCCGCACCCCGTTCTCCTCCGGCAGCGCCGCACCGCTCCAGAAGTGCTTGCCGAAATGGTTGAACCCGCCGTGCAGGCTGTTGGGCGGCTCGTTCAGCGATAGCTGGTAGGTCACGCCATCGAGGGTGAAGCGCCCATTGGCGATGCGGTTGCCGTAGCGGCCGCAGATGGCGCCGGTCGATCCGGCCCGGTCGATATAGTCGGCCGGCGTATCGAACCCGGGCACCACATCGGCGATTTCACCGCGCGCGTCCGGCACGAGGCAGGTGCGCAGCCGCGCCCCGTACTCGATCACCTCGATCGCATAGGGACCGGCCGTGATCGTGAACCCCTTGCCCTGCCCCTCCCCGAACGAACGCTCCGTCACGGCCATGCTGCTCTCCCAGGTGTTGGTCAGGCACACGTTAGCCGAGACCGACGACGGCCCGATAGCCCGATAGCCCGACCTCGCTACTGGAACCGTGCCGCCGCCGGCCAAGTTTCAACCTGACCAACCTACAGGAGCCGACGATGATTCATGATCAGGCCCAGGCGGCCACCAACGCGACATCCACTCCCTCCATCCAGCTCGGCGAGCAGCTGGCCATCCCGCAGCTTGGTTTCGGTGTCTGGCAGATCGAGAACGACAAGGTGGTCGACGCCGTTACCCAGGCCTTGTCCGTCGGCTACCGCCTCATCGATACCGCCCAGGGCTACGACAACGAGCCGGGCGTCGGCGAGGCCATCCGCGACTCGGCGGTGCCGCGCTCCGAGATCTTCCTCACCAGCAAGCTGCGCACCAAGGCCCAGGGCACGGATGGTGCGTTGCGCGGCGTGCAGGAATCGCTCGATGCGCTTGGTGTCGACTATCTCGACCTCATGCTCATCCACTGGCCCACCCCGAGACACAACAAATATGTCGAGACCTGGCAGGGCCTGATCCGAGCCCGCGAGGATGGGCTGGTCCGCTCGATCGGCGTGTCCAACTTCACGCAGTCGCAGCTTGAGCGCATCATCGACGAGACCGGCATCGTGCCGGCCGTCGACCAGATCGAGACCCACCCCTATTTCCAGCAGAAGGAGATGCTGCCCTATCTCGCTGGCCGCGGCATCCACCACGAGTCCTATTCGCCGCTCGGCAGCGGTGAAGTGCTCGACGATCCGATCATCGCGGACATCGCCGCTGCGTACGGCAAGTCGCCCGCCCAGATCATCCTGCGCTGGCACCTGCAGCGCGGCTCGATCGTCATTCCCAAATCGGTGCACGCCGATCGCATCGAGGAGAATTTCGATGTCTTCGGCTTCACCTTGGACGATGGTGCCATGGGCCGGATCGCCGGACTCGACAAGGGCGAGGTAGGCAGAACCGGCAGCGATCCGGAAACCTTCAACGACCTCTACTGACCGACCGTAGGTCCATCTCGACAAGCGCCTGAGAATCCCCCTCGATACCGCTCGGAGAGAGCATCGAGGGGGACAATCCATGGATCTGAGCGGCAAGAAGATGGTGGTGACCGGCGCGGGGTCCGGGCTCGGCAAGGCAGCAGCCCTGATGCTCGCGGAACGCGGTGCCGCCGTGGCCCTGGTGAGCCGTCATCGCCACGAACTGGACGACACCGCCGATGCCATCCGCAGCGGCGGCGGCACCGCGCATACCATCGTCACCGATATCTCAAGCGAGGCGGAGGTGCGCGCCGCCTTCGCCACCGCGGAGGCCGAGTTCGGCACGCTGGACGGGGTGTTCGCCAATGCCGGGATCAATGGTACCTGGGCGCCCATCGACGACCTGACCTACGAGGAGTGGAACCAGACCATGGCCATCAACCTCGGTGGCACCTTCCTTACCCTCAAATATGCCGTGCCGCTGATGAAGGAGCGTGGCGGCGGCATCGTCATCACCTCATCGATCAACGGCACGCGCAGCTTCACGCTCGCCGGCGCCAGCGCCTATTCCACCAGCAAGGCGGGCTTGCTCGCGCTCGGGCAGATGACCGCGCTCGAGCTCGCGCGCTACCGCATCCGCGTCAACGTCATCTGCCCGGGCGCCATCACCACCCAGATCGGCGACAGCACCATCAGGCGCAATACCGACCTGGCCCGCGTTCCGGCCGAGTATCCCGAGGGCCGCATTCCCCTCACCGGCGGCAAGCACGGCACAGCCTCCGATGTCGCCAGACTCGTCTGTTTTCTGCTATCGGACGAAGCCAGCCACATCACCGAAACGCCGGTGTGGATCGATGGAGCGCAGTCGCTGCTGATCTAGGCGGCGGGCATCGACATCCGCGGAACCCGGTGCAAACATCGACGTTTGTGTGGCGCCCCAAGGGAGCCCCGCCTACATGCCGCCGACCGATATTGTTGCCAAAGTGGAGCACGGCCCCGACGCGATCGCCTCCGCTCGGCTGGCCGCCATCATCGAATCCTCGTTCGACGCGATCATCGCCAAGGACCTCAACTCTGTCATCACCGACTGGAACCCGGCGGCCGAGCGCATGTTCGGCTACGCTGCCGCCGAAGCGATCGGCCAGTCGATCATCATGCTCATCCCACACCATCTGCGTGAGGAAGAGACCGAGATCATCCGGCGCATCCGGGCCAACGAGCGGATCGAAAGCTATGAAACCGTCCGCCTCCGCAATGACGGTACCCAGATTCAGGTGTCGCTCACCGTCTCGCCGGTGCGCGATGCCACCGGGCGCGTCGTCGGCGCCTCCCAGATCGCGCGCGACATCAGTGCCACAAAGGAGAACGAGCGGCGTATCCGCGTCCTGCTGCGCGAGATCAACCACCGGGTGAAGAACCAGTACGCGGTGATCCTCTCGATCATCCGCGAAACCGGCATCCACTCCGACGGCATTGCCGAGTTCCAGACCAAGATCCGCGAGCGCATCAGCGCCCTGGCGTCCTCGCATGATCTGCTGGTTCGCTCCAACTGGACCGGTTCCACCCTCACCGAAGTCATTCACGAACAGCTCGCTCCATTCGGCCACGAGCATCTGGTCACGGTGTCCGGTCCATTGGTCGCGATCTCGGCCACGGCTGTCCAGAATCTCGGCATGGCCTTCCATGAACTCGGCACCAACTCGGCCAAGTACGGGGTGCTGTCCGGCCGCGGCGGCGCCATCACGATCAGTTGGTCGATCACCCCCGGTCCCGAACCGGAGCTCGAGCTCACCTGGGATGAGCAACACGGCACGCCGCTGGCCGCCATCGACAATCCTCGCCGCGGTTTTGGCCGCGTCGTGCTTGATCGCATCGCCCCGATGAGCCTCGGCGGCCGGGCCCATACCGAGCTGACGCCCTCATCGGTCGTCTGGTCGCTGTCCGCCCCGGCTCCAACGCTGACGGATGCGGCCGCCGAGGGTTGACCCTCAGTCGTCCGTCCGGCGCTTGTGGTGGCCTTGTTCGTCGTTGATGCCACGCTGGATCGAGCGATCTCCACTCGAGATGTCGTAGGCCCCGGCCTGTCGCGGGTGGCGCTTTGCTGCCTCGGCCAGCGTATCACCCGGCATCGGGACATCCGCACCTTTGGTGTTCTCGCGCTTCTCGGCGATTCGCTTCTGTTGCTCGTGGGTGCGTTTGCCCTGGCGTTTTGGCGCCTCGCGGGGCTCGGTATTGGACTGATGCATGGCACGCTCCTCTCTTGGGTATCGAGAGGCAATGTCACCCGACCCGCAACGTTCCCCTCCCGGAACGGAAGCGCTGGACCCGAGTTTGGCTGACAGGCCTCACTAGGGTTACGCACATGGGTATTCTCAAGAAATACGGCTTCGCCTGGGTGACGATCGGCTTCCTGATCGTCAGCCTCGTGGGTCACTGGTTCTTTGGTTGGCTCGCCTTCGTGAACGAGCAGACGGCACTGGGTGCGCCGATCCTGGTCGGCGATTACCTGGTCGAGATGCTGCGCGACACCTTCGAGAACTGGCAGTCCGAGTTCCTGCAGCTGCTCTGGCAGGTGGTCGGCCTGACCCTGCTTCTCTATGTCGGCTCGCCGCAATCGAAGGAAAGCGAGGATCGGTCCGAAGCCAAGCTGGACGCCATCCTTCGCCGCGTCGACCCCGAAGGCGCCGAACGCACCCTGGCCGAGATCAGCCACGAGTATCCCGACAAGTAGGGCTTAGCCCTGCTTCGCCGCCTTGTCGGCGTCCTTGGTGCGATCCACCGTCGCGCGGTCACCGACATTGCGCTCCGGCTTGTTCACGTCGCGCCCCAGATCGTCGATGTTGTCGTCCGCCTGGCCGGTCGGCTTCACCGAAGGCTTGTCGTCCTTGCGCTTGTCCTCGGCCATCTCGTTCTCCCGCTGCCATTGTCACCGGAGAACCAACCCGCGGCCGAACCCCCGGTTCCCCTTGATGGCGGCGAGTGGATCGGCCCACGATCGGCCGGCGGCGAGGCTATCGCCACCGGCTCCTTGCCGGGCAGGTATTCCCTGCCGCACCTGCCCCGGGGTGGTTCGCTAGGTTCGCCGCGCGTTGAAATTCGCCGGCCGCTCGCCCCGCACCGTCGGGAAATAGGTGCAGCTGAGCGACCGCACCGCCGGCAGGTCGGGCACCACCACGCGCTGGTTGCGCCCGAAGATCCAGGCTGCTGGCGCGGCACTCCACCCGCGCGGCGGCCCAGGCCACGCCGCGATTGCAGCTCTGGCGCCGCAGGTTGATGTCGATATTGCGGCCCGAGGTTCGCCACGTCAGCCGGCCATCGCAACGGATGCCGCCGCCGGTGACCTGGTAGGTGCCGTTGCCTCGCAGGCACATGGTGAGCCGATGCGGCCCGTAAAGGTTGCGGTCGGCCCTGAAGCAGCCCGCAACAATGGCGCCTTGCGGTGCATCGGGCACCAGCACGCGCGAAGTATCGTCCTGGGCCATCGCCGGGGCGCTCAACCCCAGGAATGCCACTATGGCCATAACAAAAAGCTTCCGGCTCATCTGGATTTTCCTCTTGATTGTTCGCGCCGGCAAGCTCTGCCCGCGCCTAGCCAAGGTTTCGTATCTCGTGACACTTAAGCTCTTAAATTGACTACGAAGATTCCTCTCGCACCAGTAACTGGTGGGTGCTATGATCATCCTATAAATCGAGCCTGACAAGATGGCGCGCCGTCGGATTGGTGTGCCTGAAGCTGTTATCCCGCAATCGAGGCCGATTGCGGGGGTTAGTGTTTCGCGCGGCACGTTTTGGAAGCATCCGTACTTTTTGTTGCTTCACTGGTTCGTAGCGATTGGCCTTGTTGAGGGGGGGGGACGATGGCTGCGACTGACGGAAAGCTTCCGCTCTTTGCGCTGAGCGGAATGGTGGTCGGCTCGATGGTCGGGGCCGGCATATTCAACCTTCCGGGCCGGTTCGCGACCGCCACCGGCCCCTTCGGCGCCATCATCGCCTGGACCATCGCCGGTTTCGGCATGTACACGCTGGCCCGCGTGTTCCAGGTGCTCGCCGAGAAGCGTCCCGATATCGATTCCGGCGTATTCGCCTATGCCAAGGCCGGCTTCGGCGACTACATGGGCTTCCTCTCCGCCTTCGGCTACTGGCTCGGCAGCGTTCTGGGCAACGTCTTCTACTGGGTGCTGATCGGCGCCACGCTCGGCCGCTTCTTTCCCGATCTGTTCGGGGACGGCTCGAGTCCCATCGCCATCATCGTCTCGCTGGCCAGCATCTGGCTGTTCCACTTCATGATCCTGCGCGGCACCCAGCAGGCGGCGCTCGTCAACGCCGTGGTCACCGTCGCCAAGGTTGTGCCGCTGCTGCTGACGGTCGTGCTGTTCCTGATCGCCTTCAACTGGGACCAGTTCGTCGAGAACTTCTTCGGCGGCATCGGCATGCCGGAAAAGTCGTTGGTCGATCAGGTGCGCGACACCATGCTGATCACCGTCTTCGTCTTCATCGGCATCGAGGGCGCCAGCGTCTACTCGCGCTACGCCCGCACCCGCGCCGATGTCGGCCGCGCCACCATGCTCGGCTTCCTCGCCGTCACCGGCCTGATGGTCGCGATCACCCTGCTGCCCTACGCTACACAGCCGCGGGCCGCTATCGCCGGCGTCACCAACCCCTCGCTCGCCGGCGCGCTGGAATTGGTGGTCGGCCACTGGGGCGCCATCTTCATCTCCATCGCCGTGCTGATCTCGGTGCTCGGCGCCTATCTTGCGTGGTCGCTGATCTGCGCCGAAGTGCTGTTCGCCGCCGCCAAGTCGCAGGACATGCCGAAAATCTTCTCGGCCCAGAACAAGAATGGTGTGCCGGCCAATGCCCTGTGGCTGACCAACATCGTCATCTCGCTCTTCGTCATCTCGACCTACTGGTCCGACGACGCCTTCAACTTCATGCTCGACATGACCAGCGTCACCGCGCTGCTCCCCTATCTGCTGGTCGCCGGCTACGGCGCCCTGCTGGTGCGCACCGGCATGGGCTACGAACAGACGCCGCGCGAGCGTACGCGCGACGGCATTTTTGCCTGGATCGCCATCCTCTACACGCTGTTCATGTTCATTGCCGCCGGGCTGAAATACGTGGTGCTGGTCGCCGTGCTCTTCGCCCCCGGCACCATCCTCTACCTGTGGGCCCGCCGCGAACAGGGTGCCCGCTACTTCACTCCGGTCGAGTTGGGGGTCCTCGCCGTCGTCGTCATCGGCGCGCTGATCGGCATCTACGGCCTCGTCACCGGCACGATCCAACCCTGAGGGAGAGCATCATGGATTTTGGCGTTCACTCGGAAGTCGGCCAGCTGCGCAAGGTCATGGTCTGCGCACCCGGCCGGGCGCACCAGCGCCTCACGCCCTCCAACTGCGACGCGCTGCTGTTCGACGACGTCATGTGGGTCGATGTCGCCAAGCGCGACCATTTCGACTTCATCACCAAGATGCGCGATCGCGGCGTCGACGTGGTCGAGATGCACAACCTGCTCGAAGAGACCGTCGCCATTCCCGAGGCCAAGAAGTGGATCCTCGACAATCAGGTCGTCCCCAATCAGGTCGGCCTCGGCTTCGAGAACGAGGTGCGCTCCTATCTCGATGGCCTTTCGAACCGCGACCTCGCCGAGACGCTGATCGGCGGCCTCTCCACCTTCGAGTTCCCCGATTCCATCGGCGGCGAGACCCTGGCGATGATCCGCGACGCCGCCGGCGTCAACGAATACCTGCTGCCCCCCCTGCCCAACACGCTCTACACCCGCGACACCACCTGCTGGATTTATGGCGGCGTAACGCTCAACCCGCTCTACTGGCCGGCCCGCCACGAGGAGACCATCCTCACCAGCTCGATCTACAAGTTCCACCCCGACTTCGCCGGCAAGGTGAACGTCTGGTGGGGCGACCCCACCAGGGATTGGGGCCTCGCCACCTTCGAAGGCGGCGACATCATGCCGATCGGCAAGCGCAACGTGCTGATCGGCATGAGCGAGCGCACCTCGCGCCAGGCCATCAGCCAGGTCGCGGCGGCGCTGTTCGAGAAGGGCGCTGCCGACCGTGTCATCATCGCCGCCATGCCCAAGCTGCGCGCCGCCATGCATCTCGACACGGTGTTCACCTTCGCCGACCGCGACTGCGTGCTGCTCTATCCCGACATCGTCAACCAGATCGAATGCTTCTCCTATCGCCCCGACGGCAACGGTGGCCTCGAGCTGACGAAGGATGGCGGGCTCGTCGAAACCGTGCAGGGCGCGCTCGGGTTGAAGCAACTGCGCGTCGTCGAAACCGGCGGCAACGACTACACCCGCGAGCGCACCCAGTGGGATTCCGGCGCCAACCTGGTCTGCGTCTCGCCCGGCGTGGTCTTCGCCTATGATCGCAACACCTACGCCAACACCCTGCTGCGCAAGGCCGGCATCGAGGTGATCACCATCTCCGGCTCCGAGCTCGGCCGCGGCCGCGGCGGCGGCCACTGCATGACCTGCCCGATCATCCGCGACGCCGTCGACTACTGAGGCTGGCGCCCTCGCTCGGCTCGTGGACCTGATCATCAAGTGACCGCTGTTGCGGGCCAACGCGCATCACCGCGGGTTCCCCCCGACCCGATGATTTGCTATGTGCCGGGCGAGTGGCCCCGTAGCTCAGCAGGATAGAGCACAGGATTCCTAATCCTGGGGTCGTGGGTTCGAATCCCGCCGGGGTCACCAGAGCATGTGAGGCCACGCCGGCCACAAAGAGCCGGCCATGCAAGGAGTTCTGCGCCATGCCTTCGACGGGAACCCGCCGTTTCGCCCCTCTCGCCGCGGCTGCGCTGCTGTCCGTAACCCTCGCCGCCTGCTCGACGGGCGGCGGCACCGCCCTGTCGCCGGGGCTCACGACCCAGATGAACCAGCCGGGCGCCCAGCTGAACCGCGTCGAGGCGCTGTTCCTGCTCAACGATTTCCGCCGCACCATGGGCGCCGCCGATGTGCGCGGCGACATCCAGCTCGATTCGACCGCGCAGTCGCTCGCCGCCAACTACGCCAAGACCGGCGCGCAGCCCATGCTGCCACCCGGCACGCTGGTGATGCGCCTGAGCGCCGGCTACACCACCTTCGCCGAAGTCTTCTCGGGCTGGCGCGCCGCACCCGCCGATGCCTCGGCGCTGGCCGACCCGATGGCGCGTCGCGCCGGCCTCGGCGTGGCGTACGAGCCCAACTCGGCCAATGGCGTCTACTGGGTGCTCGTGCTTGACGACTGAGCCGGTCCTCGACTGCCGCGGACTCAAGTGCCCGCTACCGGTCCTCAAGATGGAAAAACACCTCGCCGGGCTCGCCCCCGGCGCGGCGCTGGTCGTGCTCGCCACCGACCCGATGGCCAAGATCGACATCCCGCTCTACTGCCGGCAGAACGCCCATGCCTGCGACGCTACCGAGGACGGTGGCGTCCTCCGCTTTTCGATCGTGAAGGCTACGGCCTGACCTACTGCACCGCCGCGACGGCCGCCGGAGCCCAGCTCGGCCGTGGACGCGGCAGCGGCACGTCGTCGACGAGGATGCCGAGGTCAGTGGCCGTGTAGCTCAACCCGCTGATCTTGTCGGTCAGGTAGCTTGGCTGGCCCTTGAGCCCCATCGGATAGGCCGCATTGCGCCCCGCGACATATTCCTTGGCTTCCTTGCCGCAGATCTTGGACCGCATGTTCACCGCCGGCCCGTCCTCGTTGACCAGCTGCGTCACGTTCTTGCCCGTGCTCGACACCGCGCCGGAATAGCCGCGCAGCAACAGCTCCGCCGCCATCTCGTTGCGCTCGCGCGCCGACGAGCCGCCCAGCACCACCGCCAACAGCGAGCGCCCGCCGCGCTCGGCGGTGGCGACGATATTGAGGCCGGAGGCGCAGACATAGCCCGTCTTCATGCCGGTCGTGCCCGGGAAATGCAGCAGCAGGTCGTTGTTGGATTCGAGCTTGGCCTTGCCCAGCTCCACCACCTCGGTGCGGAAGATGTCGTCATATTCGGGGAAGTCGCGCCGGAGGATCAGCGCCAGGATGGCGAGGTCGCGCGCGCTCGTCACCTGCTCCTCCTGGTGCAGCCCGTGCGGGTTGACGTAATGCGTCGCCGTCAGCTGCATGGCCGAAGCCATGGCGTTCATCTCGTCGACAAAGGCCGGCACCGAGCCCGACACCGTCTCGGCGATCGCCACCGCGATATCGTTGGCCGATTTGACCAGGAGGATGTAGAGCGCATCGCGCATCGTGATCTGCGAGCCGACCTTGAGGCCCGACTTGCTCGGTGCCTGGTTCCAGGCGTTCTGCGAGATCTTCACCTTGGTATCGAGCGTCACCGTGCCGGCGCGGATCGCCGCGAAGGCGACATAGGCCGTCATCAGCTTGGTGAGCGAGGCCGGGTGCCAGGACACGCCCGCATCCTCGGCATAGAGCACGTCATAAGTGGTGGCATCGACCAGCAGCATCGGCGTGGCCCAGGCGGGGTTCGCGGCGAAGGCGGCAATGAGCATCAGGCTGGCGGCGAGATGCCGGCGAAGTTTGGCGAACAAGGCGCCTCCAGAAGGCTGTTTCGCGGGGCCGCCCGGGTTCTAGCAACGCCCCTCGCGCCGCTCAACCTTTGCCATGGCCCTGTCAAAGGATTTTGAAGTCCGGCCCCATTCTACGTCAAATCCGGTAAATTTCTGGCACGCGACCAGCGGTGGAACAACGTGCGCCGCGGCTCGGGCAGCGGCGCCTCCAGCACATCCAGCGTCAGGATGTGATCGACGCGAAAACTGCGGAAGTCATTCCTCAGCGTGCACCACGCCGCGAGCGTCTGGTGGCCCTCGAAATAACCGAGCGCGAATGGATAGACCGTGCGCTCGCTCGTCGAGCCGGATTTGTCGCGATAGCCGAGCCAGGCCTGCTTCTCCTCGCGCATCGCCCGCCGCAGCCGGCCAAGCAGGTTGTCCGCGTCGATCGTCCTGGGCGGAATGACGAACAGCCCGATCGACTGCATGTCCTCGCGCATCGGCTTGGGCAGCACCGCCTCGATCTTGGCGCTCGCATCGCGCGCCGTCAGCGCCATCTCGCTGTCCGGCCCGTAGATCAGCCCGCGCAGCCCCAGCACCAGCGCCTCGAGCTCCTCGTCGGTGAACATCAGCGGCGGCAGGAAATGCTCGGCCCGCAGCTGGAAGCCGACGCCCGCCTCCCCGTCGATCGCCGCACCCATCGACTTCAGCGTTTCGATGTCGCGATAGACCGAGCGCAGCGACACGCCCATCTCCTCCGCGAGCACCTGGCCGGACACCGGCCGCCGCCGGCGCCTCAGCGCCTGCAGCAGGTTGAGCAGCCGCTCCGATCGCTTCGCCATTACGCCAACACCCCTGCTGACAAAATCGGGCGTCCCCCGGCGTTAGCTTCTCCCCATCGCACACGGAGAAACGAAATGACGACCATCGTGACCATCCTCACCGAAGGGTTTGCCGACTGGGAGACCGCCCTGCTCAACGCCGTCGCCCACGCCTTCTACAAGGTCGAGACGCGCTTCGCGACTCCCGGCGGCCAGCCCGTCACCTCGTCCGGCGGCATGACCGTCACACCGACGCTGGCGCTCGAGGATATCGACGTCGCCGACTACGACGCCATCATCGTCAGCGGCGGCACCATCTGGCAATCGCCCGACGCGCCCGACCTCGCCCCGCTGCTGAGCGCGGCCAAGGCCGAGGGCAAGCTGGTCGGCCTCATCTGCGACGCCACCGTCGCCGCCGCGAGAACTGGCCTGCTCGACACCATCCGCCACACCTCGAACGGCGCCGGCTATCTCGATTTCACCGGCTACAAGGGCAGCGCCCTCTATCGCGACACCCCCGCCGCCGTCAGCGATAGCGGCATCGTCACCGCCCCCGGCACCTCGCCGGTCGCCTTCATGGCCGCCATCATGGAAGGCCTGGGGCTGAGCGACGACAACCTCGGCTACTATGTCGGCCTCCACGCCGCCCAGTTTGCCAAGGCCGCATGAGCCTCGAGGGCGGCACCTAGACCACGCCGCCCGCCCCACCCACCGGGGTCATCCCCGCGAAAGCGGGGATCTCCGTTTTGCCCACGCACCGAAACAGAGATTCCCGCTTTCGCGGGAATGACTCAATGAGGGGTGCAACACTCAGCGGAAGCCCCCCTCCGCCGCATCCAGTTCAGCCCCCTAGTCACAAACGGTAACCACGCCTATATTGCAGGCAAACACAGTCTTCTCGAAAGCTACTGCCATGCCTCTGGGTAGTCCCGACAAGGTCGAAACCTGCAACGCGATGGGCGACATCCTCAATCGCATCGGCGACAAGTGGAGCGTGATGATCGTCGGTTACCTGAAGCGCAAGACCATGCGCTTCAACGAGCTGCGCCATGCCATCGGTGGCATTTCGCAGCGCATGCTGACCCTCACCCTGCGCAATCTCGAACGTGACGGGCTCGTCACCCGCACCGTCTATCCCGAGATTCCGCCGCGCGTCGAATACGAGCTGACCGAGCTCGGCCGCACCCTCACCGAGCCGCTGAATGCGCTCTGGGACTGGGCCGCCGAGCACCAGCACCAGGTGGTCAGCGCCCGTCACGAATACGATATCCTGCACGGTGAGACGGCACAGCAGCATCCGGCCGAGCGCCGCTACGCCGGAGCCGCCGGCCGTTGAGCCGCCCGACCCGGCTGAGCCTGGGTGAAGACTTCCGCCGCATCGGCCTCACCCAAGGCGATGCGGTGCTGGTCCATGCCGCGCTGCGCAAGGTCGGCCGCATCGTCGGCGGTCCCGACATGATCATCGCGGCGCTGCGCGACGTGCTCGGCCCCACCGGCACCATCCTCGCCTATGCCGACTGGCAGCTCGAGGATGACGACCGCGACGACCCGGCGCTCCGCGATGACATCCCGCCCTTCGACCCGCTGACCTCGCGCGCCAACCGCGACTATGGCGCCTGGGCCGAGCTGCTGCGCACCACGCCCGGCAGCCGGCGCAGCGCCAATCCGGGCGCGTCCTTCGTCGCGCTCGGCAGCCGCGCCGACTGGTTCACCGCCGACCAGGCCATGGATTACGGCTACGGTTCGCAGTCCCCGCTCGGCAAGCTGGTCGAAGCCAAGGGCAAGGTGCTGATGCTCGGCGCCCCGCTCGACACCATGACCCTGCTGCACCACGCCGAGCACATCGCCGACTTCCCCGACAAGCGCGTCATCCGCTACGAGTCCCCCATCCTCGTCGACGGCCGGACCGTCTGGCGCCAGTTCGAGGAATTCGACACCGGCAACCCGCCCGACGGCCTGCCCGACGACTATTTCGCCACCATCGTCGAACAATTCCTCGCCAGCGGCGAAGGCAGGCGCGACACCATCGGCGCCGCGCCCTCCGTCCTCGTCCCCGCCGACCGCATCACCGCCTTCGGCGTCAAATGGATGGAAGAGCGGCTGGGCTAGCGGTCTTCATCCTCCCCCGTTCACGGGGGAGGGGCTTCGAGCCGTGCCGCAGGCAAAATCGCTCCAGTGGAGCGATTTTAGGTGAGAAGGCCTTGAGAGCTATGCTCGAAAGGCCCAGCGAAGCTGGTGGAGGGGGCGACCCCACGCACCAGCCTCTCGCCTAGGCGTTGAACCCGCTATCCACCAAAATCGACGTCCCCGTGATGCTCCGCCCGCCAACCCCGGCGAGATGCACCACCGCTGCCGCGATATCCTCAGCCTCGCCGAACCGCCCGAGCGCATTGTGGGCGAGCTGCCCCGCGGCATACGGCCCATCCGCCGGGTTCATGTCCGTATCGGTCGAGCCCGGATCGACGGTGTTGACCGTGATCCCGAGCGGCCCGAGCTCGCGCGCCAGCGCCCGCGTCATCCCCGACAGTGCCGACTTGCTGGCCACATAGAGGCTCAGCCCCGGCGCCGCGACGCGGGTCGACATGTTGGTGCCGATCGAGATGATCCGCCCACCCGCCTGCATGTGCCGAACCGCCGCCTGCGCCGCAAAGAACGGCGCCCGGCTGTGGATGGCGAACATCCGGTCATAGGCCGCCGGCGTCACCTCGGCGAAGGCCCCGCCATCGCCGATGCCGGCATTGTTGACGAGGATATCGAGCCGTCCGAACGCCGCCGCCGTATCGTCCACCGCGCGCGTCACGTCCGCCACCTCGGCCGAATCGGCCTTGAGCACCAGCGCCCGCCGCCCCTCGGCTACGATCGCCGCCCGCACCGCGTCGGCCCGCTCGCCATTGCGCTCGAAGGTAATGGCGACGTCCGCCCCGGCCTTGGCCAGGGCCAGCGCGATGGCCGCTCCGATGCCGCGGCTGCCACCGGTGACAAGCGCGGCGCGGCCTGAAAGAGCGAGTTGGTCAGTCATGTCGGATCTCCATTTTGTACCGATCATTACACAATTGGCTATGACGGTTGCGATCACCCGTCAACAATTTTATACTGACTGGTACACAATCACGGAGAAACCCGGTTTTGGCAGGCCGCCCGAGAGAGTTCGATCGCGCCGAAGCGCTGGACCGGGCCATGCGGCTGTTCTGGGAGCGCGGCTACGAGGGCACCTCTGTCGGCGATCTCAGCGCGCGGCTGGGCATCGCCAAACCGAGCCTCTACGCCGCCTTCGGCTCCAAGGAAGAGCTGTTCTACGAGGCGCTCGATCTCTACGTGACCGCCTACGGCCCCAAGCCCGGCGACCACGCCACGGCGCGGGAGGAGGTCGAGAGCCTGCTCCGCTCCAACGCCGCCACCTACACCGATCCGAACGTGCCGAGCGGCTGCATGATCGTCCTCGCCGCCGCTGTCGGACCGCCGCAGAATGCCGAGGTCCGCGCCCACGTGGCCGCGCTGCGGCAGGGCTCCACCGACGACATCGCCCGCCGCATCGAACGCGGCATTGCCGATGGCGACGTGCCGGCCGGAGCCGACGCCGCCGCCATGGCCGCCTTCTACACCACGGTGCTGAACGGCCTCGCCCTGCAGGCCCGGGATGGCGCCGACAGCGCCGCCCTCGGTCGCGTCATCGACGGCGCCATGGCCGCCTGGGACGCGATTGCGGCGCCGGCTAGACCAGCGCCACGATCTTCTTCTTCCGCCACCAGCCGAAATAGTAGATCGCCTGGAAGGTGAGCATGGCCGTAAAGCTCAGGCAGTAGCCGATCCACACGCCGTCGAGCCCGTAGATCTGGCTGAGGATCAGCGCCGATGGCACCTCGACCAGGATGATCGCGGCCAGCGACAGCGCCATCGGGATCCACACGTCGCCAGAGGCGCGCATCACCGCCGAGAAGATCGAGCCCCAGCCGAACAGCAGGCAGCTCCACAGCACGATGTGCAGCAGCCGCTCGGCCAGCTCCACCACGCCGGGATCGGTGATGAACAGCGCCACGAGGTGCTGCGAGAACAGATAGGCGATGATCACCAGCGTGCCGGTGAAGATCAGGTTGATCACCGCCGCCGTACGCGTCACGTGCTCCACCTCGTCGAAGCGGCGGGCGCCGATCGCCTGCGCCGCAAAGATCGCCGAGGCGATGCCGATCGACATGGCCGGGAACTGCACATAGCTGAGCACCTGGTTCACCGAGCCGTAAGCCGCCGTGGCGTCGGAACCGAACCGGTTCACGATGCCGATGATGACGATGCCCGACAGCGACGAGACGACCATGGCAACGCCCGCAGGCAGTCCCAGCTTGACCACGAGGCCGAGCAGCTTGATGTCGATCCTGAGGCTCGCGATCAGGTCGGCGTCTGGCGCCATCGGGCTCTTCCTGGCGTTGAGGTAGAAGTAGAGAAACACCAGCACCACGACGAAGCCGGCGATGAACGCCACCGCCGCCGACAGCACGCCGATCTGCGGCAGCCCGAACCAGCCCTGGATCAGCGCCGGCGTCACGACGAGCCCGATGCCGATCGAAAAGATCAGTGTCAGCAGCGGCGTGATCGTATCGCCTACGCCGCGCAGCATCGAGGTGATGAGCAGGAAGATGAAGAAGCCCGGCATGCCGACGAGGATCACCCGGCCATAGGCCGCCGAGTCGGCGAGGATGTTGGCCGGTGCGCCGAGCAGCTGCATCAGGTTGTCGGCGAACAGCGCGCCGATGATCGCGACCACCAGCCCGAGGAAGAAGCCCGCCGTCAGCGTCGTGCCGGTGATCTGCTTGATCTTGAGCAGGTTCTTGGCGCCCCAGGCCTGCCCGATCAGGATCGAGGCGCCCGAGGCCAGCCCGATCACGAACGAGATCAGGAGGATCATGATCGGAAAGAAGGTCGAGACCGCGGCCAGCGCCTCCACCCCGATCATCTGCCCGATATAGATATTGTTGATCGTGCCCGACAGCGACTGCAGGATATTGCTGACCATCAGCGGCACGAGGAAAACGAGGAAGCGCTGCCAGAGCGGCTTGCTCACGTCGATCATAAACGTCACTCCGAAACCCGAACACGATCTGCGTCGGCCCCAAATAGCCGGGCGGGGTCGAAAAATGACGGCGCCGGGCGGGCCACTTCACATCGGGATGCCGATGCAGGCGGGTCGGAGCACGCTGGGGTATGAACGCAGGGCGGTGTGTAGCCTCGCCTGCGCGATTGCGTCAACGTCCCCGCGATCAATACTTACGGCGATGAGCGCGCCTCGCATCACACCGGCGAATGGTCCCGATCACCAGATATCATCGTGACGCCGGCGGGATTCGCTGTAGTGTCCGCGCCCATGCATTCGCCCGCCCCACAAAACGGATCCGCCCAGTTCTGGCTCGGCTTCCGCATGTTCATCCCCGTCGCCATCTCCATCGCCTCCTACGGCGTGGTCTGGGGCGTGCTCGCGGGCCAGGCCGGGCTCAGCCTCGCCGAGGTGGCGCTGATGAGCGGCCTCGTCTTTGCCGGCGCCAGCCAGTTCGTGGCGCTGGAGATGTGGACGCCGGGCAGCCTGCCCATCGTTTCGATCATTATCGCGGTCGGTATCGTCAACCTGCGCGTTATGCTGATGTCCGCGACGCTGCGGCCGCTGGTAACGCACCTGCCCCTGCCCAAAGCCCTCGGCGCCATGTTCTTCGTCTCCGACGAGCAGTGGGCGATGACCATGGCCGAGGTGCGCAAGGGCCGCGGCACCGTCTCCTTCCTCCTCGGCACCGGCGTCCTCAGCTGGCTCAGCTGGATGGCCTCGACCATCCTCGGCCGCGCGCTCGGCGCCTTCATCGACGACCCGACCCGCTACGGGCTCGATTTCGCCTTCACCGCCACTTTCCTCGCGCTGCTGCTCGGCATGTGGCGCGGCCGTGGCGACCTCGTCCCCTGGCTGGTCGGCGGGCTCGTCGCCATCGCCACCGCGCAGCTGGTCGAGGGCAACTGGTACATCATCACCGGCGGCCTTGCCGGCAGCCTCGCCGGCGCCGTGGCCGAGACCATGGGAGGCCGCCGCCATGTCGCTTGAGTCGCTGGTCACCATCCTCGGCATGGCCGCCATCACCTACGCCATCCGCGCCGGCGGCCTGCTGCTCGCCAACCGCCTGCCCGAAACCGGGTTCGTTGCGAGCTGGATGAAGCATGTGCCCGGCGCGGTGCTCGCCTCGCTCGTCGCCCCCGCCATCCTCAAGGGCGGTCCGGCCGAAGCCATCGCCGCCGCCGCGGTGGCGCTGATCTACATCGTCAGCCGCAACCTGTTCGCTGCCATGGCCGGCGGCGTGCTCGCGGTCTATCTCGCGCGCCTTGCCCTCGGCGCCTGAGGGTTGCGCGGCACGGGCCGGAATGCTACGCGCTCGGACGCGCCCCTGTGGTGGAATTGGTAGACGCAGCGGACTCAAAATCCGCCGCCGCGAGGCATGTCGGTTCGAGTCCGACCGGGGGCACCAATCACCTGCGAGATCGCTCAGGAGCCCGCCGGTCACAGCCGACGGGCCCCTCGCACGCTAGAACTTGCCGCTGATTCCGGCCGTCACGCCCAGGCTATAGCTCTCCCCGATAGCATTGAGGCTGGTCCCGAGATTGGCCTCGCCATGCAGCGACAGCGCGTCGCCGGCCCAGTTGACGGAACCGCCGAGCCCCAGGCTGCCCCATAGCGGGTCGGCCTCGTTCACCAGCGTATCGCTGCCGATGCTGGTGGCCACCCCGTCGAGGAATTCGTAGCTGACATTGGCGATGCCGTAGAGATGGGTCCGCCCCGTCTCGCCGGCGGTGTCCTGCCACTCGGCCTCGTAGTCGGCCGATATCCCGAGCCGGCCGAGCAGGCTGTCGCCGCTCTCGAGCGCCACGGTCGAGCCGTACGAATCGAAGGCGTCGAAATCCACCGCCGAATAGGCCAGCTGCGCCTGCGGCGTCACCGACCAGCCGCCGCCGAGCCCGACCTCTTGCCCCGCCTCGAGGCTCAGCGCATAGCCGAAGCCCGCATTGCCCGAGACCAGCGCACCATCGAGCAGGTCGGCGCTGAGATCGCTATCGAACCAGTTCAGCTTGCCCTGCGCATCGAGGTAGAAGCCCGCGCTGCCGTACCAGGTCAGCGTGCCCCCGATGCCGAACGCCCGGCCCTCGATGCTGCCATCGCCATAGGCCGAGCCGATATCGGCCGCGATCGTGCCCACCTGCAGGTTGACCCCGCCGACCACCGTTCCCGCCTCGGACTGGCTGAGCACGCCGTCGAGCCCCGCCTGCAGCCGCCAGGTGGTCACGTCGTAGCTGGCGCCCGTCGACGAGCCCTCGGGATCGAGCGAGGTGTGCGTCGCCTCCATCCGCCCCCAGATGCCGTCGCCCTGCGTGGTCCCATCCGACCACGCGCGGTTGCCGACCCGCTGCTGCAGGCTCTCGCTGGTGTTGAACGCCTGCAGCGCCGCCGCGGCATAGGTTTCGACCACCGGCGCGGCCGGCTGGAAGATCGGCGTGTCATCGTCCGGGTTGAGGATGCTGCGCAGGTACCAGTCGCCATCGGCGTCGGTCAGCGTACCCTGATGCAGGCCGTAGAGATAAGCCCCGCCGATCACTGCCTGCCGGCCGTCGATCTCGACATCGCCGAGCAGCCTGAACGTGCCGCCCGAAGCCCCGCCGACATCGATGATCTTGATGCCTGTGCTGGTCGCTCCGCCGCCACCACCGAAATTGCTGACCGCGACGTCGGTCGTCCCGCTGGTCGCGCCGGTGACGACGAGCAGGTCGGTCGGCGAGCTGTCACCCGCCAGCGCCGTCTGGATCTGCAGCAGCCCGCCATCGCCGGCATAATCGCCCTCGATCGTCAGCGTGCCGATGCCGTTGCTGCCCGGCGCAATGGCGCCGCCTGCGGCAACGCTGGTCGCCCCGACCCGGCCGATGCCGGCCAGCGTGCCGCCAAGCACATCGACAGTGCCGCCCAGTTCGCCATTCACCTCCAGCATGCCGCCCGAGATCGTGGTGAGCCCGATAAAGCCGAGCTGGTCGGCATCGAAGATCGTGCGTCCGGCGAGCTGGTTGATCGCCCCGCCGCCATTGATCGGCACGTCGAAGACATAGCCGGTCCCGGTGTGATTGAAGTTGACTTCGGCGCTGTCGGCAAGCGTCACCGCCGATGCCTCGAGCACGCCGGCCGCGGCCGCCGTCTCGCCCACCGCACCGCCGATATTGAGAACCGCCGCACTATCCACATGCGTGCCGCCCAGCACCAGCGCCGCGGCGCCGTCGGCGATGGAAACCATGCCGTCATCGGCCAGCGTCAGCGTCCCGATCCCGCGCGTGCCGACCGTAAAGGCATCCGTATCGATCCGCGAGCCCGCGCCCGAAACGAGTACGTCGAAGTCCCGGACCGCCGTGCCGGTTGTGGCCGTTGCGACCGTCACCGCGTCAGCCTCGACCACGCCGCCATCGAGCACGGAAAGCGTGCCGCGCTGCAGGTACAGCGTCGTTCCCACGACGAGCCTGGAGCCTTCGCCCGCAACGAGGCCATCGACCGTCGCGCTCTGCACGATGTTGGTGACGCCACCCAGCGTCACCGCACCGGAGGTGCTGAGCAGGCCACCATCGGTGATGTTGATACTTCCCACCGTCCCGCTCGTCTGGTTGATGCTGGTGAAGTAGAGCGCCGAACCGTCGCCCCTCACATTGATGTTCGACACGCCCGACTGCCGAACCGACGAGGTTGTGAGGTTGAGCACGCCGCCCGCCTCGACATTCAGCGTACCTGAGCCCGTCGTGTTGCCGATGTCGAGCGGATCACCGCCTGTACCGGTCACCACCGTTCCTGCCCCGGAAATGGTGAGCGTTCCGACATTGCCGGCGTTTTTGCCGATCGCGATCAGGGGCGTGGAGCCGTTGGTGGTGTTGTGGTGGATGGTGATCTCGCTGCCGCCATTGATCAACGTGGTCCCGCCCAGCACGCCGATATGCGTGACGCCGGTTGCGGTGACGCCGTTGATCACCAGGTTGCCAGTGCCCGACTTGTTGAGCACCGCCTGGTTGAGCACGCCGTTGCCGAGCACATTGCCGGTAATGGTCAGCGACGCGCCAGCATCGACATTGAAGGCGGCGCCGGAGGCGAGGGTCAGCGTGTTCGCGCCGGTCGCGATGGTGATGTTCTTGCTGCCGATCGCCGGCGGCGGGGTGGCAATGGTGAAGCTGCTGGTAAGCGTGATGGTCGAAGCCGCATCGGAGTTCGCCTGCGCCGCCGCGATGGCGCTATCGAGCTGGGTCTGGTTCGCCGCCGTGAAGGTCGCGGCATTGGCTGGGCTCACCAGCGCAGATGCGACCAGTGCCAGCACCGAAACACCCGAAAGGAGCGCTGGCGCTTTCCGAAAAAACCGCGCAGCACGACCTGCGGTGCCCGCGGCACCGCCATTCAAACCGACGCTCGTCATTTTGCCTCTTCGTAGTTGGCGAGTGGCCTCTCGCCGTGGTCCGCCCCATGAGCAGCCCTTCGCCCAGGCAATAATTGCCTAATCCGGACAAAAGCTTACTCGCAATCAGCAGACGCTAGCTCAACTACCCTGCCCTGCAAATGACATCGTTGATCACAATTTGGCCAACTTTCGGCTAAGCTTGCCGACGCGTAAATTCGGGCAACGCGAAAGCTTACCCCGCCAGCCACGACGGCCGCCGCCCCGCGAGCAGCTCCGCCATCGGCGAGCCGGCGGCCGGACCGCCATTGGTCAGCGCCTGCCGGATGTTGAAGCCGTAGAAGTGCACGACGCGCGTGCGCCGGCTCAGCACTTCGTCCAGCGCCAGCCCGGGATCGAGCAGCTTGCCGGCCTGCCGCCAGTGCACCGGATAGAGTACGTCCGACGGCCGGGCCAGATGTCCCAGCCCGAGCGCGTTGACATAATGCGTGATCGCCCAGGGGCCGGCCGTGCCCCAGCGCATGTCCCTCAGCGGCTTGGGCTGCCACAGCCGCTTGCGCAGTTCCCAGCGCTGCTGCCGGGATCGCGGCTCCCATGGCGGGATGAAGCCCTCGCCGATCACCAGCAGCGCGTCCAGCAGCGGCGAGCCCGGCGGTGCCTTCAGCACCGCGCCGTTGATGACGGCGTCGTCCTCGGCGCCGAACACATAGTCGGCGTCCGCGAGCGGTTGCACGCAGAAGCAGTCGGCATCCGACCAGATCCCGGCGCCCGCTGCGAGGATGCGGTAGCGCACCAGGTCGGACAGCAGCGCCAGCGCTCCGTCACGCAGATAGGGCCGCGCCTCGCCCAGCGGAAAGACCTCGGCAGCCGAGGCGATCTCCACCCCGGCCGGCAAGCCGACCACCTTGTCGTAGACGAATACCCGGACCGGGTGGCCCATTCTGATGTACGAGGCGAGGCAGGCGGCGTGGATGGGATCCATCGCGGCGCCGGACCAGAACGAGTTGATGGCGGGCAGGGACAAGTACGGCTCCAAAAAGCAGCGCCGGCGCGCTATATCGGCGCTTCCTCTGGCCATGCGAAACTGAACCGAACCTGAATCCCGTGAAGCCGCTTGTCCTCATCTCCGCCTGGTTCGGCCCGTGGCCGGCCTGGATCGGGCTGCATCTCGAGACCTGCCGGCACAACCCCGGGGTCGACTGGCTGCTCGTCACCGACCAGCCGCCCCCGCCCGACAGCCCACCCAACGTGCGCTTCATCCAGCTGACCCTGCCCGAATTCCTCGCCCGCATCGGACAGGCGATCGGCCTCGCCCTGCCCGATTTCCCGGCCTACAAGCTGTGCGACCTGAAGGGCGCCTACGGCCACGTCTTTGCTGCCGACATTGCCGGCTATCGCAGCTTCGGCTTCAACGACCTCGACGTTTTCTTCGGCGACATCCGGCATTTTTACACCGACGCCCTGCTGGCCCGTTACGACGTGATCTCGACCCACCCGGACCGGGTCAGCGGCCATCTCGCCGTGTTCCGCAACAGCGAGCGCCTGCGCACGGCCTATCGCCGCATCCCCGGCTGGGCCGCGAAGACGCTCGATCCCGCCATCCACGCCCTCGACGAGGGCGCCCTCCGCCGCCAGTTGCGGCGCGAGGACAAGCTGCGCCGCCTGCTCAGCCGTTCACGCCTGCTGTTCGAGGAGCGTTTCAGCACGATCGAGGGTACGCCCTGGCGCGACGGCACCGGCAACTGGCCGCGCGAATGGCGCTGGCGCAACGGGCGGCTGACCAATACCGTCGACGGCGACGGCATGCCCTACCTCTACCTGCATGTGATGGCCTGGCACTCCAACCGCCGGCGCAAGACCGGCACGGCGCCATGGCCCGAGCTGCCGCACGGCCCGGTGCAAGTCTCCTTGCCCCAGGCCCGCGCCGAGGGCTTTGCCATTTCCCCCGCTGGCCTGCTGCCGATCACAGCCTAGCCCAATAGCCCGATGACAGCGAATATCAGCCGCGCTATCCCTGTGGTCCCGCTGGAGGAGCGGTCGCGGCGCAGCGTTTGTACGGCGCCCTACGATAATGAGGAGAATTACTGAATGGCCCGGCAGTTTCAAGTCCTGACCCCCGAGCAGGCCCAGCATTTCGTCGAGAAGGGCTATGTGCGCGTCAAGGGCTGCGTCGATCCGGCGCTGGCCAAGAAGTGGACCGACCAGGCCTATGGCCGCCTCGGCTACGACCCCGATGATCGCTCCACCTGGACCAAGGACATCGTCTGGATGGACCGCCATAACCTGGCGCGCATCAAGGACATCTCGCCCAGGGGCTGGGCCGCGCTCTGCGACGTCACCGGCGGCGAAGACCGCATCGAGGACAAGATCATGGAGATCGAGTCCCAGCACTTCACCACCATCGACTCGCGCGAATGGTCCGACGCCTTCGTGGTCAATTTCCGCCGCGGCGAGGACAAGCCGTGGCTGCCGCCGTCGCCCGCCTCCGGTGGCTGGCACAAGGATGGCAGCTTCTTCCGCCACTTCCTCGATAGCCGCGAGCAGGGCCTGCTCACCATCGTCTACTGGTCCGATGTCGTCCACAAAGGCGGCGGCACCTTCGTCGCTCCGGACTCGATCAAGGTGGTGGCCAAATATCTCGCCGAGCATCCGGAAGGCGTCGATGACGGCGACGCGTTCGGCAAGCTGATCGACCAGTGCACCGAGTTCGAGGAGATCACCGGCGAGACCGGCGACTTCATCATCCTTCACCCCTTCATGCTGCACGCCTCGTCCAACAACCATTCCGGCCGCGTCCGCTTCATGACCAACCCGCCGGTGGTGCTGAAGGAGCCGATGAACCTCAACCGCGCCGACCCGGCCGAGTTCTCCCTCATCGAGCGCGCCACCCTCCACGCGCTCGGCAAGGACCGCTACGACTTCCGCCCCACCATGCCGCGCGAGGAACGCTGGTCGGTCATCGGCTGAGGCCAGGCCTCACACACCCACAGGTCACCCCGGCGCAGGCCGGGTCTCCACATCGGGCTGTGGCCGGAGGCACACCGATAGAGACGGCCCCCTCCCGGCCTCCCCCATGAAGGGGAGGTGAAGAGTCGAGCCTTGGCCCTCGATAGTGCCTCAGGCTGGATGCGGCACCTCCCCCTTGTGGGGGAGGATGGGAGGGGGGCGTCTGTCTCAGCGACGCACCGAACACTCAGTGCCAGACGGACTACCCCACATACCGCCGCGCCAGTTCCGCCTCGGCCCGCAACGCCGCCGCGCGCACTCCCTCGCCCAGCCGCTCATACTCCGCCGCCGCATCCGCGCGGCCGGCGATCTCGGCCGCCAGGATCTCGCGCACCCGCGCTTCGTCGAGCACCAGCCGCGCCACCTCGGCCGTCCCGGCCCCGAACTCGTGCCGCACCAGCGACGCGGACTCGATCCGCATCGGCGCCGCCTCGGCATTGTCGAGCGCCGCGATCAGCTGGCGCAGCAGCGCTGCCTCATTGCGCGCGCCCTGCTTCATCGCCACCACCAGGTCGGCCCGCAGCCGCGCTTTCATAGCCGTTCCCGCGTCCATGACATAACTCCTATTGCTCTACATCACTCCGCATGTCAATATAATTTAGGGAACGATACGGAACAATAGGGAACATGACAGACGCTCTGATCACCGTCGAGCAGGCCGCCGAACAGCTGAAGCTGCACCCCAAGACCGTGCTCCGCCACATCCGGGAGGGCCGCCTGCCCGCCACCCGCATCGGCAAGTCCTATCGCATCGAGCGCAGCAAGCTCGCCGCCTTCGCCGGCATGGCCGGCGGCCGCGTGGAGACCACCGAAGGCGCCCGCGCCACCTGCATCGTCGAGATCCCGAACCTCACCGCCGCCGACGCCCAGCGCATCGCCACCTTCCTCGGTGCCGTCGCCATGACCGGCGACGCCGACACCCCGCCGCTCCACCTCAGCACCGCCTTCGACCCGACCACCGAAACGCTGAAGGTCGTCATCGTCGGCAGCCCTGCCGATGCCGGCAAGCTGCTCGAAATGCTGGAGATGCAGCTCTCGCGACGGTGACCGCAACGGCAGGTTCTCAACCCTCCGCCTATCTTGCCGCCGCTCCGTCGCCGCCCTACACCTCAGGCGAAGAGGAGCAGCATCAATGGATTACATGTTCGCATTCCGGCCCGGCGGGCTCGACCGGGCCGCGCCGCTTCGCGCCACCGACGAGGCCAGGCAGGACGCCCGCACAAAGACGCTGGTGTTCTGGCGCGGCAAGCTCCTCGCCGACGACGCCGGCAAGCCCGTGCTGGTGACGCTCGACCACTCTGCTCTCTCCGATGCCCGCGAAGCCCCGATCTTCGTCGGACTGACGGCCGACGGCCCGCTCTTTGCCACCGACCTGCCGCTGTGGACCCCGCCCGAGGACGCCACCACCATCGGCCAGTTCATCGACCAGAGCCTGCAGGTCCACCCCGGCTTCCCCGACGCGAAATTCGTCGAGATCCGCGGCCTGATGCCGACGCTGACCCCGCTCGAAGGCGAGGCCGTCGCCACCGCCCGCGCCCTGATCGGCTGGCACGGCTCGCACCGCTTTTGCGCCAATTGCGGAACGCCCAGCGCCGTCGAAAGCACCGGCTGGGTACGCAAATGCCCGCAATGCGGCACCCAGCATTTTCCGCGCACCGACCCGGTGGTGATCATGGCCATCACCCGCGGCGACAAGCTGCTGCTCGGCCGTGGTCCGAGCTGGCCCGAGCGCATGTACTCCTGCCTCGCCGGCTTCGTCGAACCCGGCGAAACCATCGAGAATGCCGTCCGGCGCGAAGTGTTCGAGGAGAGCGCGATCGAGGTTGGCCCGGTGCGCTATGTCGCCTGCCAGCCTTGGCCATTCCCGATGTCGCTGATGTTCGGCTGCTATGGCGAAGCGACCAGCGAGGCCATCACCCGCGACCCCGTCGAGCTGGTCGATGCCCGCTGGGTCACCCGCGACGAGGTCTTCGCAATGCTTGCCGGCACCCACCCCGAGATCAACAAGCCCCGCCCCGGCGCCATCGCCGGCGGCCTGATCGAGGCCTGGGCGCATGGCAGAATTCTCGATCCGGACTACTGGGGAAACTGAGGGGAAAAACCGGGGGATGCTGTCAATGCCCACGCTTCCCCGCCCCACCCCCTCCCATCCTCCCCCATCAAGGGGGAGGTGCCTTATCGAGTAGTGGGCACCATCCAGCCTCGGGCACCGTCCCCACCTCCCCCTTGATGGGGGAGGCAAGCGAAGCTTGGCAGCTCCGCTGCCTGGCGTAGCTCGGAGGGGGGTGCTACCCACGCGCCAGCCGCCGCTTCTTGTCATCCCGGTACGAGCTTGCACGAACCGAGCCCGCGGCAGGCAAGTTTGTCACCCACCGCACCAATTGCGAATTCCTCTTCTCCGGCAGCAGGTTGGCTCCGCCGACAAAAGCGGCTTCATTCTGCGCCACCATTTCTGGAGGTAGCCTTGAAGCGTTTTCTTGGAGCAGCCCTGATCGCGGCCACGCTCGCGACCCCGGCCTTTGCCCAGCCGACCGACATCCTGAACGTCTCCTACGATATCGGCCGCGAGCTGTTCGAGGATGTGAACGCCAACTTCATCCCCTACTACAAGGCGCAGGCCGGCGTTGACCTGACCGTCAACCAGTCGCATGCCGGTTCGTCCGCCCAGGTGCGCGCCGTGCTCGAGGGGCTCGCCGCCGACGTGGTGACGCTGAACCAGGTGACCGACGTCGCCAAGCTCGCTTCGGAAGGCTTCGTGTCGGCGAACTGGAAGGAAGAGTTCCCCAACAATGCCTCGCCCTTCTACTCGCTGCCGGCTTTCCTCGTACGCGCCGGCAACCCCAAGGGCATCAAGGATTGGTCCGATCTCGCCCGTGACGACGTGAAGGTCATCTTCCCGAACCCCAAAACCTCGGGCAATGGCCGCTACACCTATCTCGCCGCCCGCGCCTGGGCCAACGAGGCCTTCGCCAACGATACGGCCAAGGTCGAGGAATTCCTCACCAAGCTGTTCAACAACGTGCCGGTGTTCGAGACCGGCGGCCGCGGCGCCACCACCGCCTTCACCGAGCGCCAGCAGGGCGACGTGCTGATCACCTTCGAGGCCGAAGTGCTGCAGATCAGGAAGGCGTTGGGCGAGGACAAGTATGATGCCGTGACCCCTTCGATCAGCCTGTTCTCGGAATTCCCGGTCGCCGTCGTCGACAAGATCGCCGACCAGCGCGGCACCCAGGCCATCGCCAAGGCCTATCTCGATTATCTCTACACCCCCCAAGGTCAGGAAATCCTCGCCCGCAACTTCAACCGCGTGCATGACGAGGCCGTCGCCACGGCCCACGCCGCCGACTTCCCGGAAGTGAAGCTGGTGACGGTCGAGGACGCGTTCGGCGGCTGGGACAAGGTGTCCGCCGAGCACTTCGCCGATGGCGGCCTGCTCGACAAGGTGTTCATCAACCAGTAGGGCATTGGCCTTAACGCATACCGTCGCGGCGGTGGCCCCGAGCCAACGCCGCGACTTTGTTTGATGAGGGCATCGACGTGAACACAACCCGACGCACACGGAAGCATCTGCTTCCCGGCTTCGGGCTGACTCTCGGCATCACCCTCGCCTACGCCAGCATCATCATCCTGCTGCCCATCGGCGCGATGCTACTGAAAAGCGCCAGTCTCGGCTTCGACGAGTTCTGGCGCATCGTCACGTCGCGCCGCTCGCTCACCGCCTACAGCATCACCTTCGGCTCGGCCGCCATCGCCACGGTGTTCAACGCCCTGTTCGGCCTGCTGATGGCCTGGGTGCTGACCCGCTACGAATTCCCCGGCAAGCGCCTGCTAGATGCGGTGGTCGACCTGCCCTTCGCGCTCCCCACCGCCGTCGCCGGCCTCACGCTGGTGACGCTATTCTCCGAGAACGGCTGGTACGGCCAGGTGCTGATTCCCGCCGGGATCACGGTGAACTACACCCAGGTCGGCATCATCATCGCCATGACCTTCACCTCGATCCCCTTCGTCATCCGCACTGTGCAGCCGGTGCTCGAGGACATCGCCCCCGATATCGAGGAAGCGGCGCGCACGTTGGGCGCCACCCGCTGGCAGATCTTCGCGCGCGTCATCTGGCCACTGATCACGCCCGCCTTCATCGCCGGCTGCGTGATGAGCTTTGCCCGCTCGATCGGCGAGTTCGGCGGCGTCGTCTTCATCGCCGGCAACCTTCCCGGCCTCACCGAGATCGTCTCGCTGCTGATCTTCATCCGGCTCGAGGAATACAATTACCCGGCCGCCGCCGCGCTCGCGACTGTACTGCTCGCGGCGGCTTTCGCGACGCTGCTGCTCACCAACCTGCTGCAGCGCTGGCGCCTGCGCTATCTCGATCGGAACGCCCGATGAACCCGCGCCGCGCCATCGACCACGGGCCGGCCCGCATCTGGCTGATCGGGCTCGCCTTCGTCACCTCGATCTTCCTGATCGGCGTACCGGTGGCGCTGATCTTCTCCTTTGCCTTCCGCGAAGGCGTCGGCGCCTATTTCGCCAACATTCTCGAGCCCAACACGCTGCACGCCATCTGGCTCACCGTGCTCGCTTCGCTCGTGGTGGTGCCGATCAATATCGCCTTCGGCATCTGCGCCGCCTGGCTCATCGCCCGCTTCGAGTTCCGCGGCCGGCAGCTGCTGATCACCATCATCGAGCTGCCCTTCTCGATCAGCCCGATCGTCGCCGGCGTCAGCTACCTGTTCCTCTATGGCGGCCAGGGCCTGTTCGGCCCGACGCTCGAAGCCATGGGCATCAAGCTGATGTTCACGGTCTTCGCCATCTGGCTGGTGAGCCTGTTCGTCACCGCCCCCTTCGTCGCCCGCGAGCTGATCCCTCTGATGCAGCAGCAGGGCAGCGAGGAGGAGGAAGCCGCGCTCTCGCTCGGCGCCAATGGCTGGCAGATGTTCCGCCACGTCACCCTGCCCAATATCCGCTGGGCCCTGCTCTACGGCGCCATCCTCACCAATGCCCGCGTCATGGGCGAGTTCGGCGCCGTCTCGGTGGTCTCGGGCGCCATCCGCGGCCAGACCAACACCCTGCCGCTGCAGATCAACCTGCTGTTCAACGACCTCAACATCTCCGGCTCCTTCGCGGCCGCCTCGGTGCTGACCTTCATCGCCGTGCTGACCATCATCGCCAAGGGCATCGTCGAAGGCCGCCGCGCCGGCGAGACTGTCCGCCCGCGCGCCTGAACCGTCCGGCGCGACGCTCGTTGTGCCTTCGCGGAGGCCAATGTGGCGGATACGGCGACCATCGAGAAACCGGCGACCGGATCGCGCGCGAAGCGCGGCGATATCCGCATCGGCGTCTCTGGCTGGACCTACGCCCCCTGGCGCGGCAACTTCTATCCCATGGGCCTGCGCCAGAAGGACGAGCTCGCCTTCGCCGCCTCCCGCTTCAATGCGCTCGAAATCAACGGCACCTTCTACGGCATGCAGGTGCCGCAGAGCTTCCGCAACTGGCGTGACGCCGTGCCGGACGACTTCCGCTTCGCCGTGAAGGGCCCGCGCTACCTCACCCACATGCTGAAACTCACCAACCCGCTGGCCCCGCTCGCCAACTTCTTCGCCTCCGGCCCATTGGTGCTCGGCGACAAGCTCGGCCCCATCCTGTGGCAGTTTCCCGAACGCTTCCGCTTTGATCCCGAGCGGCTCGAGCCCTTCCTCGCGCTACTTCCGCACGACACGCACGAGGCAGCAAAGCTCGCCCACAAGCACGACCACCGCCTGCGCGCCCGCGCCGACTTTGGCGACGGTGAGAACCGACCCGTCCGCCATGCCATGGAAATCCGCTCGGAAAGTTTTCGCGATCCCGACTTCATCGCGCTGCTGCGCCGCTACGACATCGCGCTGGTCTGCGCCGACACGGTAGACTGGCCGCTGCTGATGGATGTCACCGCCGACTTCATCTATTGCCGCCTGCACGGCTCGGTCGAGCTCTACAATTCCGACTATGCCGACCATGAGCTCGACACTTGGGCGAAGCGCATCGACCACTGGTCGCGCGGCCACCCCACCGACGGCAACTTCGTCACCGGCCCGACCGCCGACGGCCAGAAGCGCGACGTCTTCGTCTTCTTCGACAACACCGACAAGCTGCATGCCCCCGGCGACGCCCGCGACCTGATGCAGCGCCTCGACATCCCCGCCTCTGGACCCGACCGCTTCGCCGACGCAGAGTGACGCCGGTCACGCGGGAGGATTCGATGGCAGGCACGATCAGGCTGGGCACCGCCGGCTGGGTATTCGAACCCTGGCGCAAGACCTTCTATCCCGAAGGCCTGAAGCAGAAGGACGAGCTGGCCTACTCCAGCCGGCACCTCGGCAATATCGAGATCAACGCCACCTTCTACTCGCACCAGAAGCCCGAAAGCTTCGCCAACTGGGCCGCGGCGACGCCCGAGAGTTTCGTCTTCAGCGTGAAGGGCCACCAGCTCGTCACCCACATCAAGCGCCTGAAGAATGTCGAAATCCCACTCGCCAACTTCTTCGCTTCGGGCGTGATGGCGCTGGGCAAGAAGCTCGGCCCGTTCTGCTGGCAACTCCCCGGCAATTCCAAATACGATCCCGATCGCATGGAGAGCTTCCTCTCCCTGCTCCCGCACACGCCTGAGGAGCTCGTCGCGCTGGCGAAGAAGGGCGATTTCGACAAGCGCGAGCCGCATCTCGACGCCACCGGCATAACCCGCGTCCGCCACGCCATCGAAGTCCGCCACGAGAGCTTCGCCAACCAGCGCTTCATCGCGCAACTGCGCGCCCACAATGTCGCGCTCGTCGTCGCCGACACCGCCGACTGGCCCTATATCGACCAGACCGCCGACTTCTCCTACGCCCGCCTCCAAGGCGCCCCCGGCGCCGAGGCCTACACCGAAGCCGAGCGCGACATCCGCGCCGGCTGGCTGCAATCCTGGTCCACCGGCGAGCCGGTCGCCGACGCCCGCTACGTCACGGCCGCCGAAGCCTCCCCGCCGGAGCGCGACGTGCACGCCTTCTTCGTCTCCACCGACAAGGAGCACGCGCCACAAAATGCCCGCGCCGTGATGGCAAAGCTCGGCCTCACTGGCCCGGGTGAATGACACGCTCGTCAATTGACTTGAGGCTACTGCCGCACAATATGCCCGCGCCTTATCGGAGCGTCACCCTTGCCTAGCCTCACCGCCGACCGCCCGCGCCTCCTCACCGCCATCTCCTTCGTCCTCGGCCTCGCCACTATCGTGGGAGCGTGGGGCTCGCAGCTGATCGGCGGCCTTGTCCCCTGCGAGCTCTGCCTCGAGCAACGCCTCGCCTATTACTGGGGCCTGCCGGTACTGGCGCTGATCCTGATCTTCTGGAACCGCCTGCCACGCACCGCCTGGCTCGTTGCCATGGCGATCGCGCTGCTGATCTTCGTGTGGTCCACCTGGATGGCCGGCTACCACGCCGGCGTCGAATGGCAGTTCTGGCCCGGCCCCACCGCCTGCTCGGGTGTCGGCGTCAGTGTCAGCTTCCAGGATCTGAGCAATATCAACGCCACCCGTGTCGTCCCCTGCGACGCGGTGCAGTGGCGCCTGCTCGGCATCTCGCTCGCCGGCTACAACGCGCTGATTTCGCTCGCCATCGTGCTGATGCTCGGTGTTGCGATGTGGCTGCGGCGGAAAGGTTAGTCTTCGGGGAACTCCAGCTTCTCGAAATCTCGAGCCGCATGCACGATGCGCGAGATTATGACTGTTTCGTCCGCGACCCGGTAGAAGATCAGGTAGCTGCGGAATGGTCGGCGGCGCAGCAGCGGATCGACGCCGGACGGCGTCCTCGGATACCGCAGCGGATACTCCGCAAGGCCAAGGCATGCCTCGCGAATGTCCATCGCAAACTCAACGGCGACATCCGGATCATCTGCAGCGATGTAGTCGGCAATTTCCTCGAGGTCGGCTTCGGCAGTGTCCGTGAACCGTACGCGCATCAGGCACGCTTCCGTTTCGCTGCCGCCATGCCTTCATACTTTGCGATCAGGCGGTCGAACACCTCTTCGGCCGGCTTGGTCCGCCCCGCCTCGATGTCTGCCATGCCCCGAGCCAAAGCCGCATCCAGCCGCTTGAGCGCCGCCTCACGCTCCTGCACCAGCCGCACACCCTCGCGCAGCACTTCGCTCTTACTGTTGTAGCGCCCGTTCTTGACCAGGTCCTCGACCACGGCCTCGAGCTTTGCACCCAGATCTGCGCTGATCGCCATAACCGCCTCCATCGCGTGAACGTCGCAACCAATAATAGTTATTGGCAGCCCGAACGTCCAGCGACGGGCTTACGGCTCCAGCTCGGTGTCCCAGTAGAGATAGTCGAGCCAGCTCTGGTGCAGGTGGTTGGGCGGGAAGGCCCGGCCGTTATTGTGCAGGTCATGCACCGTCGGCTGGTACGGCTCCTGCATCGGGAACATCTTGATCTCGCGCGGCAGCCGGTTGGCCTTGCGCAGGTTGCACGGCGCGCACGCCGCGACGACGTTCTCCCACGTCGTGCGGCCACCCTTGGAACGCGGGATCACGTGGTCGAAGGTCAGGTCCTCGCGGGTGCCGCAATACTGGCACTGGAATTTGTCGCGCAGGAACACGTTGAAGCGGGTGAACGCGGGGTGCCGCGCCGGCTTCACGTAATCCTTGAGCGACACCACGCTGGGCAGGAACATCTCGAAGCTGGGCGACTTGATCACCCGGTCGTAATTCGAGACGACGTTGACCCGGTCGAGGCAAATCGCCTTGATGGCGTCCTGCCAGGACCACAACGACAAGGGGTAATAGCTGAGCGGCCGAAAATCGGCGTTCAGCACGAGTGCAGGACAGCTCTCAAGCGACACATGTACTGTCACTTGTCGCCCCCTGGTGAACAGGAATCGCGGCCAGTCATGATCGGCAATAGTCTATGCCTGATGTGACATGGCTGTGAAGCGCGTTTCGCTTAAGTCGTTCGGGCGCTTTGCTGAGTGAGGAAGGCCGTGGCGAAATCGAGCCCATCGGGCGCGATGCCATGCGCGGTATCGGGCGAGATGTGCAGCCGCGCGTCATAGCCCGCGGCGGCGAGTTCCACCGCAGCCTGCCGGCTGAGCCCGGGATCGACCACCTGGTCGAGTTCTCCGTGAATCAGCGCCACCGGCGGCTTGTCCGCCTGCGGAAACCCATTCGCAGCGACGAACGCACCCGAAAACGCCACGATCCCGCGCAACCGCTGCGGCAGCGCGGTGCCCACATGCAGCGCCATCATCGCGCCCTGCGAGAAGCCGCAAAGGAAGGTATCGGCCGCACTGAGCCCGGTCTGCGCCCACAGGTCTTCGAGAAACTCGGTGATCACCGGCGCCGCTGTGCGTGCACCCTCGATTCGCCCCGCGATTCGATCGACCGCGAGCGGAAACCACTCGAACCCGAAGGGATTGCCGGCGCACGGCGTCGGCGCATTGGGCGCGACGAACAGCGTATCGGGCAGCATCTGCCCCCAGCGGTGGCCGAGCCCGATCAGGTCGCTGCCATCGGCGCCATAGCCATGCAGCAGCACCACGATTCGTTTCGGTGCCGCTCCATTGGGCGGCGGCAGCATCGGCCCCGAGAGTTTTGCCATCAGATCGATATCCCTTCGCGGTCCCGAACGGCGCGATAGTAACGCCACAGCAGCAGCGCCGCGGTCGACCGATGCGGTGACCAGCGCCGTGCGCGTTCGATCAAGTCTTTCACCAGCGGCTTGTCGTCAAGCCCGAAGGCCCATTGCGCCGCCCGCTGCAGCGCGACGTCGCCAGCCGGAAAGATATCCGGGTGCCCGGCCGAGAACATCAGGTACACCTCCGCCGTCCAAGGCCCGATGCCTTTGAGCTTCGTCAGTGCGGCGATTGCCTCCTCCGCCGGCAGGTCAGCCAGGTGCGCAAAATCCACCGTCCCGGCCGCCAGCGCCTCGGCCAGCCCGCGCAATGTGCGGTACTTGCCGCCCGATTGCCCGGCGCCACGCACCACTTCCTCGCTCAGCGCCAGGTAGCCCGCCGGCTCCAGCGCTCCCGGCAGCCGGGCGAACCGCCCCCAGATCGCGTCGGCGCTCGCGGTAGAAACCTGCTGGCCAGTGACGATCCGGGCGAGCCCGGCAAAGCCGCCCGGCGACTTTCGCACCTCGAACGCCCCGGCCCGCTCGGCAATCGGCGCCAGCGTCGGGTCGAGCGCCAGCAGCGCCGCGAGGTGCCGGGCCAATGCCTCGGCGCTGTCCAGTCGGTCTGTCGTCATGAGGTCCTGTCGTGCTAGCTCTGCTCGCATGCAGCAGCCCGTGTTCCGTTTCGCGCCCAGCCCCAATGGCTATCTCCATATGGGGCATGCTTATTCCGCGATCTACACCGCGCAATGGGCCGAACGCATGGGCGGCCGCTTCCTGCTGCGCATCGAGGATATCGACATCGCTCGCAGCAAGCCGGAATTCACCGACGCGATCTTTACGGATCTGAGCTGGCTCGGGCTGAGCTGGGAAGAGCCGGTCTGGTTCCAGTCGCACCGCTTCCCGAGCTATGCCGCCGCCGCCGACACGCTGCGCGACTACGGGCTGCTCTATCCCTGCTTCTGCTCGCGCGCCGAGATCGCCGCGACCGCCACCGGCACCGACCCGGACGGCGCCCCGCTCTATGCCGGCACCTGCCGCCATCTCACCCCGGACGAGGTCGCCCGCCGCCTTGCCGCGGGTGAGCCGGCCAACTGGCGCCTCCGGACCGACGAAGCCTTCGCCCGCACCGGCATGCTCACCTACACGGTCGCCGGCCCCACCCCGGCCGATCGCCCCCAGATCCGCTACGCCAGGCCCGAGCGCTGGGGTGATGCCGTCATCCAGCGCAAGGACACCCCGACCAGCTACCACCTGAGCGTTGTGGTCGACGATGCCGCGCAGGGCATCACCCGCGTCACCCGCGGCCGCGACATGGAAGCCTCGACCGACATCCACGTGCTGCTGCAGGCGCTGCTCGGGCAGACCTCGCCGATCTACACCTTCCACAAGCTCATCCTCGACGATGACGGCAGAAAGCTCGCCAAATCGAAAGGCTCCACATCCCTGCGGAGCCTTCGCGAAGCCGGCTGGACGCCAGAGGATGTGCGGCGGGAGTTGGGGCTCTGATCCTCCCCCGTTTACGGGGGAGGGGGACCGCCGAAGGCGGTGGAGGGGGCGACCACACGCACCGAGTCCAGTCTCGCCCCCTCCACCAGCTTCGCTGGTCCCCCCCCGCTTCGCTGGTCCCCCCCCGCTTCGCAGGGGATCAAGAGGCGGCTTCGCCGCCGACCCCTTATCCGGCGCTGCCCGCCACACCCACGGTGTCATTCCCGCGAAAGCGGGAATCTCTGTTTACGGAGCGTGCAACCAAACGGAGATCCCCGCTTTCGCGGGGATGACCCGGTGGCTGTGGAACCAACCTCAGGCCGCCACCCGGTCCTCCGCAAAGAACGGCGCCACCGTCTCCGCCACCGCCTCATCGAACGGCGTCGCGAACTCCGGCCCGAGGATCGCATCGAGCCGCGCGTCCCTGAGTTCCATCGGATGCTCCCACAGGTAGGCCATCTTGCCCAATTCCCGCATCAGCGGGTTCACGAGCCCGATCGCCCCGAAAATCCAGCGCGGATACATCGAGATCTTCAGAGGCCGCACCGCCGTGACGGCCTCGCCCATCTGCTCGGGCGTAACGAAATGGCCGGCAAAGTGGAAATTCTCGAACGCCCCGAGTTCGTCGCGATGCCAGGCCAACTTCTCGAAGGCGCGGCCAAGATCGGGCAGGTAGGCCCAGGCGTGGCCAACGCCCTTGGTGCCCACCAGCTTCAGCTTGCCCACCCTGGCCTCGGTCATCATGGCGAGGTCGAACCAGTCGCCATGACTTTCCGGTCCGAAGAAATCGCCGGCCCGGATGATGATCACCTGCATGTCGCCGCGCCGGGCGGCCGACTGATACAGCTTTTCCACCTCGACCCGGATGGCGCCGCGCGCCGTCTGCGGCCGCTGCGGCAGGTCCGGCGTCACCAGCCGGTCGCTTGCGGCGTAGTTGTAGATATTGCCCGGGAACAGCAGCGTCTTGCCGGTCGTGCCCATGGCGGCAATCACCCGCTCGGTCTGCGCCACCTTCCGGCCCTTGTCCCATTCGGGATAGGGCAGGTTCAGCGCGTTGACGACGAGGTCGATGTCGCTGATCGCGTCGCGCATCGACTCCGCGCTTTCGGCATCGCCCTTGATGAAGCGCACGCCCGCCACCGGATATTTGTTCGAGCGGCCGAAGCCCGCCACGTCCCAGCCGGCCGCGACGAAGGCCTTGGCGATGTGGTGGCCGACATGGCCGTTAATGCCCAGAATGATGACCCGCTTGTCCATTTCACTGTCCTCGTTGCTGACGAGCGTGAAAGTAGACACGACACCAGTGAATTAGAATTCGACATGATCGTTCTCTGGCTATACATAATTGTATATGCCAGATCCCGATTGGTCCCTGTGGCGCAGCTTCGGCGCCGTCGTCGAACATGGTTCACTCTCCGCCGCCGCCCGCGCGCTCGGCCTGAGCCAGCCCACGCTCGGCCGCCATGTCGAGGCGCTGGAGCTCACGCTAGGCATGAGCCTGTTCGAGCGCACGCTGTCCGGCTTTCGCCCCAGCGAAACCGCGCTGCGCCTCTACGAACCTGTGCGCCAGGCCGAAGCCGCGCTCGCCGAGGCGAGCCTTGTCGCCGAAGGCGCCAGCGCGGCGCTGACCGGCTCAGTGCGCATCACGTCGAGCACGGTGATGTGCCACTACGTGCTGCCCGCCATCCTGCGTGACCTGCGCGAAAGATTCCCGCAGGTCGCCATCGAGTTGGTTCCGTCGGATACGGCGGAGAACCTGCTGCTGCGCGAGGCCGATATCGCCGTGCGCATGTTCCGGCCCACCCAGCTCGAGCTGATCGCGAAACACCTCGGCGACATCCCGATCACCGCCTGCGCCCACGAAAGCTATGTCGAGCGGCGCGGCCGGCCCCAAACCACCGATGACTTGTTGTCGCACGAACTCATCGGCTTCGACCGCTCCGACTTGCTGACCCGCACCGCCCGCGCCATGGGTTTCGAGCTGCAGCGGTCCGACTTCAGGCTCAGAACCGACAGCCAGACCAATGCTTTCGAGCTGGTCCGCGCCGGGCTGGGGGTCGGCTTCGCCCAGGCCGGCCTCGTTGCCGATACACCGGGCCTCGTCCCGCTGCTGCCCGATCTCAGGCCGCCGCCGCTGGAGGTCTGGCTTGCGACCCATCGTGAACTGTTCACCAGCCGCCGCGTTCGTGCCATGTATGATGCGCTGAGCGAGGGCCTCCTCCGCTATCTCGCGAGAGTACCGAAATGATCACCTCCATCATCACCATCGTCGCGCTGGCCGTTGTCGCCGTCATCCTGTTCATGGGCCTGTGGAACATGTTCAGGGGCGGCAGCCCCAACACCAGCCAGACCTTGATGCGCGCCCGCGTCATCGCTCAGTTCGTCGCGGTCGTCGTGATCCTGGCCGCGCTGGCGATTTTCGGCCGGCCGGGCTGAGAAGGCGGCAGCAGCCGGTCCAGCCGACGACCTCCATCGCTCCTCCCACCAGCTGTCATCCCTGCGAAAGCAGGGATCCATCGCGCCACCAGCGCGGGCGGGGAGTTGGACCCCTGCTTTCGCAGGGGTGACAGCCGGCGGAGGTAGCGATTACGGGGGGCCGGCAGCAACACCGCACGCGGCTATCCACCGCCCTCCCCCTGCGCTAGCCTGCCGCTCCGACTCGCGGCGGAACGCAAATGGTCAAGCTGAACAAGATTTACACCAGGACCGGCGATAGCGGCACGACCGGCCTTGTCCGCGGCCCGCGCCGCTCCAAGGCCGATCTGCGCGTCGATGCCTTCGGCACCGTGGACGAAGCCAACAGCTTCATCGGCATGGCGCGACTGCACACCGGCTCGATGCCCAAGCTCGACCGCCTGCTCGCCCGCATCCAGAACGACCTGTTCGACCTCGGCTCCGATCTCGCGACCCCTGGCGAGGACCCCGCCGATGCTCCGCCCTCACTCCGCATCACCGCCGCGCAGGCCGAGTGGCTCGAGCAGCAGATCGACATCTACAACGAGGCACTGAAGCCGCTGCAGAGCTTCGTGCTCCCCGGCGGCACCCCGCTCGCCGTGGCGCTGCACCTCGCCCGCACCGTGACGCGCCGCGCCGAGCGGCTGGTGGTCGAGCTCAAAGCCGCCGAGCCGGACGTGAATGCGCAGGTGCTCGTCTATCTCAACCGGCTGAGCGACCTGATGTTCGTGATGGCGCGCGTCGCCAATGCCAATGGCGAGAGCGACGTGCTGTGGGTGCCCGGAAAATCCCGTGGGGAGCAGCGCAGCTAGATGTTCCTGCCGCTGCACGATCGCAATCCGATCCGGCACCTCAAATTCCCCTATGTCACCTACGGCATCATCGCGCTGAACGTCGTCGTCTTCCTGATCCAGCTGGCGCAGGGCGGCAATTTCGATGCCTTCGCGGTGAAATACGCGGCGGTGCCGATCTATTTCCTCGAGCCGGCCGCGCCCGATCGCATCGCCTTCCTGCCCGACGGGGTGACGTTGTTCACCTACGCCTTCCTGCATGCCGACTGGCTGCATCTGGGCAGCAACATGCTGTTCCTGTGGGTGTTCGGCGATAATATCGAGGATGCGCTGGGCCACGTGAAATTCGCGGTGTTCTACCTGCTCTGCGCCGCCCTCTCCGGTCTCGTCTACATCGTCTTCGCGCTCGGCACCTACACTTGGCTGATCGGCGCCTCGGGTGCCGTCGCCGGTGTCATGGGCGCCTATATCGTGCTCTTCCCGCATGCCCGGGTTTACGTGCTGGCCAAGATCGTCATCCCCATCCCGCTGCCCATTCCGGCGCTGTGGATGCTCGGCGTGTGGGCCGGGCTGCAGGTCTTCTACCTCGTCATCGGCGATACCAGCCCGGTTGCCTGGACCGCCCATCTCGGCGGCCTGGTCGCCGGCGCCCTGCTCTGCATCCCGTTGAAACGCCGCGAGGTTCCGCTTTTCGGCGGACGCTGACGTTTACCAAGCCGGGCAACGCCTCGTTTACCCCTCGTCAATAAACTGGGGTGGATGGACCTCGATCTGACATCGCAACTGCTTGCCGCGCGCTCCGCATCGACGCAGCATGCGGTCTCCATCGCCGTGCTGAAGAAGTCGCACGAGATGGAGATGTCATTGATCCAGATGGTCGACCAGGTGGCGCGCAGCGCTCCGCCCCCAGGACAGGGAACCAGGGTCGACAAGCTGGCCTGAGCGGCCTTGGCCGCGCTCTGAACCGCCGCTGAACGTGGTGCCTGAAAATCGTGCCGGCGCGCGAATTTCGCGGTTTCCCCCTTGCCGTCCCTCCGCTACACGCCCTCCGACTGCGGGGGGCCGCAGGAGGTTTCGATGGCCGACACCATCGCTTACGAACAGATGCTGCGCGGCGAAACCTACGCCGCCCCCGACCGCTACATCATGGACCTGCAGGCTGCGGCGCACCGCAAGCTCCAGCACCTCAACGCCGCCCCCAATTCCGACCTCGCCAACCGCGCCGCCATGCTGGCCGATCAACTCGGCAGCTTCGGCCAGTCCATCGTGATGTCGCCGGTGACCTGGGAGTTCGGCAAGCACATTCATATCGGCGATGGTGTCTACATCAACTTCGAGTGCATCTTCCTCGATGGCGCCGAAATCCGCATCGGCGACGGCAGCGTCATCGCCCCGCGCGTGCAGTTCCTCACCGCCGGCCATCCGGTCGACCCGGATTACCGCGCCATCCGCGATGCGTCCGGCAAGATTGTCGGGGCGCATACCCACAACAAGCCGATCACGATCGGCGAGAATGTGTGGATCGGGGCGGGTGCGCTAATCCTGGGCGGCGTCACCATCGGCGACGGCTCCACCATCGGCGCCGGCAGCGTGGTGACGCGCGATGTTCCGGCCGGTGTGGTGGCTGCTGGCAACCCGTGCCGGGTAATCCGCACGATTGCGCAGGACAATGCGAAGGCTGCCAACGCGGCCTGAAGCGGCACACACCGGCCTCTCCGTGATCCTCCCCCGTTCACGGGGGAGGGGGACCGCCGAAGGCGGTCGAGGGGGCGGCCACAAGCACCGAGTCCAGTCTCGCCCCCTCCACCAGCTTCGCTGGTCCCCCTCCCCCGCTGCGCAGGGGAGGATCAGGAGAGGCAGTGCCCACCACCCTACCCCGCCAGCATCGCCTCAACCTCAGCCCGCGTCGGCGCGCCGAGCCTTCCCCCAAACCTTGTGCACTTGATCGCCGCCGCGGCCGACGCAAACGCGATCACCCGTTCCATCGCCCAGCCCTCGGTGAGCCCGAACGCAAACGCGCCGTGGAACACGTCGCCAGCCGCCAGCGTATCAACAGCCGCGACCATCGGCGCCGGTGTGTGCCGCACCGTGCCGCCCGAACCCCACCACGCGCCCTTCTCGCCCGCCGTGACGCATATGAAGCCTGGATGACTGGCCGACAGCCGCTCCGCCGATTGCAGCGGCGTCGTCCCGCCCGTCACCAGCGCCGCCCCGCCTTCCGACGCCACCACGTGGCTCGCGAGCCCGACCAGCCGCTCGATCACCTCGCGCGGGCCGACATCGGCATCGATGATGCCCGGAATGCCTGCCGCCTTGGCCGCGATCAGCGCCAGCTCCGCCGCGCCCGGCCAGCGCACGTCGGTCATCACCGCGTCGAACCCGCTGAGGTCGAGGGCCGCCTCCGGCGGCGCCATCAGGTCGGCATCGTATTTCGGCACGATCATCCGCTCGCCGGCAAAATCCATGAAGATCGTCGAGAACCCCGAGCGCGCCCCGGCCACGCGCCGCACCCGGGAGGTATCGACGCCCTCACCGGAAATCTGCGCCACCAGCCGGTCGCCGATCGAGTCGTCGCCGGCCGAAGCCCACAGCGCCGCCTCGCCGCCCAGCCGCGCGATGGTCGCCGCCTGCGCCGCGGCCATGCCTTCGGCCACCTCGACCGCCTCGGTGGGAATGAACTTTCCCGGTCCACCCGGCAACTCCGGCAGCCGGAAGATGGTGTCCATCGTCAGCGCGCCGACGCAGAGGATTTTTGCCACGTCAGGCCCCGATCAGCGCTTCGACCACGGCCTTGCCGTCATTGGAATCCCACGCCGCCGGCCCCTGCAGCACGCCGAGCTCGCAGCCCTTCTCGTCGAGCAGCAGCGTCGCCGGCAGGCCCACCGCCACCGCCTGCTGCTGCAGCCGCTTGAACGCGTCAAAACTCGAATCCGCATAGAGCGGCAGATGCGTCAGCCCCTCGTCCTCGAGGAATTTTCGCGCCTTGGCGAGGCCTTCTTCGCCCACATCGAGGTTGATCGGCAGCACCATGAATGTGTCCGAGTTGTACTGGTCGGCAATCGCCTGCAGCGCCGGCATCTCCTCGCGGCACGGAATGCACCAGCTGGCCCAGAAATTGACCAGCAGGCGCTTGCCGGCGAAATCGGCGATGGTCTTGGGCGCCCCGGCCTCGTCGGCAAAGCCGAGATCGGCATAGCCGCGCCCCTCGCCGGTGCCGAGCACTGCCGCCAGCAGCCCGGTGGCCGCCGCGTCGATTTTCTGGCCCTTCACCACCTGCGGCTCGCATTGCTTCGCCTGCGCCGGCATGAAGTTGCCAACGACAAGGGTAAGGACTAGTGCTACCGCCGCGCTGCCGAGCGTAATCAGCAGCACCCGCCTGGGGTTGAGTTTCCGCGTCGGCGTGGGGCTGTTGTCGGTCATTCGGATACCGTTGGAGTTGAGATGAGCAATCGCATGTGGGGCGGCCGTTTTGCGACGGGCCCCGACGCCATCATGGAAGAAATCAACGCCTCCATCGGCTTCGACCAGCGACTGTTCAAGCAGGACATAGCCGGGTCTATCGCACATGCCACGATGCTGGCGGAAGTGGGCATCCTGACCCAGTCCGACCGCGACGCCATCATTTCCGGCCTGAACTCGGTGCTCGGCGAGATCGAAACCGGCACGTTCACATTCTCGCGCGCGCTCGAGGACATTCACATGAATGTCGAGAGCCGGCTCAAGGACCTGATCGGCGATCCGGCCGGGCGGCTGCATACCGCCCGCTCGCGCAACGACCAGGTCGCGACCGATTTCCGCCTCTATGTCCGCGACGCCATCGACACGCTGCTGGCGCAGATCAGGACGCTGCAGCTGGCTCTCGTGCGCCGCGCCGAGACCGAAGTCGCGACCATCATGCCGGGCTTCACGCACCTGCAGAACGCCCAGCCGGTCACCTTCGGCCACCACCTGCTCGCCTATGTCGAAATGCTCGGCCGCGACCATGGCCGCTTCGAGGATGCGCGCAAGCGCCTCAACGAAAGCCCGCTCGGCTCGGCCGCGCTGGCCGGTACCCCCTACCCCATCGATCGCGAGATGACGGCGCAGGCGCTCGGCTTCGACCGCCCGACCGCCAACTCGCTCGACGCCGTCTCCGACCGCGACTTCATCCTCGAGACGCTGAGCGCCGCGAGCCTCTGCGCCATGCACCTGAGCCGCTTCGCCGAGGAGCTGGTGATCTGGTCGTCGGCCCAATTCGGCTTCGTGAAGCTTTCCGACAAGTTCACGACCGGCAGCTCGATCATGCCGCAGAAGCGCAACCCCGATGCCGCCGAACTGATCCGCGCCAAGGTCGGCCGCATCATGGGCGCTCTGACCAGCCTGCTGATCGTCATGAAGGGCCTGCCGCTCGCCTATTCCAAGGACATGCAGGAAGACAAGGAAGTCGCCTTCGACGCGCTCGACTCCCTCTCCCTGTCGCTCGCCGCCATGACCGGCATGGTCGAGGATATTGTCGCCAACCGCGAAAAGATGCGCGCCTCCGCCAATGCCGGCTTCTCGACCGCCACCGATATCGCCGACTGGCTGGTCAAGCAGGCCAACATCCCGTTCCGCGAGGCCCACCACATCACCGGCCAGATCGTCGCGCTGGCCGAACAGAAGGGCATGAGCCTCGACGGGCTGACCATTGAGGACTTCAAGTCGATCGACGAGCGCATCGACAGCCGCATCCACAAGGTGCTGAGCGTCGAGGCCTCGGTAGCCGCCCGCAAGAGCTATGGCGGCACCGCGCCCGAGAATGTCGCCGCACAGGCGGCGCGCTGGAAGGAAATCCTCACCGGCGAAAAGAGCGAGCCGGTCAAGGTCCGCGGCGGCCACGGCCACGGCGATGGCGGGGTTTCGGACTAGCCTCTGGCATCGCGCCCAAAAGAGTTCCCCCACCCCTGTCCCCTCCCCGCAAGGGGGAGGGAGACGCTCAAGCGAACGCCGGCGCCAGTGGGACGAAGACCTGCGAGCGCAGGTCACCTCCCCCCTTGCGGGGGAGGGACAGGGTGGGGGGGCATCTTCGAGACCCGATCCCTCCCTTCGCAGGCAGGATCACCTCCCCTTATCGGCCCCATCGAGAAGTCTAGCTTCCCCTCCGCGCCCCTTTCGCCTAGAGCTTCCGCCGGATTTCGCGGGGCGCTTCACCTTGGTGCATCACTTTGAATATCGCGGCGACAAGCTGTTTGCCGAGGACGTCGACCTGACCCAGCTGGCCGGTAAGGTCGGCACGCCCTTCTATGTCTATTCAGCCGCGACCCTCCGCCGCCACGTGCGCGTGATGCGCGAAGCCTTTGCCGGCATGGATACGCTCGTCGCCTACGCCATGAAGGCCAACTCGAACCAGGCCGTGCTGAAGCTGATCGCCAGGGAAGGCGCCGGCGCCGACGTCGTTTCGGGCGGCGAGCTCGAGCGCGCCATCGCTGCCGGCATTCCGCCCAACAAGATTGTGTTCTCGGGCGTCGGCAAGACCTTTGCCGAAATGCGCCGCGCGCTCGAACTCGGCATCAAGTGCTTCAACCTCGAGAGCGAGCCCGAGCTGGAACGGCTGAGCGACGTTGCCGTGTCGATGGGCGAGATCGCGCCGGTCTCCGTCCGCATCAACCCCGATGTCGATGCCGGCACGCACAAGAAGATCTCGACCGGCAAGGCCGAGAACAAGTTCGGCATCCCCTATGCCCGCGCCCGCGAGGTCTATGCCCGCATCGCCGAGCTGCCGGGCGTCCGCGCCGTCGGCGTCGACATGCATATCGGCAGCCAGATCACCGACATGCGGCCGTTCGACAACGCCTTCGCGCTGCTCGCCGAGCTGATCCGCGACCTCAAGGCCGCCGGCCACGACATCCGCCACGCCGATGTCGGCGGCGGGCTCGGCATCCCCTACCACCACGACGAGGAAGCCCCGCCGCTCCCCACCGCCTATGCGGAGATTGTCCGGAAGCATATCGCCCCGCTGGGCGTGTCGCTGGTGCTGGAGCCCGGCCGGGTGATCGTCGGCAATGCCGGCATCCTCGTCACCAAGGTCGAGTATGTGAAGGAGGGGGCGAAGACCTTCGTCATCGTCGACGCGGCGATGAACGACCTGATCCGACCGACCCTCTACGAGGCGCACCACGACATCCAGCCGGTGGTCCATTCCAACCTGCCGCAGATCACCGCCGACGTGGTCGGCCCGGTCTGCGAAACCGGCGACTTCCTCGCCCAGGACCGCAAGATGGCCGGCGTCAAGGAAGGCGACCTGCTCTCGGTCATGTCCGCCGGCGCCTATGGCGCCGTGATGGCCTCGAGCTACAACTCCCGCCCGCTGGTCCCGGAGGTGCTGGTGGATGGCGCCAGGTGGCACGTCATCCGGCCGCGCAAGTCGATCGAAGAGCTGATCGCGCTCGATAGCGTCCCGGACTGGATTTGAGGGGTGCCTCTGGCCGCCCCCCTCTCTTGCGAAACCGCAACCCCGATGCACTTGGCGGGCACCCTCTCCCCCCTGGCGGGGGAGACGCGAGACTTACGAGCGCAGCGAGTTAGTCGCAGCAGAGAGGGGGTCGCGGCAGCCCCACTGCTGACAAACCCTGTCACCAGCCCCAATCTACCATCGCCCTATCCTGACAAGGAGACGTGCGATGCCGACGACCCTGACCGACCGCCAGCTCAACCGGGCCACCCTCGCCCGCCAGATGCTGCTCGAACGCTCCGATATGGGCATCGTCGAAGCCGTCGAATGGCTGCTCGGCCTCCAGGCCCAGCAGACCCATGATCCCTATATCGGCCTATGGTCGCGGCTGAACGGCTTCACCCATGAAGCGCTTACGGCGCTCATCGTCGATCGCACCCTCGCTCGCGCCACCACCATGCGCGGCACGCTGCACCTCCATACCGCCGACGACCTGATCGGCATTCGTGAGCAGATGCAGCCGTTCCTGCGCACCGTCTGGCTCAGCAATTTCAAGAAGCGCTCCGGCAACGTCGACGAGGCCGCCGTACTGAAGCTGGCGCGCAAGCTGCTCGACGCCGAACCGATGACCGCCGGCGCGCTGGGCAAGAAGCTGAAAGAGCAATTCCCCGCCGCCGAGCCGCTGGCGCTGACCACCTTGCTGCAATCGACCGACACGCTGGTCCAGATCCCGCCCACCCGCATCTGGGGCTCCGGCCACGCGCCCGTCCTCACGCGCCTGCAGAACTGGCTGCCCACGCCCCATATGCGCCCGGTCGCCCGTGAAACCCTGGTCCGCCGCTACCTCGCCGCCTACGGCCCGGCCAGCGTCGCCGACATGCAGACCTGGTCGCGCCTCACCAAGCTCGGCGAAGTGTTCGAAGCCCTGCGCCCCGAGCTCGTCACCTTCACCGCGCCCGATGGCCGCGAGCTGTTCGACCTGCCCGACGCACCGCGCCCCGATGCCGATACGCCCGCGCCGGTGCGCTTCCTGCCGCTCTACGAGAATGCCTATCTCGGCTACGACAACCGCCGCCGCATGCTCGCGGAACTCGACGAGAAGCGCATCAACCTGTTCGCCGATTTCAAGCCAGCCGTGCTGATCGACGGCGTCATCGCCGCCGGCTGGGCCATCGAGCATAAGAAGGGCCACGCCACGCTCAGCATCGAGCCCTATCACAACCTGCGCAAAGCCGCCGTCGCCGAGTTGGAGCGCGAAGGCGACCGCTTCGTCCGTTTCATGGCGGAGAAGGCGGAGGCCTACGACATTCAGATCTTGGAGGAGCGAGGCTGAGGGATTCATCCCCTCACCCTGGCCCTCTCCCCTGAGGGGAGAGGGGACGCACTTTGCACCGGCAGTGCACATCGCCCCCTCTCCCCTCCGGGGAGAGGGTCGGGGTGAGGGGCCGGACCTAGTGCACCAGCGCGGCCCGCGCCAGCGACACGATCTCAGCCGGCCGGCCGTTCAGCGCGTCGTCCACCTTGCTCAGCACCTGCGCCAGCGTGAACGGCTTGGGGATCACGTCATAGACCAGCTGGTCGAGCCCGTGCGCCCGCTCGCGCTGGTCGGCAAAGCCGGTCATCAGCATGATCGTGACGCCGGGCCAGCTCGCCCCGACATTGAGCGCCAGCGCGATCCCGTCCATCACCGGCATCTTGATGTCGCTGAGCAGCAGGTCGAAGCGCCCGGCCTCGGCCGCCATTACCTCGGAGGCGAGGCCCCCGTCCTCCGCTTCCACCACCTCGTGGCCGGCATGCTGGAGGGCGCGGCACACGAAGGCGCGCACACCATCATCGTCTTCGGCAAGCAGGATCCTGGCCATATCAATGCGTCTCTTCAACGGGTTCGTCTGGTATCGATTCAATCGGCGCCGCATCGCGCGGCGTGCGGCCATCGGCAAAACTCAGGCGCAGTTCGCGCGCCCCCTCAGGCGGCTTGGCGAGCTCGGCAGACAGATCCACGACCTCGCCCGGCGCCACATCCGGCGCCGGCGGCACTACGCTCCACTCGTAAACCGGCGCGCCATGCTCATCGAGCAGCGTCGCCACCACCGGAGGAATCGCCGTGCGCCTGCCGCCGATGGCGCGGATCTTCGCCGTCACCACAAGTGCGGTTTCCTCGCCGCGCCGCGTCGTCAGCGTCGTCACGTCCGAAAAGTCGAGCCCGACCACATTCACCGGCATCCCCACCGCGGCGTAGACGCCTGCCATAGCCGGCAGCGCCCGCACGATCTCGGTGCGGAACATGACGCCACCCGCCACCACCGCGACCAGCAGCAACACCGCGAGCATGCGCACCAGCGGATAGAGCCGCGCCAGTGGCAGCCCCCGCTTCGGTTCCGGCGTCTTGGGCTTGGTCGGCTCCGCCTTCGCAGCAGCAGCGGCCGGCTCGTCGACCGCGGTACGCGGCGCCAGCGCTGCCTTGATCTCGGCGATCGATTTCACCACTTCGGGCGGCGGCGGCTGGTCGAGCGGCATCAGCTTGCGCAGTGCGCTCGGCACCGTCGCGAGCTCGCCGCGCTTCTCCACATCGGTGAACTGCTTGTCGAGCGCCTCTTCCTCGCTCGGCGTGAACAGCCGGTCGTCCTCGATATCGAAGGCCGGCGCCTCGGCCAGCCACGCCTTGCCGCAATGCGCGCACGAAACATTGCGCCCGCGCTCGCCCAGCGTCTCGGGCGGCACCTGGTAGCGCGTCCCGCAATGCGGGCAGGCAATCACGACTGTCGCTGGCTGGATCGAAGGCATGTCCGAACCTAGCCGCCCGGCGGTTAAGTTTCCTCAAACCGCTGCTGGCCCAAACTGCAATCGCCTCCAAGATTTGGGCTGAATTCTGGGTGAGAACGCGGCCGGCAGCAAACTGCCGCTGTTAAGATGCGATGCAACTGATTCGGAGCGGATGACCCGGTGATCGAGTTCTCCAATGTCGGCCTGCGCTATGGCCAGGGCCCAGAGATCCTGCGCGATCTCACATTCCGGATCGAACCCGGCACGTTTCACTTCCTCACCGGCCCCTCCGGTTCGGGCAAGACCTCGCTGCTGCGCCTGCTGCTCTTGTCGCTGAAGCCGACCCGCGGCCGCGTCACCCTGTTCGGCAAGGATACCTCCTCGCTCGACCAGGACGCGCTGCTGCAGATGCGCCGTCACATCGGCATCGTGTTCCAGGAATTCCGCCTGCTCGACCATCTCACCACCTTCGAAAATGTGGCGCTGCCGCTGCGTGTGCTCGGCGAGCCGGAGTCGAGCTACAAGGCCAATGTTACCGAGCTCCTGCAATGGGTCGGCCTCGGCGAGCGCCTCGACGCGCTCCCGGCCGTGCTCTCGGGCGGCGAAAAGCAACGCGCCGCCATCGCCCGCGCGGTGATCGGCCGGCCGGACATCCTCCTCGCCGACGAGCCCACCGGCAACGTCGACCCCGAGCTGGCCTTGCGCCTGGTCCGGCTGTTCGCCGAGCTCAACAAGATGGGCACCACCATCATCCTCGCGACGCACGAGCTGCCGCTGCTCGACAGCTTCCCGTTCCCGCGCATGAACCTGCAGGATGGCCAGATCCTGTTCAGCGAGGGAGGCTCGGGTGGCTGAGCTGAAAATGCCGAAACTCCCCGCCTTTGCCGGCTTCGCCAACCGCGAACGCAACGCCGCGATCGTGCCCGAGCGCTCGGTCGCCGGTCGCACCCTGGTCCTGCTCATCGCCATCATGACCTTCCTCTCGGGCGTGACGCTCGGCGGCGTCGTGCTGGTGCAGAAATCGGCCATCGCCTGGTCGTCCGATGTCGGCCGCGAGATGACCATCCAGATCCGCCCGGTCGAGGGCGAGGTGATGGAATCGAACCTGCGCACCGCGGTCGCTCTCGCCGAAGCCACCCCCGGCGTTGCGGCGGCCCGCGCGCTGTCGCTCGAGGACAGCCAGAAGCTGCTCGAGCCGTGGCTGGGCGCTGGCCTCGATCTCACCGCCATCGATATCCCCCGCCTCGTCGTCGTCGAGCTCGCCGATCCGGGCGAGGCCGATATCGAAAAGCTGCAGCGCGACCTGCAGGCGGTGCAGGGCGCCAGCCTCGATACGCATGCCGCCTGGCGTCAGCAGCTTAACGTCATGGCCGGCACCATCGTCGCCTCCGGCCTGCTCGTCCTCAGCCTGATCGTCGTCGCCACCGTGCTCGCCATCGTCTTCGCGACGCGCGGCACCATGGCGTCGAACCGCGAGATCGTCGACGTGCTGCACTTCATCGGCGCCTCGAACAATTTCATCGCCGGCGAATTCCAGGGCCGCTTCCTGACCATCGGCTTCCGCGGCGGCATCTTCGGCGGCCTTGGCGCGCTCATCTTCTTCCTGCTGGTCGGCCTCGCCGCCGGCTCCATGGTGCCGCAGGAAGCCGGCCAGCAGCTCGGCATCCTGTTCGGCCGCTTCGCGCTCGGGCTCGATGGCATGCTCGGCATCCTCGCCACCGTACCGGTCATCGCCGCCCTCACCGCCATCACCTCGCGCCTCACCGTGCGGCGCTTCCTGCAGCGGATTTCTTAGGCGGGAAGTCGAAAGTCGGAATTCGAAGGTCGAACAGGCCATCTCCGCCCGACCTCCGAACTCCGACGTCCGTTGACCCAGCCCCCGATTCCACCCCACCTTGCCCGTCCATTCGGGGGAGAAACAACGTGATCGTCCAAACGATCCGCTCGCTGCTGTTCTACGCGTTCTTCTACGTGCAGACGGTGCCACTCGCGATCATCGTGGGGCTGAGCGCCATCCTGCGTGGCCGCACCCGCTTCGGCTGGGCCCTCGCCCTCTACTGGATCCACTCCAACATCGCCGCCCTGCGCGTGCTCGCGGGCATCAAGACCGACGTGCAGGGTGCCGAGAACATCCCGGCGGGTCCCTGCATCATTGCGTCCAAGCACATGAGCGACTGGGACATTTTCGCCCTGCTCCCCGACGCCCGCCGGCCGGCCTTCATCGCCAAGAAGGAACTGATCGACATACCGTTCTTTGGCCAGGCGGCACGGGCCTTCGATACCATCCGCATCGACCGCTCGCTCGGCGGCGACGCCATCCCGCTGATGCTGGCCGACGCGCAGGGCGCGCTCGATCGCGGCGCCCGCATCATCATTTTCCCCGAAGGCACCCGGAAAGCGCCGCTCGACCCCTACGACTACCGCTATGGCGTCGTCCGCCTCTACGAAGGCCTCAATGTCCCGGTCGTGCCGGTGGCGCTCAATTCCGGCCTGTTCTGGGGGCGCAACAGCCTGCGACTCTGGCCGGGCACGGCCCGCGCCCGCTTCCTCCCCGCCATCCCGCCCGGACTGCCGCCGGAAGAGTTTCGCGCCCGCCTGATCGGTGCCATCGAGGGCGAAACCAACCGCCTGATCCTGGCTACCTGCGAGGAGGGCCTCAGCCGTCCGCTCACTCCCGAACTACGCGCCCGGCTCGAGGCGCTGCAACAAGGGATCGCCCCCCAGGCGGCCAAACCTACTACATCTTGACGCGACTCGCGACGCAGCCCATAGGTGTAGATGCCAGCCTGGGCGACGCTTGACATTTGTCTAAAATCCGTTCTATCTTTGTTCCCCTTTGCTAGGCATGGAGTTGGGGATGGTGCCGACGCTGGATCGTACATTGCTGGAGACGGCGTCTCAGCATCCGGTGAACTGGCGCGGCCGGTCGGGGCGTTTCTATGCGCTCGAACCCCGCCCCCTCGACATGTTCACCTTTACCGGCGACGAACTCTACCTGATCGCGCTCGGGCCCCATGTGCTGTGGGCCGGCGGCGCTCTCGACCTTGTCGAAGACCCGGTGAGCCGCGCCCGCTTCCGTCTCGCCATGGACTGCGCCGACCGCGTCTTCCGCGTCGAAGCCAGCCCCGACGCCGTGGAGCGGCTGACCGTGGTGTGGGACCTCGAAGGCGCCGAGCCGGTTCTGGGGTTGAACGCGGCGTGAAGTGAGAAAACGAGAAGGTAGAAATTAGGAGGTAGAAGGTAGGCGCTGTCCGCCAGTCTCCACCTTCTAACTTCTACTTTCTAGTTTCTACCTTCTACCTTCTCCCTCTTCACGCCGTCACCACCACCGGCACATCCGTCCCGCCCAGCGCCGCGACTACCTCGTCGAGATAGCGGTCGCCGATCCCGAGTTCGTTCAGCCGCCGCGCCGTCTCGAGTACATATTCGGGGTTCGCTCCGGACTCGCCGACCCCGCGCCGCACCAGCCGCACCTGCTCGGCAATCTCGAGCTTGCCGGCATACTGCACGTGCCGTGTGTCGGCGAGGAAGGCCAGCGCGGTCGTCATCGTCCCGTCCGCCAGCATGATCGGCCGCCGCGCCTCCTTGTAGACGCCACGATCCATCTCGCGCTCGGTCAGGTAAGCGTGCACCTCGTCCCAGGCCTCGTCGTCCACCTCGAACGCCATGCCCCGGCATGAGCCACCGGGCATCAGCCCGAACACCAGTCCCGGCTGCGCCTCGGTGCCGCGATGCCGGTAGGAGTAGACGCACAGGCGACGATGCACGCCACGCAGCAGCGCCACCTGCTGGCTGACGAAGTCGAAGCCCGGCCGCCAGATGAGCGAACCGTAACCGAATACCCAATGCGTGGATTTCTGCTGCACGAGTCCTCGACCGCCTTGCCGCGGTCACGTTCCTATCGATACGGTCCGCCCGGCGCAACCGGTGCGCCCGCATGGGAGATTTGACGTTGCGGAAGTTCCTCTGGCTTGCCATCGCCATCATCCTCGTGGTGGCCGGCTGGAGCGCAGGCTGGCTATGGGCCGCCGGCGAGGTGCGCAACCAGGTCGCGCTGCTGGCCGAGGCCGACGGCGAGAGCGCCCCCAGGCTCACCTGCGACACCTTCAACGTCTCCGGCTTCCCCTTCCGCTTCGACCTCGACTGCGTCAACGGCACCGTCGTCGACCAGGACCTGACCGTCACCGTCCCCGAACTGCGCGCCACCCTGCTCGCCTACAGCCCGACCCATATGATCTTTTCGGCCAAAGGCCCCTTCGCCTATGCCGATGCCTTCACCGGCAGCCAGCGCCGGCTCGATTTCGCCAGGCTCGACGGCAGCCTGCGGCTCGCCTCGGCCGATCTGCTGAAAGGGTTCAGCGGCGAAGGCTGGCGCATCGCCCGGCTCTCCGTCCAGGCCGACGAGCTGATCGTCACCGACGTCGTCGCCGGCGACGTGTTCGAAGCCAGCGCCCGCCACGTCGAAGCCCATCTGATCGACATCCCGGAACGGCTCGACCGCGCCGCCGGCACCGCGACACTCGCCCAGTACGTCGCGGCCGAAGGCCTCACCCTGCCCGGCCTCAACATCCATGACGGCAATCTGACGCTGGAATCCCAGCTCACCGCCCTCCCCGCCGACCTCCGCGACTTCGCCGCCCCTGACGCCATCCGCAACTGGCAGGCCCGCGGCGGCATCCTCAAGATCGCAAAGCTCGCCGGCAACCAGGCGAGCCCGGAAGAATCCTTCGACATCGACGGCGAACTCAGCCTGTCGGGCGGCGGCTTCGCCCAGGGCCAGCTCAACTACCGCACCAGGGCAGTCCTCGACCGCCTCGCCCAGGTCGTCCCCGCCATGTCCCTCGCCATGCTCCGCGGCGCCCCGCAACCGGACGGCACCTACGCCAACAGCCTCACCATCGCCGACGGCCAGGTGAAGCTCTTGACCTTCGTGTTCATGGAACTGCCGGCGTTGTTTTGAGGCATCTCGGGCGCCGCGCTCTAGCCGCACCCACTGGCTGTCACCCCTGCGAAAGCAGGGGTCCAACTCGCAGCGCGCACAGCCGGATAGATGGATCCCTGCTTGCGCAGGGATGACAGCCGGTGATCGGACACAATCGTGCCACAGCAAATCCTCCCCCGTTTACGGGGGAGGGGGACCGCCGAAGGCGGTGGAGGGGGCGGCCGTAAGCACCGCCCGTGCCACAACGTCCCCTCTCCCCTCCGGGGAGAGGGTCAGGGTAAGGGGCCGTTCGTCGGATCGCAACGCCTCAGGCGTCCTCCCCGCCCCCGTGCTCCCGCACCTGGAACGCCGGCGTATCCTGCGGCTGCACCACCGCATTGTCGGTCTTGCCATGCGGCCGGCCAAAGTCCGGCGCCGCCGTCTCCTGCCCCGCCGTGATGATCGAGCGCCGCACGGCGCGGGTGCGGGTGAACAGCTCCTGCATCCCGGGCCCATCGCCGACACGCACCGCGCGCTGCAGCCGGCTCAGGTCTTCGAGGAACCGCCCCAGCATCTCCAGCACCGCGTCGCGATTGGTGAGGAACACGTCGCGCCACATCACCGGGTCGCTGGCGGCGATGCGGGTGAAATCGCGAAATCCCGAGGCCGAGAACTTGATCACCTCTGACTGCGTATCCGCTTCTAGATCGGCGACCGTGCCGACAATATTGTAGGCGATGAGGTGTGGCACGTGGCTGGTGATGGCCAGCACCATATCGTGGTGCGCCGCATCCATGCACTCGACATTGGAGCCGAGCGCGCCCCAGAACGACATCAGCCGGTCGACCGCCACGCGATCGACATCGGCCTTGGGCGTCAGCACGCACCAGCGCCCGACGAACAGGTCGGCAAAGCCGGCGGCGGGGCCGGAATGCTCGGTGCCCGCCAGCGGGTGGCCGGGGATAAAGTGCACGCCGGCCGGCAGCAGCGGCTCGATCACCTTCATCACATGGCCCTTCACCGAGCCGACATCGGACAGGATGGCGCCCGGCGCCAGATGCTCGCGGGTGCGCTCCATCACCTCGCCATAGACGCCGACCGGCGTGCAGAGGATGACGAGGTCTGCCCCCTCGACCGCCTCGGCGGGATCGAGCGTGTAGATATCGCCCAGCCCGAGCTGGCGCGCCTCCTCCAGCGTCTCCGGCCGATGCGTGGCGATGGCGATCGTCTCCGCGAGCCCCTTGAGCCGCACACCGCGCGCGATGGAGGAACCGATGAGGCCAATGCCGATCAGCGCAAGTTTCTTGAACATCAGCGTTCTCCCGGCGCGCCGAACGCCTTCAGTACGTCCACCACCGCCCGCATGTCTTCCTCGAGCCCGATCGAGATGCGCAGCCCCTCCGGAATGCCGTAGCCATGCATCTCGCGGACCAGCAGGCCCTTGTCGCGCAGCGCGGCGAAGGCGGCCTTCGCTGTCGCGACGTCCTCGAACAGCGCCAGCACGAAATTGCCCTGGCTCGCCGGTACGCGGATAGCGTTGCCGCTCAGCGCCGCCGTGATCCAGCCGCGCCACTTGTCGTTATGCGCCCGCAGCTTCGCGGTGAACTCGACATCCCGCGCCGCCGCGGCCGCAGCCGCCTGTCCCGACAGCGACACGTTGAACGGCCCGCGAATGCGGTTCACCGCATCGACGATATGGTCGGGGCCATACATCCAGCCCACCCGCTCGCCGGCAATGCCCATCTTGGAGAAGGTGCGCACCATCACGACATTCTGCGCGCTGTCGACGAGGTCGATGCCGACCGAGTAGTCGGTGGCCGTCACATATTCCGCATAGGCACTATCGAGTACGAACAGGATGTCCGGCCGGAGCCCGGCATGCAGCCGCTCCACCTCGGCCTTGCTGAGGTAGGTGCCGGTCGGGTTGTTCGGATTGGCGAGGAAGACGACCTTGGTCTTCGCCGTCACCGCCGCCAGCAGCTTGTCGACATCGGCGCGATAGTTCGTCTCGGGCGCCATGACGATCTCGGCCGAAGCGCCGCGGGTGATGATCGGATAGACGTTGAAGCCGTACTGGCTCATCACCGCCTCGTCGCCCTCGCCCAGATAGACTTGCGCCAACAGGTGCAGGATGTCGTCCGAGCCGAAGCCGCACACGATCCGCTCCGGCGCAATGCCATGCACCTCGCCCAGTGCGGTCCTCAGTTCGCGCGAAGAACCTTCGGGATAGATATGCATCCGCCCGGCCATCTCTCGGTAGGCTTCGATCGCCTTCGGGCTCGGGCCCAGCGGGGACTCGTTGGCCGACAGCTTCACCAGCTTCACCCCGGCCGGCGTGTCCGAGCGGCCCGGCACATAGGGCGCGATCTTGGTGATCCCGGGCTGCGGGACGGGGCGTTGTTGGAATTCGTTCATCTGCGTGGCGAACTAGGGGGCAAAATCGTGGCGGACCATATGGGAACGCCCCCCCGCATGCAAAGGAACTCTGCTAGTATGCCCCCGCGTCGTCCAGCGGAGGAGGTTCCGATGACGGCAATGAACGTCGTCCACATGCGCGTCAAACCCGGACATGTCGACGAATTCCTGAGCATACACAAAGACCTGGATGCAAGGCCGCTGGCCGGCCTGCGCAACTTCTGGATCGTCAAGACCGGCGAGCGCGACTATTGCGTGGTCGGCGAATGGTCCTCGATGGAGGCTCTCATCGGCGCCCGCCCCGCCATGATCGCCAACCTCGACCGCCTCCGCCCCCACCTCGAAGACCTCGGCGGTGGCCGCGGCGTCACCGAGCCGTGGTCCGGCGAGGTCGCCTTGAACCTGCGGCCGGAGACGGCCGCCGAAAGCGCGCTCTAGCGCTCGAGGCTCTGCATCGCGGCCTGCGGCGATAGCGCCGGCACGCGCACATAGCGCTCCGCCCGTTTGCGCCGTGGCACGGCCGGGAACAGCTCCTTGCGCGCCAGGACGCAATGGACGCCGGCAAAAGTTGGCCCGAACAACCGACCGGCCCGCTCGAAAAAGCGCGTCGATTTGAGCATCAGCGGTTTCTGCGACGGCGGCAGGTAGAGCGCGTCCTTCCACTGCTCGGGGACGAAGCTGTGGTCGCGCAGCAGCCGCTCGAGCTGGCCGCGCGAGAAGGCCCGGCCATCGCCGAACGGCGTCGTGTCGACCGACGACCACATGCCGCGCCGCTTGGGCACCACCACGATCAGCCGGGCATTGGGGGCCGACACCCGCCACAGCTCGCGCATCAGCTCCTCGGTGTCGCCGACATGCTCGAACGCATGCACCGCGATGATCACGTCGACCGCCGCATCGGTCAGCGGCAGTTCCATCGGATCGCACAGCACCGTGTGCGACGGGCCCTCGCGCGGCCAGGCCGAGGCGCCTTGTCGCGCCGGCATGGCCGCGATCACCCGTTCGGCCGTCTCCAGCGTGAACCGCATATAAGGCGTGGCAAAGCCAAGCCCCAGCACGCGCTGGCCTTTCACGCTGCCGGCAAAGCGCATGATCTCCTTGCGCAGCAGGGCGCGCGCGATATTGCCCAGGGGTGACCTGTAAAATCCGATCAGCCGCTCGACATGTGAGGTCATGGCGTTGTCCGAAAAGCTCCTCTACCTTCTGTCATGCTTCACTGCCGCCTGTCACCCGGGGCGGCTCCTGACCCACCCGGAGACTCCGTTTCGTGCCGCTCCTCATCGATATCTTCCTCTGCCGCAGCGATAACTTCGGCTACCTCGTCCACGACATCCAGTCCGGCAAGACTGCTGCCATCGACGCACCGGACGCCAAGGCGATCAAGGCTGCCCTCGCCCGCCGCGGCTGGCAGTTGACCGACCTGTTCATCACCCACCACCACACCGACCATGTCGAAGGCATTCCCGAGCTCAAGCGCGAATATGGCGTGCGCGTCACCGGCCCCAAGGCCGAGCAGGAGAAGATCCTAGGGCTCGATGTCACCGTGTCGGCGAGCGACACTGTCTCGCTCGGCGAGACCGACTTCATCGTCATCGAGACGCCGGGCCACACGCTCGGGCACATCGCCTATTACGATCCGACTGGCCGACACCTGTTCTCGGCCGATGCGCTGTTTTCGCTCGGCGTCGGCCGCATGTTCGAAGGCACGCCCGGCCCGATGTGGGAAGGGCTCGAGGAGTTGCGGGCCCTGCCCGACGATACGCTGGTCTATCCCGGCCACGAGTACACGGCCTCCAACGCCGCCTTCGCCCTGAGCGTCGATCCGCGCAATCCGGCGCTCAACATCCGGGCCACCGAGGTCAAGCGCCTGGTCGAGGGCGGCAGCTTCACCATTCCGGTGACCCTGGGCATGGAGAAGGCCACGAATCCCTTCCTGCGCGCCGACCAGCCGGCGCTGGCCAAGGCCGTGGGCCTGCCCGCCGACGCACCGCCGGCCGCCGTATTCGGCGCACTGCGTAAGGCCAAGGACGAGTTCAAGGGCTAAGCGCTCTCGTTCAGATTCAAGACGAGAATGCTGCCCCTCACCCTGGCCCTCTCCCCGGAGGGGAGAGGGGACGCCAGACCACGGCCAGTGCCACGTCGCTCCCTCTCCCCTCCGGGGAGAGGGCCGGGGTGAGGGGCAGTCCGCTATGCTTGGGGCTATCCCGTATGCGCTCGCGACCCGCGCGGTTAACCCTTTGCTAGCAAAGCACGGGAAAGCGCGCACGTTTCGTTGCAACCTTCGATCGCCGTTGCGACGTTGTCATCGCAACGGGACGTGGATGCGATGGACGAGACCGAGGCCGACCGCCCGATTTTCCGCCTGCCGGGGAACAAGCCCTCTCCGCGCGAGCGGCTGCGCATCGCCCCGGCAACGACGAGCGCCGACTTCGCCAGCCAGATTATGGTCGGCCGCCACGCCGTGCCTGAGGACGATCCGCGCATCGTCACCGAGCAGGCGGTCACCGCCTACGACAAGGGCGCCCGGATCGCCGTGCGCCGCATGCCAGCCGGCTATCGCAAGACGATCGTGACCTGAGCTGGCTGCCTCAACTCATCGAGACGTCGCGGCCGGCGCCGGTGATCGACACGGTAAAGCCCGCGACCACATCGACGATCGCCATCATCATCAGGATGAAGAACACCGAGCTCGCGGCGGCGCCGACGAGCAGGAACTCGACGAGGAAGATGACGAACACCACCACTGACAGCATATGCTCGATCACCGAGTTGCGCCCGGTATTGGTGGATTTCAGCACCTCGAAGAACAGACACACGAGCCCCACGACGAGCAGCAGGTCGCCGGCCGTCAACGACCACTGCACGCCCGAAACCATAGGAATGGTGAGCAACTGCTGCGACCAGCCCGAGGGCAGCCCACCCATGAACAGGAAGCCGACGAAATTGTAGATGATCAGCGGCAGGATCAGCAGCGGCGGAATGAAGGCGCCATTCCGGACGCGCCGCTCCGGCGGAAGAAATACGGTATTGTCGGACATCGCGGCACTCCTGACTGCGTGTGCCGCGGACAATGCCAAAGCCACGCAGGCGGAGCTAGCCCCGCCCGGAAATTTCGCACTGTAACCACTAGACCTTGAGCGGCCCGACCATCTGCTCCGGCCGAACCTCGGCGTCGAACTCCTCGCCGGTGAGCAGGCCCAGGTTGATCGCCTCCTCGCGCAGCGTCGTGCCGTTCTTGTGCGCCGTCTTGGCGATCTTGGCGGCGTTGTCGTAGCCGATCTTGCGGTTGAGCGCGGTGACCAGCATCAGCGACTGGTCGACCAACTGCTTGATGCGCTTACGATCCGGCTCGATGCCGACGGCGCAGTTGTCGTTGAACGACTTGGCCGCATCGGCAAGCAGGCGCACCGACTGCAGGAAATTGTAGGCGATCACCGGCTTGAACACGTTGAGCTCGAAATTGCCCTGGCTCGCAGCAAAGCCGATGGCCGCGTCGTTGCCCATCACCTGCGCCACCACCATGGTCATGGCCTCCGACTGGGTCGGATTGACCTTGCCCGGCATAATCGACGAGCCGGGCTCGTTCTCGGGAATGGTGATCTCGCCCAGGCCCGAGCGCGGGCCCGACGCGAGCCAGCGCACGTCATTGGCGATCTTCATGAGCGCGGCAGCGAGCTGCTTCAGCGCGCCGGAGGTGCCGACGAACGCATCGTGCCCCGCCATCAGCGCGAACTTGTTCGGCGCGGTGACGAAGGGCTGGCCGGTCAGCGTCGCGATCTCGGCGGCGACCGTCTCGCCATATTTGGGATGGGCGTTGAGGCCGGTACCCACCGCCGTGCCGCCTAACGCCAGCTCGTAAAGCTGCGGCAGCGTCGCACGGATGGCCTTGAGCGCCAGGTCGATCTGCGCCACCCAGCCGGAGATCTCCTGGCCGAGCGTCAGCGGCGTCGCATCCTGCAGGTGCGTGCGGCCGATCTTGACCACCTCCATGAATTCCTTGGCCTTGCCGTCGAGCGTGTTGCGCAGCAGCATGACCCGGTCGATCAGGTAGTCCTCGATCGCCGCCACGGCGGCGATGTGCATGGCCGTCGGATAGGTGTCGTTCGACGACTGGCTCATGTTGACGTGATCGTTGGGGTGGATCGGCTTCTTCGAGCCCATCGTGCCGCCCGCCATCTCGATGGCGCGGTTGGAGATCACCTCGTTGACATTCATGTTCGACTGGGTGCCCGACCCGGTCTGCCACACCACCAGCGGGAAGTGGTCGGCGAGCCGGCCGGCGATTACCTCGTCCGCCGCTGCGACGATCAGATCGCGCGTCTTGTCGTCCATCAACCCGAGCTTGTGGTTGGCGAGCGCCGCCGCCTTCTTCAGGATGCCGAAAGCCCGAATGATCTCGACCGGCATCTTTTCGCCACCGATGTCGAAATTGGCGAGCGAGCGGGCCGTTTGCGCCCCGTAATACTTCTCGGACGGCACATTGATCGTGCCCATGGAGTCGGATTCGACGCGCGTGCCCATGCCGGAAATTCCCTCGGTCAAATGAAAACGGCCGGCACCTGATACCGGGGCCGGCCGCTATTATTATTCTTGGTTTCGCAAGTGAGCCTCAGCCCGGAAGCTTATGACTTCTTGGGCTCGAGAATCTGCCGGCCGCGATACATGCCGGTCTTGAGGTCGACGTGGTGCGGACGACGCAGCTCGCCCGAATCCTTGTCCTCGACATAGGCCGGGGCGGCGAGGCCGTCGGCGGAGCGGCGGAAACCGCGCTTCATCAGCGACGTCTTGCGCTTTGGCACTGCCATGGTTGTTACTCCTGGTTCAATAGCATTTCGCCGAAGGCGTTCCGGCGACTAACAGACGGGGTCTGTCGGGAATTGCGGGGGTCTATAGAGCACAATCGCCCGCATGGGAAGGGGCGAAATTGGCGCCTCGGCAGCTTTGCTGCACCATTCCGGACCCAGGGCAAATCCGTTACAAGCGCGTGACCCGCCCCGAACGATATCCAGCCGTGACCTACTCCTTCCGCGACGATCTTGCCAGCACCGCCGCCGACACCGAGCGTGCCCTCGACGAGTTGCTTTCCCCCGGCCGGCTGACCGGCCCGGGCGTACCGCCCGACCGCCTCGTCGCCGCCATCCGGCATGGCAGCCTCAACGGCGGCAAGCGCCTGCGTCCGCTGCTTGTGCGGCAGGCGGCGCGGGTGTTCGGCGTTGCGGACGCGGCAAGCGTCACCGCCGGCCTCGCCGTCGAGATGGTGCACTGCTACTCGCTGATCCACGACGACCTGCCGGCGATGGACGACGACGACCTGCGCCGCGGCCTGCCGACCGTGCACAAGGCCTATGACGACGCCACCGCCATCCTCGCCGGCGATGCGCTGCTGACCCACGCCTTCGGCCTGCTCGCCGCAGAGGCCGCCCACCCCGACCCCGCAGTCCGCGCCCGGCTGGTACTCGAGCTCGCCTCCGGCGCCGGCGCCGGAGGCATGGTGGGTGGCCAGATGCGCGACATCGAGGGCGAAACCACTTTCCTCACCGAACGCGCCATCACCCAGATGCACGCGATGAAGACCGGCGCCCTGATCCGCGCGTCGGTCCGCATCGGCGCCCTCCTCGGCGGTGCGAGCGACGAGCAGCTGGCATTGCTCACCAGCTATGCCGAAGCCGCCGGCCGCGCCTTCCAGCTCGCCGACGACATTCTCGACGTGACGGCAACGACCGAGACGATGGGCAAGGCGACCGGCAAGGACGCGGGGGCCGGCAAGCAGACCATCGTTTCACGGATCGGCGTCGACGCGGCACGCCGCGAACTCGGTGAAGTCATCCACGATGCATTGGGTGCCCTCGTCTCGTTCGAGGAGCACGCCACGGGCCTGCGCGAAACGGCAAAGTTCTTCGCCGAGCGCGAAAACTAGACTACGGCCCTTAGCCCTGCCGAAGATTGCCGGTTAATCCCAGTACAACGAGGACTACGGCCAGCACAGCGAGCCATAGCCAGCGCCGCTTGGCCGCCTCACCGATCAGCAGGCGCTGCCAGAACGGGCTCATTCCGCCGCGGTCTTCTCGGCCACGCCGAACCGCTTTTCGATATAGTCGGCGACCATCAGCTTGAACTGGTCGGCCACATCGGCGCCGCGCAGGGTGGCGACCTTCTGGCCATCGATGAACACCGGGGCAGCAGGGGTTTCGCCGGTGCCGGGCAGCGAGATGCCGATATTGGCGTGCTTGCTTTCGCCCGGGCCGTTGACGATGCAGCCCATGACCGCAACGGACAGGCTTTCGACGCCGGGATAGCGCTCTTTCCACTCGGGCATCGAGGAGGTCAGATGGTCCTGGATCTCCTTGGCCAACACCTGGAAAGTCTGGCTGGTGGTCCGGCCGCAGCCCGGGCAGGCCGCCACCACAGGCAGGAACTGCCGGAAGCCCATGGTCTGCAGCAGTTCCTGCGCGACCCGCACTTCCTGCGTTCGATCACCACCCGGTTCGGGCGTTAGCGACACGCGGATGGTGTCGCCGATCCCCTGCTGCAGCAGGATGCCCATGGCGGCCGAAGAGGCCACGATGCCCTTAGACCCCATCCCCGCCTCGGTGAGACCGAGATGCAGCGCATAGTCGCAGCGGGCCCCGAGATCCTGGTAAACCGCGATCAGGTGCTGGACGTCCGACACCTTGGTCGACAGGATGATCTTGTCGCGGCCAAGCCCGAGCTCCTCGGCACGCTCGGCCGACAGCAGCGCCGACTGGATGATCGCCTCACGCTGCACAGCCGCCGCGCTGACCGGCGTCGCGGAGGCCGAGTTCTCATCCATCAGCTTGGTGAGCAACTCTTCGTCGAGCGAGCCCCAGTTGACGCCGATGCGTACCGGCTTGTCATATTTCATCGCCAGCTCGATGAGCGTCGCGAACTGCGTGTCGCGCTTGGCCTTGAAGCCGACATTGCCCGGATTGATCCGGTACTTGGCCAGCGCCTCGGCCGCAGCTGGATGATCGGTGAGGAGCTTGTGGCCAATATAGTGGAAGTCGCCGACCAGCGGCACGAATACGCCGCGCTGGGCGAGCTTGTCGCGAATATGCGGTACAGCGGCAGCGGCTTCATCGCGATCGACGGTGATGCGGACGATCTCGGAACCGGCGCGCCACAGCTGCGCCACCTGGCGCACGGTCGCCTCGATATCGGCGGTATCGGTATTGGTCATCGACTGGACGACGATCGGGGCTCCGCCACCGACCATCACGCCACCGACATTGACGCCGACCGAGGGCCGGCGGGGAGAAATGCTCATCGATCGACCTCTATTCGCACCAGCAAATAGGCCTTTGAGGTTGGCGGCGCAATGTTACGATTGCGTGACCGGCGGGCACCCGAAGCTCAAATAGCCGCACCTCTCTTGAAGCGCGCGCCGACCGGGACCATCTCACCGGTATCATGATCAAGTTCTCGCTCCTCGCCCGCTTCGTCACCTTCCGCAAGGAACTCGGCACGCTGTGGCGCGCCTTTATGGCGCCCGAGACCCCGGTACATCTGAAGGCACTGATGCTGCTTGTACCGGCCTATCTGCTGAGCCCGATCGACCTGATCCCCGATATAATCCCGCTGCTCGGCTGGGTCGACGACTTCGTCGTCATCCCGCTGCTGGTCAGCTGGATCGTCCGCATGCTGCCGCAGAAGGCCCCGGTCTACCAGCGCAGCGCCGACGGTGCCAAGGTGATCGACGGCACCTATCGTCGCCGCTGACTGGAGATTTGACAACATGGTGGATATGGCCATGATGCCCGCCATGAGCAGTATCTTCGTGCCCCAGCGCTATTTCGAAAGCCGCCTCAGCAAGGCAGGATAGCTGCCTGGTGTTGCGACCTGCCCTGCTGGGCAAGCGCGGCACCAGGACTTCACGAACTTCCCCTGATCTTTTCCGACCTGCCAAGGCCGCGCCGTTTCTCGGCGTGGCGCCGTCGCATGTCGGTCGTGAGGTACTGTCCATGACTTTCAAGTATTCCGCCACCTTCCCCATTTCCGGCGCCCACAAGCTCCGTCGCTTCCGCGACTGGGCAACCGCCCATCTGCCCGGCCTGGAGTACAGCCTCCCGCCCCAGACCCCGATCAAGACCGAGAGCATGACCATCAGGCTGCGCTCAGTGCAGGATCGCGCGCTGGTTCTGGAGACGCTGGCCAGGGTTACCCCGGCAAGCCAGTGAGGTGATGGCATGAGCATCCTTCGATACTGCCGGTCTTGCACGGGACCGCGCCCACGCTCGGCGCAGCGATGTCCATGGTGCCACGCCAGCTACGCCAGCCAACCACGCAGGTCGGGCGCCCTACCGGTCGCTCCCCACGCGTCGGCGGATCACCGCAACATGCAGGGAGATATGAAATGACGACCATCTCTCTCGCGGACTGGGGACAGTCGCCGCCCATCATCGTGGGCCAGGACGAGCGGCGTCAGGTGACCATTGCGGCCCTGACCGACGTCGGCACGACCAGCGCCGATTTCCTGCTATACGAGCTGGATCGCGCGAAGGTCGTCCCCGACCGCATGGTACCATCGGACGTCGTGAGGCTCGGTAGCGTCGTGCGCTACAAGGAGACTCCCGGCGAGGAGAGGATCATCAAGCTGGTCCTGCCCTCGGATGCCGAGCCGGCCGGCAGCTACCGGCTCTCCGTCACCTCTTCGCCCGGCGCGGCGCTGCTCGGGCTCAAGGCCGGCGCTACGATGACCTGGATAGATGGTGACGGCGCGGTCCGGCGCCTGAAGTTGCTCACCGTCGTCAACCCGGCGCCCGAGGACTGGGGCCCGGACGCCGCATAGCGAAAAGGAAGGCCCGGATTGCCGGGCCTTCTGGCTACTCGAACCGCACCAGCAGATCCTTGGCGTCGATCTGGTCGCCCGGCTTCACCGTGACCTCGGCGACAACGCCGTCAGCTTCGGCGTGGATGGCGGTTTCCATCTTCATCGCTTCGATCGACAGCAGCACGTCGCCAGCGAACACCTTGTCGCCGACCTTGACGCCCAGGCCGGAGATGACGCCCGGCATCGGCGCCCCGATCTGCTTGGCGTCGCCGATGGCGGCCTTGGCGCGAACCTTCACTTCGCCGACCTTGAGGCGATCCGGCACCGTGATGGTGCGCGGCTGGCCGTTGAGGTCGAAGAAGACGCGGACCTCGCCCTTCTCATTGGTCTCGGTGCGACCCTGATAGGTCAGGACCAGCGTCTTGCCCTTTTCGAGGTCGAGGAAGACCTCCTCGCCCTCCTTGAGGCCGTAGAAATAGATCGGCGTCGGCAGGACTTCGGTCGGGCCATACTTGTCCTGCGTCTTGACGAAGTCCGAGAACACCTTCGGGTACATCAGGTACGAGGCGAGACGCTTGTCGTCGATATCCTCGCCGGCTTCCTTGGCGACCTTCTTGCGCTCGGCTTCGAGGTCGACATCCTTGAGATAGGAGCCGGGACGTTCGGTCAGCGGGGTCCTGCCCTTCAGCACCTTCTTCTGCAGCGCCGCCGGGAAGCCGCCCGGCGGCTGGCCGAGATCGCCGGCGAAGAAGCCGACAACGGAATCCGGGAAGGCAACGTCGCGCGCCGGGTCCTCGACCTCGGCGCGGCTGAGGCCGGCCGACACCATGGCCAGCGCCATATCACCGACGACCTTAGAGGACGGCGTCACCTTGACGATATCGCCGAACATCTTGTTCACATCGGCATAGGTCTGCGCCACCTCGTGCCAGCGCGACTCGAGACCGAGCGAGCGCGCCTGTTCCTTCAAGTTGGTGAACTGTCCGCCAGGCATTTCATGCAGGTAGACTTCCGATGCGCCACCCTTGAGGTCGCTCTCGAAGGCACGGTACTGCGTGCGCACCGCTTCCCAGTAGAACGAGATCTCGCGGATCACCCTGCCATCGAGCTTGGGATCGCGCCGGCCGTCCTTGAGGGCTGCGACGAGCGAGCCGAGCGTCGGCTGGCTGGTCGTGCCCGACAGCGCGTCCATCGCCGCATCCACGGCGTCTACGCCGGCCTCGACCGCTGCCATGATGGTGGCTGCAGCAGCGCCCGAGGTGTCGTGGGTGTGGAGGTGGATCGGCAGTCCGACTTCCTGCTTCAGCGTCTCGATCAGCTTCTTGGCCGCGGCGGGCTTCAGAAGGCCCGCCATGTCCTTGAGGCCGAGCACGTGGGCGCCGGCAGCCTCGAGCTCCTTGGCGAGCCCGACATAGTATTTGAGGTCGTACTTGGAGCGGTCCGGGTCGAACAGGTCGCCGGTGTAGCAGATGGCGCCCTCGGCCACCTTGTCGGCTTCCGCCACCGCGTCGATCGAAACGCGCATGTTCTCGACCCAGTTGAGGCAGTCGAAGATGCGAAATACATCAACGCCACCCTTCGCCGCCTGGCGGACGAAGAACTTCACCACGTTGTCGGCATAGTTGGTGTAGCCGACGCCGTTCGAGCCGCGCAGCAGCATCTGAGTGAGGATGTTCGGCGCGCCCTCACGCACGGCGCTCAGCCGCTCCCACGGATCCTCGTTGAGGAAGCGCATGGAGACATCGAAGGTCGCGCCGCCCCAGCATTCGAGCGAGAACAGGTTGGGCAGCCCGCGGCTATAGGCCTGGGCGATCCGCGTGATGTCGAACGAGCGCATGCGGGTCGCGAGCAGGCTCTGGTGCGCGTCGCGCATCGTGGTGTCGGTGAACAGCACCTGCTGCTGCGCCTTCATCCAGCGCGCGAGGCCTTTCGGCCCATCGCGATCGAGGATCTGCTTGGACCCCTCGACGACGATCAGCGGCTCATATTCCGGCACCACAGGCTCGATCGCATCGGCCGGCGGGCGCGGCCGGTCGCGCACTTCGGGATGGCCGTTGACCGTGACGTCGGCGATGTAGGTGAGAAGCTTGGTCGCCCGGTCCTGCCGCGCCTTGAAGTCGAACAATGCCGGCGTGGTGTCGATGAAGCGCGTCGTGTAGCGGTTCTCGACGAAATCCGGGTGGGTGATGATGTTCTCGAGGAAGGCGAGGTTGGTCGCTACGCCGCGAATGCGGAACTCGCGCAGCGCGCGGTGCATGCGAGCGATCGCCTCGTCGGCAGTCGGGGCCCAGCAGGTGATCTTCTCGAGCAGCGGATCGTAGAAGCGCGTGACGATGGCGCCGGCATAGGCGGTGCCGCCATCGAGGCGCACGCCGAAGCCCGTCGCCTCGCGATAGGCAGTGATGCGGCCATAGTCCGGAATGAAGTTCTGCTCCGGATCCTCGGTCGTGACGCGGCACTGGATGGCATGGCCGTTGAGCCGGATGTCTTCCTGCTTCGGCACGCCGGACTCGGGTGTGCCGATCACCGCGCCCTCGAGCAGCTTGATCTGCGCCTTAACGATGTCGATGCCGGTGACCACTTCGGTCACCGTGTGCTCGACCTGGATGCGCGGATTCACCTCGATGAAGTAGAACTTGTTCGTGTCGGCATCGAGCAGGAATTCGACTGTGCCGGCGCCCCGGTAGTTCGCCGCATTGCCGAGGCGGATCGCGGAAGCCGTCAGCTCGTCGCGTACGTCCTGTGGCAGGTATGGCGCCGGAGCGCGCTCGACCACCTTCTGGTTGCGGCGCTGCACCGAGCAGTCACGCTCGAACAGGTGGACGAGGTTGCCGTGGTCGTCGCCGACCAACTGCACCTCGACGTGGCGGGCGCGCTCGATCAGCTTTTCGAGATACATCTCATCCTTGCCGAAGGCGGCCTTGGCCTCGCGCTTGCCCTCGGAGACTTCGTGGACCAGCGTCGACTCGTCCATGATGCGGCGCATGCCGCGGCCACCGCCGCCCCACGATGCCTTGAGCATCAGCGGATAGCCGATCTCGGCGGCCATGCGCTTCACTTCGTCCATGTCGTCGGGCAGCGCATCGGTCGCCGGCACCACCGGCACCTCCGAGGCGACCGCCATGTTGCGCGCCGCGACCTTGTTGCCGAGGTCGCGCATCGTCTGGGCGCGGGGCCCGATGAAGATAATGCCGGCATCCTCGCAGGCATCGGCGAACTCGGGTGACTCAGAAAGCAGGCCGTAGCCCGGGTGGATCGCGTCGGCACCGGAGATGCGGGCGATGCGGATATATTCGTCGATCTGCAGATAGGCCTCGACCGGGCCCTTACCCTTGCCGATCAGGTAGGCCTCGTCGGCCTTGAACCGGTGCAGCGCCAGCTTGTCCTCTTCGGCATAGCAGGCGACCGTCTTGATGTTCAGTTCGTTGGCAGCGCGAAACACCCGGATGGCGATTTCGCTGCGGTTGGCGACGAGGATCTTCTTGATCGGCATCGATTTAACCCGAGCAGGAGGGGTGGGGCACACGTGTGCCGGCAAGGGTAGTCTGTGCAACGGGCAACGGGGATAAGGCCCCGCCAGCCCGCCGGCTCACTTCTGGCTCAGATGTCCCGCAAGATGGGACATGTCGTACCCGGCATGTGCCGCCGCCGAGATGATCTCGCTGGCGGGCGCCTTGCCGGCCTGGCTGAGCGCCCACAGCGTGGTGGAACGCGTACCCGAACGGCAATAGGCAAAGACCGGGCCGGCGCTCCCCTCGAGCACCTGCTTGGTCTGCTCAATCATGTCCTGGCTGACGCCTTCGCGACCGAGCGGAATATGGTGGTAGGCAAGACCCGCCTCGTGTGCGGCCTTCTCGATCGTCGCGCTGTCCGGCTGATCCGGGGATTCCCCATCCGGCCGGTTGTTGATGATGGCGACGAAGCCCTGGGCCTTTATGGCCGCCACATCCTCGGGGTTGATCTGCGGGGACACGCTGAAGTTGTCGTCGATCCGCTTCACGTCCAAATCACTAACTCCGATAGATAGGCCGATGTCTTCCCGGCCGCCTTTATAGACAGCCGCGCGACGGACAGGCAAGGCAGGCGAAAGTCGTGGCTGGAATCAGGCGGCGCTGGCGAGAGCGAGGCCGGCGCCAAGCGACGCGGGCCGGCCGAGCAGATAGCCCTGCAGGCCCGTGACACCGGCGCGCTGCAGGAAGGCGAGTTGCGCTTCAGTCTCGATGCCCTCGGCCACGACCTCGACCTTGAGCGAACGGGCGATCTTGACGATGGCCGAGACGATCAGCCCGTCGATGCGGCTGCCCGGCAGGTTGCCGACATAGGACCGGTCGATCTTGATGATGTCGAAGGGGAAGCGCCGCAGGTATTCGAGGCTGGCAAAGCCGGCGCCGAAATCGTCGATGGCGACGCGCACGCCAAGCGCACGCAGCGTCTCGATATTGCCGAGCTCCACCGCCCCCGAGTTGAGCGGCACCGATTCGGTGACCTCGATGATGAGGCGCCGCGGATCGACGCCGGTGCCTTCGACGATGGCGGTGAAGCGCTGGGTGAAATCGGGGCGACGCAGTTGCACCACCGACACGTTGATGCTGACGTTGCCGCCGGGCACGCGGTCGAGATCGAGGCAGGCGCGCTTCAGCACCCAGTCGCCCAGCTTGTCGATGAGGTCGGACTGCTCGGCCACGGCGATGAAGTCGCCGGGCAGGATGCGCCCACGCACTGGATGCTGCCAGCGCACCAGCGCTTCCGAGGCGATGATGTCCGTGCCGTTGCCGGCATGGATCGGCTGGTAGTGCAGCTCGAGCTCGTTGAGCAGGATCGCAGCGCGGAGGTCGCGCTCGACGAAGCGCTTGTGCCGCTCGTCGGCAAGCAGCTCGGCCTCAAAGGCCACCGAGCTGGCGCGGCCGAGCTTCTTGCCCTTGTAGAGCGCCAGGTCCGCCTTGGAGACGAGTTCGCTGACTTCACCAGCATCCTGCGGCCAGACTGCGATGCCGATAGTGGCCGAGAGCCGGATCGGTCGGCCGTCGATATAGATCGGCTCGCTCAGTGCCGACAGGATCCGGTCGCCGAGGCGAACGAGCGCGGGCTTGCTGTCCTGGCCGGTGACGAACAGACCGAACTCGTCGCCGCCCAGCCGCCCGATCACCGCATCGGGCAGCAGCCTGCGGATCGAGCGCACCAGGTTGATCAGCGCGCTGTCGCCGGCGCCATGGCCATGCGCGTCGTTGAGCACCTTGAGATTGTCCATGTCGATCTGCAGATACGCCACCGGCTTGTCGCCATGCAGCTGATCCTTGAGCGAGCTGAGAAAATAGGACCGCGTGAAGGCGCCGGTCAGCGCGTCCTGGTAGGCCAGATCGAGATGCCGGCGATGTTCCTCGGCGGCGCGATCGAGCTCGGCGCGCAGCCGGACATAGCCCCAGCGCAGTACGGCCAGAATGACGATCGAGGCGGCGACGCGGGCAGTCAGCAGCGAGACCGACAGACCGTGATCGACGCCGGTTTCAAACAGGCCGACCGCCGAAACTGCTGCCATGATGGCCACGACAACAGCGACACCCGCAAAGACCTTGCGGTATGTGGCAACGGCGGCTTCGAGCATGACACGTGGCAAACGTCGACCCTCCTGGTCACCGGCAAAAGTGACCCAAGAGTCTTGCCGAAGCACTAATGTCGTTGAAATATTCCAGCAGTTGCAATGCTTTACGTGGCATCGACCGGCCTGCGGCCAGACCTGGTCGGCAGTTTATGCGGCCCGGATGACAACCCTGTAACGGCGCGCTAGCGAACCGGCTTCGTACCTAATGAAGGCTTACTGCGGCGCGGCCTCGAGCGGCAGCCCGACCCATGGCCGCCAGACCTCGTCGCGCTCGGCGACGAAGCGGTCGGCGACGGATTCGACTGTGGCGTCCGGCTCGCTCAGTTGCTGCAGCATCAGGTTCATCTCGGCAAAAGGCATGCGGGCGCGGCCGAAATAGGCGGCGACCTGCGGGGCATCGAGATAGACCCACTCGGCAAGCCCGATCACCACCGGATCGGGCGCAAAGCCGGTCGGGGCCGGCGCGGCGCAGGTGATCCGGCCAAGGCAGGTGAAGGCGGTCGCATCGAACGGGGCGAGCTGCACGTCCCGGAAGCCGAACTGGGCCAGGATGGCGTTGGGGCGCCAGTAGTAGAACAGGATCGGCTCCTGCCGGCCCACCGCCTCGGCGATGAGGGTGTCGAGCTCGAAGCGGTTGGCCGGCTCGACGATGTCGAACATCTGGTCCAACCCATAGGCGCGTAGCATGTTGCGGTTGACGATGGCGCAGCCCCAATCAAGGGGGCAGGAGATGAACTTGCCGCGCCCGTTGCCGTCGCCGAAATCGGCGGCATGCGCCTTGAGCCCGTCGACGGTGGTGATCTCGGGCCACTGCGCCACGGCATAATCGGGCACGAACCAGCCCTCGAAGCCCGGCTCGGCGTAGGCGGGCCCGGCCTGCCGCACCTTCTGGCCCTTGATCGCGGCGTTCCAGATATCGGCGATGCGGCCGGTCCAGAGTTCGGGGGCGACGGCGGGCTGGCCATTGGCGCCCATCGCCGAACCGGTGGCGGCGAGGTCGCTGTCCTGCACGGCGACGTTGCAGCGGAAATTGGCTGTGAGCAGCCGCGAGTGGATTTCGGCCAGCAGCGCGGCGGATGGCCAGGTCATGCGCGCAATGCTCAGTTGCTGCGTGCCGCAGGGCGGCGGCGGGGCCGGCGGCTGTGCCTCGCCCGGCGCCGCTTCGGCCGCCGGCGGTTCGAGCGTCACCACGGAGTCCTGCGCGCGTGCTGCCGCAGGCAGGGCAAGGACGAGAAGCAGGACGAGGCGGAGCGCGAGGTTCATCATACACTTGACGGTCAGTGGCGGCGCGACTTTAGCGGCCGGCTGCAGCGGGACATAGTGGGGCGCGAGAGTTTTACCACCCGATCAAAACCGGGTGACTCGCGTTTGCGAATTATGCAATATCCGCGGCAGCGGGGCATACGTTGTGCCCCCAAGACAATGTTGCTTCGAGCTTAGATGGCGGGAAATACAACGCCGCATGCCGGGGTAACTGTGCAGAGGGACATCATGACCAAAACCAATATTTTTGGCCTCGCCGTTGCTGCGACCGTGCTCGGTCTCGCGGCTCCCGCGTTCGCTGAAGACGTCAAGATCGGTATCCTGGGCGACGTTACCGGCCCGATCGAATCCATGGCCGGCCCGATCGTCGCGGGCGCCCAGCTCGCCTTCGACCACGTCAAGGCACAGGGCGGCATCCTCGGCGGCGGCCAGATCATCACGTCAGTGGGCGACAGCGCCTGCGACGCGACGGCTGCCGGCCCGGCCGCCGACCGCCTCGTCAATACCGACCAGGTCACGGCGATCTTCGGCGCGTTCTGCACCGGACCGACCGTTGCAGGCGCCAACACCGCCGGCATTCCCGGCAACGTGGTACAGATTTCGCCGGCCTCCTCGGCTCCGGTGCTGACCACTCTGGCGGACAACGATCTCGTCTTCCGCACCACCCCGTCGGATGCCTTCCAGGGTGTCAAGCTCGGTGAGCTGCTGCTCGCCAAGGGCATCAAGGACGTTGCCGTCACCTACGTGAACAACGACTACGGCAAGGGCCTCGCCGACGTGTTTGTCGCCACGTTCACCGCCGGTGGCGGTACCGTGTCGGCCAACGTCGCGCATGAAGACGGCAAGGCCGACTATCGCGCCGAACTCGGCCAGCTCAGCTCGGGCGGCTCGCAGAACCTCGTGATCCTCGCCTACGCGTCGGGCTCGGGCAGGACCATCCTGCAGCAGGCCATCGAAGGCGGCGAGTTCACTGCATTCGTCGGCGGCGACGGCATGGTTGCCGACGATCTGACTTCCGGCCTCCCGCCTGAAGCCGTCAACGGCAAGATCATCGCCACCCGCGCCGGTGCCTATACCGGTGAATCGGCCGAAGTCTTCAACAAGCTGGCCGCCGACGCCGGCCTGGATCCTGCCGGCACCTACGTGCCGCAGGCCTATGACGCCGCGTTCCTGCTCGCCCTCGCGATCGAGAAGAACGGCTCGGCCGCTCGCGAAGGCCTGTCGGCCGCGCTGCGCGAAGTGGCTTCGGCCCCGGGCGAGAAGATCCTGCCCGGCGAGTGGAGCAAGGCGGTCGAGCTGATCGCTGCCGGCACCGACATCGACTATGAAGGCGCCGGTGGCCCGCTCGATTTCGACGCGGCCGGTGACGTCGACGGCATCATCGTCGAGCTGGCTGTCGAAGACGGCAAGTTCGTCGAGAAGGGCCCGGTGCAATAAGCATCGCGCTGTTATGGTTTGGAGGCCCGGGAGCGATCCCGGGCCTTTGCTTTTGGGGTTTGGCGATCCCATTGAAGCGGTCGCCCCATGCCGCCTCCCACCCGGTCGTCATCCCGGCGCACGCCGGGACCAGTGCGCGGAGCTAGCCCGCGCAGTGATGATGCCGACCTTGCCGGATGGACTGGCCCGGTGTGAGCTTGGGCTACCAACTGAGCAATGGGTCCCGGCGTGCGCCGGGATGACGCCGGTGGAGTGAGATCGCCAGGTGCCCCATAGGCGTGCCGATGCATCCGGCGGCCATTTGGCCCCGGAGGATGTCAAAGAGCGAAGCGACGGGCCGGCGGGGCCTTTGCCCCTCGCGGTAGTCCGCAGCAATATGTGAGGCGCACGCCTCGCCGGCCGATCGGGGTTTT
>NZ_JBDGIY010000002.1:0-657444 GCF_057657195.1 Devosia sp. Soil_C_22
CCGCCCCGGCATCGGCCTCGAGCTCAACGAGGATGTCGCCAGGAAGTACCAGTATCCGGACACCTCCTGGTTCGAGTGAGGCCTTTGGCGGGGCGGCGCACCAGCCTGCCGCCCCACCCCCTCCCAACCTCCCCCATCAAGGGGGAGTGCTACATCGAGTATGTGGCACGTTCTAGCCAAATCCACCGGCCCCACCTCCCCCTTGATGGGGGAGGCAAGCGCAGCTTGTGAGCGAAGCGAACTAGCGCAGCTCGGAGGGGGTGGGGTCACGAGCTCTGCCAGGGCATAGGCCCCACCCCACCCAGTTGCGCTAGGCCGCAAGCGGCCAAGCTCCACTACCCTCCCCATCAAGGGGAGGGAGACTGCGGGCAACCTCCAGCACCGGGTTCGCAGTCGGGTTCATCCGAACTCTCAGTCGTCTCTCCCTCCCCCTTGTGGGGAGGGGGTACCCGCGTAGCGGGTGGGTGGGGGTGGCCACACGCACTGGACCTGCGGAACAATCTTATCCCCCTCCCTCGCCACCCATCATATCCTCCCCCCGTTCGCTGCACCGAAGCGAGATCATGACGAGTGGTTGGTGCGGTGGAGATTGGGTGGGTCGGCAGTCGTGCCGGCCCAGGCCCAAAGCACGTCGGCACGATCCGGTTCGCCGGGGACGCCGCTGGCAACGCGAGGAGACGCTCGATGCGGAGCGGGCTCCAGGGTCGAGGCTGCCACGCACAAGGCAGCCGCAACGTCGTGGCGGTGGGGCGGATGCCAGCCGTTCATGGCCTGCACGATCAGAAGCGATGCGGTACGGGATGCGCCCGGGCCCACGTGCCATAAGCCCAAAACCCCGATCGGCCGGCGAGGCGGGAGCCTCATTTACACTGCGGACTAACCGCGAGGGGCAAACGCCTCGCCGGCACGTCGCTTCGCTCTTTGACATCCTCCGGGGCCAATGGCCGCCGGATGCATCGGCACGCCCACCGATAGAGACGGCCCCCTCCCGGCCTCCCCCATGAAGGGGGAGGTGAAGAGTCGAGGTCGTGGCTTCGATCGTGCCTCACGCACCGGCAGGGCACCTCCCCCTTTATGGGGGAGGCTGGGAGGGGGTCGTCTGCTTCCCTGACGCACCGAAACCACCCAGCAGGCGCCTACCGCACCAGCGATGGCCGCTTCGCGTCGAACGTCCAGCCCGGGATCAGATACTGCATCGCCACCGCGTCGTTGCGGCCGCCGGCCGGCAGCTTACGGTACAGCTCGTTGGCCCGCTCGAGCGCCACCTCGTCGAGCTCCACACCCAGCCCAGGCCGCTCCGGCACCGCCACCTCGCCGCCGATTATCTTCGGGGGCTCCTTGGTCAGATGCTGGCCATCCTGCCAGATCCAGTGCGTGTCGAGCGCGGTGATCTCGCCCGGGGCGGCGGCGCCGACCTGGGTGAACATGGCCAGCGAGATGTCGAAATGGTTGTTGGAGTGGCTGCCCCAGGTGAGGCCCCAGCGGGCGCAGAGCTTTGCCACGTCGATCGAGCCGCGCGGGGTCCAGAAATGCGGATCGGCGAGCGGGATATCGACGCTCCCCAGCACCACAGTGTGCCCCATCTGACGCCAGTCGGTGGCGATCATGTTGGTGGCGGTACGGATGCCGGTGGCGCGGCGAAACTCGGCCAGCACCTCGCGACCGGAGAAACCCTGCTCGGCTCCACACGGATCCTCGGCATAGGCGAGATACGGTTTCAGATAACGGGCAACCTCGATCGCTTCCTTCAGCGACCAGCCCCCGTTCGGGTCGAGGGTGATGCGGGCATCGGGGAAGCGCTTGGCCAGCGCCACGATGGCCTCGGCCTCCTCCATGCCGCGCAGCACGCCGCCCTTGAGCTTGAAGTCCTTGAAACCATAGCGTGCCTCGGCGGCCTCCGCCTGGCGGACGATCGAGGCCGCATCGAGCGCCGTCCGGTCACGCACCCCGAGCCAGTCGTCACCGCCCTCAGCGCGATAGTCGAGGTCGGTCTTGCTGCTGTCGCCGACATAGAACAGGTAGCCGAGCATCTGGACGCGCTCGCGCACCTGCCCGTCGGCCAGCAGCTCGGCCATCGGTACATTGAGGAACTGGCCCGTCAGGTCGAGCAATGCGCATTCGAGCGCGGCGACGGCGTGGACCGTAACGCGCAGGTCGAAAGTCTGGGCGCCGCGGCCGCCGGAATCGCGGCTGGCAAAGGTCTCGCCGACCTTGCGCAGGATGGTGCGGTAGGCGCCAATCTCCTGCCCGACGACCAGCTCGCGTGCATCCTCGAGCGTGCGGGTGATGTCCTCGCCGCCCGGCACTTCGCCCAGCCCGGTATGGCCGGCGCTGTCGGTGAGGATGACGATGTTCCGGGTGAAGAAGGGCCCGTGGGCGCCGCTCAGGTTCATCAGCATGCTGTCGCGGCCGGCAACCGGCACCACGCGCATGCCCACCACCTTCGGTGTCGCGTTGGTCACTTTGCAGTTCTCTCGATGGAAAGGGCGGGACCCGCAGGCCCCGCCCTGGAAGGATCAGGTCGGGATCAGCCTTTCACGGCGCCGACGGTAAGGCCGCCGACGAGGAAGCGCTGGGCATACATGTAGAGAATCGCCACCGGGATCGCCGTGAGCAGCGAGGCCGCCATCAGTTCGCCCCAGGGCAGGATGTCGCCGACCACCATGGACTGCAGCCCGATCGGCAGCGTCCTGATCGATTCCGAGGTGATGAACACGAAGGCGAACAGGAACTCGTTCCACGCATTGGTGAAAGCGAAGAGCGCGACCGACAGCATGGCCGGCGCCGCGAGCGGCAGGGTGATGCGGATGAAGGCGTAGAGCCGGCTCGCCCCGTCGATCATCGCGGCTTCCTCGAGCTCCACCGGGATCGAGCGGAAGTAGCCGATCAGCACCCAGGTGGCGAAGGGAACGAGGAAGGTCGGGTAGGTGGTCAGCAGCGCGCCATAGCTGTTGATCAGCCCCAGGTCGCTCAGCGTCTGGTAGAGCGGGATGAAGATCAGCGTACCCGGCAGCAGGTAGGTGATCAGGATCGCCGTGGTCAGCAGCCCGGCCCCGAGGAATTTCAGACGCGTCAGGGCATAGGCCGCGAGCGCCGCAATCGCCACCGAGATGACCGTCGACAGCGTCGCGACCAGCACCGAGTTGCCGAGCCAGACGAGGAAACGCGACCCGAAGAGCAGTTCCTGATACTGGTTCAGGGTCGGCGGACTGGGCCAGAAGATCGACTGACGCTGGCTGATCTGGGTCGTCGTCTTGAACGAGGTGATCAGCACCCAGTAGAATGGGAACAGCACGAAGGCCATGATCGGCAACAGGATCAGGATGCGCAGGCCGATGCCCATGCGCTCGCGGCCCTGCGGCTTGAATACCGGCTTTGCCGCCGAGCCGGTCATGCGCTTGCGCAGGACCTGGCCCAGCTTCTCGATGCCGCGGTTCAGCATGTCGAACGGCCAGAACAGGATGTCGAGCAGGAAGCTGAAGATGCCACCAAAGAACTTGCCGATGCCGAGCCCCTTCTTGCTGACACCGGCAGCACGCTCGTCGTGCCGCATGTATTTCGACAGCAGGTAGATGAGGAAGGCCATCAGCGGCGCGACCGAGAGCGCGATGGCGCTACCCGGGCCGTATTGCAGCGAGCCGATCGCCTTTTCGTAGGCGAGGATGGAGTAGAGGCGCGTCGCGCCGCTCGGCCCGCCGCCGGTCATCAGGAAGATGAGGCCGAACTGGTTGAAGGTCGAGATGAAGCTGAGCAGCAGCACCACGAGGATGACATAGCGCATGCCCGGCAGCGTGACGTAGCGGAAGCGCTGCACGGCATTGGCGCCGTCGACTTCGGCGCTCTCATAGAGCTCGGTATCGATGGCCTTGAGGCCGGCGAGCAGCAGCAGGGTGAAGAAGGGAATGCCCTTCCACACGTTCACCGCGATGACGCTGCCCAGCGCAAGGTTGGCGTCCGAGAGCCAGCCGAGCGGACGATTGATGACGCCCATGCTCTGCAGGATGGGGTTGAGGCCGCCGAACAGCGGATCGTAGATCGACTTCCAGGCGAGTGCGGTCACGATCTCGGGCACGATCCAAGGCAGCAGCATGATCGCCGACAGCAGGTTCCGCCATGGCAGCTTGGAGTGGAGGATCATGGCGATGGTCATGCCGGTCACGAACTTGATCGACAGCGACCAGAAGGTGAAGTTGATCGTGTTTGACAGCGACAGCAGGTAGTCCGAATTGGAGAGCAGGCGCTCGAAGTTGCGGAAGCCCACATTTGTCGTCGCGCCGGTCAGGAAGTTGAACGTCGTCGTCGACATCAGGATAGCGCTGATGAAGGGCCAGAAGATCAGGCCGGCCATGAGCAGCACCATGGGCAGCACGAACAGGTAGGCGATCTTCCAGTCGCGACCGAAGATGTTCTTGAGCTTGAACCGGGGACGCGCGGCAGTACCGGCGCCGCCAACGGGCATGTCGAGAGTGATGCGCTTGTCCATGGTCAAGCCTCTTTCCAGCTGAAGCACCCGGTGGTCGAAGGTGCAGGAGTGGGAGCGCCGCCGGGCGTCACAGGGTGACAGCCAGGTCCGGCGCGAGATGAGCGGAGGGCGTCACCGCCCCCCGCCGGGAATAGTGCAGCCTCAGGGCTGCGGAATCCCACCTTCCTCGAAGATGTCACGCATCTTCTGGTGCGCATCCTTCACCGCATCGACGGCCGACATGCGCTTGGCGATGACGTTGCCGATCGACTGCTCGAGCACGCCCTGGGCACGGATGGCATCGACACCAGCATTCGGGTTCGCCGGCCAGGACTGGCCGAGGAACGGATCGGTGACGCTGACCTGCTCCTTGATGACGGCAAGGTTCGGGTCGTTCGCCATCAACTCTTCGGTCCACAAGTTGGCGTAAGCCGGCGTGAACAGCACACCGCCCAGGGCCGAAATCTTGCCGAAGTTGGCCGGGTCGAGCAGGTTAAGCGCCAGTTCCTTGGCGAGCGCCGCGTTGGGCGCGCCCTTGAACACGGTCATCCAGCCGCCGACATTGCCGCCGCCCCGGTTGTCGCCGTTGATCGCCGTCGGTGCCGGCAACAGGACGGTATTCGGATAGACCGGGTTGTTGTCGCGCTTGGACTGCGCATAGACCGAGAAGGCGTTCTGCGTGAAGCCGATCTGGCCGGCGAGCCAGGCTTCGTTGTTGCCCGTGTCGTTCCAGCTCTCGACGCCCGGCGGCAGCATGGCGGCATATTTGCCGTTGCGGTCGTAGGTCTCGCCAAGGAACTCGAACGCGGCCACCGTCTCCGGTGAATCGAACTGCACGATCATTCCGGTTTCGTCGGTGAAGTGACCACCGAAGGCCTGCACGACGCTGATCAGGAAGCCGAAGCCGTCACCCGACTGGTTGGGCGTGAAGCCCCAGCCGTAGAAATCCGGCCCCGAGATGGCAAGGGCGGCCTCGCGGCGGTCGACGATGGTCTTGAGCGAAGCCGGGTCGATGCCCTTCTCGTCCAGCTTGTCCTTGCGGGCGTGGTAGGCGGTGGTGGTGCCGATCAGCGGGATAGCCTTCCAGCGCCCGTCGAACTGCGCGGTCTTGGCGGCATTGAGACCCGGCATGATTTCGCCATAGCGCTTCACCGCCTCGTCGACGACGTCGGTCACGTCCTCGACGAGATCGAGCAGATGCAGCTGCGAGATCGAGACGTTCGAGGTATAGGCGAAGTCGGGCGGATTGCCGGCCTTCACGGCAGCCGTCATCTTGCCCATGAAGTCGCCGAACGACTCCGGATTGGTGGTCGAGATGTCGAGTTGAACGCCATTGCTGTCGGCGAAGGCCTGGACCGTATCACGGAAGGCCGTCTGCGCCGCCTCGAAATACTCGGTGCGGTGAATGACGGTGAGCTTGCCGGAACCGCCCTGCGGCAGCGGCGCATCAGGCGCGGGCGCGTCCTGAGCGAGAGCCGGCAGTGCGCCGGCACCCAGCGCAATACCAGCGCCAGCGACGGCCGTACCACGCAGGATCTCGCGGCGGCTGAATTTGTTGTCGTCCATGGATAGTCTCCTCCTCATTGCTTTCTCAGGCCTGGGCGTGGGTCCCTCAACCGCCGCCCCGGCCCTTTATGGACCGTCAAATCATTGCAGCGACGCCAGCCTCCCTGGGGTCTGGGCCTCGCCAATGGTCGATTCATGCTTGGTTGCGGTCGGCAAAACGATGACCGGCAGATCCGGCCGGGTCAGCCGTATCCGGAGCTTAACGGCGCGGGCAGCTGCAAACCGATGCCTCATGTCGTCTCCCTTGTCGGGTCGTTGCCCGGCCATCGGCTCAAGTTCTGATGCCGAACGTACGTCAATCTGTCGGGCATCGATCTCTCTGTCAACGACGAATCATACTGCTTGTGGACGGTGAGGGCGTTTGAGCGCCTTTCGCTTGCGTTGACACGACTGGTTTGCTGGTGTTAGTCGCGAGAAATCATACTAATTTTCGGAGGCAACGATGACGTTTGAGGAAATCAAGGCCAAGATCGGCTCGGGCCTGCTGTCATTTCCGGTCACCGACTTCGATGCGAACGGCGAGTTCGATGCCGCCGGCTATGCCAAGCGCCTGCAGTGGCTGTCGTCCTATGGGGCTGCCGGCCTGTTCGCGGCGGGCGGCACAGGGGAATTCTTCTCGATCGGCTATGACGAGTATGACGCGGTGATCCGCACCGCGGTCGACAACAGCGCGGCCGACGTGCCGGTGCTGGCCGGCGTCGGCTACGGCACGCGGATGGCGGTCGATCTCGCCAGGCGCGCCGAGAAGGCCGGGGCGGCAGGCATCCTGGTGCTGCCGCACTACCTGATGGTGGCCGAAGAGGCCGGCGTGATCGCGCACATGAAGGCGATCTGCGCAGCGGTGGGCATCGGCGTCATCTACTATGCGCGCGACAACACCAAGCTGTCGCCGGCAGGGCTCGAGCAGCTGGCCGAGGCGTGCCCGAACTTCATCGGCTATAAGGACGGGATCGGCGACCTGCAGCTGATGCAGCGCATTCACTACCGGCTCGGCGATCGGCTGGTGCATATCGGCGGCCTGCCGACGGCAGAGGTGTTCGCACAGCCCTATCTTGAGATGGGCGTCACCACCTATTCGTCCGCGGTGTTCAACTTCGTGCCCGAGCTGGCGCTGCGCTTCTACAAGGCCGTCCGCCAGCGCGACGCGCAGACGGTTGACGCGCTGATGAAGAGTTTTTACCTGCCGGTGATCGAACTGCGCGACCGGAAGCGCGGCTATGCCGTATCACTGGTGAAGGCCGGGGCGGACCTGGTCGGGCGGTCGGCCGGCAAGGTGCGGGCGCCGCTGACCGAGCTCGACGCAGGCGAGCGGGACATGCTGCAGGCGCTGATCGCGGCGCATAGCTAAGCCACTACACGATGTCATCCCGGCGGAGGCCGGGATGCATCCTGAGATGCCTCTACCCTCACTGAATGTGGAAACATCTCAGGATGGGCCCCGGCCTGCGCCGGGGTGACCCTGTGATTGTGGGGAGTTCGAAGGCTAGCGCAAACCGCCCGAAATGCCCGCACCGTAAGGGTCCCAACCGTTGGCCTGGAACAGGGCGATGATGTAGCCGAAGCAGAAGGCGAAGGCGGTTTCCATCGAGTTGTCGGCGTCGATATGCGGCACGTGATCGGGCATGATCATGCCGTCATAGCCGGTCTCGCGGTAGATCTTGAGCGTCGCCGGCATGTCCATGTCGCCATTGTCCGGGAACTCCTCGGTGAAGGAGTAACGGCCGCCCTTGATGTTGCGGAAGTGGACGTTGAAGATTTTCTTGCGCTCGCCGAACCAGCGGATGATCTCGCCGATCTCCTCGCGCGGGTTTTCGAGCCCCTCGGCCACCGTACCCTGACAGAAATTGAGCCCATGATAGGGACTCTCACAGGTCTCGACGAACCGCTTCAGCCCATCGGCGCTGGCCAGCACGCGCTTTTCGAAGCCGCGGAAGCCGGGCGGGGTCATGGGATCGTGCGGGTGGCAGGCAAGGCGCACGCGGTTGGCCGTGGCGACGGGGACCACGCGCTCGAGGAAATACTCGATGCGCTCCCAGAACTGGTCGGCCGTGACCTCGCCGGCAATAGTCAGCGTGGCGGCGTTCTCGGCCTTGTCGGCACGCCAGGTCGAGAGCACCGCGCCGCCGCGGCCGGTTTCGGACGTGGTGCGCGGGATGCCGAGCACGTTGAAGTTGTACTTGGCGGCACCGATCCGGGCCTCGGCCAGCGCCTCGATGATGCGGCAGATGCCGTCGATCTCGCGGTCGCGCTCGCCGGGGCGGCCGAGCACTATGCCGGGGGCCTGATGGTTGCGCTCGATGCCGCCGGACGGCAGCGGAATCTGCACCATGTCGAGGATCAGGCCGGCATTGTCGATATGCTCGGCGTGGCGCATGAGGATATCGCGGTCCCACTGCCAGGGGTCGCCCACGGGGTCGATGCACACATGCCTGACCCCGAGCTGGGCCAACTGCTTGAGATAACGGTCGCCGACCTTAGCGTATTGGTCCCCGCCCAGCTGAGTACCGACGTACATAATCCCCCCTAAGTTCTATGACTTCTGAGAAGAAGTATGATATATTTGCAATTGGGGCAACCCGGCCAGACACTGCCTCACAGCAGCCGGCGGCTGGCCATGTTGATGAACGGTCTTTGAACGATGTCTGTCGTTTCTGTCCACCTCACCGACCGGGTGAAGCTGGACCTGATGCGCCTGATCGAGGCCTCTGGGCTGAAGGACGGAGACAAGCTCCCGCCCGTCGACCGCCTGTGCGAGCAGTTCGCGGTCAGCCGCACCGTGGTGCGCGAAGCCATTGCCACGCTGAAAGCCGAGGGTCGGTTGCGCTCGCTGAGAGGCAGCGGCGTGTTCGTTGCGACTCCGGCAGCACGGCCCAGCGGCGGCGCGATGTTCATGGCGGCGCCGCAGGACATCACCGAGGTGCTCGACCTGATGGAGTTCCGCATCTCGATCGAAGTCGAGGCCGCGGGGCTGGCGGCCGAGCGGCGCACTGAAATCCACCTGTTGCGCATGGAGCAGGCGCTGGCGCAGTTCCGGCACAACCTGAACGACAAATCACTGGCAACCGATGCCGACCGTGCCTTTCACCGCGCGATCGCGGAGGCGACCAGCAACAGCCGCTTCCGGCTGTTCGTCGACGAGATGGGCGACCGGCTGATCCCGCGCCGGGCGCTGGGCGCCGGCTTTGCCGACGACAAGGCCAAGGCCGAGTTCCTCGAAGGGATTCTGGCCGAGCACCGGCGGATTTTCGTCGCGATCTCCGAACGCAAGGCGGACGAAGCGCGGGTGGCGATGCGGAAGCATCTCGAAGATGGCCGCCGGCGCTATCGCGAATGGCGGATATTGCACGACGCCAATGGGTGAGGCAGCCACCGCTTACCGAGATGCCGTATGGGTCCGCGGGTCAAGCCCGCGGATGACAACTGTGGTTTTGGCCGCCCCCTCCACCAGCTTCGCCGGTCCCCCTCCCCCGCCCCGCGGGGGAGGATCAGTGTGGCGCTATCAGCCCTTGATGCCGGCCGACAGCGTGATCGCCTGGGTCACGCGGCGTTGGAACACCAGATAGGCCACCGCCACCGGCAGGCTGGCGAGAACCGCGCCCGACAGCACGCGCGCATAGGCCACGCCGAACGTATCCTGCACCGCCGTGATGCCCACGGTCACTGTCATCATCCGCTCGTTCTGGGCCGCGAGGAATGGCCACAGGAACGAGTTCCACGCACCGATGAAGGTGATGATCGCCAGCGCGGTGGTGATGCCCCAGTTCATCGGGATGAAGATCCGGAACAGCATCTGGAACTCGTTGCCACCGTCGATGACGGCCGCCTCGCGATATTCCTTGGGCACGGAGTCGAAGAAGTTCTTGTAGACGATCACGGTGACCGGGGTGATCAGCATGGGCAGGATGATGCCCGCGTGAGTGTTGAGCAGACCGACACCGGCGATGATGATGAAGTGGTTCACGATCAGGGCGGAAACCGGCACCATGAAGCTCGCCAGCACGGTGTACCAGAGCAGCATGCGGCCTGGGAAACGCAGCTGCGAGATGGCATAGCCCGCACAGGCGGCCATCAGCACGGCGAGTACCGTCACCGACACGGCGACGATGGTGGAGTTGAGGTACCAGATCGGCAACTGCGAATTCTGGATGACGAAGGCGTAGCCATCGAGGTGCAGCCCGTCGGGCAACAGGTTGACGCCGGGGCGCACGGCTTCGTCGTCGGTCTTGAAACTGGTGATCAGCGCCCAGTAGATGGGGAAGAACCAGATCGCGGCACCGACCGCCGCGAGCAGGGTCAGCAGCCAGGCGCCGATATCGAAGAAGCCGCGACGGCGGGAGACAGTGGGGACCGGGCCGGTCAGGGTTTCACTGGTCATTGGTTGCTCCCCCGCATGCGCAGCACCTGGTATTGCAGAAGCGAAAACACGATGACGATGACGAACAGGGCCACTGCGATGGTCGCGCCGTAGCCGCTCGAATTCTTCTGGAACGCCTGCTCATAGATGTACTGCACCAGAACCATGGTGGCGTTGGTGCGGCCGCCCTGGGCGAACAGATAGACCTGGTCGAAGATCTTCAGCTGCAGGATGAGCTGGATGGTGAGGCAGAGCACGGTCACCGGCCAGATCAGCGGCCAGGTGATGGAACGGAACACCTGCCAGCGCGTCGCGCCGTCAAGCGCAGCTGCCTCGTAGAGCTCGCGCGGGATGTTGCGCAGGCCGGCGAGGAACAGCAGGATCGAGAAGCCGTTGGTCCACCAGATGGTCAGCAGCGCCGCCATGGGCAGGAACCAGGGCGTGGTGCGCCACACATTGATGCGCTTTCCGGCGAGCGGCTCGATGATGTACTGGGCGATACCGAACTGCAGGTTCAGCATCCAGTCCCAGATCAGATAGACCACGGTCACCGGCAGGATGAACGGCAGGAAGAAGGCGGCGAGGATGATGCTCTGCACCCAGCCCTTCAGGCGGCTGACCATGAGGGCGATGGACAGCGCCGCCGCCGTGCCGGGCACCACTGTGAGCAGCACGAAATAGGATGTGTTCCACACCGCGGTCCAGAAGATGCGGTCGTCGAACATGCGGATGTAGTTGTCGAAACCGACCCACTCGCCCGCGCCGATCAGCGGGGACTTGGTGAAGCTGATCTGGACCATCTGGATGGTCGGGTAGATGAACATCCACCCGAAGATGAAAACGAAAGGCGCAACCAGTACGGCTGCGACCAGGTATTCGCTCCGGCGATTTCTGAGCATTGGTCGTCCCTCAAGGCCGAAAGGCAACTGGCCGGCACAATGGCCGGCCAGTCAGCTCTGCTTGGATGCTTACTGCAGCGCGTCGAGGGCCTGCTTCATCTCCTCAACGGCCGTCTGGGCATCGACTTCGTTGTTGAGGGCGGCCGTGAAGGCATTGCCAGCCGCGTCAAACAGCGGCGAAGCGACGCCGGCATTGGGCGACTTGGGGTCAAACACCTGGTTGGCGGTCACCTTGGCGTAGGTCGCCTGCGGCTGCATGGCCTTGTATTCCTCGGTCGCAGTGACCGAGCTGTTGGCCGGAATGTGACCGGCGGTGGCCCAGAACAGCGAGTGCTCCGACATCCACTTGATCACTTCGAGCACGGCAGCGTGCTTTTCGGGCGTGGCCGGCTTGCCGACATTGTTCGGGATGGCGAACGAGTGCGAGTCGGCATAGGTGCAGGCGTGGTTGAACATCACGGGCAGCTCGATGGCGCCCCAGTTGAACAGCTTACCCTGGCTCTCGAGATCGGCCATGGTGGGGACTTCCCACACGCCGTTGATCATCATCGCGCTCTCGCCCGAGGTGAACAGGGCCACGGCGGACGGGTAGTCGGTGTATTCGGGCGCGTAGCCGTCCTTCACCCAGTCGGCGACGACCTGAACGCTGTTCTTGAGCTTTTCGAGATTGTCTCCCTCGAGCCAGGCGCCGTCGATACCGATCGAGCCATCCTGCTGGCAGAGGAACGAGTAGATGGTGCGGAAGGCGAAGGTACCGTCGGCGGTGGTGAGCGACACACCATAGGTGGTGCCACCGTCCTTGAGCTTCTGCAGCGCGGCCTTGAAGTTGTCGACGCCATCAAGACCGGTCGGCAGGCCATCGGCGCCGATCAGGCCGGCGGCCTCGAGCTTGTCCTTGTTGTAGTAGAGGACGATCGGGTGCGTGTCGAAGGGCACGGCATACTGCTTGCCATCCACATTGACGGCGTCCCAGGTCTCCTTGGCGAAGGTTTCGGGCGTCATGCCCATGGCCGCCAGGTCATCGGCGCTGAATTCGGCCAGCGAGCCCTGGCTCACAGCGAGCGGGATACGCGAGGCGTGATAGGTCATGACGTCCGGCCCCTCGCCCACGGCGGCGGAGGTCTGCACCTTGGTGTAGAACGGCACGCCCCAATCGAGCGTGGTGCCCTGAATCTCAATCTGGCCGGCATGCTCGGTGTTGAAATCCTCGATGAGCTTCTTCATGCGGACGCCATCGCCGCCACCCAGGAAGTCCCACCAGACTACGGTTTCCGCGGCACTGGCCAGCGATGCGAACGACATCAGCGCCGTCGAGACGAGCGCCGTCCTAAGCAGAGATTTCATATCAAAATTCCTCCCAATGGATGTCCTGCACGGTTTTGCCGGCACCCTGCGGCGGATGGTTATCGGATGGCATCGCCGTGTCAACGGCTTGCATGATATAAATCAGACAATCGAATACCGTAGCCACTTTTGGCAGCACGCCGCCAATTGTGCTGCGCCCGAGGCAAGGGTCGCACCCCACCGGATCGCGGCGTTCGTGGAGACAGATCGCAGCTGCTCAGACTCCGGATATTTGAATCCGACCCGAAGCCGTCGATCGGTTTTCATATCCCTCTTTCGGATATTAAAAGAGCCATCGTTCCGATGTCCTGCAAAGCCGGCTTGAACGTCAGGGTGACGCTGAACCCCTGCCCGGGAGTCGAAGCCAGCTCGAGCCGACCGTCGAAGAGCGTGGCGATCTCCTCGACGATGGACAGGCCCAGGCCGGCGCCCGGCCTCATGGTGTCGCCGCGGCGGAAGCGCTCGCGCAGGGTCGCAAGCCGCTCTGACGGGACGCCGCGGCCCGTATCCTCGACGGTGAGGGTCACGACGTCGCCGGCCGTAAGCCGCACTGTCGCCTCGGCGCCGCGACCGGCATAGGCGAGGGCATTGTCTATGAGGTTGCGCACCAGTTCGCGCAGCAACATTGCATCGCCATGGATCAACATGGGCCCCTCGCCCTCGAACCCGAGGTCGATGCCGGCGGTGCGGGCGGCGACCACGTGCTCGGCGGTCTCGGCGGCGGCGATCTCGGCGAGATCGACCGTGCCGGATTTCAGCCGGTCGGACGCAGCCTCATCGATACGGGCGAGCAGCAGCATCTGAGCGAGGATGCGCTCGGCGTGGACCACCGCGGCGTCGGCGGTGGCGAGCGCGGCGGCACGTTCCTCACTGGTACGGGCGCGGGTCGCGAGCGCGATCTGGGTGCGCATGATGGCGAGCGGGGTGCGCAACTGGTGGCTGGCATTGCCGGTGAAGTGGCGCAGGGCCGCGATGGCGACACCGAGGCGCGACATGAACGAGTTCACCGTATCGACGAGCGGGCGCACCTCTTGCGGAACGTCGTCGGCGATGGGGGCGAGATCGGACGGGCTGCGGCGGGCGATGGCGGTGCCGAGCCGGTGCAGCGGGCCGAGCGCGAGCGATACGGCGAACCACAGGATCACCGCGGCGGCGAGGATCAGCACGCCGAGACGGAGCGCGGAGCGCCACAGCAGCTGCTCGGCGAGCTGGCTGCGGGCGATGGTGGTTTCGGCGACCGTCACGGTGAAGGGGATGGCCTGCACCCCGGACGAGGCGGCGCGCTGCAAGAGGGCAACGCGGATCGGCTCGCCGCGGAAATCGGCGTCGAAGAAGGCGAGCTCGCCGGCGGCGGTGCGGGTCGGCAGGTTCTGGTAGCCGGTGATGAAGCCCGCCGGGCCATCGACGCGGTAGAAGACACGGTCCTGCGCGGCGGAGGTCAGCATTTCGAGAGCGACATAGGGCACGTCGACCTCGAGCGAACCATCCTCGGTGACGATGACGCGTTCGGCGATGGCGAGGACCGAGCCGGCGAGGACGCGGTCCGATACGGTGTTTGAGGTGTTGACCGCCTCGCGCCAGGTATCGAGCAGCGCGAGGATGCCGATGGCGGCGAGTGCCACGAACAGCCCGATCAGCAGCCGGCGGCGCAGCGAATAGGGGCGGCCGCTCAATCGGTGGCCTTGTCGAGATAATAGCCGAGGCCGCGCGCCATGCGGATGGTGAGCCCATGCGGCAGCAGCTTGCGGCGGAGGCGCGAGACATATTGCTCCACCGCGTTGGCGCTGAGATCGTCGTCGAAGGCGGCGAGCGACTGGATGATGGCTTGCTTGGACACGACCTTGCCGGCCCGCCGCATCAAGGTTTCGAGCAGGCCCAGTTCGCGGCCGCGCACGTCGATCAGCTGGCCATGCGCCGAAATGGTGCGCGTCGCGGTATCGAGCGCCAGTTCGCCGAAGGCGATTTCGGCGGAGCGCTGGCCGGCCTGGCGGCGCAGCAGTACGCGGATGCGGGCTTCGAGCTCGGCGACCTCGAAGGGCTTGGTCATGTAGTCGTCGGCACCCAGATCGAGTCCGCGGATACGCTCGTCGAGCGCACCGCGGGCGGTGAGGACGAGGACGGCGGAGCGATTGCCGCGAGCGCGCAGTTGGCGCAGGACTTCGAGCCCATCCATCTCAGGCAAGCTGAGGTCGAGGACGACGAGATCGAAGGCTTCGACGGCCAGCGCGGCGAGGGCCGAGACGCCATCGTGCACGACATCGACGGCATAGCCGCTGCCGCGCAGCACCGCCACGAGCCCATCAGCCAGGGTGCGGTTGTCCTCCACCACCAGTATGCGCAAAGGTGTTCCTCCCGGCCGAACGTTACCCTACCGGGACGGGACTTGTGTAGGCACGGCTCGGGGCTGCATGCTCGGCCTATGCTCCGCCTCCTCGCCCTCCTCGCGCTGATGACTTCGCCGGCCCTTGCCGAAGCGCGGCTCTATCCGGCGCCGGACGGCAATGCGGCAGCGCGGGTGCTGACCGTCTATTCCTCGCTCGACGAGCCGCTGGCCCGGCCGATGATCGCTGCCTTCCAGGCGGCGCATCCCGAGGTGGCCGTCGCCTACGAGGATCTGCAGACGGTCGATATCTACGATCGCGTGGTGGCCGAGACCGATGCCGGCGGCAAGACGGCCGACTTTGCCTTCTCGTCGTCGATGGACCTGCAGGTGAAGCTGGCGAACGACGGCTATGCGCAGGAGAGCCGGGTGGCGCTGTCGCAGAGCTGGCCGCGCTGGGCCAACTGGCGCAACACCGCCTATGCGCTGACCTATGAGCCGGCGGTGTTCATCTACCACAAGCCGAGCTTTGCCGATGCGCCGCCGCCGGCGACGCGGGCCGAGCTGATCAAGTACCTGCGCGCCAATGCCGACAGCCTTTACGGCCGGATCGGCACCTACGACATCGAGCGCTCGGGCGTCGGCTTCATGTTCTTCTCGCGCGACCAGGAGCAGTTCTCCGACCTGTGGACGCTGGTCGGCGCCATGGGCGCGGCGGGGGTGAAGCTCTATTCGACCACCTCGGCGATCGTCGATCGGGTGGCCAGCGGGCAGTTCGTGTTCGGCTACAACATCCTCGGCTCCTATGCGGCCGAGGCGGCGGCGCGGAACCCCGATCTCGGCATCGTGCTGCCGGCCGACTACACCATCGTCACCTCGCGCATCGGGCTGATCCCGGCGGCGGCGGCCAACCCCGACCTGGGCCGCATGTATCTCGAGTTCTTCATGTCGGCCGAGGGCCAGACGATCATGGCCGAGCAGCTGCAGATCGCGGCGCTCAACCCCGAAGTGACCGGCGACAACACCGCCAACGCCATGCAGCAGGCGCTCGGCAACCAGCTGCGGCCGGTGCCGGTCAGCCCGGGCCTGATGGTCTATCTCGACCAGGTGAAACGGGCGCGATTGATCCGGCGCTGGAACGACGCGCTGTCGATCCAGTAGGCTGTGCCGCGCGTGTGGCCGCCCCCTCCATCAGCTTCGCTGGTCCCCCTCCCCCGTTTCACGGTGGAGGACCCGCTGTGGCACGATCTCGCCGTGATCCTCCCCTGCGCAGCGGGGGAGGGGGACCGCCGAAGGCGGTGGAGGGGGCGGCCACACGCACCGGCTACACGACAGGTTCGCGACAGCTTGGTGTGATGTGCTACGAGAATGGCCGAGGGCAAGAGCTCCGGCCGGGAGTCTGGGAGGACCCCGCCACGCATCCGCTTAGCCCCCGCCCCGCATCCTTGTGGGCTGCGACGGCGTTTGGCGCGTGGTGAGGAGATCCGCACCGGATTTGGACGGCGGCACGGCCGCCATGGAGGACACCATGAAGCATTTCGTTGCGACAGCAATCCTGGCAGGCGCGCTTGCCCTGCCGGCCGCGGCCTTTGCCGCCGACTACACCATCATGGCGCCGGCCGCCCCGGGCGGCGGCTGGGACCAGACTGCCCGCTCGCTGCAGGAGGCGATGACGGCCGAAGGCGTGTCGGGCAATGTGCAGGTGGTGAACGTGCCGGGCGCCGGCGGCACCATCGGCCTCGCCCAGTTCGCGCAGGAAGCCAATGGCGATCCGAGTCGGCTGATGGTCGGTGGCTATGTGATGGTCGGCGCGATCCTGACCAACAAGGCCCCGGTAACCCTCGATGCGGTGACGCCGATTGCGCGCCTCACCGGCGAGTATGAAGTGATCGTCGTTCCCGCTGCCTCGGAGTTGCAGACGCTGGCGGATCTCTCGGCCAAGCTGAAGGCCGATCCGGGCAGCGTGTCGTGGGCCGGCGGCTCGGCCGGCGGTACCGACCACATCACGGCGGGCCTGTTCGCCAAGACGGCCGGGGTCGACCCGAAGCTCGTCAACTACATCGCTTTCTCGGGCGGCGGTGAAGCGCTGGCCGCGGTGCTGGGCAACCAGGTGACCGTCGGCATTTCCGGTTATGGCGAGTTCCAGGCGCAGGTGGAGGCCGGCGCGCTGCGCGTGCTCGGCGTTTCGGCGCCCGAGCGTGTCGCGATCATCGATGCGCCGACCTTCAAGGAAGGCGGCGTCGACCTCGTGGTGCAGAACTGGCGCGGCATCTGGGCCGGTCCGGGCCTTTCGGCCGAGCAGACCGCCGCCATCACCGCCGATGTGGAAAAGACCGTGAACTCGGCCAGCTGGCAGAAGACGCTCGAGACCAAGGGCTGGATCAATACCTGGCTGGCCGGCGACGAGTTCAAGACCCAGCTCGCCACCGAGATCGAATCGACCACCGCCATCCTCAAGGAAATCGGGCTGGTGCAGTAATGAGCGAGCCGATGGCTCACAGCGAAACAGAGCGTCGCCCCGACCGGGCGGCGCTTGTCATTGCGGCGGGCCTCATCGTCCTGGGCGGCATCGTCGCCTGGGATGCGTCCCGTATGGGCACCGGTGGTGCCTATGCGCGCATCGGCCCCCAGACCATTCCCTTTGTCATCGCCATCTGCCTCGTCGGGCTGGGCATCTGGACCGCGTTCGAAGCCTGGCGCGGCGATTTCCCCGAGCGCGAACCGCAGGACCTGCAGCCGGTGCTGTGGATCGTCGGTGGCCTGCTGGCGCAGCTAGTGCTGATCCGCTTCACCGGCTTTTCCATTGCCACCGGCCTGCTGTTTGGGCTCGTTGCCCGCGGCTTCGGCGAGCGGCGGCTATGGCTTTCCATTCCGGCGGGGATCCTGATCTCGGCCGCGGTCTGGTTCCTGTTCGCGCGGGGCCTGCAACTGACTTTGCCGGCCGGTCCTCCCGAACAGGCGTTGATCGCGCTGCAGCAAGCACTTCTCGGGGGACCGGCGCGGTGAACACGTTCGAGCTATTGATGCAGGGGCTGCAGACGGCGATCCTGCCGATGAACCTGCTCTATGCGCTGATCGGGGTGACGCTGGGCACCGCCGTCGGCGTGCTGCCGGGCATCGGGCCGGCCACGACCGTCGCACTACTGCTGCCGGTGACCTACAAGCTCGACCCGGCCGGCTCGCTGATCATGTTCGCGGGCATCTATTATGGCGGCATGTATGGCGGCTCGACCACCTCGATCCTGCTCAACACGCCCGGCGAGAGCGCCTCGATCGTCACGGCGCTCGAGGGCAACAAGATGGCGCGCGCCGGCCGCGGCGGCCCGGCGCTGGCGACCGCCGCGATCGGCTCGTTTATCGCCGGGCTGATCGCCACGATCGCGCTGGCTTTCCTTGCACCCTGGGTGGTGAGCATCGCGCTGGCCTTCGGGCCGCGCGAGTACTTTGCGCTGATGGTGCTGGCCTTCATCACCGTATCGGCGGCGTTCGGGGAATCGAGCCTGCGCGGGTTGATCGCACTGTTCATCGGGCTGACACTGGGGCTGGTCGGCATCGACATGCAGACCGGGCAGGCCCGGCTGACCTTCGGCGTGCCGGACCTGCTCGACGGCATCGAGGTGACGACGCTGGCGGTGGCGATGTTCGCCATCGGCGAGACGCTGTTCGTCGCCGCTCAGGGCAAGCGCGCGCCTTCGACAGTGGAGCCGGTGAAGGGCTCGCTGTGGATGACCGCGTCGGACTGGGCGCGTTCGTGGAAGCCCTGGCTGCGCGGCACGGCGATCGGATTTCCGATCGGCGCAATGCCGGCCGGTGGCGCCGAGATCGGCACGTTCTTCTCCTATGCGGTCGAGAAGAAGCTTTCCAAGCACAAGGAAGAGTTCGGCAATGGCGCCATCGAGGGTGTCGCCGGGCCCGAGGCGGCCAACAATGCGTCGGCTGCCGGCACGCTGGTGCCGCTGCTGACGCTGGGTCTGCCGACTTCGGCGACGGCGGCGATCATGCTGGCGGGCTTCCAGCAATATGGCCTGCAGCCGGGGCCGCTGCTGTTCACGTCGAACCCCCAGCTGGTGTGGGGGCTGATCGCCTCGCTGCTGGTTGCCAACCTGATGCTGGTGGTGCTGAACCTGCCGTTGGTGGGCCTGTGGGTGCGGCTGCTCGCCATTCCCAAGCACTGGCTCTATGCCGGCATCCTGCTGTTTGCGACGCTGGGCACCATCGGCGCCAACCCATCCGTCGTCGAACTGGGCATGCTGCTGGTGTTCGGGCTGCTGGGCTTCGGCCTGCGCGTGTTCGGCTTCCCCATCGCGCCGGTGGTTGTCGGGCTGATCCTGGGGCCGATGGCCGAGCAGCAGCTGCGGCGGGCGCTGGCGATCAGCCAGGGCGACGTGCTGGTACTGGTACAATCGCCGATTTCGGCCGTGCTGCTCGGCATCGCGCTGATCGCGCTGGTCGTGCCGCCGATCCTTCGGGCGCGCGGGCGCGGCAAACTGCTGGCGGCCATGGCATCGGACGGGGACTGAGGTACGGACGGGTCACTGCGCGTGGTCGCCCCCTCCACCGCCTGTGCGTAAAGATACCCCCCACCCTGTCCCTCCCCCGCAAGGGGGGAGGTGACCTGCACTCGCAAGTCCTCGTCCCACGAGCACCGCGGGCTGTTCGAGGGTCTCCCTCCCCCCTGCGGGGAGGGGACAGGGGTGGGGTATCCTCCAGCTCGGATGCCTGCATCCACCGCATGCCTCGCTTACCCGGAAACCCGCTACCGAACCGCCGGCCGTCTCCCCATTTGAGGTGGGAAAGGGAGACCTGAGATGAACACTCGTTTCTTCGACCAGACTACCGGCTTTTTCGCTCTGCTCGGTGCTGCCAGCCGCGCCGCCGCTGCGACGGCGGCCAGCCGGGCGCCGAGCAACGAGACGTTGCGCGCGCTCGCTATCGACCCCGATCAGTTCCGTCGCATCGGCCGCTAGGCTAGTGCTTCGATTTGGCGGTGAACACGCCGTCCCACCCGGCTGCGGGCGGGTCGGCTCGTAGCTCGGCGATGCGCTCGGCGTAGATCTCGTGGAGCTTTTCGACCTCGTGCGCGCCATGCGCACGGGCCCTTGCCAGCGCCGCTTCGGCGCGGTCCGGATCGGCGGCGCGATAGGCCGCGATGAGTTCCGCGTGATCCGCCGCCAGCGCCCGGAAACCCTCTGACTTCGCGACGGTTTCATCGCCCACCAGGGCGTGAATCGGCACCGGTTCGGCGCGCCCCACGACCCGCACCAGATCCACCTCGAGGAAGGCCAGTTCAGGCGCCGCCTGCCGTGTCGACTCGGTGGCGAGGATGGCGACGCCGTAGCCCTTGGTGAGCCCTTCGACGCGCGAGGCAAGGTTCACGCCGTCACCGATGGCCGAATAGGAGAAGCGCTGCGCCGAGCCGAGATTGCCGACGCAGCAGGGGGCCGAGTTGAGCCCGATGCCGACCTTCAGCGGCACATCGCGTCCGCGATTCAGCTCTTCGAGCGAGCGCACCATGCCGAGCGCGGCGAGGCAGGCCTTGCGCTCGTGCTCGGCGATATCGAGCGGGGCGTTCCAGAAGCACATGATGGCGTCGCCCATGTACTTGTCGATCGTCCCCTCGCTCGCAAGGAGGATATCGGTCATCGGCGTGAGGAAGCCGTTGAGCAGCGCGGTGAGCTCGGTCGGGTTCATCTTTTCCGACATCGAAGTGAAGCCGCGGATATCGGAGAACAGCACGGTGAGATCGCGCAATTCGCCGCCGAGCGCCAGCGCCTGTGGGTTGGCGGCGAGCCGCTCGACCAGCGTGGGTGACAGATAGCGGCCGAAGGCGCCGCGCACGAACTGGCGCTCGCGGTCGGAAAGCAGCAGCACGATCGGCGTGGTGACGAGGAAGCTCAGGGCCACGGCGAGGCCGGGCAGCAGGGGATCGAGCAGCAGGCGCTGGGTGGCAAAAGCCCACCACGAGGCGCCGACCGCCGAGGCGATCAGCACCAGCGCGACACCCGAAGTGATCAGAGCCCCGGTGCGGCCGGCAAAGGCGAGCAACACGAGGCCGAGCGCCGCGGCGGCCGCGACTTCGGCACCCGGGGCCCAGTCTGGACGCGTAAGGAAGACCTGCCCCACCACCTGGTCGATGATCTCGGCATGCACCCGCACGCCGGGGGTGGAATAGCCCATCGGCACCGAGACGATATCGCGCAGGCCGACCGCGCTCGTGCCGATCAGCACGATGCGGCCACCGACCGCCTGCTGCAGCGCGGCCATGTCGCCCGACAGCACCTCGGCGGCGGGAACGGTCGGCATCGAGGGGATACCGGAATAGTAGATCCAGAACTCGCCGGCGGCGCCGGTAGGCACGTCGAGCGCGCCATCGCGCAGCGCCACCATGGCCGGGCGGCCGGTATCGGCTTCGCCACTGGCCCCGGTGGAACGGATGACGTAGCTGCCCGCCCCCTGCGCCACGCGCAACGCTTCGAGCCCGAGCGAGGGATAAAGGTTGCCCTGGGCGTGGAAAACCAGCGGCACGGTGCGCACCACGCCATCGACGGCGGTGGGGAAGGAGAACGAGCCGATACCCTGTGCCGGGCCGATGATCTCCGGAATGTTGCCGATGCCGCCAGTATAGGCCGGCAGGTAGGTCTTGGGGTCGGCGCCGCCGAAGGCGAAGCCGCCCTTGGGTGGCGGCAGCACGGTATCGGTTTCGTTGCTGATGGCAACGCCGAGAGTGACGCGGTTGCGGGCGATGGCCTCGGCGAATACCGCGTCGTTGCTGACGGCGCCGCCGGCGGGGAGCGTCACCTCGGCGCCGCCCTGGCGCAGCAGCTCGGCCTGCGCCGCCATGGAGGTGCGATCGGGCTCGGGGAAGACGATATCGAAGGCGATGGTGGCAGCGCCCGCCTGCCCTAGCCGGTCGACCAGCTGGGCCAGCGTAGTGCGCGGCCACGGCCACTGCCCCAGTTCGGCAATCGAGGCCTCGTCGATATCGACCACGGCCACCGGCGCGGCGGCCTCGGCCCGCGGCATCAGGCGCTGGTAGGTATCGAAGACGAGGTTGGTCAGCCGGTCGAGCAGCGGGCGCTGCAGGGCGCCGAAGGTGAGGACGGCGGCAAGGGTCGCAATGCCGGCGATCCACACGGCCAGCGCCCGGCGCTTGTCGGCGCGCGAGCGGGTGCGCTTGAGCGGGCCTTTCAGCATCGGTGTGCGCCCGGTCGGAGGGACACGCTAGTGCGGCGTATCCTGCTGGCCGAAGAAGATGCCGCTGGCGCTGTATTCCGGGCCAAGGGTGAAGCCGAAATTGCCTATCACGCCCTGCGCGGCATCCGGCCCATCGTTGACAAATGCGCCCTGAGCCGCACCGACCGTGTCGCCGAATGGACCATCCGTCAACCTACCGAAAAAGCCATTACCTTGCTCGGGCGCGTCGAGATCACCCATGAGGTGGATGCCGCCACCGTCGCCAAGATTCTCGCTGTCGAAATGCTCGATGTGGATGACACCATCACGATCCGCGAAATTCCATGACATGCTCAGGTCGCCAGTGGCGGTATAGCTTGGGCCGTCCTGGCCGTAGGGATTGGTGACCCGGCCGATTGCGTCGCCGGAATAGCTGGCCTCGACATTGGTGGACAGGGCCAAATCCTCGAGTTGGCCGGCCGTCGTCAGGTCGCCGGTGACCCAGTTGGCGTTGTCGACGCTAATGGCTACCGGCTCTTCATCGACCGTGCCTTCCGCCTCCAGGCTCCAGAAGCCCCAGCGAATGAAGTCGCAGGCGCACTCGATCTCCAGGTTCTGGCGATCCTGTTCCGTCGCCTCGCGAATGCTGGCCGAAGTCACATCGATGGTGATCGGCGGCTGCCCCACGATCGGCGGAGTGACGGTTACTTCGCCCGCCGAGCTGTCATAGACAAAGAGCTGACAGTTATCGCAGTCGAGTGTGGTCAGCACCATCGCGATGGCAATCGGATCGCCGTTCGGAGCAAAGGCCACCTCCGCGTAAATGGGCGCATCGCTGTCTTCGTCATACGGAACGAAGCCGGGCAAGGCTCCAGCCTCACCGAAGCCTGCGGCGCCCAGCTGCCCTGCAGCGAAGCCGGAGTGGATCGTCGGCTGCTGGCCGAGATAGGGGCGAATCTCGTCGTAGGTCGCGGCGGCTTCGAGCAGCGCCTTCAGCTCGCTCTCGCTCAGCCCCGGCGGATCGTCGGGCTGGTTGTTCTCGGCGAATTCGGAGTTTCCGACTTCGTCGTCGGTCGGGCCCTTGGGGGCGCCGCCCTTGGTGCCGGGTTTGCCGGCGAGGGCGGCCTGGATCTGGCTGCCCCAGCCGGGCGGGGTCTTCATCACTTCGATCGCGCCACCCTCGCCCAGCACCAGCGAGTAGCCGGCGGCGTAGAGGCGGCCGAGCAATTGCTGGCCCTGCGCGAGCGTCACCTCGTTGCCGAACAGCATGTCGATATGCTGCGGCGTGCCGGACGGCGGATCGAGCACGACATCGACCATGGCGCCACGAATGCCCATGGTGCCGACCGGGGTGTTGAGCGTCACGCCACCTTCGGTCTTGGAGGTCTGGCCTCCGATGAAGCGCAGCACGCCCTTGGTGAAGCTGGCGGTCACCTGCGCGGTGCCGGCACTGGGATCGTAGACGAAGCTGTCGATGACGAGGTCGGAGTTCGGCCCGACCATGAAGGTGGTGCCGTCGCCGAGCAGAATCTGCACCAGCCCATCGCCGCCGGTCTGGATGCGCTCGTTGTAGATGACGCTGTCGCCGAGCGAAATGGTGCGGACATTGCTGCCCACGGTGCCGTTGGCGGACTGGTTGACGGCAGCGGTGACGCCGACATTGGTTTCGGCGAGCGCCGGGACAGCAAGCAGCAGGGCAGCGGCGGCGGCAGCGATGAGGCGCATGGCTAGAACCTCTTGCTCAGGCCGAGGCTGGCGGCCAGGTTGTCGTAGTTGGAGAGGTCGTAGTTGGAGTCCGAAATCGAATAGGTGACGTTGGAATTGAGCAGCACGCCATCGGCGACCGGCACGGCAACGCCGGCGGAGACGTAGCTCACCTGCTTGTCCTCGGCGTCGGGGGTGACCATCGCCGGATCGGGCGCATCGGCGAGCTCGCGTTCGAGGCCGCCGCTGAGCGTCACCGACCACGAGCTCTTGCCGCCCGAACTCCAGCGCACGCCGCCTGATACACCGCCCTGCCAGGTGGTGTGGTAGTCGACCGAGGCGACCTTGCGGTTGAGCTCGAGCGCGGCGAACAGCGCGACATCGGGGGTCAGCAGATATTCGAGGCGCGAGGTGCCGCCATAGGTCTGGCCGGTGCGCTCGGACGATGTTGGACGCAGGTCGCTGTCGAAATATTCCTCGTGCTTGGCATCGACGCCCAGGACGAAGCGCGTGCGCGCATCGAGCAGCAGCGTCAGATCGGCGCCGAGGCCCGCCGACGCGATATAGGGATCGCCGCTCATCAGCGCCGCGCCGAAATCGCCGTGCAGCGCCAGCCGGGCGTTGTCGATGCCGATCGAAGCGAGGTTCAAATCGGGGCCGAGCTGCAGCTGCACCACGCCGGTATTCAGCTCAGTCTGCTCGGCATAGAGAGCGCCGTAGCCGTAGAGGTCGAAGACGAAGCGGTCGCCCTGACTCTCGAGGTCGATCGAGTTGTAGAGGCGGCCGGTGACGTAGCCGTTCCAGTCCTCGTCGCCGAGGGCCGCTTCGTTGAGAGTGAACTCGAAGCCGCCCAGATCGATGAAGGGAGAGCTCGGGCCGGCATTGGCGTTGGTCTGGTAGCGCACGCCGACGCCGAACTGGCCGAAGGAGTAAGCCCCCTCGGCGCGCGCCTCGATGGTCGCCATGTAGGCGCCGATACGAGCGCGGATATCGTCGGGGACCTGCGGCTGGTCGAGCACGGTGGTGAAGTAGGACTTCGCGGTGTTCCACGAGTTGAGCCGGTAGTAGAGCACGCCGAGCTCGAACTGCAGACGCGGCAGGCCGGGCGCGAACACCAGCATGCGCTCGAGCGTCGAGATGGCGGCCTCGAGGTCGCCGGCCCGCTCGGACAGCGCCGCATATTCGAAGGCGAGATCGAGATTGGACGGATCGGCAAGCATGCGCTGGAACAGCTGTTGCCGGCGGGTTTCGAGACCGACACGGTCGGCGGCCGTCACATCGGCTGCAACATTCTGGTTGGTCGTGGCGTCGGTCGTCTGCGCCTGCGCAGCCGGCATCAGCGCCAGAACCAGCGCCGGGACGACCCAATAGCGCCCGTGCCCCCAAAGCATCTTCGAATTATCCCAAGCACCGCAACCTGCCCGCGCCTGCAGGTATATATTTGGTCGAATGGCAATGTACTGGCGCGTCCCGGACGGCGACAATCGCCTGACTCAGAACCGGCTGTCAAACCCCGTTAACGAATTGAATACGGTCGGTTCTTTTCGGCAACATGCGCGGGCTACGGCGCTCTGCAACTTGTGCAGAGCCACGAAGGCGTGATCCGCTTGAGCCGCCGAGTGTTGCCCTCGCGCACTCGACAGGATGGAGCGATTGCGCTTGAAGCTTCAAGGACTAAGCCGTCCATGAGGCCACAATTGACGACCCGTCGCCTATTTCTCGCCAGCAGCGCAGCCCTGCTGCTCGCTGCCTGTTCTTCGACGCGCACCGAGCGCCGCCTCGGTGACGGCCTGACCGTCATCGACGTACCGGAGCCGTGGGCCAGCCATTATTCGCGCCGGATCGACAACGGCTTCGAAATTCCCGGCATCGACATCCGCCGCATCCCGCAGCAGTTCTGGCGGCAGGAAGTCGACTATGCCGGCTCGGAACGGCCCGGTTCGATCATCGTCAACACCACGCAGCGCTTCCTCTACCTGGTTCAGCCGGGCGGACGGGCGATGCGGTACGGCGTAGGCGTCGGGCGCGAGGAAGGGCTGAACTTCCGTGGCTCGGCGACGATCCAGCGCAAGGCAGAGTGGCCGCGCTGGACGCCGACCGCCAACATGATCAAGACCCAGCCGGATCGCTATGCCCAGTATGCGGCCGGGCTCGAGGGCGGTCTCCGCAACCCGCTGGGCGCGCGGGCGCTCTACCTGTACCGCAACGGCAGGGACACGCATTTCCGCCTGCACGGCACGCTCGAGCCCTACACGATCGGGCAGAGCGTTTCGTCGGGCTGCATCCGGCTGATCAACCAGGACATCATCGACCTCTACAACCGGGTGCCGACCGGCACGCGCGTCACGGTCGTTTCCTGACGGCTTGATCCAGATCAACGCGCGGCGGCCGTGTGCATGGTCGGATGGCTTCGTTCATCGGAGCCACCTGCCGTGCCCCCAGAAGCCATCATCGCCGTCATCGTCGTTGCCTGCGCCTTCGGCGCCTTCGCGCTAACCCTGGCCTGGGGCCATAGCCGGGCCGGCAAGCCGCCGACCAACTGATCTCCCCCTCGCTCGCTGCGGCGTCATACCTGCTGCGGTTCGGCCGCGACCACGCTATGGTTGCGGCACGATGGGCGAACGCCAGGACATTCACAACTCGGAAATCCCCGTGCTTTGCCGGAGCTGCGAAGCGCGGCACCGCGGGCTGTGCGGCGTTCTGCAGCCCGACGAGTTGGTCCGGCTCGCGCGGCAGACGCACAAGTCACGCCACGAGGGTGGCACGGAGCTGATCGGCGAGGGCGCCGAGATCGACTCCTATGCCAATGTCATGCGCGGCGTGGTGAAACTCTCCAAGGTGCTGGAGGATGGCCGCCAGCAGGTGGTCGGACTGCAGTTCGCGCCCGACTTCCTCGGCCGGCTGTTCGGCAAGGAAAGCCAGGTGACGGCGGAAGCGGCGTCGAGCGTCGATCTGTGCGTGGTGCCGAGCAAGGCGCTCGAACGGCTCGTTGCCGAGACCCCGGCACTGGAGCATCGGCTGATGCAGCAGACGCTGCGCGAACTCGACGAGGCGCGCGAGTGGATGGTGACGCTGGGCCGCAAAACTGCGCAGGAGAAGGTCGCCAGCTTCCTGTACCTCATTGCCACCCATGCCGACCCCACGGCCGGCGCCGATGATGGCCCGGTGGCCTTCGAACTGCCGCTGACACGCGCCGATATCGGTGATTTCCTTGGACTCACCATCGAGACAGTGTCGCGGCAACTGACCCGGCTCAGGCAGATGGGCGCGATCTCCATCGCCAACCAGCGGCAGGTCGAGATCGCCGACCTTGACGAACTGAAGGCCCTGTGCGGCTGACCGTGGTCAGCTGCGCAGCTCGGCGATGCGGCCGGCACGCAGCTCGAGCACGCGATCAAAGACCGTCGGGATAGCCGCATGCGTGATGACGATCGCCGTGCGACCCGCCGTCAGGCGCGGCAGGTCGGCGAGGAAGGCGGCTTCCGCGGGAGCGTCGAGGCCGCTGGTCGGCTCGTCGAAGACGAGTATATCGGCCGGCGACAACAGCATGCGCGCCAGCGCTATGCGGCGGGCCTGGCCGACCGACAGGGTTCGCCCCGCCTCACCCACCACGGCATCGAGCTGTCCGGACAGGCTGCGCACATGGTCGCCGAGCTGCACCGCGTCGAGCGCGCTCCATAGCTCGGCATCGCCGGCCTCGAAATTGCCGACGCGCAGGTTGGCGCGCACCGTATCGAGAAACACAGGGGCGTCCTGGGTCATCAGCGCAACACGGTCGATCAATGCATCCGGCCCCAGCTCACCCAGGTCGCGCCCATTTATACGGATTGTCCCGGCTTGCGGCTGGGCGAGGCGCAACAGCAGCTGCGCCACGGTCGACTTGCCGGCGCCGCTCGGGCCGATGATGGCGACGCATTCGCCCGTCCGGACCGCAAGATCGAAGTCCTCGATGACAGGATGGGCGGGGTCATAGCCGAAGCGGACATTTTCGAAACGCACCTCGCCACCAGGCGGCAGAGCCCTCGGATCAGCGGATGGCGCGATCGCGGGAGCGCTGCCGGCGACCTGCTCGAGCCGCTCGGCGGCGGCGGCCGCAGCAGCAAGACGCGTGGCGCTGCGGACGAGCATGGCCGAAGCCTCAAAGCTTGCGACCACGGCCAGTACCAGGCCCGCCATCAACGGTCCGTCGATGGTACCGCCGGTCAGCGCGGCAAGTCCGGCAAGCACGGTGCCGACGAGTGCACCTCCTGCGAGAATCTGCACCAGCCCGGCGGCGAGGGCGGCATTGAGGCCGAGCCGGCGCCGGGCGGCGGCGAGGCGATCGGCGGCAGCTCCCGTCTGCCCGATGACGGTTCCCCGGACCTCGAACAACACGAGATCCTGATGGCCATCGAGGCCGTCGAGCACAGCCTGACGCAGCTCGGCGGTAGCTTCCACGGCCGCCATGCCGGCGCGGCGCGAGGCAAGGACCAGACCGATCGGCACCAGCAGCACCGCAGCGAAGAAGAGCAGGGCATACACAGGCGCGGCGGCGGGGAGGAATGCGGCGAGCACCACCGTCACCGCGCCGCCGGCCAGCACCGCGGTGCTGATCGGGCCGAGGGCGACGAGGAACAGGGTGTCGAGCGCCTCGACATCGGCGAGCAGCCGGCCAACGAGATCGCCACGGCCGAAGCGGCGGCCGAGCGGCACCAGCGGGAACAGTTTTGCGAACAGCCACACGCGCAGGTCCGACAGCAGGCGCAGGGTCGTGTCGTGGCCGCTGAGCCGCTCGCCATAGCGGGCGGCGATGCGGATAAAGGACAGCGCGCGGACGCCCGAGGATGGTACGAACAGGTTGAACATCGCGCCGGCCGTGCTGAGGGCTGCGGCGGTGAGGAACCAGCCCGACAGTCCCAGCAGGCCGATGCCGGCAAGGATGGTGATCAGCGACAGCAGCAGCGTCAGCAGCAGCGCGGCCTTCACGCGGCCGAAGAGCGGGGCGAAGGCGAGGATGGCCCTCATGCCGCACCTGCCTTGCCGAGGGCGACCGCGGGACGCGGGGCCGGTAGCAGGCGGCCGCCGGCAATGCGATAGACCTTGTCCATGCGCGCGGCGACAGCGAGCGAGTGGGTGACGACGAGCAGGGTCTTGCCCTCGGCAAAGGCGAGCAGGTCGTCGAGGACGTCCGACTCCGTCGCCGCGTCGAGATGGGCGGTCGGCTCGTCGAGGAGGATCAGGCCGGGGTCGCGCAGGTAGATGCGGGCGAGCGCGATGCGCTGGATTTCGCCACCCGAGAGGCCGATGCCGTCTTCGCCGATCCGGCTCGAGAGTCCGCCTGGCAGCTGATCGGCGAAGTCGGTGACATGGGCGCGGTGCGCGGCCTCGCGCAGGGCGGTGTGATCGCAGCTCTCGCCGCCGAGGCGGATATTGTCGGCGATCGAGCCGACAAACACGCGCGGGCGCTGACCGAGCACGGCGAGGCGCTGGCGCAGCTCGGCTTCGGGGATCTCGCCGAGCGGTACATCGTCGAGGCGGATGCTGCCGACGTAGGGGCGGAGGCCCGCCACGGTTTCGAGCAGGGTCGATTTGCCGATGCCACTGGTGCCGAGAATGGCCACCCGGTCGCCCGGCGCGAGGGTGAGGTCGACGCGTTCCAGCACCACGGTGCCGGCAGGCGAGCGCACGGAGAGGCCGGCGATCTCGAGACGGGAGGGGCCAGGGTAGCCCCGTTGCTCACTCATACGCCGGGTCATCCCCGCGGAAGCGGGGATCTCCGTTTGCGGTGGTTGTGGCGGAACAGAGATTCCCGCTTTCGCGGGAATGACATCGTGGCGAGTTAGTTCCGGCAGCTCGCCAAGCTCGGCCTCCAGTTCCGCCACGGCCGCCTTGGCGGCGGCGCGGTCATGGTAGTGCGCGGCGAGGAGACGCAGCGGCTGATAGATCTCGGGGGCCATCAGCAGGCAGAACATGCCGGCCGCCAGCGTGAGTTCGGCGCCGCCGCGCAGCGATACGAGGTCGAGCAGGGTGAGGCCGATATAGAGCGCAACCCCGGCAATGCCGAGCGCGGCGAAGAATTCGAGCACGGCGGAGCTGAGGAAGGCGATGCGCATCACCCGCATGGTGCGCCGGCGCAGCTCCTCCGACGCCTTCCGCACGCCGGCGATCTCGCGTTCGGCAGCGCCGAACAGTTTTAGCGTGGTCAGCCCGCGCAGCCGGTCGGCGAAGCGGGCACTGAGCCGGTTGAGCGCGGCGGCCTGGTTGCGGCTCGCCGCCTCGGCGCCCCACCCGACCAGCGCCATGAAGACCGGGATGAGCGGGGCAGTGACGAGGAAGATCACGGCGACGACCCAATCGACCGGAAAGATCACCACGGCGAAGGCCACCGGCAGAAGTGCGGCCTGCACCATGGCCGGCAGGTAGCGGGCGAAATAGCCGTCGAGCGCCTCGACCTGCTCGATCACCGCGCTCGACAGCACACCCGAGCTCTTGCCGGCGGTCCAAGTCGGGGCGCGGTGCATCAGCCCCGCGAACATCGACTTTCGCAACCCCGACTTGATCTGCTCGGCGAAGCGCACCGCGAGGATCTCGCCGCCGACGCCGAGCCCGATGCGGACGAGGAGGATGGTGGCGAGGAGTGCGACCGAGGGCCACAGGGCGGCGAGCGCCGCACCCTCGACGATGGCACGATGCAGCACGCCGGCGAGCACCCAGGCCTGCGCAAGCAGCAGCAATCCTGCGGCTGTCGGAAGGATGACGACTGCCGCCAGCAGGCCGCGGTCGCGCTGCGCCAGGCTGCCCAGCCAGCGCCCGCGTGCGACAATTTTCGCCTTCTCGTCCATGGCCCGTTCCGATGAATAACGTCCGGCTACGTGCAATATAGTGAACATGCGTGGCTTTGATCTGGATCAAGGTGACGCGGCCAGTGTGCACCTATGGCAGCAGCGTGCTGGCAGAGCCGGAAAACACAAGGCAAGCAACCAATGGCCGACCCCCTAGTCGTCGATCTATCGCGCATCCAGTTCGCCGCGACGGCGATGTATCATTTCCTGTTCGTGCCGCTGACGCTCGGGCTCTCCATCATCATCGCCATCATGGAGAGCGTCTACGTGATGACCGGGCGCACCGTGTGGCGCAAGGCGACGCTGTTCTGGGGCACGCTGTTCGGCATCAACTTCGCCATGGGCGTCGCCACCGGTATCGTGATGGAGTTCCAGTTCGGCATGAACTGGAACTATTACAGCCACTATGTCGGCGACGTGTTCGGCGCGCCGCTCGCTATCGAGGGCCTGATGGCCTTCTTCCTCGAGGCGACGCTGGTCGGCCTGTTCTTCTTCGGCTGGAGCCGGCTGAAGCCGGTGGTGCACCTGGGCGTCACGTGGGCGATGGCGATCGGCACGAATTTCTCGGCGCTGTGGATCCTCATCGCCAATGGCTGGATGCAGAACCCCGTCGGCGCCCGCTTCAATCCCGACACCATGCGGATGGAGATCACCAACTTCATGGAGGTGGTGTTCAACCCGGTGGCGCAGGCCAAGTTCGTGCACACGGTGTCGGCCGGCTATGTGTGCGGCGCGGTGTTCGTGCTGGGCGTCAGCGCCATCTACATGCTACGCGGCAAGCATCTCGACCTCGCCAAACGCTCGATGGTGGTGGCGGCGAGCTTCGGCCTTGCCTCGGCGCTGTCGGTGGTCGTGCTCGGCGACGAGTCGGGCTATGTGGCGACCGAGCACCAGAAGATGAAGATCGCCGCCATGGAGGCGATGTATCACACCGAAGCGGCGCCCGCCGGGCTGACGCTGTTCGCAATTCCGGGCAGCGACGGCCGCCCGGCCTTCGAGGTGAAGTTCCCGTGGGTGCTCGGCATCATCACGACGCGCTCGTTCGACCGCGACCTGCCGGGCATTACCGAACTCACCGAGCATGCGGCGCTGCGCATCGCCAACGGCATCGAGGCCTACAAGGCGCTCAACGCCATCCGCGCCAACCCCGACGATGCGGCGGCACGCGCCACGTTCGAGGCCAGCCAGCAGGATCTCGGCTATGCGCTGCTGGTGAAGAAATACCGCCCCGACGTCGAGAACGCGACCGGCGAGGAGATCGTGCAGGCCTCGCTCGATACCGTGCCCGACGTGTGGCCGCTGTTCTGGAGCTTCCGCCTGATGGTGGCGTGCGGCTTCTTCTTCATCGGCTTCTTCGCGCTGTGGTTCTACAAGTCGGCGGTACAGAAGCTCGACAGCCAGCGGTGGCTGCTCTGGGCCGCCGTCGCCGCCCTGCCCCTGCCCTGGCTCGCCATCGAGGCCGGCTGGTTCATCGCCGAATACGGACGACAGCCCTGGGTGGTGGAGGGCGTGCTGCCGACCTTCTATGCCGCGTCGGGCCTCCATTTGTGGGATCTCATCATCTCGCTGGGCTTCTTCATGGTGCTCTACACCGTGCTGCTAGTGGTCGAGCTCTGGCTGATGATCCGCACCATCCAGCACGGGCCGTCCGACAGCTCGGTGCTCGATGCGCCGGCCGAGCCGGTGGAGACCATGGAGCCCATCGTCCCTGCCGCGTCGATCGATGCGATCCCCGCCAAGTAAGGAGCAGCGAAATGGACGTCATTCCTCTCGACTATGAAACGCTGCGCCTCGCCTGGTGGGCCCTGCTCGGCATCCTGCTGATCGGCTTTGCGATCCTGGGCGGCATGGACCTTGGGGTGGGGACGCTCTACCCCTTCGTGGCCCGCACCGACGAGGAGCGGCGCGTGCTGCTCAACCTCGCCGGGCCGACCTGGGAGGGCAACCAGGTGTGGCTGATCGTAGGCGGCGCGGCGATCTTCGCCGCCTTCCCGCCGCTCTATGCGGTGAGCTTTTCGGGTTTTTACATCGCGATGATCGCAATCCTACTGGCGCTGATCCTGCGGCCGGTCGGCTTCAAGTATCGCGGCAAGGTGGAAAACACGCGCTGGAAGGCGACCTGGGACTGGGCCCTGTTCATCGGCGGCTTCGTGCCCTCGCTGGTGTTCGGCGTCGCCGTCGGCAATCTGTTCCTCGGCGCCCCCTTCCGGCTCGACGACACCCTGCGTGTCGCCTATGAGGGCAACTTCTTCGGGCTGCTCACACCATTCGCGCTGCTCGCCGGCCTCATCAGCGTCGGCATGCTGGTGACGCAGGGCGCGACCACCATCGCCATGCGCACCGAAGGTGAAATGACCGAGCGTGCCCGCTGGATCGGCCGCATCGCGGCCTTGGCGACGCTGGTGCTGTTCGTGCTCGGCGGGGTGGTGGCGCTGTTCGTGCTCTCGGGGTACCGGATCACCAGCGAGATCAATCCATTCGGTCCGTCCAACCCGCTGCTCAAGACGGTAACGATCAAGCCCGGCGCCTGGGGCGCGAACTACGCTGCCATGCCGTGGACCATGGCGGCGCCGATCCTTGCGGTGCTGGGCAGCCTCGTTGCCTGGTTTGCGCTCGGCGCGCGCTGGAAGCTCGTCGCCTGGCTCGGCTCGAGCGCCGCGATCTTCGGCATCATCGCGACGGCCGGACTGTCGCTGTTCCCGTTCTTCCTGCCCTCGTCGGTCGATCCCAACGCCAGCCTGACGCTGTGGGACGCCTCGTCGAGCCAGCTGACGTTGTTCATCATGCTGCTGGTGACGGCATTCTTCCTGCCGATCATCACCATCTACACCGGCTGGGTGTATCGCGTGATGCGCGGGCCGGTGACGGCGACGAGCCTCGAGAAGAACCCCAACGCGTACTAGGAGCGCTGCGAGATGTGGTATTTTTCCTGGATCCTCGGCCTCGGGCTCGCCTGCACCCTCGGGATCCTCAACGCCATGTGGTACGAGTTCCGCGACGCGGAAGGCCATGCCAAGGCGGCGCCGGACGCTGATCGCCCGGCGCCCTGAAGCAGGTCAGGGCCTTTGCGGCAGCACCCACCGGGTGATCCCCGCGAAAGCGGGGATCACCGTTTGGTCTTGCGCGGAAAACAGAGGTTCCCGCTTTCGCGGGAATGACACCGCGCCTGATGGCACCATCCGTGGCACCGCGCCTTACGGCTCGAGGCTGTTCTTGTAGATCTTGCCGTCCTTCATGATGACCACGAAGTTGTCGGGATCGGCGACCAGTTGGAGATCCTCGAGCGGATCGCCCTCGACGAGCAGCAGATCGGCGTAAGCCCCCTCTTCCACCACACCGAGCTTGCCGGGATAGGGGTTGCGCGGGCCTGAGAGTTCCAGCAGCTCGGCATTGGTGCTCGTCGCCATGACGAGTGCCTCAGCCGGCGTATACCAGCGGATCAGCGAGGCGAGGATGGCGCCCTGCTGCTGGGCCAGCGCCTGTGAGAACAGCACGTCGGTGCCCCAGGCGGTCTTGATGTTGTACTTCTTGGCCAGTTCGTAGGTGCGCGAGATGCCGGGGAAGACGGCGTCAGCGCCTTCACGCTGCACCGTGCCCTCCGGAAAGCCGAGGCGCATGGCTTCGGGCAGGGGCTGGAGGCTCAGCCAGATGCCCTTCTCGGCGATGAGCTGGGCGGTTTCCTCGTCCATCAGGAAACCATGCTCGATCACCTTCACCCCCGCCTCGATGGAGCTCTTGATCGCTCGCGAGGTGAAGGCGTGGGCGGTGACATAGGTGCCCCAGTTGTCAGCCGCTTCCACCGCAGCCCGCAGTTCCGGGACGGTGAAGGTCGAGACGTCGACAGGGCTGAACGGCGACGAAACGCCGCCACCGGCGGTCAGCTTGACCTGGGATGCGCCCTGCATCAGTTGCTCGCGCGTGCGCAGCCGCACCTCGTCAGGACTGTCGGCCACCGCGGCGCCACCCACGGCTTCCACTCTGGACATATGGCCGCCAATGGTGCGCGGCAGCTCGTGGAGCGGCCGGAAATCGCCATGGCCGCTGGTGACGGTGATCATGGCGCCCGAGGGATAGATGCGCGGTCCGGGGGTGATGCCCTCGTCGATGGCGCGCTTGAGACCGAAGACCGGGCCGCCGACATCGCGCACGGTGGTGAAGCCGCGCATCAGGGTGTCCTCGGCCTCGTCGGCCGCCACCAGGTTATTGTACCCGACATCGCCGTTGATGCCCTGCTCCGGCGTATTGCGGATCAGCATCGCGTGCCAGTGCGCATCTATCAGGCCCGGCATCAAAGTACGGCCGCCGCCATCGATAATCTCGGCGCCATCGACTTCGATGGGATCGGTCGAAATCGTGTCGATCAGATTGCCGCGCACCAGCACGTTGCTGGCCGGCGACAGGGTGTCGCTCCGGCCGTCAAATACTCTAACGTTCTCGTAAAGAGTCAGCGCTCCGTCCTGCGCAAATGCCGGCATCGCCAGCGCTGAGCAGGTCAGCAGGGCTGTCAATTTCAGGGTAATTCGTATTCCGACGCTCAAGAACACCGCATTGCTCCACGATAGAATAACATCGCGAGCTTAGCATGGGAGGCAACTGCCGTCCCCAACCATGAACGGTGGGCCGACGAAAGCTTTAATCTACTTGCAGGGGCGTGCTTCCGGACATGCTCGTTGCCGCCTACAAGCAGCACGCCGGCCGGTCCCGAGCCGCGACCGCTCAGGAGGGGTCGCGGCAGGGGTGGTATGCCTTGGACAGGCCAATCAGCCGCGAAAACCCCTGGCTTCGGGGACGATCGCAGCGATCAATTCGTCGATCTCGCGCTGGGTGATGGGATCGATCGCAGTGGTTGGACTGCGCACGAAGGCGGTGCGAATGATGCCGCGCCGGACCAGCAGCTGCTTGTGCATGGCGTAGAAGATGTCGCCACCCTGGTTGCCGAGGCGGTTGACCGCCATGATGGTGGCATCGAAACGCTCGCGTGCGGCCTGCTCGTCACCGGCCTGGAAGGCGTCCCAGACGGCGACGAAATCGGCGGGCTGGCTGCAGAAGGGCATGGTGCCATGGGCGCCGCGCCGCATTTCCTCGATGAAATAGCTGCCACCAGCGCCGCCAAAAATGGTCAGTCGCTCGCCGACCGCCGAAGCCATGGCCTGAACCTTGGAGGTGACCGGCTGGGTTTCGACCTTGATGTACTTCACGTTACGGCAGGCATCGGCGATGCGGAGCGCGAGGCCGGGCGGGACCGGGCCCTGCACGACATCCTGGAGGATGATCGGAATGCCCACGGCGGCGTCGATGGCCTTGTAGTAGTCGAAGATCTCCTCGGCGCTCACCGGCATGAACGAGGGCGGGATAACCATCAGCGCGTCGGCTCCGGCGGCCTCGGCGGCCTTCGAGTAGAACACCGCGAGGTCGGTGCCGGCGGCGCCCGAGTTGATGATGACCGGAACGCGGCCGTTCACGGCGCCGACAGTGGCGCGGGTGATCTGCGCCCGCTCGGCCTCGTTGAACTTGAACACCTCGCTGCCCAGCGCCACGCCGAGGCCGTGGACACCGGCGGCGATGTTGAACTCGATCAGGCTCGACAGGCTCTCCTCATCGATGGTCCCGTCGAGGTGGAACGGCGTGACGAGGATGGGCACTACGCCCCTGATAGCGGAAGTCATGGGCATAGCTCTCAGCGATTTTCGAAGTTGAACATCTCCTCGACCGGGTATTGCACCGGCGAGAAATCGGGATTGGTTTCCATGTAGGGCGCCATCATCTCCCACCAGCGCCAGGTGAGATCACTCGGCTTGCTGTCGGCGGGCGGGGCGCTGTCGCGCTCCATGTAGGCGAACAGGTCGAGCCCGTGGCGGTAGATCGAGAAAGTGCGCACGCCGTCGCGCTTCATGTTCTCCAGCATCTCGGGCCAGATCTCGTCGTGCTTTTGCTTGTAGATCGCCTCGTTGCCGGGCTTCAGCTTCATCATCCAGGCGATGCGGACCATGGTCGTTTCCTTCAGCTGGCGCGCCGTTCGGCGGCGGTCGCGAGGTCGCCGGGCCAGCGGCCGGAATAGCCGAGGCGGTGGCTCACATGGCGGCAGGCATCCTGCAGCATGGCGACGATGGGCAGGATGGCGGGGCCGGCCGCCTTGGCCGTGGGACCACTGACGCTGATGGCGCCAACGGAGCGGCCCATGCGATCGAGGATGGGAACGGCGACGCAGTAGACGCCGACCACGACTTCCTGATCGTCGATGGAATAGCCGCGCTCGCGGATGCGGCCGATCTCGTCGCGCAGCCGCTGCGGGTCGGTGATGGTGTAGGGGGTGATGGCCTCCAGCGGGGCGGCAAAGACCTGCTCGCGCTCGGTCTCATCCATGAAGGCGAGCATCGCCTTGCCGGCACCGCCGTAATAGAGCGGCCCGCGCGAGCCGATCCGCCAGTCGAGCTGCATGCCCTCGTTGCCGCGCACCTTATCGATACAGACGCCGCTGAAGCCGTGCAGCGCATTGAGGTTCACCGTCTCGCCGGTGGCCGCCGCGATGGTTTCAGCGAAGGGGCGGAACAGGCGAGGCAGCTCGATGCGCTCGAGCTGCAGGCCGGTAATCTCGAGCAGGCGGAAGCTCAGCTCCCACTCGCCCGTGGGGGTGCGGTCGACGACGCCGGCTTCGGCAAGATCGAGCAGCATCCGATGCACCGAGCCGAGCGGCAGCTTGAGCTGCTGCGCCACGGCCCGGACCCCCAGCGGGCCCTTGCGGGCCAGCAGGTCCATGGCCTGCACGGATCGGATGATGCTCGACATGCGCCGGTCGCCCTCGATTACCAATGCGTCTTCTTGGTCGTCGCGTTGGGCGCGATCAGGTTGTCGTTGATGTAGTCCCACTCGATTTCGTAGCCCATGCCCGGGCCCTTGGGCAGGTGCACGTAGCCTTCCGCGTCGATCTTATCGACAATGTTCTTCAGGTACGGATGGGGCTTGTCGTAGTCGACGCCCGGCGCGAGGAGGCCCTTCTCGTAATACTCGGAGGTGTCCTCGGAGGTGGCGCCGCAGACCTGCAGGTTGCCCCAGCCGGCCATGTGCATTTCGCAGCGCAGGCCATAAGCCTCGGCGACGATGGCGGTCTTGCGGGCCCCGGTAATGCCGCCGCGGACCACGTCGATGCGGCTCATGTCGCCGGCGCCGCGCAGAATCCACTCGGCGCGCGAGAACACGCCGCCGGCGACGATCTCGGGGCTCAGGATCGGGATCGAGAGTTCCTTGCTCAGCCGGACATAGCTCTCGACCCGGTATTCCGGCATCGGGTGCTCGTACCAGTAGTAGTTGAGCTTTTCGAGCTCGCGACCGACCTGGATAGCTTCCTCGAGGCTCATGTAGGTGCCCCAGGGATCGTACATCAGCACGTAGTCGGGGCCGACAGCCTCGCGCACGAGGTGGATGGTCTCGATGTCCGCCTTGATGTTGGAGGGGCGGCCCGGGGTCGGGGTGCCGGTCTCGGGGTTCCAGAAATAGTGCGGGTGGATCTTGTAGGCGATGTAGCCTTCGTTTTTGCACTGCAGGGCGTGCTCGGCATAGACATGCGGCTTGCCGATATTGGGGTAGGTCGAGGCGTAGGCCTTCACCTTGTCGCGGGCGCCGCCCATGAGCTTGTAGACCGGGAGCCTGGCGTAGTTGCCGGCAAGGTCCCACAGCGCGTTATCGATGACCGAAGCAACGTTTTCCTGGACATTGGCAACCCAGAGCCACTTCCAGATCATCTCGCGATCCATCGGGTCCTGCCCGACAAGCAGATCCTTGATGCGCCACAGGATTTGCTGCTGATCGACGATGTTGAGGCCTTCGGCGTCGCCATGCGAGCCGCCGCCGAAATAGTGACCCTCGACGCCTTCATCGGTGTGGATGGTCAGCACCGTCTGCATCAGCTGGGTATCCGGCATCGGCCGGGCGTAGCCGACATCGAAGCGGTCGGCATACGTCTTGAACGTCTTGATGGTGATGTCCGAGATCTTCACGGCACTGTCCCTCAGAAAAGGTTGGATTACTCGTAGGCATCGCCGCCGCGCAGGCGGTCGAGGAGGACGGCGGCAAGCAGCAGCAGCCCGACGATGATGTTGACGAAATACGGGCTGATGGCCTGCAGATCGAGAATGTTGGAGACACCGGCCACGGCGAGCAGACCGAGCGCGCCGCCGACCGGATTGCCGACGCCACCGCGCAGGATCGAATAGCCGCCGATCATCAGCGCGGCATAGACCTGGAACTCGAGGCCGAAGCCGGTGGCGCGGGCGGCCGAGCCGAGCTGGGCGGCATAGATGATACCGCCCAGGCCGGCGCCGAAGGACGAGAGCAGCAGCGCGGCGACGCGCACCTTTTTCACCGAGATGCCGGCGCGAGCGGCCGCCTTGTCGTCGCCGCCCACCGCCTGCACATGCCGGCCGACGCGCGTCTTGGTGACGATCAGCGCCATGATCAGGGTCAGCACGATGGCGAGCAGGAAGGCCAGCGGCAGGCCCCATAGCGTCATGCTCACGAGGTTGAACATGTCGATATTGAAAGCAAACAGCGCGCCCTGCGGCCCGAGCATGACCCAGGAGATCCCGCGCAAGGCCACCAGCATACCGAGCGTTGCGGCGATCGGTTCGGCGCCGAAGCCGACAATGGCGATGGCGTTGATGGCGCCGAAAGCGAGGCAGGCGAGCAGCGTCAGTGCCGAGGCGCTGACCGGATCGAGCCCGAAGGTGATCATCAGCGCGAACATGGCCGAGGCAAAACCGACCATCGAGCCAATGGACAGATCGACCACGCCGGAGAGCAGGGCAAAGCCGGAGAAGGCGCCGACCACCAGCGGTACGATGACGAAGGTGCCGATGATCGAGATATTGCCGAAGCTGAGGAATTTCGGCCCGACCCAAAACCAGCCCACCGCCACGACGGCGATGAAGGTGAGGGTGATCGAGGCGACCGAGCCGGTGAGGACGGCACGCCAGTCTTCGCTCAGGCCCGGCCCGGTTGCGGGAGCAGCGGTCACGTCGCTCATGGCGTAGCCTTCCGTGCGCGAAACCCGTCGATGGCGACGGCGATGACGAGGATGAAGCCCTGGAAGATCGACTGGGTGTCCGAGCTCAGGCCGAAGAAGACCAGCGAGGTCGGGAGCGTCGAGAGGAATCCGACCGAGAGCAGCAGCATCCAGAAATTACCGCGCCCGCCGGCGAGCGAAATGCCTGCGAGGATGACGCCGGCGATGATGTTGAGCTGCAGGGTATTGGCCGAGCCGGGATTGAACGGACCGGCGGTAGCGGCGAACAGCACGGCGGCAAAGCCGACGAAGCCACCGGCGGCCATGAAGGTGGCAAAGCGGGTGAGCTTCAGCGAGATGCCACGCGCCTTGGCGGCGGCGCGGTTGCCACCGACCGCGGTCATTCGGCGGCCGTAGCGGGTGCGCGGCACGAGGAAGCCGACGATCAGCACCAGCACCAGCATGGGCCAGAAGATGGCCGGCAGGCCGAGGAAGCTGGCGCGGCCGAAATGATAGATGTCCGACCCGATCGGAACTTCGGCGAGCTGGAAGACGAGGAACAGCGCCGCGAGCCCGATGAAGTTGGTGGCGAGCGTCACGATCACCGGATTGAGCTTGGCGAAGACGATGATGGCGGCGTTCACCGCGCCCCAGGCCATGCCGCTGAGGATGGCGCCGACAATGACCACCGGCAGCGGCAGGCCGGCCTCGGCGAGGCGCACGGCGACGAGGCTGGCAAGGATCAGGTTGGCGGGCTGACTGAGGTCGATGAAGCCGCCCGAGATGGCGACGAGCCCCTGCCCGATGGCGAGCACGCCGACCACGGCCATGGTGAAGGTGATGGCCAGCACCGTCTGATGCGAGATGAAATCGGGGCGATACAGGGCGGTGGCGACGATCAGCAGCAGCCATACGGCGGCAAGCATCAGGCCTGTGCCCCAGCCACCGAAGCGCGCCTTGAGCGGCACTGCCGGCGGGGCAGACTCGATAGCTGGGTTGAGGGACATCGGCGGGTTCCGGTTGGCTTTCAGGCTTAGGCAAGGCCCCCTCACCCGGCCCTTCGGGCCGACCTCTCCCCCACAGGGAGAGGTGGTGGTGTGGCGGGATCGCGCCTCAACTTACCTCTCCCTTGGGGGAGAGGTCGCCGCGTCAGCGGCGGGTGAGGGGGCCTTCACTGCAGTTCAGGTTCAGCCCTTGTTGGGGCAGAACAGATCGTATTCCGTCGTCCCAGCGGGCGCAGCCAGCAGCTGGGCGACGCGTTCGGCCATATCCGGCACGGCTGCAGCCTGCTCGGCCGAGACCGGGCACGGCTGGACCTTCGACGCCGGATCGCCGGCATCGGCCTTGAGCGGGGGCACATTGCCTTCCGCGATCGGCTTGATCACGTCCTTGATGGCGTACACGGCGTAGCCCTCGAGGAAGTAGAACACCGAGCCCTTGAGGTGCGGGTTGACGTTGTCGCCGGTGATGAAGGCGCCGTCCTGGCCCCAGCCGAGGACTTCATCGGCGCGGCCGAGCTGCTCGGCAGCGTTGATGAGGGCGAGCACGCCGCCATCGTTCAGGCCGACCACAGCCATTTTCTTGGCATCGGGATGCGCGGCGAGCAGGTCGCGGGCGGCGGGGAGACCCACGGCGGCATCGCCCTGGCCCTCGAAGCTCACCCACTTCTCATCCGGGATGTCCGGGCAGATGTTCTTGACGCCGGTGCGCATGCCGCCCGTACGCCACTCGTTGACGATACCGGCCGCGGCGCCTTCCGACGAGATCACGAGGTCCGGGTTGCAGTCCCACTGCTCCTTGATCAGCTGGCCGAGCGCCTCGCCACCGGCAATGCCGGCGCCGAGATTGTCGATGCCGACGAAATACATGCCGGGATCGGCGATGTCGTAGGTAACGACCGGGATATTGGCCTGCTTCAGCACGGCCGAGATGGCCGGGTTCGACGAGGGCTGGCCGTTGAACTGGATGACGGCGTCGACGCCTTCCTGCACGAAGATCTGTGCGTTCTTCAGCGCGGTCGCCGGGTCGTTGTTGTTGGACAGCTCGACATAGTCCCAGCCTTCCTTCTCGGCGAGGGCGCGGGCGACGTCGCCCTGGGCCTTCATCCACTCGCAGCAGGTGTTGCCACCCACGGCCATGCCGAGCTTGAACTTGTCCTGCGCCTCGGCGACGCCGGCGAGGCCGAGAACGGCCGGGACCGACAACGCCAGCATGGCGAGTGAGCGGGTCGTGTTACGCATCTTAGGTTTCTCCTCCCAGAATATGCGGCAACGTGACGGATCGTGAGGCAACTGCCTCACGCGGCAACTTGGGCGGCGGCGCGCGCCTCGGGCGAGTCGCCCGGGATGGCGCCGGTGATGAGGCCGACGATCTCGGAGACGTCGGTATCCTTGACGGTGCGGGTGGCGATCGAGCGGCCCAGCCGCATCACGGTGATGCGGTCGGCGACGCTCATCAGCTGCTGCATGTTGTGGCTGACGATGATCACCGAGACGTTCTGCTCGCGCAGGCCGGCAATGACCTCGAGCACCTGGCCGGTTTCGCGCACGCCGAGCGCGGCGGTCGGCTCGTCGAGGATGACGATGCGGCGCCCCCACAGAAGCGCACGGGCGATGGCGAGGCACTGGCGCTGGCCGCCGGACATGCCCTTCACGCCGGCGTTGATCGAGGGGACCTTCACCTTCAGCGAGTTCAGCACGTCGCGGGCGCGTTCGCGCATCTTCCGGTCATCGACGAGGTTGAACAGGCGGGCCAGCGGATTGGTCGAGAGTTCTTCACGGCCGAGATAGACGTTCTGGTAGGCGCTCATGGTGTCGACCAGCGCGAGATCCTGGTAGACGGTCTCGATGCCGGCATCCATGGCGTCCTGCGCGCGCTTCAGAGTCACCGCGTTGCCGTCGATGACGATCTCGCCGCCCGAGGGGGCGATGATGCCGGAGAGGATCTTCAGCAGCGTCGACTTGCCGGCGCCATTGTCGCCGACGAGGCCGAGCACTTCGCGCGGATAGAGCTGCAGCGACGCGTCGGCGAGCGCGACCACGGCGCCGAAATGCCGGGAAATATGGCGTGCCTCGAGCACAGGCGCCGTCGCCTCATTCGCCATCACGATCCTCCCAACGCATCATTTTGTTCCGTATCTGGAACGCGCGTTTCATATTGAGAACACGTAAGCGCGGTGCCACGGCTGTGTCAACAGGCCGCGAAATTCGACTTGCGAATGAGGAGGGGTGTCGCCCTTGAGCGCGGGCGTACCTAGCGTCGGCGGCCGTGCTAGGTCGTCAGTACGCGGTGAAGTACGCCCTTGAGGTGGGCATCGAGCCCTTCGATGGCGCCTTCGATGTCGCCGGCCGCGAGACTGTCGATGATGTCGATGTGCTCCTGCATCGACACCACGGTGTTGGCCGGATCCACCGCCTCCGGATTGGTGAGGCGGAGCAGGTACATCTTCTGGGTCAGCCGGGCATAGTTGACGCTGATCTGGTCGTTGTCGAAGGCATCGACGAAGCTGTCGTGGAAGCGCCGCTCCAGTTGCTTCACAGGAAGCCGATACTGGGCTACGTCATTTACTTGATTGACGAAGTCAATGATTTCCCGGTGCTCGGCGCGCATGGCGTCGATCCAGGCGGGCGAAACCGAGCGGCCGAACTTGCGCAGCCCCTCCTTCTCAAGCACGCCGCGGAACTGGAAGCAGTTTCCGACGAATTTCACGTCGGGATAGAAAATGGTGATGCCGACCTTGCGCCGGACGGTGATCAGGCCCTCGGCCTCGAGCAGGGTCGTCGTCTCGCGCATCGGTGACAGCGACAGCCCGAGCACGCCGCACAGGTCGTCCTGCGTGATCGTCTGGCCCAGCTTCAGGCGGCCATCGACGAGCGCGTCGAAGAAGGCGACGTAGCCCGCGTTGTCGATTTCCCCCCTCATCCCTTTCTCCTAGCGCGGCGAGCGTTGACAGCAATTTCAATCGCATAATACGATCTTATTGACGATAATAAATATATTTAATGCCGTTCCGGCGGAAATGCTGCGGTTCGGGGTGCTCGCAGCGCCGCATAAGTGGGACGGTGGGGACGGAAGGACAGCGCTGTCCATTGCGGATGCCGGAGCGGCATGAGTGGCGGCGCTGGCCTCGTGAGAAGACCGCAACAGCTCATCTTGGGAGGAAGAGCATGACCGATACTACCAATACCAATGGCCGCGGCTGGTCGCGCCGGCGCGTGCTGGGCACGGCCGCAAGCGGCCTGGCGCTGGCTGCCGCGAGCAGCTTTCCGATGCCGGCCATCGCGCAAGGCAAGAAGCTCTCGTACTGGGGCGGCCTGATCTTTTCGGACGAGGCCAACAAGCTGCTGACCGACACCATCAACGCCTGGGGCGCCGCCAACGGCATCCAGACGGAAGTGGTGATGATCAACCAGAACGAGACCGTGCAGAAGGTTTCGGCGGCCGTGTCGTCGAACACCATGCCGGACGCGCTCGACCTCGGCCTCGATCTGCTGAACCTCCTGTCGCGCCAGGGCGTGTTCTCGACCGTCGACGACCTCTACACCAAGATCGGCGATGCGCAGGGCGGCTGGTATGATGGCGTGGGCCGTGCCACCGACACGACGGCAATTGCCGGCGGCCGCACCGGCATCCCCTTCGGCGTCAACGGCAACCTGCTGCTGCGCCGCAAGGACCTGCTGGAGCCGGCCGGCTTCACCGAGGCCCCCAAGACCTGGGAAGAGCTGGTGACGCAGGCTGCCGCGATCAACAAGTCGCCGGTTTCGGGTCTCGGGCTCGCCCTCTCCAATGTCGGCGACGCCAACGTGCAGGTGAACGTGCTGCAGTCCTACGGCGCGCGTATCGCCGATGACGAGGGCAAGAAGGTCACCATCAAGTCCGAAGAGATGCGGACCTACCTCACCTGGCTCAAGGATGCCTGGGACAAGGGCCTGTTCGCGCCGGGCAACACCACCTGGGACGGCGCCGGCGACAACCAGGCGTATCTGTCGGGCCAGGTCGGCTTCATCGCCAATACCGGCTCGGTCGGCATCGCCGCCAGGAACGACGATCCGGAGCTCTACGAAGGCTCGGCCTTCTCGCCGCTGCCGGGCGGCCCGGTGATGACGGTATCGCCGGTGACCCCGAACCTGCGCGCCATCACCAAGAACAGCGCCATGCAGGACGAAGCCAAGGCCCTGCTCGAGCATCTGTCGGGGCCCGAGTTCATGAATGCCTATTTCAACGTGGCCATCTACGGCCCGGTGCTGAAAGCCCAGGAAGGCCTGCAGGCCTTCGACGGCACCAACCCGATCCTCGCCGGCCTGCTCGGCCTCGCGCAGAACGGCACCGCGCCGGCCTATCCGGACGTCTACAACGCCGCCTGGGCCGACCTCAGCTCGAACTTCATCATCCCCAAGATGTGCCAGCGCGTCGTCGTCGACGGCTGGGACTTCGACCGGGCGATGGACGAGGCCCAGACCCAGGGCCAGGCGATCTACGATAAGTACGCCTGATCCAGAGTTCCTCCCTGCCGCGGGTGGCTTCCCAAGCGCCATCCGCGGCTTTTTTCTCATATGTGGTGGCCGATGACCGTAGCGCTCGACCAAGCCAGCCCGCCGCCCAAGCGCTCGCGCTTCGGCGGCGGCTTCAAGCTCAAGCTGTTCGCCTATGCGCTGGTAGCGCCGGTGATCCTGTTGATCCTCGGCCTCGTGGCCTACCCGTTCCTGTTCGCGATCTGGGTGTCGTTCACCGACCAGGTGATCGGCAGCGTCGGCAACTTCATCGGCTTCCGCAACTTCGAATATCTCGCCGGCACCGCCACCTTCTGGGCGGCGATCTGGAACACCATCACCATCGTGGTGGTGTCGGACGTGCTCAAGCTCGTCATCGGGCTGGGCCTCGCCATCCTCGTCCACCAGAAGCTGCCGGGCCGCGGCATCTTCCGCTCCTTCCTGATGCTGCCCTGGGCCATGCCGGCCTTCGTCGCCTTCCTCACCTGGCGCGTGCTGTACCAGCCGATCGGCGGCGGCATCAATCTGATCCTGACCCAGACGGGCCTGCATAGCGAGGTCATCGACTTCCTCGGCCAGCGCTCAACCGCCATGGGCTCGGTGATCGTCGCCTCGGTATGGCGCGGCTTCCCGTTCTGGTTCGTCTCCATCCTCGCCGCGCTGCAGTCGGTGCCCAAGGAGCTCTACGAAGCGGCCATCGTCGATGGCGCCAATGCCTGGCAGCGCTTCTGGAACGTGACGATCCCCTCGATCATGCCGGTAATCATCGTCACGACGCTGCTGTCCTCGATCTGGACGGCCAACGGCTTCGAGCATGTCTGGCTGCTCACCGCCGGCGGCCCGTCCGATGCCACCATGGTGTTCCCGGTGCTCGCCTTCTTCGGCATGCAGACGCAGCGCATCGGCGAGGCGGCGGCGGTCTCGGTCTACATGCTGCCCGTGCTCGCCATCCTCGTCATCTTCGCCACCTCGCTGATGATGCGGAGGGAGGAATAATGGCCACCCTCGCCGAAATCTCCAGCGCGGCACCGGAAAAGCAGGGCGCCGCCGCCCGTCGGCGCCTGTGGACCGGCCGCATCATCGTCTACGCGCTGCTCGTCGTCGCAGTGATCCTGGTGCTGTTCCCGATCTACTGGATGATCATCACCTCGCTGAAGCTGCCGCGCGAAATCTATCGCGTGCCCTCGCTGTGGCCGCAGACCTTCACCTTCAATAATTTCGAGAAGCTGCTCGCCGACGGCCAGTTCCTGCTCGCCATCCGCAACAGCTTCATCGTCGCCTCGGTGGTGACGGTGATCTCGGTGATCATCTCGAGCTTTGCCGCCTACTCGATGGTCCGCTTCCGCTACCGCTTCCGCGGACTGTTCGGCCGCATCATCCTGTTCGCCTACCTGACGCCCGGCTCGCTGCTGTTCATTCCGCTGTCGATCGTGATGGCGCAGCTGAAGCTCGGCAACTCGCTGCAGGGCCTGATCCTCGTCTACCTCACCTTCTCGCTGCCGCTCGCCACGTGGCTGCTACAGGGCTATTTCCGCGGCGTGCCGCGAGAGCTCGAGGAACAGGGGATGATCGACGGGCTGTCGCGCTTCGGCGCGCTGGTGCGGATCGTCTTGCCGCTGTCGGCGCCCGGCATCGCGGCGGTCGCCATCTTCACTTTCACCGGCGCATGGAATGAGCTGTTGTTCGCGCTCGTCCTCACCACGTCGGAAAGCGTGCGGACCGCGCCCCTGGCGCTCAACTACCTCATCACCAGCGACGTGCTGCCATGGGGGCCGCTGATGGCGGGCGCCGTGATCTCGTCGGTGCCGCTGATGATCCTCTACTTCGTCGCCCAGCGCTTCATGGTCGCCGGCATGACCGAGGGCAGCGTGAAGGGGTAATCGATCGCGCCGACCCGGCGGGTTTGAAGAACGTTAGTCTAGATTGGGAAGAGAGAAAGAATGGGTATCAGAGTTGCGGTTGGCCAGTTCCATGAGTTGACCGAAGACCGGCTGAAGTTCGCGGCGCAGATCGGCGTCAACGGGTTGCAGATGAACAACCCGACCCTGCCGGGCGACAGCCGCTGGGAGGAAAAGGACGTCCGCGAGCTGGTCAAGAAGACCGAGGAAGCGGGCCTCAAGTTCGAGGCGATCGAGAACGTCCCGACCCACTTCTACCACAAGGCCATGATGGGCCTCGAAGGCCGCGACGAGCAGATTGAGAACTACCAGGCGACGATCCGCGCCGTGGCGCGCGCCGGCGTGCCGGTGCTGGGCCTGCACTTCATGCCCAACTCGGTGTGGACCACCAACCGCCAGGGCAAGACCCGCGGCGGCGCCAATGCCCGCCAGTTCGACATGAGCGTGGTCGAGGCCCATATCGACGATCTCGAAAAGCTCCGCAGCTTCATGCCGACGACGCTCGGTCGCGCCTCGTCGATGCCGCTGTTCGGCAAGGATGGCCCGTTCATCACCGAGGACCAGATGTGGTCCAACTACGAGTACTTCATGAAGGCCGTGCTGCCGGTGGCCGAGGAAGAAGGGCTGAAGCTCGCGCTGCACCCCGACGATCCGCCGGTGCCGATGCTGGGCGGCGTGGCGCGCCTGTTCTACAAGCCCGAGAACTTCAAGAAGGCCTATGAGCTGGTCGGTAAGTCGCCGTCATGGACGCTCGATCTCTGCCTCGGCTGCTGCTCGGAAATGGTCGGCGGCAAGGAGAACGTGCGCGAGATGATCGAGTATTTCGCGCCCAAGAAGGCGATCTCGTACATCCACTTCCGCGACGTGCAGGGCACGGTGCCGAACTTTGTCGAGTGCTTCATCGGCGACGGCAATTTCGACCCCGCCGAAGTCATGCTGCTGCTCGAGGAGAACGGCTTTGATGGCTTCCTGCTCGATGACCACGTGCCGCGCATGGATGGCGACAGCGACTGGGGCCATCGCGGTCGCTCGCACGCCATCGGATACCTCCAGGGTCTGATCAACATGGCCCAGTTTTTGGGGAAGATGAAGAAGAGCGCGTGAGCGCTCGCTCTTCTCCTCACTCGCTCCACCCACAGGATGTCATCCCTGCGAAAGCAGGGATCCATGGCGCAGCCAGCGCGGGCTGAGAGTTGGACCCCTGCTTTCGCAGGGGTGACAGCCGGTGGGGCGGCAGCCTCGGGACCAATTCAAGCCCCGGCCCCCACGCCGGGGCTTTCGTTTTGCGCCACCGGAACAGACATAAAGATTTCTTTATATCCCCGGTTGCGAGCCTTTTCCGCCTTCAGTATAAGGCCGGCAATAGCTGCGACATGGAGATGGGCCGATGGCCGCGAACAACGACTATCTGGTGCAGGACATTGGCCTCGCCGATTTCGGGCGCAAGGAAATCGGCATGGCCGAGATCGAGATGCCCGGCCTGATGGCGATCCGCGAGGAATTCGCCAAGGACCAGCCGCTGAAGGGCGCCCGCATCGCCGGCTCGCTGCACATGACCATCCAGACCGCGGTGCTGATCGAGACGCTGGTCGCGCTCGGCGCCGACGTCCGCTGGGTCAGCTGCAACATCTTCTCGACCCAGGACCATGCCGCCGCGGCCATCGCCGCCTCCGGCGTCTCGGTGTTCGCCAAGAAGGGCGAGACGCTCGAGGAATACTGGGACTATACCGACCGCATGATGGACTGGCCCGGCGGCCAGACCCCGAACATGATCCTCGACGATGGCGGCGACGCCACCATGCTGGTGCTGGTCGGCGCCAAGGCCGAGACCGACCCGTCGGTGCTCGACAACCCGCACTCGGAAGAAGAGGAAGTGTTTTTCGCGCTGATCAAGAAGCGCCTCGCCAAGGACCCGACCTTTTACTCCCGGATCAAAGCCTCGATCCGCGGCGTGTCGGAAGAGACCACCACGGGCGTGATGCGGCTCTACCAGCTGCAGCAGAAGGGCGAGCTGCCCTTCCCGGCCATCAACGTCAACGACAGCGTCACCAAGTCGAAGTTCGACAACAAGTACGGCACGCGTGAATCGCTGGTCGACGCCATCCGCCGCGGCACCGACGTGATGCTGGCCGGCAAGGTGGCGATCGTGTGCGGCTATGGCGACGTCGGCAAGGGCTCGGCCCAGTCGCTGCGCGGCGCCGGCGCCCGCGTGCTGGTCACCGAAGTCGATCCGATCTGCGCGCTGCAGGCCGCCATGGACGGCTACGAAGTGGTGACATTGGCCGACGCGGCCGGTCGCGCCGACATCGTCGTCACCGCCACGGGCAACAAGGACGTCGTCAGCCTCGACGATATCCGCGGGCTCAAGGACATGGCGATCGTGTGCAACATCGGCCACTTCGACAACGAGATCCAGGTTGCCGAGCTCCGCAACTACAAGTGGACCAACGTGAAGCCGCAGGTCGACATCGTCGAGCTGGCCCCAGGCAAGCGCATCGTGCTGCTCAGCGAAGGCCGCCTCGTCAACCTCGGCAACGCCACCGGCCACCCGAGCTTTGTGATGAGCGCATCGTTCTCCAACCAGACGCTGGCGCAGATCGAACTGTGGACCAACGGGCAGGCGCTCGAGCACAAGGTGCACGTCCTGCCCAAGCATCTCGACGAAAAGGTCGCCGAACTGCACCTCGCCAAGCTCGGCGCGAAGCTGACCAAGCTGAGCCAGGCCCAGGCGGACTATATCGGCGTGCCCACCGAGGGGCCGTTCAAGCCGGAACAGTACCGGTACTGATCCGACTGCTCAGGTCGGTCTCAGCCGCCCAACCACACTCGATGTCATCCCGGCCTCCGAGCCGGGATCCATCGCGCCGCCAGCGCTGGTGGAGAGTTGGATCCCTGCTTTCGCAGGGATGACAGCCGGTGGTCCTGGTGAACTTAAGACCGAACGACAGAGGGCGTCCTGCGGGGCGCCCTTGTTGCATGGACGCGCCGGTGCGTGGGGCCGCCCCCTCCACCGGCTCCGCCGGTCCCCCTCCCCCGTAAACGGTGGAGGATTGGAGAGGCCGGTGCTCGATGTCGCCGTGATCCTCCCCTGCGCAGCGGGGGAGGGGGACCAGCGAAGCTGGTGGAGGGGGCGACCACAAACACGGAACTATCCAAGGGCGCCCACGCGCCGCCCTCCGCATTTTCACGGCACCCACACCGGAAATAATCCCGGCAAATCACCTCCGCGTTAACGAAGCGTTCACTGTTCGGACTCGGGTCAACTCCCAAAGTCGAGCACTTCCCCGCTGTTCACACGCAATTTGACTCTTTTTGCGCGAATCCTCGCCCGGTAATGTCGGGTGATTCGGCGGTTACGGGTTTTGACCGTCCGATCGCGCGGCGATCGATGGGGCTCGACGCGTTCTCGAGTAGTCGCGGTTCTCGCGGCGGCGTAGCGGCATTATCGGTTCAGGGGCAGTGCGTATGAGGCCGGATCGCTTCCGGAGCGCTTGGGGATTCGCGGGTTCGGTGACGAGCCTCCTGGCCCTGCTGACTGCATCGCCCGCCCTGGCCCAGGGCATCAACACCGCCAGCGTCATGGGGGCCGCCCCGATCGCCATCGCATTGGGCGCCGGCGCCTTCGCGCTCATCGCCGTAGCGCTCGTGCGCCGTATCCTCAAGGACAATGAAGCGGCCCGCCAGCGCGCCGGCGAGCAGGTGGCCGGACTGCGCGCCCGGGTCGACGAATACGAGGCGCTGCTGTCGGGCGGGCGCGAGATCGTGGTGCTGTGGAGCGGCGCCGGCCAGGGGCCGCGTTTCCTCGGCCAGGCCTCGGCGCTGCTGCCGCCCGGCCGTCGCGCCGAAGCCGTGCTCGATTTCGGCTCATGGCTGGGTGAATCCGATGCCGACCGCATGGCGCGGGCCATCGAGAACCTGCGCGTCGGCGGCCGCGGCTTCGAACTCAGCCTCAAGGCCAGCGATGGCCGCACCATCCGCGCTTCGGGCTCACTGCTCGGCAATGGCGCGGCACTGCGGCTACGCCCGGCAGCGACGCAGGGCATTGCCGAGATCGCGGCGCCGGCGCCTGTGGCCGCCGCGCCGGTGGCGCCCGATCATTCCACCGCCCGCACCGTGCTGGCGAGCCTGGGCAAACCCGCCTTCCTGCGCGATGCGACCGGTCGGCTGATCTTTGCCAATGCCGCCTATCACGACCTCGCCCGCGCGATGGGCCGGGCCAGCAGCGACAACCAGCCGTGCGAGCTGTTCGATGCCGGGCTGCTGCAGCGCAACCGCGCCGTGCAGGGCGATGCCCGCAAGCCGCAAACCACCAAGGTAACCCTCGGCGAGCTCGGCGATTTCGACGTCGTCGACTTCCCGGTCAATGGCGGTTCGGCGGGTTACCTGCAGTCCCGGCAGGAGCAGGGTCAGAAGGAAGCGGGGCTCTCGCACCTGTCGGCCATCATCGATGCGCTGGCGACGCCGATCGCCATCTTCAACGCCAATCGCGGGCTGGTGCAGTTCAACCGTGCCTACGCGATGCTGTGGGGGCTCGATCCCGAATGGCTGAAGCTCGGCATGGACGAGCGCGCCATCCTCGACAAGCTGCGCACCGATGGCAGGCTGCCGAACGACCCTGACTATCAGGGCTGGCGGGCGCGCCACCTCGAATCCTACCAGCTGCGCGGGCCCAGGGAGCTGGAGCCCTGGCACCTGCCCGACGGGCGCACGGTACAGGTGATCGCCGCGCCCGCCGGCCCCAAGGGCGGCGTGATCTATGTGTTCGAGGACATTACCGACCAGCTCAAGCTGAAGAGCCAGCATCGGGCCGTGCTCGACGTGCAGCGCTCGACGCTCAACGCGTTGAGCGAAGCCGTCGCAGTGTTCGGCACCAATGGGCGGCTGACGCTTTCCAACCCGAAGCTTTCGACACTGTGGAAGCTGCCGGCGAACCTCCTCGCCGACAACCCGCATATCGACCAGATCGCCGATGCGGCGTCGCGGGCCCTGCCCGAGGATGGCGCCACCATCTGGCGCGAGCTCAAGCGTTCGATCATCGACCTCAACCCGACCCGCTCGGACAAGCAGGCGCGCATCACCCGCGCCGACGGCAAGCTGATCGACTATGCCATCGTCCGCCTGCCCGACGGGCAGACTATGATGACCTTCCTCGATGTCACCGAAAGCGCCAACTACCAGCGCGTGCTCAAGGAGCGCAACGACGCGCTGGTCACCGCCGACCGGCTGAAGGACGCGTTCGTGCAGAACGTTTCCTACGAACTGCGCTCGCCGCTCACCAACATCATCGGCTTTGCCGACCTGCTGGCCTCGGGCGTGGCCGGCGAACTCAACGACAAGCAGGCGAGCTACACCAACTATATCCGAGCCTCGTCGGCGACGCTGGGCGTGTTGATCGACAATATCCTCGATCTCGCCAATGTCGATGCCGGCATCGCCGAGCTGCAGCCCGAGCCGCAGAATATCGCGGCGCTGGTCGAAAAGGCACGCGCCGGGCTGAGCGCCACCTTCCCCGAAGTCGATGGGCAGCAGGCGCTCAACCTCAAGGTGGTGATCGAGCCCGACCTGCCGCCCTTCGTTGCGGACGGCACGCGCATCGTCAACGTGCTCTACAACCTGCTGTCGAACGCAGCGCGCTTCTCCGAGCCGGGTGGCGAGATCAAGCTCAGCGTCTCGGGCCGCACCGGCCGCATCCAGTTCGTCATCGAGGACGAGGGCGCGCCGATGAGCGAGGAGATGCGGCAGGCGCTGATCGACCGTAACGACGCACTGGCCGGTGCAGTGCGTCAGCGTGGCGCCGGGCTTGGCCTCGCCATCGTCCGCGCCTTCGTCAACATGCATGGCGGCACGATCAGCCTCGAGCGACGCGAACCGCGCGGCACGCGGGTGATCGTCAGCCTGCCCAGCGATGCGGCGATTGCCGGCGCGGCCGAATAGGGTTTTGCACCGGCCGGGCCTCTCGGCTATGCGAGAGCCATGACGCAGAGCCTGTTCCTCGCCGACGACGACGCCACCGCCGCCCTGGGCCGCAGCCTCGCGACCCTGTTGCGCCCGGGCGATCTCGTGCTGCTGCAGGGCGATCTCGGCGCCGGCAAGACGGCGCTGGCGCGCGCCATCATCCGGGCGCTGGCCGGCGACGACCGGCTCGACGTGCCCTCGCCCAGCTTCGCACTGGTGCAGCCCTACGAAGCCAACGGCCACCCCATCCTCCACGCCGACCTCTACCGCCTCGGCGACGCGCGTGAGGTCGACGAGCTCGGCCTGTTCGACAGGGCGGATGCGATCGTGCTGGTCGAGTGGCCGGAGCGGTCCGCCGAGGTGGTCGCCAACGCCACGGTGCGCGTGGCGCTGTCGGTGCCGCCGGGCGGCGCGGGGCGGAATGTGAGCATCGATTTCAGCGATGGACGGGCGATCTAGGTCGCTGGACTTCCCCGGCCTCACCCGTTCAAATCCCCCACCATGCGCCGCGACTCGCTTTTCTCTATCGCGCCCCACGCGCCTTTCCTGCCGCTGCTCGTGGAGCGCGTGCTGGATGGCACGTTGCTGTCGGGCTGGACGCGGGAAGGGGCGTTCTGGCTGAGCGATGTTACCATCGTGCTTCCGACACGTCGCGCGCGGCTGGCGCTGGCAGCGGAGTTCGCGCGCCGTCTCGGGGGGGCCGCGCTGCTGCCCGACATCCGCACGTTTGGCGGCGAGTACAAGGACGAAGAGCCATTCCTGCCGCCCTACGACATGCCCGCCCTGCCGACAGGGGCATCCGCACTCGAGCGAAGGCTGGCGCTCAGCGGACTGGTGCGCGCTTTTGCCGAGCGTGCGGGGGGCTTCGCCACTCCACCAAGCGCCTCGGAAGTGTTCTGGCTGGCGGACTCGCTCGGCGAAGTAATCGACGACCTCACCATCGAGGGCGTGCCGGCATCTGCCTTGCGACAGCTTGTGCCGGACGAGCTCGCCGGCAACTGGCAGCAGATCCTCGACTTTCTCGACGTCGTGCTGAAGGCGTGGCCAGCCGTGCTGGCCGAGCGTGGCAAGCAGGACGAAGCCGCGGTGCGCAACGAGCGCCTCGCGCGCCAGGCCGCCGCTTCGACTGCGCTCTACGGCGAACGCCCGGTGATCGCGGCCGGTTCGACCGGCTCCATTCCGGCGACGGCGAATCTTCTCGCCGCTATTGCCGATTTGCCGCGTGGGGCGCTCGTCCTGCCCGGGCTCGATACCTCGTTCAGCCCGGATCAGCATGATGCGATGCTGAAGGGCGAGGCGTCGCAGGGACACCCCCAGTTCGGACTGATGAAACTGTTGCGCCGCCTGGGCGCCGCGGTGTCGGACGTCAGGGAGCTGGCCGGCACCCATCCGCGGACGCAACTCGTACGGGCCGCACTGGCGCCGGCGGTTGAAACGCCGGATTGGCCGCGGCTGCGAGCGGCGCTGCCGGTAGCCGGCGCGCTGGACGGCGTCGCGATCATTGCGGCCCGCAATGCCGATATCGAGGCGCGGGCCATTGCACTGGCAGCGCGGGCTGCGCTGGTCGAACGCAAATCGGTCGGAATCATCTCCCGCGACCAGACCCTGGCGCGGCGCATTTCGGTGGAGCTGAAGCGCCATGGAGTGGTGGTGGACGACGCCGCCGGCACACCACTATTCCAATCCGCAGCCGGCCGACTGGCGCGGCAGGTGCTGGCCGTGGCGGACAGCGATTTCGGTGCGGTCGACATCGTGGCTTTGCTGCGCAATGGGTCGGTGACGCTGGGGCGCGAGCGATACGACATCCATCGGGCCGCCAACGATCTCGATGGGCTGCTGCGCTACCAGCGGCCCGAGGCCGGCCTGGATGGGCTGCGCAAGCTGGCCAAGGCCGAACTGCTGACCGAGGTGCTCGATTCGCTCAGGGACGCCTTCGAGCCGGTCATTGCCTTGACCGCGACATCGCAGGTCAGCGCCACCGACCTGGCTTCGGCGCTGATAGCGGCCATGGATGCGCTCACCGGCGGCGGGACGGATATCCCGGGTTACGAGGAGTTGCGGCGGTGGGCCGGCGAGGTCGCGGGCCTCGGCGCGTCCGGCGCCCCCTTCGAGCCACGCTTCCTCGACCAGGTCCTGGCAGCCCTGCTATCCGGAGCGACGGCAGAGGGCAGGCCGACCGAGCGCGACGACATTGCCATCTGGGGAGAACTCGAGGCGCGGCTGCAATCGCCGGACCTGATGATCCTCGCGGGGATCAACGAGGATATCTGGCCGCCGGTCGCCGACCCGGGTCCGTGGCTCAGCCGTGGCATGCGGATCGGCATCGGGCTGGAGCCGCCGGAGCGGCGGCAGGGGCAGGCGGCGCATGATTTCGCCATGGCGATCGGCAATGCCGAGGTGCTGATCGCCTATGCCGAGCGGATCGGCACTTCGCCCGCGCTACCCTCTCCCCTGCTGCAACGGCTCGATGCGTTCATGGGCGCTGAGGCGGCCGAGATGCTGCGGGCGCGTGGGGCGCACTGGCTGGCGCAGGCCGAGGCAGTCGACGCCTCGGGGACACCGCGACCAGCGAGGCGACCGGCACCCAACCCGCCAGCAGACATCAGGCCGCGGCGGCTGTCGATCACCGAGATCGAGCCGCTGATGCGCTCGCCCTATGACATCTACGCCCGCCACGTGCTGCGGCTTCGGCGGATGGAGCCGCTGGGCAAGGAGCCCGACGCGCGTGAGCGCGGAACCATGATCCACAGCGTGTTCGAGAATGCGATCAAGGCCGGCATCGATCTCGAAGCGCGCGAGGCGTTGCGCCAGATGATGGCACTGGCCGAGGAGAAGTTCGCCGGACTCGACGCAATCACCGAGCGGCGCGACATCTGGCTCAAGCGTTTCGAACGGGCGGCGATCCAGTTCCTCGCCTACGAGCGCGAGCGCGACGGCGAGATCGCCGAACGGCACGCCGAAAAGAAGGGCGAGTGGGTCTTTCCCGCACTCGACGGCTTCACGCTTTCGGGTAAGGCCGACCGCCTGGATGTGCGGGCCGACGGCACACTCGAGATCATCGACTTCAAGACCGGCGGCGTGCCGGCGCCCAAGGACATGACGGCGTTCGACGCGCCGCAGCTGCTTCTCGAAGCCGCCATGGCGGAAATGGGCTGTTTCGCCGAGATCGGGCCACGGACGACGAGCGAGCTCACCTATATCAAGATCGGCCTCGGCCCGGCTGCCTTCCAGATCAAGCCGTTCAAGCTGCGCAACGGCATGGCGTTGATGGAGGCGGTACATGAAATCGTGCGGCGCATGCAGGGGCATGTCGATGTGTTCCTGCTGCACGACACGCCGATGACGGCGCGCATCCGCCCGCGCGTGGAAACCGGGCGCAAATCGTACCCGGGCGAGTTCGACCACCTGGCGCGCACCGACGAGTGGACGCTGACGGCCGGGGTCGACGATCCATGAGCGAGCGGCGTCTGCTGAACCCCATGCCGGCGGCGATCGGGCTGGCGCAGGGACAGGCATCCGATCCGGCACGCTCGGTCTGGGTGCGCGCCAATGCCGGCTCGGGCAAGACTTACGTGCTGACGGCGCGCGTGCTGCGCCTGTTGCTGTCGGGCGCAAGGCCGGAAGAGATCCTCTGCCTCACCTACACCAAGGCGGCAGCCGCCGAGATGCGCAGCCGCGTCGGCGCGAGGCTGGGTCAGTGGGCGCTGGCAAGCGATGCCGAGCTCGACAACGACCTCGAGGCGCTGAACGGCACCAAGCCGGAGCCCGGGATGCGGCTGAGGGCACGATCGCTGTTTGCCTACGCGCTGGAGACACCGGGCGGGCTGCGCATCCAGACCATCCATGCCTTCTGCGAGGCGATCCTGCATCGCTTTCCGCATGAGGCGCAGGTGCCGTTCGACTTCAAGGTGCTGGAGGAGCATGAGCGCGACGGCATGCTGCTCGAGGCACGCGAGGCCGTGCTGTCGGCTGGCCTTCGCGGTGGCGGCGAGGCGGCGGCGGTTGAAACGCTTTTCGACCTGCTCAGCGATTTTTCCATCGAGCAGGCCATCATCGAGGCGCTGAACCAGCAGCGCACGCTGCGCGAAGTGCTGGCCGACGTGCCCGCGAGCAAGCGCGAGTTGCGGCGTCTGGTCGGGCGAGTGGGCACGATCGGCGAGATCACCCACGAGATCAGTTCGGGCTACTCCATCTCGGAAGACGACCATGCCCAGCTCTTTGCCATTGTCCGGCCCGATCCGGCCGGCGATAGCTTGGTGGACAAGCTGGCGCGGCTCGACCTCGATCATCCCGATCCGGAAGATCTGCTCGATGCCTTCCTGACCCAGGCCGAGCCGCGCTCGATCCGCAAGACGCTGCTCAAGAAAGCCACGGCGGCGCTGCTCCCGGATGTGGCACAGCGGCTGGCCGACGAGGCGGAGCGGCTGTTCGATCTCTACCGGCAGCTCGTTGCGGCCGAACTGCTGGCGCGCTCGGAGGCGATGCTCGATATCGTCGCCGCCATCTCGGCGCATTACGAAAAGCAGAAGCGAGCGCGCTCGTTGCTCGATTTCGACGACCTGATCGAAAAGCTCGCCGCGCTGCTGACCAACCCCCAGCATGGGCCGTGGGTGCGCTACAAGCTGGACGCCGGCATCAGCCACATCCTCGTCGATGAAGGCCAGGACACCAATTTCCAGCAATGGCAGGTGGTGGATGCACTGGTGGAGGACTTCTTCGTCGGCGAGAGCGCTGCGGATCGGCCGCGCACCATTTTCGCGGTGGGTGACCAGAAGCAATCCATTTTTTCTTTCCAGGGGGCCAACCCAGAGGAGCTGGTGAGCGCGGGCCGGCGCTACACGTACAGCGCGCGGGCCGTGCATGCCGAGGTCACGGACGTACCGCTGCGTCATTCGTTCCGCACGCTGCCCGAAGTGTTGCGGGCGGTGGATGCCGTTTTCAACAACCGCCCCGACCTCAAGCAGGGGGCGATGGAAGAGGAAGGGCTGCTGCACGAGACGGCTCGCGCCGATAGCGGCGGCACGGTGACCCTGTGGCCGCCGATCCAGGATGAGCCGGAGGCCACCGATCCGCATAACTGGCCACAGCAACCGCCGGCCGCGGCGATCAAGTCGGCGCAGCGTCGGGTAGCCGAGCAGATCGCCAGGCGGATCAAGGGCTGGATCGATGCGCGGCGGCCGCTCGGGCCGCGTGGACGGCCGGTGCGCGCCGACGACATCCTGATCCTCGTGCAGGTGCGCAGCGTGCTGTTCCACGAGATCATCCGCGCCCTGATCCAGGCGGGGGTGGCGACGCCAGGCGCCGACCGGCTGGCCGTCACCAGCCATATCGGCGTGCTCGACATGATGGCGCTGGGCGACGTGCTGTCCAACAGCGCCGACGACCTGCAGCTGGCCGCCCTGCTGCGCTCGCCGCTGTTCGACATCGCCGAGGATGACCTGCGCGCGGTCGCGAACACGCGGGCCGAAAAGCAGACGCTGTGGCGGGCCATGGAAGCCAGCGCCATCCCGTCGGTGCAGGCTGCCTTCACCGAACTGAAGGGCTGGCGCAGCCGGCTCGATTTCGAGCGGCCGTTCAACTTCTACGCCGACGTGCTCTACGCGCATGGCGGGCTGAAGCGCATGCGTGGCCGCTTCGGCAGCGAAATCGACGATGTGATGGCCGAATTCCTGGATCTGGCGCTGGCGCACGAGCAGGCCGAGCAGCCGTCCCTGCTGGGCTTTCTCGCCGAACTGCGCTCGCGTGACGTCACCATCAAGCGCGAACTGGCCGACGGTGGCGCCGGCGTGCGGGTAATGACCGTGCACGGCGCCAAGGGCCTCGAGGCACCGATCGTGATCATGGCAGATGCGGCGACGACGGAGCGCGGGCGCGACCGGCGCGCGATCTACATGACCGCCGTGCCGCCGCTTTTCTTCCACGCCGCATCGGAAGCGACCCATATCGAGGCGACGCGCGACTACAAGGACGAGGCAACCGCCGCGCAGCAGGCCGAGTACTGGCGCAAGCTCTACGTCGCCATGACGCGGGCCGAGGACGAACTCTACGTGACCGGCTACCTGACCAGGCAGGGCAAGATCGACGGCAGCTGGTACGAGGCGATCGAGCAGGGCCTTGCGCCGGACAGCGAGACGGTGCGCGATGCCGACGGGGCGGTCGAGGCAGTGGTCTATCCTCGCGAACGCGCCAGCCTCGCGCCGGCCGTGCAACCGGTCCAGCTTACGCTCGACATGCCGGCGCCGTTGGTGTTGCCACCACTACCAGAGCGTGCGGCGCCACAGATCATCCGCCCGTCGCTGGTCGATGGCCCGGCGAACCCGGTCCGCGTGCTGGCGACGCGGCTCGAGGAGAGTCTCGATCCGGCCACGGCGCGCGAGGCTGGCACGGCGTTGCATACTTTGCTGCAGCATCTGTCGCGCGTGCCAGACGGACAGCGCGCAACTGTGGCGGCAAATGCGCTGGCGACGCTATTGCCAAGCGCGCCGCACCTGCATGCGGACGTGGCAAGACGGGCCATCTCGATCCTGACCCGTCCCGACCTCGCGCACCTGTTCGGACCGAACAGCCGGGCCGAGGTTCCGTTCCTCGCCGATGCACTGCGCAAGGGCGAGCGGGTGACGATCGCCGGGCGCATCGACCGGCTGGTCGAGACGCCCGAGGAGATCCTCCTGGTCGACTTCAAATCCGATGCCAACGCAGTGATGGAACCGGCCGCCATACCTGCGGCTTATCAAAGGCAGCTCGGGCTCTATGCGCTCGTTGCACACCAGCTTTTCCCTGACCGGGCGGTCAGCGCGGCTATTCTCTGGACTAGCTTGGAATCGCTGGTAAAATTGCCGCCGGCTGCTTTGGCGGAAGCGGCCGGGGGCTTCACCATCCGGTGACGTTCGTTGAACGGACACTGGACTCTACCTAGCTTTTGGACCAAACAGACCGCCGCTTTTCAACCCAAAAGGCAATCACTCCAATGACAACCCACGTTTCCGACGCCAACTTTGGCGAGGAAGTCCTGTCCTCCAAAGAGCCCGTGCTCGTAGACTTCTGGGCCGAGTGGTGTGGCCCGTGTCGCGCCATCTCGCCGGTCCTCGAGGAGCTGTCGAGCGAGCTCGAGGGCAAGGTGAAGATCGTCAAGCTCAACGTCGATGAGAACCCGAACACCACCGTCAAGTACGGCGTCCGGTCGATCCCGACGATGATCCTGTTCAAGGGCGGCGAAGCCGCCGACATGAAGATCGGCGCCGGCACCCCGAAGGCCGGTCTCGCCAAGTGGCTCGAGGGTCACTCCGCCTAACGGCGCGGACTCCCGACTCAAGACTCCCAGAAACGCCGCCGGATCCACCGGCGGCGTTTTCATTTGCACCTCCTCCCGCGCAAAGCCATTTCTTTCCTTCGCTCGCGACTCCCGTTAGCCTCCATCGGCAATCAACGATGGAGGGCGACATGGCCCAGCGCGTGAACGATCAGAATTTCGATGCCGAGGTGCTTGCCGCCAAGGAGCCCGTGCTGGTCGATTTCTGGGCCGAATGGTGCGGACCGTGCAAGGCGATGGATCCGATCCTCGAGGACCTCTCCACCGAGCTCGCCGGGCGGGTGAAGATCGTCAAGCTCGATGTCGACGGCAACCCCTCCACTGTCGTGAAGTACAACGTGCGCGCCATGCCCACCATGATGGTGTTCAAGAACGGCGAGCCCGTCGACATCAAGGTCGGGGCCGGCCAGTCGCGCGTGCAGCTGATCAAGTGGCTGGATCAGTTCGCGGCCTAGATCGCGGCCTCGCAGACGCCGCTACTGAATGTCGATTCGGCCCGCCTCCGTTCGACCAGACGGTCAACCGCGAAAGGTGCGACCATGCGCTTTGTCTGTCTGTTCCATATCGACGCCGAACTGATCGGCAAGCTCAGCCCCGCCGAACTCGAAGAGTTCGACCGGGCCAACCGCGATGCCGATGCGGCGCTGATCGCCAGTGGCCGCTATGTCACCGCCCTGGCGCTGGCCCCGCCGGTACAGGCCAGAAGCGTGCGGCGGCGGCACGGAAAGCTCTCAACCACGGACGGGCCCTATGCAGAGACCAAGGAGCAGCTGGGCGGGCTGCTGATCATCGAGGCCAGGGATCTCGATGAGGCCGTCGCCATCGCCCAGGACGGGCCGATGGCGGATTTCGGCACGGTCGAGGTCTGGCCCGAACTGAATGTCGGCTGGCAGCGCGAGCAGCAGGGCCGCTGATCACGTCGGCGGCGTGCCGTTCTGGTGCAGCACGTGGCCGGCGAGGTAAAGCGAACCGGCGAAGATGACGCGGGCGGGGCCGCCCTCCGCCGCAGCACGCAGAGCGTTGAGGATCGAACGCTCCTCGGTCGCGGCAAAGCCCGAAGCCCGCGCCTGGCTGACGATCTCGGCGGCCGGGTGGGCGTTCGGCTCACCCGGGATGGCGAGGGCATAGACATGCTCCACCATGCCGGCGAAGGGCGCGAGGAAGTCGGCGGGCTTGCGCGTGTTCATCAGGCCCATGATCAGCCGCAGCGGCATGGGCCGCTTGTCGTTCATCTCCTGCAGCGCGACTGCGAGCGCGGCGGCGCCATGGGCATTGTGGCCGCCATCGAGCCAGAGCTCCGACCCCTCGGGCAGGAGCCCGAGCAGCGTGCCGCGAACCGGCTGCAGGCGGGCCGGCCACTGCACGTTGCGCAGGCCCTCGGCGATGTTCGCTTCGCTGACCGGCAGGCCGAAATGGCGCGTCGCGGCGATGGCGAGGGCGGCGTTGTCGAACTGGTGGGGGCCGGCGAGCGCCGGGGGCGGCAGGTCGAGCAGGCCCTGCTCGTCCTGGTAGACGAGACGGCCCTCCTCGGCGCGGCCATCGAAATCCTCGCCGGCGATCAGCGGGGTGATGCCGAGCCGGGCCGCCTCGCGCACCAGCACGGCGCGGCCCTCGTCACGCTGGCGGCCGAACACCGCCTTCGCGCCGCGTTTCAGGATGCCGGCCTTCTCCATGGCAATGCCGGAGAGCTTGTCGCCAAGGAAGTTCTGATGGTCGTAGTCGACCGGAGCGATGATGGTGCCGAGCGGGTGTTTCACCACGTTCGAGGCGTCGAAGCGGCCGCCCATGCCGGTCTCGAGCAGCAGGTAATCGGCCTTCACCTCGGAGAACAGCTTGAACGCCGCCGCGGTGGTGATTTCGAAGAAGGTGATCGGCTCGCCGCCATTCGCCTGTTCGCACAGTTCCAGCGCCTGGTTGAGCCGGCGGGTCGAGACCAGCTTGCCGGCGAGGCGAATGCGCTCGTTGAAGCGGACGAGATGCGGCGAGGTCATCACGTGCACCTTCTTGCCCGACGCCTCGAGGAAGGCACGGATATAGGCGAGGGTCGAGCCCTTGCCGTTGGTGCCGGCGATATGGATCACCGGCGGCAGGCGATCCTGCGGGTTGCCGATGCGTTCGAGCAGCCTGAGTTCGCGATCGAGCTTCAGGTCGATAAGCTTGGGATGCAGCGCCAGCAGGCGCTTCAGGATGGCGTCGGTGCGGGACACGGGGACGAGATTCTCGAACAAGAGCATGGCGCGCTTCTAGCACCCGGTACCCAGGCGTTGAAGGGCCGGAAAGCCGGCCCCAGGCTTACTCGGCGTGCGCCGCCTCGGGGACGCCGATCAGGTCGTCGCCGGCATTGGTGGGCACGGGGGCAGCGAGCTGCGCCGGATGGGTTTCGCTCAGCTCCTCACGGGCCGGGGCCTTGGTGAGGATGCCGACGATCGAGCCGATGGTCTCGCGCAGGTTGTGGCGGTGGACGACCATGTCGACCATGCCATGCTCGTAGAGATATTCCGAACGCTGGAAGCCCTTGGGGAGCTTCTCGCGAATGGTCTGCTCGATGACACGCGGGCCGGCAAAGCCGATCAGCGCGCCCGGTTCGGCGAGGTGCACATCGCCCAGCATGGCGTAGGAGGCGGTGACGCCGCCGGTGGTGGGGTTGGTGAACACCACGATGAACGGCAGCCCGGCCTCACGCAGGCGCAGCACCGCCACGGTGGTGCGCGGCATCTGCATCAGCGACAGGATGCCTTCCTGCATGCGGGCGCCGCCCGAGGAAACGAACAGCACGAAGGCGGTGCGCCGCTGCGCCGCGGCCTCGAGGCCGGTCACGATAGCGGCACCGGCCGCCATGCCGAGCGAGCCGCCCATGAAATCGAAGTCCTGTACCGCAACCGTCACCGGCTGGCCGAACAGCTCGCCGGTGGCGACGGTGATCGCGTCATCGGCGCCGGTCTTCAGCCGCTGTTCCTTGAGGCGATCGACATAGCGCTTGCTGTCACGGAACTTCAGCGGATCGGTCGCCACCGAGGGCAGCGCCACGGTGTCGTACTTACCGTCATCGAGGAAGGTCGCGAGCCGGTCGGAGGCCTTGATCTTCATGTGGTAGCCGGAATTCGGCACCACCCACATGTTGGCCTCGAGATCGCGGTAAAACACCATCTCGCCGGACTCGGGATCCTTGACCCACAGGTTCTCCGATCCGGTATCCTTGGGCTTCAAGAACGAGCGGATGCGGGGGCGGACGACGTTGTTAATCCAGTTCATAGCCTCGGGCCTGTTCCGGGTTGGGCGGCAGTCCCGCCTATATGGTGATTGTGGCGATTATTATCAGCCTAACCGCGCGTGGTTAAGACGCGCGGCGCGGTTTGGTAACCGGTTTCCGGGGTCGTACATAGGTTAGGCGATGGCTGCAACCCGCGACGGCGGCGGCACGGCCCGGCCGGCATCACGAGCGGCCTCGATCCACATCTCGATCGCATCGCTCACATTGGCGACCGCCTCCTCTGGCGTATCGCCATCGCTCATACAGCCCGGCAGATCAGGTACGGTCGCCACGAAGCCACCACCATCCGCATCGCTGAGCGGAGACACGATCACGGGGTAGGTCAGCTGGCTCACGGGATGGCCCTCACGGCTTCGACAAAGGCAACGAGCTTGCGAATATATACGGGCTTGATCGGGCGCTTGAAAGGTACGGTCAGGATTTCTAGGACGGCCGGATGCCAGACCTTATAGTGCGAGCCTCCACCGCGTGGCGGCCCGCACTGAATGTTGAACTCGCGACAGACCGCCTCGACGTCTGAGATCAACCAGCCTGCACGGGGATTTTCGGCCATCCGTGCAAGCCGTTTACTCATCGCTAGGCCGCCGCTCTGGCCCGCTTCACGCCACCAGCGAGGCCGGCGACCAGGGTCGTGACGGCCGAGACCGTGCCGGGTGTCGCCTTGCCGTTGTCGAGCGAGGCCTGAACCATGTTGCAGATGGCGGTGCCAACCACGACACCGTCGGCATCGCGGCCCATCGAGGCGGCATCGTCGGCAGTCTTGATGCCGAAGCCGACGGCGACCGGCAGATCGGTGTGGCCCTTGATGCGGCGGACAGCCTCGCCCACGGCGGCGTGCGACTTGATGGTGGCGCCGGTGATGCCGGTCATCGTGACGTAGTAGACGAAGCCCGAGGTGTTCTTCAGCACCGCCGGCAGCCGCTTGTCGTCGGTGGTCGGGGTGGTGAGGCGGATGAAGTTGAGGCCGGCCTTGAGGGCCGGGAGGCACAGCTCCTCGTCCTCTTCGGGCGGCAGGTCGACGACGATCAGGCCATCGACACCGGCGGTCTTGGCGGCGACGAGGAAGGCATCGACGCCGAAAATGTAGATGGGGTTGTAGTAGCCCATCAGTACGATCGGGGTCTTGTCGTCCTTGCGACGGAAGGCTTCGACCATCGCCAGCGTCTTGCGCAGGGTCTGGCCGGCAGCCAGAGCGCGCTGGCCTGCCGCCTGGACCCCGGGGCCATCAGCCATCGGGTCAGAGAACGGCATGCCGAGCTCGATGATGTCGGCGCCGGCGCCCGGCAGGGCATCGAGGATAGCCTGGCCGGTCTCGAAATCGGGATCACCGGCCATGGTGAAGGTGACGAAAGCCGGACGGCCCTCGGCGGCGCATTTGGCGAAGCGGGCGGGGATGCGGGTGGTCATTCGTTCATCCCCAGATAGCGGCCAACCGATTCCACGTCCTTGTCGCCACGGCCGGAGAGGCAGAGGACGACGGTCTCGTCCTTGTTCATGGTCGGGGCGAGCTTCATCACCTGGGCGAGGCCGTGCGAGGATTCGAGCGCCGGGATGATGCCCTCGAGGCGGGTGCAGAGCTGGAAGGCTTCGAGCGCCTCGTTGTCGGTGATGGGCACGTAAGTGACGCGCTTGGTGTCGTGCAGATAGGAGTGCTCCGGGCCGACGCCGGGATAGTCGAGGCCGGCCGAGATGGAGTGGCCCTCGAGGATCTGGCCGTCGGCATCCTGCAGCAGATAGGTGCGGTTGCCGTGCAGCACGCCCGGGCGGCCGCCGGTCATCGAGGCGGCGTGGCCATTCTCGACCTCGATGCCGTGGCCGCCGGCTTCGGCGCCATAGATCTTGACCGAGGGCTCGTCGAGGAAGGCATAGAACGTGCCGATGGCGTTGGAACCGCCGCCGACGCAGGCGACCAGCGCGTCGGGGAGCTTGCCCTCGGCCTGCTGGTGCTGGACCTTGATTTCCTCGCCGATCACCGCCTGGAAGTTGCGCACCATCTCCGGATAGGGATGCGGGCCAGCGGCAGTACCGATGAGGTAATAGGTGGTGTCGACATTGGTGACCCAGTCGCGCAGCGCCTCGTTCATGGCGTCCTTGAGCGTGCCGGCACCAGCCGTGACCGGGCGGACCTCGGCGCCGAGCATCTTCATGCGCAGCACGTTCGGCCATTGCCGCTTCACGTCGGTCGCGCCCATAAAGATGGTGCAGGGAAAGCCGAAGCGGGCGCACACCGTCGCCGTCGCGACGCCATGCTGGCCGGCGCCGGTCTCGGCGATGATGCGGGTCTTCCCCATGCGCTTGGCGAGCAGGATCTGGCCGACGCAGTTGTTCAGCTTGTGCGAGCCGGTGTGGTTCAGCTCTTCGCGCTTGAAGTACACCTTGGCGCCGCCCAGGTGCTGGGTCAGGCGCTCGGCGAAATAAAGCGGCGAGGGGCGGCCGGTATAGTGCTCGCCCAAATCCTTCAGCTCGGCCTGGAACTCGGGATCGTCCTGCGCGGCGCGATAGTGCTGCTCGAGATCGAGGATCAGCGGCATCAGCGTCTCGGCGACGAAGCGGCCGCCATAAAGACCGAAACGACCCTGGTCATCGGGGCCGTTGCGAAGGGAATTGGCCCCGGTCGCAGTCACTGGTGAACTCCTATGCGTGCCGATCAGGCATGGGCCTGGCGCGCGTTGTCGATGAATGCCCGGATCAGGGCGGCGTCCTTGACGCCGGGGGCGGTTTCGACGCCCGAAGAGACATCGACGCCGAAGGGCCGGACGGCCTTGATCGCCTCCCCCACCGTCTGGGGCGTGAGGCCCCCGGAAAGCATGAAGGGGAGCGCCGGGTCAAGCGCCTTGAGCAGGGTCCAGTCGAAGGGCACACCCAGCCCGCCCTGCCGGTCGGAGCCCCTGGGCGGCTTGGCATCGAGCAGGATGCGGTCGGCCACCTCGGCGAAATCGGCGACATGGGCAACATCGTCAGCCGAGCCGACGCCGAGCGCCTTGAGGATCGCGATACCCGCCTCGTCGCGGATGGCCTCGACCCGGTGCGGCGTCTCCGGACCGTGGAGCTGGATCCAGTCGGGCGACAGTGCTGCGATCTCCATGACGCAGCTATTGTCGGGGTTCACCAGCACGACGCAGGTCTCGACCCGGCCACGGGCGGCCGAAATCAGCTCCTGCAGGGTCTCGAGGTCGACATAACGCGGGCTGCGCTCGACATGCATGAAGCCAACGATGTCAGCGCCGGCCTCGATGGCGGCGTCGAGCAGCGCGTGGGTCTTGATGCCGCAAATCTTGACAATGAGGGGGTCGGCCATCTCGGGTCTGGTCAGTTAGGATGAGCAAAGTCCTCGGCCCCTAGCGCCATGGGCGTCTCGGCCGGAGAACGGCGGGCAACCTCGAGCTCGCGGTGGAGCCGCTCGGTTTCTCGCTTGAAGTGACGTTCGTCGCGCCGGTGCGGCCCCTGCGCGAACCAGGTGGCGACGCCACCGAGCAGCACGCCGCACAGCAGCACGGCGAAGATGACGAGGAAGAGCGGCACACCGACGCCGGGCGCGGTAAGCGCGTCGACCGGCGCGAACGGGTTGAAGTTCACCACAACGAGCTGGCGGTTGGCGAGCGCGAACACGATCAGGGCCGCACAGAGCGGCACCAGCACAAACCAGCCGACAATTCGCCTAATCATGGATGGAGCCAGACATCAGCCAGCGCGATTGATCCGTTCGCGGATTTCCTTGCCGGCCTTGAACTGGGGCACGTATTTTTCGCCCACGTCCACGGTTTCGCCGGTTCTGGGATTGCGCCCGACGCGAGCCGGCCGGTTCTTGACCGAGAAGGCGCCGAAGCCGCGCAGTTCCACCCGATCGCCCCGGGCCATGGCGTCGCCAACCTCATCGAGGATGGCGTTGACGATGTTCTCGATATCCCGCTGGAACAGATGCGGATTCTCTTCGGCCAGTCGCTGCACGAGTTCGGACTTGATCATACCGCCCCCCGGCGCTCCTCCACGGAGATGGATGTCACATCGACGGTTGAGCGTGCCAAAGCGAGACCAGCCCGTCAAGCGACATTGCCCCATCGACGCCGGACCGAACCATCTCGGCGGCGCTCCTGCCCAGCCAGCGGGTGATCCCCGCGAAGCCTTCATCGGGCTTTGGATAATAGTCGACCACCGGCAGATCCGCCACTATGTCGCGCTCGGCTTCGAGCCAGGCGATGGCCTCGGCCTCGCCGCCGATGGCGTCGATCAATTTCAGGTCAAGCGCCTGCCGGCCGGTGATGATGCGGCCGTCGGACAGCGCCAGCGTCTCCGGACGCGGGATGGCGCGGCGCTCGGCGACAATATCGACGAACCACTCGAAGCTGTCATTGACGAGGCGCTGGAGAGAGTCGCGCGCCGGGCCCGCCAGCGGCTCATTGAAATCCGGCTCGGCCTTGAGCGGCCCGGTCTGCACCTTGTCGAAATCGAGCCCGACCGTATCGAGCAGCTTGCCGGCATTGACGTGCTGGTACAGCACGCCGATCGAGCCGACGATCGACAGCCGGCGGGCATAGATGCGGTCGGTGCCGATCGCCGTCATGTAGGCGGCGGAAGCACCGAGCTCGCTGATCACCGCGACGACCGGCTTCTTGGCCCGCAGCGCACCCAGCGCCTCATACAGCTCCTCGCCGCCGGCAGTCGTACCGCCGGGCGAATTGATGGCGACGATCACCGCCTTGACCCCGTCATCCTCGCCGATGTCCTCGAGCGTCTTCAGCCGGTCGCGATCGGTCAGGATGGTGCCGCCCACAGTGACGCGGGCGATGCGGTCGCCCGGGCCGCCGCGTTCGAGCGCGAAGCGGCCGGCGACGGCGAGAATAGCGATGGCCAGCGCGACGAAGAACAGCACGCGCCACCAGGCGCGCGACTTGCGCAGCCTGGAATTGGCGGGGATCAGGTGCGCAGGATCGCCGGAGAGCTCAGTCATCATCGCCTCTTGACGCGGGCTTCCTGAGGTAGCCGGGGCCGCAGGCGAAAGCAAGCTAGCGCGGCAGCTTCTCGAGATGGAGATAGGTGGGATCGAACTGACCGAGGTCGGACAGCGCGTCCCAATCGCGCACCTCAACGATGCCGTCCTGCCAATCCACCGCCCCGGTGCGGCGCAGGCGTTGCAGGGTGCGGTTGGTGTGGACGATGGAAAGGCCGAGCGCATCGCCCAGTTGCGTCTGGGTGAGCGGCAGCGAGAACCGGCCGCCGTCGTTCAGTCCGGCGATGCGGGCGCGCGCGAACTGCTCGCAGAGAAAATTCGCCATGTGCTCGTCGGCGGTGAGCCGGCCCTTCGCCACCATCCACTGCCGATGAACGGCGCCATCGAGCAGGGTCACGAGCCAGAGCATGCGGGTGAGGTGAGGCAGCGTCTCGGTGATCTTCTGCAGTGCCGCGTGGGGGAACATCGCCGTGGTGCAGGCGGACACGGCTGCCACCGAATGATCCATCAGCTTGAGGGGGAAGGAGTGCAGATCGACGAAATCGCCGGCAATATGCAGGCCGGTGATCTGCCGGCCGCCATCCTCGACGGTGGAATAGCGCGCGGTCATGCCGGAGAGGACCAGTGTACTGGTCGTAGGCCGATCGCCCTGCTGCACGATGTCGGTGCCGGCCCGATAGCTGCGCTTCTCGCCAGCCGCATCGAGCAGCGCCTGCCGTTCGGCGTCGGACAGCCGGTCGCGTGCCGCGAGGGCAGCGAAGAAAGGCTTCATTTCGTCTGCATCAGGTTTGGCCATCGGAGTTCTGGATGTCACGGATGGACGACGAAGCGACGGCCTCGAGACATTTTCCGCCCGGTTCGACACGGATTTCGATGAGCAGGCTCACCTCGTCGCGGCGCCGGAAGGTTTCGGACGCCATTTCGGCCAGCGTGCGTCGCGCTTCCTCGCGGGCGGCATCCAGCGAGGCGAGCTCGACGCCGTCCCTGTCCATGCTGGGCTTACCGTTCTCAAAAATGTCGAAGAAAAAGCGCGGCATGGACCGATCCCGGGAGCAATCGTGCAGTCAATGCGCGGCAAGCATAGCCGTTCCAAGCGGAATCAAAGACGGAGTCGGTTCCGCTCGGGCGTAGCGAAGCCGACGAGGTGATCGGCCTCGAACAGGCTGAGCGTGCGCCCCTGCTGCAGCAGGCGTTCGCACTCGCCGGCCGGCAATGCCCGCTCGAGAAGGGCCATCAGCCGCTCGCGCTGAGTCTCCTCGGTGGCCTGGCGACCATCGATCCAGCCTTCGAAGGCGCGATCGGTGAAACCCAGCACCAGCGCCGCATCGGCGAATGCGCCGCGATTGGCGGCCAGCTCCGCCATGCCCTGCAACAGGCACCAGTGCCAATGCCCGCCATCGCGCGGCACCACATGAATGGCCTCGCGCAGGTAAGGCTCGGCGGCATCGGGCTGGCCGAGGGCGAAGTTGTAGGCGGCCATGTTGGTGAGCATGATGCACAGCTGCAGCGAGCTGCCATCGTGGCGCAGGTCGGGAAGGATCTGCTCCGCGATGCGCAACGCCCGCTCCGTGTCCTGCCAGCGGTGCAGCATCTCGCACAGGTTGATGGCCGAGCGGTATCGCCCTTTCAGATTGCCGAGTTCGCGGTGCATGGCAAGACCCGCCTCGGCACGGGCGAGGCCGGCGGCATGGTCGCCTTCGACCCAGGTTTGCACGCCCACCGCGACCAGGCCCCAGGCCTTGACCTTTGCATCGTCGAGACGCGGCAGCAGCTCCTGCAGCTCGCGCACCAGCGGCTCCGCCTCCCCGGGCGTGCGGAAGAAAATGGTGATCCAGGCGAGCAGCACGAGCGACTGTGCGTAACGCAACCGGTCGGGCGAGGCGCGGAAATGAATCAGCGCCGGTTCGAGCCCCTGGCGCGCCCGCACATCCATGGCGTTGAAGCGGCAGATCTCGCCCAGCGCCAGCTGCAGCCGCGCGGCCGCGTCGGCTGGTACTGTGCCTATGAGCGCCATGCCGGCATCGATGGTCTCAAAGCCCTCGGCGCCCAGCTGTTCCTGCACGAAATAGCGGTAAGACGCCGCGGCGAGCTCGACATAAAGCGGCCAGTTGGCGCGGGCGCGGGCCCAGGTGAGGGCGGCACGCAGATTGTCGCCATCCGGCCGATAGAGCCGCTCCCATTCGAGATCGGACAGGTTCTCCCAGAGCTCCAGGCTCCGGGCAAAATGGCTCTTGACCCAGACGGTGTGCTGCTCGCGCGCCGACAGCTCTTCGTCGGCCTCGGCGAGCTTGTCGGAGGCGAAGTGGCGGGTGGAGTCGAGCAGTCGATAGCGCGAGCGATCCTGGCCATCGCGCACGACGAGGAAGCGGCGCACCAGTTCGGCGATGCGCGGCGCGACATCCTCGCCCACGACAGCGCTGACGGCCTCGATCGAAAAGCTGCCGTGGAAAACGGCCAGCGTGCGCAGGATGCGCTGATCCTCGGGGGCCAGCAGGTCGTAGCTCCAGGCCAGCGAGGCGGCAAGCGAGCGGTGACGCGCCAGCGCCGGGTCCCAGTCAGCCTCGAGGCTTGCGAGTTGCTGCTCGAGCTGGCGGTCGACGGTCTCGATGCCGACGGTGGCAGCACGGGCCGCGGCCATCTTGATGGCGAGAGCAACGCCGTCGAGGCGGCGACACAGGCGGGCGACGATGGGCAACTCGTCGGCAGAGAGGTTCTCGCCGAACATTTCGTAGCAATAGGCGAGGAAACGGGTCGAAGCGGTGTCGGCCTTGGTGCCGGCGGCATCGACCGCGAAGGGGAGCAGCTTGAACACATGTTCCTCGGCGAGACCAAGCGCTATCTGCGAGGTGGCGAGGATGCGGATGCCGGGCGCGTCGGCCAGCAGGGTGCGGGCGACGCGCGCGACGGCGCCGCGGACATGCTCGCAGTTGTCGAAGACGAGCACGGCGTTGCTGGCGCGCAGATATTCGGCGATCAGGTCCAGCGACTTCGAGCCGGCGCGGAAGGGTACGGCGAGGGTCTGGATCAACACGCTCTCGACGAATTCCCCCGACGAGATCGAGGCGAGGTCGATCATCCAGATGCCGCCTTCGGTATGGTCGAGCGCACTGGCCACCGTGACGGCCAGAGTGGTCTTGCCGACCCCGCCCGGGCCGACAATGCTGACCAGGCGATGCTGGCTGACGAGCTGGCTGACGGCCGCGATCTCGGCTTCGCGCGCCACGCAATCGGCGCGGTAACGGCCGATATTGCCGCCGGCGCCGGCCCGCGGCCGGACGGGCGGCGCCTCGCCCTGGCGCGGCGGCGGGCCAACATATTTGTAGCCGCGGCCATGCACGGTGGCGACAAAACCCGGCCCCAGCGCCTTGCGCAACGCCGACATATGGACCTGGAGGGTGTTCTCCTCGACGACGACGCCGGGCCAGACGGCATCGAATAGCTCGCCCTTGTCGAGCAACTGCTCAGGCCGCTCGAGCAGGGTACGCAGCAGGTCGAACGAGCGCCCCGACAGCTCGACCGGACCGTCCGGACCGATCAGGTCGCGCTCGTGCAGTCGCAGCCGATAGTCACCGAACAGCATTTCCATGGTGCGCAGAGCCTAGAGCAGTTCGCCGCCGGGAAGAAAACCGAAATCCTGATCCGGGCATCAGGATCGCTTCAGAACTCTTCAGGTTTGCGCCAAGGACCGCATCGGCCGGGCGGCGCATGATCCTCGCATCGAGACGAGGAGAACCGAAAATGCTGTACAAGGCCAAGCCCCAACGCAATGCCGCGACGATCATCCGTCGGACGCTGGCATTCTTTGCCGGAATAGTCGCTCAGGTGAAACTGGAGCGCGCCGACCAGGCCTATCTCGACGGGATGCGGCCACAGGAGCTGGAAGAACTCGGGCTACGCCGCGCCGAGGACAACCGCTACCGGTTCTACTGAGGTTCAGCCGAGGCGTTTGACCATATAGCGCGCGGCTTCCTCGTAGCTGAGCAGCTTGCCGTAGAGCTCGTCGATCTCGGTCACCGCGAAGCCGTGGCGCTCCCAGAAGGGGACGGAGCCGTTGACGGCGACGAGCGTCATCGTCGGATAGCCCTCTACCGTCGCGTGCTTGACCAGCGCCTCGACGATCTTGCTGGCCGCGCGGACCCGGCGGGCGACGGGTAACAGGCACAGGTCGTGCAGGTAATAGGTGTCGGGCTCGGCCGGCAGGCGCTTCAGCAGCGTGTTGAGCGGGGGCAGGCTGGCATAGGTCCAGGGATGGCTCAGTACGTAGCCGGCAGGCTTTTCGCCCAGCTCGAGCAGGTAGCAGCCGTGCTGATAAAGCTTCAGCCGCTCGGCCAGTACCTCGGGACTCTCGAAGAAATCGACGTGCACGGTATCGGCGATGCCCTGCACGGCCGGCAGGTCATAGGCGGTCATCGCCCGCCAGGCAAAATCTCGCAGATGCATGAAATCCCCCAAACAAAGGGCCCGCACCATGACGGTGCGAGCCCCATATCTGCAGCTCCGCGAGGCGGAAGGCCTCGCAAAGACCCTTACTTGTCGTCGCGGCCCTTGAGCGCGGCGCCCAGGATGTCGCCGAGCGAAGCGCCCGAGTCCGACGAACCGTAAGCGGCCACGGCTTCCTTCTCCTCGGCGATTTCGAGCGCCTTGATGGAGAGCTGGATGCGCGAGGTCTTGCGATCGTACTGGGTGACGCGCGCATCGACCTTCTCGCCCTTGGAGAAGCGCTCCGGACGCTGGTCGTTGCGGTCACGCGACAGATCGGCGCGACGGATGAACGCCGTCATCTCGGTGTCGTTGATACGCACCTCGATGCCGCCATCGTTGACTTCGATCACGGTGCCGGTGACGACCGCGTTCTTGCGGATACCGCCCTCGGCGCCGCCGGCATCGGCAGCGGTGTCACCAACGGCGAGCTGCTTGATACCGAGCGAGATGCGCTCCTTCTCGACATCGACGTCGAGCACCTTGGCCTGCACCACGTCGCCGCGGTTGTAGGTCTCGAGGGCCTGCTCGCCGGGCTTCTGCCAGTCGAGATCGGAGAGGTGCACCATGCCGTCGACATCGCCATCGAGACCGATGAAGAGACCGAACTCGGTCTTGTTCTTGACCTCGCCCTCGACGGTCGCGCCGATCGGGAACTTGTCGGCGAAGGTTTCCCACGGATTGGCGAGGGTCTGCTTCAGGCCGAGCGAGATACGGCGCTTCTCCGGATCGACCTCGAGCACCATCACTTCCACTTCCTGCGAAGTGGAGACGATCTTGCCCGGGTGGACGTTCTTCTTGGTCCAGCTCATCTCGGAGACGTGGATCAGGCCTTCGATGCCCGGCTCGAGCTCGACGAACGCACCGTAGTCGGTGATGTTGGTCACGCGGCCGGTGAACTTGGCGCCGACCGGGTATTTCGACGCGATACCATCCCACGGATCGGCCTGGAGCTGCTTCATGCCCAGGCTGATGCGGTGGCTCTCGTGGTTGATGCGGACGATCTGGACCTTGATGGTCTCGCCGATCGACAGCACTTCGGATGGATGGTTGACGCGGCGCCACGCGATATCGGTGACGTGCAGCAGGCCGTCGATGCCGCCGAGATCAACGAACGCACCGTAATCGGTGATGTTCTTGACCACGCCGTCGACCACCTGGCCCTCTTCGAGCTGCTGGACGATTTCCGAACGCTGCTCGGCGCGGCTTTCCTCGAGAATGGCACGACGCGAGACAACGATGTTGCCGCGGCGCTTGTCCATCTTCAGGATCTGGAACGGCTGCGGCACATTCATCAGCGGCGCGATATCGCGGATCGGACGGATGTCGACCTGCGAGCGCGGCAGGAAGGCCACGGCGCCCTCGAGGTCGACGGTGAAGCCACCCTTGACCTGGTTGAAGATGATGCCTTCGACGCGCTGGTTGGCGTTGTACAGCTCTTCGAGCTTGACCCAGCTCTCTTCGCGCCGGGCCTTCTCGCGGGAGAGGACGGCCTCGCCCATGGCATTCTCGACGCGGTCGACATAGACCTCGACTTCCGAACCCACCTGGATGGTGCCGTCACGGCCGGCGGCGCCGAATTCCTTCAGCGCGATGCGGCCTTCGGTCTTCAGACCGACGTCGATGATGGCGAGATCCTTCTCGATCGCCACCACCTTGCCCTTGACCACGGTCCCTTCCAGGGGCTCGTTCTCAAGGAAAGAGTCCAACAGCATGGACTCGAAATCGTCCTTGGTTACAGTTTGAACTGCCAAGCTTTTTCTCCATTTCGCGCCCGGTTGTTGGTGTTGAAGGGCTCGCTGTCATCGCCATGTGAAAGGCGATCCGGTGCGCCGACGCGCGAGCCAATGAAAGTCGTGATTGAGTTTCCGCTGCCGGCTCTTGGGCTATGCCAGAGGGGAAAAGCCGCAAGGTTTGGTTTTGAAGCCTAGGGCTTCCCCTTGCGCGCCATGACCCCGTCGACAATGGCGACGGCTGCGCGGAGTGCGGCCTCTATATCGAGAAGCGTCGTATCCAGCAAGTGGGCATCGGGCGCCGGATAGAAGCCGCCATTGGGGTTCGCCATGTCGCGGGCGTCCCGCTCCTCTATCTGGTGATAGAGGGCGTATCGATCAACCACCTGCCCGCGCGCCTCGAGCTGGCGGGCGCGGCGCTCCATGCGCGCCTTGCTGTCGGCCCGGATGAACAGCTTCACATCGGCATCCGGCGCGATCACTGTGCCGATGTCGCGGCCGTCGAGCACGGCGCCGCCGGGCTGCAGCGCGAACTGGCGCTGGAACTCGAACAGCGCCTGCCGCACCTCGGCGATGACCGCGACCTTGGAGGCCAGCACCCCAACCTCAGCGGTCGAGAGCGCGACGGGATCGAGATGGGCGGGATCGATGGTTTTTGCCGCGGCGATGGCGGCACCCTCGAAATCCGGCGTCTCCTCCAGCCCGGCGACGGCGCGGCCGACCGAGCGATAGAGCAGTCCCGTATCGAGTTGGGGCAGGCCATAGTGCCGGGCGAGCCCACCGGCCAGCGTGCCCTTGCCGGATGCCGCCGGTCCATCTACCGCGATGATCATGCCGCCTCCCCTGCCCGGGCCCTCTGCATCCCCTAGAGCAAGTCACGCCGGGGGCCAAGCGGGTGCGCGGCAACCCCCAGGCAAGCGCGCCCTGCAGGCGCGCATTTTGGGTTTGACAGGCAAATGCTTTGGCCCTAACCGGACCAATCTCCAGCGGGGCGGCATGTGCCCCAGCGTTTCTAAGAGGCAAGCAATTGGCCAAGGACGAACGCGGTACGAAGCGGGAAGACCCCGATACCGGCAAGAAGTTCTACGATCTGAACAAGAATCCGATCGTTTCGCCTTATACCGGCAAATCCTACCCGCTCTCCTTCTTCGAGCAGAATGCCGCCGCCGCGGTGCGCGCGAAGGCTTCGGCCGAGCGTAAGGACGAAGAGGAAGAAGAAGAGGTCGAGACCGAGGACGCCGATCCGGCGGCTCCCGAGGTCATCTCGCTCGAAGACGCCGACGCCGAAGAGGGTGGCGGCGACGACGAGGGCGAGGATATCCCTGATGTCGAGGATGTCGAAGACGTCGAGGATATCGGCGACGACGACGAGGACACGTTCCTCGAGGAAGACGAGGACGAAGATGAAGACCTCGACTTCGACGTAGGCGGCGGCAACAGCGACGAGCGCTGAGCCGCGGTTTTTCCCGAGTGTCACGCGGCTTTCAAAAAAGCCGCTTGCCACACGGGGATCACCCCGCTAGATAGCACCCGCGCTGGCGACGGAGACGCCGCCCGCGCAAATCCCAAAGCCCGGTTCGCCGGGCATCCGGATGTGATCCACGCGATCGTTGATGGGGCCATAGCTCAGTTGGGAGAGCGCTTGAATGGCATTCAAGAGGTCGTCGGTTCGATTCCGATTGGCTCCACCAATTCCAAAAAGCCCCGGCACTGCCGGGGCTTTTGCGTTTGGGGCCGCTCGACGGCGCGAGAAGAGGCCCCGGCATCGCCGGGGCGCCCTGATCGATCAGTATACGTTCGGCAGATCGATAATGATGACCGGCGGCCGGGGGGCCGACCCGTCGGTAACGGGAAGCTTGACGTTGTTGCCCTCCATCGTGCCACAGAGGCGGGCGTGCTCGGCATCGTTGAACAGCAGCCCGGCGCAGCGCATCTGGTGCGCCAGGTACTCGCGCTGCGAGTTGATCTGCACGGGCTCGGTGGGGGAACCGGCCATGGCGGGACCGGTCAGGGCTGCGGCGAGGGCGAGAGTGGCGATATACTTCATCTGTCGATCTCCATTGCGAGCATGAGCGCTCTGAGCCGACACCCGGCGCGGGTCGTGGAGCACTCGGCTCACACGCTCGCATCGGTTTGCATCGAACCACCGCCGTCCTCGCCCCCTCAGGTTCGGTTGTCGGCGGAAGCACTACAGTCCCCGGCACTTGAACCGAGCGTGAGATCGCTGTTCATGAAGTGTTAATGGACAAAGCCGGGCGCGGGGCGCCCGGCTTTGTAATGTTCGTCCGGCTCAGTATTTCGCGGCGAGCTTCTCGACCTCGGCCTGCGCCCAGGCGACGGCCTCGTCGACGGACATGCCGTCCACCACGACCTTCTGGAACGACTGGCTGACGATCTTGGCGACGCCAACCTCGGCGTTGAGGGCCGACGGCGGACCCTTGTAGCCGTCAACGATGCCGCTGCCGGCCATCTCGTTGAAGTTGGCGAAGGCCGGCGTGTCCTTGAACAGCGGCATCGAGGCGGTGAGAGCGGGGTAGATCGGCACCCAGCGGCCGCCGACGGTGTCGATCAGCTTCTCGTAGCGGGCCGTGTCGAAGAAGTAGGAGAGCCAGGCCTTGGCGTCGTCGGGCCGGTCGGTGGCCTTGGAGACGATCCACACCCACGAGCCGGCGCTGGAACCGGAGCGGCCGGCCTCGCCCGGGCCCTTCGGGATGGCGATGAGCTCGGTGTTCTCGAGCAGCGTCTGGTCGTTGTCGACCATCCACGAGTAGATCGAGGGCGGGTTGATGGTGAAGGCGGCGCGGCCGGTCTGGTAGGCGGTGTTGTTGCCGGCATCGTCCCAGGTCAGGGTGGAACGCGGGATGGTGCCTTCGGCGAACATGTCGGCGAGGAACTGGTACGCCGCCTTCGTCTCGGGCGAGTTCCAGGTCACGGTCTTGCCGTCCTCGGCGAACATGTGCCCGCCGAACGACCACACCACCTGCTTGATCTGGCCATCGGCATCGTTGGCGGTGCTCGTGGGCATGGCGAACGGGGTGATGGTGCGATCCGCCGCGAGGATCTTCTGGCTGGCGGTGCGCAGCTCTTCCCAGGTCGTCGGGACGCCGAGGCCCTGGGCCTCGAGCAGGTCCCTGCGGGCGTACATCGGCACCACGTCGACCTCGAGCGGCACGCCGTGAACCTCGCCCTCATACATGATCTGCGAGACCATGCCCTCGTAGATGCCGCCTTCCTTGGCGCGCATTTCCTCGAGGATCTCGGGGATCGGCAGGGTCAGGCCGAGCGAGGGATAATACTGCGCCTGCCCACCTACCTGCATGAACACGTCCGGCGGAGAGCCACCCTCGAAGGCGGCGGCAAGGCGCTCGTTGAGCACGTTGGCCGGCACGACGACATATTCGGCGTTGATGCCGCGCTCGGCCCCGAAGGCTTTCACGGTTTCGCCGATATACTGGTCGGCCGCCTCGTTGAAGGCCTGCAGCCCCCAGATCGTCAGGTCCTGCGCCTGTGCCCCGCCTGCCAGCAGCAGGCCGGTCGTGGCGAGCAGGACGCGTGTCAGTGACTTCATGGTTCCCTCCTCGGTGAGGCTCCCGCTGGAGCCCGCTTTGCGTGCCGGTTGTCCGGTCACCCCTTCACACTGCCGGCGGCGAGGCCTTCGACAATGTATTTCTGCGCAACGATGTAGATGATCAGGATGGGGATGATGGCGATGACGGAACTCGCCATCAGCTGGCCCCAGATGAAGGTATCGCCCATCATCATGCTCGTCAGGCCGGTCGTCAGCGTCTTGGCGTCGTTCGAGTAGACGAAGACGATGGCGTAGAGAAACTCGTTCCAGGCGTTGGTGAAGGCGAAGAGCGCCACCACGGCGAGGCCCGGCGTGGCGATGGGCAGGATCACCCGGGTCAGCACCTGGAAGCGGTTGGCGCCGTCGACCACCGCAGCTTCGTCGAGCTCCCTGGGAATGGTCTTGAAGTAGCCGATCAGCATCCAGGTGCAGAACGGCACCGTGAACGTGAGGTAGGCGACAATCAGCCCGGCCTTGGTGTCGACGAGGCCCATGCGCTGGATGATCAGGAACAGCGGAATGAACAGCAACGAGGGCGGCAGCAGGTAGGCGAGCACGATGGCGCGCGCCGTCGCCGACTGTCCCTTGAACTGCATGCGGGCGATCGGGTAGGCGGCCAGCGCGCCGATGACGGCGGAGATCAACGTGACGATCACCGCCACGAAGCCCGAGTTGTAGACGAAGCGCGGGAACTCGGAGCGGAACAGGGCCTTGTCGAAGTTCTCGAGCGTGGGGAGCATCGGGAACAGGGTCGGCACGGCGCCGTAGATTTCCTTTGATGTCTTGAAGGCGGTGACGACCACCCAGTAGATCGGCGCCAGCGCCCAGAACAGCGCGATGGCGAGCCCGACATAGGTGGCGACGCGCTTGACGATGCGGGTGGTGCGGCCCTCGACCATCAGGAATTCTCCGTTTTCAGCATGCGCTGGGTGAGGATGAAGATCAGCACCAGGAAAATCGGGATCACCGAGACGAGCACGGCGGCGCCGAGCCCGAGCTGGGAGCGTACGATGCCGTATTCGAAGGCGAGCGTGGGGAGGATCTGCGTCCGGTTGGCCGGTCCGCCCTGGGTCAGCACGTAGACCATGTGGAAGGAATTGAAGGTCCAGATGGTGGAGAGCATCACCGTGATGGCGATGACGTTGCGCATCTGCGGCAGCGTCACCGAGAAGAAGCGGCGGAACGGCCCGGCGCCATCGATGGCGGCCGCCTCGGTGAGCTCGGACGGGATCGAGGTCAGGGCCGCCAGGAACATCATGGTGTAGAAGGGCAGCCCGTGCCAGACCATGGCGATGCCGACCGAGATCAGGCCGACCTTTGGATCGGAGAGCCAGTAGATCGGCATGTCGGTGAGCCCGAGCGCCAACGACAGGTAGGTGAGGATGCCCACCTGCTCGTCGTAGATCCATTTCCAGGCGAGGCCGGCGATCAGCCCGGGCACGGCCCAGGGCAGGAAGACCAGCGCGCGGAACAGTCCGCGGAACGGCATGGGCTGGGCGAGCACCAGCGCGAAGGCCATGCCCAGCACGGCCTTGATCAGCACCACCCAGACGGTCAGCCAGAACGAGTTGTAGGCCGCACGGGCGAAAATCTCGTCCTCGAACAGAGTCAGGAAATTCTGGAAGCCGACGAACTGGCCGCCGCGGGCGATAACGCGATCAGTGAAGGCGGTCGCGATGCCGTCGACCAGCGGATAGACGATCAGTCCGCCGAAGATCAGGAAGGCGGGGATCAGGAAGAGATAGGCCGTGAGGTCGGCGCGGCGCGATTTCGGCTGCGGCCGCACGGGCGGAGGCGGTGAGCGGAAGCCGGCAGGCAGGCGACGGTCAAGTGTGGCGGGATCAGCCGCCACGACGCTGGCTCCGCGTTCGATTCACGGGCGGAAATGAGCTGCGGCAAATGTGGCGCGGGGCCTGCCCGCGGTCATGGGCAACTCCAGACATCGGCGTCTCCTCCCCTTCCCCGCGTTCGTTGGCGCGGGCTCCCAGTCGGGAAATAATTCACGTCAGCAAGTTAGCGAATGCATCGCCGACCTCGTCAACGTAGCCAAAAGATGCAGGCGCGCACCCCTTGGCACGGCAGACTCGATATTTCTGTCAGCTTGCAGTCAGCTGGGCCGGCGCAGCCTGACATCATGCCCGAGCTCATGATCACCTTTGTTGTACACTTGCCCACCAGTGAGAAATATCGGCTCGGCATGTTCGGCAGGGACGCGTTGCAGATCGTACCCGCGCACAAGCTGGCGAGCCTGAAGCCGGACCGTTCGGTGGTGGTAGTGCGCTCTCGCTACCCCACCATCGCCAAGATCGCGACGATGTTTCCGCACTGGCAGTTCGAGGCCGTAGTCGAATAGCAAGACCCGGCTCCGAAGAGCCGGGTCTCGTCGCGGGGTTCTGGTGAGGGCACTCCCCCGCGAATTCAGTGATAATCCGTGCGCGGTGCGCTGTTGCCACGCACCTCGTCATAAAGCTGGGCCGCGCTTTCCTTGCCGCGCTCGTAGAGATCGGCAGCCTTCTCCTTGCCCTCCTCATAGGCATCGGCGGCCAGGTCGGCGGCCTTGCCCTTCACCTGGTCGGAGACTTCGCCGACCAGCTTGTCCTCCTCCCGGGTATGCGGGAGCGCCGCGCCGAGGGCCGCGCCCGCGGCAAAGGCGAGGGCACCGGCGACGAGCGGCTGGTGCTCGAAGCCCTGCATCATCATGCGGCTCGTGCGATCCATCTGGTGCTGCGCTGCACCCCCGAGATTGTGGGCCTGGTCGGTGACCTGATCCATGGCAGCGCCGATGCCGTGCCGCACATCGTGCAGGCGGTGCGAGGCCCAGCCGGCAGCCTCGTCGAAGCGGTTGCCGGCCTCGTCGGTAAAGTCGCGGACCCGGTGGCCGGTATCGTCGATGAAGCCGCCGAAGGCACGGCCGGTGTCATCGAGGAAATGACCGATGCGGTGCCCTTTCTCATCGGACTGCGCCTTGTAGCGCTTGCCGCTCGAGTCCTCGAAATGGCTGTACCAGGTGCCGGCGCCGTCGACCGCGTGACTGACGCGGCGCATACCGCCCGAGACCGTCGCGTAGGGATATTCGGGCTCGGAGCGATAGTTCTGTCCCGTATCGGCATGGTTCTGCTTGGCGCCCTGACCCGACATCAGCCAGATCAGGCTGACGCCCAGCAACGCCGCCGGCAGCGGATTGCCGGCAATGGTGCTGCCGAAGTTCGACGCGAACTGCTGGCCGCCATTCTTGGTGTAGCTCAGCACCTCGTCGACCAGTTGGCCGGGCGACAGGCGCTGGCGGATTTCGCCGACGCGATCCTCGATGCGCTGGCGCTGTTCCTCGATTTCGCGCTCGAGTTGAGCGGAGTCCTTGCCGAAGCTGCTCATCAGAAGCTCTCCTTGACGACCTCGGCATCGCGCGCGAGGGAGTGGGTGGTGCGGTCGAGATTGAGGTGCGAGGCCTTCCAGGCCTCGATCCCCCTCGAAATGAAGGTCCAGGCAAGCCCGCCGGCGATCAGCGCGACCGCGAGCGGGGCCACGAAATCAGCCGCCTGCTCGGACATGCCCATCGCAACCAGCGCCCAGCTCAGGCCGGTGACGATGGCGGTGAGGAAGATGCCGAGAGCGCCGATGGCGAGCACGGCGCCGACGACGAGGCCCTTGGAGGCATCAAGCGCATGGTCGAGCTTTTCGCCCGCCTCGGTCTTGGCAAGCTGGATTTCCTTGCGGAACAGGCCCGAAATGTCACCCGCGAGCGAAGTGACGAGATCAGCCAGCGAAGGCTGGTGTTCAAAGTCCGGCATCGCGACCTCCCACGGCCTGGGAATAATCGGGGGTGGAGTCGGTGTACGACGTCACCGGCGAAGACTGCATCTTGTGATCCGGGCGGGTCGTCTCGGCCGGACGGGAGGCACTCGCCATCACGAAACGACTGGCCGCAAAGCCGAGCAGGGCGGCGACGCCGAGGAAGGCGGCCGGCTGCTTGCGGCCGAAGTCCTGCGCCATGGCGAGGATCTGGTCGACATCCTTGTCGCGTAGCGTCGAGGTCAGCTTGTCGGCGCCGTCGGCGATCATGCGCACATACTGGGCGCCTGATTCCTGACGCCCCTCGAGCTCGCTGGCGGCATTCTGCAGAGCCTCGGAGACTCCGCCGAGCTGGCCAGCCAGCAGATCCTTCTGCTCGCCCGCCATGCCCTTGGCCTTCTCGGCCATCTCGCCAACCTGGGTCCTGGCTTCCTCGCCCAGCGCCGCCGCCTGCTGCTTGACCTCGTCGCCGATGGCGGAGGCTTGCCTTTTGACTTCGTCGCCGGCACTGGCCAGATCGCTCTGCGCGGTCGTCGCCAGCTCGTCGGTGGTCCGGTCGAGAGATTGCGATTCGGTTGAGGAGTAGGTGGGGGTATCGGGGGCGCTCATCGCATGGCTCCTGAGTTGGAGATGGTGGCCTGTCGACGGACGCTTCGTCTGAGCCTGATGCAGACTAATGAGCATGCCGCGCCCCGGTTCCGCGCAGCGGGCCAATCATCGACCATCCGGCGGCAGGACAGTGTCGAAAAATCGGCCATCATTCGCGAAATGGCGGCTCGGGGGGCGCGTTAATTCTTCCAAGACCGCTGTGCTCTAGTGTGCCCGGCCGGTGCATCTGGAGGTCGGCTTGCCGCTCGTTCAGCGTCTTGGACTCGTGGCTCTCATGCTTGCCTGCGTGCTCGGCGCCGCGGCGGCGGGAGCGTTTGCCTCGCTCGACCGGCTGCTCGCGGACGTACGCTTCGAGCTGACCAGCCGGCCGGCCAGCGGGCAGGTCGTATTCGCCGACATCGACAGCGCCAGCCTATCGGCTGTCGGCGTCTGGCCATGGCCACGTGAGGTCCACGCCCGGCTGCTCGACCGGCTGATGGCCGCGGGCGCCGCCGAGGTGGCCTTCGACATCGACTTCTCGGCCCGCTCCAACCCCACCGGCGATGCTGCCCTGGCCACCGCACTGGAGGCGGCCGGGGGTTACGCGATGCTGGCGGCATTCGAGCAGGTGGATGGCGCCACCGGCGAGCGGCGGCTCAGCCTGCCACTCGAGATATTCTCGAATCACGCGCAGCCGGTTTCGGTGAATGTCGCGGCGGGAGCGGATGGACGCGTCGAGAGCCTCCCGACCGCGACGCAAGGCATTCCGGCACTGCCGATTGCGCTCGGCGGCATCACGCCGAACCGGGCCGACCTGCATATCGATTTCGGCATCGACCTCAGAACCGTCGACCGCATTCCGGTCGCCGATATCCTTGCCGGCACGGTCGCCCCGTCGCGGCTCGCCGACCGGCAGGTGGTGATCGGCGCCAGCGCCATCGAGCTGCGCGATATCTTCCCCGTGCCGCGCTATGGCCTGCTCGCCGGCCCACTGCTGCAGGTGGCGGGGATCGAGACCCTGCGTGCGGGACGCGGCCTCGTTCCGCTCGGACCGTGGCCGGGTGCCGGGCTGGCCCTGCTGCTGGGTCTAGGCTGGGCCCTGTTCGGCCGAGACTTGCGGGCCTGGCAGGGCATCGGCCTCGCCTTGGGCGCCATCGCGCTGGCCGAAGTCGTCGCCTGGCTGGCGCAGGCGGCCTTCGGCATCACGGTGCAGACGGCCGGCTTCATCGTCTCGACCTTCCTCCTGCTCGGCCTCCATGTCGCCACTGGCTTTGCCGTCGAGTTCGCCCGGCGCCGGCGCGCCGAGGCGCAGCTCGTCTACCTGGCGCGGCATGACCCCGTCACCGGCCTGCCGTCGCGCCTCGGCCTGGCCGAGCGCATGGCGCGCGATGCGCAAGGACCGATCCTGCTCGTCGCACTGACGCGGCTCGACCTCGTCCGCGACGCACTCGGCCGCGCCGTTGCCGAAGCTGCGCTGGCGGAGGCCGGCAAGCGGCTGTCGCAGCTCGGCGCCTGGCCGGTCGGGGTGATCGATCGCGACGTGTTTGCCCTGATGCTTCCACCAGCTGCCAGTGCCGAGGCGATCGGGCCCGAGGTTCGCCGGGTGCTGCGGCCGGCTTTTGCGATCGAAGGACACGAAGTGCATGTCGGCGCCGTGCTCGCCGCGGCCGACGCCGATCCGCCCGACCCTGCGGAACTGCGGCTGCAGCGGGCCGAACTGGCTTTGCGCGAGGCACTGGCAGCCAATGCGACCGGTGTCACCAGCTTCAACGTCGCGACGGAAAGCGACGTCGCGCGCCGCCGGCTGCTCGATGCGACACTGCATCAGGCCATCGAACGCGGCGAGCTGACGGTCGTGTTCCAGCCACAGGCGCGCATCGCCGACGGCGAGCTGGTGGGAGTCGAGGCGCTGGTGCGCTGGACGTCACCAGACCTGGGCGTGGTGTCACCGGCGGAGTTCATTCCGCTGGCCGAAGAGACGGGCCTTATCGTACCGCTCGGGCGCTTCGTACTGACCGAGGCCTGCCGCCTCGCCGGACAATGGAATTGGGAGGGGCGCCTGGCGGTGAATGTCTCGGCGACCCAGCTCAAGCTCGGCGATGTCGCCGAGATGGTGGCCGATGCCCTGCTCGAGACCGGCTATGACCCGAGGCGGCTCGACATGGAGATCACCGAAAGCGTGCTGGTCGATGGCGCCGGGCCGTTGTCGCGCACCCTCGATGCACTCCGGCAGCTGGGCGTCGGCGTCGCCATAGACGATTTCGGCACCGGCTATTCGTCGCTGAGCTACCTGAGCCGGCTGAGTTTCGACAAGCTCAAGATCGACCAGAGCTTCGTGCGCCGACTGGCCGACGGCACGGCGGAAGCCGCGATCGTACAGACCGTCATCGAGCTCGCCCAGCGACTGGGCAAGACCACCGTTGCCGAGGGCGTGGAGACCGAGGAGCAGCGCGCGCTGCTGGGCCGGCTCGGTTGCGACATCGCGCAGGGCTGGCTGATCGGCAGGCCGGTCGCGGCCGAAGAGATCGCCGCGCGCATCGCTGCGACGCGCGCGGCGTGAACCGTCCTACAACAGCTTCTTGCCGCCGAGGCTGAGCGAAACCCCGCCACCGCCGACACTCACCCCGACGCTCGTCCCGCCGACACTGGCGCCCGCAGTGACGCCACCGCTACCGGCGCCGACGCCCGCGGTCACGGTGTTGCCGACGCTTGCGCCGGCACTGACCCCGGTGGAGCCGGCACTGGCAGAGACCTCCGCCACATCGCCGAGGGACGCATCGACCTCGATACCCGCCGCGCCGGCCGAAACACCGGCGCTGACCCCGCCCGGTGCGCCTGCGCCGACCGACACCCCACCGCTACCCGTCGGCGAGCCGGCAGCCGTCGGCGCTGTCGCCAAGACCTCGCCATTGGCGCCAACGACCGGTGTCGTCCGCGCGCCGCGACCCTCGACGACAAAGCCACCACCGGCACTGACGGTCGCCGTCTGGCCCTTGGGCACGAGCGCATGCGCGCCGCTATGGCTGTCGGTGACCTCCACCTTGCCGCGCTTCACCTGCACGCTCGCCTGCGCCTTGTCCGACCGGACGACGAAGCGGGTACCCTTCACCACTGCCGCCAGCAGCGGCGTCTCGACGGCGAAGTGGCGGACGTTGCGCACTTCGGCCTCAACCTCGACAGTGCCGAAATGCTGCTCCACGGTGGTGAAGCGCTCCCCGGCCCGATCGTGTATCTGGACCTGGGTATCGGCACCCAGGCTGATGCTTTCCTTGTCGCGGCGAAACTCCACCCGCCCGCTGGCGCCGGTCCGGATGATGCGGTCATCCGGCACGACATCGCCACGATCGATTTCGGCCCACTGGCCGTCGATGAACTGAAGCACCTGGCCGCGCAGCTTCACCGCCACCCAATCGTCGCCCAGCGCTGTCGCCGGCAGCAGCAGCGCCAGCACCAATCCCATTATCGCAAACATCCTGTTCGGCATTCCGCCCTCCTGGCGCACGCGTGAAACACGGCCATTAGGGGTGGTCCGCTGGTAGCCGAATCCTTAACGGGAGCTGTGCGCGGGCCCTGGGGCTGCTCACATGTGCACCGAGGGTAAACGCGTAGAAGCGCAGATCGTCAGCATTCTACCAATCGGTCGGTCCCGCACGACCCCGTCGATATCACCGGGCGGAGTGCAAGTTCGGCGCGTTCGTGCTCTGCGAGCAGCGGCGGGTAGACAGCCGCCCGCTCGCCGCCTATACCGCCCGCCCCGGCAAAACCCGAACGCGGAGACGGAAATGGCGCGCATCCATTGCGGCATGGATTTCGGCACGTCCAATTCGACCGTCGCGGCGGCCGGCGGCAATGCCGCGCCGCAGCTGATCCCGCTCGAGGACGGCAAGCCGACCATCCCCTCGGCCATCTTCTTCTCGTTCGAGGAGGACCGCACCTATTTCGGCCGGCAGGCGGTGAGCGAATACGTCACTGGCGCCGACGGGCGGCTGATGCGCTCGATCAAGAGCGTGCTCGGCACCTCGCTGTTCTCCGACACAACGCGGATCAAGCGGGACGCGCTGAAATTCTCCGACATCCTCGGCCGCTTCATCGGCGAGTTGAAGCAGCGGGCCGAGGGCGTACTCGGCCATGAGATCGAAGAGATCGTCTGCGGCCGGCCGGTGCGCTTCGTCGATGACGACGACAAGGCCGATGCCGAGGCACAGGCCCAGCTGGAAAGCGCCGTGCGCGCCCAAGGTTTCCGGCACATCGCCTTCCAATTCGAGCCGATCGCGGCGGCGCTCGACTACGAGCAGCAGGTGACGCATGAAGAGCTGGCGCTGGTCGCCGATATCGGCGGCGGCACCTCCGACTTTACCATCATCCGCCTGTCGCCCGAGCGCGCCCGCGCCAAGGACCGCAAGGCCGACATCCTAGCGACGGCCGGCGTCCATATCGGCGGCACCGATTTCGATCGGCTGCTGTCGCTGAAAAAAGTGATGCCGCTGATGGGCTACGGCACCGAGACTGCGGACGGCAAGCGGCCCCTGCCCTCCGGGCCCTACTACGACCTCGCCACCTGGCACCGGATCAACCGGCTCTATAATGCCAGGGTGATGGCCGAGCTCGGCTCGACCCGGCAGGAGGCCCAGTTTCCCGACCTCGTGGCGAAGTTCATCGCCCTGGTCGAGGACCGGCAGGGCCATCGGCTGGCCGGACGGGTGGAAGAGGCCAAAATCGCGCTCAGCGAGACGCCGCAGACCCTGTTCCGCTTCATGACCCGCGACGCCCGGCTCGAGACCGAGATCACGCTGGGCGAACTCAACGCCGCGGTCGGCGCGGCAACCGAATCCATCGGCAACGCGATCGACCGCACGCTGGCACTGGCGGGGGTCGGCGCCGACCGCGTTGACACGCTCATCCTCACCGGCGGCTCGACCCGCGTGCCGGCGGTGGCCGGCGAGCTGCGCGCCCGCGTGCCGGCGGCCCGCGCCGTCGAGACCGACGCCTTCGGCAGCGTGGGCCTCGGCCTCGCCATCGACGCGGCGCGGCGCTTCGGCTGAACCAGCCGCACCCTTGATAGGGGGGCAAGCGCAGCTTGCGAGCAAAGCGAACTAGCGCAGCTCGGAGGGGTGGAGTCACCAGCTCCGCCGCTTCCCGCTCCCCCCCTCATCCGCCCTTCGGGCACCTTCTCCCACAAGGGGAGAAGGTGATCACCGCAGACCTCCCAGTCACTCCACCGGCCGTCATCCCGGCGCACGCCGGGACCCACTGCTCAACTGATAGCCCAAAGCTCACACCGCGCCGGTCCATCCCGGCAAGGTTGGCACCATCGGTGCGCGGGATAGCTCCGCGCACTGGGTCCCGGCGTGCGCCGGGATGACGATCGAGGATGGCAGCACAACCACTCTTCCAGCCGAGCATTACCCACCGGCCAGGAGTTACCGCAGGCTAGAGGAAATCGTCGCGGCGAGGGGTGAAGCTGTCGATCAGCTTGCCGGCTTCCAGCGCCTTGACGCCGTGGACGAGGCCGGTGGGCACGATGTAGGCGCCGCCCTTGCCGATGGTCTCGGTCACGCCGTCGATCGTGACCTCGAACACGCCCTCGGCGACGTAGCTGGTCTGCACATGCGGATGCGAGTGCAGCGCACCGACGCCGCCCTTGTCGAAAGTGAACTCGACCAGCATCAGCTCGGGCAGATCGAGGATGACGCGGCGGGACGAGCCATCGAGCTGGGTGACCTTGCCGTCACCGGCCTGGGCAAAGAGCTTCTGGGTCATAGCTTGTAGGCCTTGCGCACGAGGTTGTAGGCGAGGTCCCTGGCCACCTCATGCGCCTCGTCCTCGTCGAGCCGATGCTCGGTGACGAGGCGGGCGAGGAAGGCGCAATCGACGCGGCGGGCCACATCGTGGCGGGCCGGGATCGAGGGGAAGGCGCGGGTGTCGTCGTTGAAGCCGACGGTGTTGTAGAAGCCCGCCGTCTCGGTGGCCATCTCGCGGAAGCGGCGCATGCCCTCGGGGCTGTCGTGGAACCACCAGGGCGGGCCGAGCTTCAGGGAGGGGTAGACGCCGGCGAGCGGCGCAAGCTCGCGGGCGATCACGGTCTCGTCGAGCATGAACAGGATGATCGACAGCCGCGGATCGGTGCCGACGGCATCGAGCAGCGGCTTCAGCGCGCCGACGAAATCGGTGCGAGTCGGAATGTCGAAACCCTTGTCGCGGCCGAACTGGGCCAGCACGGTCGGCGAATGGTTGCGCCAGGCGCCGGGATGGATCTGCAGCACCAGGCCGTCGTCGATCGACATGCGCGCCATCTCGGTCAGCATCTGGGCGCGGAACAGCGCCTTCTCGGGCGCATCGGCCTTGCCGGTGCGGACCTTGTCGAAAAGCTGTCCCGCCTCCTTGGGATTGAGGTTCGCCGTCTCGGCGGTGGGATGGCCATGGTCCGACGAGGTCGCGCCATATTCCTTGAAGAAGGCGCGGCGCTTGCGGTGGGCGTCGAGATAGCCCGACCACAGGCCGGTATCCTCGCCGGTCAGTTCGCCGAGACGGTCGATGTTCTGGGCAAAGCCCGCAAAGTCCGGATCGACGACGGCATCGGGCCGATAGGCGGGGACGACGCGGCCCTTCCAGCCCGACTCGCGGATCATCTTGTGCCACTTGAGCTCGTCGGTCGCGGCGTCGGTGGTGGAGATGACCTCGAGGTTGAAGCGCTCGAACAGGGCGCGCGGGCGATAGTCGTCGCGCTGCAGCAGCTCGGCGATCTGGTCGTAGATCGCATCGGCATTCTGCTCGGTGAGGCGCTCGGTGATGCCGAACAGGGTCGCAAACGTGTGGTCGAGCCATATGCGCGTCGGCGTGCCGCGGAACAGGTAGTAGTTCCTGGCGAACAGCCGCCAGATCTTGCGGCCATCGGTTTCGACGGCCGAGCCGTCGGTGGTCGGCACGCCCAGATCCTCGAGCCGGATGCCCTGGCTGAACAGCATGCGGAAGACATAGTGATCGGGGACGATCAGCAGCTGGGCCGGATCGGGAAAATGCGCGTTCTCGGCATACCAGCGCGGCTCGGTATGGCCGTGCGGGGAGACCAGCGGCAGGTCCTTGATCCCGGCATAAAGCGACCTGGCGATGGCCCGCGCCTTGGGCTCGGCGTCGAACAGCCGATCCTCGTTGAGATATGCCGCAGCCATGCTGTTCCTCCGAACCGATTAGTTACTTAGCGTTTCGGCGCACCATAGAAAGCCGCCCCGCCGCCTGTCCAGCCTCAGTCGTTTTCAGCAGCGGGGACTTGCTCTGAAAAGCGCCGCTTGCCATGGCTGGCGCAGCATTGTCACGGAGACTTCCATGCGCCGCATCCCGATCGAAATCTGCGTCGAAGGCATTGATGGTCTGGTGGCGGCGCACGAGGCGGGCGGTGACCGTGTCGAGCTTTGCGCCAGCCTGCTCGAGGGTGGGCTAACGCCCAGCATGGGCACGATCCGGCGGGCCAAGGCACTGGACCTCGTGCCGTTCCACCCGATCATCCGGCCGCGCGGCGGCGACTTCCTCTATTCCGAGCTCGAGTTCCAGACCATGCTGGACGACGTCGCCGAGTGCCGCGAAGTCGGCGTCGCCGGCGTGGTGTTCGGGTGCCTCACGGCAGAGGGCATCTACGACGAAAAGCGCATGACCGCGCTGCGCGAGGCCGCCGGTCCGCTGTCGACCACCAGCCACCGCGCCTTCGACATGACCCGCGACCCCGAGGAGGCGATCGAGGCTTTGGTACGCTGCGGCATCGACCGGGTGCTGACCTCAGGCCAGCGCGACACCGCGCTCGAAGGCCTCGGCGTCCTCGCGCGCACGGTGAAGGCGGCGGCTGGGCGGATCAAGATCATGGTGTGCGGCGGGCTCGATGCGAGCAACATCGCCGAAGTGCTGCGGCGCTCGGGCGCCGACGAGGCGCATTTCGCGGCGCTGACGACGGTGCCGAGCCACATGGGCTACCGTAACCCCAATGTCGGCATGGGCGGCACCGCGATCGAGCGCGAGTTCGAGCTGACGCTGACCGACGTGGGCGCGGTCCGCAACACGATCGCGGCAGCGCGGGCGGCCTAAGCTGGCCACCTGGGCTTGTCCCACCGATCCGGCCGCGCCAGTTATTCGCCAGAGACCCTGTAGAGACGCGCCATCTTCTGCACATTGCCGACGACGCGAGCGCGCAGCTCGGGTGGGCTCAGCACTTCGACATCGTCGCCGAGCTTGATGAACTCGAAGCTGGCCCAGCCGACCTCCTCGATCGGGATGTCGAACTCGACCCAGCCATCCCCGCCGGGGGTGGGGTTCAGTGTCTCGACGGCGCGGCGCACCGTGTCGCTCAGGTCCTTGAGCTTGCGCAGGCCTTTCTCCGTGGCCCGGACATGGGCGGTGCCAACATAGATGTCGCGCTCGAACTGCTTGGTCGCCTCGGCCCAGTGATTGGGCAGGTCGAACTCCTTTGGGCGGGTGAAGGTCTCGCCGGTGGGGCCGAGGGCCTGGATCTGCGACAGCCGGTAGGTGCGGATATTGCCATCACGCTGCGCCACGACGTACCAGACGCCACCCTTCAGCACGAGGCCGAGCGGCTCGATCACCCGGTCCTTGGTTTCCTTCCAGCTCTCATAGCGGATGGCGATGCGGGTTTCGCTCCACACCGCCTCGGCGACGAGCTTCAGGAACTCCGGCTTGTGGCCGGGCTGGAACCAGCCGCGCGGATCGAGATGGAAGCGCGAGCTCATGCGCCGGGCCTCGGCCTGCCAGTCGGCCGGCAGGGCGGAGAGCAGTTTCAGTTCGGCCTGCGCCGCTTCCTCGCCGAGGCCGAGCTCGCCGGCTGGACCGGGGAGACCGGAGAAGAACAGGGCGCGGGCTTCCGGCGCGGTGAGGCCGTTGAGGCGGGTTTTCCAGCCATCGAGCAGGGCGAAGCCGCCATTGCGGCCGGTCTCGGCGTAGACCGGCACGCCGGCGGCACTGAGCTGGTCGATGTCGCGATAGACCGTGCGAACGGAAACCTCGAGCTCCTCGGACAGCGCCTCGGCGCTGGTTCGCCCGCGGGTCTGGAGGATCATCAGGATGGTCAAGAGCCGGCTTGCACGCATGAATCTTCTCTACCGCAGTTACCCTGACAGCCGGTGTCAGTGTTCCTGGAATAGAGTCGTTTCGCAACAGACGAGGAGAAGCGGAATGACCATTCAGGATCGCCTGCAGACCAACGCATCCAGCACCGAATCACGCGGGTACCTCGATCTGCTCCCTATCGAGCGCAAGCCGACCCTGATGGAGCGCGTGCGGCTCTTCGCGCTGCGCCGCCGCATCAACGCCATGCTGCGCCGTACGGTCGGCCCGGTGCACTACGAGGAGGCGGGCAAGCTGCCGGCCTACCTGCTGCGGGATATCGGAATCACTCCGCCGATGTGAGGCGGTTAGGCCGTCTGCCGGTCGAACTGGCCGTGGCGCATGAAGCGCCACAGGTAGCTCGGCAGGATCGCTTCCATGCCGGTGGGCGTGATGCCGAAGGCGGCGAGCGTGCGCTTGTCGCGACTGGCCGCATCGGAGACGACATTGTCGGCCTGCAGCAGATCGACCTGATCGCCGGTGAGCAACGGGCTCGGCAGCAGAGCGAACGGGATGGCGGCGAGCCGCGCGAGGCCGGCAGGCAGCGGCAGCAGCATGTTGCGGCGGCCGGTATCGGCCAGCACGCGCTCGATCAGCTCGCGATGGGTCATCACATCGGGGCCACCAAGCTCGTAGATCTTGCCCCCCTTCACCGCACCCTCGGCCGCGGCAACGATGGCCTGGGCGAGATCGCCGACATAGATGGGCTGGAACCTGCTCCTGGCGCCGATCACCGGCAGCACCGGCAGCATGCGGGCGAGCATGCCGTAGCGGTTGAAGAAGCCATCGCCGGGTCCGAAGACGATCGAGGGCCGCAATACCACGGCAGACGGAAAGGCAGTCAGCACCTCGGTCTCACCCAGCGCCTTGGAGCGGGCATAGCCACTGGCGCTCTGGGGATCGGCGCCCAGCGCCGACACATGAACGAGGCGCTCGACCTGCAGCACCTTCGCGGCGTCGGCGATGTTCTTGGCGCCCAGCGTGTGGACGGCGCGAAAACGCTGGCGGCCGCGCTCGAAACCGATGCCGACGAGATTGATGACGAGACCGGCGCCGCGGATGGCGCGGGCCACGGAATCGGCGTTGCGGATATTAGCCTGGATCGGCATCACCTGGCCGACGGCGCCGAGCGGCTTCACATGGCCCGCGAGATCGGGGCGGCGCACCGCGACGCGGACGCGATAGCCCTTCTTGGCCAGGAGCTGAACGACCTGCGTGCCGATAAAGCCCGCACCCCCGAAGATGGTCACGAGATTGGGGTTGGTCTCCATGGCGCGATCGGCTCCACAACAGGCTCTGGGCAAGGTCGTGCCGCTTCTAGCGCGAGGGCGACGGACTGTCGAGTGGCGCACCGACGCGCCGCGCGAAAGCGAGTTGACAGCCCGCGCGCCTTACCCTAGGGAACGGCGCCCATCGGTTTGCCCTGGTGGCGGAATTGGTAGACGCGCACGGTTCAGGTCCGTGTGTTTAACGACGTGGAGGTTCGAGTCCTCTCCAGGGCACCAACGGTTCGAAGGCCTCCCTCCGGGGAGGCTTTTTGCTTTCGGAGACTTTGTGCTCATGGATCGTCCTGAAAAGCCGCGGCTGCATCCGACCGGGCGGCTGATTCCGCCCGAACTCGACGAGAAGATGGTGCGTGCGGTCGTGGATACGTTCTACGCTCGGGCGCGGGCCGACGAGGTGATCGGGCCGGTGTTCAACCGCGTGATCGCCACGGACGAGTGGCCGAAGCATCTCGATACGATCACCGATTTCTGGAGCTCGCTGATGCTCGGGACCGGCCGCTATACGGGCCGGCCAATGCCCAAGCATTTCGCCATTCCCGAGCTCAGCGACAAGCATTTCGCGCGCTGGCTGAAGCTGTTCCGGCAGACGGCGGGGGAGCTTTGCCCGCCAGAGGCGGCGGCGCTGTTCGTCGACCGGGCCGAAACCATCGGCAATAATTTTCGCATCCGGCTGGCGCAGTTCCGCGGCGAGGATCCGCGGGCGCTGAAGCCGATGCGAGCGGGCGAAGAGCCGGCCGCGTGGTCGCCGCCGGAGTGAGATCAGGTTTCGACGAAATCGAACAGCACACGCCGGACTTCCGCCTCGTCCCCGGCATCGAGCGCGGCGCCGAGTTGGTCAAGCGCGGCCTCGATGCCGTTGGTCGGACGCGAGCCCGGCGGTGAGCGCAGGATGCGCGGCTGCTCGGTCGGCAGGGCGTTGGCGGGGTCGAAGAACAGCTCTTCCTCGAGTTTCTCGCCCGGGCGCGCGCCGGTTTCGACGATGGCGATATCACCATCGGGGTTTTCGTCCGATTTCACCGTAAGGCCCGCGAGCCGAACCATATTGTCGGCGAGATCGCGGATGGCGACGGGCTTGCCCATGTCGAGCAGGAAGATGTCACCGCCTTCGGCCATGGCGCCGGCCTGGACGATCAGCTCGGCGGCCTCGTGGATGGACATGAAATAGCGCGTCATGCGCCTGTCGGTGAGCGTCACCGGACCGCCGGCGGCGATCTGCTCGCGAAAGAGCGGGACGACCGAGCCGTTGGAGCCCAGCACATTGCCGAAGCGGACAGCGCAATACCGGCGGCCAGCGCCCTTGCCGTAATGACGCACGATCAGCTCGGCCCAGCGCTTGGTAGCCCCCATGACGCTCGCGGGTCGCACCGCCTTGTCGGTGGAGATGAGGACGAAGCGCGGCACGTTCTCGGCCACCGCCGCCTCGACCAGCGTGCGGGTGCCGAGCACATTGTTGCGCACGCCCTCGAGCACGTTTTCCTCGAGCAGCGGCACGTGCTTGTGGGCGGCGGCGTGGAAGATGACGTCGATACCGTGAGTGCTAAGCGTGCGGCGGACGAGCTGTGTATCGCCGACGGCGCCGAGCACCGGCACGATCGGTACGTCGTCGGCGAGCAGTTTCAGCCGGCGCTCGGCCTCATAGAGTGCGAACTCGTTGGCTTCGAGCAGCACCAGTTTTTTCGGCTTGCGGCGGACGATGAGGCGGGTGAGCTCGGAACCGATGGAGCCGCCGGCGCCGGTGACGAGGATCACCTTGCCTTCGAGCATGCGCTGCATCAGCGCAGGATCCGCGGGCACGCCGGGGCGGCCGAGCAGATCGTCGATGTCGATCTCGCGTAGCTGGTTGACGAGATACTTGCCGGCGGCGAGATCCGAAATGGCCGGCAGGGCCCGGATCTTCACCGGCAGGCGGCTCAACTCGGCGATGATCTGGCTACGGCGGGTCGCATCGGCCGAGGGTACGGAGAGAATCACCTCGCGGATGCCGCGGTTGCGGATCAGCTCTTCCAGCCGGTCGGGCGGATAGACACGGACGCCGCCGATGTCCCGGCCCCACAGATCGCGATCATCGTCGAGGAAAGCCGCAACGTAATTGCGATGCTGGCCACGCAGGGCTTCGGCGAGCTGCGAGCCCGCGGCGCCGGCACCGTAGATGACGACGCCCGAGGCCGGGCCGATGTCGCGCTCGGGTAGCCACAGCGCGTATTTGGCGGCAAAGCGCGAGCCGGCGACGACGAGCGTGCCGAGCACGAAATAGATGAAGGGCACGGTACGCGGGAACACGGCAAGACGCGTCGCTTCGGCGACGAACAGACCGAACACCCAGATGAGCGTGGCGAGCGCCATGGCCTGGATGATGGTCCACAGCGCGCGTTCGGGCAGATAGCGGATCACGGCGCGATAGAGACCGAGCCGGATAAAAACCGGAATGGCGACGACCGGCGCAAGCAGCATGAGGACGAGGTGGGCCGGTTGCGGCGTGAACTGGGCGCCCAGCCGGGCCGAGAAGCTGAGCCACAGCACGCCGAGCAGGGCCAGGGTGTCAAAGGCCATCAGCAGGAACTGCTTGCTGTTCCGTGGCAGCGCACTTACCCGGTCACGGACCTGACCCAGAATATCCATTCAACTCACTTGCCGCCCCGCCGCGGCGGGGACGCGGCAGAGAGGTTTGTAGCGACGCCGCCCGGCCTTTCCAACGCCTTTATGCTATGGCATCACACCGCATTCATTTTCTCAGGACCTGACATGACCATCCGGCTGCACCGTGGCGATCTGCCCGATCTTTCCCGTTACGGCCGGGAGGTGGCGATCGACACCGAGACCATGGGCCTCGATCCGCATCGCGACCGCCTATGCGTAGTGCAGTTGTCGCCCGGCGACGGCAGCGCCGACGTGGTGCAGATCCCGCAAGGGCTGAACGAAGCGCCGAACCTCACCAGGATGCTGGCCGATCCCGGCGTCACCAAGATTTTCCACTATGCCCGCTTCGATATGGCGGTGCTGAAGCACCGCTTCGGCGTAGTCACCGGACCGGTCTACTGCACCAAAATCGCGTCCAAACTGGTGCGCACCTATACCGACCGGCACGGGCTCAAGGACCTGGTGCGCGAGCTGTTGAACGTCGATCTCAACAAGCAGCAGCAAAGTTCGGACTGGGGCGCCGAAAAGATCAGCGAGGCGCAACTCGATTATGCCGCGTCCGATGTGCTGTACCTGCATGACGTGAAGCGCCATCTCGACCGCATGCTGAAGCGCGAGGGCCGCAACGAGCTGGCGACGGCGTGCTTCGAGTTCCTCAAGCACCGGATCGATCTCGACCTGATGGGCTGGGACGAGACCGACATCTTCGCCCATAGCTGATGGCAATGACCGGGGTCACGGCTGACACCCGCGCGCGGCTCTACACTCGCCTCGCGCACCGCAACCAGATGGTGGCGGTATTGCGCTGGGCCGTGCCGGCCACCGGGGCGCTGGTGCTGATGGTCGTGGTGGCCGGCATCATCATTGCCAGCCTCAGCCAGCGTTTTGGCTTTTCCAACATCAGCATCGATCGCGACAAACTGGTCGTGGAAACGCCGGAGCTGACCTCAACCGTCGAGGATGGCACGGTCTATGCGCTGGGCGCCACGGCGGCAAAGGTGTCTCTGCTCCAGAGCGACATTGTCGATCTGACTGAGGCAACGCTCACGGCCACGACGGTTGCCGGCGTGGTAACCAGGGCCACTGCTTCAGCGGCGCAACTGCAGACCACCGACCAGCTGGTCAACGTGCCGGGAACGACAGCGATCGAGAGCAGCGAGGGGCTCAAGGGCACCCTGGACATGGTGTTCCTCGATGCCCTGAACTGGACGATGGCGGCAGGCGGCAAGGTGGATGTGACGCTGCCCGATGGCACGCATGTGCTGGCCGACAGCATGACCTATGAACGGGCCAAGCAGCATTACACGTTCCGCAACGTGACGCTCGAGCTGCCGACGACACCGGGAGACAACCAGTGAAGCTCAGAACTCTCTTGCTCGCCGCCCTGCTGGCCGCCAGTACGCCGGCATTGGCCGTCGATCCGGTGAAGGTCACGGCCGACAGCATGGACCTCGACGACCTGACCAAGAATGCGGTGTTCAGTGGTAATGTGGTGATCACCCGTACTGGTATGACGGTGTGGGCCGACAAGGTCGTCGTCACGTATGGCAGTGGCGGACAGACCGATATCGATAGCCTGACCGCCACGGGGAACGTTCGGATCAAGACACCGGAGCAGACCGCCACCGGGCGGCAGGCGGTGTTCGATCCGGTGACGCAGATCCTGACGCTGAGCGACAATGTCACCGTGACCAACGAGCAGGGCACCGTGCAGGGGCCGGAACTGACCATCAATCTCGCCACCAACCGCTCCACTTTCCGTGGCAATGACAGCCAGGGCGGCCGCGTCACCGGCGTGTTCACGCCGCGATGAAGGAAACAGCCTCACCACCGGGCGAGCGGACGTCGGTCGACCAGACCGGCTGGCTGGTGGCGCACGGGTTGAAGAAAAGCTTCGGCAAGCGTGCGGTGGTCGAGAATGTCAGTCTCGCCGTGCGGCGAGGCGAAGCGGTGGGTTTGCTCGGGCCGAACGGGGCGGGCAAGACCACGGTGTTCACGATGATCATGGGGCTGGTGAAGCCCGATGACGGCAAGATCCTGCTCGATGGGCGGCCAATCACCGACCTGCCGCTGTTTCAGCGCGGGCGGCTCGGTATCGGCTACCTGCCGCAGGAAAGCTCGATCTTCCGGGGCCTGAGCGTCGAAGGCAACATTCTTGCCGTGCTGGAGCGGCACGTCCCGAGCAAGGCGGCGCGTTCCGCCCGGCTCGATGAATTGCTGCACGAGTTCGGCATCGAGCATATCCGCAAGGCCAATGCGATGGCGCTGTCGGGCGGTGAGCGGCGACGCGTCGAGATCGCGCGGGCGGTGGCGACCGATCCGGTGTTCATGCTGCTCGACGAGCCCTTTGCCGGCGTCGATCCGATCGCCGTGGGCGAGGTGAAGGCGCTGGTGAAGCACCTGACGCGGCGTGGTATCGGCGTGCTGATCACCGACCACTCGGTGCGCGATACACTGTCGCTGGTCGACCGGGCTTACCTCGTGCATGCCGGCCGGGTGATGATCCAGGGCAAGCCCGAGACCATCGTCGCCGATCCCGAGGCGCAGCGCGTCTATCTGGGTGACACGTTCGAGGTGTAGCCCGTCGATCGGGGCTTGCGCCGTGCACCCGCCGCTTTAGTTTCCGCGCAGTATCTGGAGGGCATTTTCCATGGACTACCGCCTGCTCGGCCGTTCCGGCCTCAAGGTTTCATCGCTGTCGATCGGTACCGCCACGTTCGGTGGTGACGGGTTGTGGGGGGATACCGATCTCAAGGACGCACAGCGCCAGATCGATCTCTGCCTCGACCACGGCGTCAACCTGATCGACACGGCCAATGTCTACTCGAAGTCGGTGTCGGAGACGATCATCGGCGAGGCATTGACCGATGGCCGGCGCGACCGCCTGCTGCTCGCCACCAAGGTCCGGTTCTCGACCGGCAAGGGCCCGAACGATCGCGGCCTCAGCCGCTACCACATCATCCGCGAGGCCGAGAACTCGCTGCGCCGGCTGAAGACCGACGTGATCGACCTCTACCAGGTGCACGAATGGGACGGCGAGACGCCGCTCGAGGAGACGCTGGAAGCGCTCGATACGCTCGTGCGCTCCGGCAAGGTCCGTTACATCGGCTGCTCGAACTACTCGGCCTGGCACCTGATGAAGGCGCTTGGCACCTCCGACGCCAAGGGCTACCAGCGCTTCGTCTCTCAGCAGATCCACTACACGCTGCATTCGCGTGAGGCCGAGTATGAGCTGGTTCCGCTCGGGCTCGATCAGGGCGTGTCGCTGCTGATCTGGTCGCCGCTTGCCGGCGGGTGGCTGTCGGGCAAGTATACGCGCGACACCAAGCCGACCGACGGGCGCCAGGTGCGCGGCTTCAAGGAGCCGCCGATCTACGATCCGGAACATCTGTGGAAGATCGTCGACGTGCTCAATGCCGTCGCGGGCGAGCATGGCGTCTCCGGCGCGCAGGTGGCGCTGGCCTGGCTGCTGCAGCGACCGCTCGTTGCCTCGGTGATCATCGGCGGGCGGAATTTTGCGCAGTTCGAGGACAACCTCAAGGCGGCGGACCTCAAGCTCAGCGCCGACCAAGTGGCACGGCTCGATGCGGTCAGCCAACCGCCGCTGATCTACCCCTACTGGCACCAGAGCTTCACCGCACAGGACCGGCTGGGTGCGGCGGACCTCGCCTTGCACAAGCCGTACATGGGTAAGTAACGCCGGCAGAGCGGTGCTCACGGAACTTGACGCCAATCTTGAACGATGGCGTCAAGTTTTCTTGACTTAGTTTAGAACCGTTATAAGTTAGGGTCTGGTTCCAAGGCCCATCCAGCCGGGCAAACGCCAACCAAATCAAGCGTTTGACCGTGGGCGTGCAGCAAGATCGGCATCGCCGACTCGGAGTTTCGATGAGACTGACTCGCCAGTCCAACTACGCCATACGTACCCTGATCTATTGCGCGGTGAATGACCCCGGCCTGAGCCGCGTTGCCGACATCGCCAAGGCGCACGGTATTTCCGAACTGTTCCTGTTCAAGCTGATCAAGCCGCTGGTCGAGAACGGGCTGATCGAGACCGTGCGCGGCCGTCGCGGCGGCATCAAGCTGGGCCGTCCGGCCGATGAGATCACCCTGCTCGACACCGTTCGGCTCACCGAGGAAAGCTTCTCGATGGCCGAGTGCTTCGAGGACGGCGACATTTCCTGCCCGCTCGCCGACAGCTGCGATGTGAATGCGGCGCTGCGCGAGGCGCTTGGCGCGTTTTTCAACGTGCTCGAGAGCCACACCATCGCGGACCTCGCTTCGAAGCGCCGTTCGCTGCGCCAGCGCCTCGGCCTCAGCTTTGAGGAGATGGAGCCGGTGCTGATCGCGCAGGCAGCCCACTGAAACAGATAGAGCGGGTGTCGGACCGACTCCAAAAGTCCGACACCCGCCCTCATCACCACACACGCCCGACCCGGAGGGCGTTTTTTTCGTGCGGCGGAATTCGAGATCGCCCCGCGATCACAGGCGGCAGAATTGCGCCCGGCGGTTGAACGCTCACTGATCCCCGCGTTAAGGCCACGTTCAGAATTGCTTCAGCTCAGGTTCATGCGCGGCTCGTCGCGTTGATCTTGGCTGGCATGCATGCTCTATGCCGCCATCCCTTCACAGACGGACTATCGCCTTGGCTCCCGCGCCCGTTCTCACCCTGCAGCAAATCCGGCTGCGACTCGGCTCCGCCGACCTGCTCGAAAGCGCCGAACTCTCGCTGCTGCCGGGCGAGAAGGTGGCGCTGGTCGGCCGCAACGGCTCGGGTAAATCGACGCTCCTGAAGATCGCCGCGGGCGAGATCGAGCCGGATGGCGGGCGACGCTTCCTGCAGCCGGGCGCAACCATCCGCTACCTGCCGCAGGAACCGGACCTTTCGTCGTATCCCAACACGCTCGCCTATGTCGAAGCGGGAATGCAGGCGGGCGACGACCACTATCGCGCCACCTACCTGCTCAACGCGCTCGGGCTCACCGGCAACGAGGAGCCGCAGCGACTATCTGGCGGCGAGGCCCGCCGCGCCGCGATCGCGCGGACCCTCGCGCCGGAACCGGATATCATCCTGCTTGACGAGCCAACCAACCATCTCGACCTGCCGGCGATCGAATGGCTGGAGAACGAGCTGAAATCTATCCGCTCGGCGCTGGTCATCATCAGCCACGACCGGCGTTTCCTCGCCGACCTCACCAACGCCACCGTATGGCTCGATCGCGGGCTCACCCGCCGGCTAGACCGCGGTTTCGGAGCCTTCGAGGAATGGCGCGACCAGGTGCTCGAGGAAGAGGAAACCGCCCGGCACAAGCTTGATCGGCAGATCGTGCGCGAGGAGCACTGGCTGACCTATGGCGTCACCGCCCGGCGCAAGCGCAATGTCCGCCGCCTTGCCGGCCTCCACAATCTCCGCCAGGAGCGACGCGAGCTGAAGCGGTCGGTCGGCAATGTCAGCATCGTCGTCACCGAGGGCGAGACGTCGGGCAAGCTGGTGGCGGAAGCAAAGGATGTATCGAAGGCCTATGGCGAGCGCGTCATCGTCAAAGACCTGACGACACGCGTCATCCGCGGCGACCGGCTCGGCATCATCGGCGCCAATGGCGCGGGCAAGACGACGCTGATCAAGCTGCTCACCGGTGAACTCGCGCCAGACAGCGGCACGATCAAGCTGGGCTCCAATATCGAGCTCGCGAGCCTCGACCAGCGCCGCGCTGCGCTCACCTCGGACATGACGCTCAAGGAAGCGGTGACTGGCGGCGGCTCCGACACACTGACCATCAACGGGCAGCCCAAGCACTTCATGGGCTATTTGAAGGACTTCCTGTTCGCGCCCGAGCAAGCCGGCACGGCCGTCAGCAAGCTGTCGGGCGGCGAGCGCGGGCGGCTGGCGCTGGCGCGCGTCCTCGCCCTGCCCTCCAACGTCATCGTGCTCGACGAGCCGACCAATGATCTCGATCTCGAGACGCTGGAACTGCTGCAGGAAATGCTGGGCGAGTATCCGGGCACGGTGATCGTCGTCAGCCACGATCGCGACTTCCTCGACCGGGTCGCGACTTCGGTGATTGTCGCCGATGGCGGCGGGCAGTGGACCGAGTATCCGGGCGGCTATTCCGACATGGTGACGCAGCGCGGTTACGGCGTCACGGCGCCGGCCAATGCTGGCAAGGTCAGGGGCGGCAAGCAGGCCGCGCTGCCGCAGACGACGTCGCATCCGCAGAAGCAGAAGCTGAGCTTCAAGCAGAAGCACGCACTCGAAACGCTGCCCAAGGAGATGGCGCGGCTCGAAAAAGAAATCGCGCGGCTGAATGGGGTGCTGGCCGATCCTGGCCTCTACGCCAGGGACCCCAAGAAGTTCGAAGCGACCAGCGCCGAGCTCGACAAGGCCCAAGCGGCGCTAGGCAAGGCCGAGGACGAATGGCTGGAGCTCGAGGCGCTGCGCGAGGAGATCGAAGGATAGTCACTCCATCGCCATCGGCCGATGGTCTAGTCGACTCCGTTGCGCACAGCGCATAGGACGGGTTGAAGCGATTCAATCGGAGCGGAGGATTTCATGCAGTATCGTAAGCTCGGCAATAGCGGCGCAGCCGTATCGGTCCAGACACTGGGCGCCATGACCTTCGGCGCCGAGGCGGACGAGGCCACCTCTTTCGCGTTGATGGACGACTACGCCGCGGCGGGTGGCAACCTGATCGACACGGCCGATGTCTACTCGTCCGGCAAGTCCGAGGAGATCGTCGGGCGCTGGCTCAAGGCGCGGCCGGAGACAGCAGCCCAGATGCTGATCACCACCAAGGGCCGCTTCCCGATGGGCAAGGGGCCGAACGATCTCGGCCTGTCGCGCCGGCATCTCGGGCAGGCGCTCGACGCCTCGCTGAAGCGGCTGGGGCTCGAGCAGATCGACCTCTACCAGATGCACGCCTTCGACGCGCTGACCCCGCTCGAGGAGACGCTGCGCTTCCTCGACGACTCGATCCGCAACGGCAAGATCTCCTATTACGGCTTTTCCAACTTCATCGGCTGGCAGCTGACCAAGGCGTCCTTCCTCGCCAAGATGGGCAACCTCGCCCCGCCGGTGACGCTGCAGCCGCAATACAACCTCTTGGTGCGCGACATCGAACACGAGATCGTGCCGGCGGCGCTCGATGCCAATATCGGGCTTTTGCCGTGGTCGCCGCTCGGTGGTGGCTGGCTGTCGGGCAAGTACAAGCGCGACGTGCAGCCGACTGGTGCGACGCGCCTGGGCGAGAACCCGAACCGCGGGCAGGAAGCCTACGCCGCGCGCAATGCCAAGGACCGCACCTGGCGGATCATCGGCGCGGTCGAGGATGCGGCGAACGGGCTCGGTGTCTCGATGGCCGAAGTGGCGCTGGCCTGGCTCGCCGGCCGGCCGGCAGTGACCTCGGTGATCCTCGGCGCCCGCTCGCGCGAGCAGCTGGCGGCCAACCTCAAGGCGGCCGACCTGAAGCTCGGCGACGACGTGATGCAGGCGCTGAACACGGCAAGCGCGCCGGACGTGGCCGAGTATCCATACGGCAATGGCGGCGTGAACCAGCGTTTTCGCAAGATCGAGGGCGGACGGTAGTCCATACTCAATGCGCAGCGCACATTGCCCGCCTCCTCCCTCCGTCGGGGAAAGATAGCGAAGCTTGGGAGCGGGGGGTTAGCTGTCGCCACGCGGCCAGACCGTGCTGGAAAACGCTGAGCCGTTCTAACGCCTCGCCATCGGCAGGGCAGGAAATTCTGCTTTGATGCCAGTTATTCGGATGCGCCGATCTTTCAAACCGGACACGTATGGTCTAGTTCACCGCCGGCCTCGACCAAAGCACAGATTGTCGATGCGGCGGCCGTGGCCGTAGAACTGTCGCGTGGCCGCCTTTTGTCTGCCACAGAAAAGCTGCGGGGGCGGATGCACAATCGCCCTCATTGGAATCACCCTGGCTGATCGCCAACCGGGAAGGAGACGAAAATGCACATCGCAATTCGCACCACTCTCCAAACCGGGATTATCGGCAAATGGGTAGATCGCTCCAACGGGTGTTACCGACCCAAACGAATGTGACTGCTGTCACCCATTCGTCTCAGAGTTCAGGTAACACCCCGGCCGTCGCGATCGACGCGCCGAATGGAGAGATTCCATGCAGCACGCGCATTTCGAAAAGCCAAAGAGCGCCAAGCCCATAGCCATCGATGTCGATGGCGAGCCGAAGGGCGTTTTGGTCACGCTCGATGAAGGCTTCCGGTTCATCGCGGTCAAGCTCGACGCCTTCGGTGTCGACGGCCAGGTGTTCCAGACCGTCGAGGCCGCCGAAGCCGCGGTCCGCGACGCCATGCGGCCGGGCGCCTGACGCCCGGCCTATTCGCGCGCCAGCGGCCGGTCGATTTTGGCTATTGCCGCCTCTGATAGCGGCCCAGCTTGAGCGTCTGGTTCATTTCCCCGTTCCTGAAGAAGAAACGGCGGTGTGCTTGCGTGGCGCATAGGCGTCGGCGACGCGCCGGCCGTCGGCCCGCGAACCGCGCGGAATGCGGGGATGCGGGCTGCCAAGCGCAACGGCTGGTTGGGCGGCGGGTGGATCGGCGGGCTTCAGCAGTTCGCCGCGGACATAGCGTGGAATGTCCTCGCGTTCGATCCCCAGATCGGCCAGCAGCCGGTCATCGAGATGGGCGAGCCGCTCGATGCCGCCCTGCACGGTCCACCAGTCCTTGAGTTGCGATATGAGGTCGTGCAGCATTTCCGGTCTCCTTCATTGGTGCAAAACGCCGCTGCCGTCGGTCCATCCAGGCGGATGATCCGGAGCAGAGTTGCGGGGCGCTGCGACTTGTCGAAGCCAGTTAATCCCTACGGCTACCGACGAGGCATACTTGCACGATGGCGCCTTGAACCGATACAACAAGGGTCGCAACGTATTTTTCAGGAATGAAAAATGGCGACGATCGACGCATTATCCTGGGATGACCTTCGGCTGTTTCTCGATGTGGCGCGGCTCGGTGGGCTAACCGCGGCGACCACCACGACGGGCCTCAGCGCCGCGACGCTAGGCCGGCGGGTCACCGCACTCGAGCACCAGATCGGGGAGCCGCTCTTTGTCCGCCGGCAGACCGGCTACGAGCTGACGCGGGCGGGCGAGGAGCTGCTGCGGCGAGCCGAGGATGTCGAGCAGGCCATGCAGGCGGTGAGCCGCTGGCGCGAGGGCAATATCGGCGAGAAAATCGTCCGCATCTCGGCCGGCACCTGGACCTCGGTGTTCCTGTCCCGCCATATCGGCGAGCTCTGGCATGTCGATGACGGCATCCGCATCGAGCTGGTCACTGCCAACGAGAAGGTCGATATCGGACGCCGGGCAGCCGATATCGGGCTGCGCGCGGCGCGTCCGACTGAACCTTTCCTCGCCGGCAAACAGATCGGCAAGGTCGCGCACGCGCTCTATGCCGGGCGCAATCTCATCAACGGAGTGGAGGCCGGGCTGTTCGTCGGTGTGGTCGGCGATGCGGCCAACCTGCCGACGGCACGCTGGCTGATGGCGCACCATGGCGACCGTGTCAGCGCGCGCGGCAACGATCCGCATTCGGTGATGGAGCTGGTGGCGGCGGGCGCCGGGCTCAGCCTGTTCCCGTGCTTCGCGGCCGACACCGAGCCACGGCTCTCGCGCGTTGCCGCTCCGATCGACGAGCTGATGCAGGAGCAGTGGCTCGTGACCCACCACGAGGACCGGCACCGACCCGAGGTGCGGCGGGTGGCCGACCGGATCACTGCGCTGATGCAAGCAAATGCGCCGCTGTTTCGTGGCGAACGCCGCTGGCAGGGTTAACGCGGCGGCAAGCCTGTTGGGCCACACTGCGCGCCGATCCGAGGGAGCCTCCCGTGCATCGCCGCGCCTCCGCCTTCATCGTCGGTCCCAATGATGGTCCCGGCGCCGCGCTGACCGATCTGGCGCGCTCGATCGGCTTTGCCAGCACGCTCGCCTACACCACCATTGCCGCCGCCGAAGCCCAGGCGCAGCAGACGCCGCTGATCTTCTTCCTGTTCGCAGCGGTCGACGACGTAGCCACGCTGAAGCCGGCAGCCGATGCGATCCGCTTTTCGCCCAGCCGGCGCATCCGCTTCTCGCCGCTGGTCTATTTCGCCGAAAGCCCGCAGGCCGAGGCGATCCGCGATTGCACTGCGATGGGGTTCGACGACGTCATTACCCTACCCTTCACACCCAAACGCGTGCTGACCCGGCTGAGCCGGCTGATCGACCGCACGCAGGTCTATCACGAGACGGCGAGCTATCTCGGGCCCGAGCGCAATGCACTTGCCGCCGACCGGCAGGTGCGGCGGCTCGAGATCTTCCGCAGCGCAGTGAGCGGCGTCAGCGTCATGCGCGACGAGATGCGGGCCGGATAGTCGCACCATCGCGCCCGCCCTTGTCGGTTTGAACCGATTTAATTAAGGTCGCGCGCCTTTCCTGAGTGGGTTTCCCGGAACATGAGATTCGGTCTCGAACTGCCGCCGCAGCAACGCGTCTATGGCGGCTTTTTCATCTACTCGTTCTGCATGGGGAGCCTGCCGCCCCGCCTGCCCGATATCCAGCACGCCATGGGCATTGAGGAAGGTGCGCTGGGCTTCGGCCTGATCGGCGCCGCGGTCGGCACGCTGATCTCCCTGAGCGTCGCAGGGCCGTGGCTGGAAAAGTTCGGGTATCGCCGTTCGATCCTGACGCTGATCCCGCTGCTGTCGCTGTGCTACGCGCTCGCGAGCTTCGCCACCGGGCCGCTGATGTTCTTCCTCTTGCTCCTGCCGGTTGGCCTCGTCATCGGCGGCATCGAGATCATCCTCAATCTCGAGGCGGATCGGACCGAGCACCAGATCGGTCGGCGCATCATGAACCGCGCGCATGCGTTCTGGAGTTTTGGCTTCTTTTCGGCCGGACTGGTCTCTGCCGCCGTGGCGCAGACCGGGCTCGAGGTGCACCTCCACCTCCTGCTGATGGTGCCGGTGGTGATCGTCGGCGTGGCTCTGCTGCTCGGCCGCTTCGATCCGGCGCCGCACCGCACCGGGGCCTCGGTCGATGAAACCAAGGGCTTTGCCACGCCGACCCTGCCGATCATGATCCTCGTCATCGTCACGCTGTCGGCCATGATCATGGAAGGCGCCGGGATCGACTGGTCGGCGATCTACATGCGGGACGAGTTCCAGGTCTCGCCCTTCCTCGCCGGCTTCGCGGTAGCGCTGGGCGCCTTCACCCAGGCCGTGACGCGTTTCTTCGCGGACAGTTTCGTGGAGCGCTATAGCCCGACGGTTGTTTCGCGTGTGCTGCTCTCGATCCTGCTGGTCGGCGCACTGCTGATCTTCTTCGCCACGGCGGACTGGATGGCGCTCGTCGGCTTCGCTCTTGCCGGCGTCGGCACCTCGGCGATCTTCCCGCTTGCGATGTCGGCGGCCGCGCAACGCACCGATCGGCCGGCCGCGACCAATGTCGCATCGCTGGCGCAGACCAGCTTCGTTGCCTTCCTGCTCGGCCCCCCGCTATTGGGCTATATCGCTGAGCATTTCGGCATCCGCTGGGCCTTCGGTATCGGTATTCCACTGGTTATCCTGAGCCTCATTTTCGCCGATGCGCTCGGCAAGAAGCCCATTCCGCACGAAGTCGACTGACCATGACCATTCCTGCCCACGTCCGCATCTATTCTGTGTTCTTCCTGTTTGCGCTGGCGCTGGGCGGACTGTTGTCGCGCATGGCCGATCTGCAGCACCAACTCGGGGTCACAGAGTCCGAACTCGGACTGACGCTGATCGGCATGGCGATCGGGTCGTTGATCTCGCTGACGATTGCGAGCCCGATCATCAACCGGGTGGGGGCGCGCTGGACCGCCATTGTCACCGTGTTCGGTACGGCGACGCTTTACGCGCTGGTGCCATGGTTGCCCAATGCGCAGGCGGTATTCGGGGCTCTGTTCGTTGCCGGCTTCCTCGCGGGGGCGCTGGAGATCAACGTCAACATCGAGACCGATAAGCTCGAGGCCCTGCTTGGCCGCCGCATCATGAACCGGGCGCATGGCATGTGGAGCCTGGGCTTTTTCGTCACCGCGCTCATCGGCGCCGGCATGCGCCATTTCGAGGTCTCTATCCAGGCTCATACCGGCATCATGTTGGCATTCGTGCTGATCATCGGCTTGGTCACTATTTCCGGCATGACGACGGCCCCGGAACGCCCCGACGCGCATGAAGGCGAACATCCGACCTTCGCCGTGCCGACCTGGGGGCTCCTGCCGCTCTGCATGATCGGTATCGCTGCCTTCCTCGTCGAGGGCGCGGGCGTCGACTGGTCGACGATCTACATGCGCGACGTGTTCGACGCCGAGCCGTTCGTCGGCGGATTGGGACTGACGCTCTTCACCTTCTTCATGGCAATGACCCGCCTGTTCATCGATCCGTTCGTGGATGGGCTCGGGCCGCGCCGCGTCGCGGGTACGCTGCTCGTCGTTTCGGCGGTGGGCGTCCTGTTGGTCGGCTTCGCTCCAGCCGACTGGGTGGCGCTGACAGGCTTTGCCCTGCTCGGCATGGGCTGCAGCGCCGTCTACCCGCTGGCAGTGTCGGCGGCGGCGCAGCGCACCGACCGGCCGGCGGCGGTGAATGTCGCGGCGATCGGACAGGTGACGTTCATCGTGTTCTTCCTCGCGCCGCCGCTGCTCGGCTTCGTGGCGCAGTATCTGGGCATCCGCAACTCCTACCTGATCTGCCTGCCGGTGATCCTTGTCGGCCTGCTCGCCATCCCGGCGCTCACGGGCACATCCAAGGCCAAGGGCGTGCCGAGCGTGCCGGAACCGCTGACGCCCAATGGCTGAGCTGCCACCCATCGTCGACCTGCGGCAGTCGCCGACGGCGCTGAAGGTTCAACGCGGGGTGATGCGGTTTCTGCGGCAGGCGCATGATTTCTGCTGTTTTGCCGAGGTGCCGCTGGCCAACGGCCGGCGCGCCGACGTGCTGGGACTGGGTCCGAAGGGCGAGATCTGGATCGTAGAGATCAAGTCGTCGCTGATCGACTTCCAGGTCGATCGCAAGTGGCCGTTCTACAAGGAATTCTGCGACCGCTACTTCTTCGCCAAGCCGCCCGAGCTCGATCCGGATATCTTTCCGGCCGACGAGGGGCTGATGGTAGGCGATGGGCACGACGCCGCGATCCTGCGCATGGGAGCGGAAGACCCGCTGCCGCCGGCGCGGCGCAAGGCGATGATGCTGAAGCTGGCGCGCTTGGGTGCGGACCGTATCCACACGCTGATGGATCCGGAGGGAGGGAATTTTCCGTGAGGGAAGCGCTTGGGCGCCCCTCACCCCCGGCCCTCTCCCCAGAGGGGCGAGGGGGCGGTGTGGCACTGCCCGTGGTCTTGCGTCCCCTCGCCCCTCTGGGGAGAGGGTTAGGGTGAGGGGCAGCCAAGCGAACCGAAGCCGGAGGAATTACTCCCCGCTCGGTTCCCCATGCAGCACCGGGGCTGCCCCGGCTTGCGTTTTCAGCGGTAGCGGCGGGGCGACCGGGCCGGTCGAACTCAGCGTCGCCTTGAGGGCGTCCATAATGGCGACGCGGCGCTTGTCATCCGTCGCCGTCTGCAGCTGATTGCTGAGGTCGATGATGAAGCTCGCATAGGCATTATGCCAGTCCGAGGTGACCTGGGTGAGATCGACGCGACGCTCGGCCGGCTTCTCGACCCCCACGATACCCTCGGCGCGCAGCTCGAAGGCATCATCGAGCAGCGGGGCGATCACCTGGTCGCTGGCGAGGCCATCGTCATGCATCAGCGCGGCGCGTAGCGCCGCCCGCTCCTCGTCCTCGCCATGGGTGAGGAAGATTGCGCCATGCGCCGGCAGGCGCTTGGTGACCCAGTCGACCAGCTCGGAGTGATCGGCATGGGCGGAATAGCTGCCGAGGCTGCGCACCCGGGCGCGGACCGGCACGAGCTCGGAATGGATGCGCACCTCCCTCGCGCCGGACTGGATGATCTGGCCCAGCGTGCCGGGCGCCTGGTAGCCGACGAACAGCACCGTGGCGTTGGCGCGCGGCAGGTTGTTGCGCAGGTGGTGCTTGATGCGGCCCGCATCGGCCATGCCGGAGGCCGACATGATGATGGCGCCGCCGCGGATCGAGTTGATCGCCTTGCTCTCGTCGACCGCCTCGACGATGCGAAAGCGGGAATCGTTGAACAGCTCATCGGCGCCAAGCTCGACGTCGTCGAACATCGAGGCGTACTTGCGATAGACGCCGGTGACCTTGGAGGCCAGCGGGCTATCGAGGAAGACGAGGCTGGGGCTGATCTCGCCGGTCTTGATGAGGAGGCCGATGTCGTGCAACAGCTCCTGGCTGCGCTCGACAGCGAAGGTAGGGATGACGAGGTTGCCGCCGCGGCCGAGCGCGTCGTTGATCTCCGTCTTCAGCGCCTCACGCCGGGCTTGCAGCGTGTAGTCCTCGCGCTCCCGGCCGCCATAGGTGGATTCGGAGAGGATGTAATCGTAGCCCGAGGGGGCATCAGGGCCCTCGTAGAACACCTTCTGCTCGGGCCCGAGATCGCCCGAGAACAGGATGCGGATGGCCTTGCCGTCGCCATTGTCGACCTCGACCTCGATCGAGGCCGAACCGAGGATATGGCCGGCATTCCAGTAGCGGGCGCGCACGCCTGGACCCGGCTCGATCCACTCCTCGTATTTCACGGGCTTGCGGTGCTTCAGCGCCTCGGCGGCATCCTCCATGGTGTAGAGCGGCTGGAACGGCTCCTCGGCGCGGCGGCTGCGCTTTCTGGTTTCGCGCTCGGCTTCGCTCTCCTGGATGCCGGCAGCATCGGGCAGCAGATATTCGAGCAGGCCGCCGGTCGGCTCGGTCATCCACATGGGCTTGCGGTAACCGAGCTTGGCAAGGCGCGGCAGCAGCCCGGCATGGTCGATATGAGCGTGCGTCAGCAGCAGGAAGTCGATCGCTTTGGGATCGAAGGGAAACGGCTTGTAGTTGAGGTCGCGAACCGTCTTGTTGCCCTGGAACATGCCGCAATCGACGAGGAACTGGCCCCGCGGATGGACGACGCGATAGCACGAGCCGGTCACAGTGCCCGCCGCACCATGGAAATGCAGGGTGACGCTCATCGGTGTGCTCCGTGTCCGTTTGCGACGCTTATCCAAACTCGGTGTCATTCCGGCGAAGGCAGGAATCCACCCTGAGATGCCGCTATCCGTCTTGAGTGAAGAGACCTCAGGCTGGGCCCCGGCATCCGGGGGGTGACCCCGTTGGTTGGGACAGTCTCGATGTTACTTCGGGGCGCGCTTGGCGAGGATACGTTGCAGGGTGCGTCGGTGCATGTTGAGCCGGCGCGCCGTCTCGGAGACGTTGCGATCGCACAACTCGTAGACGCGTTGGATATGCTCCCAGCGCACCCGGTCGGCCGACATGGGGTTTTCGGGCGGGGCCGGCGCCTTGTCGCCGTTGGCGAGGAGGGCGTTGATCACGTCCTCGGCGTCGGCGGGCTTTGACAGGTAATCCACCGCGCCGAGCTTCACCGCGGTCACCGCCGTGGCGATGTTGCCGTAGCCCGTGAGGACCACAGCGCGGGCATCTTCGCGCTTCTGGTGGAGGGCCGCGACGACATCAAGGCCGTTGCCGTCCTCGAGGCGGAGATCGACGACGGCATAGGCCGGCGGCGACTCGGAGACCGCGGCGAGGCCGCCCGCCACTGTATCGGCGATGCGGACATCGAACCCGCGCTTCTGCATGGCCCGCTCCAGGCGGGTCAGGAAGGTCTTGTCATCATCGACCAGCAGCAGGCTGCGATCGGCCGCAAGAAGTTCATCGACTGTGCTCATCGGCGCCTGATGTAGGTGCTTTCAAGCGAAAGGTCAAAACTTGGGCAGTTCAGGCGGCCTTGGTCACCGGTAACGGTTGCGTCAGAATCTCGTAGATCTCACGCGCATCGCTCGAGCGGCGCAGCCGGGCGACGACGGTATCGGTGCGCAGGATGCGGGCGATGCGCGCCAGCGCCTTCAGATGGTCGGCGCCGGCGCCGATCGGCGCGAGCAGCATAACCACGAGATCGACGGGCTGATCGTCCACAGCCTCGAAATCGATGGGAGGATCGAGCCGGGCGAACACGGCCGCCACACCGGGCAGCCCAACGAACTTGCCATGCGGAATGGCGATGCCGTTGCCAAGCCCGGTGGAGCCCAGCATCTCACGCGCATTCACGGCTTCGTAGATGGTCGATATGTCGTGACCGGTCACCTTGGCGGCGCATTCGGAAAGCTTTTTCAGGACCTCTGCCTTAGACTTGAGTCCTGCGCAAACAATCACGGCCTCCTCGGAGAGGATATCAGCCAATTCCATCAAGACGTTCCTATCGTGGAAGCGGAGAGGACGCGTTGCGCCACAACCTCAGTTTGGCTTGAGGGCCGGATCAATCCAGCCAATATTACCGTCCGCGCGGCGGTAGACCACATTTAGGCCACCATGTCCAGCATGGCGGAATACGACCACTTCTGCCTGGGTCAGATCAAGCTGCATGACGGCTTCACCCACAGACATCTGGCGCAGGCTGGAGGTCGTCTCGGCCACCACGGGCGGCGAGTAGTCTTCCTGCAGCTCGTCCTCGTCGTCGGGCGCCTGCAGCACATAGGCGGACGCTTCCTCGTCGACGCCGTTCGGGTGCTTGCGGTGGGCCTTGAGCTTGCGGTTGTAGCGGCGCAGGCGCTTCTCGATGGTGTTCGCCATGATCTCATAGGCCGAGATCGGATCGCCACCATAGGCGCTCGACTGCAGCATGGCGCCGGAATCGAGGTGCACCATGCACTGCGCGGCAAAGCCCGATCCTTCGGGCTCGAGCGTCAGGTGGCCGCTGTAGTTGCCGTCAAAATACTTCTTCACGACAGCGTCGAAATGCCCTTCGGCCTTGGACCGCAGGGCCTCGCCGACATCCATGTTCTTTCCAGAAACACGCAGAGTCATGGAAGTCCTCTTCTCGTTGGTGATTCCGGCCGGAGCGGCCTCACCCTGAGATGTGATCCCTCCCCGGCGCGAATGGGAGTCTAGACCGACCCCGCGCGGGGGGCAATGCGGGGGAGCATGCGTTGGTTGCGGCATATGGACGAAAGGCAGAGCCCGGTCCGGCGGGCTCAGGAAAGCCCTTAGCGGGCGGCCACCAGCGCCCGCTTGGCGCGCCGGCGGATCACCGAGGAAGGGATGTTCATGCCCTCGCGATATTTTGCCACGGTTCGGCGGGCGACCTCGATGCCTTTTTCCTTCTGCAGCATCTCGGCAATGGTGTCGTCGGAGAGAATATCCTCCGGGCGCTCGGCATCGATGATCTGCTTGATACGATGACGCACAGCCTCGGCCGAGTGGTCGCCCTCGCCGGTCGAGGAACCGAGCGCGGTGGTGAAGAAGTATTTCATCTCGAACAGGCCGCGCGGGGTCGAGACATATTTGTTCGAGGTGACGCGGCTGACCGTCGACTCGTGCATCTCGATGGCGTCGGCGACCAGCTTCAGGGTCATCGGCCGGAGGTGAGTGATGCCGTGATGCAGGAAGCCATCCTGCTGCTTCACGATTTCGGCGGTGACCTTGAGGATGGTCTGGGCCCGTTGGTCGAGACTCTTGGCCAGCCAGTTGGCGGTCGCCAGGCAATCGGTGAGGAAGGCCTTCTCGGCCACATCGCGGGTCTTGCGGGTGACCGACGCATAATAGGTGCGGTTGACCAGCACCTGGGGCAGCACCTCGGCATTGAGCTCGATCTGCCATTCGCCGCCAGCCCCGGGACGCACGAACACATCGGGCACGACGGCCTCGACCGGGCCGGCCTCGAAGGCGCGCCCAGGCCTGGGGTCGAGCTGCTTCAGCTCCACCAGCATATCGGCGAGATCCTCACGATCGACGCCGACGGCGCGCAGCAGGGCGGGCATATCATGGCTGGCGACAAGCTCGAGGTTGTCGAGCAATCGGAGCATCAGCGGATCAAGCCGGTCGCGCTCTCGCAGTTGGAGGGCGAGACATTCGCGCACATCGCGGGCAAATACGCCAATCGGATCGCAGGTCTGTAGCTTTTCCAGCACGGCCTCGACCGTTTCGAGCGGCGCGCCGAGCTGTTCGGCCACGATCTCGAGCTCGACGGCGAGATAGCCGGCCTCGTTGAGGCTGTCGGTCAGGAACTGCGCGATCAGCCGCTCGGCCGGATCGGACATGATGAGGCCGGCCTGGGCGGCGAGGTGATCGGCCAGCGTGGGGCGGGCAGCGACGAACTGGTCGATGTCGGGGGCCTCGCCCTCCCCCGAACCGGAACGTTCGGTCCAGGGCTGGGCCTCGGCCTGCCGGTCGGCAGTCGCGGTATCGGGGAAGACGTTCTCCGCTTCAGTGTCGTAGCCGTTGGCGATCGAATCCTCCGACTGGACGCGATCGGCATAATCGACGGTATCCTCGGCAGCATTGAGCTCGGTCGGGCGCTCGGGCAGCTCGCTGGAATCGGTCTCGGTCGGCTCCCCGTCCTCGCGCTCGAGCAGCGGGTTGCGCAGTAGCTCGGCTTCGATGAAGGCGCTGAGCTCGAGGTGCGACAGCTGCAGCAGCCGGATCGACTGCATCAGCTGCGGGGTGAGCGTCAGGCTCTGGCCCTGGCGAACCTCAAGCCGTGGCGTCAAGGCCATTCCGTCTTACCCCGCGGCATTCAAATCAAAGGCTTTCCCGGGGCGACCATGCCTCATCACGGCCGCGAGGGCAAGAAGCGTGCCAGTCGCAGGGAGCGCATGCCTAGGTCGATAAATTCAGGCCGGAGCGCCGTCGGCGTCCTCGTCGAAGCCGTTGTTGACGAGGGTAGTGATGGCGTCGAGCGCCTCGCGCGCCTGCTTGCCCGTCGCCTGGACGAGGATGGTCGAGCCGGGGCCGGCGCCCAGCATCATCAGGCCCATGATGGAGTTGCCGTTCACGGCCTGGCCGTCGCGCACGACCTTGATCTCGGCATCGAAGCACTCAGCAGTACGCACGAAACGCGCCGAGGCGCGGGCATGCAGGCCCTTGCGATTGACGATGGTCAATTGCTGCGCGAGGGCCCGATCCGAACTTGCTGCTGTATCCATCGGCCGAACATGCCGGAAATCCAGCCAATCGCCAAGTGTGACGTGAGGCCCAACGGGGCGTCAGCCGCCAAGCGTTTCGCTGGCGACGTTGATATACTTGCGGCCCGCTTCGGCGGCTGCGGTGACCGCCTTCTTGATCTCGAGATCGGCGCGGACGCGGGCAAGCTTCACCAGCATGGGCAGGTTCACGCCGGCGATCACTTCGACGCTGCGCTGCTGCATGATGGAAATAGCGAGGTTCGACGGGGTGCCGCCGAACATGTCGGTGAGGATGACGACACCCTGCCCCTGCTCGGCGCGCTCGACGGCGTTGAGAATATCGTCGCGGCGCTGTTCCATGTCGTCATCGGGACCAATAGCGACGGTCTCGATACCCTCCTGTGGGCCGACGACATGCTCCAGGGCGGACTTGAATTCGACGGCGAGGGCCCCGTGGGTCACCAGAACCATACCGATCATGCAATATCCCCGGAGTGGTCCTGCAGGTGCTGGCCGGACAGAAACCCGGCAGCCAGTGGGAGTCTTGCCCCATGGGCGGGGTGATTCAAGTGATTTTTTGTCGCGTCCCGAGCCGTGGTGAACCCAGAGCGTTAACAGCCTCGTTGACGAGCAGGCACTGATGCCGTGCGTCGATGATTCCTGCCCGGGGAACAGGGGCCCGGGCCAGGTGGACGCCGAACAGCTCGGCGGCGAACTGGTCCGGCTCGGGCATGCGCACGAGTTCGTCAACGAGATCAACAACGAGGTGAAGCGGCGCGAATGCGGTGTGGGCACGCTGGACGATACCGCGGCCGCGGAGCTCGATGAGGCCGGCAATGTTAGGGGCCGGCGACATGATGAGGCCGCCGTCGCGCTCCGCCAACTCCACGCGATCGTCGGAGACGAGACTCGCGATCTCGCCACGGCTCTGCCAGCGGTCGAGCAGATCGAGCGCCAGCACGGATTTGCCGCTGCCCGAGGGTCCGCGGATGATGAGGCCAACGGTACCGAGCACGAGTCCGGTGGCGTGGACGTTGTGGCTCACCGCCGCTTCTCGGCGACGGCGCGGCGCAGTTTGACGGTGAACAGCGCGCCGCTTCGATCGGTGCGGTTCTCGGCCTGCACCGTTCCGCCGTGGGCTTCGACGATCTGCTTGGAAATGGCGAGGCCGAGGCCGGAATGGTCGCCAAAGTGCTCGCCGTCGGGGCGATCGGTATAGAAGCGCTGGAAGATGCGGGTGATGTCGCCGCGGATGCCCGGCCCCTCGTCGGAAACCGTGATGGTGATGGTGTCTTCGTCGCTGCGCACCATGACCTGCACCTTACCGCCCTCGGGCGAGAAGGACACGGCGTTGTCGATGAGGTTGTTGATCACCTGCGCCAGCCGGCTGTCGTGGCCGAGAGTAACCGGCACATAGCGGCTGATGTGCTTTTCGAACGCCACGTCGACCTTGCGCGAGGCGGCGACATCGCGCTGGATCGAGGCCATTGTCTCAGCGAGCTGGGCGATGTCGACACGCTCGGCGCTCTGCCGGGCCAGCTCGGCATCGAGCCGGCTGGCGTTCGAAATATCCGAGATCAGCCGGTCGAGCCGGCGGACGTCGTGCTGGATGATGGCATTCAGCCGTTCGCGATCCTCGGCGCGGCGGGCACGCGGCAGGGTTTCGACGGCGGAGCGCAGCGAGGTCAGCGGGTTCTTGAGCTCATGCGCCACGTCGGCGGCGAAGCGCTCGATGGCTTCGATGCGGCCGTAGAGCGCGGAAGTCATCGAGCGCAGGGCCTTGCTGAGATGGCCGACCTCGTCGGTGCGCTGCGGGAATTCCGGGATTTCGGCACGGCTGGTGATGGTCGACTGCACCTTTTCGGCGGCACTCGCCAACCGGCGTAGCGGACCGGCAATGGTGCCGGCAAGCAGCAGCGACAGGACGATCTGCACGGCGGCGGCGACCAGCGCGATGCGGAGGATCCCCCAGCGCTCGGACGACGCGATCTGGTCGATGTCGCCGGGCTGGGTGGAGAGCAGCAGCACACCGACATTGGCACGCACGCGCTGCACCGGCACGGCGACCGAGACAACGAGCTGGCGTTTGCTGTCGACGCGCACGATGGCGCTGGACGAGCCGGCCAGCGCGGCGGCGACCTCGGGGTAGCGGGTGCCTTCGTCGGCGCCATACTCCTGGTACTGCGGGTAGCTGTCGCCCGGCAGCAGGTCGGCGATGGCGTTCCACCAGTCGAAGAGGAAGAAGCTGCCATTGTCCTGCGGGCGGGTGATCTGCCGCAGCACCTCGCCACGCGCATAGAGATTGGCGCTGTCGAGGATGAGCAGCCCGCCCTGATCGTAGATGCGGGCCCGGGTGCGGGTCGGAGTGACGAGGTTGCGCAGCAGCGGTGCCACCCGCTCGGGATTGATCGGGAATTCGAGGCTGGGATCGAAAAAGCTCAGCGGCGAGATGGCGTTGTCACCCTGCAGCTCAAGCAGCCGGTCCGGGTTCACGGTGATCACATCGCTGTCGACCGTGGCCGACGCGGCAATGGCGGCGGCGATGATCTCACCCTGGACGCGCAGGCTCTGCACGCGCGCCTCGATCAGGCCGGTGCGCCACTGGTTGAGGAACAGGATGCCGATGACCAGCACGGCGAGGCCGATCAGGTTCAGCACCAGGATGCGGCGGGCGAGGCTCGAGAAGATGGTCAGCGCCAGGAGGCGCTGGATCTGCTTGACGGCCGTGAGGACGAAGTGGCCAACGGCGCCGGCCACTTGATTAGCCTTCGACATGGCACTGGCCTCCGCGGACGCGGGTGCGGAACCCGGCGGATCCTGTTCGGTGACGGCCAAAGTTCGAGCCCCTTATTGCTCCTTGAAGCGGTAGCCTACGCCGTACAGCGTTTCGATCATCTCGAAATCGTCGTCAACCGCTTTGAATTTCTTGCGCAGCCGCTTGATGTGGCTGTCGATGGTACGGTCGTCGACATAGACCTGGTCGTCGTAGGCCGCATCCATCAGTGCGTTGCGCGACTTCACCACGCCGGGACGGAGCGCGAGGGCCTGCAGGATCAGGAACTCGGTGACGGTGAGTGTGACGCGCTGGCCCTTCCAGGTGCAGGTATGCCGCTCCTCGTCCATCACCAGCGCGCCGCGCTCGATCAGCGCCTTGCTCGGGGTGGCCTCCGAACCCGGCGAGCCAGGCGCGGCACTCGGATCGCGCGGGGCGGCGCGGCGGAGCACCGACTTGACGCGCTCGACCAGCAGGCGCTGGCTGAACGGCTTGGTGATGAAGTCGTCGGCGCCCATCTTCAAACCGAACAGCTCGTCGATCTCCTCATCCTTACTGGTGAGGAAGATCACCGGCACGTCGGACTTCTGGCGCAGGCGGCGGAGCAGTTCCATGCCGTCCATGCGCGGCATCTTGATATCAAGGATGGCAAGATCCGGCCGGTCGGAGGTCAGCCCTTCGAGGCCGGAGGCCCCGTCGGTATAGGTGGCGACAGTATAGCCTTCCGCCTCCAGCGTCAGGGACACGGAGGTGAGAATGTTACGGTCGTCGTCCACCAGAGCGATCTTGGGCATTGGGCTCCCTTTCGAGGTTTCGGCCGGCAAATCAACGCGTGCCCAGCCGAATTGCGGCGGACATTGACTGCCACAATTGCGCATAAATAAGGCGCGCGGCCCATCAACGCTAGTATGGCAAGCCCCACCGAAGTTGCAGAACTTCCGAATTAAGCCGGATTTCGGGATGTTCCAGCCAACATAACGCGACCTAACGTCCGGCCATTCCGACTAGGGGTAATGGCCATGGGTCACGAGATTCACAACCAGCTGGCACGCCGGATCGCCAAATCGGCGCGCGTGCAGTGGGACGAACTGCTGCCCACGCTGGTGGAGACGGCGCTGCGCGATGGCGAGGGCCGGCTCGCCGCCGGCGGCGCATTGGCGGTGACGACCGGGGTGTTCACCGGCCGCTCGGTGAAGGACAAGTTCATCGTCCGGGACACGACGACCGAGCATCGGGTGTGGTGGGACAACAACCAGCCACTGGCGCCGGAGCATTTCGAGCTGCTGCTCGAGGACATGCTGGCGACGCTCGACGGCAGAGCGCTGCATGGCCAGCACCTCCTCGCCGGGGCTGATCCACGCGAGCAGATGAAAATCGCGGTGCTGACCGAGACGGCCTGGCACGCGCTGTTCATCCGCAACCTGCTGATCCGGCCGATGGAGATCGAGGCGGCGGATGCCGATGTCACCATCCTGCATCTGCCGAGCTTTGCGGCCGACCCGACGCGGCACGGGACGCGGACCGGCACGGTGATCGCGCTCGACATGGCGCGCAAACTCGTTTTGATCGGCGGCACCGCCTATGCCGGCGAGATCAAGAAGTCGGTGTTCTCGCTGTTCAACTACCACGCGCCGCTGAACGCCACGATGCCGATGCACTGCTCGGCGAATATCGGTCGCGACGGCGATGTGGCGCTGTTCTTCGGGCTCTCAGGTACCGGCAAGACGACGCTGTCGAACGATCCGGAGCGCCTGCTGATCGGCGACGACGAGCATGGCTGGACGGCGGATGGCGTGTTCAACCTCGAGGGCGGCTGCTACGCCAAGACCGTGAACCTGTCGGCCAAAGCGGAGCCGCAGATCTTTGCGGCGACACAACGCTTCGGCACCGTGCTCGAGAATCTCAAGCTCGATGAGGGGCTAGTGCCGCTCTACGACGACATCTCGCTGACCGAGAATACCCGCGCCGCCTATCCGCTCGAAACGCTGCCGGCGGTGGCCGAAGGCGGGGTCGGCGGACGCCCACGAACCGTGGTGTTTCTGACCGCCGATGCGTTCGGCGTGCTGCCGCCGATCGCGAGGCTCACGCCGGAACAGGCGGTGTTCCATTTCCTTTCGGGTTACACGGCCAAGGTGGCGGGTACCGAGCGGGGGATCACCGAGCCGGTCGCGACCTTCTCGGCTTGCTTCGGGGCGCCGTTCATGCCGCTGCATCCGACGGTCTATGGCCGGCTGCTGGAGGAGCGATTGAGCTCGACCGGCGCGCGCATCTACCTGCTCAACACCGGCTGGACCGGCGGCGCGTACGGTGTGGGCAAGCGCATCGACATCGCCACGACGCGCCGGCTGCTGGATGCGGCTTTGTCGGGCGAGCTCGAACAGGGCGAGATGCGGACCGAACCACTGTTCGGCATGGCTGTGCCGCTACGCGTCGAAGGGGTTGCACCACGCACGCTCGACCCGCGGGCGAGCTGGGCCGATGCTGCGGCGTATGACGCGGCGGCGAGCAAGCTGCAGGAGATGTTCGCGCAGAACTATCGCAGGTTCGACGCGGTGCCTGCGGCGGCGGAGTAGATGGGCTGGGCGGCTTCGGTGCGTCGCTGAAGCAGACAACCCCCTTCCGGCCTCCCCCACAAGGGGGAGGTGAAGAGTCGGGGCTTTGCTTCGATCGTGCAGGTGAACCGGCAGGCTCCCCTCCCCCTTGCGGGGAGGGGGTGGGGGTCTATCGGTGATCACCGCACCACCCCCACCCTCGATCCCTCCCCGCAAGGGGGAGGGAGGCGGAGTGGCATGGTCCGTGACGAACTGTGCGGCTGCCTTGTGCGTGGCAGCCTCGACCCTGGAGCCCGCTCCGCATCGAGCGTCTCCCCGCGTTGCTAGCGGCGTCCCCGGCGAACCGGATCATGCCGACGTGCTTTAGGCCTGGACCGGCACGACTGCCGACCCACCCAATCTCCACCGCACCAACCACTCGTCATGATCTCGCTTCGGTGCAGCGGACGGGGGGATTGTAAGGGGTGGTGGAGAGAGGGGGATAAGATTTTGCATTGGCGCGTGTGGCCACCCCCACCCACCCGCTTCGCGGGTCCCCCCTCCCCACAAGGGGGAGGGAAAGCCGACTGCACGCTCGGTGAGCTTGGCCACGTGCGGCCTAGCGGAACATGCCGGCAAACAAAAAAAAGCCCCGTTCAGGGGCCGTTCAGCTGGCGACTGCCAAGGTCAGTTCGTCGCGTAGAAGACGTGCGAGCCGATGGCGGCGACGCGGCGGAAGGTGTTGGACCAGCGCGGGGCGACCGCGGTGGTGTGGTAGAAGAGGACCGAGTTCGGGACCACGCCGGGGCGCTCGCCACGCTGGAACTCGTAGAACGCGTCGTCGGCCATCTGCATCGAGCGGTTCCACGCCGCGCGCTCACGCCCCATATCGGAGCGGCCGTCGCAGGCGAAGGTGAACTGGCACTTGTAGCGGCCCTTGTCGGCGTTCTGGAACACCACGCCGCAAATGGTCGAGGGGTATTTCTTGCTCATCGCCCGGTTGATGATCACGTTGGCGACGGCCAGCTGGCCCTCGCGGCTTTCGCCGCGCGCTTCGTGATAGATCGCCTGCGTGAGGCAGAGGCGCTCGTCATCGGCGAGTTTCACGCGCTTGGTGGTCGGAACGAAGCCGTCCTTGGCGTAGTCGGTCAGGACCGAGGCGGTGAGCATCGGGCCGTTGGAAAGATCAGCGCTCTCGATGGCGTCGAGCGCCTGGTTCTGGCGGCGTGCGATATAGCCCATCAACACGGCCTCGGTCAGCTCGGCCTGCGGGGCCGGGACATCGAAGCCGTCGAACTTCTCCAGCTGATGCTGGCGATCGACATAGGCCTGCAGGAATTCGTTGGTCAGCTGCGGCTGGGTGGAAGCGAGGAACTCCTCGCGCTTGGTCTCGAGCGTGGGCGAGAAGGCCACGGGAACCACCAGCGATGCATCGAGTTCTTCAGCAGAGGCAGAAATAACCGTCGCCTGCAGCGAGAAGGCTGCAACGGCCACCGCCAAGGCATGCGTGAAAACACGCAGCACTGGTGCGAACGGCTTACCCCGCAATCTGCCTACCTTCCCCCGAATGCCGCCCCAGGCAGCCCTCAGATCGTCTCGTTGACCGGCGACGACCCTAGCCGAGCCGGCGCGACCATGGAACCCAGAATTTACAGTTGCTTAACCATGAACGTTAGCCTCTTAAATTGAGGTTAATGCACCCGCATCAGGGGTGAAAGCCCTGATTTGCAAGAGATTTCGGCGTGCCTAACCGGGGCTTGCGCCAATAGATAAAAGTTAATCGAACCGAATCGTTGCGCAAACACCACAGTCCTGCGGAAGCAGGTCCGCGAGACTCAACTGGCGACGATTGGTGGTTGGACCCGGTGGCCCGATCAGGCCGCGGCGAAAGCCGCCTTGCGGACTTCGTGGAGACTGTCCATCACGGCGCAGAGCGCCCGGATCTCGTCGGTGGGCGCGACGATATCGGGCACCATGACAGTCTGCAGACCCGCGGCGTGGGCAGCGCGCACGCCCATGTGGGAATCCTCGATGGCGAGGCAATCGGTCGGCGCGATGCCGATTCGCTCGGCCGCCATGAGGTACGGCTCGGGATGCGGCTTGGGGTTCACCACGTCGTCGCGGGTGACCACGGTGACGAAGGTGGAGAGCAGGCCGGCGGCGTTGAGATGGCCGAGCGCATGGTTGGAGCGCGACGAGGTGGCGACGGCGGTGGGAATGCGGCGGGCCTTGAGCTCGGCGAGGAGCTCGTGCACGCCGGCCTTGACCGGCACGGCCTCTTCCATGCGAGCGCGCATCAGCACGCGGCACTTCTCGTCGAATATGGCGTAGGGAAAGCTTACGCCATAGGCCTCGACCAGCAGCCTGTTGGTGGCCTCGTGGCTGGCCCCGACCATGGCGTGGTGGACGGCGTCGGTCATCGCCACCCCGAGTTCGCGGCTCACGTCCCAGACGATCTCCTTGAACACCAGTTCGGTGTCGAGCAGGGTGCCATCCATATCGAAGACGATGGCGGAAAAGGGTCTTAGCGGGGCGTTCGGGGACATGGGGCCGATATAGGCACATTTGCCGGCTGCCGCTACCCTTCGGCTTCAAGCGCGGGCGACGACCTGCTATGAGCGCGGCAATGAGCATGTTCGATCCCTATGACGTCCTGGGCATCGGCCGGATGGCGGCGGCCGGCGAGATCAAGCTCGCCTATCGGCGCAAGGTGCAGGTGGCCCACCCGGACCGGGGCGGCGACCCCGAGGTGTTCATCCTTGTGGTCAAGGCCTTCGGATTGCTGTCGGATCCGGACGCGCGGCGGCTGTTCGACGAGACCGGGATCATCGACGACGAGGCGGTGAAAGGCTATCGGCGCGAGGTGGCGGCGATCCTTGCCGACATGTTCGATGCGGCGGTAGGCACGGCGATCGCCACCGGGCTTAAGCTCGAGAGCGTCGACTTCATCGCGCAGATGTCATCGGCGGTGACGACCGGACTGAAGGACGCGCGGGTGACGCTCGGGCGGGTCGACGGCGAGATCAGCGCGCTGCAGGGCTTGCGCACGCGGATCCGGCGGACCGATGCCGATCGCAACATGTTCGCCGAGCGGCTCGACGCGCAGGTGAAAGGCAAGACCGAAGAGCACCACACGATCAAGCGACGCGTCGCCATGCTGGAGACGGCGCTGGCGGAGTTGGGCAATTACGAGAGCGAAATCGAGCTGATCGCGGCGCTCGAGACCGAGGCTTAGCGGGAAGCCCCTGGCGCCCCCTCTCCCTTGGGGGAGCGGGCTGGGGTGAGGGGACCTTGCCCCACGCACGGAGCTTGCGGCAAGGCCCCCTCACCCGGCCCTTTGGGCCGACCTCTCCCCCAAGGGAGAGGTAAAGGGCTTCGCCTTCAGCGCAGCGGTTTGGCCGCCCGTACCGGCATCAGCGAGCGGGCAGCGGGCAGGCGGACGCGGGCTTCGAGGCCGCCTTCGGGGGCGCGGGCGAAGCTGACGCTGCCGGCGTTGAGGGCGACCACTTCGAGCGCGATGGCGAGGCCGAGGCCGGAGCCGCGGCGGGTTTCGTCATGGCGCTGGCCGCGCTCACCGAGCCTGGCCATCTGCTCTTGGGAAAGCCCGGGGCCGTCGTCGGCGATGCGGAGCTCGACGGTACCGCCGGTGCGCCTGCCGTCGACACGGACGCGGGTACGGCCCCATTTGGCGGCGTTCTCGAGGATGACGCCGACCAGCTCCATCAGGTCGTGGCGATCAATATCGACGCGCAGGCCGGGATCGAGCGCGATGTCCCAGTCGAGTTCCTCGCCTTCCTGGGTGCGGGCCAGCACGGCGGCGGTGCGCTCGACCGCCTCGTTAAGCGAGGCGTTGAGCTGGTGGGTGCGGGTGCGCATCCTGAGCCGCGACAGGCGCAGCTGGTATTCGACGCGATCGTCCATCTCGCCGACGATGTCGTCGACCTCCGTGCCGGTTTCGGCGGCGCCGTTCGCCTTCATCGCCATGGCGAGATTGCGCAGCACCGAGAGCGGGGTCTTGAGGCCGTGGGCGAGGTCGGCGGCGCGGGCGCGGGCGAACTCCATCGACTTCTGCTGCTGGTCGAGCAATTCGTTGACCTCGCCGACGAGCGGCAGCACCTCGGCCGGGTGTTCGGTGGAGAGGCGTTGCGCCTCGCCGCGGCGGACGGCGCCGATGCCGGCGCGGAGTTTCTGCAGCGGGGTGAGGCCGAGGCGCACCTGCAGCCAGGCGGCGAGGATGAGAGCAACGGCGAGCACAGCGAGGGCGACGACGAGGTCGGAGCCGAACTGCCGGATCGATTCGTCGAGCAACTCGCGGTTTTCGGCCAGGGTGACGCGGAAGCGGCGCTCGCCGCGCGTGGTGGTGAAGCTGACCTCGCGCATGGCGGCCGACAGATGCTGCCGGCCCGGGCCATCGAGGGTGACGAAGCGTTCGGCGCCGTCGGCGGTGTTCACGCCGCCGGTCATCAGCACGACGTCCCAGAGCGAGCGCGAGCGCCAGGCGGCATCGCCAGCGAGATCCTCGATCTGCCAGTAGACGCCCGAGAGCGGGGTGGCATAGCGCGGATCGGGCAGCGGGTTGAGGGGGACCGGCTGGCTCATCTCCGGCTCGATCTGGGCAACGAGGCGGTTGAGGCTGGCGGTCAGTCCGCCGCGCATCGCGCGCTCGACATTGGCGGTGAACATCCAGCCGATGACGAAGCCGGCGACCACCAGCGCGAGCAGGATCCACAGCGCCGCGCCGCCCAGGAGCCGGAGGCGCAGCGAGCGTGGCCTCATTCGGCGAGCGTGCCCATGTAATAGCCGAAGCCGCGCCGGGTCTTGATGATGTCGGTGCCGAGCCGGCGGCGGACACGGCCGACCAGCACCTCGATGGAGTTCGAATCGCGCTCGAAATCCTGGGCGTAGAGATGCTCGGTGATCTCCATCTGCGTCACCACGCGGCCGCGCTGGTGCGCGAGGTAGGCGAAGAGCCGGTATTCCTGCGGGCTCAGGGTGATCGGCACGCCGTCGCGCGTCACCTGCTTGGTACGGGTATCGAGCACGAGGCCGTCGACCTCGATGCTGGGGGAGGCAAAGCCGGCCGAGCGGCGGACGATGGCGCGGATGCGGGCGACCACCTCCTCGACGCGGAAGGGTTTGACGACATAGTCGTCGGCGCCGGCCTCGATACCCTCGACGCGCTCCTCCCAGTGGCCGCGGGCGGTGAGAATCAGCACCGGCGGGGTGCGGCCGGCCTTGCGCCAGCGCTTGAGGATGGTGAGCCCATCAATGGTGGGCAGGCCCAGATCGAGGATGATGGCGTCGAAATCCTCGGTATCACCACGATGCCAGACGTCCTCGCCGTCGGTCTCGATCTCGGGAACGAAGCCAGCCGACTTGAGCGCCGCGCCAATGGCTTCGGCGATCCGGCGATCGTCTTCGGCAACGAGGATGCGCATATGTGCTACTCCACCGGCAGGCCGGAGCGGGCGTAGAAATAGAGGTCGCTCACCTTGCCCGCCTTCTCCAGCACCTTGAGCTCGTACAGGAGCACATCCTGCACGTCGATCAACTGTGCATCGATGATTTCACCATCGGTGATGAGGGCAGCGCGCAGCATGATCTCGTCGAGCGGCAGGGCGCGGCCGCGCCGCACCGCCTGCAGCGCGGCTTCCTGGCTGAGCATGCTGCCGGCGGCCGCGGCACCGAGCGGCTGGCCGGCGGGCCCGGCCGCGGCACCGCCGCCAGGCCCGAGGTCTACGTCGAGATCGAGATCGAGCGCGCCGAGGCCGAGGCCGCCGGAACCACCGACGCCGAGCTCGACGCCCAAATCCTTGCCCAGGTCGACATCGAGATCGACGCCCTTGCCGCCGCCGACATCGAGGTCGACACCGATGTCGCCGAGGTCGAGATCGAGCCCGAGACCCTGGGCCTGCACCGGGGCGGCCGCGAGCAGGGCCGCGACACTCACCGCCAGAAACAGCTGATTGGTCGTGCGTGGGAGCATATCGCGAGTATTAGCTTCGCGATGCTGACCAAACCCTGACACCCTCGTCTTCCGCCTACTGCGCACGGCCACGCCTCGGGCAGCCGCGTCGGCACGTCCGCCAGTCCATCGTCGCTTCCCCGCATATGCGAACCGATACCGTGACATCGCGATGATACCACGCAGAGGTTAATTCGCGCCAACGCGTAGCGCGCCGGAGCAACGCCACCGAAAGCCCGATGTTCCGGCCGCGAAAAAGCAAAGGGCCGGTCGCGAGACCGGCCCTTCGAATATGCGCGTCTGATGCGGCTCAGGCATGCTTGGGCAGGAGCTTCCAGGTGCCGACGACGGTGAGCGCGGCGAAGGCCATCTTCAGCACGTCCCACACCACGAAGGGGGCGACGGCGCCGGCCCAGGCGGTGCCGATCAGGTTGGCGGCATCGAGCCAGCCGGGGAGTGCGGCACCACTCTGCAGGATGATGTTGGCAACCACCAGCAGCCAGGTGAAGCCGAGGGCGAAGGAGACGGCATTGCCCAGCACCATGGCGCCGAACAGCACCAGTACGCGGCCCGAAGCACCCATGTCGGTGGCGCGGCCGATGATATAGGCCATGGGCAGCCAGCCGATGATGAAGCCGAAGGACGGGCTCATCAGGTAGCCGATGCCGCCGCCGCTGGCGAATACCGGGATGCCGGAGAGACCTTCGGCGATATAGAGCGCCACGGTGGCAACCCCGATGCGCCAGCCGAAGGCAGCGGCGAACAGCGCCACGGCGAACGACTGCAGGGTCACCGGCACCGGCATCACCGGCACGCTGATCTTGGCCGCGGCGGCGAGCAGGAGCGAGCCCAGGATGACCGTGCCGATGTTGAGGGCGAGACGCGCCGACTGCGACTTGGGCGAGAGCACGCCAAGAACGGTATTCGGCGTGGTGAGCGTCAAGGCCATTGCCAATCCTTCAGCAAGAGGAGAAATGTAGCGCCGATTTCTAGTCGCTCGACCAAGAGAGCGCAATGGCCGCACCGGCCCCACTTACGTTCGATACGGACTTCGATCCACAGGTTGGCCAGCCGGTTCCGGTCGCGCCAGGCGTGGTGCGCGTGAGTGCGCCCAATGCCGGGCCGTACACGTTCAAGGGCACCAACAGTTTCATCATCGGCGATGCGGCCGTGGCGGTGATCGATCCCGGGCCGGACGACAGCCGGCACCTGGCGGCGCTGCTGGCGGCGATCGGCGGCCGGCCGGTCGAAGCGATCATCCTCACCCACACCCATCTCGACCATTCGGCGCTGGTGCCGCGGCTCGTTGCGGCGACCGGAGCGCCGGTCTGGTCGGGTGGGCCGCACCGGCTGAGCAGGCTGAAGCGGTCGTTCGAAACCAATCCGGTGGGCCGCGACAGCGACTGGCGCCACCGGCCGGACCGGGTGCTGCGTGACGGCGAAGGAATCAGCGTGGGCGGAGTGGCGCTGCAGGCGATCACCACCCCCGGCCACTGCGCCAACCACCTCGCCTTCGGGCTGCCGGGCACGCCGTGGCTAATGACCGGCGACCACATCATGGGCTGGAACTCGACCCTGGTGGCGGTGCCGGACGGCTCGATGGCCGACTATCTCGCCTCGCTCGAAAAGGTGATCGGGCTCAGCTACGGCCGCTACATCCCGGCGCATGGCGGGATCATCGCCAACGGACCGGACTATGCGCAGGCGCTGCTGGCGCACCGGCAGGAGCGGAACCGTCAGGTGGTCGCGGCGGTGGAAGGCGGCGCACGGCGCGTGCGGGACCTGCTGAAGCCGATCTATCCGACGCTGTCGCCGGTGCTGCACGGCGCGGCGCTGATGACGCTCAAGGCGCATGCCGAATATCTGGCCGACCACGGCCGGATCGGCGCGACGTACGGGCTCACAGGGATGACGCTGTTTCCGGTCGGCGGATAGGTGTGCGGGGGCCCGGCGGCAGGCTAAAGCGCGGAATCCCCGCTTTCGCGGGGATGACACCGGAGTTCGGGGACCGCTTCGAAGGTGAAAAGCTCTAGGCGTCGTCCTCGTCGCCTTCGGGCACGGGCGGGGCTTCGGCGTCGGGCTCGGGGGCGGCGCCGGGTTGTGGGCCGTCGCGCAGGGTGAGAGTGATCTGGTCATCGAGCGCGACGAGGAATTCCTCGATGCGGCGGCCGTTCTCGCCGAAATCGGTGAAGCTGGCGAGCGGCACCGAGCGCATGTCGATGGTCGAGCCCTGCGCGGTGCCGGCGACGCGCAACGCCACCTCGTCGCGCCAGCCGAACAGGGTGACGGCAACGGCATTGATCTGGCCGACATCGAGCGAGGTCGGCGGCGCGCGGCGCAACCGCACATCCCAGCCGCGCTGCTCGACGAGGCGCTCGACAATGGCGAACATTTCGGTGGCATCGACCGGGTAGGAGCGGGTGCGCGCATTGGGGAAGGCCGCGGCAATCGCATCTCGCATGGCCGCGCTGGTGGGCGCGACCGGTATGGTGGAAATCAGATCGAGCGGATCGGCGACATCGGTCGTCACCTCGTTGACGACGGGATAGCGGGTCGCCTCGTAGGCAAGCCAGGCAAAGGGCAGCAGGCAGAGGATGCCGAAGACCAGACCCCACACCGCCCTGCCCCAGCCACGATCGCCGGTAAGCCACAGCCGGCCGAAAGCCCCCAGTGCGAGGAACACGGCAAGCGCCGCAATGCCCGCCGCGATCGCCTCGATGATCACGAAATCGGACGAGGCGATCATCTGCTCGCGGTGCATGAACACCGGAATCACGGTGAGCGGCACGGCGAAGCTGCCGAAGCGGCGGGCCCAGATCGCCCATTTCGAGGTGCGGATGAGGATGCGCATCGCCGCTGCCAGGTCCAGATGCAGTTAGGCATAAGCACGCCGCGCCGCTTCGTGCAAAGCCCCAGGCAAGAAAGCTGTTAGCGTGCGGCGTGTTGGCCGCACGTGGGGCGGATCGCGGGAGCGATCAGGGATAGAGCCGCTGGCGGCTCCAGCCGCCGTCGCGGCCACGGGTGAAGCGGATGCGATCGTGCAGGCGGTTGGCGCCGTCCTTCCAGAATTCCATGGTCTCGGGAATGACGCGGAAGCCCGACCAGTTGGCCGGGCGATTGACCGGCTCGTCCTCGCCGAAGCTCTTTTTCAGCGTCTCGACGCGTTCGAGCAGGGTATAGCGGTTGGCGAGCGGGCGCGACTGCTTGCTCGCATGCGCGCCGATCTGGCTCATGCGGCCGCGGGTGGAGAAATAGGTGTCAGCCTCGCCGTCGGCGACGACCTCGACCGGGCCGCGCACGCGAATCTGGCGGCGGATCGACTTCCAGTGCAGCACGAAGGCGGCGCGCGGGGTCGCGAGCAGCTGGCGGGCCTTGTCGCTCTCGAAATTGGTGAAGAAGCAATAGCCGCGATGATCGCGGGCATTGAGCAGCACCATGCGCACATCGGGGGCGCCGTGCTCGTCGACAGTGGCGAGCGCCATGGCGTGCGGGTCGTTGGGCTCGCTTTCCTGGGCGAGCACGAACCATTCCTCGAACAGCGAGCACGGGTCGATCGGGGCGCTGTCGGAATCATCGAACAGGCGGTCGGTCAGCGTCACGGCGGGCATGCCCGAATCCCCTCGTTTTGCGCCGGTCTGGACAAGCCCGGAGCCCGTGGCCATATAGGATGGGGCACGGGGCGAAAGCAATCCAGACCGTGCCGTCACAAAGGAACCCATGCGCGACCCGTATACCGTGCTCGGGGTGCCCAAGACGGTCTCGGAGAAGGACCTGAAGGCGGCCTATCGCAAGCTCGCCAAGGCACACCACCCCGACCAGAACCAGGACGACCCCAAGGCGCACGCCAAGTTCGCCGAGATTTCGTCTGCCTATGATTTTCTGTCCGACACCGAGAAGCGCGCGAGCTATGACCGCGGCGAGATCGATGCCGAGGGCAACCCGCGCTTTGCCGGCTTCAACCGCGGCGGGCGCAGCGGCGCCGGCGCGGGCTATGGTGCAGGCGCGCAAGGCGGATTTTCGGCCGAGGACATCCTCAAAGAATTCATGTCCGGCTTCGGCAACCAGCCGCGCGGCGGCACCGGGGCGCGCGGCCAAGGCGGGCAGGCGGGCTGGGACCCGTTCACCGGCACTGGCGCTGGCGGCTTTTCGAGCCGTGGCCAGAGCTATGCCGGCGACGACATCAACGCCACGGTCACGGTGACGCTCGAGCAGGCGCACCAGGGCGGCAGCGTGCCGCTGCGCATGCCGAGCGGCAAGGTGCTGAACGTCAAGCTGCCCGACAAGGTCGAGGACGGCCAGCAGATCCGGCTCAAGGGCCAGGGCACGGCCTCCCCGCTCGGCGGCCCGCCGGGCGACGCCATGGTCACGGTGAAGTTCGAGCGCCACAAGCAGTTCCGCCGCGAAGGCGCGGACCTCCGCATCGACCTGCCGGTGACGCTTTACGAGGCGGTGCTGGGCGGCAAGGTACGCGTGCCGACCCTCGATGGCGGCGCCGAGCTCAACCTGCCGGCCTCGGTGAACACCACCAAGGCGCTGCGGCTCAAGGGCAAGGGATTGCACGGCGCGGGGGATTTGTACGTCAACCTGCGGATAGTCCTGCCCGAGAATGGCGATCCGGACCTCGAGAGCCTGATGCGGTTCTGGCGGGACCAGAAGCCGTACAAGGTTAGGGATAACTAGGGCGCGGTGCCCTGTGGCACCCCCCTCCCAACCTCCCCCACAAGGGGGGAGGTGCCGTTCTGTGCACTGGGCGCGATCAAGCAACACACCGGACCCCACCTCCCCCTTGATGGGGGAGGCAAGCGCAGCTTGTGAGCGTCAGCGAACTAGCGCAGCTCGGAGGGGGTGGGGCCGCACCCACAAACCTACCCCCGCGGCGCTGCGGCGCGCTTCAGCCTGTCGTTGATCGCCTCACCCAACCCCGTGCGCGGGATTGGCGCCACTGCAATGCGCGTCGCCGTCTCATCGAGCTGGTGCAGCAGCGAGAACAGGTTTCGCGCCGCCTCGCGCAGGTCGCCGGTCGGCGACAGGTTCGCGCCGGCTGGGCCCGGGCCAAAGCCGAGCCAGGTCTCGCCGGGCTCGGGCGCCCCTGCATCCAGCCGCAGGGTCGCGTTCGGGGCGTAGTGGCTGAGGAGCATGCCGGGTGAGGTGACCTTGGCGTCCGCCGCCGCCAGCGCGACGGGCGCCCCGATTGCGGCTTCGATTTCGTCGCGCGGCAGGGCACCGGCGCGGAGCTGAGTGACCGTGTCGCCCTCCACAGCGAGAATGGTGGACTCGACGCCCGACTGCGCCGGACCACCATCGAGCACCGGCACGGCCTCGCCGAGCGAGCGGCGGACCTGGGCGGCGGTGGTGGGCGACAGTTTGCCGCTGCGGTTGGCAGAAGGGGCGGCGAGCGGGCGGCCGGCGGCGCGGATCAAAGCCTGGGCCAGCGGGTGATCGGGGATGCGGATGCCGACCGTATCGAGCCCGGCGGTGACGATGTCGCTCAGCCCGGCATCGCCTTTGCGCGGCAGCACGAGGGTCAGCGGGCCGGGCCAGAAAGCTGCGAGTTTACGGGCCAGCGGGCCGAACTCGACCAGCTTTTCAGCCATTTCCAGATCCGCGACGTGGACAATCAGCGGATTGAAGCGCGGGCGCCCCTTGGTCTCGTAGATCTTCAGCACCGCGTCCGAACTGGTCGCATCGGCGCCCAGCCCGTAGACCGTCTCGGTGGGGAAAGCGACCAGTTCACCGACCCGCAGGCGGGTGGCGAACGCATCGAGATCGCGGGGACTGAGGGCGTCGGGCATGGCGCGAGGTTTGACAAGCTCGGTGCCGCAACGTCAAGCTTGACGCTATCCGGGCAGCAGCGGATCCATGGTCACACTCTTAGTCTCACAGCGCAATTTCGAAAGCCACGTCACCCCCAGCGGGCATCCGGAGCGTCCGGACCGGCTGCGCGCGGTGGAGGAGGCCTTGTCTGCCCCCCGCTTCGACGGGCTGGAGCGGCGCGATGCACCTTTCGCGGACCTGCATCTCGCCGAGCTCGTCCATGACGAGGATTATCTCGGCATACTCACCCGGGCGCGCCCGGCCGAGGGGATCGGGCGGATCGACGAGGACACGTTCATCTCGTCGGGTTCCCTCGATGCGGCATCCACCGCGCTCGGCGGGGGACTGGCGGCACTCGAAGCGGTGGCGCTGGGCGAGGCGAGGAACGCCTTCTGCGCCGTGCGGCCGCCGGGGCACCATGCTGAGCGGCACCGGCCGATGGGGTTCTGCCTCGTCAACTCGATCGCCGTCGTGGCGCGCGAGGCGCAGCGCAAGTATGGGGCCGAGCGGGTGGCGATCGTCGATTTCGATGTGCACCACGGCAACGGCACCGAGGACATCTTCCAGGCCGACGAGAGCGTACTCTACTGCTCGAGCCATCAGATGCCGCTTTATCCCGGCACCGGAGATCCGAGTTTCATCGGGGTCGGCAATATCGTCAACGCGGCGCTCCCGGCGGGTAGTGGCAGCGAGGCGATGCGGGCAGCCTATGACGAGCGTATCCTGCCGGCCGTCGAGGCGTTCCGGCCAGATTTCCTGCTCGTTTCGGCCGGGTTCGACGCCGACTATCGCGATCCGCTGGCCGGCCTCAACTGGCGGCCCGAGGATTTTGCCTGGCTCACCGGGCGGCTGCTGGAAGTGGCCGACAAGCTGTGCGAGGGGCGGCTCGTTTCGATGCTGGAAGGCGGCTACGACCGGCAGGGCCTCGCCACCGGCGTCGCCGCGCATGTTGAAACTTTGATGTCGGCCGGTTAGCAACAGGTCCGCATACAAGGAGCCCTGCGCATGGCCGATTCCCCCATCGACGACATCAAGGCGATGAGCTTCGAGGTGGCGCTGCGCGAGCTCGAGACCATTGTCGGCAAGCTCGAAAGCGGGCAGGCGCCGCTGGCCGAGTCGATCGCCATCTACGAGCGCGGCGAGGCGCTGAAGGCGCATTGCGAAGCACTGCTGAAGGCGGCCGAGATGCGCATCGAAAAGATCACCCTGCGCAACGGCCAGCCGACGGGTACCGAGCCGCTCGACCCGCAATAGGCATCACGGCTTGGTGACTGCGACAACGCCGCGCGCCAATTGCGAGGCAGGCGGCGTTATAAGCGGCGCGAAACAAGGGGCAGATCCCATGGCCGAGACCAGTTCCACCGCGCTGCAGCGCTTCCGCCTGATCCTGTGGGGGCTGGTCATCGTCGCCGCTATCGGCGCAACGGCGCTGTTCTTCTTCCGGCCGCCCTCGGGACCGCTCGCCGTCACCGGCAAGCCGTTCACGCTCGAATCGACCGCCGGCGGCACCTTCACCGAAGCCAGCCTGCGCGGCACGCCGAGCCTGGTGTTCTTCGGCTACACGCATTGCCCCGACGTTTGCCCGACGACGCTGGCCGAGAGCACGGTGTGGAAGGAACGGCTGGGGATCAGCGACGACAAGCTGCGCGTGATCTTCGTTACGGTTGACCCCAAGCGCGACACCAAGGACGTGCTGGCCGACTACCTGAGCCCCTTCCCCGGCACCATCGGGCTGGTCGGCACGGACGCGCAGACGGCCGACGTCAAGGCCTCGTTCGGCGCCTCTTCGGAACTCACCGAGCCCGATGCCGACGGCTATTACCTCGTCAACCACACCGCGAGCGTGTTCCTGATCAACAAGGACGGGCAGTTCGAGGGAACGATCGCCTACGGCGAAAACACCGACACCGCCGTCGGCAAGATCCAGAAGCTGCTGGCTTCGTGAGCGGCCGACGCCTCGACCAGGAGATCGAGGCCCGCGGCCTGCTGCCGAGCCGGGCGCGCGCCCGTGACGCGATTTTGCGCGGCACGGTCAGCGTCAACGGGACGGTGGCGAGCAAGCCGCACCAGCCGGTCGGACCCGCCGACAGGATCATCCTTGACGACCCGGCGGCGAAGTACGTGTCGCGTGCGGCGCTTAAGCTGATCGCGGGGCTGGAAGCGGGCGGCATCGACGCGGCGGGCCGCGTCTGCCTCGATCTCGGCGCCTCGACCGGTGGCTTCACGCAGGTGCTGCTCGAGCGCGGCGCGGCCAGGGTCTACGCCGTCGATGTCGGGCACGACCAGTTGCATGAGAGCCTCAGGAACGACCGGCGCGTGATTTCGCTGGAAGGCGTCAACGGCCGCGACCTCACGACCGAACTCGTCCCCGATCCGATCGGACTGATCGTCTCGGATGTTAGTTTCGTCTCCATCCTCAAAGTGATCGATCCGGCGCTAACACTTGCCGCTCCGGGGGCGGAAGCGGTGATCCTGATCAAGCCGCAATTCGAGGTCGGCCGCGACCATATCGGCAAGGGCGGCATCGTCAGCGACGAGGAGGCCATCGCAGCGGCGGTCGAGCGGGTGGACGCCCATATGGCGGCGGCCGGATGGGCGAAGCGCTTCGACATTGCTTCGCCGATCAGCGGCGGCGACGGCAATCGCGAGATCGTCGCCGGCTTTGCCCGCGATCAGTAGCCGATGCCGCCTTCGCGCCCGGTCTGGCCGCGGTGGCGCAGGAAGTGGTCGGCGAGCACGACGGCCATCATGGCTTCGCCGATCGGCACGGCGCGGATGCCGACGCAGGGGTCGTGGCGGCCCTTGGTGACGACGTCGGTGTTCTCGTTCGCGGTGGTCACCGTCTCGCGCGGGGTGATGATCGAGGAGGTGGGCTTGACCGCAAAGCGCACGACGATCGGATCGCCGTTGGAGATGCCGCCCAGGATACCACCAGCGTGGTTCGACTTGAAATACGGCCCGGCATTGCCGGCGCGCATCTCGTCGGCATTCTCGGTGCCGGTCAGCGCGGCCGAACCCATGCCCTCGCCGATCTCGACGCCCTTGACGGCATTGATCGACATCATCGCCGAGGCGAGATCGGCGCTGAGCTTGCCGTAGATCGGGGCGCCCCAGCCGGGCGGTACGCCTTCGGCCACCACTTCGATCACCGCGCCGACCGAATTGCCGGCCTTGCGAACGCCGTCGAGATAGATCTCCCACTCCTTGGCCGCGACCGGATCGGCGCAATAAAACGGGTTCTGGTCGACCTGATCCCAATCGAAGCGCGAGTAATCTATCTTGTGCGGCCCGATCTGGACGAGGCTGGCGCGCACGGTGACATTGGGGATCACCAGCCGCGCCACGGCGCCGGCGGCGACTCGCGCTGCGGTTTCGCGGGCCGAGGCGCGGCCCGAGCCCTTGTAGTCGCGGATGCCGTATTTCTGGTGGTAGGTGAAATCGGCGTGGCCGGGCCGGTACTTGTCCTTGATCTCGGAATAATCCTTGGAGCGCTGGTCGGTGTTCTCGATCAGCAGCGAGATCGGCGTGCCGGTGGTCTTGAGCAGGCCGTCGCGTTCATCCTCGAACGTGCCCGAGAGGATCTTGACCTCGTCATCCTCGCGCCGCTGCGTGGTGAAGCGCGACTGGCCGGGCTTGCGGCGATCGAGATCACGCTGGATCACCTCGGCCGAGATCAGCAGGCCGGGCGGGCAGCCATCCACCACCACACCCAGCGCCGGCCCATGGCTTTCGCCCCAGGTGGTGAAACGGAAGAGGTGGCCGAAGGTGTTGAACGACATGAAGATGCCCCGAGGTTGAGGCGGTTCTAGGGGAGAGGGCGGCGGAAGGTCAATCCGCGCTTCGGAGCAGTTCGCGCATGACGTGGGCCTGGACGGCGGCCATCTCGATGCGGCGGAGCCATTGCAAAGGGTCGCCGTCAAAACTGTCGGCAGGCGAGCCGAACTCCTCAATGGTACGGTACTTGAGCCCATCGGCGGCGAAGTAACCAACTGAGTGTCTTAACCGCTCCGCCAGCAACGGCCACTCGACATCGTTAGCGTAGCTTTCGGCTACACTAGAGGCGACAATGTCTCGGGCCACCGAGGAGCTGAGCCGGCGTACCGCTACGAGCAGGTCCGCCCGCCGTCCGGTTGCCAGCTCATATGCTCGGTTGATTGGTGCCTCGGTCTGCTGCAGCCGTGCCGGCCAAGCGGCAAACGCCTTTGGCGAGCGCCCAACGATGAGAAAATCCACGTCCGGCTGCGCCGCGAGCACCGTGCGCAACTCGGCTGGATTGTCTCGCAGCCAATGCAGCATGTGATCCGGATCGGCGTAGAGAACTTGGTCTGTTTCCAGCTCGAGCGCCATCGACACCGCGTTGCGCCGCCCGAGTCCAATATACTGCTCACCGGTCACGTGACGTCCAACCTTGGCGCCTACTACCTCGACCATGACGCGCTCTATCGCAGGATGCGTTGCCTCGGTGAGGCTGACGGCGACGCCAGCGAAAGTAGCGCGAAATGCCGGCGCCGCCGCCTCAAACGGGGCAGCAAGCAGAGCTTCGGGGTCGTGCAGAACCGTAGCGAAGGCGGTGGTCACGAAGGACGGGGCCCGGCCACCGGCACATGTTCAGAAAGTCTTTCCTGAGCGGGCCGGATAATTAGGCGGTCCTCATCCTTCAAGACCTTTACCTCATCGCCCGAGAATTCCCAGTCTTCTGGAATTTCCAGGATCTGGTCGCCATCAAGGCGGAATATCGTCGCCGCTCGTGCTTCCGACATGCCCAGCCCCTCTCCGCATCGTCCCCGGAAGACTGCACGCTCACGTGCTGATATTCAATCGTCCCAGCTCTGGCCGGCCGGGTAGACGACGCTCTTGCCGTCGATGAAGTGCACCACCGAATCCTGCGGCGGGAACCAGTTCACGGCGCGCTCGGCGGGAAAATCCTCGATCAGGCGACGGAGAATGCGCAGGATGCCGCCATGGGCGACGACGATGGCCGGGCCATTGAGCTCGGTGGCAAAGCTCGAGACGCGCTGTGCCACGTCCTCGTAGCTCTCGCCCTCGGGTGGGCGGAAGAACCAGAAGTCGGCGTCGCGCTCGCCGGCAATGGCCATCTCGCTGGCGGTGAGATCGGTGTGCAGCTTGCCCTCGTAGATGCCGAAGGACACTTCGACCAGCCGGCTGTCGAAGGCGACTTCGGGCAGCGGGGTGGCGAAGGCCGTGCGCACGCGCTCCATGGTCTCGCGGGTGCGGCCGAGCGGGGAAGCGTGCCAGGTGAAGTCGGCCGGGCTGCGGCCGGCGCGCTCGAGCAGCTGCACCAGCAGGTGGCCGTTGAGATCAGCCTGGCCGCGTCCGATGTCGTTCAGGGGAATATCCTTGCTCCCCTGGTAGCGGCCGGCGGCATTCCAGTCGGTCTGGCCGTGGCGGATGAAGTAGAGTTCAGGCCAGACGAAGGACATGTGACGCTCGGCAGTGGAGAGATCAGGCGGCAGGAGTTGCCTCGGCCTCGTCATCGACATGCATGCCGATGATGTTGAAGCCGCAATCCACATACTGGATCTGTCCTGTGACACCCGAAGAAAGATCCGAAAGCAGGTAGAGCGCGGCGCTGCCGACTTCTTCCTGGGTGACGTTGCGCTTCAGCGGCGCGGCCTTTTCCTGGAAGTGCAGCATGGTGCGGAGGCCCGAAATGCCCGAGGCGGCGAGGGTCTTGATGGCGCCGGCCGAGATCGCGTTGACGCGGATATTGTTGGGGCCGAGGTCGTGCGCGAGATAGCGCACCGAGGCCTCGAGCGCGGCCTTGGCAACGCCCATGACATTGTAGTTCGGCACGTATTTTTCGGCGCCGTAATAGGTCAGCGTCAGCAGCGAACCGCCCGGGTTCAGCATGGCTTCGGCGCGCTTGGCGACGGCGGTGAACGAGTAGACCGAGATGTTCATGGTCAGCGCGAAATTGTCGGCGCTGGTGTTGATGTAACGGCCCTCGAGCTCTTCCTTGTTGGAAAAGCCGATGGCGTGGACGAGGAAATCCATCGTCCCCCACTTGTCCTTCAAGACGCGGAAGGTCTCGTCCATCGCTGCGTCGCTGGACACGTCGCACTCGACGAGGGTCGTCACGCCGATTTCGGCGGCGAGCGGCTCGACGCGCTTCTTCAGCGCTTCGCCCTGGTAGGAGAAGGCGATCTCGGCGCCCTGGTCGGCGAGGGCCTTGGCGATGCCCCAGGCGATCGAGCGATTGTTCGCGACGCCCATGATCAGGCCCTTCTTGCCGGCCATCAGCCCGTTCGCCATCGTCTTGCTCCGTGTTCGGTGTCGTTGGCGCCGCTTGTCGCATAGCGCCTAAAGGTGGGCAAGTTCGCCCTTGCGCCCATCCGGCCCGAAGCTAATCTGCCGGCCATGGCGCTTTCCACTGACGAAATCATCTCCGGTCTCAACACGGTGCTGGGGGCGGCCAATGTCGTCGCCGATCCGGCGCGCATGGCCAGTTATCTCAACGAGCCGCGCAAGCGCTTCCATGTCCCCGCCGTCGCCGTGGCGCTGCCGCCGGACGTGCCGGCGCTGCAGGCGCTGTGCCGCTGGGCCAACGAGAACCGCGTTGCGCTGATCCCGCAGAGCGGCAATACCGGGCTCGTCGGCGGACAGGTGCCACTCAGCGGGACCGAGGTGATTGTCAATATCGGCCGCATCAACAAGGTGCGCACGGTCAATGCCGAGGCCGGATACATGACGGTCGAGGCCGGGCTGATCCTCGAGGAAGCGCACAAGGCGGCCGAAGCGGCCGGGGCGATCTTTCCGCTCTGGCTCGCCTCGCAGGGCTCGGCCCGCATTGGCGGGGTGCTGAGCTCCAATGCCGGCGGGGTGCAGGTGCTGGCCTATGGCAATGCGCGCGAGCTGACGCTGGGCGTCGAGGCGGTGCTGGCCGATGGCCGGCTGTATCAGGGGCTCAACGCGCTGAAGAAGGACAATACCGGCTACGACCTCAAGGACCTGCTGGTCGGCGCCGAAGGCACGCTCGGCTTCATTACCGCGGCGACGGTCAAGCTGTTCCCGATGCCGGAGGGGCACCAGACGGCGATGATCAACGTGCCCTCCCCCGAGGTGGCGCTGCAGCTCTTCTACCTGTTGCGCGAGCGGACCGGCTCGCGGCTCACCGCCTTCGAGCTGATGAACCGGCTCGGCATCGATCTCGAGCTCAGGCACGGCATGATCAGCCGCGACCCGACGGCGTCGCTGTCGCCCTGGTATGTGCTGGCCGAGGTCAACCGTATGAAGGGCGGCGCACCGGGGGCGTTGCAGGCGGCGCTCGAGGAGGCGCTCGGCTCCGGGCTCGTCGAGGACGCGGTGATCGCCGAGTCGGAGGGTGATCGCGTCGCGATGTGGGCGGCGCGCGAGCTGATGAGCGACGTGCAATCGAAGGAAGGCGCCTCGATCAAGCACGACGTGTCGGTGCCGATCGGAGCGGTGCCGGAGCTGATCGCCGAGGGCACCGCCGCGGTCGAACGCGCCATTCCGGGCGTGCGACCCTGCCCGTTCGGGCACATGGGCGACGGCAATATCCACTTCAACTTCACCCAGCCCGAGGGCTGGGACGCCAAGGATTTCATGGCGCGCGAGAAGGACGCCAATGCCGGGGTCTATGCCGTGGTGCAGCGGCTGGGCGGCTCGTTCTCGGCCGAGCATGGCATCGGCCAGCTGAAGACCCAAATGCTGCGCGAGGTGAAGGACCCGGTGGCGCTCGAAATGATGCGCTCGATCAAGGCGGCGCTCGACCCCAACGGTATCCTGAACCCGGGTAAGGTACTTTAGGGTGCCTTGTTGACGGGGTGGCGCCGCCGCCCCATCTGAGCGCCATGCTTCTCAATATCGGATTTCTCGACGACGCGACGCGCCCGCCGCCGATCAGGCTCGACGGCCTCACGGAGGCGCAGCGCGAACCCGGCCGGCACCTCAAGGCGGTGCACGACCACCTGCGCGATAACATGAAAACGCTGGCGGTGCTGATCGAGCGCGCTGCCGTGGGCGGGGCCAACCCGGCGGAGGTCGCCGACGAGGCGGCCCGGCTCGCCATGGTCGCCAACTACCGCCGCTTCGGCAATCTCTGCGGCCAGCACTGCAACATCGTCCACATGCACCACTCGATCGAAGACGAGGCGGTGTTTCCCGGCATCGCCGCGCAGGGCGAGGGCTTTCGCGCCATCGCCGACCGGCTGCGGTCCGAACATGTGGTGGTGCACGAACTGCTGCTGCGCCTGATCGATGCGCTGAGCGAACTTGCCCGTGAACCCGGACCGGACCGGTTCGACGAAACTGTCGAGCTCTATCGCGCGCTGGAGCGCGTGCTGCTCAGCCATCTCGGCTACGAGGAAGAGGCGATCGGCGACGCGCTCGGCGCGTTCGGCATCGTCTAGAACAGATCGAGCTGCCCGCCGCCACCTGCGACCTTCTTCGGACGGGTGGGCTTTTCCGCATCCTCGGCGGCGAGTTCTTCCGCGCTCAGTTCGCGGATCAGCTCCGGCTCATCGATATCGGCGCGGCCGACGGCCTTGCCCACCGGGTGATACTTCAGCGAGCCCGGCGGCAGCGGCAAAGCCAGCTGGGTCGCCGCCCGCACATCGACCTCGCGGGTGTTGAGCCACAGATCGACCGCTTCGCCCTGCAGCATTGCCGGCATGCGGTCGTAAATCGAGGAGATCTCGAGGTTGGGTTCGACAGTGACGATGCAGGCGGTATCCACCTCCTCGCCATTCGGACCGGCCCAGTTGGAATAGAGTCCGGCAAAGATCATCGGCGAGCCATCGGCCATGGTGATGTAGTAGGGGCGGCGCTTGCCGTCCCTGCCCTTCATCCACTCGTAATAGCCCGAGGCGGGAACGATGCAGCGGCCGTGGCGCACCGCGTCGCGGAAGGACGGCTTTTCGGCCATGGTTTCGGCGCGGGCGTTGATCAGCAGCGAGAACTCGCGCGGATCCTTTACCCAGTTGGGGACGAACCCCCAGCGCACCAGCTGGATGGTGCGGCGACCCTGCTGCTCCCAGATGGCAGCGATCGGCTGCGTCGGCGTGATGTTGTAGCGCGGCGGAAAATCGATGCGGTTCAACAGGTTGAACAGCTCGACCAGCATCTCGGGCGGCAGGGTGGTCGCGTAGCGTCCGCACATGGATTCCGACTCCTTGTCACCGGTTAGTTAGGGCCTTGCCCGCCACAAGACAAACCCTGAACATCGCCGCATGGCCGATTCCACCCGCCCGCCCAATGCCGCCTCCGTCGCGCTGATCGAGCGCGATCGCGTGCTGCTGATCCAGCGGGCGCGAAAGCCCTATTTCGGCATGTGGAGCCTGCCGGGCGGGCGGCTCGAGCCGGGCGAGACGGCCGAGCAGGCGGCGGCGCGCGAGATCAGGGAGGAGATGGGCCTGCAGGTCTTCGCGCTTCGGCCGCTGCGGCGGATGTTCCTCGCTCAGGGCCGGTTCGTGCTGCAGGTGTTCGCCACCGAGGCGTTCGAAGGCGAGATCGTCATCGCCGCCGACGAGATCACCGACCATGCATGGGTGACGCTCGACGAGGTCGGCTTCATGCATACGACGCCCGACCTCGCCGAGGTTGTGGCCGGCGCCTTCCGCATCTTCGATCGCAGTTGAGGCGAATTGGGCTTTCCCATAAGGATGCGGCGATGCGCTCGAGCCCGATCACTGCCGCCGTGTTTGCCCTGCTGCTGGCGGCCGGGCCGGCGCACGCGGTCGACCCGCCCTACCAGGGCGAGATGGAGCGGCTTTCCGAAATCCTCGGCAGCCTCTATTTCCTCGGCCCGCTGTGCCGGCCGGAGAACCCTACCGACTGGCGGGTGCAGGCAAGCGACCTGATCGGGCTGGACGAGCCCGACGAGGACCGCCGGCAACGGCTCGCCGGCGCGTTCAATGCGGGCTACGAGGCCTATTCGCGCTTCTACCGCGTGTGCACGATTTCGGCCGAACAGGCCTTCACCCGGCTGCTGGTCGAGGCGGAGAAGACGGCGCGAGAGATCCACTCGCGCTACGCCGAATAAGTTCGGCCGGTTAACGATAATTAATCGGTGCAAATTAACCGTTTGGCGACGTCTGGGGCGCGCCCGTCACGTCGGCATGCTAACGCCGTCATCATGAAACTGAACAAAAGCATGATCGACGCGTCGGGTCTCGACCATGTCGCCGACGACGAGCGCGAAGAGCGGCAGGTGGCATTGGAATATGTCGCCGAAGCGTGGAATGCGGCCGAGGATGACGGCGTCGCCGCGTTGGCGCTGGCGCATGCCTCGCTGTTCGCCGCCATCACCTCGCTGGTCGATCATCACGGCGAAACCGCCGTCGCCGAACTGATCAGCGCCCTGCCCGACCGCATCCAGGCCGGCGAATACACGCTGAACCGGCAGTTGCAGTAGAGCGCCGGCAGGCTGCCGGCCGCCCCGGCAGACAGCCGACTCACGCGAGTGCTCGACCTAGAAGTGCCAGTTCACGCCGGCCTTCACGATGTGAAGGCTGTGGCTGACCGTGTAGTCGGACTCGTCGTTGCCCCAGTATTCACCGGTGGCCGCGGTCACATCGCCCAGATCGACATACTGGTACTCGATCTTTACGGTCGCCCTTTCGGCTATGGCATATTCAATGCCCGCGCCAGCAGTCCAGCCATAGCTGACGGACGTCTCTTCAAGCGTTTCCGGCCCGTCGCCGACGTCATTGGAATAGGTCAGGCCATCGGTCGTCGAAGCGACCGCAAGGCCGCCAGTGACGAACACCATTGCAGGGCCGTTGGCGGTGCCAAGGCGCCCGCGAAGTGTCGACAGCCAATTGTATGACGTCGCCAGCTCGTTGGTATGGACAACGTCATCGGTATCGTCCGCCGGCGTTCCCATGTCGTCCAGGAAATCGTTGCTGACGGAGCCCGATATGTTCGACCATGCCACATCGCCCTCGAGGCCGAGCATGAATGCTCCCATGTCGGCGTTGTAGCCGGCGGAAATACCGACCAGCCAGCCATCGACATCGAAACCGTCGGACAGACCGTCGATCGTGTCGCCTAGCGAGGTCAGATCGGGCGTAACGGCGCTGTCCTGGGCGCCCCAGGCGCCGCCTGCGGATACGCCAAGGTAAAAGCCGCTCCAGTCGAACACGTCGCCGGCTGGAAGCTCGGCGGCAGGCGGATCGAGAAAGTCCGCCGAGTAGCCAGCCGTGCTTGTCGCGGCGATGGCCAGCGCCAGAATCATTGTCTTCATGTTGCTTGTCCCCCAAAAGGTTGTGTGTGATAGGCGCACGCTCCGCCGGGGCGCGCATGACGCATTTGCGCTAGATGTCGCGGGCATGGTTTCAGGCGGCAAACTTTGCTCGGCCACGCTTGCGCCAGCCGAGCAGGCCGAGCGCGCCGAGACCGGCAGCCAGCATCGGCAGGGCGGCGGGGACCGGCACTGAGGCGACGGTGAACACCTCAAATGCGAGGTATCTCAGGTCCAGTCCTTCGACGAGCGTCTTTCCCATCAGGTCGGGCAGTCCGGCGCAGCCGGTCGCCAAGAGCGCTGGCGGACAGTAGGACTGGGTGTGGACATATCCTTCCATCAGCGCCGCATCGATGTAGAGGTCATGGCCGGCGCCAAACGTCGGTCCGTAGGACGCATTGTTCAGCGTCTGGTACTCGCCGGCCGCCGCAACGGTCTGGTCCCGTCGTTCACCAGTGGTCAGGTTGAAGATGAAGGCCGTCCGGTCGGCGGCGCCACTGGTTACGTTGTACGCGCCGCTAGTCGACCAGCTTTGCGGATTGTAGCCACCTATGAGCATCGTGGCGCCCGCGACAAAGCCGCCAGGGCCATTGGAATTCAGCTGCAACGCCCGGGCGATGAAAATCGTCGGGCCCTTGCCGTCTACGGCCGCATGAAACTGCTGAGCCGTGACTCCGGTCACGCCTTTGGTGAAGATGTTGGTCAGCACCAGCGAGCCGTCATAAGCCAGCGTCGGGTCGTTGATGACCCAATCCTCCAGCAGGGTCAGGTGGCTCGGCGCCAACAGCGAGGAGCCACCAATGATCGTTGCCGCCTGCGCGGCTGACGGGATCTGGAGACCCGCCGCAAGCGCGGCTACCCCAAGCAGTCCGGCAAACAGCTTCGACATCGATGACTCCCTGTTGGCGTGCGCCACCTCGGCTACAGCGGCGGGAGACCCGACATCCCTTCGCTGCGCCGTCAGGGTGCATATCGGAGGGCGAACGGCATGACGTGTTTTCGCTATGCCGGCGTGAATTTATGCGCAGGCGACAGTAACGGATGGCGTTGTCTGCTCCGTCTAGGCATGTAAATCTTGCCGCAACGATCGTTTGATTGCGCGGGGATCACCACGTGCCGACAAATGCGCGGGTTACGCAATTATTACCGGCCATCATCGAGCAGTTTTACGACGCCGCAATACGACCCGGCGGGTGGCAGGCGGCCATCGATCTGCTCAATACGGCGATGCCGTCGGTCGCCTTTGCGCTCTACGGCCACGATTACCGCAGTAATGCCAATACGGGGCAGATCTATTCGGGCTTCGATCCGCGAGCCATGCAGGATTTTGCGCGCTATTATTCGCAGGTGAATGTCTGGGCGCAGGGCTTCAGCGAGGCGCCGGTGGGCGCGCTGGTGACGTCCGACAGCTTTCTCAGCCGGGATGAGGTGAAGCGCAGCGAATATTACAACGACTGGCTGCGACCGCAGGGAGGTCAGATCACCGGCTGGGGCTGCGTGCTCTACAATGACAGGCGCCGCTTCCTCGCCATCTCGTCGACACTGCGCGAGCGCGATGCCGACGGGCTCGACGACGAACTGCGCGGGTTGATCCAGTCGGTCCTGCCGCATGTGCAGCGGGCGTTCCGGCTTGCCGGTGAAGTTGCCCGGCAGGGGCAGACCGAGGTCAGGTCATGGATCGAGCTGCTGGGCGGTCCGGCTTTCGCGCTGGACCGCACCGGCGCCGTGCTTGCCTCCAACCGACGCGCGCCGGAAGCCGCCGGCGTCGTCAGCTATGCCGGGCAAAAGCTGCTGCTGAAGGATGCCGAGGCCCAGCGCATGCTCGATCGGATCGTGCGCGATATCGCCACGCAGGGCAGCAGCCTTGCCGGCAATATCAGCATCACGACGCCGGCCGGGGAGCGATGGAGCGGCCTCGTCACCCCCGCCCCGCCAACGCTCACAGCTTCCGGTTCGCTGCTGCTCGAATATCTACCGCGCCGTGCGGTCGCGATCCTGATCCTGCATCCCGTGCCGGACGATGCCGCGACGCGACTGCGCCGCCGCTATGCCCTGTCGCCGGCGGAGGCGGACGTAGCGCTGATGCTGGGCGAGGGGTTGACGGTGGGCGAGATCGCGGACCGGCGCCAGGCCTCCACCCACACCGTGCGCAACCAGTTGCGGCACGTCTTCGACAAGACCGGGGTCAACCGGCAGGCCGAGCTGCTGCGCCTGATCCTCGAGCGCTGAACTACAGCGCTTCGAGGAAGCGCATCGGCTGGCCGATGCTTGGCGTCACCAGTTCGCCCTGCCACATCACGGTGTTGCCGCGCACGATGGTGCCCACGGGCCAGCCGGTGACCGTGACACCATCGTAGGGCGTCCAGCCGGCGCGGCTCTTGACCCAGTCATTGGTGATGGTTTCGCGGCGCTTCAGGTCGACCACGGTGAGGTCGGCGTCGTAGCCCACGGCGATGCGGCCCTTGTTGGCGATGCCGAACAGGCGGTTGGGGCCATGGCTGGTCATGTCGACGAAACGCTCGAGGCTCATGCGGCCGGCGTTGACGTGATCGAGCATGATCGGCACCAGCGTCTGGACGCCGGTCATGCCGGAATGGCTGCCCGGATAGGCGTGATCCTTTTCCTCGCGCGTGTGCGGGGCGTGGTCGGAGCCGAGGATATCGGCGACGCCGTTGTGGACGCCGGCCCAGATGCCGTCGCGATGCGCCGCGTCGCGCACCGGCGGGTTCATCTGCGCGTAGGTGCCGAGGCGCGTGTAGGCGGTTTCGTCGAGCGTCAGGTGGTGCGGCGTGACCTCGACGCTCGCCACGTCCTTATGGGCGGCGAGGAACACCATCTCCTCGGCAGTCGAGATGTGCAGCACGTGGATGCGCTTGCCGGTCTTGCGCGCGAGATTCACGAGGCGCCGGGTCGAGCGCATGGCGGTTTCGACATCGCGCCAGACCGGGTGCGAGGACGGATCGCCCGGCACGCGCAGGTGCTTGCGCTCCTCGAGGCGATACTCGTCCTCGGAGTGGAAGGCGGCGCGGCGGGAAATGGCGGCAAGGATCGCCTCGACCCCGTCATCGTCAGGCACAAGCAGCGAGCCGGTGGACGAGCCCATGAACACCTTTACGCCGGCGCAGCCGGGCAGGCGCTCGAGTGCCGGCAGATCGGCCACGTTCTCGTGGGTGCCGCCGACATAGAAGGCGAAATCGCAGTGCATACGGCGGGTGCCGGCGGCGATCTTGGCTTCGAACGTTTCGCGCGTGGTGGTCAGCGGGTTGGTGTTGGGCATTTCGAACACGCCGGTGACGCCGCCCATCACGGCGGACAGCGAGCCCGATTCGAGATCTTCCTTGTGGGTCAGCCCCGGCTCGCGGAAATGCACCTGCGTGTCGATGACGCCGGGGAGGATGTGAAGACCGGTGCAATCGACGATCTCGGCGGCATTGGCGGTGCCCAGATCGCCCAGCGCGACGATGCGACCATCGTTCGCCGCGATGTCTGTGCGGTGGGTGCCGTCATGGTTCACCACGGTGCCGTTCTTGAAGATCGTCTGATACTGCGCCATGTCTGGTGCTCCCCGGCCCGTTTCGGCCGGGTGTAGCGGAACCATTCCATGCCCACAATCCTCCGTCCGTCCCGTGCCGCCTTCCGCTTTTCGGGCCCCGAAGCGCACAAGCTGCTGTTCGATGTGGTGACCGGCCGGCTGCAACCGGAACCCGGTCCCGCAGTGTGGTGGGCGCTGCTGTCGCCGCAGGGCAAGGTCCAGGCGGAAGGGCTGAGCGGCTGGGCCGGCGACGCCTTCTGGCTCGATGTCGACCAGTCGGTCGCCGACGCGTTTTTCAGGAAGATGAAGCTCTATCGGTTGCGGGCGAAGGTGGAGATCGACGACCTCCGTGCCACCCATTCGGTGGGCTGGAGCTTTGACGGCTGGACCAGCGGGATCGGCCATGCCGATCCGCGCGGGCTGGGTGAGCGCGTCATCGCGGCGAACGAGCAGACCGGCGACTGGCTGCCCGAGGACGAGGAATATGACCGGCGCCGCATCACTGCCGGCATTCCCGAGCAGGGGCGCGATTTCGGCATCGACGAGAATTTCGCCCACGATATCGGGCTCGACATCCTCGACGGCATCGACTTCGTGAAGGGCTGCTATATCGGCCAGGAGGTCGTGAGCCGCATGAAGCATCGCGGCACGGCGCGGCGCCGGCCGGTGATCGTTTCGGGCATCGATGCGCCGACGGGAACGCCGGTGGTGGCCGGTGGCCGCGAGGCCGGCACGATCGGCCAGGTGGTCGAGGGCAGTGCGGTGGCGATCCTCCGCCTCGATCGGATCGTGGACCCGGCGGCCGTAACGGTTGACGGCAAGCCGGTCACGGTTACGCTGCCGCCCTGGGCGACGTACCAGTTCGGCGAAGCCTCGGCCGACGACTAGCGGCCAGCGGTTCCGACCGACGGATTTCACGATGGGATCCCTGCGCGCCCGATTGCGAGGAGAACCCGATGTTTGATCGACTTTCCGCCTACGCCCCCTATGGGCTCGCTGTCTTGCGCATCGTCACCGGCCTGCTGTTCGTCCATGCCGGGTTGGCCCTGTTGTTCAACTTTCCGCCGCCACCCGCCGGGCCGAGCCCGACACCACCCGAGATGATGCCGCTGATGACGACGGCCGGCGTGCTCGAACTGGTGGGCGGCGCGCTGATCCTCGTCGGCTGGCTGACGCGGCCGGTAGCCTTCGTGCTGTGCGGCTTCATGGCCGTCGCCTACTGGGGCTTCCATTTCCCGATGAACCCGTGGCCGAACAACAATCTGGGCGTCGGGGCGATCCTCTATTGCTTCATCTTCCTCTACCTGTTCCTCGCGGGAGCGGGTCCGTGGAGCATCGATGCGGCGCGCAAAACCTCCTGACCGGCCCAGCGAAATTGGCGAATCAGCCTCGCGCCCGATACCTTCCGACGCTTCGGCGGTAGGGGGTGAATGATGGCGCGAGGCAAGGAGCGGGCGTGGCAGCGCATGCTGTCGGGCAGGCGGCTCGACCTGCTCGATCCCTCGCCGCTCGATGTCGAGCTTTCCGACATTGCGCACGGCCTCGCTCGCGTGGCCCGCTGGAACGGCCAGACAGTGGGCGACTACCCGTTCACGGTGGCGCAGCACTCAATCCTGGTGCTGGAACTGTTCCGCGCCGCCAACCGCGAGGCGGACGCCCGGGCGCTGCTCTATGCGCTGCTGCACGATGCACCCGAATATGTGATGGGCGACATCATCTCGCCGTTCAAGGCGGCGATGGGCGGCAACTACAAGGAGGTGGAGAACCGGCTGCTCGGCGCGGTCCATCTCCGCTTTGCGCTACCGGCCGCGCCCCCGGTGGCGCTGGGCAAGCTGATCAAGCGGGCCGATCGCGAAGCGGCTTATCTCGAAGCGACGCACCTCGCCGGGTTCGATCATGCCGAAGCGCGAAAATTCTTCGGCGAGCCGAGCTTTCCGGTATTCGAGTTCGAGCCGTTCGAAAAGCTGATCCGGCCGTGGCCGACGCGCGAGGCGCATGATCGCTTCGTCGAGGCGGTAGAGACGCTGACCGCCGCACTGCCGGGCTGAGCCGTTTCTCCCCAGCATAGTTAACTTAACCTTAACGCGTGTTCCGTTTTGACACGCATTTGCGGTGTATGGTTGATCCGAAGTTAACGCGGCGTGTTAACGGAGGGTTAACCATGGACGCGACGAAGCTGGTGATGTTCGGCGGCGCAGGCGTATTTGCCGGCCTGCTGTTCCTGGCCCTGCCCAACTACCTGCCTGCGGCCATCGCCAGCGAAGAGCCGATGCGCACCCTGCTCAAGACGCCCAACCAGCTCTGGCCACCGGCCTTCGATCCCGACGAGCTGGTCAAGTGGGACTATTACGTGCAGTCGGGCGTGTCGGTGGAGCCGATCCGCGAATCGAGCGTGCGCAAGATCGGCTATGGCAGGACCACGATGGTCAGCGTGATGGAAACCGAGAGCGGCATCTATTCGACCGATGCGCTGGCCAGCCCGCATATCGAATATCCGGGCATCATCAAGGAGCGCAAAGCCGCCGCTCCGGAACTGCGCTACTGGGACGGCCGGCACTGGGTCGTCGCGGTGGGCGAGGCGGCGGACTCCTTCGCCTCGGTCACGACTTTCAAGGACGGCGCACTGATCACCACCGAGGGCGGCAACTGCGCCATCATCGGCAGCAGCGTGTTCTGCTAGTCAGGCTGGGTGCGTGGGGCCACCCCCACCCACCGACTACGCCGGCCCCCCCTCCCCACAAGGGGGAGGGAAACCCGACTGAAAGTTTCGGTTCTTGCACGGTCTCCCTCCCCTTGATGGGGAGGGTTAGTGGAGCTTGGCAGCTTGCTGCCTAGCGCAACTAGGGTGGGGTGGAGCCACACGCTCCGACTTCGGCGCTAACCTAAAGCTTAGCGGCCTCGGCCACATGGGCCGAGCCAATCGCCACCTGCTTGATCACCAGAGCATATTCGCTGCGTCCGTTGGGCAGGAAACGGAATACGCCGTCGCGGCCGTTGAAGCCGGCCGGCAGGGTCAGCTGCGCCTGATTGTAGCGCGGCGTGGCGTTGGCGAGCGAACCGGCATTGGCGAGGATGGTCGCTGTATAGGCGATGGTGGCCAGCTTGTGCGGGGCCGAGCCGTATTTGGCCTGATACTCCGGCAATAACGCGTTATATCCGGCGTCGTCGACAGCCGGGAAGATCGCGCCCGCGAGGGTCGTGGTGTTGAGGATGGAGGGGTCGCCATCCCAGTCGGCCGAGCCGACCAGCTGCACGCTGCCCGGCGCGATGCCGGCTTCGTTGAGCAGGTTGGCGAAGCTCGGCGCGGTGGCGCGGTCGGGCAGGAAGATCGTGTCGATCTGCCCCTGCTTGAGCAGTGGCGCCAGTTGGGTGACGACGTTGCGGGCTTCGGCCTCGGACGAAAAGCTGTAGGTGGCGCGGGCGGTGAGCCCCAGGTCGGCCATGGCCTGGCGGAAGGCGCCTTCCTGGATGCGGCCGAAATCGGTGGTTGGGAACACGCCGGCATAGGCCTTCTTGCCCAGCCGCTGCACATAGCCCATCGAGCGCTTCACCTCGCTCTCGGGCAGGACATTCAACAGGTAGACGCCCTGCCCGGCGGCGCCGGAATTGTTGGAAAAGCCGATCACCGGCACACCGGCGCCGCGCGCCACGCGGCCTACGGCGGTGACCTGGTCGGCGCGCAGCGGCCCCAGGATCAGGCTCGCACCCTCGGACAGCGCCTGCTGCGCGGCTTGCGTCGCGCCGGCGGCAGAGCTGCCGGTATCCTTCAGCGTGACGGTGATGTTCTCGGCGATGTTCGGGTTGGTCTCGACAAAGCCGATGGCCAGTTCCGAGGCATTGGCGAGCGAGGTGCCCACGGTGGCAAGGCCCGGATCGCCCGAGAGCGGCAGCAGCAGTGCCACCCGCACCGGGCCCGTTCCAAAACTCCTGCCCTGCGCGGTGGGCATGCTGCCCCCGCCGGTGCCGCCGGCCGGGCCGAAATTGAAGCCGCCGGTGGAGCAGGCGGCAAGCAGCAGGCTGGTCAGCGCAGCAAGTGCAACCATCCTGATGCCCGAAAGACCCGGGGCGCCCTGCCGACTTCCCACTTGCCTTGCCTTCGCCTCGTCCCGCACTGTGGTCCTGAACCCGCGCGCTACCATGTCGCGTATACCCAATCGGGCCTTAGTCTCAAAGGCCGGGCTTAACCGCTGCTTAACAATCCGGAGGAAGCGTGGACGACAGGCGCCGCAGCTACTTCATCGCCGGCACCGAATTCGACGCCCCGCCGCTGCAGGCAGGGCTGCACGTCGTCGCCACCCCGATCGGCAACCTCAAGGACATTACCCTCCGCGCGCTCGAAACACTCGCCGCCGCGGACCTGATCCTGTGCGAGGACACGCGCCACTCGGCGACGCTGCTCGACCATTACGGCATCCGCACGCCGAAACGCTCGCTGCACGAGCACAACGAGCGTGCCCGCATCGGCGAAGTGGTGGCGGCGATCGGCGCCGGCCAGGCGATCGCGCAGATCTCGGATGCCGGCACGCCGCTGCTCTCCGATCCCGGCTTCCCACTCGTGCGTGGGGTGCGCGAGGCCGGGCTCGAGGTGTTCGCACTGCCCGGCCCGTCGGCACTGCTCGCGGCGCTGGCTATTGCCGGGCTGCCGACGGATGCCTTCGGCTTCATCGGCTTTCTGCCAGCGAAGGCCGGTGCCCGTGCCAATGCGCTCACGGCGCTGAAAGCGCGCGCGGACACGCTGGTGTTCTACGAGTCGCCGCGCCGGCTCGACGATACGCTCGCCGCCATGGCCGAAGCGTTTGGCGCGGACCGACCGGCGGCGGTAGCGCTTGAGCTGACCAAGCGGTTCGAGCGGGTTGACCGCGGTACGCTGACCGAGCTTGCCGCACACTTTGCCGAGGGCGAGACCAAGGGCGAGGCGGTGATCCTCGTCGGCGGGGCCGAAGGCGTGGTGGTGGAAGCGGCAGACTGGCAGGCGGCGCTCGATGAGGCGCTCGTCGCCCAGCCCTTGCGCGCCGCAGTGGACGAGATCACTGCCCGCTACGGCCTCAAGCGCAAGGAGGTCTACGATGCGGCCCTCGCCCTCAAGGCCCAGGAATAGCCGCAACAACCAGACCCGCGCCGCCCGGCTCGGCGCCGAGATTTTCGGCCGCCGCGGCGAGACCATGGCGGCGTGGTACCTGCGGCTCAAGGGCTACCGCGTCATCGAAACGCGGGTGAAGACGCCGGTCGGCGAGATCGACCTCGTGGCCCGCCGTTTCGGGGTCACCGTGTTCGTCGAGGTGAAGGCACGCATGAGCCGGAACGAGCTCGGCATGGCGCTCGAAGCGGTCAATACCCGCCGCATTGCGCGGGCCGCCGAGCACTACGTGGCGCGCCACCCGGCGCTCGCCGCAACACCGCTCCGCTTCGACGTGATTTTCCTTGCGCCCATGACGTGGCCGCGCCATGTGAAGGACGCTTTTCGGGCTGGTTGAGGCGACGTACTGCCAACTCCCACCGGGTCATTCCCGCGAACGCGGGAATCTCCGTTCGGGGCGGATGCCGAACCATCGGAAACAGAGGTTCCCGCGTTCGCGGGAATGACACCGCGGGTGTCACAAGCGTTGGAGCGAAACGTGACGTTGAAGATCGCCGTGCAGATGGACCCCATCGAGAGCATCAATCCGCGAGGGGACTCGACCTTCGCGTTGATGCTGGAAGCGCAGGAGCGCCGGCACGTCGTCCACTACTACGTGCCGCAGACGCTGGCGCTGCGCGACAACAAGGTGTCGGCCGATCTCGCCCCGATCACCGTGTTCGACAAGCCCAAGGGCGAGCATTTTTCGCTCGGTGCGTTCGAGCGCGCGGACCTTTCGACCTACGACGTCGTGCTGATGCGTCAGGACCCGCCCTTCGACATGAACTACATCACGCTCACGCACATGCTCGAGCGCATCCATCCGCACACCTTCGTGGTCAACCCGCCGGCGGCAGTGCGCAATGCACCCGAAAAGATCCTCGTCACCGAGTTTCCCGAGCTGATGCCGCCGACGCTGGTGACGCGCGACCGCTCGCTGATCCACGAGTTCCGCCGCGAGCACGGCAACATCATCCTGAAGCCGCTCTACGGCAATGGCGGCGCCGGCGTGTTCCTGATCCAGCAGGGCGACCAGAACCTCAACTCGCTGATCGAGCTGTTCGAGGCCAATTTCCGCGAGCCGTTCATGGTGCAGAGCTACCTGCCCGAGGTGCGCAAGGGCGACAAGCGCATCATCCTCGTCGACGGCGAGCCGGTGGCCGGCCTCAACCGCATCCCTGCCGATGGCGAGGCACGCTCCAACATGCATGCCGGCGGGCGGCCGGAGCTGAGTGACCTCACCCCGCGCGAGCGCGAGATCTGCGCCACCATCGGGCCGGCGCTCAAGGCGCGCGACATGATCTTTGTCGGCATCGACGTGATCGGCGGCTATCTCACCGAGATCAACGTCACCTCGCCCACCGGCATCCGCGAGATCAAGCGCTTCGGCGGCCCCGACATCGCCGTGCTGATCTGGGACGCGATCGAGAAGCGGCGGCGCTGATGTTGCTCCCGCTCGCCGACCACGTTGCGCGGGCGGGGTTTCATGCGGGTACACCAGTCGCCGTGGCCCGGATCACCGATACCGGGATCGACGCTCTGGCGGCCGGCACCTGGCCGGATGGTCGGCGCGTGACGCTCGAAGACCGCTTCTATGGCGCAAGCCTTGCCAAGCAGGTGACCGCCGCGGCGGCGGCGCTGCTGGTGCGCGATGGCATCCTCGATCCGGATCAGCCGATCGGACACTGGCTGGCCGACCTGCCGGACTGGGTGCAGCCGGTCACGCCAAGCGAACTCGCCCATCATATCGCAGGCTTGCCCGGTGCGGGGGAGCTCGAGGCGCATATCAACGGCCACTGGACCGAGGCCGTGGCGATGGGGGCGCTGCACGAGACCACGACCCGGTTCACACCCGGCGAGCGCTACAGCTACTCCAATATCGGCTACGTACTGCTGGCAAAGGTGGTTGCCGCGGCGGCGGGAATGCCGTTCGCGGAGTTCGTTTCCACGCGGCTGTTCGAGCCGCACGGCCTCGCCGACATCGGTTTTGCCTCGGCGATCACTGGCTTTGCGTATACGGCCGGGCTCGGCCCGCAATTGCCGCTGACGCAAGGCGATGGCGGCCTGTGGACCACGGCCCCGGCCTTCGCGCATTGGCTGGGGCTGCAGAACGCCAACGCCTTCCACCTTGCCGCGATCATCGAGGCGCCGGGCGAGCTCCATGACGGCACGATCATCGACTATGGCTGGGGCGTCGGCCTCAGGCTGCATCGCGGATACCCGCTCTACATCCATGGGGGCGAATGGCCCGGCGCCGTCGCCAAGGCGGTGCGCTGCCCGGCCTACGGCACCGGCATCGTGGCACTCGCCGCCGGCGCGCCATTCGAGGCGATCGACCGGTTGGTCGCTTCGCTGCTGAACGAGAGCTGAGCCGCTACTCCTCGTCTTCCTCGGCGGTGAGATAGTGCTCTTCCCACAGCTCGTGCGGGACGGCGTCGCCGAGGGTGAACTCGAACGCCTCGACATGGGAGAAGTCGGCAGCGGGAGTGCAGCGGAAGCTCAGTTCGTACCATTCGCGCCGGCTGCGGAAGGCGCCGCCGGGGGCGACCAGCGCGCCGTCGCGCATGCCGGTCTCGGCCATGGCGTAGGGCACGACCATGTCGGGGTCATAGTCGGGCCGGGCGCGGCGGGCCTGCTCCATGGCTTCGATATCGCAGAGCTGCACCACCCGTTCGGGGTCGGCCAGTGTCCGCATGGCCTGGCGCAGGCGGGCGCTTTCGGGTTCGGCCAGCAGGCCGCCGGCGTAGAAGTCGGTGGCGCGGAACGGGCCGTTCGGAGCCGCCGGCGGTGCAGACTGGGTGGCCGGCTCGGCCGATGGCGATGGGGGCGCGGCGGTCTCTGCCGGGGCCGGCACGGCCAGTTGCGGTGCCGGCGCCGATGGGGCGAACAGGGCGGTGAACTGTGCCATCGACAGCAGGTCGACATCGACGCTGTGCAGCACCGGTGGCGCCACCGGCACGGACTGGCCCACCACCAGCAAAACCAGCAGAAGGCCGTGCAGCAGCAGCGATGCCGCGACGCCCCAGGATAGAGGGCGCTGCCACGTAGCTGCGGTGACGGCGACAGCGGGGATGAAGGTCACGATGTCGATCCAGTCGGCCGCAATTGCGGCGGCGGTGGGACAAGTGCCGACGGGGGGTGGCGGGTCCGCCCCGCCGCGGCTAAGGTCCGTCGCGGGGGACCTATATGCAGAACAGCTTTCTCGTCGCATTGGCGACCTTGTTCGCGACCGTCGGCGTCGCCGATATCGCGTTCCTGTTCGCCGCGCTGACGCGCCAGAACACCCCGGCCGAACGCTTCGCCATCGCGACCCGCGGCGTCCTCATCGCAACCGGCATCCTGCTGGTCTTCGGGCTCATCGGCAACGCCGTGCTCGATGTGTTCGGCATCACCATTCCGGCGCTGCGCACGGCAGGCGGCATCCTGCTGCTCCTCATTGCCATCGACATGGTGTTCGCGCGCCACTCGGGCGCCAACTCCACCACCACCGAGGAAGAAGTGGAGGCACGCCAGCGCGACGACATCGCGGTGTTCCCGCTGGCGATGCCGCTGCTCTCCGGCCCCGGCGCCATCAGCGCCATGGTGCTGCTGACCACGGGGGCACGCGACGGCATCGAATATGGCCTCGTGTTCCTGGCGCTGCTGTTGATCATGCTCGCCGCCTGGATCACGCTGCTGCTCGCCATCCCGATCCAGCGGCTGCTCGGCATTACCGGGCTGGCGGTGGTCTCGCGCATGGTCGGCATCCTGCTCGCCGCGCTGGCGGTGCAGTTCCTCATCGACGGCATCCGGACCAGCGGGCTCATCCCCGGTCTCGCCGGCTGAAAAAAGCAAAGGCCGCGGCTGGTGCCACGGCCTTGCCGGATAACATGTTCCGCCCAGGCTTACTTCTTGGCGGTCGAAGTCATGGTCGCCCCGACGGCCGGCTTGGCCGCGGCGGCCGCAAGCTTGTCCTTCTTGGGCTTTTTGGCTTCCTTGTTCTTGCGCAGTTGACCCTTGGCCATGGGTTACCTCCTCGCCAATGTCCGGCGGAACGCACCGGCGCGTTGCAGTAACGCTAGCTCTGGCGGCGGTTTGTGACAAGTTGGCGGCAAGCCGCTTGCACCGGCATTACTTCTGGCTCTGGCAGCGCCCCTGCGGACCGAGCCAGCGTACGGTGCGCGGATCGCAGCCGCTCAGCAGGAAGCTCACCCACTCGGTTTCGCTGCCGTAGAAGGCGTTGCGGTCGACCTCGGTGCGCACGCCCGACATCGTGCCGGTCTGCGTCCACTGCCAGAATAGCCACGGCCGGTCGTTATACTTGAGGTGCGGCTCGGCGGCGGTGGAGCGCAACCAGAAGGACGAGTCGAACTGCTCCCCCTCGAGGATGTCGCGGTAGAAGGTCATGTCGGTGTAGATGATCGGCACCTTGCCGGTGTGCTGCTCCATGGCGGCCAGCATGACGCGCACCTTCTCGAGGATATCGGCGCGATCGTGCCTGTTCTTGCAGCTCGAGTGGTTGTTCCATTCGAGATCGAGCACCGGGGGCAGCGCGTTCTGGTCGTTGGGCACGTTGCGCACGAACCAGGCGGCCTGCTCGGAAGCCAGCGAGCACCAGGTCATGAAGTGATAGGCGCCGCGAGCCACGCCAGCCGCGGCAGCGCCGCGCCAGTTGTCGTAGAAATTGGGGTCGATGTAGTCCTTGCCCTCGGTCGACTTGATGAACACGAAGTGCGTGCCGCCGGCCCGCGCGGCGGCCCAGTCGATCTTGCCCTGGTAACGCGCCACATCCAGCCCCTGGATCGGCAGGGCCCAGGCGCGGCGCACCCCGTCATGCGGGTCGTTGTCGCCGGGAATACCGATATAGTTGGTGGGCGAACGTCCGCAGGCCGCGAGCAGCAGCATCAGCCCCACGGCCAGAGCGGTCTTGAAACGGGGGCGGAAACTGGCGGCGAGCGGCATGCTGGACAAGGGCTTTCGCGGTTGCACGAGAGCCTTTGAATCAACATGGGCCGCTTAATAAAACCTTGCGCTAACCCTTTGTTATTGCAGCATGGTTAACGCCGATTAGTCCTTCAGGTAGCCCCAGAGCTTCAGTGCATGGGGCAGCGCCAGGGTGAAGTCGGTAAACTTGCAGTCCTCGGTCTCGCAGACCTGGAACTCGTCCCAGCCGGACGCCGGCTTGGTGCCGCTGGCGAAGGCCGCGACGATGGGGGCGAAGACCTCGTCATAGCGGCCGAGCCGCGCCGCATCGGCGAGCGTGGCGGCGCAGGCGCCGAGATAGAAACCGTCTTCGGCCGGACAGCTCCTGGCGTTGTCGGCAAGCTCGGCTTCGATGTAGCTCTTGAACTGCGGCTCGAGCGACGCGTCGTAGGGCACGCCGTCCTTGAACCGCCAGATCACCATCGGGGCGGGCGAGAAGGCGTAGGCATCGAAGGTGTAGTAGAAGCGGCCATCGCCGAGCGGCACCTCGAAGGCGCCATCGCCGTCGATATCCTGCAGCGGGATGGAACCGCCGTCATAGGTTCCGATATCGCCGACCACCAGCTCGCTGCCCACCGCGGTCACCGCGATCGACTGCATGCAGCAATGCGCACCGCCGGAATAGGCGCCGAACAGGATGCTCGGCTCACCATCCGCGCCCAGCGGGGCCGCGCCGACCACGCCATAGCCCTCGCCAAAACTCTCGAAGCTGCGCTCGAGCGTAGTGAAGCCGGGCCGCTCGACCTTGAGCGTTGCGACCCGTGCATCCTCCGGTCCGGTGGCGCCGGCGGTCACGGTCCAGTCGCCCAGCGTGTAGGCCTTGGGCTCGCCGGTCCAGTCGATCAGCGCGCCGGGCGTCATTTCCTCGGCGACGACGGGAGTGGCGAAAAGCAGGGCAGCGGCGAGCAGGATGCGCATCGGTCAAATCCTCGTTGGTGGGCTGTAGCGACACCATAGCGCGGGATGGGCCGGATGCCATGGCGATCTGCCGGCAGGGCCGACAGAGGCTACCCTCGATTGTCATCCCTGCGAAAAGCAGGGATCCATGCTGCAGCCCGCACTGGTTGAGAGTTGGATCCCTGCTTTCGCAGGGATGACAGCCGGTGGGTGGGCGCGCTTCAGCTACCCTCGCGCCGCACGCGACTTGAGCCAGCGATCGAAGGCGACGGCGACGATGAGGATCAGGCCGATGACGATGGACTGGGTGTAGCTCGAGACATTGTTGAACTGCAGGCCGTTCTGCAGCACGCCGATCAAAGCAGCGCCCACCACCGTGCCCCCGACACTGCCGATGCCACCGAACAGCGAGGTGCCGCCGATCACCACGGCCGAGATCACCGTCAGCTCGTAGCCGATGCCAGCCACGGCTTCGGCCGAGTTGAGGCGGGCCGAGAGCACGAAGGCGGCGAGCCCAGCGAAGAAGCCGACGATCACATAGACCGAGATCAGGATGCGATCGACGCGCAGGCCGGAAAGGCGAGCCGCCTCGGCATTGCCGCCCACCGCGTAGACGGCGCGACCATAGCGGGTATAGCGCAGCACGATATGGCAGATGATCGCCGCAATGGCGAAGATGATCACCGGCACCGGCACGGGGCCGATGAGCCCGGTGCCGAACCAGCGGAAATCGGGCGAGAAGCCCGAGATCGGGCCGCCATTGGAAAGCGTCAGCGTCAGGCCGCGGAAGATGGTGAGGCCACCGAGCGTCACGACGAAGGGCGGCACCTTGAGCCGGGTGATGGCGACGCCCTGCACACCACCCGCCAGCGAGCCGACGGCCAGCGCCGCGAGCAGGGCCGCGAACCAGCCGAACCCCGCTTCCGGCCCGGCCGAAAGCGACATGGTATTGGCCGTGCCGCCCTTGGCGACGATGGCCGCGCTCATGCCGCAGAGCGCCAGCAGCGAGCCGACGCTAAGGTCGATGCCGGCGGTGAGGATGACGAAGGTCATGCCCAGCGCGATCAGCCCGGTGATCGAGATCTGACGGAGGATGTTGAACACGTTGATGGGATCGATGAAGCTCGGCTTCAGCGCCGTGAACACCGCCATCAGCACGATGAGGAAGAGCAGCGGGCCGAACTGCTTCAGGATGCGGAACAAGTTGGGGCCGGATTTGGCCTCGGTCTTTGCCGGGCTTTCGGTCGTGGTCATCGGGCCTCTCCCTGCCGCTGATCGAGCGCCATCAGCGCCATGAGTTTCTCTTCGGTCGCGTCCTCGGCCCGCATTTCGCCGGTGATGCGACCCTGCCGCATGGTGACGATACGGTCCGACACCGCGAGGATTTCGGGCAGCTCGGACGAGATCACCATCACGGCGATGCCCTGCGTGGCGAGCTGGACGAGGATTTGGTGCACCTCGGCCTTGGCGCCGACATCGACGCCGCGGGTCGGCTCGTCGACGATCAGCACTTTCGGATTGCGCGCCAGCCAGCGGGCGAGGATCACCTTCTGCTGGTTGCCGCCCGACAGGCCGTCAATGGTCTGCTCGGGCGAGGCCATGCGGATGGAGAGCATCTTCTTGTAGTCGAGCAGCGCTGCCCGCTCCTTGCCTTCGGTGAGAAAGCCGAGCCGGTTGGACCAGGTGTCGAGCGTCGCCACGGCGAAATTCTGCTGGATGCCGAGCATGGAAAAGATCGCCTGGTGCTTGCGATCCTCCGGCACCAGCCCGATGCCGAGCAGCATGGCGTCTGCCGGCGATTTCGGCGCGATCGGCGCGCCGTCGAGCTCGAGCGAGCCGGCGGCGATGCGGTCGGCGCCGAAGATGGCGCGGGCGAGTTCGGTGCGGCCGGACCCGACCAGCCCGGCAATGCCGAGGATTTCGCCGGCGCGCAGGTCGAGGTCGACGCCATTGAGCACGATGGCGTGCGGCGCTTCGGGATTGCGCACCGTACGCAGGCCGCGAACCCTGAGCCGGGTTTCGCCGGCCTCGTGGCGCTGGGTCGGACGGGCATAGAGATCGGAGGCGGCGCGGCCGACCATCTTCTCGATGATCGCCGGAATGGGCACGGGCCGGCCGGACTCGCGCACCAGGTGGCCGGCAAGGCGGCCGTCGCGCAGCACGGTCATGCGGTCGCAGATGGTGCTCGCCTCCTCGAGGCGGTGGGTCACGAACATGATGGCGACGCCTTCGCCGCGAAGACGGTCCATGATGCCGAGCAGGCGCGTCACCTCGGTCTCGGTGAGCGCGGAGGTCGGCTCGTCCATGATGATGAGACGGCTTTCGAGCGACAGCGCCCGGGCGATCTCGACCATCTGCTGCTCGGCCACCGACAGCGCGGAGACCGGGGTACGCGGGTCGATGTCGAGCCCGACGCGCCCGATGATGCCGCGCGTCGCCTCGTTCATCTTCTTCCAGTCGACGAGACCCATCGGCCCGGTCGGAGCGCGGCCGATGAAGATGTTTTCGGCCACGGTGAGCGTCGGTATGAGGCTCAGCTCCTGGTAGATGGTGACGATACCGGCGCGCTTGGCCTCGTTCGGGTTGGCCGGCCGGTAGTCGGCCCCGTCGAAGCTGATGCGGCCCGAGGTTGGCGGCTGGGCGCCGGACAGGATCTTGAGCAGCGTCGACTTGCCGGCGCCATTCTCGCCCATGAGGCCGAGGATTTCGCCGCTGCGCACATCGAGCGACACGCCATCGAGCGCGACGACGCCGGAAAAATGCTTGGAGACGCCGTCGACCACGAGCAGCGGCGCCGAGCTTTGCGCAACAGCCGGTTCAGCCACCGCCTACCCCCTTGTCGGAAAACGGCAGCGCCGCCGGCGGATCGTTCCACCGGCGGCGCCCTCGCTGCTTACTGGACTTCGCCGAGGCGCTCGGCCTTGTCGAGATTGTCCGGCCCGATCACCACCGGGGTGAGCAGCACCAGCTTCTCGGCCGGCTCGGTCTTGTCCTTGGCGAAGGCCACGGCGATGCGAACGGCGGTACGCGACTGCTCGCCCGGGAACTGCTCGACGGTGCCGGCAAGCTTGCCGTCACGCACGGCGGCCAGCGCTTCGGGCAGGGCGTCGAAGCCGTAGATCTTCACGTCGGTGAAGCCGCGGGCCGCGCACGCCTCGGCCGCGCCGAGCGCCATGTCGTCGTTGGCACAGATGATCGCATCGGGCTTGCCATTGGCGGCAAGGCCCGCCTCGGTGACCGACAGGCCCTGGTCGCGGGCGAAGTTGGCGGTCTGCTCGAAGATGATCTGGTACTTGTCCTTGACCGGGTCGAGGACGTTGTGGACGCCCTTGTTGCGGTCGATCGCCGGGCCAGCGCCGGGCTGGCCCTGCAGGTGGAAGATCTTGGCGCCATCGGGGAAGGCATCGACCAGCGCCTGGGCCTCGGCCTCGCCGCCCTTGACGTTGTCGGCGCCGACATGGGCGAGAATGCCTTCCACGCCATCGACGCGCCGGTCGATGGTGACGACCGGCACGCCGGCCTGCACGGCCTGCTCGATGGCGGGCGCGAGCGCGTTCACGTCGAGCGGCGAGATGACGATGGCGTTGACCTTCTGCACGATCGCCGCCTCGATGTCGGCAGTCTGCTTGGGCGCCGAGTTCTGGCCGTCGGACTCGATGATGTTGACGCCCTGCGTGCCCGCCTCAGCCTTGATCTGGTTGAGCATGTGGACGAAGAACGGGAAGCCCAGGCTCGGCACCGAGCCGAGAATTGTCAGTTCCTGGGCAAATGCTGCTGGTGCCGCCGCGGCAAGCGCACCAAGCGCCACCGACGACAGCAGGAAACTGCGTCTGTTCACGATGTTGTCCTCCTCAAATGCAGGCGGTGCATTCACCGTCAAGCATGGGGCCAAGCTATGAAACTCCCCCAATCGGCGCAAGCGCTAACATGTTAGCATGCAGCAGATGCCGGTCGATCTGTTGTTGTGTTGCGCGTCGTTCCCTAAACGTTCTTGCGCCGTCCGTAATTCTCCTGATAGCGTCCGCTCGGGCTGTTGGGGGCTTACGGGATGGTCACGCGGGTCGCGACCGTGGCGTTTCAGGGTATCGAGGCGGTGCCGGTGGACGTGCAGGTGCAGATTGCGCCTGGCATGCCGAAATTCCTGCTCGTCGGGCTGCCCGACAAGGCGGTGAAGGAATCGAGCGAGCGGGTGCACGCCGCGCTCTACGCCTCGGGCCTCAGCCTGCCGCCCAAGCGCATCACCGTGAACCTCGCACCGGCCGACCTGCCCAAGGAAGGCAGCCACTACGACCTGCCGATCGCGCTCGGCCTGATGGCGGCCATCGGCGCCATCCCCTCCGATGCGCTCGAAGGCTATGTGGCGTTGGGTGAACTCGGGCTCGACGGGCGGCTGGCGCCGACCGCCGGCGTGCTGCCCGCGGCGATCGCGGCGCTGGGGCGCGACCTGGGCATCATCTGCGCCGAACCCTCGGGCCCGGAAGCGGCGTGGGCCGGCGACGATCTCGAGATCATTGCGCCAGATACGCTGCTGGCGCTGGTCAATCACCTGGGCGGCTACCAGCTCTGCTCGCGGCCGACGACGCGGCGCCAGCCCGACCCGGCAGCGTTGCCCGACCTCGCCGATGTGCGCGGACAGGAGGTCGCGCGCCGCGCGCTCGAAGTCGCGGCGGCCGGCGGCCACAACCTGCTGATGGTCGGCCCGCCCGGGGCCGGCAAATCCATGCTGGCGGCGCGGCTGCCCTCGATCCTGCCGCCGCTCAACCCGCGCGAACTGCTCGATGTGTCGATGATCCAGTCCATCGCCGGAGAACTCTCGGGCGGGGCGCTCAGCGACCGGCGGCCGTTCCGCTCGCCGCACCACTCGGCGTCGATGGCAGCCCTGGTTGGCGGCGGGCTGCGCGTGCGGCCGGGCGAGGCCAGCCTTGCGCATAACGGCGTACTGTTCCTCGACGAGCTGCCAGAATTCTCGCCGTCGGTGCTCGATAGCCTGCGCCAGCCGCTCGAGAGCGGCGAGACGATGATCGCGCGCGCCAACGCCCATGTCAGCTTTCCGGCCCGCTTCCAGCTGGTGGCGGCGATGAACCCGTGCAAGTGCGGCATGGCCGGCACGCCGGGCCATACCTGCAAGCGCGGTGACCGCTGCGCGTCGGACTACCAGGCGCGAGTTTCCGGGCCCTTCCTCGACCGCATCGACCTCAGGATCGACGTGCCCGCCGTCTCCGCTGCAGACATGATCGGGCCATCCACCGCCGAGCCCTCGGCCAAGGTTGCGGCGCGCGTCGTAGCGGCACGCGAGCGGCAGCGCGAGCGTTATGCCGAGGCCGGCCAGCCCGATATCTTCACCAATGCCGCTGCCGGACCGACGCTGATCGAGAAACTGGTCGATCCGGACAAGGAGAGCCAGGCGCTGCTGCTGCAGGCGGCCGAGCGCTTCAACCTGTCGGCCCGGGCCTATCACCGCGTGCTGAAAGTCGCGCGAACGCTCGCCGACCTTGCCGGGGTCGACAAGGTGGCGCGCCCGCATGTCGCCGAGGCGCTGAGCTATCGCATCAACTTCGCGGTAGCCTAGCCCCGCCAGCGTCGTCAGCTCACCCGGCGATAGCCACCGTGCACACCCTTGGGGCTCAGCACCACCTGCCAGAGCTGGATGTTGCGGGCCCGGAACATGGCGGCCATCACGCACAGGTAGAAGCGCCACATGCGATAGAAGCGCTCGCCGTATTTGTCGCGCAACTGAGGCCAGGCGGCATTGAAATTGGTCCACCAGGCCATCAGCGTGCGATCGTAGTCAGCGCCGAAATTGTGCCAGTCCTCGACCGTGAACTTATGCTCGGTGGCGCTGGCGATCTGCTTGATCGAGGGCAGCATGCCATTGGGGAAGATGTATTTTTCCACCCACGGATCGCCATGCGTCGACGAGAAATTATTGCCGATGGTGTGGAGCAGGAACAGCCCGTCGGGCTTCAGCAGCTGCCGCGCCTTGGCGAAATACGCGGCGTAGTTCTTGTAGCCGACATGCTCGAACATGCCGATCGAGATGATGCGGTCGAACTGGCCGTCGAGTGCCATGTAGTCCATCAGCCGCGTCTCGATCGGCAGGTCGCCCTTGGTCGCCTCGGCATAGGCCGCCTGCTCCTTGGAGATGGTGATGCCGACGCCCTCGATGCCATAGCGCTCGGCGGCAAATTTCAGGAAGCCGCCCCAGCCCGAGCCGATATCGAGTACCTTCATGCCCGGAGCGAGCCCGACCTTGCGGCAGATGAGATCGAGCTTGGCCTCCTGCGCGGCGTCGAGCGTTTCCGCCTCGGCCCAGTAGCCGCAGGAATAGACCATGCGCCTGTCGAGCATGCGCGAGTAGAGGTCGTTGCCGATGTCGTAGTGCTTCTCGCCCACTTCGGTGACGCGGCTGCGCTGCCGATTGAGCAGGCGGCCGCGGATGACGCTGAGCGCGAGCCCCAGGTCGGGCTTCAGATGGGCGTAGATGTCGTAGTCGAGCAGCTTGAAGATGAACTCGTCCAGCGCTTCGACATCGAACCAGCCATCCATATAGGCTTCGCCGAAGCCCAGGGTGCCATGGCTCGCCACGCGGCCCCATAGCCGGTCGTCATGAACATGCACGTCAAACGGCCGGCTACCGCCAATCTCGATGCCGGCCTCCTTCACGATACGGGTGAAATATCCCTTGGGTCCGGAGCTCATTCGCAACTCGAATTAATTAGGCTGCTAACTAATTCTAACGCCGATGGCCACCGGGCTGCAAGCAGCCGAGCGGTCAAACCAGCCATTCGGGTAGGGTCTAGCTGCGCGTGCTCAGCGGGCGAAGGTCTCGAATGGGTTCTTCACCGTCAGCTGCTCGATGGTTGCGTCGTCGACGCCGCGCTGGCGCAGCAGAGGCAGCATGACGTCGGCGAGGTGGGTGTAGCCGCGCGGGGTCCCGCCGCCGGGCTGCGCCGGATCGTACCAGCCGAGGTCGTGGCTGATCAGCAGTTGCGTCGCCTTGCCGGCTTCGAGTGCCTTGAGGATCAGCGCCGCCACCTCGTCATCGGGCGCGCGGCCGACATGATCGTATTCGATCCAGGCGCCGCGTTCGGCCACCGCGAGGTTGAGCCCGAAATCTTCCTCATGCTGGGTGTGGATCGAGATGAAGCGATCGGCGCGATAGCCCTCGGACTCGATGATATCGAGCTGATCCATCACCACCCGGCCCTTGATGGTGTGGCTGCCGATCACCGCGCCGGTGCGCTTCCCCGCCCGCGCCGCCGCCCGCAGGATGGTCTCCTCGAGCGGGGTGATGCCGTCGTCGCCGGCCGAGATCTTGATCCAGGCCGCCTTCACGCCGGTCTCGCCGACGCCCACGGTCAGATCGCGATGGAAGCGCTCCTCGAGCTCGGCCTCGCTGGCGTTGCGCACCCAATCCGGGATCCATGGCTCGCGATAGTTACCGGTCGGCACGACGATGGGGAAGCCGGTCGCCTTGCTGACTGCCAGATCGATATCGACCCTGAGCCCGACGCCACCGGTGGAACACTCTACGATGGCAGTGAAGCCGCGCGCCTTCAGCGCCTCGAGCTCCGGCCCCATCAGGCGCACCACGTCGGCCGCATCGGCCTCGGCATAGCCGGGCTGGTCGGGCGTGCGCAAATCGACGAAAACATGTTCGTGCGGCAGGATCGGTCCGAGCTCGTTGGCGCGCATGGGCCCGAGCGTCGTGTGCAGCAGTTTCATCAGCGTTCTCCCTCGGCGGCAGCATTGCCGAGGTGCGCCGCGATGTAAACGCAGCTGACCGCCACCGAGGGAGACGTGGAATGAGCATAGCCGTCCGGATCATGCGCAAGCTGGCGCAGAACAACCGGCTCGCCAATCACCGCCTGCACGCCGCGTGCCTCGCGCTCGGGCCCGGTGAGTTCGAGGCGACGCGGACGAGCTTTTTCCCCTCGCTCAAGGCGACGCTCAGCCACATCCTCACCATCGACTGGTTCTATGTCGATGCGCTCGAAGGCGGCACGCTCGGCCCGAAGGCCTGGGATCCGGAGGAGCCGTTCGACGCGATGGCGCCGCTGGCCGAGGCACAGGCCGCAGTCGATGAGCGCCTGCTCGCCTTCATTGCGACGCTGACCGACGAGAAGCTGGCGGCCGAGACACGGGTGCACCGCACCGGCCGCATCCAGGTCGAGCGCACGGACGACCTTCTCCTGCATCTGTTCATGCACCAGACGCACCATCGCGGACAGGTGCACGCCATGCTGTCCGGCGCGTCGGTCGCGCCGCCACAGCTCGACGAATTCCTCACCGCCAGCGATTTCCGCGACCGGATCGCCGATATGGCGGCGCTCGGCTGGTCCGAGGCGGAGCTGCAGCGCTAGCGCCGCACCAGCCGGTTCTTCCAGCGCCGCAGCAGGCCGATCAGCGGTATGCGATCGCGCCAGCTGCGCTCGGCAATGTCGGTCGGCGAACTGCGCTGCACCGCCCATTGCCGGACCGGCACGAGCGTCTTCACGTCCGGATTATCCTTGCGGAACCAGGAATAGGCGCCATCGACATGCATGGGCCCGCCGGCTGGATCGCCGGGCGAACGCTGGAGGATAGCTTCGAGATAGGGGATGATCCGGACGATCGCGGCCCGGCGCAGCAGCATGGCATGCGTCGTGCGCACACCCGTGCCGCTCGGAACGGGCTCGAACGGGCCGGCGCCAAGCTCGGAGTCCAGATGATAGCCCAGATAGGCCATGCCCCAGTCGCCCGCCGCCAACGTGCGCAGCTCGCCGTCGCCGGCGGAGAAAAGGGCACTGGTGAAATCGGCGTCGTCCTCGAGCACGAGGATGCTGTCGAGGCCGCGCTCGCGCGCGTCGCGCAGCACGCCGAGATGGCTCATGAAGCAACCGCGCGCGCCGATCGAGGGAAAGCCACCGGGCTCGGTGGGCCGCACGGCGTCGAACAGATGCACAGGCTCCTGATCAAGACGAAGTCCGACGCGTTCGAGCTGCTGGGCGATCTCGCGCCGCCGATCCTCGCGGTGCGCAAGATTTATCACGTAGACCCGGTCGGCCAGCGACAGCAGGCCATGTCTTGTCTCGCTCAACACAGTCATCACGCGTCGCCCTGCGCCACTTGTGCAAGCGACTACAGCATAGGAGCGCCCCGCCCGGTAGGGCTATTGTCGCCGACTGGTTAGCTCAGGCCGCCTTATCGAGATTTTCGCGCAAGGCGGCCAGCTGGCTCCGCAGGCTGTCGAGATCGGTCGCGGCGCAGTCGGAGGCATCGAGGATCATTTCGGGGAAGCCTTCGGCCGTGGCCTGCAACGCCTTGCCGGCATCGGTCAGGCGCACCAGCACCTGCCGCTCGTCGCGCTCGGAGCGGGCGCGGGTGACGAAACCGGCGGCCTCGAGCCGCTTCAGCAGCGGGGTCAGCGTGCCGGAATCGAGCATCAGGCGCTCGCCGATGCCGGAGACGGTCTGGGCGTCCTTTTCCCACAGCACCAGCAGCACCAGGTACTGCGGATAGGTGAGGCCGAGCGGACCGAGCAGGGGCTTGTAGAAGCGGTTGAAGGCATGCGCCGCCGCGTAAACTGCAAAGCAGAGCTGGTGGTCGAGCGAAAGGTTCTTGGCCATGGCGTCTCTCACATAACAAACAGTTGTGCACAATTCAATTGTACACAATCTAATTGTCGGCTATCTGACGCGACGTTGAAGCGTCCTCCCATAGCTGACAAGGGATTTTCCATCATGAAGGCCATCTACTCCACCAGCGCCACCTCCACAGGCGGCGGCCGCAACGGCGCCGCTGCCACGGCAGACGGGCGGCTCTCCGTCGCGCTCTCCATCCCCAAGGAAATGGGTGGCGATGGCGGGCCGGGCACTAATCCGGAGCAGCTGTTCGCCGCCGGCTATTCGGCATGCTTCATGGGCGCGTTCCGCGGCGCAGCGCGCAAGCTGAAGGTGAACGTGCCCGAGGCGACTGCGGTCACCGCCACCGTACGCTTCCTCGATCGCGAGGATGGGGTCGGCTACTCGATCGCGGCGGCTCTGGAAGTGAAGGCACCGGGGCTCGACCAGGCGACCATAGAGCAGGTGATGGCGCTCGCGCACGACATCTGCCCCTATTCGCACCTGATCCGGAATGTCCACGACGTGGAACTGACCGCCGTCGCCGAGGCGGCCTGACGGGTTCAGCAGGCGACGGGGACGTCCGCCGCCTGCCCTCGCCTCAGCCGATCAGGCCGCCGAAGAAGGCGCGAACATCCTCGACGAGCAGGTCCGGCGCATCGGACGCCGCGAAGTGCCCACCGCGCGGCATCTCGGTCCAGCGCACGATGTTGTTGGAGCGCCTGGCAAAGCTCTGCACCGAACGGAAATCGTAGGGGAAGGACGCGACCGCGGTCGGCGTCTCGTTGGGCATCTCGCGATAGCCAGCGCCGGTGCGGGCGTTCTCGAGATAGTTCTCGGCCGCAGTGCTGCCCGTGGCCGTGAACCAGTAGATCGAGACGTGCAGCAGGTAGCGCTCGCGATCGACGAACTTTTCGCCCTGCCCCTCGAAGCCGAAGAACAGCTCGGCGTTCCACGCCAGCAGTGCCGACGGCGAGTCGACGAGGCCAAAGCCGAGCGTGCCGGGGCGCTTGGACTGGATGTCCTGGTAGCCCGAGTATTTCTGGAACATGTCGAGATTGGCAAAGCCCTCTAGCTCGAACGGCGAGAGCCCCTCCATCTCGCCCGGCGTGCCGTTGGGGAAGGCGAAGATCTGCTGCAGATGCGTGCCCACCAGCCCATCCGGCTTGAGGATGCCGAGCTCGCGGCCGACCAGCGCACCGACGTCGCCGCCCTGCGCGCCATAGCGGGTGTAGCCGAGCCGGTGCATCAGCGTGTCCCAGGCTGCGGCGGTGCGGGCCGCGTCCCAGCCCGGCTGCAACGGCACCGACCAGCCGAAGCCGGGCAGCGACGGGATCACGAGATCGAAGGCAAGGCTGGGGTCGAGCCCGTGGGCGCGCGGATCGGTGAGCGGCCCGATCACATCGAGGAACTCGGCCACGGTCGAGGGCCAGCCATGCGTCAGGATCAGCGGGAAGGCGTTGGGTTCGCGGCTCCTGACGTGCAGGAAGTGGACGATCTGCCCGTCGATCTCGGTGGTGAACTGCGGGTAGGCGTTGAGCTTCGTCTCGACAGCGCGCCAGTCGAAATGCGCCCACTGCTCGGCCAGTTCGCGGATGAAGGGCACCGGCTGGCCGTGGGTCCAGTCCGCGGCGACCTGCTGGGGCCAGCGGGTCATGGCGAGCCGCTCGCGAAGGTCGGTGATGGCTTCGTCGGAAACGTTGATCTTGAACGGGACGATGGCGGTCATTTCCAGGTGTCCTTTCAGCCGTTGGCGGGCCAGTCCCGCCGCTGAAACCACCTTGCCCGAGGCCTGCTGACAGGGTTTGGCAGCAATGGATCAGGGCTGCGGCGCCCAGTCCGGATGGCGGCGGGCCCATTCCTCGCGCCACTCCTTGGCGAGCTGCAGGCGACGCCGGCCGTAGCGGCTTTCGGTCTCGCTGGCCGCGACGACGCGATCGGTGCGGAAGTTGCGGAACGCCTCGCGCATGCAGCACCAGGCGGCGACGATTTGCTTGCCCTCATAATAGGCGAGCTGCACCGGCCAGATGTCGCGCTCCGAGGTCTTGCCGCCCTCGTCGGCATAGCTGATGTGGAGCGCCTTCTCGTTGCGCATGGCGGCGCGCACCAGCCCAAGCACCGGCGCCGGCTCGAGCGGCCCGCGCATCAGCACCGGCCACAGGCCGGTGTCCTTGATGCGGTCGCGCAGGTCGTCGGGCGAGGCCGTGGCGATCTTGCCCAAGGCGTTCTTTGCGGCACCAGCCAGCCCGGCGTCGGGCTGGGCCTGCACCCAGCGCGCACCCAGCACCAGCGCCTCGAGCTCCTCGGGCGAGAACATCAGCGGCGGCAGGAAGAAACCGGGTCTCAGCATGTAGCCCACTCCGGCCTCGCCATCGATGGGCGCGCCCAGGCCGATGAGCGTCTGCACGTCGCGGTACATGGTCCGCACGGAGACGCCCTGTTCCTCGGCGAGCGCCGCCGCCGTCACCGGGCGACGGTGACGGCGGAGCGCGTCCATGACGGCAAACAGGCGTTCGGTCTTGTCCATGGGATGAGGTTAGCGCGCAAAGCGCCCGGCCTCACGATGAAAGGCGCGAATGTCCCCGGCAAGCACATCGGGCACTTCGAGCGCCGGGAAGTGTCCGCCCTTGCCGGCATCGTTCCAGTGGATGAGGTTCTGGAGGTTCCGCTCGCCCCAGGCCCGCGGCGCCGGCAGGTCGCTTTCGGCCGGCACCAGTACGCCCTGCGGCACATCGTGCTCAGGCATGGGCGAGGTGAGCTCGGGATCGGCGAAGGCCTCCTTGTAGAGGCGAACCGAGGAGCCGATGGTTTCGGTGAACCAGTAGACCGCGAGGATGGTCGCGAGGTCCTCGCGCCAGAACACGCTGTCGATGTCGCCGCCGGTATCGCCCCAGCGGTGAAACTTCTCGAGAATCCACGAGGCCAGCCCGGCGGGTGAATCGTTGAGGCCCACCGCCAGTGTCGTCGGCTTGGTGCCGTGGACCATCGCATAGGCGCCCTCGGCAAAGGTCGAATAGTCGACCTTCTTGAAGTACTCGACCTCCTCCGGGGTCAGCTCCGGCGGCCGCGGATAGCCCGAAAAGACGTTGCAGTAATGCGCGCCGATCAGCCGCTGCGGGTGGTGGCGCACCAGCCCGAGTATGGCGCCGCCGCCGAGGTCGGAGCCCGAGGCTAGGAAGCGCTCATAGCCCAGCTCGTCCATCAGCTTGGCCCAGAGATGGCCGATCTGCGTCAGGTTCATACCCCGCTGAGTGGGCCGGCTGGAAAAGCCGTAGCCGGGCAGCGAGGGGATTATGACGTCATAGGAAACGCCGTCCGCCTCGGCCGTCAGCCGATCGACCAGCGGCAGCAACTCGACGAAATTGCTTGGCCAGCCATTGGTGAGCAGCACCGGCGTGGGGTTGGCGCCTTTGCCGCGCACGTGGACGAAATGCACGGTCACGCCGTCGATCTCGGTGGTGAACTGGGCAAAGCCGTTGAGCCGGGCTTCTGCGGCGCGCCAGTCATACTCGCGGGCCCAGTAATCGACAAAGCCCCTCAGCCAGCCGATACTGGTGCCGTAGTCCCAGCCCACGCCCTCGAGCTCATCGGGGAAGCGGGTGGCGGCGAGCCGCGCTTGCAGGTCGGCGAGTGCGCTGTCCGAAATGGCGATCTTGAACGGCTGCATGGGTCATCTCCTTCGCGGGGACCAGCAGGACAACACCCTGCCGGAATGCGAAGTTCTTAGGCCGACCCTGCTGCCAGCCCGTGTCAGCAACCTGCACTCAGCCTTTGGCGAGCGCCGCGGCCTTGTCCGCGAGATTGGCGAAAACGCGCCAGTTGCGCATGGTCATCTTCGCGCCCAGCACTTTCTCGATGTTCAGCTTCGACGTGCTGATGCCCCGGGGATAGGCGATGACCAGGTGCTCGCCCGCCACGGCGATCTGCTCCGGCCCGACATGGCCTGTTATGACAGGCGCCCAGTCCGGCGCCGTGTGGAAGGTGCAGACGCCCATCTCGGCCGGCCGTTCCGCCGCCACGTCGGGAAACGGATTGGCCGCGACGACCTCGGCCATCTGCCCGGGCGTGCATACGAACACTTCGTTGGCCGGCCCGAGCCCGAAGCCGTCGACCACGTCCTGCACCATCTGGCGCGCGACGGCTTTGCCCTTGCGCGAACGGAACACGATATTGCCCGTATTGCCGACCGTGGTCACATCCTCGAGCCCGGCGTCCTCGCAGGCATCGCGCAACGCCGCCATCTTCATCTTGGCGTGCGTCACCGGGCCGATGGCGCGGATCAGGGCGACATAGACCGCCATCAGGCGATCTCGATATCGACCCGGTGGCTGTAGTCCCGGTCGGGGCCGTAGATGACCGACGGGAAATGCGGGTTGTTGACCGAGTCCGGGAACTCCTGGTCCTCGAGGCAGAAGCCCGAATGCTTGCCGAAGGTCTTGCCTTCGGCCGAGGCATTGGTCCACACCGAGTTGTAGACCTGCAGGCCCGCCCGGTCGGTATGGAGCTTCAGGGTCAGCGCCTTGTCGGGGCCGGTGACCACGGCCACCGGATCCTCGAACCGGCGATCGGTGTCGAGCACGGTGTTGCCGTCATAGTCGATTGCCGCGCCGTTGGCGTCGCGCATGTTCCGCCCGGCGCGGAAATCCCAGATGGTGCCGGCCGAGGGCAGGATGGCGCCGGTCGGGATCAGCATTTCGCCGAGCGCGGTATGCGCGCCGGTCGCGATCCTGTAGTGATGGTCGAGCACGTCGGCGCCGGTGCCGAGGTTGAAATACTGGTGCTGCACGACGTTGATCGGGGTGCGCCGGTCGGCCTTGGCGGCGATATCGAGGCGCAGCGTGTTGCCGGTCAGCGTATAGGTCACGGTGAAATCGACATTGCCCGGAAAGCCCATGGCGCCGTCGGGCGAATGGTGGGTGAAGCGCACCGCGTTATTGGCACTGTCGATCTCGCCGGCCCAGACCTGGCGGCCGAGCCCATCTGGCCCGCCATGCAGGGTGTGCGGGCCAAAATTCTTCGCCGTCTCGTAGGTCTTGCCGTCGAGGGTGAAGCGCCCATCCTTGATGCGGTTGGCGACGCGGCCGGCGATCGAACCGAAATACGGGGAAGCGGCCGGGTAGGAGTCGAACTGCTCGAAGCCGAGCACGACGGAGCGGAGCGCGCCCGCCATCGGCACGCGCCAATCGCGCACCACCACGCCCCAGGAAATGATATCGACTTCGGCGCCGGTGTTGCTCTTCAGCTTGAACTGGTCGACCCGCTTGCCCTCGAAGCTGCCGAAACCATCCACCGTGACACTCATTGCCGATCCCTCCGTTTTCGTGCGACGGGTTGGATAGCCGCATTCGGGGGAGAGCGGAAGGGCGGGAGAACGAATGGACGAGATCAAGCGGCGAGCGACGGTGCATGATGTGGCGCGACAGGCCGGCGTGTCGCTGGCGACGGTCGACCGCGTGCTCAATGGCCGGCCCGGCGTGCGCAGCGAGACAGCCGAGAAGGTCGCCGAGGCGATCCGGCTGCTCGATTTCCACCGCGATCTCTCCGCTTCGCTGCTGGCGCGGGCTCGCGACCTCGGCGTCACCTTCCTGATCCCCGATGGCCGCAACGAGTTCATGTTCGCGCTCGGCGCCGCCATCCAGCGCCGCGCCAGTGCCGGCAAGGGCGAACGCGTGTCGATCACAACGCGGCTCGTCCACGCCTTCGACCCTGCCGCACTCGCGTCAGCACTGGGCGAACTCGACCCCAAGACCTGCGACTGCGCCGTGGTCGTCGCCACCGAGGACGACAAGGTACGCCGCGCCATCGACCATGCCGCCCGCCGCGGTATCGCGGTGGTGACGCTGGTGTCGGACCTGCCCGGTTCGGCCCGTCGTCATTTCGTCGGCATCGACAATTTCGCCGCCGGCCGCACCGCCGCCTCGCTGATGGGGCGATTCGCCAAGCCCGGCCCGATCGGGCTGATCGCCGGCTCGCTCAACCTCGCCGACCACCACCAGCGCCGCGAGGGGTTTGAAGCGGTGCTCAAGGCGGAGTTTCCGCATCATCATATCGTCGGACCTCTCGAGGGTTATGACGACGACGCGCGCACCGAAGCGGCGGTGCTGCACATGCTGGAGCAGCCGCTCAGCGGCATCTACAACCTGGGCGCCGGCAATGCCGGCCTGATCCGCGCACTTGCCCAGTCCAAGCGGGCCGGCAAGCTGCGCGTGGTGGCGCACGAGCTGACTCCGGCGACGCGCGAGGGGCTCCTCGGCGGCGCCATCGACGTGGTGATCGACCAGAACCCGGACGGCGAAATCGCCACCGCGCTCAGCGTGGCGCAGTCGGTGGCGCTCGGCCGGCAGTCGGATCGCGAACTGCCCCCCATTGAAATCGGGCTCTATCTGCGCGACAATCTCCCCAGGGCCGAAAGAACCACCTGACTAGACCAATAATACCCGCCCGGGAGGACGTTCCGATGTGTAGTGTGACGCGTCTTGAGGTACGTGCCTCATGACCTATCTCGGCATTGATATCGGCACGTCCGGGGTCAAGGCGCTGCTCATCGACCGCAGCGGCAACGCCATCGGCGAGGCGACCGCCAAGTCGGTCGAGCCGGTGCGCCCGCATCCGGGCTGGTCGGAGCAGAATCCGTCCGACTGGTGGGGCGCCACGCAGGAAGCGCTCGACCAGCTGGCCAAGGCGCATCCGGGTGAGATGGCGGCGGTACGCGGCATCGGGCTCGCCGGCCACATGCATGGCGCCGTGCTGCTCGGGAAGGACGACGCGGTCCTCCGCCCGTGCATCCTGTGGAACGACGGCCGCTCGGCCGCCGAGTGCGCCGAGATGGAAGCGGCTCTCCCCAGCCTCCGCGACATTGCCGGCAACATCGCCATGCCCGGCTTCACCGCGCCGAAGATCGCCTGGGTGCGCAAGCACGAGCCGGCGATCTACGAGCGGATCGCCAAAGTACTGCTGCCCAAGGCCTATATCCGCCTGCTGCTGACCGGCGAGCATGTCGAAGAAATGTCCGACGCGGCCGGCACGCTGTGGCTCGATGTCGGCAAGCGCGACTGGTCGGACGAGTTGCTCGCCGTCACCGGCCTCAACCGCTCACACATGCCGCGGCTTGTCGAAGGCTCGGCCCCGTCCGGAACGCTGAAACGCGAGCTCGCCGCCCGCTGGGGCATGGGCGCCAATGTCGTCATCGCCGGCGGCGCCGGCGACAATGCGGCGGCGGCCTGCGGCATCGGCGCGATCCAGCCGGGCGAGGGCTTCGTGTCGCTCGGCACGTCCGGCGTGCTGTTCGTTTCCAACGACCGTTTCCGTCCCAACACCAAGGGCGCGGTGCACGCCTTCTGCCATGCGGTGCCCAGTACCTGGCACCAGATGGGCGTGATCCTGAGCGCCACCGACAGCCTCAACTGGCTGAGCAAGATCACCGGCCAGGATCCCGCCAAACTCGCCGGCGCGGCGGAAGCGCAGTTTGCCGGCCCGGGCGAAGAAATCTTCCTCCCCTATCTCTCGGGCGAGCGCACCCCGCACAACAATGCCAATGCACGCGGCAGCTTCGTCGGCCTCAGCCACTCCAGCGACCCCGCAAAACTCGCGCAGGCGGTGATGGAAGGCGTGACCTTTGCCTTCCGCGACTGCAAGCGGGTGCTGAACGACGCGGGCACGACGCTCGGCCAGCTCATCGCGGTGGGCGGCGGCTCGAAGTCCGAGCTGTGGCTGAAGCTCATCGCCACCAATCTCGACACCGACATCGCCATCCCCGCTGACGGCGATTTCGGTGGCGCACTCGGCGTCGCCCGGCTTGGCCTCTGTGCCGCCGAAGGCGTCGATCCCGCCGAGATCATGCTCGCACCCGCTATTCAGCGGGTCATAAAACCCGAGGCGTCGCTGGCCGACGCCTATGGGCGTCAATACGAGCGCTATCGGGCGCTCTATCCCGCCATCGAGGAGGCTCGCAAATGACCGATTTCTTCAAGGGAATCAGCCCCGTCAAGTTCGAAGGCCCGGGTTCCAAGAACCCGCTCGCCTATCGGCACTACAACAAGGACGAGATCGTCCTCGGCAAGCGCATGGAGGACCATATCCGGCCCGCCATCGCCTACTGGCATACCTTCGCCTGGGAAGGCGGCGACCCGTTCGGCGGCCGCACCTTCGACCGGCCGTGGTACGCCGGCACGCCGATGGAGGGCGCCAAGCTCAAGGCCGACGTCGCCTTCGAGCTGTTCGACCTGCTCGATGCGCCGTTCTTCTGCTTCCATGACGCCGACGTCGCTCCGGAAGGCGCGACGCTGGCTGAGAGCAACAAGAACCTGCGCACCATCACCGACATCTTCGCCAAGAAGATGCAGTCATCCCGCACCAAGCTCCTCTGGGGCACCGCGAACCTGTTCTCGAACCGCCGCTACATGGCCGGCGCCGCGACCAACCCCGATCCGGACGTGTTCGCCTATGCCGCCGGGCAGGTGAAGACCATGCTCGAGATCACCCATGAGCTGGGCGGGGCGAACTATGTGCTGTGGGGTGGCCGCGAGGGCTACGAGACGCTGCTCAACACCCGCATCAAGACCGAGCAGGATCACGCGGCGCGCTTCCTGTCGTTGGTCATCGAGCATGCCAAGAAGATCGGCTTCAAGGGCCAGCTGCTGATCGAGCCGAAGCCCCAGGAGCCGACCAAGCACCAGTACGACTATGACGTCGCGACCGTGTACGGCTTCCTCAAGACCTACGGGCTCGAAAAGGACGTGAAGGTCAACATCGAAGTCGGCCACGCCTTCCTCGCCGGCCACAGTTTCGAGCACGAACTGGCGGTCGCCGGGGGGCTCGGCATCCTCGGCTCGGTCGACGCGAACCGCAACGACCTGCAGTCGGGCTGGGACACCGACCAGTTCCCCAACAACCCGGGCGAGATGGCGCTGGCCTTCTACCAGATCCTCAAGGCCGGCGGCCTTGGCCAGGGCGGCTTCAACTTCGACGCCAAGGTGCGCCGCCAGTCGATCGACCCGGCCGACCTACTGCACGGCCATGTCGGCGGCCTCGACATCCTCGCCCGCGGCCTCAAGGGCGCCGCAGCCATGATCGAGGACGGCACTTTCGACAAGGCGCAGGACGCCCGCTATGCCGGCTGGGACAGCGCCGCGGCCAAGAAGATGCTGACCTCGGACTCGCTGGCCGATATCGCCGCGCGCGTCGAGAAGGACAACATCAACCCGCAGCCCAAGTCGGGCCAGCAGGAATATCTCGAGAACCTGGTCAACCGGTTCGTCTAGGCGAGCTCACCGGCCTCTCCGTGATCCTCCCCCGTGCAAACGGGGGAGGGGACCGCCAAAGGCGGTGGAGGGGGCGGCCACACGCACCGCACTTCCCGTCGCCCCCTCCACCAGCTTCGCTGGTCCCCTTCCCCCGCTACGCAGGGGAGGATCACCGCAACCGCCGAGCACCCCCATGCCCACCATCCGCAACCCCATCCTCCCCGGCTTCAATCCCGATCCCTCGATCCTGCGGGTCGGCGACGACTATTACATCGCCACCTCGACCTTCGAGTGGTACCCGGGCGTGCAGATCCATCATTCGAAGGATCTCGCCAACTGGGAGCTCGTGACCCGGCCGCTGACCCGCGCGAGCCAGCTCGACATGCGCGGCGATCCGGATTCGTGCGGCGTGTGGGCGCCCTGCCTCAGCCATGACGGCGAGCAGTTCTTCCTCATCTACACCGACGTGAAGCGCAAGGACGGCTCGTTCAAGGACGCGCACAACTACCTCGTCACCGCGCCCTCGATCGAAGGGCCGTGGTCAGACCCGGTCTATATGAACTCCTCGGGCTTCGATCCCTCGCTGTTCCACGACGACGACGGCAAGAAGTGGTTCGTCAACATGATGTGGGACCACCGGGCGCGGCCGCTGCGCTTTGCCGGCATCGCGCTGCAGGAGTACGACCATGCGCAGCGCAAGCTCGTCGGCCCGATCAAGAATATCTACCAGGGCACCGAGCTGAAGCTGGTCGAAGGCCCGCATCTCTACAAGCGCGTCGGCAAGGACGGGCGGCCGTGGTACTACCTGCTGACCGCCGAGGGCGGCACGGGCTACGACCACGCCGTCACCTTCGCGCGCTCGCGCAATATCGACGGGCCGTACGAAACCCATCCGATCAAGCACATCCTCACCGCCAAGGACGCGCCGCTCGCGGAGGTGCAGCGCGCCGGCCATGGCGATATCGTCGAGACGCCGGACGGCAAGACCTATCTCGTCCACCTGATGGGCCGCCCGACGACCCAGAAGCGCCGCTGCGTGCTCGGCCGCGAGACCGGCATCCAGGAAGCCTACTGGGGCGATGACGACTGGCTGTGGGTCAAGAACGGTCCCGTGCCCTCGATCGAGGTCGAGATCCCCGGCACCCGCGACGACACCGACTACTGGGCGGAGCAGCGCTACCGCTTCGATACGCTGCACCAGGACTTCCAGTGGCTGCGCACACCCGAGACCGAGCGCATCTTCAAGGTCGGCGACAACAAGCTGACGCTGATCGGGCGTGAATCGATCGGCAGCTGGTTCGAGCAGGCGCTGGTGGCGCGCCGGCAGACGCACTTCTCCTACGATGCGGAAGTGACGGTTGATTTCGATCCCGTCGACGAGCGCCAGTTCGCCGGCCTCACCGGTTATTACAGCCGCTACAACTTCCACTACATCACCGTCACCGCCCACTCTGACGGCAAGCGCGAACTGCTCATCATGAGCTCGATGGCGAGCCACCCCGACGGCAACCTCACCTTCCCCGCCGCCCCCATCCCGCTACCGCAGGATGGCCCGGTGCGGCTCAAGATCGAGATCCGCGGGCCCAGGCTGCAGTTCTTCTATGCCGCCGGAACCGCCGCGGCAGGTGGCAACTGGCAACCGGCGGGCCCGGTGCTCGACGCCTCGCTGCTGTCGGACGAATGCGGCGGCCACGCCGAGCACGGCAGCTTTACCGGCGCCTTCGTCGGCGTCGCGGCGAGCGATCTGAACGGGACGGCGAAGGAAGCGGTGTTTTCGGACTTCGTGTACCGCCCGGTGAAGGATGTGAGCGACCGGTACTAGCCACCCCTCATCCGGCGCTACGCGCCACCTTCTCCCCGACGGGGAGAAGAATTCGGATAGCCCGGTGGCCACCACTATTCCTCTCCCCGTCGGGGAGAGGGTGGATCGGCCGGAGGCCGAGACGGGTGAGGGGTGTAAGGCACCGCCGCCGGGGAAACCCGCCGCACCCCTGTTGCCCCCCACCCCCAAACCCCATAACCTCGCGGCCTTCCGCCATTCCCGCGAGACCATGGACCAAGCGCCCTATAGCGCCCCGAGCGCCACCGATGCCTCGCCCATCACCCCGATGATGGCGCAGTTCCTGGAGATCAAGGCGGTCAATCCGGGCTATCTGCTGTTCTACCGGATGGGCGATTTCTACGAGATGTTCTTCGAGGACGCCGAGATCGCGTCGCAGGCGCTCGGCATCGTCCTCACCAAGCGCGGCAAGCACCAGGGCCTCGATATCCCGATGTGCGGCGTGCCCATCCACGCCGCGCAGGATTACCTCAAGAAGCTGATCGGCCAGGGCCACCGCGTCGCCATCTGCGAGCAGGTCGAGGATCCCGCCGAGGCGAAGAAACGCGGTTCGAAGTCGCCGGTGAAGCGCGACGTTGTCCGCCTCGTGACGCGCGGCACCATCACCGAAGACGACCTGCTGCCCACGCGCGGTTCGGCCTATCTCGCCGCCCTCTCGATGGTGCGTCACGGTGAGACCGATTTCGCGCTCGCCTGGGCGGATGTGTCGACCGGCGAAACCGCGGTGCTCGACATCCCAGCCACCGCGCTCGGCGACGAACTCGCCCGTATCGGCCCGGCCGAACTGCTGCTCACCGAGGCGACGCGCACCGCGCTCAAGGACGCGCACATCCCGCTGCCCGAGACGGCGCTGGTCGATCTCGATATCGCGCAGTTCGACAGCGAGCTGGCCGGCAAGCGCATCGCGGCCGCCTTCGCCGCCGGCGAGGTCGACCCGACCGCCTATTCGCGCGCTGGCCGCGCCGCGCTCGGCGCCCTGCTCGATTATGTGCGCGAGAGCCAGAAGGGCGTGCCGGTGGCGCTGCGTCCGCCCACCGCCGAGCGGCTCGCCTCGCACATGGCGATCGATGCTGCGACGCGCACTTCGCTCGAGCTGCTCGAAACCCAGCGCGGCGAGGAAAAGGGCTCGCTGCGCCACGAGATCGACCTGACGGTCACCCCGCCCGGCTCGCGCCTCCTCGCCCGCCGGCTTGCCGCCCCGCTGTGCGTCGCGGCCGAAATCAACGCCCGGCTCGATGCGGTCGAATGCTTCCGCGCCGATGGCCTCCTGACCCAGCGGCTGCGTGGCGAGCTCAAGGCCGTGCCCGATCTTACCCGCGCCGTCACCCGCCTGGCCCTCGGCCGTGGCGGCCCGCGCGACCTCAACGCCGTGGGCGCGGCCATCGCTGCCGCCATCGCGCTATCGGAGCGGCTGATCACCATTGCCGATGCACCGCGCGAGATCGACGCCATCATCGCCCGCCTCGCCGACGCCCCCGCGGCCCTGGCCGCCGAACTGGCCGATGCCATCGATGATGAGCCGCCGCTGGTGGCGCGCGATGGCGGCTTCATTCGCCGCGGCTATGACACAACGCTCGACAACGAGCGCGCGCTGGCCTCGGAAACCCGCGCCGTGGTCGCGGCGCTGCAAGCTCGGCTGATCGAGGAAACCGACGTCCGCTCGCTGAAGATCCGGCACAATGGCGTGCTCGGCTATTTCGTCGAAGTGCCGGCCGGGCACGGCACAAAACTGCTCGAGCCGCCGCATCGCGATACCTTCATCCACCGCCAGACGCTGGCCAATGCCATGCGCTTCACCACGGCGGAGCTGGCCGACCTCGAAGGCCGCATCGCCAAGGCGCATGGCGCCGCGCTCGCCATCGAGGGCGCGATCTTCACGCGCCTCAGCGACGCAGTGGTCGTCGAGTCGACGCGCCTCCGCGCCATTGCCGATGCCCTGGCCGAGCTCGATGTCGCCACGTCGCTCGGCCATCTGGCTGCCACGCGCAATTTCTGCCGGCCAACGGTCGATGACAGCCTCGCCTTCTATATCGAGGGCGGCCGCCACCCCGTGGTCGAGACCAACGTACGGCGGGGCGGCGAGGTGTTCGTCGAGAATGGCTGCGACCTCACCGGCGGGGCGCTGTGGCTGATCACCGGCCCCAACATGGGTGGTAAATCCACCTTCCTGCGCCAGAACGCGCTGATCGCCATCCTCGCGCAGATGGGCAGCCTCGTGCCCGCCTCCGCCGCTCATATCGGCGTCGTCGACCGGGTATTCTCACGGGTCGGCGCCTCGGACGATATCGGCGGCGGGCGCTCGACCTTCATGGTCGAGATGGTCGAGACCGCCGCCATCCTCAACCGCGCCACTGCCCGCTCGCTCGTCATCCTCGACGAGATCGGGCGCGGCACCGCTACATTCGATGGCCTCTCCATCGCCTGGGCGGCGGTCGAGGCGCTGCACGACGACACCGGCTGCCGCGCCCTGTTCGCGACGCATTTCCACGAGATGACCGCGCTTTCCAAGACGCTGAAGCGCGTCTCCAACCACACCATGAAGGTGCGCGAGTGGGAAGGTGAGGTCGTGTTCCTGCACGAGGTGGCCGATGGCGCCGCCGATCGCAGCTATGGCATCCAGGTCGCCCGGCTCGCCGGCCTTCCCGAGAATGTGCTCGCCCGGGCGCGACAAGTGCTCGGCGTGCTCGAACAGCGCTCTTCCGGTGGAAAAGGCGCCGTGCTAGACGATCTTCCGCTTTTTGCGCACCAACCGCCGCCGCCGAAGCCGGCCGTTAATCCCATTCATGACATGCTCGACCAGGTCCGCCCCGACGACCTCACACCGCGACAGGCGATCGACCTGATCTACGAGCTGAAGAAAACCCGCGATGCAACTCGCCGAACTTGACGCCCGGCCACGAAAACCGAGCTTCCAGCTCACACAGTCCGACACGATCCTCGCCCAGCTGCGCGGCCTTGTCGCCGGCCACGATCCCAAGAGCGCCACCGCGCGCAGCGCCGTACTGAACCACCTCCGCTCGGTCCTCGCCGATGCGCGCAAGAGCGCCGAAGCAGAGCTGCGCGCCACCGGCAAGGGCACGCGCTGCGCCATGAACCTCAGCGCCGCCGAAGACGAGATCATCCGCGCCATCCACCATTTCGCCGTGCGCGATGTCTACCCGGTCGACAATCCGTCCGGCGCCGAAATGATATCGATCGCAGCCGTCGGCGGTTACGGCCGCGGCACGCTGGCGCCCGGCTCCGACATCGACCTGCTGTTCATCCTGCCCTACAAGCAGACGCCCTGGGGCGAGCAGATCACCGAATACATCCTCTACATGCTGTGGGATCTCGGCCAGAAGGTCGGCCACGCCGTCCGCTCGGTGGACGATTGCATCCGCATGGCGCGCTCCGACATGACGGTGCGCACCGCGACGCTCGAGGCGCGCTACCTGATCGGCGACCGTGGCCTGTTCGACCAGCTGGTGCATCGGTTCGAAACCGAGATCATGCCCAAGACCGGCCCGGAGTTCATCGCCGCCAAGATGGCCGAGCGCGATGAGCGGCACCGGCAGATGGGCAATACCCGATACGTGGTCGAGCCCAACATCAAGGACGGCAAGGGAGGCCTCAGAGACCTCCACACGCTCTTCTGGATCGGCAAGTATTTTTACCGGGTGAAGACCAGCGCCGAGCTGGTCGGCAAGGGCGTGCTCAGCGCCGAGGAATACCGCCTGTTCACGCGGGCCGAGGATTTCCTCTGGGCCATCCGTTGTCACCTGCATTTCCTCACCGGCCGGCCCGACGAGAAGCTGACCTTCGACGTGCAGCCCGACCTCGCCGACCGGCTGGGCTTTACCGAACGCGCCGGCATGCTGGCGGTCGAGCGCTTCATGAAGCGCTATTTCCTCGTCGCCAAGGATGTCGGCGACCTGACCCGCATCTTCTGCACCTCGCTCGAGTTCGACCACGCCAAGCCGCTCGACGTGGTCGGCCGCGTCCTCGCCCCGTTCAAGCGCGGCAAGGTGGCGATCAAGGGCGAGACCGATTTCGTCATCGAGGGCGGCCGGCTCAACATTGCCGGCCCCGACGTGTTCCAGAAGGACCCACGTAACCTCATCAAGGGGTTCATGCTGGCCGGGCGGCACGACGTGCATCTCCACCCCGACGCCATCAAGGCGATCCGCCGTTCGTTCAAGCTGATCGGCCCCGAACTGCGCGCCGACCGGCAGGCCAATGCCTGGTTCCTCGAGATCCTGACCGCGCCGACCTATGTCGAGCGCATCCTGCGCCAGATGAACGAGGCCGGCGTGCTCGGCCGCTTCGTGCCCGATTTCGGTAAGATCGTCGCGCTGATGCAGTTCAACATGTACCACCACTACACGGTGGACGAGCACCTGATCCGCGCCGTCGGCGTCATGGCCGAGATCGCCAATGGCGGCATGCGCGACCAGCTGCCGCTGACGCACGAGCTGCTGCCGCACCTCAACGATACGCGCCTGCTCTATGTGGCGCTGTTCCTGCACGACATCGCCAAGGGCCGCCCGGAGGATCACTCGATCGCCGGTGCCCGCATCGCGCGCAAATTCTGCCCGCGGCTGGGGCTCGATCCGGCCGAGACCGACACCGTCGCCTGGCTGGTCGAACATCACCTCTTGATGAGCGAGATCGCCCAGTCGCGCGACATCCAGGACCCGGAAACGGCACGGTCCTTCGCCGACGCGGTACAGTCGCCGCAGCGGCTGGCGCTGCTGATGATCCTCACCGCCTGCGATATCCGCGCCGTCGGCCCGGGCGTGTGGACCGGCTGGAAGGGCTCGCTGCTGCGCTCGCTCTACTACGCCACCGAGCCGCTGCTCTCCGGCGGGCACAGCCAGGTCACTCAGCGCGACCGCATCGAGGCGGCCAAAACCGTCCTGCGCGGCGCGCTCTCCGCCTGGCCGGCCAACGAAGTCGAGGCCTATGTCGGCCGCCACTACGACCATTACTGGCTGCGCGCCGAGCCCGAGCTGCAGATCGAGCACGCCAAGATGATCCGGGCCGCCGACCAGGCCGACCAGATGTTCTCGGGCTCGATCCGGGTGAAATCGTTCGAGGGCATCACCGAGGTCTCGTTCTACACCCCCGACCACCCGCGGCTGCTCTCGCTTATCGCCGGCGCCTGCACCATGGCCGATGCCTCGATCATCGGCGCGCAGATCTTCGGTACCCGCGACGGCCGCGCCATCGACACGTTCCGCCTGCGCCGCTCTTTCACCTCCGACGAGGACGAGAAGGTGCGCGCCACCCGCATCATCGACACGGTGAAGCAGCTGCTGCAGGGCAAGCGGCAGATCCTCATCGACCTGGGCAAGGAAAGTCGCCACAACAAGCGCCTCAAGCCATTCAGCCTGCCGGCGCAGGTGTCGGTGTCAAACGGCATCTCGAGCAAGTTCACCGTCATCGAGGTGATGGGTCTCGACCGTGTCGGCCTGCTGCACCAGCTCACCCGCGCCATTTCCGACCTCAACCTCACCATCGGATCCGCCCATATCGGCACCTATGGCGAAAAGGCCGTCGACGTCTTCTACGTCACCGATCTCACGGGTCACAAAATCGAGTCCAAAGCCCGCCAACGGAAGATCCACGACGAACTCCTCGCCATCTTCCAACCGCTGCCGGAGGAGGAGGAGAAGCAGGTGATGAATGGGTAGGATGCGGCCGGCCCCATGAGCCTCACCCGCAACTTCCTCTCCGTCGGCGGCCTCACCCTCGTCTCGCGTATTTTCGGCTTTTTCCGCGATGCGCTGATGGCCGCCGTGCTCGGCATTTCGCCCGTGTCCGACGCGTTCAACGCCGCGTTCCGCTTCCCCAACCTGTTCCGCCGGCTGTTTGCCGAGGGGGCGTTCAACACCGCGTTCGTACCGATGTTCTCGGGCGCGCTCGAGACGCAGGGCGCGGATGGGGCGAAGGAACTGGCGAGCCGGATCATGAGCTGGCTCGTCGCAGCCATTCTCGTCGTAACCATCCTCGTCGAGATCTTTGCGCCGCAGATCATGGTGGTGTTCGTTCCCGGCTTTGTCGGCGACCCCGAAAAGTTCGAGCTGACCGTGTTCCTCACACGGATCATGTTCCCCTATCTCGCGTGCATGTCGCTGATGGCCGCCTACGCGGCCATCCTTAATTCGATGGGCCGGTTCTTCGCTGCCGCCTTCGCGCCGATCGTGCTCAACATCGTCAATATCGGGGCGCTGATCCCGCTGGCGATCCTGACGCTCGAAGCGCCCGACACCGCCTTCTGGGTGGCGGTCGCCACCATGCTGGGCGGCATCGCGCAGCTGGCGCTGGTCTGGTGGGCCATCCGCCGCACCGGCATGACCCCGCGTATCCGCCTACCCCGCTTCGACGCCGAGGTGCGGCGGTTCTGGGTGCTGGCGGTACCGGCGATCATCGCGGGCGGTATCACCCAGATCAACATCTTCGTCGGCACGGTGATCGCCTCGGGCGCCAGCGAGGTGATGTCGATCATCTACAATGCCGACCGGCTGTACCAGCTGCCGCTCGGCATTATCGGCATCGCCATCGGCACGGTGCTGCTGCCCGAGCTTTCGCGCCACCTCAGCGCCGGCCGCGATGCCGAAGCCCGAGCCAGCCAGAGTTATGGCCTGTTCCTCTCGATGTTTCTCTCGATGCCGGCCGCCGGGGCGCTGATCGCACTGGCGCTGCCCGTGGTGCGCACGCTGTTCGAGCGCGGAGCATTCGGAGCCGGTGACAGCGTCAACGTCTCGCACGCGCTCATCGCGTTCGCGGTCGGCCTGCCGGCCTTCGTGCTCATCCGCGTGCTGCAGCCGGGGTTCTTCTCGCGCAAGGACACCAAGACCCCGACCTGGTTCGCCGCCATCTCGCTCGTCGTCAATATCGTCTTGTCGCTCGCCCTGTTCGGGCCGCTGAAGCATGTCGGCATCGCGCTCGCCACCTCGATCTCGGCCTGGATCAATGTCGCGCTGCTGGCGTTCTTCCTCGCGCGCCGCGGCCACTTCGCCATCACCGCGGCCGAGTGGCGTCAGCAGGGACTGATCCTCGCACTGACGCTGGTGATGTCCGGGGCGCTCTGGGGTTTTGTTGTCGCCCTCGGCCCGGTCTTCGATCCCGGCTATTTCTTCCCCGCGCAGGCGCTGGCGCTGCTGGCGCTCTGCGTGTTCGGCGCCGGGCTCTACTTCGCGCTGGCCCACCTCACCCGCTTGCAGCCGCTCGGCGGGCGGCTGCGGCGTTTGCGACGCCAAAAGCGCTGAGGCTTCGCCTCCCTCCCCCTTGCGGGGAGGGATCGAGGGAGGGGGTGGTTCGGTGATCACCGATAGACCCCCACCCCCAGCCCCTCCCCGCAAGGGGGAGGGGAGCCGATCGTACCAAATGCACCGGCTGCACTCCCCACTTGCAGTGGGGGCGGCGAGGGGGGTAGAGGCAGACACCTCAGTGCATCAATGCACACCCTGCATACCAATCCTCGGTAGTCCCATGTCCTTCACCCCGCGCGTCTTTTCCGGCATCAAGCCGTCCGGCGACCTGCATCTGGGCAATTATCTCGGCGCCATCCGGCGCTTCGTGCCGCTGCAGGATTCGCACGAAACGCTCTATTGCGTCGTCGACATGCACGCGATCACGGTGTGGCAGGAGCCCGAGGACCTGCGCCGCTGGACCTACGAGATCGCCGCCGCCTATATCGCGGCCGGGCTCGATCCGGACAAATCCATCATCTTCAACCAATCCCAGGTGGTGGAGCACGCCGAGCTCGCCTGGATCTTCAACTGCGTGGCGCGCGTCGGCTGGATGACGCGCATGACCCAGTTCAAGGACAAGGCGGGTGCCGAAGGCGGCGAGAACTCCGAGGCGGTGTCGCTCGGGCTGTTCGCCTATCCCTCGCTGATGGCGGCAGACATCCTGCTCTACAAGGCCACCGCCGTGCCGGTGGGCGACGACCAGCGCCAGCATCTCGAGCTGACGCGCGACATCGCCAAGAAGTTCAACCACGATTTCCGTAAGCAGATCAAAGCCATCGGCTCGGACGAAGAATTCTTCCCGTTGACCGAGACGCTCTCGACCGGCCCGGCCATGCGCGTCATGTCGCTCAAGGACGGCAAGAAGAAGATGTCGAAGTCGGACGCCTCCGACATGTCGACCATCTACATGATGGACGATGCCGAAACGATCAGTAAGAAGATCAAGCGTGCCACCACCGACGCCGACATGCTGCCCACCGAGGCGGCCGGTCTCGCCGGCCGTCCGGAAGCGGAGAACCTCGTCGCCATCTATGCTTCGCTGTCGGACCGTTCGGTCGACGACGTGCTGCGCGAGTACGGCAATAATGGTTGGGGCAAGTTCAAGCCGGCGCTGGCCGATCTCGCCGTCGCCGTGCTGTCGCCGATTGCAACGGAGATGAAGCGGCTCGTCGGCGACAAGGGCGAGATGGACAATATCCTGCGCAAGAACGCCGACCGCGCCCGCGCCATCGCGGTGCCGATCATGGACGACGTGCGCAAGATCGTCGGCTTCGTACGCTGACTGGACGCCGCCCTTTCGGTTTGGGACAATAGAGCATCCTCCAAGAGGGCGGCGCCTTGGCTGACACTGTGAACGAATACAAACGCAAGTTCCTTGTCGTCATCGACGAGAGCAAGGAAGCCGATCGCGCCATCACCTTTGCCGCCCACCGCGTCAAGCGCACCGGCGGCACCGTGGTGCTGCTCTCGGTCATCGACAGCCAGGACTTCACCCAGTTCCTCGGCGTCGAAGAGGTGATGCGCGCCGAGGCCCGCGAGGAAGCCGACCGGCTGCTCGAATCGAAGCGCGCCCGCATCGCCGCCATCGGCGAGGGCATCCGCACCGAAACGGTGATCCGCGAGGGCGATCTCGTCACCGAAATCGAGGGGCTGGTGCAGCGCGACCCCAGCATCGCCATCCTCGTGCTGGCCGCTCTGAGCGGCAAGGAAGGCCCCGGCCCCCTGGTCGCCGCCTTTGCCAGCCGCGCCGGCCAGGCGGCGCTGCCGGTCATCGTCACCATCATCCCCGGCGCCATGACCGACGAGCAGATCGTCGCGGTGACGTGAGAGGCGCGCGGCCTTGCATTGCTGAGCGCAAAACTCTATTTTAGAACCGTTCTAACACGAGATTTTCGCGGCCATGTTCATCCAGACCGAAGCGACGCCGAACCCGGCGACCCTGAAATTCCTCCCCGGCCGCGATGTGCTGGTGGGTGAACCGCGCGATTTCCGCACCATCGAATCGGCGACCATCTCGCCGCTGGCGACCGCCTTGTTCGACGTCCCCGGCGTCGAAGGCGTGTTCCTCGGTTCCGATTTCATCTCGGTGACCAAGGACAGCGCCGAGTGGAGCCACATCAAGCCGGCCATTCTCGGCGTGATCATGGAGCACTTCCTCTCCGGCCGCCCGACGCTCGATGACGGCACCGCCGCGGTATCGACCGGCGACGAGTTCTTCGAGACCGAAGACACCGAGACTGTCGAAGTGATCAAGGAACTGCTCGCCACCCGCGTCCGCCCGGCGGTTGCGATGGATGGCGGCGACATCACCTTCAAGGGCTTCAAGGAAGGCACGGTTTACCTGCACATGCAGGGCGCCTGCTCCGGCTGCCCCTCCTCGACCGCGACGCTGAAGTCCGGCATCGAGAACCTGCTCCGCCACTTCGTCCCCGGCGTCGAGGCCGTGCAGCAGGTCTGATCGGACTGGATTGAGTTTCAAACGCCCGGCCGTTGGTCGGGCGTTTTGTTTTGGGCACTGGCCTCTCCGTGATCCTCCCCCGTTTACGGGGGAGGGGGACCGCCGAAGGCGGTGGAGGGGGCGGCCACAGGCACCGAATCCAACCCGCCCCCACCCACCCGCTCCGCGGGTCCCCCCTCCCCACAAGGGGGAGGGAGACCTGACTGCAAACCCGGCGCGTGAGGCTGCCCGCGATTTCCCTCCCCTTGATGGGGAGGGGGGACCGGCGAAGCCGGTGGGTGGGGTGGAACCCCACGCACAGATGCCCGTGACAACCCCAACCCGAACGCCTATCTCTCCGCCATGACTCCCGCGCTTCTCGCCATCGATACCGCCGCTCCGCGCCTGCAGCTCGCGCTGCTGACGCCCACGCGCGTCGACACGCTCGTCGAGGACATGCCGCAGGGCCAGGCCGAGCGCATCTTTCCCGCCATCGACGAGCTGCTGGCCCGCAACGGCGTCACCTATGCGGATCTCACCCGCATCGCCGTCACCACCGGCCCCGGCTCGTTCACCGGCCTCCGCATCGGCCTCAGCGCCGCCCGCGGTCTCGGGCTGGCGCTGAACATCCCGGTCATCGGCGTGCCAAGCCTGCTCGCGCTGTCGCTCAGCACGCGCTGCGACGCGACCGCCGTGCTGCTCGACGCCCGCCGCGACGAGGCTTATTTCCAGCTCTTCTCCGGCCCCGCCATCCCGGTCGGCGAGCCGGCCATCCTGCCGATGCAGGAAGCCCGCCGCCGCGTTCCCGCCGGCGCCGAGATCCTCAGCTCGCCCTTCGTCGATATCGCCGCGCTGGCCAATCTCGCGGCCAACCTCGATCCCGCCGCCTACCCGCCGGAAGCCGCTTATATTCGCGGCGCCGACGCCAAGCCGCAGGAGAAATTCCGCGTTGCGAGGGTCAGCCCGTGAACTTCTGGCTCTCCTCCGCCACGCTCCATGTCGAGCCGGCCCGCCCCAGCGATGCCGAAACGGTGGCTCGGCTCCACGCCGAGGGGTTTTATCGCGGCTGGACGCGCGAGGAGTTCGCCGCCTACATCGCTGGTGAAGGCACCCCGGTCTATGTCGCCTGCGACAGCAAGCGGCGCATTGCCGGTTTTGCCATGCTGCGGCACCTGGGCGAGGAGGTCGAGCTCATCACCATCGCGGTCGATCGCAAGTGGCGGCGCAAGGGCGTCGGGCTGATGCTGATGCGCGCGCTGTTCCAGGCGCTGCTGCGCAGCCCGGCCAAGCGCATGCTGCTCGAGGTCGCCGCCGACAATCCGGCGGCGTTGAAACTCTACGGCAAGCTCGGCTTTGCCGCGGTCGGCGAGCGCAAGGGCTATTACCCGCGGCCGGACGGCACGCCCGCCACCGCTATTGTCATGGCGCGCGATCTTGGCTAACCCAAGCCTGAGCCAAACAAGCGGGGGGCCGCCGTTGAGCAAGCCCGTGGTCCTCACCCTCGAAGAGCAGTGTGCCGAAAAAGGCATGCGCATGACCGACCAGCGCCGCGTCATCGCGCAGGTCATCGAGCAGGCCGTCGACCATCCGGACGTCGAAGAGCTGTACCGCCGTGCCAGCGCCATCGATCCGCGCATTTCGCTGTCGACGGTCTACCGTACGCTGAACCTGTTCGAGGAAGCCGGGCTCGTCACCAAGCACGATTTCAAGGACGGCCGGGCCCGCTTCGAGCTGATCCCCGACGAGCACCATGACCACCTGATCGATATCCGCTCGGGCAAGGTCATCGAGTTCCGCAACGAGGAGATCGAGGCCATCCAGGAAGTGATCGCCAAGCGCCTCGGCTATCGCCTCGTCGACCACCGACTCGAGCTCTATGCCGTGCCGATCAAGCCGGAAGACAAGAAATGAGCGTCAGATGATTTTGCGCAGCCTGTTCTTCATCTTCCTCTATGTGCCGTTCCTGATCGTGTTCGTGCCGGTGCAGTTCCTCGTGTCGCGCAGCCCGTGGTTTTCCAACACGATCCCGCGCTGGTTCCACGCCATGGGCGCGAAGTTCCTCGGCATGAAGGTCACCGTCATCGGCGAGCCCTCGCATGACCGGCCGACGCTGATCGTCTCCAACCACGTCTCGTGGACCGACATCATCGCGGTGGGGAGCAAGGCCGACGTCACCTTCGTCGCCAAGTCCGAAATCCAGCACTGGTTCTTCGTAGGCTTCATGGCCTCGTTGCAGCGCACACTCTATGTCGATCGCAAGAAGCGCTCGGACGCGAAGCGCGTCAGCCAGGAGATGGGCAAGCGCATGGCCTCGGGCGGCGCGGTGCTGCTGTTCGCCGAGGGCCAGTCCGACCTTGGCACCCACGTGCTGCCGTTCCGCTCGGCGCTGATCGGGGCGGCCCAGCATGCCATGGAGGAAGCCGGCGCCACCGAGGTGATGATCCAGCCGCTGACCATCGCCTATACCAAGCTGCAGGGCCTTCCCGTTGGTCGCACGGACAGGTCGTTCATCGCCTGGATCAAGTCCAAGTCGGTGAAGCAGAACCTCAAGGAAATCCTCACCGGCGGCACCCGCGAAGTCACCCTCGCCTTCGGCACCCCGCGTCCGCTGACTGCGGGCGCCGACCGCAAGGCGCTGGCCAAGCAGACGGAAACCGAAGTCCGCCGCATGCTGGTGGCACTCAACCGCGGCACGCAGCTGCCGGTGGCGGCGGAGTAGTTCGGGAGCATCGGGGCCGATCCCCTCACCCGTCTCGGCCTTCGGCCGATCCACCCTCTCCCCGACGGGGAGAGGAACAGAGATGATCACCGATGCCTCCGGATTCTTCTCCCCGTCGGGGAGAAGGTGGCGCGTAGCGCCGGATGAGGGGTTCACCCCACCAAACAAAAGTAATTCCCCTCCGGGTCCGCCATCACCGTATACCCCTCGGCCTCCCGCACCACTGACGCGCCGAGCCCAAGCACCCGCGCCCGCTCGCCCGCACGATCCACCACCTCGACATCGAGGTGCATCCGCCCCTGTACCCGCCCGCGCTCGATCTCGTGGAAGCACAGCGTCGGCCCTGGCCCATCCACCATCACCACCGGATCGGTCTCCGGCGTCAGCCCCAGCGCTGCCAGCCGGGCGATCTCCTCGTCATCATAGGCCCGCACCGCATAGCCTTCGAGCACCGCCGCCCAGAAGCGCGCCAGCGGCGCGGCATGCCGGCAGTCGAACACGATTTCCTTGAGCCTCCCGGCCATTTTCTCTCACGTCCCTGTGGTAACGACGACGCCAACCAACCACAGGATGTCATCCCTGCGAAAGCAGGGATCCACCTCTCCACCAGCGCGGGCTGGCCCATGGATCCCTGCTTTCGCAGGGATGACATTCGAGTGAAAGGCGCGTTCCTTGGATTCCCGTCCCGTTCGGTGTATCTCCGCCGCATGACCGAGCACACGCCGAAGAAGCTGTTCGTCAAGACCTACGGGTGCCAGATGAACGTCTACGATTCCGATCGCATGGCCGACGCCCTCGCCCCGCACGGCTACGAGCCGGTGCAGGCGATGGAGGATGCCGACCTCGTCGTGCTCAATACCTGCCACATCCGCGAGAAGGCCTCGGAGAAGGTCTTTTCCGAAATCGGCCGCCTGCGCGAAATGCGCGACGAGCGCCGGCTCACCGGCGGCGACCTGATGATCGGCGTGGCCGGGTGCGTGGCGCAGGCCGAGGGCGACGAGATCGTCCGCCGCGCGCCGGCCGTCGACCTCGTCTTCGGCCCGCAGAGCTACCACCGCCTGCCCGAGCTGATCGCCCGAGCCCACAACGGCGCCAAGGTCGTCGACACCGACTTCCCCGAGGAAGACAAGTTCGAGCACCTGCCCGCGGCGAAGAAGGAAGTGACGGTCAAGCGCGGGCTCACCGCCTTCCTCACCGTGCAGGAGGGCTGCGACAAGTTCTGCTCGTTCTGCGTCGTGCCCTACACGCGCGGCTCGGAAACCTCGCGCCCGCTCGAGCAGGTGCTGCGCGAAGCCGAGAACCTCGCCGAAGCCGGGGTGCGCGAGCTCACCTTGCTCGGCCAGAACGTCAACGCCTATCACGGGCTCGACGCGCGTGGCCGCACCGTCGGCCTCGGCGAACTCTGCTACCGCCTGTCGCTGATCCCCGGCATCGCCCGCATCCGCTACACCACCAGCCACCCGCTCGACATGAGCGACGAGCTGATCGAGATGCATCGCGATCTCGACGCGCTGATGCCGTATCTGCATCTGCCGGTGCAGTCGGGCTCGGACCGCATCCTCAAGGCGATGAACCGCCGCCACACCGTGGCCGAGTACATGGCCGTGCTCGATCGCATCAAGGCGGCCCGGCCGGACATGGCGATGTCGGGCGATTTCATCGTCGGCTTCCCGGGCGAAACCGATGCCGATTTCGAGGACACGCTGAACATCGTGCGCGAGGTCGGCTATGCCTCGGCCTTCACCTTCAAATACTCGATCCGCCCCGGCACGCCCGGCGCCACGATGGATGGCCAGATCGAGGAAGCGATCAAGACCGAGCGCCTCGCCCGGCTCAACGAGCTGATCACCGAGCAGATGCGCGCCTTCCTGCGCTCCGTCGTCGGCCGCACCCTGCCGGTGCTGATCGAAAAGCCCGGCCGCATGCCCGGCCAGGTCGGTGGCCGCTCGCCTTACCTGCAGGCGGTGCACATGGATGGGCCGACCCGGCTCATCGGCCAGATCGTGCCAGTCGAAATCATCGCGGCGGGGAATAATTCACTGACTGGCAAGATTGTCACAGTCGCGGAACCGAATCCTGCTAGCGTTCTTGAGTCTCAAGCCGTCGCGGCCCATATCTGAGGCTGCTACTAGGAGCCTGGTCAGGAAAAGTTGTAGACTTTTCCGGTTCGACCGGGCGACCATCAAAGTGGAGCTACCAGAGATTTGAGCAGGCATTTGCCCCCGTCTTTCGACCAAGGCCCGTCCTCCCAGCTTGAACTCGCGTTTGAAGACAACAAGCTCGTCGCCCAGCTCTACGGCGATTTCGACCAGAATCTTGCCCTGATCGAGCAGCGTCTCAGCGTGCAGGCGACGCCGCGCGGCAATCACGTCATGCTGAAGGGCGGCGCCACGTCCGTCGATCAGGCCCGGCGCGTGCTGGAATCGCTCTACGAGCAGCTCGAGGAAGGCCAGCAGGTCGATGTCGCCACCGTCGACGGCGTCATCCGCATGGTCGAGACCGAGGACAGCCAGCTGACGCTGCCCACCCTCGAAAAGAAGGGTCGCGTCCGCATGGCCCAGATCGCCACCCGCAAGGCCACCATTGTCGCCCGCACCCCGGCGCAGGACGCCTATATGCGCGCCATGGACCGGGCCGAGCTGGTGTTCGGCGTCGGCCCGGCCGGTACCGGCAAGACCTATCTCGCGGTCGCCCATGCCGCGACGCTGCTCGAACGCGGCGACATCAACCGCATCATCCTTTCCCGTCCTGCCGTCGAAGCCGGCGAGCGCCTGGGCTTCCTGCCGGGCGACATGAAGGAGAAGGTCGACCCCTATCTCCGCCCGCTCTACGACGCGCTTTACGACATGATGCGCCCCGAGCATGTGGAGCGCTGCATCACCTCGGGCATCATCGAAGTGGCGCCGCTCGCCTTCATGCGCGGCCGCACCCTCGCCAACGCCGTGGTCATCCTCGACGAGGCGCAGAATACCACCTCGATGCAGATGAAGATGTTCCTGACCCGCTTGGGCGAGAACTCCAAGATGATCGTCACCGGCGATCCGACCCAGGTCGACCTGCCGCGCGGCGAGAAGTCCGGCCTCATCGAAGCGGTCGACCTGCTCGACGGCATCGAAGGCGTGCACGTGTCGCGCTTCAACGACAAGGACGTGGTGCGCCATGCGCTCGTCGGCCGGATCGTCCGCGCCTACGAGGCCGATACCGCCCGCCGGCTCGCCGCGCAGGCCCCGAAGCCGTAAACGGCGACGCTTATTCTGCCTCCCCACCGGCTGTCATCCCAGCGAAAGCTGGGATCCATGGCGCAGCCGGTGCGGGAGGGTAGTTGGATCCCTGCTTTCGCAGGGATGATACTCCGAGATGGTTCGATCACACCGTGACTAAATCGCCGCTTTCTATCGCCTTCGCGGTCAACTCCGAAGGCTGGCCCGAGGATCTCGAGGCCCTCACCGATCGCGCCATCCGCGAGGCCGTCAAGCAGGCCAAGCCCGAGATCGTCGGGGTCACCGAGCTCTCGGTCGTCCTCACCGACGATGCCGAGCAGCAGGAGCTCAACCAGCAATGGCGCGGCATCGACAAGACCACGAATGTGTTGAGCTTTCCGCAGATCGAGCCGTTCGCGCCGGTCTCGGGCCTGCTCGGCGACATCATCCTCGCGCGCGAAACGCTGGTGCGCGAAGCCGAGGAGATGGGCATCAGCTTTACGGCCCATTTCACCCATCTCGTGGTGCATGGCTTCCTGCATCTGCTCGGCTACGATCATATCGAGGACGACGAGGCCGAGGAGATGGAAGGGCTCGAAACCGAGATTCTTGCCGCACTCGGCATTGCCGATCCCTACGCCGATAGCTAGATTAGCGGCTCCGATCAATTGAAGGCTGCCCGACCCGGCGGCCACCCTGATGAACGAATCCGACACGTCGTCCTCGCCGGCCAGGAAGCCGGCCCCCGCCAAGTCGAACGGCGAGCCTCCTTCTAGTCCCGCCCCCACGCAAAGGTGGGGGCAGAAAATCTGGAACCGCCTGCGCGGCCTTGTCGCCATGCGCACGGTTTCGCTGCGCGACGACCTGGAGGTCGCGCTCGAGAACGAGGAAAACGGCGGTACCGCCGATTTCACCCAGTCCGAACGGACCATCCTCAAGAACGTGCTCGAACTCAGCGAGAAGCGGGTCGAGGACGTGATGATTCCGCGCGCCGATATCGAGGCGATCGAGAATACCGAGACGCTCGGCACGCTGGTGGCGCGCTTCCGGCAGGTCGGCCACTCGCGCATGCCGGTCTATAGCGACAGCCTCGACAACATCATCGGCCTCATCCACGTCAAGGACGCGCTGCGCCGGATCACCGAGCCGGTGACCGACCCGGAAGCGACCCAGCCGGTGAAGCTCGTCTCCACTCCGCTGCGCTCGCGGCTTGAAAAGCTCGATATCGTCCGCCAGGTGCTGTTCGTGCCGCCGCTTATGCCGGTGGGCGACCTCCTGGCGCAGATGCAGCTGAAGCGCGTGCACATGGCCGTGGTCATCGACGAGTATGGCGGCACCGACGGCCTCGTCACCATCGAGGACCTGCTCGAAGCCGTGGTCGGCGAGATCGAGGATGAGCATGACGACGATGTCGCGCTGGTCCGCAAGGTCAACTCGAACGTCTTCATCGCCTCGGCCCGCGCCGAGCTCGATGAAGTGCGCGAAGTGATCGGCCCCGATTTCGACCCCGGCAGCCATGCCGACGAAGTCGACACACTTGGCGGTCTCGTCTTCGAACTCGCCGGCCACGTCCCCGCCAAGGGCGAGATCGTCAACGGCATCAAGGGCTTCGAGTTCGAGGTGCTGCAGGCCGATAGCCGGCAGGTCAAGCGCGTCAAGATCAAGCGTTCGAAACAGCCCAAGCCGCGGCCGCCCAAGCCGCCGGTGACCAAGGCGCCCGAGGACACTACGACGGCGCCGGTCGGCGAGTCATAGCCGCATGGGCCGTCTGGTCTTCGTTTATGGCACGCTGAAACGCGCCGAACGCAATTTCGACCGCATGGCCGGCGCCCGCTTCATCGGCCCCGCCACCACACGCGACGCCGCCTTCACGCTCAACGAATACGACTCCGTCAGCCGCCCCGGCCGGTTGGTCCCCGATGTCAGCGCGGGCGGAACGCACCGCATCGCCGGCGAGCTCTTCGAAGTCGACGACGATCTGCTGGCAGCGCTCGACCTGTTCGAACGCGTCGGCGTCGACTACGAGCGCCGGACCGTCGCGCTCACCGATGGTCGATCGGCGCAGATGTACCTGCACTCGGCCAACAGCGTCCGACCGGCGCGACCAACGCTCGCCTTGGCACGCGTCGAAGGCGATGTGGTGAGCTGGTCGGATGTAGCCGGAAGCGAATAACTCGTTGTCCGCCGCTTCGCTTTGAGCTAATTGTTGACCCATGCGTGAGGTCATCTATGTGCGCACGGCAACGAAGGTCCTGCAGCGCATGCCGGCCAACGAAGCAAGACGCATCCGCGAAAAGGTATCGCAGTATGCCGAAAATCCAGCGAGCCTCGCCAACAACGTGAAGGCCCTCGTCGGGTCACCCTACATCCGCCTGCGCGTCGGCGATTGGCGGGTGATCATGGATGATCGATATCGCGTCCTTGAGGTCGTCAAGATCGGCCCTCGTGGAGATGTATATGAATAAGCTCCAGAAGATCACTACGCCCGGCGGCGAGACGATGGTTGTGATGCCCCTCGAAGAATACGAGGCGCTCATCGACGCGCTGGACATCGCAGCAGCCGACAAGGTGCTGGCCGATGTTGCAGCTGGTCGCGACGAATTCATCCCCTCAGCAATGGTCGACCGAATTCTGGACGGCGAGAACAAGATCCGTGTCTGGCGCGAGTATCGCGGCCTCTCTGCCACCGCACTGGCGCAGCAGGCCGAGATCAGCGCGGCTTATCTGTCCGAGCTCGAGACCGGCAAGAAGGAGGGCAGCGTCGCCGCCCTGGCGCGCATCGCAGCCGCCCTCCGCCTTACCATCGACGACCTGATCTAGCGTCACGCCCGCTGTAGGTTCAGCAGCACCATCTCGCGCCAGAAGCGCGTCGGGACGATCCAGCTCGACCAGTCATTGTACATGCCGAGATAGGCCACCGTGGCGGTGCCGGCTTCCGGGCAGAGGAACAGGCGCTGGCCGCCATTGCCGAAGCCGCCGGCCCAGGGCGCCTGCTTTCCCAGCGCGCGCACCGGCGCGTCGCCGAGATACCAGAGGCGCGAGTAGCCGAGGCCGTCGGGCAGGTGGATCGAGGGCGTCAGGCAGGCGTCGATCCAGGATTTCGGCACGATCTGCCGGCCGCCGTAGACGCCGCCATTGACCAGCATATCGCCGATGCGCAGCAGCCCGCGTGTCGTCAGCCGCAGGCCCGAGGCTGACGATTCCTCGCCATCGGCGCCGGCAAACCAGAAGAAGTCGTCGATGCCGAGCGGCCCGAACAGGTTTTCGCGGGCAAACCCGGTCAGCGACTGCTTGGTGCCCCGGGTGATCAGCGCGCCGATCAGCGCCACCGCGCCGCCCGAATAGATCCATTCCTTGCCCGGTTCGCCCACGATCGGCCGGTCGAGGATGAAGCGGTAGCGGTCGGGCGCCATTTCCATGGCGATCTCGGAATTGGTCGGGTCGGTGTAGGGCTTGTTTTCGTCCCACTCCATGCCCATCGCCATGTTGAAGGTGTGCTCGATCGTCACCTTGCGCCGCGCCGGGTCGGCGACGAGGTCCGGGTATTCGGGGAAGGCATCCACCACCGGCGCGTCGAGCGGCGGCACGAGTCCTTTGTCGAGCGCGATGCCGTAGAGCAGGCTCGTGATGCTCTTGGTCACCGAGCGCAGGTCGTGCAGCGTCTCGGGGCCGAACACGACAGTGCCGAGATCGTCGCCCCAGGCCTCGTCGCGACCCTCGAAATAGCGCTCCAGCACCAGCTGGCCGTTGCGGCTCACCGCCACCGTATGGAAATCGCGCAGCAGCCCCGATTCCAGCCCGGCCTCGAACTTGCGCTCGAGATTGGCGGCAAAACCGGCCGCCTCGGGCGTTGTCACGTCCCAGTTCACAGTCATGTCGTCCTACACACTCCAACTTGAGCTATCCGAGCCTTGACCGGCTGGCCGCGTCCCGCGACCTTGCCACATGCCCCTGATTCGAGCGCCCCGCGGCTGATGACCTGGCTCGCCGAGACCGTGATGCTAGCCCATGGCTGGCGCCGTTTCTTGATCCTGGTTGCGGCCGGCGCACTCGCCGCCGCGTCGGTGCCGCCGTTCTTCCTACTGCCGGCGCTGTTCCTCGCTTTGCCGGTCTGGGTGTGGGCGCTGGACGGGGCCGAGCGTAAGCGCGGCTGGCGCCTGATCCTCGGCCCGGCCTTCGCCATCGGCTTTGCCTTCGGGCTCGGCTATTTCACCGTGGCGCTGCATTGGCTCGGCGCAGCCTTCCTGCAGCAGGGCGGCATCTTCCTCGTCTTGATGCCGTTCGCCATTGTCGGGCTGGCGGCGATCCTCTCGCTGTTCTGGGGGCTCGGCAGCGCGCTCGCCCATCTCGTCTGGTCGACCGGCGGCTTCCGCATCGTAACGCTCGCCGCTTTCCTCGCGCTGGCCGAATGGGGCCGCGGACATCTGTTCTCGGGCTTTCCGTTCGACCTGATCGGCTATGCGCTCACCGCCAATGACGAGATGGCCCAGCTCGCTTCGGTGATCGGCACCTACGGCCTCACCTTCCTTGCGGCGCTCCTCGCCATGACGCCGGCGCTGATCTGGCCGGCCGACCAGCGCAACCTCGTCGCCCGGCTGCTGCCACTGTTCCTCGCCGTCGCCGCGCTCGCCGCGCAGGTCGGCTATGGCAACTGGCGGCTCACCACCACGACGCTCACCGAACGCACCGACATGCGTGTACGCATGGTGCAGCCGATGATCCTCGACCATGCCGACTGGAGCGGCGCCCAGCCGGCCGATGTGGTCAACCACCTGATCCAGCTCTCGGAAAGCAAGCTCAGCCCCACCGATAAGGGTCTGCCCGCCATCACGCACCTGATCTGGCCGGAATCGGTGTTCCCGTTCTTTCTCACCAACTATCCCGACGGCATCGCGCTCATCGCCCGCATGCTGCCGGATACGACCCTGCTGCTCACCGGCGCGCCGCGCGAAGCCCTCGATGACGACGGCCTGCCGATCCCCGACAACCCGGGCTACAACTCAATCCTTGCGCTCGACAGCAATGGCGAGATGGTCGCGAGCTACGACAAATCGCACCTCGTGCCGTTCGGGGAATATCTGCCGTTCCAGAGCTTCTGGCGCATGTTCGGTATCAACCAGTTCGTGCCCGGCACCAATGGCTGGGCCCCGGGCGATGGCCGCCGGCTGATGCGCCCGCCCGGCTCGCCGGCCTTCCTCGCGCTCGTCTGCTACGAAGCGGTGTTCCCCGGCGATATCGGCGACCCCGAGGATGTCGGGGCGGCGCAGTTCATCCTCAATGTCACCAACGACGCCTGGTTCATGGGCTCGATCGGTCCGGCGCAGCACGCGCAGCACGCCCGCATGCGCGCCGTCGAAACGGGCCTCCCCATGCTGCGCGCCGCCAATTCCGGCGTCACCCTCAGCGTCGATCCGCTCGGTCGCGTCGTCGCACAGCTGGCCGAAAACGAGATCGGCGTGCTCGACGTCGTGCCGTCCGAACCGCTGGCCGGCGGCACCATCTTCAACCGGCTCGGCGACCTGCCCTTCTGGCTGGCGGTAGCGCTCGGCATTCTCGGTTCGCTGCTGGCGGCGCGCCGGCCGCGGCGGATCGCATGAATTTTCTGCAGCGGCGCCGCATCAAGACATAAAGCTTCCTTTATATCTCTTGACCGCGCACGGTCCGAGTGGCACTAATCGCGCCAACCTCGCGTTTTTCGCGATTTATGGGCACTTTTCGGGGGTTTCGCCGTGGCTCGCACTTCCTACCTGTTCACTTCTGAATCGGTATCCGAGGGTCATCCGGATAAAGTCTGCGACCGCATCAGCGACGAGATCGTCGACCTGGTGTTCCGCGAAGCCAAGAAGACCGGCATGGATCCGGCCAAGGTGCGCATCGCCTGCGAGACGCTGGCCACCACCAACCGCGTCGTCATCGCCGGCGAAGTGCGCGTGCCCGATACGCTCTTGAAAAAGGGCAAGGACGGCAAGGTGCTGACCGATGCCTCGGGCGCCCCGGTGGTCAACCCGGCCAAGTTCAAGTCGACCGCCCGCAAGGCGATCAAGGCCATCGGCTACGAGCAGTCGGGCTTCCACTGGAAGACCGCCAAGATCGATGTGCTGCTGCACGGTCAGTCGGCCGATATCGCGCAGGGCGTCGACGAGAGTGGCAACAAGGATGTCGGCGCCGGCGACCAGGGCATCATGTTCGGCTATGCCAGCCGCGAGACCCCGGAACTGCTGCCCGCCCCGATCTACTACGCCCACAAGATCCTCGAGGCGCTGACCATTGCCCGCAAGGCCGGCGAAGGCGCCGCGATCAAGCTCGGCCCCGATGCCAAGAGCCAGGTCACGGTGAAATACGAGAACGGCCAGCCGGTCGGCGTCACCCAGATCGTGGTCTCGACCCAGCATGTCGATGCTGCGCTGACCTCCGAGGACGTGCGCCAGATCATCGAGCCCTATGTGCGCGCCGCCCTGCCGGAAGGCTGGATCGGGAAGGACACGGTCTGGCACGTCAACCCGACCGGCAAGTTCGTGGTCGGCGGCCCCGATGGCGATGCCGGCCTTACTGGCCGCAAGATCATCGTCGATACCTATGGTGGCGCGGCCCCGCATGGCGGCGGTGCCTTCTCGGGCAAGGACCCGACCAAGGTGGACCGCTCGGCCGCCTATGCGGCGCGCTATCTCGCCAAGAACGTCGTCGCTGCCGGCCTCGCCGATCGCGCCACGATCCAGCTCAGCTACGCCATCGGCGTCGCGAAGCCCCTGTCGATCTATGTCGACCTGCACGGCACCGGCAAGGTCGAGGAAAGTAAGCTCGAATCCGTGCTCGGCGAGGTGTTCGACCTCTCGCCGCGCGGCATCCGCACCCATCTCGACCTCAACAAGCCGATCTACGCCAAGACCTCGGCCTACGGCCACTTCGGCCGCAAGCCCGGCCGCGACGGCTCGTTCAGCTGGGAAAAAACCGACCTGGTCCCGGCGCTTAAGGCCGCGGTGAAGGCGGCTTGAGCCGCTGAGCTAGCCCAACCCACAGGGTCACCCCGGCGAAGGCCGGGGCCCATCCTGAGATATTTCGATCAGCCACCATATGCCGCACCACCTCAGGATGGATTCCGGCCTTCGCCGGAATGACATCGTGGTGTAGGGGACGCTCATGACTGAAAAGCCCGAGCAGCCCGCCAAACCCCACCACCCGCTGAACGTCTCCGGCGAGCCGCGCGCCTTTTTCGGGCGCCGCTCCGGCAAGCGCCTGCACAAGGGGCAGGACCGGCTGTTCAAGCAGTTCCTGCCCTCGCTCGAGATCACGCTGGGCGAGGAGACGCTCGACCCGCGCACGCTCTTTCCCACCCCGCCCGAACAGGTCGTGCTCGAGATCGGCTATGGCGGCGGCGAGCACCTCGCCCGGCAGGCGCGTGAAAACCCCGCGACCGGGTTCATCGGCTGCGAGGTATTTTCGGGCGGCATCGCCAAGCTGGTCGAAAAGATCGACGAGGACGGCCTCACCAATGTGCGCCTGTTCACCGACGATGCGCTGAAGCTGCTGCAGAAGCTGCCGGACGCCTCGCTCGACCGCGCCTACCTGCTCTATCCCGATCCGTGGCCGAAGACGCGCCACCACAAGCGCCGCTTCATCTCGCCACTGACGCTCAGCGAGCTCGCCCGCACGCTCAGGCCCGGCGCCATCTTCCACTTCGCCACCGATATCGAGGACTATGCGAACTGGACGCTGGCCCACATCCTGCGCGCCCCGGAGTTCAGTTTTGCCCCGAGCCGGCCGCGTAGCTGGCATGAGCCATACGCAGGCTGGGAGCCGACGCGCTACGAGGAAAAGGCCCGGCTGGAAGGCCGAAACATCAGCTTCTACCTGAGCTTTACGCGCAGCTGACCCATCCCGCAGCTTACCGCGATTTAACAGAACGTTTAGGCAACCCGTCATTGAAATTGCCGCGATCCCCTTCCATAAGGGGCGGCAAGCAACAATATCGTAAGCATACGTAGGATTTTGGGCGCGGCCGCGGGGGCTGGCGGCGCCGCACGGAGTTATGTTTATGGGTCAGCACCAGCCTCGGACGGCGATCAACTACATCGCCATCGAAGACATCCTGAGTAGCCGCAACAGCAAGTGGACGCTGGTGGTGATGCTGCACCTCAGGCGCGACACCATGCGGTTTTCCGAGCTGCAGCGCGATATCGGCAGCATCTCGCAGAAGGCGCTTACGTCGAGCCTCAGGGCGCTGGAGCGGGATGGCTTCATCTCACGCACCAGTTACGCCACCATTCCGCCGCGTGTCGACTACGCGGTGACCGAGCTCGGCCTCGAGGCGCTGAAGGCGTTCGAGGCCTTCGAATCGTTTGCCTCACGGCACTGGCACCAGGTCGTCGAGGCCCGAGCCACCTTCGATGCCCGCGAGGGCGACATCGAAGTCTTCCGCATCGCTACTTGACCGCCCGGATCACGGCGGTGGCCGGAATATTCCGGCTAGCCGTGATGCCTGCTGGTCGGGACGCACTCCTTGAGCGCGGCCATCTTGGTCGCGGTCCGGCCGGTCGCAACCGGCCGGATCGTGGTGAGAGGCTGCCGATCAGTCGGTAACCAGCTCAGAGGCAACGGCGCCACCATTCAGCGGGCGCAGGGTATCGAGATCGAAATACTGGAACTGGGTCGAGCCGTCCGACAGCTTGACCACGGCCCGGATGGTATCCTTGCCCGTCAGGTGCACGTCGGCAATGCCGTTATGGTCGGCAACGTTCACGCCGCGCTCCACGAGCTGAGCACCGATAAAGTCGGGGTCGAACTCACGGAAGCTGGCAAAGGCCGGCGCCGCGAAAGCCGAGGTAACGAGAACGGCCGCGAGGCCAACAGAAGCGATCTTGTTCATTTCAGTGTCCCTTTCGTTTTCTGGACAACAGGGAGATCGTCCTCCGTCCGCTGCGCCGCAAGACACAAAATCTGCATTCGCGGGGGTTGAAATTATCAATGTCGTGCAGAGGGTTACGGTCGAGATCGCCACCTTCTCGGGAGAAACCCACGTGCCTCGAGGGGGGTAGGTTTCACTTGCGAAACCAAAGCTCGCAGCGGGGCTTGCGGACGATTTGCCGACGTTTCACGCTGCAACCCGGACACCATTTCGCGTGTCTTGGTGCCAACAGGGAGCAGGCCCGTGCAGCACAGCGTAAAAATCCGGAAAATCGAAAAAATCACGCACAACGTGCGTCGCTACACGCTTGAAAAGCCCGCCGGCTTCAAGTTCGAGCCGGGACAGGCCACCGACGTGTCCATCGATCGCGAGGGTTTCCGCGAAAAGAAGAACCCCTTCACCTTCACCGCGCTCAATGACTGGGACGATCTGGAATTCACCATCAAGTCCTATTTCGACCATGACGGGGTGACCAAGGCGTTGTGGGAGCTGTCGGAAGGCGATCGCCTCATCATCCGCGACCCGTGGGGCACCATCACCTATAAGGGTCCCGGCGCCTTCATCGCCGGCGGCGCCGGCGTCACCCCGTTCATCGCCATCCTGCGCCAGCTGCAGGCCGACGGGAAACTCGACGGACACCGGCTGATCGTTTCCAACAAGCGCGCCGACGACATCATCCTCCGCTCCGAATTCGAGGCCATGGCCAATGACGGGCTTGATGTCACCTGGACGCTGACCGACGACCCCAATGCCAATGGCGTGCTGCACGAGCGCATCAACGAGACGTTCCTGCGCCGCCACGTCCACGACATCAGCCAGAACTTCTACCTCTGCGGCCCCGACGACATGGTGAAGGACCTGCGCGGCACGCTCGAAGGGCTCGGCGCGAAGACGGATGCGGTGACCTGGGAGAAGTAAGGGCGGGAAGAGTACCCCCCACCCCTGTCCCTCCCCCGCAAGGGGGGAGGTGACCTGCGCTCATAAACCTTCGTCCCACAAGGCGCGGTAGTTGTTCGAGCATCTCCCTGCCCCTTGCGGGGAGGGACAGGGGTGGGGGTATCTCTAGGGCACAACGGTGAGCAAAGGCCGCAGGCCAACTCTTCACCTCCCCCCTTGTGGGGGAGGCCGGGAGGGGGCCGTTTCTATCGGCAGGGCACGCTTCCTCAACCCGCCGGCCGAACCGCCACCGTCCCCTCAGTCCGCTTCCGCACTTCCGGGTTCGCCAGGCACATCGCCACTGCCTCGTAACCCGGCGCGCCAGGATAGGGCGCCACCAGCACCGGCGGGCTGTGATTGGCCGGGCAGAGGATGATCGCCTCGTTCGCCCCCACCGCCTCCAGGTCGAGGAACGCCGAGGACCGCGTCATCAGGAACAGCGGCCGCGCCGGATTGGCCCGGTGCCGCAGCAGCGCCACCAGCGCCTCCTGCGTCGGCTGGTCGAGCCCCTGCTCGATCAGGTCGAACACCAGGGCCGAGGGCCCCTCACGCTCGATCCAGGCGACCACCGCCAGCAGCGCGTCAGACGGCGTCGCGCCATCCTCGACCAGCCAGCCCACCGTCTCCTCCACCCGCGCGCTTACCGCCGGATCATCGAGCACGGCCGTCCGATCCAGCCCGACGAACGCGCCGCCGGGGATCGCCGCTGCGATCGCCTCGGCCAGCCGCGTCTTGCCGCTGCCGAGCGGGCCGACAATGTAGGTGATCGGCGCGATGCGGCTGAGCTCGAAGCGCTCACCGCCCCACGGCCAGGGCAGCTCGAACGCCACCGACCGAACCTCGCCCAGCACGCCTGCCACCGCACCAGCCTCCGGCGTCCGCCCTTCGGCGAGCCGTGCGCGTAGCGCCCTTACCCTCTCCATGGCGCCGGCAATATCCTTCATCCGACCGTCGAGCGCGCCCTGGTGGGCGGCGAGCGCGGCGTCGAGCGTCGCCGCATCGCCGTTCAGCACGGCGGCCACCTGGGCGAGGCTCAGTCCCAGCGCACGCAGCGCCGCGACCTCGGCGGCCCGCTCCATCTGCACCGGCCCGAAGGTGCGCCAGCCGGCTTCGCTGCGGAGCGGGCGAATGAGGCCGCGCTCCTCGTAAAGGCGCAGGGCCTTGGCCGATACACCGAGCCGCCGCGCGGCCTCGGAGGCATTCAGAAACTCATCGGTTGCGCTCACGAATCATCTCCCGTTCGTTGACCGCCCCTCTATCCGGGCTGCCCCAGGGGCCGGGTCAAGCCCGATCCGTCTTACGGCTGGGTTGCCCCTTGCCGCCCGAGCCGCCAAGGTCGCCGCCGATAATTGGAGGAATTTGGCATGCGCATCATCGTCTATGGTCTGGGCGCGGTCGGCGGGGCCCTCGCCGCGGCACTCACCCGGGCCGGCACCGAGGTCATCGGCATCGCGCGCGGCAGGATGCTGGAGGCAATCAAGGCCGACGGCCTCAACTTCCGCACCCCGGCCGGCGACGAGCGCATCCGCTTCCCGGTGGTCGGCAAGCCGTCGGAGATCGAGTTTCGCCCCGATGACGCGATCCTCCTCACCATGAAATCGCAGGATACCGCCGAGGCCCTGGATGCGCTGGTCGAAGCCGGCGCGTCCAGCCAACCGGTATTCTGCTTCCAGAACGGGCTCAACAACGAGCGGCTGGCCTTGCGCCATTTCGCCAAGGTCTACGGCGTCACCGTGATGATCCCGGCGGACTACACCACGCCGGGCGAGGTCATCTGCTACGGCACGCCACGCCACGGCATGTTCGACGTCGGCTGCTATCCGAGCGGGCTCGATGCGACCGCCAGCAAGCTCGTCGATATGCTGATCGCCGCCAACTTCGCCGCTTTCACGGCCGATGACGTGATGCAGTCGAAGCGCGGCAAGCTGCTTGAAAACCTCGGCAACGTCGTCGATGCCGCCATGGGCCACGGCAATACCGATGCCGAGACCATGGACGCGGTGCGCGCCGAAGGCCGCGCCGCCTATGGCGCCGCGGGGCTCGAGTGGAAAGCGATCAAGCGCGACGATCCGCGCCGCCAGGGCGTGGTCGACATGGGCAAGGTCGAGGGCGCGCAGCGTGCCGGCAGCTCCTCGACGCAAAGCCTCAAGCGCGGCGCCGGCAGCATCGAGACCGACTATCTCAACGGCGAGATCGCCCTGATCGGAAGGTTGGCCGGCGCCCCGGTCCCGCTCAACGCCGCCCTCGCCCAGCTCGGCCACGACCTCGTCGCCGGGAAGGCGGAAGCCGGCACCGTCACCAGCGCAGAGCTGAGGAAGCGGCTGGGGTTGTAGAACTCAGGGCCTGGCAGTCGGGCTTCCCTCCCCCTTGCGGGGAGGGATCGAGGGTGGGGGTGGTCCGGTGATTCCCGATGGACCCCCACCCCCAGCCCCTCCCCGCAAGGGGGAGGGGAGCCGTCATTGTGCGTGTCGCGACGTCGCGAGCAGCCTACAGATAACTGCGCGGGCCTTCCGGCTTGTTCGCAGCGATCTCTTCGATCCGCGCCATCACGTCCGGCGTCAGCTTGTCCTTGTGCTTCAAGGCCTCGAGATTGTCCTTGAGCTGGCTCAGCTTGGACGCCCCGAGGATCACGGTCGACACGTTCGGGTTCTTGAGGCACCAGAGCAGCGCCAGGTAGTGGATCGGGATGCCGATCTCCTTGCTGAGGTCGGCGAGCTGCTTGACCTTCGCGAGCTCGGCGCGGCCCTTGTCGCTGTCGAGCCGGGCTTTCAGCCACTCGTAGCCGGGGAGGTTCATGCGCGAGTCGGCCGGGATGCCGTCATTATACTTGCCGGTCAGGATGCCCGAGGCGAGCGGCGACCAGATCGTCGTGCCCAGCCCGAACAGGTTGTAGAGCGGCAGGAACTCGCTCTCCACCTTCTCGCGGCGGAACAGGTTGTATTCGGGCTGCTCCATGGTCGGCGGGGTGAGGCCGTACTGGCGCGCCACGGCATAGGCCTCGGTCAGCTGCTGGCTCGTCCACTCCGACGTGCCCCAGTAGATGACCTTGCCCTGCGTAATCAGATTGTGCATGGCCCGCACGGTTTCCTCGATCGGGGTGTCGAGGTCGGGGCGGTGGCAGAAATAGAGGTCGAGATAGTCGACCTGCAGGCGCTTCAGCGCGTCGTTGGCGGCATCGTGGATGTGCTTGGCCGAGAGGCCGCGCTGGATCGGCGCCTTGCCGTTGCCGCCGAAGAACACCTTCGAGCTCACCGCATAGCTGTCGCGGCTCCAGTTCAGCGCTTTCAGCGCCTCGCCCATGACGCGCTCGGCATTGCCGGTCTCGTAGCCCTCGGCATTGTCGAAGAAGTTGATGCCGTTATCGTAGGCGTGGGCCATGATCGAAGCGGCAGCGTCTTCGCCGACCTGCTTGCCGAAGGTGACCCAGGCGCCGAAAGAAAATTCGCTGACCTTGAGGCCAGACTTGCCCAAGCGGCGGTATTCCATAGCGATGTCCGTTGAGTTGGAGGCAGAAGGGAGGCCACCACTCTATCGTTCACAGACGATGGAGACAACGACAGGACCGTCATACTTGCGTGGCGGATGCATCGGCGCTATATGAGCGCCAACAACATCTCTGGCTGTAAAGCGGAGTGGGTGCCTGACCGGCCCCCGCTCTTTTTGTTTTCAGGGCCCTTATGGCGTTTGATCTGACCGAAAAGCGATACATCAAGGAAACCGGCCTCGAGGCGCGCATTGCGCGCATCGTCGAGCCCATCGCCAACGATCTCGGCTACAGCCTCGTGCGCATCAAGATGAGCCAGGAGAACGGGCTCACGCTGCAGATCATGGCCGAGGACGCGAACGGCCGCTTCACCATCACCGATTGCGAGCGGCTGAGCAAAGACGTCTCGCCGGTGCTCGACGTCGAGGATCCGATCGACCGCGAGTATCATCTCGAGGTGAGTTCGCCCGGCATCGACCGTCCGCTGGTCCGGGCCCGCGATTTCGCCACCTATATCGGCCATGAGGCCAAGATCGAGCTGACCGACCTGCTCGATGGCCGCAAGCGCTTCCGCGGCATTATCAAGGCCGTGGACGCCGACACGGTGACCATCACCCTGCCCGATGCGCCGAAAGACACCGATCCCGACCACAAGCTGCCGCTGATGCTGCTGGCCGACGCCAAGCTGGTGATGACCGACAAGCTCATGAACATGGCGCAGGTGGACCAGGAAGAATTCCCCATCGACGAAGGCGACGACATCGAGACCGTCGAGCTTCCGTCCGACGAAGATACTGCCGACTCTGCAGAGGAGACGAACTAGAAATGGCCGTTAGCGCGAACCGCCTGGAGCTGCTCCAGATCGCCGATGCCGTTGCCCGCGAGAAGTCGATCGACCGCATGATCGTCATCGAGTCCATGCAGGACGCGATCGAGAAGGCGGCCAAGACCCGCTATGGCGCCGAGACCAATGTGCGCGCCGAGATCAATCCGCGCACCGGCGAGCTGCGCCTGTGGCGGCTGCTCGAAGTGGTCGAAGCCGTCGAAGAGCCGGCCCGCCAGATTGAGCTCAAATACGCCAAGGCCAAGGCCGACGGCGCCAAGCTCGGCGATTTCCTGACCGAGCCGCTGCCGCCCATCGAATTCGGCCGCATCGCCGCCCAGTCGGCCAAGCAGGTCATCGTGCAGAAGGTGCGCGATGCCGAGCGCGACCGCATGTATGAAGAGTACATCAACCGCGTCGGCGAGATCGTCAACGGCACGGTCAAGCGCGTCGAATACGGCAACGTCATCGTCGACCTGGGCCGTGGTGAAGCCATCATCCGCCGGGACGAACTGATCCCGCGCGAGCTCTATCGCTACGGCGACCGCGTGCGCGCCTATATCTACGACGTCCGCCGCGAGCAGCGCGGGCCGCAGATCTTCCTCAGCCGCACCCATCCGCAGTTCATGGCCAAGCTCTTCCAGCAGGAAGTGCCGGAAATCTACGACGGCATCATCCATATCCGCTCGATCGCCCGCGATCCGGGCAGCCGCGCCAAGATCGCCGTGACCAGCAACGATTCCTCGATCGATCCGGTCGGCGCCTGCGTCGGTATGCGCGGCTCGCGCGTGCAGGCCGTGGTTGCGGAACTGCAGGGCGAAAAGATCGACATCATTCCCTGGACCGAGAACATCGCCGATCTCGTCGTCTCGGCGCTGCAGCCGGCCGATGTGGCCAAGGTGGTGCTCGACGAGCAGGCCGAGCGCATCGAAGTGGTGGTGCCCGACGAGCAGCTGTCGCTCGCCATCGGCCGCCGCGGCCAGAACGTGCGCCTCGCTTCGCAGCTGATCGGCTGGGATATCGACATCCTCACCGAGCAGGAAGAGAGCGAGCGCCGGCAGAAGGAATTCACCGAGCGGTCGGCTTTGTTCATGGAAGCCCTTGATGTTGACGAGATGGTTGCCCAACTACTGGCTTCCGAAGGCTTCTCGTCGGTCGAGGAACTTGCCTATATCGACCTTTCGGAAATTTCCTCGATCCAGGGCTTCGACGAAGAAACTGCCGGGGAAATCCAGCAGCGCGCGGCCGACTATCTCGCCGCCATAGAGAAGGCCAACGACGACGAGCGCATCACGCTGGGCGTTGCCGACGAGCTCTACGAAATCCCGGGCCTGAATGCGGCCATGCTCGTCGCGCTGGGCAAGGAAGACATCAAGACCGTCGAGGATTTTGCCGGCTGCGCCGCCGACGACCTCGTCGGCTGGACCGAGCGGAAGGACGGCGAGACCAAGCGTTTCGACGGCACCTTCAAGGACTTCCCGGTCAGCCGCGAGGAAGCCGAGGAAATGATCCTGCAGGCTCGCCTCAAGGCCGGCTGGATTACCGAGGCCGATCTCGCCGCGGCCGAAGAGCCGGTCGAAGAAGAAGGAGCGCCCGCGTAATCGGGCGTCTGGTTGCCCGGTGCCCGCGCGTGAAGAAACAGAACGGCAATGCGCCCTCACCCGTGAAGTGAAGCCCATTGCCGACCTCATCCGCTTCGTCGTCTCTCCCGACGGCGAGCTGGTGCCCGATACGGACGGCAAGGCCGATGGCCGCGGCGTCTGGATCAGCCTGGGCGAGAAGCAGGTCGCCGAGGCGCAGAAGAAGAAGGCCTTCGCCAGGAGCCTCAAGGCCGAGGTGAAGGTGCCGGACGACCTGAGCGGACTGACCCGGCGGCGGCTGACGGAGCGCTACCTCTCGGCGCTGTCGCTGGCCAAGAAGGCGGGGCAGCTGCTCAACGGCGCCGGCAAGGTCAAGTCCGCCATCGAGGCGGGCGAAGTACTGGCGCTCCTCACCGCGACCGATGCGGCCGAGGACGGACGGAACAAGCTCCTGGGCTCGCTCAGGGGGTATACGAAAGCGGCGGAAGAGATGGGTCTCAACCCCTCGGAAACCCCGCATTTCGAATTGCTCGATTCGGGCCAAATGGGTTTGGCACTCGGGATCGAAAATGTGATACATGCTGCGCTCACTAAAGGGGGCGCGGCCCAGGCGGCGGTGCAACGGGCCGAAAGACTAGCCCGTTACATTGCCAATTAAATGGGTTATCTGAGCGGCGCGGCAGCGCTACGCCGCCCCCTGACCCGGATTTATCGGACGTGTTCGGAAAGCGCGGCAACGCACTTTCACGGGCTCGTTTCGTGAAGGAAGACGCGGAATACATGGCTGATAACGACGACAAGCGCGAAGACTCTGGTGCCGGCGGCAAGAAGACGCTGTCATTGAAGGGGGCTCCCAACCTGGGGAACCGCCCGAACATGGCACGTTCGTCGCGGACCGTGGTCGTCGAGAAGCGCACCCGTTTCGTGCCGGCCGGTTCGCCGCCGCACGTGCCGCATGGCAATACGGGTTCGGCTCCGGCGCGCCCGCAGGGCAATGGCGCCCCCGCCGGCGGCCAGGGCCGTCCGCAGGGCTCTCCACAAGGCCGTCCGCAGGGTGGTCCGTCGCAGAACCGCGGCGGCTACGACAATCGTTCGGGCGGCTCGCGTCCGCCGATGCGCGGTGGCGCACCGGGTGGGCGTCCGGCCGGCCTCAGCGCCACGGAAGCTGATGCCCGGGCCCGCGCCCTGCGCGAAGCCGCCGGCCGCCAGGCCGAGGACGAGGCCCGCGCCCGCGCCGAGGAAGCCCGTCGCGCCGAGGAGGATGCCCGCCGCCGGGCACTCCGCGAGGAGGCCCAGCGCGCCGAGGAAGAGCGCCAGCGCGCCATCGAGGCCGAGAAGGCCGTGGCCGAGGTCGCGGAAGTTTCGACCGTATCGCGCGAGCCGCGCGTGTCGCCGGCCGCCCGTGCCGCCGAGCGTGGACCGCAGCGCCGTCCGACGCCTGCCGCTCCCGGCGCAAACGTGCCGCCCGCGCCGCCGTCCGAGGCCGATGGCCGCAAGACCCGTTCGGCTCCGGCCGCCCGGCCGCTGGTCAGCGCCAATGAGCTCGAGAATGCCCGCCGCGGCGGTGCTGCCCGCGTGCCGGCGACGCCGGAGCGGCCGACCCGCCGTGCCGGCGAGGAAGCCTTTGCCCGTTCGCGCCTGACGCTGTCGAGCGCCACCACCGAGTCCGATCGCGATCGCGGTCCCTCGCTGGCGGCCATGCGCCGCCGGCGCGACAAGAAGATGGGCCGCAACCAGCAGGCTGCACCCAAGCTTTCGCGTGAAGTGACCATTCCCGAGGCGATCACCGTCCAGGAACTGGCCAACCGCATGGCCGAGCGCGCCGTCGACGTCATCAAGATCCTGATGCAGCAGGGTCAGATGGTGAAGATCAACGATATCCTCGATGCCGACACCGCCGAACTCATCGCCACCGAGCTGGGCCACACGGTCAAGCGCGTCAGCGATGCCGACGTGGAAGAAGGCCTGTTCGACATCCCGGCCGACGACAAGGCCGAGGATCTGACCGACCGCGCGCCCGTCGTGACCATCATGGGTCACGTCGACCACGGCAAGACCTCGCTGCTCGACGCGATCCGCGAAGCCAATGTGGTCGCCGGCGAAGCGGGTGGCATCACCCAGCATATCGGCGCCTACCAGGTCGAGAAGAACGGCCAGAAGATCACCTTCCTCGATACCCCGGGCCACGAGGCGTTCACCGCCATGCGTGCCCGCGGCGCCCAGGCGACCGATATCGCGGTTCTGGTGGTGGCGGCCGATGACGGCGTGATGCCGCAGACGATCGAATCCATCAAGCACGCCAAGGCGGCCGGGGTTCCGATCATCGTGGCCATCAACAAGATGGACAAGCCGTCGGCCAACCCGACGCGCGTCCGCACCGAGCTGCTCCAGCACGAAGTGTTCGTCGAATCGATGGGCGGCGAGACGCTGGACGTCGAAGTGTCGGCGGTCACCAAGGCCGGCCTCGACAAGCTGCTCGAAACCATCCTGCTGCAGTCCGAAGTGCTCGAGCTCAAGGTTGCCCGCGACGGGCGCGCCGAGGGTCTCGTCATCGAGGCCAAGCTCGATCGCGGCCGCGGTGCGGTGGCGACCGTGCTGGTGCAGCGCGGCACGCTTCGCATCGGCGACATCCTCGTCGCCGGCACCGAGTTCGCCCGCGTCCGCGCCCTGATCAACGACAAGGGCGAGCAGGTCAAGGAAGCCGGCCCGTCCGTGCCGGTCGAGGTGCTGGGCTTCACCGGCGTGCCGAGCGCGGGCGACCGCTTCTCGGTGGTCGAGACCGAAGCCCGGGCCCGCGAGGTCACCGAGTACCGCCAGCGCGCCATCCGCGAGAAGACGGCCGGCGGCGGCGCCACCAGCCTCGAGCAGATGATGAACCAGCTCAAGGCCTCGGGCATCGCCAAGTTCCCGCTGATCATCAAGGGCGACGTGCAGGGCTCGGTCGAGGCGATCAACGCCTCGCTCAACAAGCTCTCGACCGACGAAGTGTCGGCGCAGATCCTGATGAGCGGCGTGGGCGCCATCACCGAATCCGACGTGACGCTGGCTTCGGCCTCGAATGCCATCATCATCGGCTTCAACGTCCGCGCCAACAAGCAGGCGCAGGACCTCGCCACCCGCGAGGGCATCGAGATCCGCTACTACAACATCATCTACGACCTCGTGGATGACGTGAAGGCGGCCATGTCGGGCCTGCTGAAGCCGGAGCGCCGCGAGACCTTCATCGGCTACGCCGAGATCCTCGAAGTGTTCTCGATCACCAAGGTCGGCAAGGTCGCCGGTTGCCGTGTCACCGAGGGCATCGTGGAACGCGGCGCCGGCGTGCGCCTCTTGCGCGACAACGTCGTGATCCACGAAGGCAAGCTCAAGACGCTCAAGCGCTTCAAGGACGAAGTCAAGGAAGTGCCGATGGGCCAGGAATGCGGCATGGCCTTCGAGAACTACGAAGACATCCGCGCCGGCGACGTCATCGAATGCTTCCGCGTCGAGCAGGTTACCCGGACGCTGTAAGCGAAAGGCACAATGACGAACGAAGGACCCCTGCCTCGGCAGGGGTCCTTTTGTTTGGGTAGTCAGATTGACGGTTGCAGCATGATATACGCACAGCTAACTAGGGGCCTAGTTTTGGGGGAGTCCTGATGAGTTTGCGCATTCTTCTCGCCATTGGGGCATTCTTGCTTCTTGGCTCTGTCACCTTAGCCCAGTCGCTTTCGTGCCGCTCGGACAGCTTTGGCAATACGTATTGCGACAACGGAACCAACTACCGAACTGATAGCTTCGGCAACACGTTCGACAACCACGGTAATAGTTGGCGCACCGATAGTTTCGGCAATACCTATGGAAGCGATGGCAGCTCCTACAGGACTGACAGCTTCGGAAATACGCACGACAACGAAGGAAACAGCTGGCGTACCGATAGCTTCGGCAACACTTACGGTAGTGATGGTACAACATGTCGTACCGACAGCTTCGGGAACCTCTATTGCAGCTGACGCGGTACAGCGCGCGCAAGCGCTAGGTCGAATGCAATGACCAAGCCCAAGGCACACGACAGCCAGCAGAATGTCTTCGCGGAGCTGAACCTCCCGGACGCCGAGGGGCATTTCCTCAAGGCGCAGATCGTTGCCGAACTCTACCGGGTCACCACCGAGCTGAAGCTGACGCAGGCCCGGGCGGGCGAGCTTATGGGCATTACCCAGCCGGAGGTCTCACGCATGTTCCATGGCAACTTCCGGGAGTATTCCGTCGAGCGGCTGATGGCGTTTCTGACCGCGTTCAACCAGGATGTTGAGATCGTCGTGCGGCCGCGGAAGCTTAATACTCCCGGCGAGATCACCTTCACCCGCGCTGCCTGACCGATCACCCCGCTCTAGAAAAAGTCCGAATCGGACCTATGTTGAGGACAGCCCGGGCATTGGCCCCGGGCTTTTTCCATTTCGGAGCAGGATGATGGCACGCGGACCGGCAGGCGGTGGGCGACGAGGGGGCGGCGGCCAGTACGGCGCCGACATTCCCGATACGCTGCCCTTCGACAAGGGCGAGCGGCTCAAGACCTTCCGCCATCTCGGGCGGCTGTTCGCGCAGATGTGGCGCACCAGCCCGTTCCTGCTCTCGCTCTCCATCGTCCTCCGCCTGATCGTTGCCATCCAGCCGCCGCTGGTGCTGCTGTTCACCAAGCTGATCATCGACGAGGTGGTGCACCAGACCAGCCTCGGTGTCCCCGGCCCCGAGCTCGCCGACTGGCTCGACAGCGGCCGCCTCACCTACCTGACGCTGTTGCTCGGTGGCGAGTTCGTGCTCGTCTTCGCCCGCGACGCCTTGAACCGCGCCATCAACGTCATCGACAACATCCTCGGCGAGGCGCACTCGAACGCGGTCAGCCTCGAGTTGATGCAGCACGCCGCCAATCTCGACCTCAAGCATTTCGAGCAGTCCGAGTACCAGGACAGCCTCGAGCGCGCCCGCCGCCAGGCCGCCTCGCGCTCCACCGTGATCTCGCAGCTGTTCGGCCAGGCGCAGGCGGTGATCACCGCCATCGCGCTCGCGGCGGGCCTGTTCATCTACGCCCCACTGCTGATCGGGCTGCTCGCGCTGGCGCTGATCCCGGCCGTGTGGGGCGAGTTCAAGTTCAACCGCCTCGCCTACTGGATCTCCCATTCCCGCTCCCCCGAGCGGCGGCAGCTCGAGTACCTGCGCCAGATCGGCGCCAGCGCCGAAAGCGCCAAGGAGATCAAGCTGTTCGGGCTGGGCGGCTTCCTCTCGGGCCGGTTCAAGACGCTGAGCGACCAGATCCTGATAGAGAACCGGAACCTCTCGATCCGGCGCGCCCTGCAGACGGGCCTTCTCGCGTCGATCTCGACCCTCACCTACTATGCCGCCTACGCCTACATCGTCTGGCGCACGCTGCATGGCGAGTTCTCGATCGGCACGCTGGTGTTCCTGTCGGGCAGCTTTTCGCAGCTCAACGGCTACCTGCAGCAGATCCTCATCGGCTTCACGCAGATCGCCGGGCAGTCGCTCTATCTCGACGACCTGTTCAGCTTCTTCGAGATCAAGCCGGCCATCACCGATCCCAAGAGCCCGCGCCCCTTCCCGGTCCCCGTGCGGCAGGGCATCGTGTTCGAGGATGTCGGCTTCCGCTATCCGGGCTCGGAGACCTGGGCCGTCCGCCACCTGAGCTTCACCATCCCGGCCGGCGAGACCCTCGCGCTCGTCGGCGAGAACGGCGCCGGCAAGACGACGATCGTCAAGCTCCTGACCCGCCTGTATGACCCGGACGAGGGCAGGATCACCGTCGACGGCATCGATATCCGCGCGTTCGCGCTGGCGGATCTCCGGAACCATATCGGCGCCATCTTCCAGGATTTCCTGCGCTACTCGTTCAGCGCCGCCGACAATATCGGCGTGGGCCGCATCGAGGCCGCCGCCGACCGCGACCGCATCGTCAGCGCCGCCCAACAGAGCCTCGCAGACCCGGTGATCCAGAAGCTGCCGGAAGGCTACGACCAGATGCTCGGCCGCACCTTCGCCAAGGGCCACGACCTCAGTGGCGGCGAGTGGCAGAAGCTGGCCATCGCCCGCGCCTATATGCGCGACGCCGAGATCATCATCCTCGACGAGCCCACCGCCGCGCTCGACGCCCGCGCCGAAGCCGAGGTGTTCACGCGCTTCAAGAACCTCGCCGAGGGCACGACCGCCGTGCTCATCTCACACCGCTTCTCCACCGTCCGCATGGCCGACCGCATCGTGGTGCTGGCCGACGGCAAGGTGGAAGAACAGGGCACGCATGCCGAGCTGATGGTCAATGGCGGGCGGTATGCAGAGCTGTTCGAGCTGCAGGCGGCTGGGTATCGGTGACGAGCGCGCACCCAACCTGCTCCCCTCCCCCTTGCGGGGAGGGGCCGGGGGTGGGGGTCCATCGGTGATCTCCGCTCCACCCCCACCCTCGATCCCTCCCCGCAAGGGGGAGGGAGGCGCCGACCGAGCAATCTGATCCTACCCCCGCGCCTTGAGCGCCGCCCCCGTCAAACTCCCGTTCGCGTCCAACAACCCCGCCGGCGCGCCCTCGAACACCACCGCGCCACCCTCGTGCCCGGCGCCCGGACCCATGTCGATGACCCAGTCCGCCCGGCTGATCACATCGAGATTGTGCTCGATCACCACCACGGTGGACCCCGCATCGACCAGCCGGTCGAACAGTCCGATCAGGGTGTCCACATCGTTCATGTGCAGCCCGGTGGTCGGCTCGTCGAGCACGTAGATATTGCCGGATTTGCCGAGCTCGGCCGCGAGCTTCAGCCGCTGCCGCTCGCCGCCCGACAGGGTCGAGAGCGGCTGGCCCAGCGTCAAATAGCCGAGCCCCACATCCTCGAGCCCCTGCAGGATCTTGGCGATGGCCGGCTCGGTGAAATAGGCCACCGCGTCGGTGATCGACATCTCGTAGACGTCGGAGATGGCCTTGCCGCGCAGCTTGTGCTGCAGCACCTCGTCGGTGAAGCGCTTGCCCTCGCACGTCTCGCAGACGCTCGCCACCGGGTCCATGTGGGCGAGGTCGGTGTACACGACGCCCAGCCCCTTGCAGTCCGGGCAGGCGCCTTTCGAGTTGGCCGAGAACAGCGAGGCCTCGACCCCATTCGCCTTGGCGAAGGCCTTGCGCACGTTGTCGAGAATGCCGGTATAGGTCGCGGTGTTGGACCTCGATGAACCACGGCTCAAATTCTGGTCTATGATGACGGTATTCGGGTAGTTTTTGGGTAGATTAGCCTGGACCAGCGAGCTCTTTCCCGCTCCGGCGACACCCGTCACCACGGTCAGAACGCCCTCGGGAATGCCCACCGACACATCGCGCAGGTTGTTGGTCCTCGCGTGCTCGATCTTTAGCTCGCCCCGCGGCTTGCGGCCCTCGGTCTTGATCGGCTGGTGCTTGTTGATGTGGCTGCCGGTCAGCGTGCCGCTCGCCAGAAGCCCGGCATAATCACCCTCGTAGACCACCTCGCCGCCCTTCGAACCGGCGCGCGGCCCCATGTCCACCACATGGTCGGCAATGGCGATCATGTCCGGCTTATGCTCGACGATCAGCACCGTGTTGCCCTTGTCGCGCAGCTGCTGCATCAGCCCGGCGAGCCGCCCCACGTCATGCGGATGGAGCCCAACGCTAGGTTCGTCAAACACATAGGTGATGTCGGTCAGCGACGAGCCGAGGTGCCGCACCATCTTCACCCGCTGGCTCTCGCCGCCCGACAATGTCGAGCTCTCCCGGTCGAGCGACAGGTAGCCGAGCCCGATGATCACGAGGTTTTCGAGCCGCGAGGCCAGCGCCTCGATCATCGGCTGCATCGACGGCGCTTCGAGCGCCCGGATGAAGGGCGCCAGGTCGGAGACCTGCATGGCCGAGCAGTCGGCAATCGACTTGCCGTTGAGCTTGCTGCCGATCCCCGCCGCGTTGAGCCGCGTCCCATGGCAGGCCGGGCAGACGGCGCGCGTGAAGATCAGGTCGTACTCGCGCCGGACATGCGGCTGCAGCGTCTCGGGGTCCTTGGAGCCCAGTCCCTTCTTCAGCTTGGCGACCACACCCTCATAGGTCAGCCCGATCTTGCCGACCTTGATCTTGCGGCCATCATCGAGGTTCAGCAGGTTCTCGCGCTCCTCGGCACTGTATTTGCTGATCGGCTTGTCCAGGTCGAACAGGCCGGAATTGGCGTAGATCTCCCACCACCAGCTGTCGCGGGCAAAGTCCTTGGGCAGCAGCGCGCCCTCGTTCAGCGATTTGCTCTCGTCGAGCACCGCGCTCATGTCCATGGCGGCGACCATGCCGATGCCTTCGCAATCGGGGCACATGCCGCGCGGGTCGTTGTAGGAATAGAGCCCGGGCGCGCCGAGCTTCGGCTCCGCCAGCCGCGAGAAGATCACGCGCAGCATCTGCGCGGCATCGGTCACCGTCGCCACGGTCGAGCGCGAATTGCCGCCCAGCCGTTGCTGGTCGACGATGATGGCGGCGGAGATGTTCTCGAGTTCGTCCGCGTCGGGCTGGCCATAATGCGGCATGAACTGCTGGACGAAGGCGGGATAGGTCTCGTTGATCAGCCGCTGGCTTTCGGCCGCGATGGTGCCGAAGACGAGCGAGCTTTTGCCCGAACCGGAAACGCCGGTGAACACGGTGATCTTCCGCTTGGGGATATCGAGCGAGACATTCTTGAGGTTGTTCTCCCGCGCCCCACGGATCCTGATCGAACCATACACCGACATCGCTGCGTCCTTATTTTACCGATCGGTTGAATACTGAGTCTGAACTCAGCCGTCAAGGGCGTGGGGCACCCCCACCCACCGGCTCCGCCGGTCCCCCCTCCCCACAAGGGGGAGGGAGACCCGACTGACGACCCGGTGCACCGATTTCCCTCCCCTTGATGGGGAGGGGGGACCCGCGAAGCGGGTGGGTGGGGTGGAGCCACACGCACCAGAACTACAAACTCGCCCGCCTGATCGCCCGAGCCCCGATGCTCAGCCCGACCACGGCGACAGCCAGCGCCACCACCACCCCCCACAGCACCGTCAGCGAGAAGAACTCGCCCACGAACAGTGCACGCTCAGCCTCCACCAGGTAAGTCAGCGGGTTGAACCGGCTCGCCACATACAGCCAGCCCGGGCCGTTCTCGATCGGCAGCAACACGCCGCCGAGCAGCATCAGCGGCAGCGCCACCGACTGGCTCACCATGTAGAACAGCGAGGTATTGTGCCGGGCCGCAATCGCCAGCGCATAGGACAGCGCGGCGACGCCGGCGCCGAACAGCGCCAGCACGGCCAGCCCGAAGAGCATCTGCAGCGGATGGAGCTGCATGCCGAACGGCCAGGCGAGGATGATCAGCGCCAGCGCCTGCAGGGCGAGCGGAAACATCTCCTTGAGCGAACGACCGAAGATGATGGCCGGCCGGCTCATCGGGGTCGCGAGGAAGCGCTCGAGCACGCCACTCATCAGCTCCTCGGTCAGGCTCCAGCCCACCATGGCGGTGCCGAACAGGGTGAGCATCACGATCATCCCCGGCACGAACCATTGCAACGCCGCCCCGGTCGAACCGCCGACATCGAGCAGCGGCACGAAGAAGGCGAGATAGAGGATCGGCTGCACCAGCCCGAAGGCCATCCACGACGGATCGGCCAGAGTCGGCTTCATCTCGCGATTGAACGAAGTCGCGACGTCGCGAACGAAACTCATGATTGGGTCTCCTTGGAGCATGGAAGCAGCGCCAGCCACCAGCCGGCGTTGCGCGTCGAAGGTGCAGTCGGGCCTCCCTCCCCCTCGAGGGGAGGGAACGAGGGTGGGGGTGGTGCGGTGATCATCTGGTGGACCCCCACCCCCAAGCCCCTCCCCGCAAGGGGGAGGGGAGCGAGAGATCGAGGCGCAACCAGCGCCCGCCCCCGTATCGGTGCAAACGGCCCCTTCATGCTGCGCTCTCCCGCAGCGACCTGCCGGTCAACCCAAGGAACACGTCGTCCAGCGTCGGCCGCCGCACATTGGCCGCCAGCACCCTTGCCCCACGCGCGTCGAGCGCTCGGATGAACTCGGGCAGCACGACTTCACCGCCCTTCACCGTCACGCCCACCCGCGCCCCGTCGCGCACGATGTCGCGGGCCTCGGGCAGATTGGCCGCTACTTCCGCCGCCGTCTCGGCGCCGTCCGCATCCACGGTGATGCGATCGCCGGCGAGATTGGCCTTCAGCCGCTCGGGCGTGTCGTTGGCGATCACCTGGCCGTGGTCCATGATCATCACCCGCTCGGCCATGGAATCGGCCTCGTCGAGATAGTGGGTGGTCAGGAACACCGTCATCCCGGTCGCTCGCTTGAGCTTCAGGATGTGCTCCCAGAGGTTGGCGCGGCTATGCGGGTCGAGCCCGGTGGAGGGCTCGTCGAGGAACAGGACCTTCGGGCTGTGCATAAGCCCCAGCGCCACGTCGAGCCGGCGCTTCTGCCCGCCCGACAGGGTCATGCCGGTGCGCTGCTCGAGCCCGGTCAGTTCCAGCATGCCAATCAGTTCGTCGGCGCGCCGGCGCGAGTCCGCCTTGCTCATCTGCTGCGCCAGCCCTTGCGTCACGAGCTCGTCGCGCACCCGGTGATAGCCACCGGCGCCGGCGCCCTGGCCGACATAGCCGAGATGGCGGCGCACGGCGGCGGGCTCGCGCAGCACGTCGAAGCCACCGACGCTTGCCTCACCCGCAGTCGGCGGCAGCAGCGTCGTCAGCATGCGGACCGAGGTCGATTTGCCGGCTCCGTTCGGGCCGAGGAAAGCGACCATCTCCCCCTCGGCGACATCGAGGTCGAGGCCGCGCACGGCTTCGACCGTTTCGGTCTTGCTCTTGAAACTCCGCTTCAGTCCGCGGGCATGGATCATCGGTCCCTCCTCTGTCGCAGCGGGGAAAAGCTAGCGCCAGCCACTGACATGTCGTGTCAGCAGCAGCGATTTCGACTTGCGCCTCGACATTTCCGTCGGCCGGCGCTAACAATGTGCAGTGTACGGAGTTTGCTCTAGAGCGAATCCCGTACAGTGTAAAGAGTTATTTTTGGAGCTTTGATGGCCGAGGAAATTGCCGGACGGGGCGATCCCATCCGGACGCTGGAACTGCTGTGGGGCAAGGCCCCTGCTCCGAGGCGCGGACCGAAATCGAAGGTCGGCGTCGCCGACCTGGTGGCCGCGGCCGTGGCCATTGCTGATGCCGAAGGGATAGACGCGGTATCTACCCGACGGGTTGCCGACGCGGTGGGCATCTCGCCGATGAGCTTTTACACCCATATTCCCGACAAGGCGGTGCTGCTCGACCTCATGCTGGATGCCGTGGCACGGGCGGAGGGGGACGCGCCCCCGGTGATCCAGGTATTCGATCCGGCGCAGTGGCGCGCCAATATCACCTTCCTCGCCCGCGAGTTCCGCGCCCATTATCTGCGCCATCCGTGGGTGTTGCAGATCAGCACGCACCGCCCGGCGCTCGGACCCAACACGCTGCGTGCCTACGAAACCTTCCTCAGCGCACTCGACGGCATCGGGCTCGATGAGGTCGAGATCGACATGTCGGTCACCATGTTCGCCAACTATGTCTACGGCGCCGTGCGCGACGTGGCGCGGGCCCGCATGGTCAAGGAACAGACCGGCATGAGCGACGACGAGTGGTGGTACCGGATAGCTCCCTTCCTCGAAACGATCGACTTCTCGCCCTACCCCGTGGCATCGCGCGTCGGCCCGGTCGTTGGTGAGCTCTACGGCCTCGGCGATCCGGACCGGGCCTTCGATTTCGGGTTGGGTGTCTTGCTCGACGGGCTGGAGCGGCTCGTAGCCTCCAAGGGCAAGTTGACGACAGGCAGGCAAGCGCCTAACTCGGGCAAATGAAACGCGATACCCATAAGCCGACAGGTCCGAGCCAGCGCATGCTGCGCGTCGGCGAGCTCGTGCGCCACGCGCTGTCCAACGTGCTCGCCCGGGGCGAGATCGAGGATAGCCTGCTCGAGGGCAAGGTCATCACCGTGCCCGAAGTGCGCATGACGCCGGACCTGAAACTGGCCAATGCCTATGTCATGCCGCTGGGCGGCGAGGGCGCCGAGGAAGTGGTCGCGGCGCTCAACCGCCACCATCGCTTCATCCGCGGCCGCATCGCGCCCGAGCTCGACCTCAAGTTCGCGCCCGACCTGCGTTTCTTCGTCGACAACACGTTCGATGAGTTCGGCAAGATCGACGCCCTGCTGCGCTCCGACCGCGTGCAGCGCGACCTGAACAAGGACGACGACGAGGAATGACCGGCGGGAAGCGCGCGAAACGCGACGTCTCGGGTTGGATCGTTCTCGACAAGCCGTATGACATGACCTCGACCCAGGCCGTCGGCAAAGTCCGCTGGCTGTTCGAGGCGAAGAAGGCCGGCCATGCCGGCACGCTCGATCCGCTGGCCACCGGCATCCTGCCCATCGCGCTCGGCGAAGCGACCAAGACCGTGCCCGTCATGCAGGACGGACAGAAGGTCTATCGCTTCACCATCAAGTGGGGCGAGGAGACGACGACCGACGATGCTGAAGGAATCGTCAGCAACCGTTCATCGATGCGTCCAACTGGCGATGAAATCAGGGCAGCGCTCCCGACCTTTACCGGCGAAATCATGCAGGCGCCGCCCGCCTTTTCCGCCATCAAGATCGACGGCGAGCGCGCCTACGACCTCGCCCGCGCCGGCGAGGTGGTCGAGCTCGCGCCGCGTCCGGTCTATGTCGAAGCGGTGCAACTCATTGACTCCACTGAAGAAACCGCAACGCTCGAGATGACCTGCGAGAAGGGCACCTATGTCCGCTCCCTCGCCCGCGATCTCGCCCGGCATCTGGGCACGTTCGGCCATGTCATCGCGCTCCGCCGCACCGCCGTCGGCCCCTTCTCCGAGGCCATCGCGGTCGACTTATCCACGCTGGAAGCCGCTGAAAACCGCGATTCGCTACTCCGTCCGGTCGCCGCCGGCCTCACCGGCCTCGCCGAAATTCGCCTGACGCCGGAGCAGGTTAGCACCGTACGTCACGGCAACCCGGTGCTGCTCACCGGCGCCGGCGCGCCGATCGCGCTCGATGAATGCTGGGCCAGTTGCGCCGGCGCCGCGGTGGCGCTCGGGCGGGTCGAATTCGGCCAGTTCAAGCCATCACGAGTGCTTGCAGCCTAAGCTCTCGGGTTGCAACCAAAACCATACCAGTGCGTTATGGGAGCCTAGTGCAACCAGGGGCCCAGGTATGCCTGCCGAAATTGATGGCTGACGGGACTGCCCCCGTGGAAGGCGGCGTGGCAATGCGCCGACGTGCCCCGCGTTCCCGCCCCATAGCTGTATATCTTTTCGTGCTGGCGCTGGTGGCGCTGGTACCTGCATTCGTGTTCTCGGCCGTCCTGCTGCAGCGCAACAACGAGGCACAGGAGCGGGTGGTCGAAACGCTGATCACCGGCAACGCGCGGGCCATCGTCCAGACCGTCGATCGCGAGATCAACGCCAACATCACGACGCTGCGTCTGCTCGCGACGACCCCACCGGTGACCGAAGCCGACTATCCCGAGTTCCACTCCCGGGTCACCCAGGCGCTGGCTGATACCGGCGCGTTCATCTACATCGTCCATCCCGACATGACATCGGACCTGTCGACGCGGACGCCGATTTCCGAACAGCAGCGCGTGCAGGTCAGCGATACCGAGACAGCGCAGCGCGCGCTGACCACAGGCGATGTGGCGGTGTCCGATGCGGTGATCGGCAGGCTGTCGAAGCAATGGGTGGTCAACATCCTGCTGCCGATCTTTCCCGCAGAGCGCGAGCCACTGATCCTCGGCTTCAGCCGCCCGGCCAGCCAGATGTCGCTGGCGCTCCTGGCAAGCCGCATGCCCGATGGCTGGAACGTCGCACTGGTCGACCGCAAAGGCGTCATCGTCGCCGGTTCCGGCGATGCCGGCAGCACAGGCAGCGCCTTCGACCTGCTGCCGGTGGCGGAACTAGGGTCAACCGCCGGCTGGCGGACGCTGCCGTCTTCGGCCGGCGATATCGTGGTGGTGACGCAGCAGTCGATCCTCACCGGATGGTCGCTGGTAGCCTGGGCCGACGAGGATGTGGTGCGCCGTCCCCTCAATGACGCCTTCTGGTCGCTGCTCGCCGGCGGCGTGCTGCTGGCGGCGCTGGTGGTGCTGGTCATCTACGCGGTGAGCCTGCAGATCGGGCGGTCGGTGCATGGCCTCGAGGCCGATGCCAAACGGCTGGGTGCCGGTCAGCCGGTCGAGGCGCGCTTCTATCCGATCGAGGAGATCGAGACCGTGTCGGCCGCCATCGGAGATGCCTCGCGCCGGCGACAGGCCGCGGAGACCGAGGTGCGCTTCCTGATGCGCGAGCTGGCGCATCGCTCCAAGAACCAGATGACCGTCATTGCGGCCATGGCCAAGCAGACCGCGCGTGGCGCGGAGACGGTGCCCGAATTCGTGCAGAGCTTCGAGCGGCGGATCTTCGGCCTCGCACGTTCGACCGACCTGCTGCTGGCGCACGGCGTCGCCGGCGTCGACCTGCGCGAGCTGCTGGTGGGCCAGATCGATCCGTTCTGTCCAGTCGACGGCAAGCTGGTGGTGGTCGAAGGCCCGAGCCTGCGGCTCAACGCGCAGGCTGCACAGATCCTCGGCATGGCGGCGCACGAACTCGCCACGAATGCAGTGAAGTACGGCGCCTTCTCCAAGGAGGGCGGCCACCTTGCCGTGACCTGGGAACGCGCAGGCGACGCGGTTGCCTTCGTGTGGCACGAGCAGGGCAGCGCACCGGGTGCGGCTACGCCGCGCCGCGGCTTCGGCACCACCGTGCTCGAGAACATGGTCGGCCGTTCGCTCCATGGTGAGGTGGTGCGCGAGGTGCACGAGCGCGGCATTACCTGGCGCTTCACCATTCCGCTGAGTTCGCTTGATCCCACCGAGGCGCTGAACGGCGACGGCGGCACGCCCGACAAATAACTGGTGTTCCGGGCCTGTTTCCCCTATAGAGCGCGCCAAGTTCCGGCTTGCCGGCACTGCTCATGGCTCCACCTGGACGACATCCCGGGTGTCAGCGTCCGATGATCCTCAATTGAAAGGACCAGTACGATGTCGGTTACCGCAGAGCGGAAGACTGAGCTCATCAAGGATTTCGCCACCAAGAAGGACGACACCGGCTCGCCGGAAGTCCAGGTCGCGATCCTGTCCGAGCGTATCGCCAATCTGACCGAACACTTCAAGACCCACAGCAAGGACAACCATTCCCGCCGTGGTCTGCTGAAGATGGTTTCGACGCGCCGCCGGCTTCTCGACTACGTCAAGAAGAACGACGAGACGCGCTACAAGGCGCTGATCGAGCGCCTGGGCCTGCGCCGCTAAGGCGGACGGGTTATCGACTTGGTCGCGGGGTACGCCCCGCGATCCTTTCCGGTCCATGGACCGGTCATGCGTAGGCTGACGATCTACGCGGAGCATGGCGAGATCATCGGCCGCTCACGGTGCCAGACGGCACTCTCGTTCCCGGAGCTTGTTCAGCAAAAGTTGCAGACTTTTGCGGTTCGAACGAGCGAGTACCGGCAACAGACATGAGCGGCTCATCGTCTTGTCCATGTTCCGCCCGCCTAGACAGCGGAGTCAGCGCGGAAACCGTGCCGATTTTGGGCTGGCGGACCACATGGGGTGGTTCCGTCCGCTGGCACACCGGATGAGTTCGCGGGGTGGCTACGCCCCCGCGTTCCCGCTCATTCCGGCAGAATGGAAAGACGAGGCACTATGCCCATCAAATTCGACCACCACAAAGTCGAACTCAACTGGGGCGGCCAGCCCCTCACCCTCGAGACCGGCAAGATCGCCCGCCAGGCGGACGGCGCCGTGCTCGCCACGCTGGGCGAGACCGTGGTTCTCGCCACTGTCGTTTCGGCCAAGAAGCCGAAGCCGGGCCAGGACTTCTTCCCCCTGACCGTCAACTATCAGGAAAAATACTTCGCCGCCGGCAAGATCCCGGGCGGCTACTTCAAGCGTGAAGGCCGTCCGACCGAGAACGAGACGCTGGTCAGCCGGCTGATCGACCGTCCGATCCGTCCGCTCTTCCCGGAAGGCTACAAGAACGAGACCCAGGTCATCGTCACCGTTCTCCAGCACGACATGGAGAACAACCCGGACGTGCTGGCCATGGTCGCCACCTCCGCGGCTCTGACCATTTCCGGCGTGCCGTTCATGGGCCCGATCGGCGCCGCCCGCGTCGGGTACGTTGATGGCGAGTACGTCCTGAACCTGGCGGTCGACAGACGCGCCGACAGCAAGCTCGATCTCGTCATGGCCGGCACCTACGACGCCGTGCTGATGGTGGAGTCCGAAGCTCAGGAACTGAGCGAGGAAGTCATGCTCGGCGCCGTGATGTTCGGCCATGCCGCATCGCAGAAGGTCATCGAAGCGATCATCAAGCTCGCCGAACTGGCTGCCAAGGAGCCGCGCGAGTTCACTGCTCCCGACTACTCGGCGCTCGAAAAGGACGTCCTCGCCGTTGCCGAGGCCGACCTGCGCGCCGCCTACAAGATCACCGACAAGGCCCAGCGCTACGCGGCGGTCGATGCCGCCAACGCCAAAGTGAAGGAGCACTTCGCTTCCCAGATCGAAGCTGGCACCGTGTCGGCCGAGGACCTGGGCGAAGTCGTCCATAACCTCCAGGCCAAGATCGTCCGCTGGAACATCCTCGACACCAAGACCCGCATCGACGGTCGTGACCTCGTCACCGTCCGCCCGATCCTGGCGGAAGTCGGCGTGCTGCCGCGTACGCACGGCTCGGCCATCTTCACCCGCGGCGAGACGCAGGCCCTCGTGGTCGCGACCCTCGGCACGGGCGACGACGAGCAGTTCGTCGACAGCCTCGAAGGCACCGGCAAGGTGAACTTCATGCTGCACTACAACTTCCCGCCCTACTCGGTCGGCGAAGCTGGCCGCATGGGCTCGCCCGGCCGCCGCGAAATCGGCCATGGCAAGCTCGCCTGGCGCGCCATCAACCCGATCCGCCCCAAGGCCGAAGAGTTCCCCTACACCATCCGCGTCGTCTCCGAGATCACCGAGTCGAACGGCTCGTCCTCGATGGCGACCGTGTGCGGCACCTCGCTGGCCCTGATGGATGCCGGCGTGCCGATGAAGAAGCCGGTGGCGGGTATCGCCATGGGCCTCATCCTCGAAGGCGACCGCTACGCCGTACTGTCCGACATCCTGGGTGACGAAGATCACCTGGGCGACATGGACTTCAAGGTTGCGGGCACCGCCGATGGCGTCACCTCGCTGCAGATGGACATCAAGATCGCCGGCATCACCGAGGAGATCATGAAGGTCGCGCTCGGTCAGGCCAAGGGCGGCCGCGAGCACATCCTGGGCGAGATGGCCAAGGCGCTCGACACCTCGCGTTCGAGCGTGGGCGAGTTCGCCCCGCGCATCGAGACCATCACCATCCCGACCGACAAGATCCGCGAAGTGATCGGCACCGGCGGCAAGGTGATCCGCGAGATCGTCGAGAAGACCGGTGCCAAGATCGACATCAACGACGACGGCACGGTGAAGGTCTCGTCCTCGGACGGCAAGGCGATCGACGCCGCGATCAAGTGGATCAAGGGCATCACCGATGAGCCGGAAGTCGGCGCCATCTACCAGGGCACCGTGGTCAAGACCGCCGATTTCGGTGCGTTCGTGAACTTCTTCGGCGCCAAGGACGGCCTCGTCCACATCAGCCAGCTCGCCGACCAGCGCGTGGGCAAGACCACCGACGTCGTCAAGGAAGGCGACAAGGTGTGGGTCAAGCTCCTCGGCTTCGACGAGCGCGGCAAGGTCAAGCTGTCGATGAAGGTCATCGACCAGGAGACCGGCAAGGAAAAGGCCAGGGAAGACGCTCCCGCCGCCGAGTAAGGCGCGGTCGTCGCAGGTATGAAAAGGGCCCGGATCGGATCGATCCGGGCCCTTTATTCTTAAGCCGCTGCGGCTCTCATGCGACGGAACATCAGCACCGAGATCAGGGCCGCGACAATGACCATAGCGGCGCTGACCAGTGTCGCTGCCAGCATGGTGTCGGCATAGGCGACCCGGGACGCCTCGAGCAGTGTTAGTCCACCCGCGGGCAGGTCTTCCGCGGCGGCATGGGCGCTGCCGATGCCGAGCAGCGCGATGCCGAGCGCACCGCCAAACTCCGATCTGGTTTCATGGCAGCATCACATCGGCTTCCTTGCCGTCGAGATCGTATGTCACCCAGCCACCTGTCCAGCCGTCATCCTTGCCGGCGCGGATTTCGACCAGCAGGCGGCTGTCCTCGGGGTTCATCAGCAGCGCATTGCGCGTGAAGGTGTAGCGGAACACCGCCGCACCCGGCAGGTCCATGCGCGTCAACGTGCGCGCGGCGAGAGTGCCGATTTCGGCCTCGTCCAGCGGCGAGAGCTCGGCGATGGTGAAGGTGCGAGTGGGATTGAGCTCGGCTTCCCACGGCATCGGCGTGCCGAAGCGGGTCACGGACTGGCGGTCGACGATGAAGCTCGCCATGCTGCCGGGGGCCTGCGGGTCTTCGACCAGAACGCTCCCCTGCGTGTCATTGAGCAGGATTTCGCCGTATTTGGCGTCCGGTCCGAAGGCCTGTTCAAGCCGCCGCAGCGTCTGCGCCACCGTAGCCGGCGCCAGCCACGGCTCGGCACTGGCGGCAATGCGGCTTTCGGGCAGGATGACTTCCACCACCTTGGCGCTGGCGTCGAGCAGAACCTTGCCCTCCTCGCCATCGGCCTGCCTGAGGTCGACGGTCCAGATGAGCTCGGGCTGACCGGGGCGGTCGGTCGGCTTGTCGGCATCGATATAGGTGATCTTCGCGCCCTCCGACTGGAAGGCGGCGAGCGCGGCGCGCTTGATCTCGGGGAGCTTGGCGAGATCGATCTCGGACATGGCGAACGCGGCGGTGTCGCGCATGTCGGCGAAAACGTCCTCCATCTCGAGGCCCATGGTGACGCCGCCGAGGTTCCACGAATAGTCGCGGGTCATGTTGTCCTGGGTGGCATGCTCGGCCTGGAAGAAGACGTAGCTGTTGTAGATGCGCAGTTCGTGCAGGCGCTTGCTCCCCAGCGCTTCGGCAATGCGGTGCTGGGCCTCGGCCATCGGCCAGTCATCGTCGTCGATCAGGTCGAGCCGCTGGGCCCGCGCCGTGCCGGCCAGGTCGGCCCCCAGCACATTTCCGGCAGCGTCGGCGTGGACGGTCGCGGTCTCGCGCTCGGTGCTGAGGTTGAGCGTCATCTGCACCTCGCCATAGCTCGGCTCGGGCAGGATGGAGATGCGCCGCGCGATGGTGATCGAGCCGACCTCCGGCTGCCGCTCCATCTGCGCCATGGCGATGGCCGCGGCGATCATCACGTCGATACGATCGAGCGCCACATCATCGATATCGAAGAAGCTGCCTTCGCGCTTCTTGACGATGCCGTCGCCATCGGTGGCGCGCGGGCCGGAAACGCTGTCGCGGTCGAGCACGAGAATCTTCATGCGCGAAGCAGTCCATTCGTCGGTGTAGTACTCGGCCTCGTTGCCCTGCACCCACATCAGGATCCGGTCGGCGCGGATTTCGAGTTTCGACACCGGGCGCTCGCCGCCCATGGCCTTGAATAGAGCAGCGATGGCGCGATCGCGCAGCAGCGGCGAGGTCACATAGGTGGCATCGCGAGCGTCCGGCGCGGGTGCCTCGACGGTCTTGCCGACCTGGGCGAACGCGGAAGTGGAGAAAAGGGCGAGGGCAACGAATACGGCACGCAGGATCTTCGACATGATCGGTGCTCCATCCGAGGAATCCCGGGAAGCTGCGCCCAGTTGCCTGAAGCAAGGCTGAACAGAGGGTGGCTGCGGGCGTTCGAGGTTGGCATAGTGTCGCCGCCACCACGAAAGAGGGAGAAAACCTCCATGCGTTACATGATCATCATCAAGATGACGGAACCGTCGCCGCCGCCGACCTCGGAGCAGCTGGTCGAGATGGGCAAGTACAACCAGGAGCTGATCGATGCGGGCGTGCTCCTCGCCGGCGAGGGCCTGATGCCGTCGAGCAGCGGCGCCAAGGTGAAGATCGAGGGCGGCAAGCCTGTGGTCCGTGATGGCCCGTTCGCCGAGGCCAAGGAACTGGTCGGCGGCTTCTGGATCATCAAGGCCGATACGCTCGCCGACGCGGTCGGCTGGGCCAAGAAGATCCCGCTCGGCGAGGGCGACGAGGTCGAAGTCCGCCGGGTCTCCGAGATCGAGGATTTCATGCGCGACGACATCTCGGCCGAAACGCTCGACCAGGAGGCTGCTCAGCGCAAGAGCGGCGCCTGGCCCGAGTAGGCTTCAGGCGTAGCGGTGCGTCATGGCGTCGGGGCAAACCGTCTCCGACGCCGGCATTCCGGCGCCAAGCCGGCCGCCGAACAGGGCCGCGAGCCGGCTGAACAGCTTGGGCGGCGGCCACTGGCCGGCATCGACATGAGCCTCCCAGGGCTCCTCACCCGAATTGCGGGCGAAGTCCTCGCCCCAGTGCTGGCGATAGGCATCCTTGTAGAGATAGCTGGCGGGGATCATGACAAGTTTCCTTTCGACTTGAACCGATTCAATTACCACAGGCGATGGCTCTTGAATCGGTTCAATCATATGTATGATCCACAGTGAGTCAAGCGGAAATTGAACCGATACAAGAAGCGGGCTATATGACAGGGATGTCACCCTTCGTGGCGGGAATGAAAGGCAGAACATGGCGCGCGACCTGGTGCGATTGAGCGACGTGGCAAAGGCGGCCGGCGTGTCGCAGGGCACGGCATCGAACGTATTCAGCCGCCCCAATCTCGTGCGCGAGGAGGTTCGCGAGCGCGTGCATGAAGCAGCCCGAAAGCTGGGTTATGCCGGTCCTGATCCACGCGGGCGCCTGCTGCGGGCCGGAAAATCCAATGCCATCGGCGTCGCGACGGCGGAGACACTGTCCTACTTCTTCGAAGATCCCTTCGCCCGCGAGTTGATGCGCGGCGTTTCCGAGGCCTGTGAGCAGTATGGCGCGGGCCTGGCGCTGGTGTCGGCCAAAGACGACAAGCGGCTCGCCGCCAACATCCAGAATGCGCTGGTCGACGGGTTCGTGCTGCTCTGCATCGAGAATGGCGAGCGGCTGGTCGAGCTGACCCGGGATCGTCAGCTCCCCTTCGTGGCGCTCGCCCTCGGCCGGCCCGACGACACCGTGTCGGCCATCGGCATCGACGATTATGCCGGCGCGCAGCTCGCGGCCCGGCACCTCGCCGAACTCGGCCATCGGCGCTACGGCATCCTGTCGCTCGAACTCGATGACGTGCACGAGGGACCGATCGATGCGGCCCGGCTCGAGCGCGCCATCTACTACACCTCGCGCGACCGCGCGCAGGGCTATTACGAGGAGCTGGCGCTCTACGGCGTCGATCGCGCCACCATCCCGATCTACGAGACGCGCATGAGCGAGGAGAGCGTCCGCCGCGGCGTCGACTACATCCTCTCCGCCGGTACCAGGCCGCCGACGGCCATCCTCGCCATGTCCGACCGCGTGGCACTCATCGCCATGGACGAATTGCGCAAGCGCGGCCTGTCGGTACCCGGCGACATCTCCATTGTCGGCTATGACGGCGTGCCGGAGGCCGAAACGGCCGTGCCGCCGCTCACCACCATCGCGCAACCGATCGCGGAGATCGGCCGACGGGCGGTCAAGGCCATTCTCGACCACGACGGCAAAGTGCATCGCGATACGCTGTCGGTGGAGCTCGTCGTCCGCCAGTCGACGGCGCGCGCCCGATCGTGATTTGCATGCGAGCATTGCGCTACCCACATTCAAACCATGCGCACGCTCATCGCTTCCATCGCCGTCCTAATGTTTGCCTCGCCGGCAGCGGCCTACTGCTACCAGGTGCCGGATACGGCTCAGACGGGCTATGTCGAGAACAATCTCAAGCGGACCATCTGCATCCAGGATGAGCTTGCCGACAGCACGGTGGAGCGCAGCGTCAGATCCGATTTCGACGCGACCGTAGGCAAGCTGCAGCGCGATGCCCTGCAACAGCGCCTGCAGCTCCAGCAATTGCAGACGCAGCAGATGCTGCTGCAGAACCAGCTGCTGAAGAACCAGCCAAAATACTGAGCTATTCCGCTGCCGCCCGCGGCATGTCGTCGAAACCGACCGTGGTTTCGGCGCTAACCATGGACTGGTCGAGCCGGAACGGTCGTAGCGGCGCCGTCGCGACCTGGTTGCGCCCGGCCTGCTTGGCCTTGTAGAGCGCCGCGTCGGCGGCCGAGAGCAGGTCCTGCACCGTGTTCGAGGTGTGGGGCAGCGAAGCGACACCGAACGAGGCCGAGATATCAGCGCCGTGGGTATTGCTCAGCTCCTCGATCCTGAGGCGAAGCACCTCCGCCTTATCGGCGGCCCGCTCGAGGGGACAATCGGGCAGGATGACGACGATCTCCTCTCCGCCATAGCGGCAGACAATGTCAGTCTCGCGCAGCGAGCCGGTCAGGGTGAGCGCCGAATCGCGCAGCACCTGGTCGCCGAAGGCGTGGCCGTGCTCGTCGTTGAGGCGCTTGAAGTGGTCGAGATCGACCATCAGCAGCGAGATCTCGCGGTTCTCGCGTTCGGCCAGCCGTACAAAGCGCTGTAGGCAATCCTCCATGTAGCGGCGGTTGTAGAGGCCGGTCAGCGGATCGCGCAGGGCCTGGTTCCGCAACTTTTCGCGCAGCGCCATGTTGGCAAGCGCCAGGCTCATGCCGTCGGCCAGGGCCGAGCCGAGATCGGTCACCTGCTCGAGCCGCTCGAGCGCACTGACGCCCGAGGCGAACAGCTGCAGCAGACCGACGATTTCGCCGCGCGCGATCATCGGGATTTCGAGCGTCGACTCGCCGCTCGTGGCATCGTGATGCCCGCAGCACAGCTTTGCACCGTCACCACGGTTCACGTGGGCCTTGCCCCGCTTCAGCGCCCAGCACCAGTTCGGGTTGATCGTCTCGGGCAGCCGGTCGTTCTCGGGCCGGCCCCAGGACGTCGACAGCACGAGCCGGTCGCGTGAGTTGTTGAACACGTATAGAGCGCCGGCATAGCCCGGCACGAGGTCGGCCGCGGTCGCTTTCAGAACCGCATTGGCGTCGCCATGGTCCGAGGCCGATTGCAGCACATCGGCCATCTCGAACAGGCGCGACACCTGCTCGCGCGATTTGTCGGCCTGCGATACCGCAGCAGCGCGCCGGGCCGCCTCCGAAACGCTCCAGCGGAACGCATAGATCAGGCCGAGAATGGCGAGGACGCCGGCACCCAGCTGCAGAGCCAGCACCAGCAGCGTGCCCATCTGCAACCGCTCGTCATGCATGGCGAGCCGCGCATCGGTGTCGTCGAGCACGCGCGCCATCTCGGTGCCCAGCGCCGCCTGCAGCTCGGCGGCGGGGCTGCCGGCGAGCAGGCTGTGCCCCGCTGTCTGGTCCCCGGCACCGCGCGCGGAGATTGCAGTATTCCAGTCGGCCACGAGTTCATCGATCAGCCCGCGCACCGGTCGTGGCTCTGCGCCGGCTACCGAGATGGGCGGCAGCTGATCCAGGATGTTTGCCGCCTTGCCCTGCAGCACGGCCACCTGACGGGCATGGGCCGCGAGGGCGGTAGCGTCGCCGGCGAAATAGCGCAGCGCCGCGGTCTCGCCGTCGGTGAGGGCCAGGTAGACGCCGCGCAGCTCCTGGCTCTGGGCGCGCAGCTGGGCCATGGCGCGCTGCTGCCCGCTCATGTGCACGAAGCCCACGATCGCCGTCGCCACCAGCGTGAAGACCAGCACGATCGTCGCGTGCGACAGCAGGCGCGAGCGTTGCCGCCCCGGTTGGGCGGGCCACTCGCTGATACGATTGAGGCCGGCAAACATGGTCGGGAGCCCCCACAGGCAACCGTTGATCCGGCCATGATGCCCGACATCCGCGCAGGCGCGATGCTGCATCGGCAGAAGCACTTAGCGCGGTGTGAAGCGGCGTGGTGAAACGAGACGTTACGGAATCGCTAAAAATGCGGCCGTCGACGCAGGTATTTGTCCGGCGCGCGAATTTCTGCGCAAGTCATGTCGATCGGGGCCGATGCTGTTCGACCAGTTGCATCCACCCAAGGAGCACATCATGCGCTATATCTGCCTCGTCCATGCCGCCGCCGAAGCGTTCAAGAGCCTCGATGCACCCGGCCAGAAGCAGCTCGATCGCGATTCGCTCGCCTACGACATGGAATTGCAGGCCAACGGCAACCTCGTCGTCGCCGAAGCGCTGCAACCGGCCGAGAGCGCCGTACTGGTGCGGGTGCGCGAGGGCAATGTCTCGACCACGGACGGCCCGTTCATCGAGACCAAGGAGCAGCTCGCCGGCTTCATCCTGATCGAGGCCCGCGACCTCAACGACGCGATCCGTATCGCTTCGGGCATCCCGATGGCCCGGCTCGGCACGATCGAGGTGAGGGCCATGTACGAAATCCCGACCACATGAACGTCACGCCGTCCGAAATCGATGCCGTCTGGCGGGCCGAGTCCCGCCGGGTCTTGGCAACGCTGATCCGCCTCGTGGGCGATTTCGACCGGGCCGAGGAAGCGTTGAACGACGCCTTCCTCGCCGCCGCCGAGCAGTGGCCGCGCGAAGGAATGCCGGCCAACCCGCGCGCCTGGCTGGTCTCCGCCGGGCGCTTCCGGGCCATCGACAAGATCCGGCGGCGCGCCCGTTTCGATGCGATTGCCAAAGAGCTCGCCATAGCCGACGAGGAGGCCGAAATGGCGCCCGAGGCCGAGTATATTGCCGACGACCAGCTGCGGCTGATCTTCGTGTGCTGCCATCCCGAACTGCCGCCCGACGCGCAGATCGCGCTCACCCTGCGCGAAGCCTGCGGGCTCACCACCGAAGAGATCGCCGCGGCCTTTCTCACCAAGCCCGCGACCATCGCGCAGCGCATCGTGCGGGCCAAGGCGCGAATTCGCGAGCTGCAACTGCCTTACGAGGTGCCGGGGCCCGGCGAGCTGGAGCCCCGGCTCGACCTCGTGCTCAAGACCGTCTACCTCATCTTCAACGAGGGTTATGCGGCGAGCCATGGCGATGCCGCCATTCGCTCCGAACTGTGCGCCGAGGCGATCCGCCTCACGCGCCAGGTTCGCGGCCTGCTGCGGCAGTTCGAGCCTGAGGTCGAAGGCCTGCTGGCGCTCATGCTGCTGCAGCATGCCCGCTTCCGCGCCCGTACCGATACCGCGGGCGACATCGTCCTGATGCCCGACCAGGACCGCTCGCTGTGGGACCGCACCGAGATCACCGAAGGCGTCCGCATCGTCGAGCATGCCATGTCACGCCCGCCGCTCACCGCCTATGTGCTCGAAGCCGCGATCGCGGCAACCCACGCGGTCGCGCCGACCGCCGCAGCCACCAATTGGGACGAGATCGTCCAGCTCTACGACCTGCTGCTGCGGGCCGTCCCCTCCGCCGTGATCCGGCTCAACCGCGCCGTCGCGGTCGCCATGCGCGACGGGCCGGCATCCGGCCTCACCCAGATCGACGCCCTGCTCGAAGCCGGCGAGCTCACCGGTTTTCGCTATGCCCACGCTGCCCGCGCCGACCTGCTGCGCCGCCTCGGCCGGGTCACGGAGGCGCGCGAGGCCTATGTCGCGGCACTCGAATTGACCCAGCAGGCGGCTGAGCGCCGCTTCATCGAGAAGCGGCTCAAAGAACTGGTGAACTAGCCCCGCGCCACCCGGTTACGATTGTCCGGCAATACGCGGTGCGGCGGCTGGGCGCCGTCGATGAAGGCGCGGATGTTGACGATTACCGTCTCGCCCATCTCGAGGCGGGCTTCCAGCGTCGCCGAGGCCATGTGCGCCGTCAGCACCACGCGATGCTCGCGCGCCAGCTGCACCAGCCGCGGGCTGATGCCGTTGCGGCTCTCGAACACATCGAGCGCCGCGCCCGACAGGTGCCCGGATTCGATCCCGGCGATCAGCGCCGCCTCGTCGAGCAGTTCGGGCCGCGAGACGTTGACCACGAAGGCGTCCTGCTTCATCCGCCTGAGTCGGCTGGCGCTGAGGATGTTGTGCGTGGCGCTGTTCAGCGGGGTGTGGAGCGAGACGATATCCACGGCCTCAATCATCCGGTCGAGATCATCCCAGTAGGTGGCGCCGAGCGCCTCCTCGAGCGGGGCGGGCCGGCGGTGGCGCGAGAAATAGTGGATGTTGAGCCCGAAGCCCCGGGCCCGCTGCGCCACGGCGCTGCCGATGCGCCCCAGCCCGACGATGCCGAGCGCCTTGCCGCGCAGGCGCCGGCCGAGCATCCAGGTCGGCGACCACCCAGGCCACTCGCCCGATTGCGGCACGACCTGCGCGCCCTCCACCAGCCGGCGCGGCAGCGCCAGCATCAGCATCATCGCCATATCGGCGGTGTCCTCGGTCAACACCGAGGGCGTGTTGGTGACGGTGAGCCCCGCTGCATAGGCGGCCTCGATGTCGATATTGTCGAAGCCGTTGCCGAATTGGGCGATCAGCTTCAGTTCCTTGGGCAGCTGCGCGATCAGGGCGGCGTCGAGCGGATCGTTGATCGAGGAGACCAGCACATCCCGGCCCTGCGCCCCCTCGATGATGGCATCAGGGCTGAGCACGCCATCGACCGGCTTGAAGGTCACATCGAACAGCGCCGCCATCCGCGCCTCGATCTGCTCGGGCAGGCGCCGGGTGACGAAAATCCTGGGTCGGCTGAGGCTCAAATGGGACGCCCTTTAACGACCATTAAGGTCTTTTGCCTAGTGATAGGAAAAAAGCACACCCCTGCAAAGTCATGTTCGGCCAAGTCAGCTCCATGCTCCTCACGAGGCGCGCCCACGGGCGGCAGCTCAGGGCGATTCTGAGTGCCCTCGTCGCCACCCTCATTGCCATTACCCCGGTTGCGATCGAAGCCGCGGAGGGCCCGTCCGGCCTGCCGCTGCCGCGCTTCGTCACCACGCGCAACAACCCGATCAACGTGCGGGTGGGGCCGGGCACGCGATACGATGTGGCCTGGGTCTATGTGAAGGCCGGCACGCCGGTCGAAATCATCCAGGAGTTCGACACCTGGCGCAAAATCCGCGATGCCGACGGCTCGGAAGGCTGGTTGCACCAGCAGCTGCTGACCGGCAACCGCGCCGGGCTGGTTGCGCCCTGGAAGCCGGTCGAGGAGAAAATCGCCCTGCTCTCCGCCGCCGACGAAAAGTCCGGCGTGCGGGCTTGGCTGACCCCCAACTTCCGTGTCGACATCAAGGAATGCAACGGCAACTGGTGCAAGGTCGTCGCCATGTCGCACCCGGTCACGGGCAGCGCACAAAGCTTTGAAGGCTGGCTGCACCAGGATGAACTCTGGGGCGTCTACAAGGGCGAAGAGTTCGACTGACGGCCAGCGGGCCGGAAACCCCTCTCTTGCGAAACAAGCACTGCGTCCAACAGCAACGCGCCCTCTCCCCCTTGGCGGGGGAGACGCGAGACTTTACGAGCGCAAGCGAGTTAGTCGCAGCAGAGAGGGGGTAGCGGCGGCGCGCCGAGCCCAGCCTCAGCGGCTCTTCTTCACCCGCACCACCACGTCCACATGCGTGATCTCCATGCCGCGCGGCGGCTCGGGGAGATTCTGTATGGTGATGGCCGAGGACGGGATATCGACCACCCGCTGCTCGTCCTCGAGATAGAAGTGATGGTGATCCGAGGTGTCGGTATCGAAATAGGAGCGCGAGGCATCGACAGCCACTTCGCGCAGCAGGCCCGCCTCGCGGAACTGATGCAGGCTGTTGTAGATTGTGGCCAGCGAGACGTTGACCTTGGCGGTACCCGCTTCGGCATGCAGCTGCTCGGCACTGACGTGGCGGTGCGGGCCGCCGAACAGCAGCTCGGCCAGCGCCACGCGTTGACGGGTGGGACGAAGGCCTGCCATGCGCAGCACGGCCGTCAGGCACGGACGGCGTGACGGAATGGGGCGGAGGTTCAGGCTGCGCTCGGTCATCAAGTCTCGTTTGGTGACAAGGACTGTCAGGTTGTCGCGCTTTATAACTTTGGGGCTGTCAGTGCACAAGCGCCGCTGGCACGCGGCCTTTCGCGCGCTTGACCCTATGGCGGGCGCTCTCTAGTAACGAGGCCCAATCAGCGATGGAGCAGCCCCGGCCCATGTCGGACGTGATCGAGCGCAAGAACGCCTACGACTATGACGACCTGATCCGAAGCGGCAAGGGCGAATTGTTCGGCCCCGGCTATGCGCAGCTTCCCGCTCCGCCGATGCTGATGTTCAACCGCATCACGGAAATCAGCCACGAAGGCGGCGCGCATGGCAAGGGCCTCGTCCGCGCCGAGCTCGACGTCAATCCGGACCTGTGGTTCTTCCAATGCCACTTCATCGGCGATCCGGTCATGCCGGGGTGCCTCGGCGTCGATGCCGTCTGGCAGATGCTGGGCTTTTATCTTTGCTGGGACGGTTCGCCCGGCAAGGGGCGCGCGCTGGGCTGCGGCGAAGTGAAATTTTCCGGCCAGATCACCAACGATGTCAAACTCGTCGAGTATGGCATCGACCTCAAGCGGGTGATGAAGTCCAAGCTCGTGCTCGGCATCGCCGATGGCTGGGTGAAAGCCGACGGCCAGATTATATATGAGATGAGCGGCCTTCGGGTCGGCCTGTTCACCTGACCTGACTGACTCGCAAGCGCCGGGGATCACAAGATGAGACGTGTCGTCGTCACGGGTATGGGGATCGTCTCCTCGATCGGCAACAACCTCGATGAGGTGCTTGTCAGCCTCAAGGAGGCCAGGCCCGGCATCGTGTTTGCCGAGGATTATGCCCAGCTCGGTTTCCGCTGCCAGGTTCATGGCGCACCCAAGCTCGATCCGTTCGAGGTGCTGGATCGCCGCACCACCCGTTTCATGGGTAAGGGCGCGGCCTGGAACTACATCGCCATGCAGGAGGCGATTGCAAACGCCGGCCTCGAAGAGAGCGATATTCAGAACCCGCGCACCGGTATCATCATGGGCTCGGGCGGCCCCTCGACCCGCACCGTGGTCGAAGCCGCCGACATCACCCGCGAGAAGGGTCCCAAGCGCATCGGGCCACTGGCCGTGCCCAAGGCGATGAGCTCGACCGCCTCGGCGACGCTGGCGACGCCCTTCGGCATCAAGGGCGTGAACTACACGATCAGCTCGGCCTGCGCGACGTCCAAGCACTGCATCGGCGCCGGCATGGAGCAGATCCAGTGGGGCAAGCAGGACATCGTCTTTGCCGGCGGCCACGAGGATCTCGACTGGTCGCTGTCGAACCTGTTCGATGCCATGGGCGCCATGTCTACCGACTTCAATTCGACCCCCGAAAAGGCCTCGCGCGCCTATGACAGCAAGCGCGACGGCTTCGTCATCGCCGGCGGCGCCGGCGTCCTCGTGCTCGAGGAGCTCGAGCATGCCAAGGCGCGTGGCGCGACCATCCTCGCCGAGCTCGTCGGCTATGGCGCAACGTCGGACGGCTACGACATGGTCGCCCCCTCGGGCGAAGGCGCGATCCGCTGCATGCAGCAGGCGCTGGAGACGGTGAAGGGCAAGGTCGACTACATCAACCCGCACGCCACTTCGACCCCGGTCGGCGACCTCAAGGAAATGGAAGCGATCCGCACCGTGTTCGGCTCGGGCGAAGATTGTCCACCGATCTCGGCCACCAAGTCGCTCACCGGCCATTCGCTCGGCGCCACGGGCGTCCAGGAGTCGATCTACTGCATCCTGATGATGCGGAACCGGTTCCTCTGCGAGAGCGCCAATATCGAGGAGCTGGACCCCGCGTTTGCCGACATGCCGATCCTCCGGCAGCGCCGCGACAACGTCGATATCGGCATCGCGCTCTCCAACAGCTTCGGCTTCGGCGGCACCAACGCCACGCTGGTGTTCAAGCACCCCGACGCGTGACATCCACTAGCCCCCCGCAAGCGGGGGGCCGGCGGAGGCGACAGCCCTCACCAGAGCGTGCGCCCATCGATCTCCTCGACCGGCAGCTTGCGATAGAGCGCATAGTCGTCGAGCAGCTTCACGTTGACGGCGAATTTCCGCTTCTCGGGGATGCCAGTGTCCTCGAGCGAGTAGTCCGGGCTGGTGCCATAGGTGGTGCAGCCGCAGTTCGCGCAAAAATGATGCTCGTGTAGCGGTGTGGTCGGCGAATAGATGCGGTCGTGCTCGTCGGCGATGACGCGCGGCGCGTCGACCTCGTAGTAGGCCCAGATGCCGCCGGACTTGGTGCAGTAGGTGCAGGTGCACTGCGTGGCAAGGATCGGCGGCGTCGGCAGCTCGATGCGGGTTCCGCCGCAGTGGCAGGTGGCGATGACAGTCATGACAGGCTCCGTGTCGTTCAGTGACACGAAGCTCGCACCGGCCTGCTGACAGGCTTTGTCAGCAGCCTCAACCGGACAGTGTCTGTACCTTGCGCAGGTCGGGGAAGAGCCTGGTCCACAGCGCCACCACCACGATGGTGCCGATACCGCCTACCGCCACTGCCGCCACCGGACCCATGAAACCGGCGAACACGCCTGCGCGGAACTCGCCCAACTGGTTGGAGGCGCCGATGAAGAGCGCGTTCACCGCGTTCACCCTGCCCCGCATTTCGTCGGGCGTCAGCAGCTGCACCAGCGAATGCCGGATCACGACGCTGACGGTGTCGGAGGCGCCCAGCGTCACCAGCATCGCAATCGACAGCCACAGGTTGGTGGAGAAGGCGAAGACCACGGTCGCCGCACCGAACACGGCCACGGCGATCATCATGATCTTGCCGACGCTGTGCTGGAGCGGGAAGCGCGCCAGGTAGAGCGACATCACCACCGCGCCGATGGCCGGCGCGGTACGCAGCAGGCCGAGCGCGAACGGGCCGGCCATGAGGATGTCGCGTGCATAGACGGGCAGCATCGCCGTCGCGCCGCCCAGCAGCACCGCGAACAGGTCGAGCGAGATCGTGCCCAGCATGACCGGGCGATTCCTGATGAAGGTGACGCCGGCAAACACCGCTTCCCAGGTCACCGGCGTCTTCGGCGGCGTCTTCATCGGGTGGTTGACCAGCGTCACGGCGAGGCTCGCGAGGAGGAACGCGGCCGCCGACGCCGCAAAGGGGACGACGCCGCCAAAGCCGTAGAGCAGACCGCCCAGCGCCGGGCCGATGATCAGGCCGACCTGCATGATCGAAGTCGAGGCCGCCACCGCCGTCTGCAGCTGGGCAGGCGGCACGATGGCAGGCAGCAGCGACGCCATGGCGGGACGCTCGAAGGCCTGCGCCGCGCCCAGCACCATCACGGCACCGAAAATGCCCCACACCGGCAGCCAGCCCTGCCAGATCCCGAGGGCGATGAAGACCATCACCAGCGCCTCGATCATCTGGCAGACGAGAGCGATGCGGCGGCGGTCGACCTGGTCGGCCACATGCCCGGCCACCAGCGTCAGGGCCAGCATGGGCAGGAACTGGAACAGCCCGATCAGGCCGAGGTCGAACGGGTTGCGGGTGATATCGTAGACCAGCCAGCCAACGGCCACCGACGCCCCCTGGAAGGCGACGGTCGAAAGGAAGCGCGAAGCGACGTAGAAGCGGACGGAGGGCAGACGCAGGACATGCGGCGGAGAGCTGGTCAACGCGGTGCTTGGGCTGGACCGGGCCGTTTGTGACGGATCGGTGACGGTGGGAAGCCCGACACTGCCCCAGGCGCCCGACTTTGCCAATCGGCCCTGTGGCATCAATTGGTCTGAGCGGCGAAGCAGCAGCCCAGCCTGCCGCAGTATCGGCGTCACTCTGCGGTCGATGGCGAAGACAAGCGGACGACATCGAGCGCCAGGCCAAAGAAAAACCCCGGCGCCAGAAGGCACCGGGGTTGATTGGTCGGAGTAGAGTGATTCGAACACTCGACCCCCTGCTCCCGAAGCAGGTGCGCTACCAGGCTGCGCTATACTCCGTCAGGTGCTGGCGGGGCCCAATCGAATGCCGGAATTTTCGGGAGATCCCGGCAGGCTGCCCGCTGGCTAGCGGGGCGCGTTATAGACTGGGGCATCGTCCTGTTCAAGCGGTGAACTGCACGCCGGCCCGATTGGTTGCACGCCCCAGGTGAACCGTGTAGGAACGCGCCCTGTTGGGGCGTCGCCAAGTGGTAAGGCAGCGGTTTTTGGTACCGCCATTCCTAGGTTCGAATCCTAGCGCCCCAGCCAGTTCGCTTCCGACCGGCCGCTCGCCGCTACTGCTCGTCGTCCTCAACTGAAGTTTCCGGGCGGTCGCCGCCTCTGGCGAGTTCGCTGTGCCAGCGGCCCGAGGTGTCTTCGTATTCGATGGCTTCGTCGTTGCCCGAGATTTGCTGGCGCGCTGCGGCTTCGGCCGCCGCCTTGTGGGCGAGTTCGTGCGTGCGGAACGTTTCGGAGATGACGTCGCCGACCTTGTAGGCCCAGCCGCCATCGTGCTGGACGACTTCGTAAGTCACGTGAGCCATTGGCTTTTCCCTTCGAGGTGCTGAATCGTCGGTTGCCGCCCCGTCGCGCCAGCCGTGACTCTGTTCCCGACACTTGGTCAGGCATCGACGCTACGTCAACATGCGCAGCGCTGCCATGCGCGTCGCGGGTTATGCGCTCTAGTCTCCAGGCGCTGGCTCGCGGCGAGACCGACCGATCCGGCCTTGTCGCCGCGGACGGCTTTTGCGATAAGCTGCCGGCCTCCGACCCACACATCGCCGAGGCACGCTCAGCATGAGCCAGATTGCCGTTTTCAGCGGAAGCTCCCATCCCGAGCTCGCCGCGCAAATCTGTTCCGAGCTCGGCGTGCCGCTGCTCCCCACCAAGGTCAAGCGCTTCTCCAATGACTGCATCGAGGTGCAGCTGCAGGCGAATTGCCGCGAGCAGGACGTGTTCCTGATCCAGACGCTTTCCAACCCGGTGCAGGACCACCTGGTCGAGCTGCTGCTGATGCTCGACGCAGCCCGCGGCGCCTCGGCCTCGCGCATCACCGCGGTCATCCCGCACTATGCCTATGCCCGCTCCGACAAGAAGGATCAGCCGCGTATCTCGATCGGCGGACGCCTCGTCGCCGACCTCCTCGCCACCGCCGGCGCCGACCGCGTGCTGACCATGACGCTGCACTCGCCGCAGGTGCACGGCTTCTTCTCAGTGCCTACGGATCACCTGCATGCGCTGGGCGAACTCGCCAACTATTTCCAGCGCTACGACCTCAGCCACGCCGTGGTCGTCTCGCCCGACCTCGGCAACGCCAAGAACGCCGCCGCCTTCGCCAAGCGCCTCGGCACGCCGGTCGCGGCCGGCGCCAAGGAGCGGATCAGCGATACCGAGGTGAAGATCACCGCCATCATCGGCGACGTCAAAGGCCGCGACGTCATCGTGCTCGACGACGAGATCGCCAATGGCGGCTCGATGATCGAGCTGATGCGGCACCTGCGCCAGCACGGCGCCCGCACCATCCGCATCGCCTGCACGCACGGCATCTTCGCCAAGGATGCGGTGCAGCGCCTCACCGCCCAGCCCGACCTGATCGAACTCGTCTGCACCGACACGCTGCCGATCGCCTCGGCCGGCAAGGTGGACAAGCTCACCGTACTGTCGGTGGCGCCGGCGCTGGCCGAAGCCATGCGCCGCATCAATTCGGGCGAGTCGGTGAGCGCGCTGTTCCACGAAGCGCCGCGCGACGACAAGATCGCCGCGGTGGGCTGAGGCCCGCCGCGTTTCACGTGAATCCGCCTTAGGCGGCGAGATCCGCGACCACCGCGTCGAGCACCGGCCAACCCTTGTCCGTCACGCGGATGAAGCCGTTCGGCAGCGTCTCGACGAAGCCGATCGATTTCAGCTCGGCGATCTGGCGCTCGGAAATGGCGCGGCCGGCGATGCGGTGGAAGCGGCGCGGGTCGATGCCTTCGCGCAGCCGCAGGCCCATCACCAGCATCTCGTCGCCTTCTTCCTCCCAGGTGAGGATGTCGTCGGTGACCATGCCATGGCCGCGCGCCTGCACGCGCTTGTGCCAGTCGAACGGCATCTTCTCGGTGGCGGTGGCGTGGCGCTGGTTGTTGATCAGCAGCCGCCCGTGCGCACCAGGACCGACGCCGACATATTCGCCGTAGCGCCAGTAGATCAGGTTGTGCCGGCTCTCCTGCCCGGGCCGGGCGTGGTTGGAGATCTCGTAGGCGGGCAGGCCGGCCTTGTGGGTCAGTTCCTGGGTCAGCTCGTAGAGGTCGGCGCTGGTGTCCTCGTCGGGCATCTTCAGCTTGCCGGCACGGAACAGGTCGTAATAGCGCGTACCCTGCTCGATGGTGAGCTGGTAGAGCGACAAATGCCCGGCCTCGGCCAGCCACAGCGCCTCGGTCAGCTCGTCCTCCCAGTCTTCCAGCGTCTGGCGCGGGCGGGTGTAGATGAGATCAAAGCTCGAGCGCGGGAAGATGGACTGCGCCAGCCGCACCGCGGCGATCGCCTCGTCCACCGTGTGGCGGCGACCGAGTTCGGCCAGCGGGCCTTCACGTAAGGATTGCACGCCCAGCGACACGCGGTTGACGCCGGCGGCGCGATAGCCGCGGAAACGGTCGGCCTCGACCGAGGTCGGGTTGGCCTCGAGCGTGATCTCGGCACGCGGATCGACCACCCAGTGGCCGGCGATGGCGTCGAGGATGGCTGCGACCGAGCGCGGATCCATCAGCGAGGGCGTACCGCCGCCGAAAAAGATCGACTGCACCGTGCGGCCGGGGGTCTGGCGCGCGAAGTAGGCGAGCTCGCGGGCGTAGGCCTCGACATAGGCCGCCTCGTCGAATTCGCCGCGATGGACATGCGAGTTGAAGTCGCAATAGGGGCACTTGGCGGCACAGAAGGGCCAGTGCACGTAGATGCCGAACAGGCCGTTCGAGCGCGGATCGACGGAATTGTGGCCCAGCGTCTCAGTGGACATGAGCTGATCTCTCCACTTGATCCTCCCCCGTGGAACGGGGAAGGGGGACCGCCGAAGGCGGTGGAGGGGGCGACGGGAAACGCTGGTGGGGGTGGTCGCCCCCTCCACCAGCTACGCTGGTCCCCCTCCCCCGCTGCGCAGGGGAGGATGAAGAAGCCGGGCTAGTGCTCAACGCCACCTCCCAGAACATCATCGACGAACAGGCCGAAGGCCCTGGCGCGGTGCGACAGGCCGATCTTGCCGGGCGCCCAGCTATGCTTCATCTCGGGCGGCATCTCGCCGAAGGTGATGTCAAAACCCTGCGGCATGAATACGGGGTCGAAGCCATGGCCCTGCTCGCCGCGCGGCGGCCAGACGATGGTGCCGTCGACCTTGCCGACATAGAGCTGCTCGCGCCCGTCCGGGTGCGCGAGGCAGAGCGTGGCGTTGAAGGCGCCGTGGCGGTTGCCCGGCCCATGCGCGCCGGCGGCCTGCAGCGCATCCTCGACACGGCGCATGCCGACCGAGAAATCGCGCCCGTTCGGGGTCTCGGCCCAGTTGGCCGTGTAGACGCCGGGCTTGCCGTCCAGCGCGTCGACCGACAGGCCGGAATCATCGGCCAGCGCCATGCAGTTGGCTGCCGTTGCCGCCGCATGCGCCTTGATGCGCGCATTCTCGACGAACGTCGTGCCGGTTTCCTCGGGCTCGGGCAGGCCGAGCTCGGCGGCCGAGACGATCTCGAGCCCGAAGCCGGCCAGAAGCTCCTGGAATTCCTTGAGCTTGCCCGCATTGTGGGTGGCCAGCACCAGCCGGTCACCACGCCGCAATGTGAGCTTCTCTGCCATCAGATGAGTGCCGCCTTCTGCAGGATGGTGAGCTCGCCAATGCCCTTCTCGGCCAGCGCCATCAGGCTCGCGAGTTCGTCGCGGCTGAACGGCTCCTGCTCGGCCGTGCCCTGGATTTCGACGAACTTCCCCGAGCCGGTCAGTACGAAATTGGCGTCAGTGTGGGCCTCGACATCCTCGAGATAGTCGAGATCGAGCACCGGAGTGCCGCGATAGATACCGCAGCTGATCGCCGCCACCGAATCACGCAGCGGCTCGCCCCTGGTGAGCTTGCGCTCTTTCAGCCAGCCGATGGCATCGACCAGCGCCACATAGGCGCCGGTGATCGAGGCGGTGCGGGTGCCGCCATCGGCCTCGAGCACATCGCAATCGAGCGTGATCTGGTTCTCGCCCAGCGCCTGCATGTCGACCACGGCGCGCAGCGAGCGGCCGATCAGGCGCTGGATTTCCTGGGTGCGGCCGGACTGCTTGCCCGAGGCGGCTTCGCGGCGGGTGCGCGTATCGGTCGAGCGCGGCAGCATGCCGTACTCGGCCGTGACCCAGCCGAGCCCCGAACCGCGCCGCCAGCTCGGCAGCGTGGTCTCGACTGAGGCGGTGACGTAAACGCGGGTGCCGCCGAAGCTCACGAGGCAGCTGCCTTCGGCCTTGGGCGATACATTGCGTTCGAGCGTCACGGCCCGCATTTCGTCTGGCTGGCGTCCGGAAGGGCGCATAAGGCAAATCACCGGTGTTCTGGGTCGTTAACCGCCTCTTAACCCTCGCCAGCCGTGGGAACAAGGCAGCGCAGCTTGGCGGCTCACGGCTTTCGCCCTAAATGGTGAACATGGCCGATCGGACCAAAGCCCCGGAAGACGTGCTTGCGGTACTCAGCAACCGCAGCCAGGATATTTTTCGCAAGCTCGTCGAGCGCTATCTCGACACTGGTACGCCGGTCGCCTCGCGCGACCTGGCGCGCATGCTGAGCGTTGGCCTCTCGCCCGCTTCGGTGCGCAATGTCATGGCCGATCTCGAGGATCTGGGCCTCATCGCTGCGCCGCACACCTCGGCCGGGCGGCTGCCCACGCAACAGGGCCTGCGGTTCTTCGTCGACGCCATGCTGGAGGTCGGCGCCGTCAACGAGGACGAGCGCTCCCAGATCGCCAAGCAGATCCAGGGCCCGGCCGCTTCGGGACAGGTCGAAGACGTGCTGGCCGAGGCGAGCCAGCTACTGTCGGGGCTCAGCCATGGCGCCGGCGTGGTGATCGCGACCAAGGCCGATCTCGTGCTCAAGCATATCGAATTCATCCGCCTCGATGCCGAGCGCGCCATGGTGGTGCTGGTGGGCGAGGATGGCTCGGTGGAAAACCGCATCCTGCCGCTGCCGGCGGGGCTCACCGCCAGCGCGCTGACGCAGGCTTCGAACTACCTCGCGCATTTCGCGGTGGGCAAGACCATCGGCGAGACGCTACGCGCGCTGCGCGACCAGCGCGCGCAGACACAGCACGAGCTCGACGAGCTGACGCACAAGCTGGTCGAAACCGGGCTCGCGACGCTCTCGGGCAGCGGCGCGCCGCCGACGGTGATCGTGCGTGGCCGCGCCAACCTGATCAACGACACCATGGCGTCGGAGGAGTTGAGCCGCATCCGCCAGCTGTTCGATGAGCTCGAGAGCCGCGACGGCCTGATCGAGCTGCTCGGCGATACGGAAGCTGCGCAGGGGGTGAAGATCTTCATCGGCTCGGAGAACAAGCTGTTCTCGCTCTCGGGCAGCTCGGTGATTCTTTCGCCTTACAAGGATGCCAACCAGAAGGTGGTCGGCGTGCTGGGCGTCATCGGCCCGACGCGCATCAATTACGCCCGCATCGTGCCGGTGGTCGACTACACGGCGAACGTCGTTTCGGCCATGATGGCGCGCAAGGGCTGAGGCCCGGAACCTTTCGCAGGCTTGAATCTTCCAGCTCATTGGCCGATATGCGGGGCAAACGCTCCCAGCGATCAATTTTGTCCGAGTTACGATGACCGACGAGACCAAGAAACCCGAAGACGACAAGGCCGCCGATGCAACCGTGGCCCCCGAGACGACTGCGGCCGAAAATGCTGCCGAAGCCGCGACTCCCGATCCGGCCCTGGAGCTGAAGGCCGAGAATGCCGACTTGCGCGACAAGCTGCTGCGTACCGTCGCCGAGATGGAAAACCTGCGCAAGCGCACCGAGCGCGAGATTTCCGACACCCGTTCCTACGCCATCGCCGGCTTTGCCCGCGACATGCTGACGGCTACCGATTCGCTCAGCCGCGCCCTGACCGTGCTGCCGGCCGAGGCGCGCGACAGCGCCGACGCGACCACCAAGTCGCTGATCGAAGGCATCGAGATGACCGAGCGCGAGATGCAGCGGCTGCTGGCCAAGCACGGCGTCAAGCCGATCGAGGCCGAAGGCCAGAAATTCGATCCGCACAAGCACCAGGCCATGTTCGAGGTCCCCGATCCGTCGCGCCCCGAAGGTACGGTGGTGCAGGTGGTGCAGGCCGGTTTCGCCATCGGCGACCGCGTGCTCAGGCCCGCGATGGTCGGCGTCGCCAAGGGCGGCGGCGCCAACGGCCAGCCGGCCGAAGGCAGCGTGGACAAGAGCGCCTGATCGTTGCCCAAAGCGGTGATGGTTCGAAGGGCGCTCCGGCGCCCTTTGTTTTTGCAGGCTACTGGCTCGCGAGGTCGGGGCAGGCCGTGACGTCGTATTTGGCGCCGGCGCCGCCCATCTCGTTGAGCACGCGATTGTCGTAGTCGTCGCGGAGCGTCGTGATCTCCACTTCGCTCCGGCCTTCCGCCTCGAGCATCAGGTCGGCACGCGACGCCAGATCGTCGGACCAAGCCTCGTACTGGCTGGCTTCTTCGTCCTCGCCGGCATCGGAAGCGTCGGCGGCGAGCCAGTACATGGCGCTCGAGCACCAGAGCAGGCGGTCGGTGGCGGGCGACAGCTCCTCGGCCGAAACGGCCGTGGCCATCATCCCGGCGATCATCAAGCCGACCGCAATCCCGCGCATTCGATCCTCAAGCAATGTCCCCAGCGACGAGGCGCTTGACGCCCGCCGCGTGCATGTCGTCCCAGGCCTTGGCCAGCGAGCCGCCGGTGTCGATGGCGCGGCAGGCATCCTCGATCACATAGGTCTCGAAGCCGGCATTGGCCGCGTCCACCGCCGTCCAGTTGACGCAGAAATCGGTGGCGAGGCCAGCCACGAACAGCCGCTTGAAGCCGCGCTCGCGCAGGTAACCCTCGAGCCCGGTGCGGGTCTTGCGGTCGGCCTCGCGGAAGCCCGAATAGGAATCGACCACGTCGTGATAGCCCTTGCGGATCACCATTTCGGCGTGCGGCAGCTCGATCTCGCTCGAAAACTGCGCGCCATGCGTGCCCTGCACGCAATGGTCGGGCCACAGCACCTGTGGCCCGTAGGGCAGCTCTATCACATCGAAGGGCTTCGTGCCCGGGTGGCTCGAAGCGAACGAGATATGGCCGTCGGTGTGCCAGTCCTGCGTCATCACCACATGCTTGAACTGCCGCCCGAGCCGGTTGATCAGGATGATGATCTCGTCGCCGCCGGCCACCGCGAGGCTGCCGCCGGGCAGGAAATCGTACTGCATGTCGACCACGAGCAGGAGATCATCGAGTTGCGGGGTTATGGCCATTGCGTCTCTGTCTCACTGGCCGATCAGGGCCGAACAATCCTGGAATGAAAAAGCCGGCTCTTCGCCGGAGCGGGTCGACCCATTGACGACGCGGCCCACCGCAGCCTCGAGGTCGGCGCGGAGATCGGCCAGCGCGGCATCGGAATAGCCGGATTCGAGATAGATCGGCAGGGCCCGGTTCACCAGCAGCGCCCCGCCATCGGCATAGACCTTGGCAGCCGCGAGCTTTTCGGGGGTCGCATCGGCGGGCGCGTCGCGCGTCATCAGCTCGAAAGCCGTGCCGCACCACAGGTCCATCTGCGCTTCGGCCGGCACCTCCTGCGCGAAGGCAGCAGCCGGCGCCAGTACCAGCGTCAGGACAAGAACGGTGATCCTCAGCATGGGCTCGCGGGAGTCGTGGTCGGGCAACGAGCGCTTCTTAGACCACAAGCCGGGGGCCAGCGACAAGCGGCAAGCCGGCGCACGAGTCTGCTGGGGGATGCGAGGTAAGGTTACCCGCACCACTCAAATGACTTGGCGTTTCACTTGCTGCTTACTGTCTTTCCGACTGACGCCATAGTTTTCGGGGACATGATGAAACTGCTGTGTGCATCCGCCGTTACCATGACGATCGCCCTGCTCGCCGGGCAGGCCGCTGGGGCGACCTATCCGTTCACCCTGCACAATCTGACCAACAAGGACGTCACCAAGGTATCGATCCCCAAGGGCAAGATTGTCGACTTCAAGCGTATTCCGGCCAGCCAGAGCTTCACCTTCAAGGTGGAATTCCCCGACGGTGAGTGCTTCGCGCCGCGCGTGCGGGCCAAGCTGTTTGGCGGCGAAACCGTCGACCTGGGCCGCTATAATGTGTGCTCGGGCAGCGGCATGACCATCGTGGGCCGTTGACCGAAAGGTCCATCGCGCTTTCGTGAGTTTGTGACCGGGGCCGCTTGCAGGGCCAAACACCCCCTCCTATATAGCGCTCAAGGCCCGGCGACGGGTCAATTTCAAATCGGGAACCCGGACCCCGGTGAGGGACCAGGAAACTGCCGCGAGGGGTTTCAGACGGGTTCGCCAGGAAAGAGGCAGTAGGTATGGGTAAAGTCATCGGTATCGACCTCGGTACGACCAATAGCTGCGTCGCCGTCATGGACGGCAGCGCACCCAAGGTCATCGAAAACGCGGAAGGCGCGCGCACCACGCCCTCCATGGTGGCGTTCACCAAGGACGGCGAGCGGCTCGTCGGCCAGCCGGCCAAGCGCCAGGCCGTGACCAATCCGGAAGGCACGCTGTTTGCGGTCAAGCGCCTGATCGGCCGCCGCTACAACGACCCGATGGTCGACAAGGACAAGGGCCTCGTGCCCTTCAAGATCGTCAGCGGCGACAATGGCGACGCCTGGGTCGAGGTCGAGTCCAAGAAGTACTCGCCGTCGGAAGTCTCCGCGATGATCCTCACCAAGATGAAGGAAACCGCGGAATCCTATCTGGGCGAGACGGTTACGCAGGCGGTCATCACCGTTCCGGCCTATTTCAACGATTCCCAGCGTCAGGCCACCAAGGACGCCGGCAAGATCGCCGGTCTCGAGGTGCTGCGCATCATCAACGAGCCGACGGCCGCCGCTCTGGCCTACGGTCTCGACAAGAAGAACACCGGCACCATCGCGGTCTATGACCTCGGCGGCGGTACCTTCGATATCTCGGTGCTCGAGATCGGCGACGGCGTGTTCGAAGTGAAGTCCACGAACGGCGACACGTTCCTGGGCGGCGAAGACTTCGACATGCGCCTGGTCGATTACCTCGCCGACGAGTTCAAGAAGGACCAGGGCATCGACCTGCGCAACGACAAGCTTGCGCTGCAGCGCCTGAAGGAAGCGGCTGAAAAGGCCAAGATCGAGCTCTCGAGCTCGACCCAGACCGAGATCAACCTGCCCTTCATCACTGCCGACGCCTCAGGCCCCAAGCACCTGACGCTGAAGCTCACCCGTTCCAAGCTCGAGCAGCTGGTCGAGGACCTGATCCTCAAGACCGTCGAGCCGTGCCGGCAGGCGCTCAAGGACGCTGGCGTTTCCGCTTCGCAGATCGACGAGGTCGTTCTGGTGGGCGGCATGACCCGCATGCCCAAGGTCGTCGAGACGGTGAAGAACTTCTTCGGCAAGGAGCCCCACAAGGGCGTGAACCCTGACGAAGTCGTGGCCATGGGGGCCGCCATCCAGGCCGGCGTGCTGCAGGGCGACGTCAAGGACGTGCTGCTGCTCGACGTGACCCCGCTGTCGCTCGGCATCGAGACGCTGGGTGGCGTGTTCACCCGCCTGATCGACCGCAACACCACGATCCCGACCAAGAAGAGCCAGACCTTCTCGACCGCCGAGGACAACCAGAGCGCGGTGACCATCCGCGTGTTCCAGGGCGAGCGCGAAATGGCAGCCAACAACAAGCTGCTCGGCAACTTCGACCTCGCCGGCATTCCGCCGGCCCCGCGCGGCGTGCCGCAGATCGAGGTGACGTTCGACATCGACGCCAACGGCATCGTCAACGTCTCGGCCAAGGACAAGGGCACCGGCAAGGAGCAGCAGATCCGCATCCAGGCCTCGGGTGGCCTGTCGGATGCCGACATCGAGCGCATGGTCAAGGAAGCCGAGGCCAACGCCGAAGCCGACAAGAAGAAGCGCGAGGCGGTCGAGGCCAAGAATCAGGCCGAATCGCTGATCCACTCGACCGAGAAGTCGCTGAAGGACTATGGCGACAAGGTCACCGCCGATGAGAAGGGCGCGATCGAAGCAGCGATCACCGAGCTGCGCGGTGTGATCGAAGGCGACGACGCCGAAGCGATCAAGGAAAAGACCGCAACGCTCGCGGAAGCTTCGATGAAGCTGGGCGAGGCCATGTACAAGGCCAGCCAGGCGGAAGCCGAAGCCAAGGCCGCCGGCGACGAGCCGGGCTCGGACGACGACGTGGTCGACGCCGAGTTCGAAGAGGTCAAGGACGACAAGAAGTCGGCCTAAGCTCTTCGCAGAACCAACACGGAGGCCCGGCATTGCCGGGCCTTCTTTGTTGTGGGCACCGGCCTCTCCATGATCCTCCCCCGTGCAACGGGGGAGGGGGACCAGCGAAGCTGGTGGAGGGGGCGGCCACCAGCACCGGCCACGCGGGTTAAGGCCGCTGACTGATAGAGACGGCCCCCTCCCATCCTCCCCCTTTAAAGGGGGAGGTGCCCGCCGGTTCAGTTGGCACGATCGAAGCCAGAGCCTCGACCCTTCACCTCCCCCTTTTTGGGGGAGGCCGGGAGGGGACCGTCCGTTTCGGCGACGCACCAAAGTCACCGGACGCATGCGCTCACCCCTGTTCCACGTGAATCACCAACCAAAGGCTAAGGGAAAACCTACGCCTTCAGCACCGCGCACTCTTCTCAATCCCGCCGCAAGGCGGCCCAAATGTCTTCACATCGGCCGCTAATGCTGGGGAGGTTGAGGTGGGTGCGGGATCGCCAGCAGCGATCGTACCCGGAGAAGGTGGGCACCCCAGGCCACGGGACCCGCTGGGGCGGCTTCGAGAGGTAGCGTTTCTATGTCATCGGTAGAGGTGCGGGTCTTCGCCCATAACGGCGAAACCCAAGCGGCGGACCTGCTTCCGGCCGAGCGGCTGGATGCCGACATGCAGCACGTCATCAACGTGCTCAAGACCATGGACGACAAGCGCATCGAAGCGTGCAACTCGCCCGAGGCGCGGGCGCTGCCGACGCTGGACATGGCGCTGCGCCGCATCCTGCGCGACCAGGCCGACGACATGGAGGTCGGCATGGAGATGCGCCTCATCCCCGGCCCGACCAACGATATCCGCGTGCGCGTCTACGTTCCGCACGGCGAGATCGAAAGCGGCCGGCCGCTGGTGCTCTATTTCCACGATGGCGCCTTCGTCATCGGCGATGTCGACCAATACGACGCCACCCCGCGCTTCATCGCGGCGCGCAGCAATGCGGTGGTCGTTTCCGCGCACTACCGCCAGTCGCCGGAAAACCGTTTCCCTGCCGCGCATGAGGATGCCTGGGCCGCCTGGGCCTGGCTGATCGAGCATGCCGCGAGCCTCGGCGGCGACATGAAGCGCGCCGCTATTGTCGGTGAAGGTTCGGGCGCCAATCTCGCGGTCAATGTCGCGATCCGGGCCAAGGCCGAGGACCAGCCGTTGCCGAAACATCTCGGCCTCGTCACGCCGATGGCGGCGATGCTCTACGATCTGCCCTCGCACCGCGACAACGCCGCCACCTTCCCGTGGTCGACCGCCGCCTTCGAATGGGCCACGCGAAAAATGTTCCGCAAGAAGGACGATGCGCACGACGCGCGCATGAACATCGCCGGCCGGCTCGATCTCGACGGCCTGCCGCCGGCGACGGTGATCCTCGCCGAAGCCGATCCGCTGCGCTCGGAAGGCGAGGCGCTGGCCGACGCGATGCGCCGCTCGGGCGTGTGGGTCGACGAGACCGTCTATGACGGGGTGACGCACGGCTTTTTCGGGCTCTACCGCGTCGTCAACAAGGCGCTATTCGCGCAGGGCCAGCTCAGCCGCAACCTGATCGCCGCCTTCGGTGGCTGATTCCGCCACAGCCGGTACGAATCCGGCCTGTTCCGCGCCCGGATGGGATTGAGTGCGTCCGCACCTATGGTAAGAGCGGCTGACACTCCCTATCTACGCCGATGCGCCGGAGGACGCGACGTATCGGCGACCAAGGACTAGGCGGATTTTGGCCAAACGCGATTTTTATGAAGTGCTCGGCGTGCCCAAGGGCGCCGACGAGGCGGTGCTGAAAGGCGCCTACCGCAAGCTCGCCATGCAGTTCCATCCGGACCGCAATCCGGGCAATGCCGAAGCAGAGCATCAGTTCAAGGAAATCAACGAAGCCTACGACACGCTGAAGGACCCCCAGAAGCGCGCGGCCTACGACCGCTTCGGCCATGCCGCATTCGAGAATGGCGGCGCCCGTGGTCCCGGCGGCTTCGGTCCGGAGTTCACCTCGTCGATGTCCGATATCTTCGAGGACATTTTCGGCGACTTCATGGGCGGCCAGCGCGGCCGCGGCGGCCAGTCCCGCCTGCGCGGCTCCGACCTGCGCTACAATCTCGAAATCTCGCTAGAAGAGGCCTTCACCGGCCGCACCGTCGATATCGACGTGCCCACCCTCGCCACCTGCGATACCTGCGATGGCTCGGGCGCCAAGCCGGGCACCGGCATGTCGACCTGCCGGCACTGCCAGGGCCAGGGCAAAGTCCGTGCCGCCCAAGGCTTCTTCACCATCGAGCGCACCTGCCCGATCTGCAACGGCCGCGGCCAGATTCTCGAGCAGCCCTGCACCGATTGCGGCGGCCAGGGCCGGCGCCAGCAGAACCGGACGCTCAGCGTCGATATCCCCAGGGGCATCGAGGACGGCACCCGCATCCGCCTTGCCAACGAGGGTGAAGCGGGCCTGCGCGGCGGCCCGCCGGGCGATCTCTACATCTTCATCTCGCTGAAGCCGCACGACCTGTTCCAGCGCGACGGCGCCGATCTCTATGCTCGCGTGCCCATCGCCATGACCACGGCGGCGCTCGGCGGCGAGTTCGAAGTCCCCACGCTCGACGCCGCCCGCGCCCGGGTGAAGGTCGCCAGCGGCACCCAGCCGGGCCAGCGCGTCCGCCTCAAGGGCAAGGGCATGCCGATCCTGCGCTCGAAGGATTTTGGCGATCTCTACGTCCAGCTCGACGTCGAGACGCCGCAGAGCCTTTCCAAGCGCCAGCGCGAGCTGCTCGAGGAATTCGAAAAGGAATCGACGCGGGAGAATTCCCCGACGTCCGAAGGCTTCTTCGCCAAGCTCAAGAGCATCTTCGAGGGCTGAACCCCTCACCCGTCTCGTGCTTCGCGCGATCCACCCTCTCCCCGACGGGGAGAGGAAAAGTGGTGATCACCGATCTCTCCGTATTCTTCTCCCCGTCGGGGAGAAGGTGGCGCGTAGCGCCGGATGAGGGGTCTTCGCCCCAATGCCGGAATCCGCTATCGCTGTGTCGCCATGACCGACACCGCTCCCGCTTCCCGCACCGCCATCACCATCTGCGGCTCGCTACGCACCGACGCCATCAACGAGGTGCTGCGGCGCCACATGTCGAGGAAGCTCCGTGAAGCCGGCGTCGCGGTCACCGACCTCGACCTGCGCGACTACGAGATGCCGATCTTCAACTACGACATCGAGGCGGCCGGCGAGACGCCCGATGCAGCCAAGCGCCTCGCAGAGCTGTTCCGCACCACCGACATCATCCTGATCATCTCGCCCGAGTATAATGGCGGGGTCACCCCGCTGATCGCCAATCTGGTGTCGTGGGTCAGTCGCGAGAAGCCGAACCCGTTCAAGCATGCCATTTTCGGCATAGGCGGGCTCAGCGACGGGAAGTATGCCACCATATTTGCCCTGTCCCACCTGAGGGATTCGCTGAGCAAGATCGGCGCGCTGGTGGTGCCGACGTTGCTCGGCCTCGGCCCCTACCCCGACGTGTTCGACGAGAACGGCGACCCCAACGAAGCCAACATCAAGTGGAAGGTCGGCCAGATGGTGCGCGAGCTGACCCACTTTTCGCGCGGCGGAATCTGATGAGCTACGGCCTCTACGTCACCCATCCGCAGGTGGTACAGGACCCCAATGTGCCGGTGCCGCTCTGGGGGCTTTCGGAGGTCGGCAGGGCGCGGGCGGAACGATTCGCGAACCACAAATTGCTCCAGAATGTTGCGCGCATCGTCTCGAGCCGGGAAACCAAGGCGCTCGAGCTCGCTGCAAGTCTTGCAGCGCTGTGCAAAGCGCCTGTGGAGAGCGGGGAAAACTTCGGCGAGAACGATCGCTCTAGTACCGGTTTTGTTCCGCGCGAGCGCTTCGAGCAGCTGGCGGATGCCTTCTTCGCGCATCCCGACGAGTCGGTCGAGGGCTGGGAGACGTCGCGCGCCGCGCAACGGCGCATTGTCGGCGCGGTCGAGCAGGTGCTGGCACGCCACGACCTCACCCGCCCGATCGTCTTCACCGGCCACGGCGCCGTCGGCACACTGCTGAAATGCCATCTGGGCAACCGCACCATCGCCCGCTCCGAGGACCAGCGCGTCAAGGCCGACCCGGGCGGCGGCAATGTCTTCGTGTTCCGGTTGCGCGATCGGGCGCTGCTCACCGACTGGATGGCGATGGAAGACGTGCCAGAGACCATGCCCGGAATCTGAGCTCCCCTCCCCCTTGCGGGGAGGGCCGAGGGTGGGGGGCCAACGGGGATCACTGAACCACCCCCACCCTCAATCCCTCCCCGCAAGGGGGAGGGAGGCAGATCTCGCCAAGCCTTAGCGCCCCGGGGTCCACTCCCCCAACCCGAACAGCTCGATCGCATCCTCCAGCGCCAGCTTCAGCGCATCGAGCCGCGGCACCGCGTGATCGATCTCCCGCAGCCGCACCGGCCCGGCGAGCGGTGTCGCTTCGACCAGCGCCATCCCGGCCTCGGTCAGCCCCACCACGCGGGCCCGCCTGTCCTTCGGGTCGGTCCGAACCGTCACGAGATCCATCCGCCGCAGCTCATCGATCGATTGCCCCAGTGTTGCCGGATGCGCCACCAGCGCCTTGCGCAGCGCGGCGAGCGGTAGTTGCGGGCGCTCGGCGCAAATGCGCAGCACCTGCAGCTGCAGGCCGGTAATGCCGAAGCGCTTCTTCAGTTCGGCTTCGAACGCCGCCATGGCGCGTTCGAGCCGCACCCAGGCGACGATGGCGGAAAGCGCCTGCTGCTGCATGAAAGTCCAACCGAATCCGTAATGCTATGGCGGCATAGTGAGTGGCTGCCGTCAGCCACGCAAGCCTTGACCCCGTGCCCCGATGCATGGCAAGAGCCGGAAAATCCGGAGACAGCAATGGCAGGCACCCTCATCGTGGCCCTCGATCTCGACACGCGAGACGAGGCCGAGCGTTTGGTCGCGGATCTCGGCGACGCGGTCGATTTCTACAAGATCGGCTACCAGCTGTTCTACGGTGGCGACGGCCTGAACCTGGGCAAGGCCCTACTCGCTGCCAAGAAGCGCGTGTTCTTCGATTTGAAGATGCTCGATATCGACAACACGGTCGAAAAAGGCGTCGCCGCGATCGCGCGGACCGGCGCCACGATGGTCACCGTGCACGCCTATCCTAAGGCGATGCGGGCGGCGGTGAAGGCCGCGGCAGGCGCCGACCTGACCGTGCTCGGCGTCACCGTGCTCACCTCGATGGACGATGCCGACCTCACCGAGGCCGGCTATTCCCGCGACCTCGCCGGCCTCATCTCGCTGCGTGCCGAACAGGCCAAGGCGGCCGGCATCGGCGGTATCGTCTGCTCGCCCAACGAGGCCGAGCTGGTCCGTGCCATCGTCGGCCCGAAACTCGCCATCGTCACCCCGGGTATCCGCCCCGCCGGCAGCGCGCTGGGCGACCAGAAGCGCGTCATGGGTCCGGCCGAAGCGCTGAGCGCCGGCGCCAGCCATCTGGTCGTCGGCCGGCCGATCACCGCGGCATCGAATCCGCGTGCGGCGGCGCTCGACGTCCTCGCCGAGATGGGCGGCGTGACGCGCGTCGCTTGACTGGCGGCGCGTCCGATGGGTTATAGGCGGCGCAAGCTGTTGTCGGAGCCGCCATGTCTGATCTGAAGGTCGCGATTGCCGGAGCGGGCGGCCGCATGGGTGGCGCCAATATCCGCGCCATCGCCGCGACGCCCGGCCTCGCGGTGTACTCCGCCTTCGATCGCGCCGGCGCCTCCGTGATCGGCAAGGACGCGGGCGAGCAGGCCGGCGCCGAGGCCCTGGGCATCGCCATCACTGACGATGTCGCTGCGGCGCTGGCCGGCGCCGACGCCATCATCGATTTCACCGCGCCGGCGAATTCCGTCGCCATCGCCAACGAAGCGGCGAAGCGCGGGCTGATCCACATCATCGGCACCACCGGCTGCAGCGAAGCCGACGATGCTGCCATCGCCGCCGCAGCCGCCAACGGGGCGCGCATCGTCAAGGCCGGCAATTTCTCGCTCGGCGTCAACCTGCTGCTCGGCCTCGTCAAGCAGGCGGCTGCGGCGCTGCCGGGTTTCGACGTCGAAATCCTCGAGATGCACCACAACAAGAAGGTCGATGCTCCCTCCGGCACCGCCCTGATGCTCGGCGAAGCCGCCGCGCGCGGGCGCAACATCGACCTCAAGACACATTCGGTGCGGGTGCGCGACGGCCATACCGGCCCGCGCGAAGCCGGCAGCATCGGCTTTGCCACGCTGCGCGGCGGCAACGTGATCGGGGAGCACAAGGTGATCCTCGCCGGCCCGTCCGAGCGCATCGAGCTCAATCACATCGCCGACAACCGCGCGCTGTTTGCAGACGGCGCGGTGCGGGCGGCGCTCTGGGCGCGCGACCAGCGTCCGGGGCTTTACTCCATGGCCGACGTGCTCGGCTTCAACTGACAGGACTGACTGATGACCGGTACGCTGATCCTCGTCCGCCACGGCGAAAGCGAGTGGAACCTCAAGAACCTGTTCACCGGCTGGCGCGACCCGGACCTAACCGAGAAGGGCATCGGCGAAGCCAAGGGCACCGGCGAGCGGCTGAAGAAGGCGAACATCGTCCCCGATGCCTATTTCACCTCCGACTTGCGCCGGGCCCAGCACACGCTCGACCTGCTGCTCAAGGAACTGGGCATCACCGAGGTCACGATCACCCGCTCAAAGCTCCTCAACGAGCGCGACTATGGCGATCTGAGCGGCCTCAACAAGGATGACGCGCGCAAGAAGTGGGGCGAGGATCAGGTGCTGATCTGGCGCCGGTCCTATGACGTGCCCCCGCCGGGCGGCGAAAGCCTCAAGGACACCGCGGCCCGCACGCTGCCCTATTACGAAGCCGAGATCCTGCCCCTGCTCAAGGCCGGCAAGACCGTGCTGGTCGCCGCCCACGGCAACTCGCTGCGCTCGATCGTGATGTCGATCGAAAAGCTGACGCCGGAACAGATTTTGAAGCGCGAACTCGCGACCGGCGAGCCGGTGGTTTACCAGATCGGCGCCGATGGCGAGCTGGTTGGGACGGTGACGCTTTAGCGATAGAGCCGAAGCAGACAACCCCCTCCCATCCTCCCCCATAAAGGGGGAGGTGCCTTGCCGGTGTGTTTGGCACGATCGACGCCAAAGCCTCGACTCTTCACCTCCCCCTTTATGGGGGAGGCCGGGAGGGGGGCGTCTCTATCGGTAGGCCTAAGCCCCCACCACCCCACTCTCCCACCCCAGGATCGCCCGCTTGCGCGGCACGCCCCAGTGGTAGCCCGTGAGCGCTCCGGTAGAGCCCACCACCCGGTGGCAAGGCACCACGAAGCTGATCGGGTTCTTGCCCACCGCCGCACCCACGGCCCGCGCCGCAGTCGGCCGGCCGATGTGTTGTGCGACGGTCTGGTAGGTCGTGGCCTTCCCCACCGGGATCTTCAGCAGCGTCTCCCAGACCTTGATCTCGAAGTCGGTGCCGATCAGCACCACGCGTACCGGCTCCTCGGCGTTCCAGCGGCCCGGATCGAACACCCGCGCCGCGATCGGCGCGATGGCGCCATCGTCGCGCCGATAACGCGCATTGGGCCAGCGGTTGGCAAGGTCCTCGAAGGCTTCCTCGACGCTCATCCGCTCGTCGGCAAAGCCGATGCCGGAGAGCCCATACTCGGTCATGGTCAGCACCGCCGTGCCGAAGGGCGAGGGCGCCGCGCCCCAGGTCATTTCCAGCCCCTCGCCGCGATTGCGATAGGCCCCGGGCGGCATGGCCTCGTGGGTCACGAACAGGTCGTGCAGCCGCGAGGTCGAGCTCAGGCCGACCTCGTAGGTGGTGTCGAGCACGCTCTGCTTGTCGGCTAAGAGCTTCTTGGCGTGGTTCAGCGCCACGCACTGGGCGAAGCTCTTGGGGCTCAGCCCGCACCAGCGGCGGAACAGATCGACGAGCTGGCGTTCCGTCAACCCGAGGGCGCGCGCAAAGCGCGGCAGGTCGACCTCGTCGGCCAGCGTCTCGCTCAGGTAGGCGATCGCGGCCTGCACGGTCTCGTAGTCGGAATTGGCGATGATGGTTTCGTGCTTGCTCATGATGCCAGCAAGATAGGCGCGCGCCCGCACCATTGCGACCCGGTTTTGACCTAGGCCCGCGCTCGCTTCAGCGCCGTACCGAAGGCCTTGGCGAAGCTCGATTTTTCGTCCTGGTTCAGGAACGCGCCGATCACCACGTCCTGGTCGCGGGTGCGCAAATGCAGCGCCGTGGTGCGCTCGTTGAAGTCGCGGTCGATGACCAGCTTGACGAAATAGGGATTGAACCGCGTCAGCGTCTGCTTGCCGCTGCCGTCGACCTGCTTCAGCTCGAGCTGGTCGGGCCAGAGCGTCACTTCCTCGTAGCGCTTGCCGTCGCGCTGGTGCGCCACCAGCGCCCACCATATCAGTGCCACGTCGAGCCCCATGAAGCCGACGATCGGCCAGGCGCCGAGCGAGAAAAACACGATGCCGGGGATGGTGGCGAGGATGGCGACCAGCGCCACCACGGTGCGTACGCCCTTGCGCCCCATCGAGCGGTGGGGCGTCAGCTTTGCTGCAAACAGTGGCCGTGCTTGCGTTTGTGTCGTCATCTTGGGCATCACTATAGGCCGAGAATCGGGATGACGGAAATGGCGCCGAGAAAAGTGAAGTCGTTGCCGAAGGCAGATGTCGAGGCCATTTTCGGCGCTTTTGCGGCGGCGAACCCCGAACCGCAGGGCGAACTCGAATACGTCAATCCGTTCACGCTGCTGGTCGCGGTGGTGCTCTCGGCGCAGGCAACCGATGCCGGCGTCAACAAGGCGACGCGCGGCCTGTTTGCCATCGCCGACACGCCGGAGAAGATGGCGGCGCTCGGTGTCGGCGGCATCGAGGAGCGGATCAAGACCATCGGGCTGTTCCGCAACAAGGCCAAGAACGTCTTCGCGCTGAGCCAGCTGCTGATCGAGAAGTTCAATTCGGAAGTGCCGGCCGACCGCGACGCGCTCGAAAGCCTGCCCGGCGTGGGGCGCAAGACGGCCAATGTCGTCCTCAACATCGCGTTCAAGCAGCCGACCATCGCGGTGGACACTCACCTGTTCCGCGTCGCCAACCGCACCGGGCTCGCCCCGGGGAAGACGCCGCTCGAGGTGGAACTCGGCCTCTTGAAGATCGTTCCGGAGCCCTACCTGCTCCACGCCCACCACTGGCTGATCCTGCACGGACGCTACGTGTGCAAGGCGCGCAAGCCCGAGTGCTGGCGCTGCGTCATCCGCGAGTGGTGCCGCTTCGAGTCCAAGACTCCCGCGCCGAAGGGCGCGTAAAGCATTTCACGATCAGACTGAGGGGCCGCCGTCCCACCCACGGCGTCATTCCCAAGCTTGTGGACCGCTTCGAACGTGAAACGATCTAGAACACCCCATAGCCCCGAGCCATCGCCGCGGCGAAGATCGGCACCAGTGCGACCAGCACCACCTCGATGAACAGGAAGCCGCGCATGCGGCGGATTTCCTCCGCCGGCGGGTTGAAGCTCTGGTCCGCCGCATAGGCCTTGCGCCAGCCGATATAGGCGCGGGTCGGGATCACCGACACGCCGCCCATCGCGGCGAAGGCGGCCATCTTGGCCCAGAAGGCCCAGTTGAACACGTAATACTCCCAGCCCGCGACGCCGAAGATCACGCGGATGATGCCGACGATGATGACGATGCCTGCCGCTGTGCCGTAGGCGGCATCGATCGCGGCCAGTTGGCCGATCCGCCTGCCCTCGAGCCCGGGACGCAGCAGCACGAACTCGGCCGCGAACACCGCGACCAGGGTGAAGACGGCAAGGTGGTGCAGGCCGGCGAGGATCAGGTCGAGCATCTGTCGCATCCTTTCGCCTCGACCGCGTCGAGGCAGCATGTTAACGCTGTTCGCATGCAGATAGACCTATATGTTATCAATGTCAACATCTGAACCCACCGACCGTTACCACCATGGCGACCTGAAGCGCGCGCTGGTCGAAGCCGCGCTCGAACTTCTCGCAGAAGGCGGCACCGAAGCGCTTGGCCTGCGCGAGCTGGCGCGCCGCGTCGGTGTCTCCGCCGCCGCGCCGTACCGGCATTTTCGCGACAAACAGGCGCTGATCCAGGCGGTTGCCGCCGCCGGCTTCGTGCGCTTCCTCGCCACCGTCGAGGCCGCGCGCACCGAAGGCAGCCCGCAGGAGCAGCTCGCGGAAATGGCCGAGGCCTATGTCGGCTTCGCCATCGCCAACCCGGCGCTCTACCGGCTGATGTTCTCGGCCGAGCTCGGCAAGTTCGAGGATCGCGAGCTCAAGCGCGCTGCGGACGCCGCGTATGCCAGCTTGGCTGTCACCGCGGCCAAGGTCGACCCGGACGCCCCGGGCGAGGCCGCGATCAGCGCCTGGGCCTTCGTCCACGGCCTATCGCTGCTGCTGCTCGACAACCAGCTGCTCGGCGTCACCGCCGCCACGGCCGGCCCGCTGGTGCGGCGGCTGGCGCGCCGGCACGCGTATGAGCCCCGGACAGCCGGCCCAACCTGACGTGGACGTTGCGCCGGGCGGCAATCTCCATTATTTCCGCGCGCGGGGCGCGAATTTCCATTTGATGACAAGGATGACCCATGGCCGATGGCCGTTTTGACGTGTTGACCATCGGCAACGCCATTGTCGACGTCATCGCTCCCATCGAGCATGGTTTCCTCGAGCGCGAAGGCCTCTCCGAAGGCATCATGCATCTCGTCGATGCCGAGCGTAGCGCCTACCTCTACGAGCGCATGCCCGCCGACAAGCAGCGGATCTCGGGCGGCAGCTCGGCCAACACCGCCGCCGGTGTCGCCTCGCTGGGCGGCCGCGCCGCCTTCGTCGGCAAGGTGGCCAATGACGAGCTCGGCGACGTGTTCGCCGATGATCTCAGCCGCATCGGCGTCCACTACGACGTCTCGCGCCTCGATGAAGGCCCGGCCACGGCGCGCTCGATGATCCTGCTCTCCGCCCATGGCGAGCGCACCATGAACACCTACCTCGGCGCCTGCCACCAGCTCACCACCGCCGACATCAAGGAAGACGAGATCGGCGGCGCCACCGTCACCTACATGGAAGGGTTTTTGTGGGACCCGACCGAGGCCAAGAAGGCCTTCGTCCAGGCCGCGCACTACGCCCACAAGCACGACCGGGCGGCCTCGTTTACGCTTTCCGACCCGTTCTGCGTCAACCGCTACCGCGACGAGTTCCTCGACCTGATCCGGTCCAAGACCATGGACATCATCTTCGGCAATATCGAAGAGCTGAAGGCGCTGTACCAGACCGATTTCCACGGCGCCGTGCAGGCCATCGCCAAGGATGCCGAGCTCGCCGCCATCACCATGGGTGAACAGGGCGCCATGGCCATCCACAATGGCGAGATCATCACCGTGCCGGCCTATGCCGTGCCCGAAGTGGTCGACGTCACCGGCGCCGGCGACCTCTTCGCCTCCGGCTTCCTCCTCGCCGTCGCCCGCGAACGCGACCTCAAGACCGCGCTACAGGCCGGGTGCCTCGCCGCCAGCGAAGTGATCTCGCATATCGGCGCAAGGCCGGTGAAGGATCTGCGCATGATGGCGGCGGAACAGGCGATCGGGATTTAGCTCTCCGTGATCCTCCACCGCGCAGCGGGGGAGGGGGACCAAGCGAAGCTTGGTGGAGGGGGCGGCCACCCGCACCGGTTCAACGGACTGCGAGCGCTTGCCTGATCATCGCCAGGACGCCGTCAATCGAACGATCATCGAGTATCTCCTTTGCCGGCACGCGCAGAACCCTGATGCCTTGTTCAGCCAGCCAGGCATCACGGCGCTCGTCGTGAAGTGCCTGCTCGACGAAATCATGCGCCGCACCATCGACCTCAACGGCTAAGGCGGTTCGGCTACAGTAGAAGTCGAGAACGTACGGGCCAGCGGGGTGCTGGCGCCGAAAGTGCTTTGCTAACTGTTCGCGACGCAGATGCTGCCAGAGGATGACTTCAGGCAGGCTCATATCCCTGCGCAGCATTTTGGCTCGCTTCGTCGTGACGATTGATCCGCGCACTTTGCCGCCCCCTCCACCACGCTTCGCGTGGTCCCCCTCCCCCGCTGCGCGGTGGAGGATCACCGCGACCTCAAACCTTCCTCAACGCCACCTGCTCGATCGTATGCGTCGGCCCCTTGGTCAGCACCAGGTCCGCGCGCCCCTTGGTCGGCTGGATATTGTCCCGCAAGTTCGGCAGATTGATCTCGGTCCAGGCCCACATGCCGAAGGCTTCCGCCTCCTCCGCGCTCATCTGGCTGAACTTGTGGAAGAAGCTCTTGGGGTCGGCGAAGGCGGTCTGCCGCAGCCGGCGGAAGCGCTCCATGAACCAGGCGGTGAGGTCCTTTTCCGCCGCATCGATGAAGATCGAGAAATCGAGGAAGTCCGAGGCGAACAGGATCGGCTTGCCCGATTTCGGCATGTCGCCCGGCTGCAGGATGTTGAGCCCCTCGACGATCAGGATGTCCGGCCGGTCGACGGTGACGAACTCCCCCGGCACCACGTCGTAGACGAGGTGCGAGTAGACCGGCACCTTCACGTTCGGCTTGCCCGACTTGATGTCGGAAAGGAACCGGATCAGCGCGGAACGATCGTAGCTCTCCGGAAAGCCCTTGCGGTCGGCGAGCTTCAGCTCATCGAGCCTGGCATTGGAGAACAGGAACCCGTCGGTCGTCACCAGGTCGACCTTGGGCGAGCTCGGCCAGCGCCCGAGCAGCGCCTTGAGGATGCGCGAGGTGGTGGATTTGCCCACCGCCACCGAACCGGCCACGCCGATAATGTATGGCACCTTGCGATCGTCGGTGCCGAGGAACCGGGTCGATGCCCGGTGCAGCTCCTGCGTCGCCTCGACATAGAGCGAGATCAGCCGGCTCAGCGGCAGGTAGATTTCCTCGGCTTCCTCGAACGAGATCGGATCGTTCAGCGCGCGCAGCCGCTGGATGTCGGCCGGCTCGAGCGTCATCGGCTCGTCGGCGCGAAAGCCGCTCCACTCGGCCTTGGTGAAATAGTGGTAGGGCGCGAGCCGGGTTTCCGCGATCACGCCGGCTTCCCCCGCGACGCCTTCTCCTCGAGCCCGGTCTGCGCCGTGCGGCGCTCGAGCTGCGCCATCACGTCGCTCAGCGGCACGCCGGCGGCGCGCAGCAGCACCAGCAGATGATAGAGCACGTCCGAGGCCTCGCCCTCGGTGCCCTTCTTGTCCTTCGTCACCGAGGCGATGATGATCTCGGCCGCTTCCTCGCCGAACTTCTTGGCGCAGCGCTCGACGCCGCCGGCCAGCAGTTTTGCGGTGTAGCTCTCGTCCGGCGACGCACTGGCGCGGGCGGCGATGCGCTGGTCCAGCGCTTCGAGGGTGAAACTCATCTCAATCAGGCTCCCGCGTTGCTGTCGCGCCGCATGGCGATGCCGTGGCGCTCCATGTAGTCCTTGGCTTCGCCCACGGTGAACGTGCCGAAGTGGAAGATCGAGGCGGCGAGCACGGCCGAGGCATGGCCGGTCTTCACGCCTTCGACCAGGTGGTCGAGCGTGCCGACACCGCCCGAAGCGATCACCGGCACATGCACGGCATCAGAGACGGCGCGGGTCAGCTCGAGATCGAAGCCGGACTTGGTGCCGTCGCGATCCATCGAGGTGACCAGCAGCTCGCCGGCCCCGCGCTCCACCATCTTGGCGGCGAACTCCACTGCGTCGATGCCGGTCGAGTTGCGGCCGCCATGGGTGTAGATTTCCCACTCGTCGCGGTTCTGCTGCCCCGGCGCCCGGATCTGCCGGCGCCGCGCATCGACCGAAACGACGATGCACTGGTCGCCGAACTTGTCGGCCGCCCGGGCGATGAAGTCCGGATCGTTCACCGCCGCCGAATTGATCGCCACCTTGTCCGCCCCGGCGAGCAGAAGCTTGCGGATGTCTTCGATCCGGCGCACGCCGCCGCCCACGGTCACCGGCATGAAGCAGTGCTCGGCGGTGCGCGCCACCACGTCGAAAATGGTGTCGCGGTTCTCGTGGCTGGCGGTGATGTCGAGGAAGGTCAACTCGTCGGCGCCGGCGGCGTTGTAGGCAATCGCCGCCTCCACCGGGTCGCCGGCATCGATCAGGTCGACGAACTGCACGCCCTTCACCACGCGGCCGTCCTTGACGTCGAGGCAGGGGATGATGCGGGTCTTCAAAGTCATGGCGACGGGTCCCGAGGCTTTCTCAGCTTGCCCGCTATGGCGAAACCCAAGCTGAAAATCCAGAAAAACAGGGCGAAGAGGCTGAGCGGAGCGAGAAATGGCGGCACGAGGCCGGTGATGCTGAACCAGCCGAGCGCCAATATGGGCGGTAGCGTCACCGGATACCACCAGAGGCTGACCCGCTTGATCAGAATCGGCTTGTACTTGCCGCTCATTCGAGGCCGCGCCTCCGCTTCCAGCGGCCGCGGTGCCAATAGAGCACGAGGAACCACAGGCACGCCGCGACGATACCGGCTGGCCAGGTGAACAGCGCGTAGAGAAAACTGCTCGCCATCATCTGCAGCTCCGGCGCCTTGTCGACCCCATCGACAATGCACGGGTCGAGCACGCCATTGGTGACGGTGCAGCCATGGCCCTGCGCCACGTTGGCGGCATAGACGGTGACGCCGATCGGGGCCATGGCGCCGACAAAGATCAGCGCCAGCACGATCAGGTAGGGCCACCACGGGAAACGCGGGGTCATGCCGCGTTGCTCCGTCGCCGCCAGACGAACCAGTGGATCACCAGCACGACCACCCAGGCGATCAGCGCCAGCCCGCCCAGCGGGATGGTCGCCAGCATGAACCAGCCCATCACGCCCATGGCGTAGAGCGTCTCGCCCATGTCGCTGCCGTTGACGATGCACGGGTTGGCAAAGCCCTCGTGCAGCACGCAGCCATGGCTTTCGGCGATCCAGCCGGCGATGGCGACGGCGATCACCGGCGCCAGCGCGACGAGCAGGATCAAAAGCAAGGCTACCCCGTAAACCCACCAGGGAAAGCGGCGGGCGGCGGGGGTGGTCAAGCCGCCCTCGCCTGTTTCAGCAGCGCCAGCGCTTCACGTGAATCAATGCGTCCGTCGTAGATGGCGCGGCCCGAGATCGCGCCCTCGAGGATGCGGTACTCGGGTTGCGCCAGCGTGCGGATGTCGTCCATCGAAGCGAGCCCACCCGAGGCGATCACCGGGATCGACACGGCCTTGGCGAGCTCCAGCGTCGAGGCCCAGTTGATGCCCTTCAGGATGCCGTCGCGGTCGATATCGGTGTAGATGATCGCCGCAACACCAGCGCCCTCGAAGCGCTTGCCGAGCTCGATGACGCTCAGCTCCGAAGTCTCGGCCCAGCCTTCCACCGCCACCTTGCCGCCGCGTGCGTCGATACCCACCGCGACCTGCCCGGGAAACAGCCGCGCCGCTTCCTTGACCAGCGCCGGATCGCGCACCGCGACCGTGCCGAGGATAACGCGGGCGAGGCCCTTCTCCAGCCAGCTCTCGACATGGGCGATGGTGCGGATACCGCCGCCCAGCTCCACAGGGAATTTTACCGCCTTGAGGATGGCCTCGACCGCCGCGCCGTTGACGCTCTCGCCGGCAAAGGCGCCGTTGAGGTCGACGACGTGCAGATACTCAAAGCCCTGATCCTCGAACGATTTCGCCTGCGCGGCCGGATCGTCGTTGAACACCGTCGCCTGGTCCATGTCGCCGAGCTTCAGCCGGACGCACTGGCCGTCCTTGAGGTCGATGGCGGGGAAAAGGATCACGGCTTCCACCTCAGGAAATTGCCAATCAGGGTCAGGCCGAGCGTCTGGCTCTTTTCGGGATGGAACTGCGTGCCCAGCATGTTGTCGCGGCCGACAATCGCCGTGACCTGCTGGCCGTAGTCGGCCGTCGCCACCAGCGTCTCGGGCTTCTCGGTCTGCAGGTGATAGGAGTGCACAAAATAGGCATGCAGCCCGTTCGGCCCGTCCGGAATGCCCTCGAGCAGCGGATGCTTCTGCCGGAAGGTCAGCGTGTTCCAGCCCATGTGCGGCACCTTGAGCCCGCCGGCAGGCTCGATGCGCACCACGGCGCCGGGGATCCAGCCGAGCCCCCTGGTGATCGCCTTCTCGCGGCCTTCGGTGGCCATCAGCTGCATGCCGACGCAGATGCCGAGGAACGGCACGCCGCCCCCGATCACCCGCTCCTCGAGCACCTCGACCATGCCGGTCACCGCATCGAGGCCGGCGCGGCAATCGGCGAAAGCGCCGACGCCCGGCAGCACGATACGGTCGGCGCGGCGCACCGCGTCGACATCGTCGGTGACGAGGATTTCGTCGCCGGTGCCGGCTTCACGAGCGGCACGTTCGAACGCCTTGGCGGCCGAGCGCAGGTTGCCCGAGCCGTAATCGATGATCGTTACCGTGCTCATGCCGCAGCCCGCCCTGCGAGGTAGCCGACCAGCGCCGCATCCTCGCCATCGGCAATCCAGTCGCCCTGGTAGGTGCCGGCAGCCGCCGCCTTCCGGCGCGCAAAGCCCGCGGCGGCGAAACCAAGCCAGATCGCAACCAGCACATAGAGCCAGAACGCGGCCGCGCCGCCGATCCAGAGACCGAGCAGTATCAGCCCCAGAACCTTGATCACCCACAGCCCCAGCATGGCCCAGAGCCCATGCGCGATCGCGTGGACCGGCGGCAGCAGCGCGGCGGACCAGCTGAAGCGATCTGCCACAGCGATGGGGGCTTGGTTTTCGCGGGCATATAGGGAATAGAGGGTCACGGAAATGCCTCGGTGAGCTATCGGGGACGCCATAGACGAAAAGGCCCGCCGTTGGAAGCGGGCCGAGCCTCGAGCCCAGGAGCAGGATTGATGAGCGACAACCAGGATTTCTCGCACGGCCCCGGTGAAGACGTGATCGATCCCGCAGCCGGCTTCGTCGGCTGGCTCGCCATCGGGCTGCTCGTCGTCATGGCCGTGTTCGTCGTCTTCGTGCTGAGCGCCGGCTTCCGCTGAGCTGCTAACCCAGCCTAGAGCGACCCCTTGGTCGAGGGGATCGCATCGGCAGCGCGCGGGTCGATCTCGACAGCCGCGCGCAACGCCTTGGCCAGCGCCTTGAAGGCGCTTTCGGCGACATGGTGGTTATTGTCGCCGTAGAAGGTTTCGACGTGGAGCGTGATACCGGCGTTCATCGCGAAGGCTTGGAACCACTCGCGGAAGAGCTCGGTATCCATCTCGCCCACCTTGTCGCGGGTGAACTCCACCTTCCACACCAGGAACGGCCGACCCGAGACGTCGAGCGCGACGCGGGTCAGCGTGCCGTCCATCGGCAGATCGGATGACGCGTAGCGGCGGATGCCCTTCTTGTCGCCCAGCGCCTTCTTCACCGCTTCGCCCAGCGCAATGCCCACGTCTTCCGCCGTGTGGTGGAAATCGATGTGCAGGTCGCCCTTGGCGCGCACGGTGATGTCGATCAGCCCGTGCTTGGCCAATTGGTCGAGCATGTGGTCGAGAAAGCCGATGCCGGTCTGAATGTCATGCTTGCCGGTGCCATCGAGGTTCACCGACACGGTGATGTCGGTCTCGTTGGTCTTCCGCTTGATCTCGGCAGTACGCATGGCTGGCTCCGGCTTGGTGCGCCGCCACTAGCATCTACGCGCAAAGCGATAAAGAGACGTTGCTGCAGAGGGTGCCTCCCACATGCACAGTGCTTGCGGTGAGCTTCTCCCCCTTGGCGGGGGAGAAAGCGAAAACTTGGGCTTAGCGCAGCTAAGTCCTTAGTTTTCGCAAGAGAGGGGGTCGTGGAGGGCACGAGCGCGCCACCGCACCCCCTCTCTGCTGCGACTAGTTCGCTGTCGCTCACAAGTCTCGCTTCTCCCCCGCCAAGGGGGAGAGGGTGCCTGCCATTCGCTCCGGGGTCGGGGTTTCGCAAGAGAGGGGGTGCGGTAGCGCACCAACCCAACCTCCCCAACCGGGCAGGCCAGTTTGCATTCCCCACCGCCGCGCCTAAATAAGGCACAACAGTTCTGGAGTTATTCCCCCCATGTCTCAGGACAACGAATTCCCCGGCTGGCACGGCACGACCATCGTCGCCGTCCGCAAGGGCAACAAGGTGGTGGTCGCCGGTGACGGACAGGTCTCGGTCGGCAACACCGTGATGAAGCATACCGCCAAGAAAGTCCGGCGCCTCGCCGGCGGCAAGGTGATCGGCGGCTTTGCCGGCGCCACGGCCGACGCCTTCACCCTGTTCGAGCGGCTGGAAGCCAAGCTCGTGCAGTATCCCGACCAGCTGATGCGCGCCGCCGTCGAGCTCGCCAAGGACTGGCGCACCGACCGCTACCTGCGCCGGCTCGAAGCGATGATGATCGTCGCCGACAAGACCGACACGCTGGTGCTCACCGGCACCGGCGACGTGCTGACCCCCGACCACGCCGTGATCGCCATCGGCTCGGGCGGCAACTACGCCTATTCGGCCGCCCTTGCGCTCAGCGAGAACACCGAGATGGACGCCGAGGAGATCGCCCGCAAGGCGATGAAGATCGCCGCCGAGGTCTGCATCTACACCAACGAGAACGTGACGCTCGAAACCATCGAGAACGATCAGTGAGCTTTGAGGTGCGGCGACTCGTTGCCTCCGATGCCGAGGCCTACCGGACCTTGCGCATCGAAGGGCTCCGCGATTCGCCCGCCTCGTTCGGCTCCAGCCTTGCCGAGGAGATCGACCGGCCGCCCTCGGCCTGGACCGACCGGCTCGACAAGGGCTTCGTCTTCGGCCTGTTCGACGCCACGGCGCTGGTCGGTACCGCCGGCTTTTATCGCGAGGCGATGCAGAAATCGACGCATCGCGGCCACCTCGTCGGCGTCTACCTGACGCCGCCGGCGCGCGGCAAAGGCGGTTCGGACCTGCTGATCGCCGCGGTGATCGCCGAGGCCCGCAATCACGTCCTGCAGCTGCACCTCGCGGTGACGCAGGACAACCCCCGGGCCCGCCGGCTCTACGAGCGGCACGGGTTCAAGATCTATGGGGAAGACCCGCGCGGCCTCAAGGTCGACGGCGTCTTCTACGACGACTATCTCATGGTGCTGCGCCTCGACGAGGGCAGCGGAAAGTGAAGACTGATGAGTGATACCAATTTCTCGCCCCGCGAGATCGTTTCCGAGCTCGACCGCTACATTGTCGGCCAGAAGGACGCCAAGCGCGCCGTCGCGGTGGCGCTGCGCAACCGCTGGCGCCGCCAGCAGCTGCCCGACGACCTGCGCGCCGAAGTGACGCCCAAGAACATCCTGATGATCGGGCCGACCGGCGTCGGCAAGACCGAGATTTCGCGCCGGCTGGCCAAGCTCGCCCAGGCGCCGTTCATCAAGGTCGAAGCGACCAAGTTCACCGAGGTCGGCTATGTCGGCCGCGACGTCGAACAGATCGTGCGCGACCTCGTCGAGGCCGGCATCTCGTTGCTGCGCGACAAGAAGCGCGGCGAGGTGCAGGCCCAGGCCCACCACAATGCCGAGGAGCGCGTGCTCGATGCGCTGGTCGGCTCGTCCGCCTCGCCCTCGACCCGCGAAAGCTTCCGCCAGAAGCTGCGCAACAACGAGCTCGACGACAAGGACATCGAAGTCGAGATGCAGGCCCAGGCGCCGCAGGGCGGCTTCGAGATCCCCGGCATGCCGGGCGCCAGCGTCATCAACATCCAGGATATGCTGGGCAAGGCCTTTGGCGGCCGCGGGGTCAAGCGCAAGGTCAAGGTGAAGGACGCCCACGCCCCGCTGATGGCCGAGGAAGCCGACAAGCTGCTCGACCAGGACGCGCTCCAGAAGGAGGCCATCGAGCTCGTCGAGAATGACGGCATCGCCTTCATCGACGAGATCGACAAGGTCGCGAACCGTGAAGGCGTCGGCCAGGGCCCGAGCCGCGAAGGCGTGCAGCGCGACCTCTTGCCGCTGATCGAAGGCACCACCGTCTCGACCAAGTACGGCCCGGTGAAGACCGACCACATCCTGTTCATCGCCTCGGGCGCGTTCCATGTGAGCAAGCCCTCGGACCTGTTGCCTGAATTGCAGGGGCGCCTACCGATCCGCGTCGAGCTCAGCGCGCTGAGCCGCGACGACCTGATCGGCATCCTCAACGACACCGATGCCAGCCTCATCAAGCAGTATGTGGCGCTGATGCAGACCGAGGGCCTGACGCTCGAGTTCACCCCGGACTCGATCGAGGCGATCGCGGATGCCGCCGTGCACGTCAACTCGACGGTCGAGAATATCGGCGCCCGCCGGCTCTCCACCATTCTCGAACGGCTGGTCGAGGACATCTCGTTCGACGCGCCCGACAAGGCCGGCCAGACGATCACGATCGACAAGGCTTATGTCGCCGACCGCATCGGCAAGATGGCCGCCGACACCGACCTCAGCCGCTTCGTGCTGTAAGCGACCGGCCTCTCAGTCAGTTTCTCCCCCTAGGCGGGGGAGAAAGCGAAAACTTGGGCTTAGCGCAGCCAAGTCCTTAGTTTTCGCAAGAGAGGGGGTTCTGGGAGCCACCGTGCCCACCACACCCCCTCTCTGCTGCGACTAAGCTCGCTCCGCTCGCAAGTCTCGCGTCTCCCCCGCCAAGGGGGGAGAGGCCCGACTGCCGGTCCCGGATGAGCAAGATGCCCTACTCCGCGCTTGTTGATGGAACCTGCCTAAGCCATACCAAAGGCATGGATACCCCCACCGCCCCCTTCCCCGTCATTTCCCGCCCGGCCATCCAGCAGCTGCAGAGCTCGCTCATCCGCGAGGTCGCCAACGCCGCGATGGGCCGCGCCGACGTGCTGCCGTTCTGGTTCGGCGAGTCCGACCGCCCCACTCCCGACTTCATCCGCGAGGCCGCCATCGCCTCGCTGAGCTCGGGCGAAGCCTTCTACTCGCAGAATCTCGGCCGGCCCTACCTGCGCGAAGCCATCGCGACCTATCTCAGCGACCTCCACTCGACATCCGTCGCGCCCGAGCGTATCGCCGCCGTCGGATCGGGCGTCTCCGGCTTGATGCTCGCCATGCAGCTCGTGGTCGGCGCCGGCGACCGCGTCGTTGCCGTCACCCCGCTCTGGCCCAATATCGTCGAGATCCCGAAAATCCTCGGCGCCAGCGTCGAGCGGGTGCCGCTGAAAGTCGCGAACGGCAAGTGGTCGCTCGATCTCGACCGGCTGCTCGCGGCACTGACGCCCGACACCCGCCTCGTCATCATCAATTCGCCCAACAACCCGACCGGCTGGACCATCGAGGACAGCGAAGTCGACGCGATCCTTGCCCATTGCCGCAAGCACGGCATCTGGGTGTTGAGCGACGACGTCTACGAGCGCCTCGTCCACGATCCCGCACGCAAATCGGCGCCCTCCTTCCTCGCCCGCTACGAGGCCGGCGACCGCATCCTTTCAGTCAACAGCTTCTCCAAGGCCTGGTCGATGACCGGCTGGCGCGTCGGCTGGATCGTGGCGCCCGAGACGCTGACCTCCGATCTCAGCAAGATCATCGAGTACAACACCTCGTGCATTCTCGAGCCGGTGCAGCGGGCCGCGACCATCGCCATCCAGCAGGGCGAGCCGGAAGTCGCTGCCCTCCGCCAGCGCCTCACCGCGACGCGAAACCTGCTCGTCGGCGAGCTCACCGCCATGCCCGGCGTAGTCGTCCCCGATGCCGGCGGCGCCATGTATGTGTTCTTCCGCATCGAAGGCTTTGACGACACGCTGACGCTGGCCAAGCGCCTCGTCGACGAAGCCGGACTCGGCCTCGCCCCCGGCGGCGCTTTCGGCCCGGAAGGCGACGGCTGGCTGCGCTGGTGCCACGCGGTGGAGCCGGACAAGCTGCGCGAGGGTACGGCGCGGCTGCGCAAGTTCCTGGGCTGAGCCTCAGGTGCTTCACCGACTGGAGCCGGCGCACTTGGCTCCACCCCACCCTGCTGCGCTAGGCAGCAAGCTGCCAAGCTCCGCTAGCCCTCCCCATCAAGGGGAGGGAAATCAGCGCACTGGGCTAGCAGTCGGCGTCTCCCTCCCCCTTGTGGGGAGGGGGGACCCGCGCGGCGGGTGGGTGGGGGTGGCCACACGCTCCGGCCCACGCTGACGGGCAGCCAACTTCAGACTTCGCCGGCCCCAGTTTCACGTGAATCCTCACGCCCCCTGCGCCACCTCGCCGAACTGCGCATTGTGCAACCGCGCATAGGCCCCGCGGCGATCGAGCAGCTCGCGATGCGAGCCCTGCTCGACAATCCCCTCCGGCCCCACCACCACGATCCGATCCGCGTTGCGGATCGTCGCCAGCCGGTGCGCCACCACCAGCGTTGTCCGGCCCTCGGACAGCGCCGCCAGCGCCTGCTGGATCGCGTACTCGGTCGCCGTATCCAGCGCCGAAGTCGCCTCGTCGAGGATCAGGATCGGCGGGTTCTTCAGGAAAATCCGCGCAATGGCCAGCCGCTGCTTCTGCCCGCCCGACAGCTTCAGCCCGCGCTCGCCCACTGACGTATCGAGCCCCTCGGGCAGCGACAGCACGAACTCGTCGAGCGAGGCCCGGCGCAGCGCCTCGATGATCTCCTCGTCACTTGCCCCGAGCCGGCCATAGGCGACGTTCTCGCGAATGGTCGAGCCGAACAGGAACACATCCTGCTGCACGATGCCGATCTGGCTGCGCAGCGAGGCCTGCGTCATCTCGCGGATGTCGATGCCGTCGATGGTGATCGCGCCGCCGGTCACGTCGTAGAAGCGCGGCAGCAGCGAGCAGATCGTGGTCTTGCCGGCGCCCGACGGGCCGACAAAGGCCACCGTCTCGCCAGCCCGGATCGAGAGGTTCAGCCCGTCCAGCACCTTGCCGTGCTCGGAATAGGCAAAGCTCACATCCTTATATTCGATATCGCCCTTCAGCCCCGAAACGGCCACCGCGCCCGGCCGATCCGCAATATCGGGCTCGGTATCGATCAGCGAGGTGAAGCGGCGGAAGCCAGCAATGCCCTTGGGGTAGCTCTCGAGCACCGAGGTGATCTTGTCGATGGGCCGGAAGAACACGTTCACCAGCAGCAGGAAGCCGACAAAGCCGCCATAGCTCAGCTCGCCCTGCACCACGTACCAGGTGCCGGCAACCAAGACGATCAGCTGCACCAGTCGCGTCGACAGGTAGCTCAGCGCAATCGAGGCCGTCATGTAGGCATAGGCGTTGAGCTTAGTCGCCTTGTAGCTCTCGTTGTTCTGGGCAAACAGGCCGCGCTCGTAGTCCTCGTTGGCGAACGCCTTGACCACGCGGATGCCGCCGACGCTCTCGCCGACCCGTACGTTGAAGTCGCCGACCCGCCGGAACAGGCTCTGCCAGTTCAGCGTCATCTTGGCGCCGTAGCGCGACACCAGCCAGGTCATGAACGGCACGATCGCCGTGGTCACCAGCGCCAGCTGCCAGTGCACCATGAACATCAGGATGAAGGCCCCGATGAAGGTCATGATGGCGATGAACAGGTCCTCAGGGCCGTGATGGGCCACCTCGCCCACCTCCTCGAGGTCCTTGGTCACGTGGGTGATCAGCTGGCCGGTCTTGTTGTTGTCGAAATAGCGGAAGCTCAGCTTCTGGATATGATCGAAGGCCTGCCGCCGCATCTCGGTCTCGATCGAGATGCCGAGCGCATGGCCCCAGTAGTTCACGATGGCCTGCAGCCCGGTGTTGAGGATGTAGACGCCGAGCAGCGCCGCCGCCGCAAAGGCGATCAGTCCCCAGTTCTGCCCGGGCAGCAGCCGGTCGACGAACACCTGCACGGCGATCGGAAAACCGAGCTCGAGCAGGCCGGCGAGCACGGCGCAGCCGAAATCGAGGAAGAACAGGTGCTTGTATGGGGCGTAATAGGCAAAGAAGCGGCGCAGCATGGAAACCTGTCCGGCTCGGTCATCAAATACCGGGCCTCAATAGGCGGGACCGGGGCGCCTGTCCATGGCGGAGGTCAGAGCGCCCGGACTTCGGCCAGCCGCGCCTTGGAGTAGTCGTCATCCCAGCATACGGCCGCCTCCCAGGCCGCGGAGGCCTGGGCGACGATGTCCGGCATGTCGCCCTCGAAGCCGGCAGCGTTGTGGGGTAGGTCGAGGTCGAGCTCGGGCACGTCGACATGCGCCTCATCCCAGTCGATCAGGCCGACCCGATCGGCCGTGATGCGGATGTTACGGTTGTTGGGGTCGCCATGGACGACGCGCATCGGACGTCCCGCCAGCCGCGCCCAGGCGGCTCGGCAGCGGGCCACGCCCTCCGCCGGCATGGCCTTGAGGTCGATGCGCGTGCCCCTGTCTGCCGACAGCAGGTCGATCGACGAGCGCCAGCCCGGCCGCTGCGGCCAACCCTCGGTCAGCCGGTGCAACTGGCGCAGCGTCCCGGCCACGCGACGCCAGTCGGCCTCGCTCTCGGGCGGTCCGCCCTCCACATAGCTCATCAGCATCAGGCCTTCGGCGAAAAGCCGGCCGTCCCGCGTCGGGATGGGCACCGGCACCGCCATGCCGTTCCGCTCGAGATGTTGCAGCAGCTCGCACTCCCACGCGAGGTCGGGCGCGCTCCGCCGGCCCAGCCGGCCAACCGCGAGCCTGCCGTCGACGCGCACGCTCCACACATCGTTGGCCACCCCGCCGGCCAGCCGCTCGATGCGCTCCGCATCCGCGCCCCACTGCGCCAGCGCTTCCCAGCCCATCGCTAGCGCGTCCGCCGGATCATTTCGCCGCTGAGGAAGGCCAGGTCCTCCGGCGCGAGCTTGCCGATGTCGCGCGCCAGCCGGTTGGCGAGTTCGGTCGCCTCGGGGGACATCCCGGCCGTATCGATGGTGATCTTGGGGTCGCTCATCTCGGCGAGGCGCTGCAGCTCCTCGGCGTCGTCCCAGATGACGTTGAAATAGTGGATGATCTTCTGCAGCAGCGTGAAGGTCGGCTTGCCGCGCCGGCCATGCTCGAGCGCGCTGAGATAGGCGCTCGATACGTTCAGCGCCCGCGCCATCTCCTTGAGCGTGATGCCACGCTCGTCACGCAGCTGCCGCAGCTTTGCCCCCAATGGCGTCATCGATAGTCGCGCTCCCGGCGCAGGCGGACATAGAAGGCGCCATCGCCGCCATGATGTTGCGCCGCCACATCCCAGCCGGCAACCAGGGGCGCGAGCTTGGGCTCGCTGAGCCAGAGCGGCAGCATGGCGCGCAGCACGCCGCGCTCGATGATCACCGCGGCATCGTCGCCGAGCTTTTTCAGCCCCTTGCCGGTGATCACCAGCAGCGTGCGGTCGCCGCGTTCGGAACGGGCATGGATGAAGCGGGTGAGCGCCGCATGCGCCTCGACCTGACGCATGCCGTGCAGGTCGATGGTGCCGTCGATCTCCACCCGGCCGCGCTGCACGCGCTGCTTGAGGTTGGGCTCGATCCCGGCCCGCGGCAGCTTCTGCGGCTGCCCGTTGGATTGATATGGCGGCATAACAGGCACGAACGGCCGGGGTTTCTTCACCGGTCCACTGGGAATGGGCAACGGCTCGGCCGACATGTCGACGATCGGCCTTGAGGTCCGAAGCGGCGTTACCGTGCGCGAAACATCGTGCCAAAGGTGCCAGTCGGGGAGCTGGCCCTTCCCGTCAGACCGGCGCTTGGCCATGTCAATGCCCCCGTCCAGCCGCCGTTATTCGAGCTGGCTGGTGGCGACGAGCTTCCAGTTGGGGTCGCGCGATTTCGGATTGCGCGAGAACGTCCATTCGTCGGCAATGTTGGTCACCTGGTCGGCATTGCCCTCGATCAGGGTGCCGTCCTTGTCGCGGGTGGCGGACACCACCTCGGCGTAGAAGCGGATGGTGACATTGGCGGCGCGCTTGTCGACCTCGGCCTCCGAGATCTCGACCTTGGGCAGGCCGACAAAGGTGAAATCGACCTTCCGGCCGGCGGTCTCACGATCCTTGATGACGCGCTCGAAGCCGTCATAGACGTCCTTGTCGAGCAGGTTCTTCAGCGTCTGCCGGTCGCCCTGGGCGAAGGCGGTGACAATCATCTCGTAGGCGGCCTTGGCGCCTTCCATGAAGCTCTTGGGCGAAAAGCCCGGGTCGGCGTCGGCAATGGCCTTGAGGCCAGAGGCCACCGGCTCGTTGCCGCCAGAAAGCTGGGCGATCTCGGTCTCGAGCTTGCGCTGCGCGCGCTCGGCATCCTCATTGGTCTCGGGCTGCGGGCGCGGCCGCATCTGCACGACATTCTCCTCGCCCGGTTTGGCCACGGCGGCCTCGCGGCGCTGCAGCGGCGTGCGCTCGCGGCCGGTGCGGGTGCCCAGCACCTGGCGCAGACGGAACAGCACGACAATGGCAACGCCAATGGCGATGAGCGTGGGAATATCGAAGAAATCGTCCATCGGTGGCCAAACTCGCGCCGAAGAGAGAAGGAACAGCCGGTCTACGAGGACCGGAATTTCTCCCTATATATAGGGAAACGCTCAGCCACAAACCAGTTCACGATTGGCTGAGGACGAGAACGGCCTTATGCCGCACTGCTTCAGAAAGGGTTAGCCGCGTGGGACGCCTGTTGTTTCTGCTGATCTTGGCGCTGCCGATCATCGAGATCGCCCTGTTCATCATGGTCGGCGGCGCGATCGGCCTGTTGCCCACGCTGGCGATCGTCATTCTCGCTGGCATCGTCGGCATGCTGGCGCTGCGCTGGCAGGGGATTTCGACATTCGCCCGCCTGCGCTCCAGTATGAATGGCGGCGAGCTGCCGGCCCGTTCGGTGGCCGACGCCATGATGATCGGCGTCGCCGGCGTGCTGCTGGTCATCCCGGGCTTTTTCTCCGACATCCTCGGCCTGCTGCTGCTCCTGCCGCCGGTCCGCTCGGCCATCTATGCCTGGCTGCGCTCGCGCGTGCGGGTGGTTTCCACGACCGGAGGCTATTCCGCCGGCTTCGGTCCACGCTCGATCGACAACGACACGATCGAGCTCGATTCGGACGAGTACCGGCCGCGCTGAGCCTGCCTAAAGCTTGTTCGACGCGGCCAAAGGTGCTAGCCACCCCGCCGTCCGAACGCTTCAGGAATTTGCCCATCATGGCCGACCAGACCCCCGCCGGCGCTGCGCCCATCGCCAACACGGCGCCCAGCTACAGCCTCGTGGGGCAGTATACCCGCGACCTCAGCTTCGAGAATCCGGGTGCACCGGGCTCGGTCCTGCTGGGCGGCGCCAATCCGAACTTCAATGTCGGCATCAATGTCGGGGTCAAGAAGCAGGCTGACGACCTCTATGCGGTCGAGCTGACGCTCAACGCCAAGGCCGAGCGCGACAAGACGCTGCTGTTCAATGTCGAGCTCGTCTATGGCGGCGTGTTCCGCCTGCGCAACGTCACCGAAGCCCAGCTGCCGCCGCTGCTGATGGTCGAGTGCCCGCGCCTGATCTTCCCGTTCGCCCGCCACGTGCTCGCCACCACCGTCCAGCTCGGCGGCTTCCCGCCGCTGATGATGGAGCCGGTCGATTTCATGGCGCTCTACCTGCAGAACCTCAAGAACCTGCAGGCCCAGCAAGCCGCCGGCACCGCCCCGGCCGGCAGCCAGCCGAACTAAGGTTTGGGCGGCGCTGGTCACGATCACCAGCGCCGCCCCACCACGATGTCACCCCGGCGCAGGCCGGGGCCTATCCTGAGATGCTGCCGTCAGGGCACAATCCCACGTCCCCACCAGCTGTCACCCCTGCGAAAGCAGGGGTCCAACGCGCAGCCCGCGCTGGCCGATAGATGAATCCTGCTTTCGCAGGGATGACACCCGGCGCCTGTAGCAAGAACCCCGGCAGCAACCTACTCCGCCGCCGCCACCGCCGGCTCGGCGTACTGCACCCAGATCGCATCGCCGCCGAGACCGCCGATCAGCACGGCATGGGCCTTGAGCTCGGCGTCGGTGAGCCGCGGCGCCAGCGGCACCGGACGCTGCCGGGCGGGGGCGAACACCACGGCCGAGCCGACCTCGATATGGCTGTCGGTCATCAGCCCCAGCGACACCTGGCGGCCGCCGATCAGCTCGAGATAGACGTCGGCGAGAATCTCCGAGTCGAGCAGCGCGCCGTGCAGCACGCGCTTGGAATTGTCGATGCCATAATGCTTGCACAGCGCATCGAGGCTGACGCGCGCGCCTGGATGCCGTTCACGCGCCACCATCACGGTGTCGATCACCGGGTTGGTCAGCCGTGTGCGGCCGATGCGCTCGAGTTCGTGGTTCAGAAAGCCGATATCGAACTCGGCATTGTGGATCACCAGCGTCGCGTCGGTGATGAACTCAAGGAATTCGTCGGCCTTGCTGGCAAAGAGCGGCTTGTCACGCAGGAACTCGTTGCTCAGCCCATGCACGCGAAACGCCTCTTCGGGCATGTCGCGCTCGGGGTTGAGATAGATGTGAAGGTGCCGCCCGGTCGGGATGTGGTTGAGCAGCTCGATGCAGCCGATCTCGACGATGCGGTCGCCCGACACCGGCGACAGGCCGGTGGTTTCGGTATCGAGGACGATCTCTCTGCTCATTGGCCGGCTTCAGCTCTCAGCTCTTCGACCAGTTTGCCGACCGCCGCGCGGGTCGTTTCGAGCGTGGCCGAAGTGTCGAATATGTAGGTGGCGCGTTTGATCTTTTCAGCCTGGGGGGTCTGCCGGGCAAGGATGGCGTCCAGCTTTTCCACCGTCATGCCCGGCCGGGCCAGCGCGCGCCGGCGCTGCTCGGCCTCGTCCACCGTGGTGACGATAATGCCGTCGAGCCCCCAGTCGACGCCATTCTCGAACAGCAGCGGGATATCGACCACAGCGATCGCCTCCCCCGCCGCCTCGGCCTCGGCAAGAAAGCGCCGGATCCCGGCCCGCACCAGCGGGTGGACAATGCCCTCGAGCTGGCGGATACGCTCCGGATGCCCCACCACCTGCCGGCTCAGCTTCTCCCGGTCAATCGTCCCGTCGACGGCCGCACCCGGAAACGCCGCTTCCACCGGCGCCACAGCCGCGCCGCGATAGAGCTCGTGCACATACTCGTCGGACGAAAAGGTCGGCACGCCGAGCTCGGCAAAGGCCTTGAGCACGGTCGATTTGCCGGTGGCGATAGATCCGGTGAGCCCGAGCTTGATCGTCAAAGCGTCGCCTCCACCCGGGCGCGCAACTCCGGCGTCACTTCCGGCCGCACGCCGAACCAGGCCTCGAAGCCCGGCACCGCCTGGTGCAGCAGCATGCCCAGCCCATCGACGGTCCGGAGCCCGAGCGCCCGCGCATCGGCCAGCAGCGGCGTCACCAACGGCACATAGACGATGTCGGTGACCAGCGCCGTCCTGGGCAGCAGGTTAAGGTCGAGATTCTCGAAGCGCGTATCGTGCATGCCGATCGAGGTGGTGTTGACCAGCAGCCCCGCCTCGCCGGCATATTTCGGATAGTCGGCCAGCGCACCCGGCACGAACGGCCCGCCGATCTCGCGCGCCAGCGCCTCGGCCTTTTCCGGCGTGCGGTTGAGCAGCACGATCTCCTTCAGCCCGCGCTCGCGCAGCGCCACGAGGATGGCCCGCGCCGCGCCCCCCGCGCCCAGCACGATGGCGCGCTCGAGCCCGGAATCCCAGCCCGGCGCGTTCTGGTCGAGATTGCCCAGAAAGCCCATGTAGTCGGTGTTGAAGCCGAAGATCGTGTCATCGATCGTCCGCACCAGCGTGTTCACCGCGCCGATCGTCCGCGCCAGCGGATCGACCTCGTCGCACAGCGCAAACACCGCTTCCTTGTGCGGAATGGTGACATTGCCGCCCACGAACTCGCCAAGCCTGATCCGCTCGACGAACCGCCCCAGCTCCTCGGGCGCCAAGTCGAACGGCGCATAGCTCGCCTCGAAGCCATAGCGGGCGATCCAGCTGGAATGGATCAGCGGCGAGCGCGAATGCTTGATCGGGTGGCCGATGACGAAGGCTGTTTTCACGTGAATCACTCGAAGAGGTCGGGAGCATGCTGCCGCAACGCGGCAAGCAAAGGCAGGAGCGGCAGCCCCAGAATGGTAAAATAGTCACCCTCGATGCGCTCGAACAGCCGCACTGATGGCCCTTCGAGCCGATAGGCGCCGACCGACCCGAGCGCAGCCGCGCCCTCGAGCGCCAGTATCTGATCGCGCTCGGCATCGGAGAACGCCCGCATGGTCAGCGTCGCGGTCTCCACCGCCGACCACAGCACCACGCCATCTCGCGCCAGCACCACCGCGGAATGCAGCTGATGCGTCATGCCTCGCAGCCGGTCCAGCTGGCGAGCCGCGTCAGCCATATCCTGGGGCTTGTGTAAGAGACCCGCTCCGGCGGCAATACCAAACACCGGCGTCATCCCCGCTTGCGCGGGAATGACTCCGTGCGGGAGGTTGGCCCCACTACCCTCCGCCACCGCCAGCACCTGATCTGCCCCAATCACCGCCGCGCCCGCATGATTCGTCGCCACCGACAAGGCCTTCGCCTCGGCCAGCGCCAGGGCGACCGCGACGGCATCACCGCCTTTCCCCAGCACTTCGGCCTCAAGCCCGCGCTCATCAATTGTTGCTGGACTCGCCTCGAATCGCAGCCCGGCCCCCGCCAGCAGGGTTTTTCGCGCGGCGCTCTGGGACGCAAGGATCAGCATGAGCTTCGTTTTCCACACTGTCCCCGTTGGCTCAAGCCGGCACCCGGTGGAAAATCACCCGCCGATCCCGCCACCCCGACTTCTCCCCGCTGGCTGCCGATCCGTCCACACCCCGGACCGGCTATCCGGTTAACGAGCCGTTAAAGTGAGTTACGGGGAAAACCCATTGCGCTAGGCCCACCTCCATCAACAGCCGCGTTAACGCTTCGTCAACGATTGTGGCACGGTTAACGCCCAGTTAATGCAGGCGACTCCGGCCCCCGTCCCCTGACCACGCGCACCGACGATTCACAGCCTCAGAACCCCTCCCGCCCGCGCGCTTCTGTCGCCCGGTCTTCCGTTGTGGAGGAACCGGAATTCCTGCAAAACACGCCCATGATAATGAAAATACAGAATCTACATTCTTCTGGTTGGAAGGGGCGATGACCGCACCCTCCGTGACCAAACCATTGCTCGAGACAGTACTCGGACGACGCCAGGAGCGCCTGCCGATCTGGATCATGCGCCAGGCCGGCCGCTATCTGCCCGAGTATCGCGAACTGCGCGCCACCGCCGGCAGCTTCCTCGATCTCTGCTACACGCCTGAACTGGCTGCCGAGGTTACCCTGCAGCCGCTGCGCCGCTTCGATCTCGATGCGGCGATCCTGTTCTCCGACATTCTCGTCATCCCGGACGCCCTCGGCCAGTCCGTGCGCTTCGAAGCTGGCGAAGGCCCGCTGCTCGAACCGATCACCGCCGACACCATGAGCCTGCTGCAACCCCAGCAGGCTTTGGAAAAGCTGAGCCCGGTCATCGAGACGGTTCGCCGGGTTCGTGCCGGTTTGGCTCCCGACAAGACGCTGATCGGCTTTTGTGGTTCACCCTGGACAGTTGCCACCTACATGATCGGCGGTCGCGGCTCGCCCGACCAGCATGCCGCCCGCATGTTCGCCCTCACCCAGCCTGAGCCGTTCGGGCGCCTGCTCGACATCCTCGTCGAAACCAGCATCGACTATCTGGCGGCGCAGCTGAGTGCCGGCGCCGATGTGGTGCAGCTGTTCGAGAGCTGGGCCCTCAATATCGACGAGGTCGCCTTCCGCGACTGGGTGATCGAACCCAACCGCCGGATTGTCGAGGGCGTGCGAAAGCTGGTTCCGAACGCCTCGATCATCGGTTTCCCGCGTGGCGCTGCCGGCAACCTGCCGGCCTATGCCGCCGCGACCGGCGTCAACGTGCTCGGCCTCGATTATGGCACCCCGCTCGCCTTTGCCCAGTCCCTGCCGAGCCATCTCGGCGTCCAGGGCAATCTCGACCCGCTGCGGCTTCTCGCCGGCGGCGAGCAGATGGAGCGGCGCATCATCGAGATCGTGACAGCGTTCCAGAATCGGCCCCATATCTTCAATCTTGGGCACGGCATTCTGCCGCCGACCCCGATCGCCCATGTCGAAAAGCTGATCGAAACCGTGCGGAAGGCCACCTGACGATGGACGCGTTGCTCCCCCTGCTGCCCTGGATCAAGGCGCTGCACGTGGTCTCGGTCATCGCCTGGATGGCTGGCATGCTCTATCTGCCGCGGCTCTTCGTCTACCACGCCGACGCCGAGAAGGGTTCGGTCCAGTCCGAGACGTTCAAGCTGATGGAGCGCCGGCTCTATCGCGGCATCACCACCCCGGCGATGATCGCCACCTGGGTGTTCGGCCTCTTGATGCTCGGCATCGACCACGCCATCTGGTGGGGCTTCTGGCCGTGGGTGAAAGCCGCGATGGTGCTGATCCTCTCGGGCATTCACGGCTTTTACGGTCGCCTGCTCCGCGATTTCGCCAATGACCGGAACACGAGAAGCTCAAAGTTCTTCCGCGCGATCAACGAGATCCCCTTCGTCATCGCCATCGTCATCGTCATCATGGTGATCGCAAAACCGTTCTGATCTCGCGCAGCCGTGCGGGCTCGGCTGCCGGTCGGGCCTTGAATAAGACCGCAGTTTTAGCTATCTCAAGCGCACTCGCCTGACATTAGGGCGCCTCCCCGGCGCTTTCCGGGCGCCAAACTCCCCAAATTACTGATCCCGCCACTACGTATCCCGAGGGTTTTCCACGCAATGGAAAGTATCAAGCTCAGCGAGCTTAAGGCCAAGACGCCTGCCGAACTGCTCGAGTTCGCCGAGACCTATGACGTCGAGAGTGCCTCGACGCTGCGCAAGCAGGAGCTGATGTTCGCCATCCTCAAGGAGCTGGCGGCCCGCGAAGTCGACATTACCGGCGAAGGCGTGGTCGAGGTCCTGCCGGACGGCTTTGGCTTTCTGCGCTCCCCCGACGCGAATTATCTGCCGGGTCCGGACGATATCTACGTCTCCCCGTCGCAGATCCGCCGCTTCTCACTGCGCACCGGCGACACGGTCGAAGGCCAGATCCGCTCCCCCAAAGAAGGTGAGCGCTACTTCGCCCTACTCAAGGTCAATACCATCAATTTCGAGGACCCCGAAAAGGTCCGCCACAAGATCAACTTCGACAACCTGACGCCGCTCTATCCCGATGAGCGCCTGCGTCTCGAGCTGCCGGATCCGACCAACAAGGACAAGAGCGCCCGGGTCATGGACCTGGTGGCGCCGCTCGGCAAAGGCCAGCGTGCCCTTATTGTCGCTCCACCGCGTACCGGTAAGACCGTACTGTTGCAGAATATTGCACAGTCGATCGCCATCAATCATCCCGAGTGCTACCTCATCGTGCTGCTCATCGACGAGCGGCCCGAGGAAGTCACCGACATGCAGCGCTCGGTAAAGGGAGAGGTCATCTCCTCGACCTTCGACGAGCCGGCCTCGCGGCACGTCCAGGTCGCCGAGATGGTAATCGAGAAGGCCAAGCGCCTTGTCGAGCACAAGCGCGACGTGGTGATCCTGCTCGATTCGATCACCCGCCTCGGCCGCGCCTACAACACCGTCGTGCCGTCGTCCGGCAAGGTGCTGACCGGCGGTGTCGACGCCAACGCCCTGCAGCGCCCCAAGCGCTTCTTCGGCGCGGCGCGCAATATCGAGGATGGCGGCTCGCTCACCATCATCTCGACCGCGCTGATCGATACCGGCTCGCGCATGGACGAAGTCATCTTCGAAGAGTTCAAGGGCACCGGTAACTCGGAAATCGTCCTCGACCGCAAGGTTTCGGACAAGCGCATCTTCCCGGCCATGGACGTCACCAAGTCCGGCACCCGCAAGGAAGAGCTGCTGGTCGAGCCCGACATCCTGCGCAAGATGTACGTCCTCCGCCGCATCCTCAACCCGATGGGCACGGTCGACGCCATGGAGTTCCTGATGGACAAGATCCGTCAGACCAAGACGAACTCCGACTTCTTCGACTCGATGAACACCTAGGCCTTATCTGCCGTGGAAAGGCCCCCTCACCCGCCGCTGCGCGGCGACCTCTCCCCCAGAGGGAGAGGTGGTTCAGGGGCAAGATTGTGCCTCCTCGCACCTCTCCCTCTGGGGGAGAGGTCGGCCCAAGGCCAGGTGAGGGGGCCTTTTGCCGCCTTACCGGACAACAATCATGCGTGACGGCGACACTATCGTCGCCCTCTCGTCGGGCGCCGTCCCCTCGGGCGTCGCCGTCATCCGTCTCTCCGGCCCACAAGCCGGCGAGGTGCTGACCGAGATACTCGGCACCCTGCCCGCTCCGCGAAAGCTGATACTCAGCGATATTACCCTCGACGGTGACAGGCTCGATCGCGGCCTCGTCGCCTGGATGCCCGGCCCCGCGAGCTTTACCGGCGAAGATTGCGCCGAACTCCAGGTCCACGGCTCCCCCGCCGTCGTCCGCGCGCTGCTCCGGAAACTCTCCGCCCGCGAACACATCCGGCTCGCCGAAGCCGGCGAATTCACCCGCCGCGCCTTCGAGAACGGCAAGCTCGATCTCACCGAAGTTGAAGGCCTTGGAGACCTGATCGAGGCCGAAACCGAGAACCAGCGCGCCCTCGCCTACGCGCGGCTGGACGGAGGCCTTACCCGCGAGGTTGACGGCTGGCGCGAGCGCCTGCTCAACCTCCGCGCGGAGATCGAGGCCCAACTCGATTTCTCCGACGAAGGGGATGTCGGTGCGCTGCCCTCCAGCTTTCGCGATGACCTTCTGGCGCTTCACCAGGACATCTCTCGCGTTGCCGCTTGCGTAGGACAGGGCCGCATCCTCCGGCACGGCTTTCGCGTGGTCCTCGCCGGTCCGCCCAACGCCGGCAAGTCGAGCCTGCTGAACGCGCTGTCCCGCTCCGACGCCGCGATCGTGTCGGACGAGCCCGGCACGACCCGCGACCTCAAGGAGGTGCCGCTCGATATCAACGGCCAGCTCGTCGTGCTGATCGACAGCGCCGGCCTGCGCGACACCACCTCCAAGGCCGAGGCAATCGGCGTAGGGCGCGCCCGTGCCGCCATGATTGCAGCCGACCTGATCCTATGGCTGCAGGCCCCCGATCAACCCGTCAAGGCACCCCCTACCTTTCCGGAACTTGGTGACGAGCAATGGCGCCGACCGCCGGTGCTTAGGGTCGGCACCAAGTTGGACCTCGGGCCCGTCGCTGGCAGCGAGCACGCGGTGTCTGTCCCCACCGGCGCCGGCATCGGCGAGCTGCTCAACCTGTTGTATCACGCCTCGGGAGCCAGCTCCGTCCGTGCCGGCGAAGTGCTCGTCAGCCACGAGCGGGACCGCGAGTCGCTGCTCGCTGCAGCGCTGGCCGTCGCGGAGGCGGAGGCGGACATCGGTGATCCCGAGATTGCCGCGGAACACCTGCGCCGCTCGTCGGCCGCCCTCGAACGGCTGCTCGGCCGAATGGACGCGGAGTCGGTCCTCGACCATCTTTTCTCGGCCTTCTGCATCGGCAAATGACGGCGAGGTGATTCACGTGAAACGCGGCCCAACCTGCTGGCCGGTTGATTCACGTGAAACATTGGACTAGACCGCGCCTCCATAAGGAAAGCATCGATGAGCGATTTCGGCGTCATTGTCGTAGGCGGCGGCCATGCCGGCAGCGAGGCTGCGGCGGCCTCTGCCCGCCTCGGCGTTCCCACCGCGCTCGTCACCCATAAGTTCGGCACCATCGGCGAGATGAGCTGCAATCCGGCCATCGGCGGGCTCGGCAAGGGCCATCTGGTGCGCGAGATCGACGCCATGGACGGCCTGATGGGCCGCGTCGCTGACGCCGCCGGCATCCAGTTCCGCGTGCTCAACCGCCGCAAAGGCCCGGCGGTCCGCGGCCCGCGCGCCCAGGCCGACCGGAAGCTCTATAAGCAGGCCATGCAGGCAGCGATCCTGGCGCAGTCCAACCTCACCGTGATTGAGGGCGAGGTCGACGACCTGATCGTCGAGAATGGCCGCATCACCGGCGCCGTCCTGCTCGACGGCCGCCGCTTCGGCGCCAAGGCCGTGGTGCTGACGACCGGCACCTTCCTCCGCGGCCTCATCCATCGTGGCGAAGAGACCGTGCCCGCCGGCCGCGTCGGCGAGAAGCCTGTGCTCGGCCTCTCCACCCGCCTGGAAGCCCTCGGCCTGACTCTCGGCCGTCTCAAGACCGGAACCCCTGCCCGGCTCGACGCCACCTCGATCGACTTCTCCAGCCTTGAAGAGCAGCAGGGCGACGATCCGCCGGAGCCGTTCTCGGCGCTCACCGATGCGATCACCACGCCGCAGGTCAGCTGCTTCATCACGCGCACCACGGCCGAGACGCATCGTATCATCGCGGACAATATTCATCGCTCCGCCATGTATTCCGGCCGCATCAAGAGCCGGGGCCCGCGCTATTGCCCGTCCATCGAGGACAAGATCGTCCGCTTCGCCGATCGCGACAGCCATCAGATCTTCCTCGAGCCCGAGGGCCTCGATGACAACACGATCTATCCGAACGGGCTATCGACTTCCCTGCCCGCCGAGGTGCAGGAAGCCTTTCTCAAGTCGATGCCCGGTCTTGGCAACGTCCGGATTATCCGACCGGGCTATGCGATCGAATACGACTATGTCGATCCGCGCGAGCTAAAGCCGTCGCTGGAGCTGAGGCGGTTACCCGGCCTATACCTCGCCGGCCAGATCAACGGCACCACCGGCTACGAGGAAGCCGCCGCCCAAGGCATCTACGCCGGTGCCAATGCCGGCCTTGCCGCGAGGGGCGCCGAGCCGATGCGGCTGTCGCGCACCGAGAGCTATCTGGGCGTCATGGTCGACGACCTGGTGACGCGCGGCGTGTCCGAGCCCTACCGCATGTTCACCTCGCGCGCCGAGTTCCGCCTGCACCTGCGCAGCGACAATGCCGACCAGCGCCTCACCCCCGGCGCCGTCGCCACGCGTCTTGTCGGCGAGGAACGCCGCGAGCGCTTTGCCGAGAAGCAGGCTGCGCTGGAAAGCGGCCGCAAGCTGCTCCACTCGCTGACCACGTCGCCGACCGCGGCGCGCAAGGCGGGTCTCGCCGTCAATCCCGACGGCCAGCAACGCACCGCCTTCGAGCTGCTGTCCTATCCGGAAATGGATGTCGACAAGCTCCTGCCGCTTTGGCCGGAGCTGGCAGAAGTTCCCGCACCAGTGATGGAGCAACTGGTGGTAGATGCCCAGTATGCGGTCTATCTTGACCGACAGAAGGCTGACATCGCCGCAATGAAGCGCGACGAGAGTCGGGAGATTCCGGACTGGCTTGAGTACGCCGCGTTGCCGGGGCTCTCGATGGAGCTCCGCCACAAGCTGGCCGAACGGCGTCCGGCCACCATTGCGCAGGCGCAGGCCATTGATGGCGTGACGCCGGCAGCGATCACCCTGATCCTCTCGGTCATCCGGCGCGGCAGCCTGCGCCAGGCCAGTTAAGACCACAGCCACGGTGTCATTCCCGCGAAAGCGGGAATCTAGTTGGCGGCACCACTGGATCCGGGGATGCCACGGAGTAGAAATGCCGCAATCGAGCTTCGTACACCACTTCGTGCGCCCGAAGGCGGAAGTGCAGCGCGATTTGGAATCATTTGCTGCGCTGCTGCGGAAATGGAACGCGGTGCAGAATCTGGTTTCACGTGAAACAGTGGAGCGGCTGTGGGAGCGGCACATCGTCGACTCGCTCCAGATTCTGCCGCTGGTTCGCCGCCAGGATGAACGGATTCTGGACATCGGTTCAGGCGGCGGCTTGCCGGCCATTCCCCTGGCGATTGCGCTCAAAGGTCAGGCTAGCGTTCAACTGGTCGAGCCGGTCACCAAGAAGGTCGCTTTCCTGCGCCAGGCGATCCGCGAGCTGGAACTGCCGGCCGAGGTGTTCGCCGGCCGCAGTACCGAGTTTGATTCACGTGAAACAGAGTGGAACATGATCACCTCGCGCGCGCTTGCGGCGCTGCCGGATCTGCTCGGACTTATCCACCCCTTCTTCAGCTCCGAAACCCGCGCAATCCTGCACAAAGGCCGGGATCACGCGGCCGAGTTGCAGGAAAGCCGTTTGGCTTGGGACTTCGACGTGTTAATACATGCAAGCGTCACCGATGACGCCGGCGTGCTGCTCGAGATCAGAAATTTACGTCGCAAAACCAATTAGTTGGCGGAAACGCTCGGAGTTCGTCCCTTGGCTCCTCGAATCCTGACCCTGGCCAATCAGAAGGGCGGCGTGGGTAAAACCACCACCGCCATTAACCTTGCCACGGCCTTGGCGGCCATTGGCGAGCGCGTGCTGATCGTCGACCTCGACCCGCAGGGCAATGCCTCAACCGGGCTGGGCATCACCCGCACCGGCCGTGACGTTTCCAGCTACGACCTGATGGTTGGCGAGGCCCGCATCGCCGAAGCCGCCGTGCTGACCAGCGTGCCCAATGTCGCGATCGTCCCGTCTACGCTCGACCTGCTCGGGCTCGAGCTGACCATTGCGCAGCAGGCCGACCGCGCCTTCCGGCTGCGCGATGCCTTCAAGCTGATCAACGAGCTGGTGATCGACGGCAAGCCGATCAGCTACGTGCTGATCGATTGCCCGCCCTCGCTCAACCTGTTGACTATCAACGCCCTGGTCGCGGCGGACGCCGTGCTGGTGCCGCTGCAGTGCGAGTTCTTCGCCCTCGAAGGCCTGAGCCAGCTGCTCAAGACGATCGAGCAGATCCGATCGACCCTGAACCCGCGCCTGATCGTCCAGGGCGTGGTGATGACCATGTTCGACCGCCGCAACAATTTGAGCGAGCAGGTGATCGCCGACGTGCGGGCGGAAATGGGGCCGCTGGTCTACGACACGGTGATACCGCGCAATGTTCGCTTGGCGGAGGCGCCGTCCTATGGCAAGCCGGCTTTGCTGTACGACCTGAAGAGTGCGGGGAGCCAGGCTTACCTCCGGCTCGCCACTGAAGTGATCCGCCGCGAGCGCCAGCTCGTGGCTGCATGAGGATCTAGACGATGAACGAGAAACCCTCCCGTCTCGGCCGCGGCCTCGCGGCGCTGATCGGCGACATGGCGACCATGGAAGGCGCCGCCCGCCTCGCCGATAGCGGCAGCGGCAAGCGCCTGCCGGTCGATTTCCTCATTGCCAACCGCGCCAACCCGCGCCGTGAGTTCGATGCCGAGCAACTCGAGGAACTGACCAATTCGGTGCGCGAGAAGGGCGTCATGCAGCCTTTGCTGGTCCGCCCGACCAACGATCCGAACCAGTTCGAGATCATCGCCGGCGAGCGCCGTTGGCGCGCCGCGCAGCGTGCCGGGCTCAACGACGTGCCCGTCATCGTGCGCGATGTCGACGACAAGGAAGCGCTCGAACTCGCCATTATCGAGAACGTGCAACGCGTCGATCTCAATCCGCTCGAAGAAGCAATGGGTTACGGCCAGCTGATCGAGCAGTTCGACTACACGCAGAACGACCTGGCGCAGGTCATTGGCAAATCGCGCTCGCACGTCGCCAACACGCTGCGCCTGCTCAAGCTCCCCGACGATGTCCGTGGCATGCTTTCGCGCGGCGAACTCACCGCCGGCCACGCCCGCACGCTGATCACCGCCGACGATCCTTCCGCGCTCGCCAAGCGTATCGCCGGGGGTGGGCTATCGGTGCGTGAAGCCGAGGAGCTGACCCAGCGCGAGCTCGGCGCCGCCCCGAAGCGCAAGGGCTTCCCGGCCTCCAAGGATCCCGACACCGCCGCGCTCGAAAAGCGCCTCTCCGACGTCCTCGGGCTCCACGTGTCGATCGACCACAAAGAGCAGGGCGGCCGGCTGGAGATCCGGTACCGCACGCTCGAGCAGCTCGACGGCATCTGCGTGAAGCTGGCCGGCGGCTAAGGCGCTACCGCTTCGAGGCGGGATACCGGCTGGATCTCACACCCTCAACAGGGTCACCGCGGCGTAGGCCGGGGCCAATCCTGAGATGTTTCGACCACTTCGTGACTGGTGCGTCGACCTCAGGATGGATTCCGGCCTATGCCGAAATGACACCCAGTTTGTGGAACGGCTCGCTGATCATGGCCGAGGGCGCCATTGGCCCGCGGAGGACAATGCCCGGCGTTTGCTCGTTCATCCGCCCTCAATGACCGGTTCAGAATCGGCCGCTCATCAGGTCAGGCCCACTGACCCGTAGCGGCGATGTTTCACATGAAACAGCGCGCTAACGCTCTGCCGCCATTGAGCAAATCGCCAGTAGAGCGCGATGGCCGACGACTTCTTGCAGCGCGTAGCGTTTGCGGCTGTCCGCGACCGCCAATTGCAGCCGCTCCAACGCGGCCGCCAGCGCGTCATCAGTCCACAGACGCAGTTGCCGCTCCAGCGACGAGCGGCGCGAGAAGTGCGGCTTCGGCCGTGACGAATCGAGCACACCGCCGGGCGACTGGCCGGCATCCACGGCCGTGCGCCACCGCCGCAATGTGGCGAAGTGGTTGAGAAGGCTCGCTAAAATCTGCTGGGCGTTGACGCTCTGCGCGGTCGCGCGCTCCAGCGCGACATCCATCTCCGCAGCGTGCCCGGTGGCCGCTGCGTCGATGATCTCATCGATCACCAGCGCGCTATTGTCGGCGCAGAGCAGCAAGATATCTTCGCGCGTCAGGACTTTGCTATCCTGCGCATAAAGCTCGAGCTTCTCCAGCTCGCGCCGCGTTACCTCGCGATCGTTGCCGAGCGAATCGCGCAAGGCGGCGATGGCATCCTGGTCGGCGCGGATGCCGGCCTTGTTGAAGCTGTCGGCGATCAGCCGGGTCAGCGATTCGTCGCTGTCCGCATAGCAGGGCAGGGCGCGACCCAGCTTTGCTGCTTCGACCAGAGCGCGCAGCGGATCGCGCGGCGCCAGATTGCCGGCCTCGAGGATGATGGCGGCGCCCGGATCGTCGCGCAGCTCGGTGAGCGCCATCACCAGCGACTTGCCCGCCCCGCGCACGCGGATGACCCGGCGGTCGCCGAACAGCGAGGTGGTCTTGGCCTCGACGGCGAGCCGGCTCGGGTCGGCGTCGAGCTCGGCGCCATCGAGCACGACGAGGTTCATGCTGTCGGCATCGGCGCCGGCAAAGCGGCGCGCCAGCCGCTGTCCCGTCTCCCGGACAAGCCCGGAATCCGGGCCATAGGCGAGGAAAATGCCGGTGTCGATATCGGGACGATCGAGGAAGCGGCCGACCTCGTGCGCCTTGAGCGCCGTCATCAGTTGACGGTCTGGCTCAGCGCGCCGAGCAGGGTGAGTCGGATGGTTTCGGCCAGCGAGCGAGCGGCGCGCTGATAGGCCTCGTTCTGGGCCTCGGAGGAGGCGAGCGCCTGCCGGCTGGTCGAGTAGAGCGCAGCGGCGGAGCGCGTGGTGCTGAGCAGGACCGCGTCATCCGACCCAATCAGCCGTATGGTGGCGCTTACCACGGCCTCATACTGGTCAGATGGCCGCGACACCGCGGACCGGGTGAGGTCGCGTGCCGAACTGGACGTCGTGATGACGACGCGCGGGCTCGACGGATCGGAGCTCTTGCCGAGGCGCAGCGCCAGGTCCTGATAGATGATCTGCTCGAGCCGGTTGCGCGGCTCCTCGTAGCGTAGCGCGACGCGCTCGGTGCCAAGCCCGCGCTCGCCGTAGACCGGAGTCAGCCCGGAGCAGCCGGCGAGCACAGTCGCGCCGAGAAGTCCCAGCGCCATCAAGGCGTTACGCAGAACGGGCCTAGGCGACCACATTGACGATCCTGTCCGGAACGATGACCACCTTCTTGGGCGGCTTGCCGTCCAACATGCGGGCAACCGCTTCGAGTGACAAGGCCTCTTTCTCGACCAGCGCGTTGGGCGAACCCTTGGGCACGGTGATCTCGCCGCGGCGCTTGCCGTTGACCTGCACCGGGATCACCAGGGTGTCGTCGACCAGCAGCGCGGGGTCGGATTCAGGCCAGGCCGCGTCGATCACCATGCCCGGCTGCCCCAGGGCCGACCAGGCCGTTTCGGCGAGGTGGGGCATCATCGGGGCCACCAGCTGGACCAGCACGCCTACGCCCTCGCGGGCAACGGCGGCGCGTGAGGCGGTCGCGGTTCCGCCAGCGACGAATTTCGCCAGCGCGTTGGTCAGCTCGTAGATCTGGGCCACGGCGCGGTTGAAGCGCAGGCCCTCGATCTCCTCGCCCACCTGGGCGGCGGCGCGGTGGATCACCTTGCGCAGCGCCAGCACCTCGGGATCGGCGATGATGCCATCCGTCGGCGATGCCTTCTCGGCCGCCTCCAGTACGTCGCCGACCAGCTTCCACACGCGCTGCAGGAAACGGCTGGCGCCTTCGATGCCGGCCTCGGTCCACTGCACGTCGCGCTCGGGCGGGGAGTCGGACAGCATGAACCAGCGGGCGGTGTCGGCACCGTAGGTCTTGACGATCTCGTCGGGGTCCACAACGTTCTTCTTGGACTTCGACATCTTCTCGATGGCGCCGATCTCGACCGGAGCGCCGCTCTTGGCGTGCCTGGCGGTGCGGACATCCATGCCGGTGACCACCACATCGGCCGGCGACAGCCACTCGCCGCTCGCGTCCTTGTAGGTCTCGTGGACCACCATGCCCTGGGTGAACAGACCCTTGAACGGCTCGTCGAGGTTCAGGTGGCCGGTCTTCTTCATCGCGCGGGTGAAGAAGCGCGAGTAGAGCAGATGCAGGATCGCGTGCTCGACGCCGCCGATATACTGGTCGACCGGCAGCCACTTGTTCGCGGTGGCCGGCACGGTGGGCATATCCGCATCCGGGTCGGTAAAGCGCACGAAATACCACGAGCTGTCGACGAACGTGTCCATCGTGTCGGTTTCGCGCGTCGCCGCACCGCCGCAGTTGGGGCAGGCGACGTGCTTCCAGGTCGGATGGTGGTCGAGCGGGTTGCCGGGGCGATCGAAGGTGACGTCCTCGGGCAGCACCACCGGCAGATCCTTATCGGGAACCGGCACCGTGCCGCACTTCTCGCAGTGGATCACCGGGATCGGGCAGCCCCAGTAGCGCTGGCGCGACACGCCCCAGTCGCGCAGGCGATAATTCACCTCCACGGTGCCCTGCTGACGGTTGCCGACGGCGCGGGCGCCAAAATACTCGGCGATCTTCTTTTTGGCCGCGTCAACCTCGAGTCCATCGAGGAACTCGGAGTGGAATATCCGCCCCGGGCCGGTATAGGCCTCTGCATCGACCTCGAAGCTCTCGGGATCGGCGCCTTCGGGCAGCACCACCGGCACCACCGGGAGGCCGTAGCGGCGGGCGAAATCGAGGTCGCGCTGGTCATGCGCGGGGCAGCCGAAAATGGCGCCGGCCCCGTATTCCATCAGCACGAAGTTGGCGACGTAGACGGGCAGCGTGGCGCCCGGCTTCACCGGATGCTTCACGTGCAACCCGGTGAAAACGCCGAGCTTTTCGGCCTTGTCCAGCGTCTCGGTGGCGGTGCCCTGGCGGTGCGTCTCGGCGATGAAGGCGGCAATATCGGGCCGGTCCGCCACGGCCTTGGCCAGCGGATGGTCAGCGGAAATGGCGATGAAGCTCGCGCCGAAGATGGTGTCCGGCCGGGTGGTGAACACCTCGATCGAGGCGAAATCGCCGAATTCCTCGGTCAGCTCGAACAGCAGCCGCATGCCTTCGGACTTGCCGATCCAGTTGTGCTGCATCAGGCGGACCTTGTCGGGCCACTGGTCCAGTCCGTCCAGCGCTGACAGCAGATCTTCGGCGTAGTCCGAAACCTTGAAGGCCCACTGGTTCAGCTCGCGCTGCTCGACAACGGCGCCGGAACGCCAGCCGCGGCCATCGACCACCTGCTCGTTGGCGAGCACGGTCATGTCGACGGGGTCCCAGTTCACCTTGGACTTGCGGCGGGCCACCAGGCCCTCGCGCAACATGTCGAGGAACAGCTTCTGCTGCTGGGCATAGTACTCGACGTCGCAGGTCGCGATCTCGCGCGTCCAGTCGAAGGAAAAGCCGATAGATTTCAGCTGCTTCCGCATCGCGTCGATATTGGCGTAGGTCCAGGCCTTGGGGTGGACCTTGTTCTGCATGGCGGCGTTCTCGGCCGGCAGGCCGAAGGCATCCCAGCCCATGGGGTGCAGCACGTTGAAGCCGCGCGCCCGCTTGTAGCGCGCCAGCACGTCGCCCATGGTGTAGTTGCGCACGTGCCCCATATGGATGCGGCCGGACGGATACGGGAACATCTCGAGCACGTAGTAAGGCTCGCGCGCGTCGTCGTCCTTGACGACGAAGGTCTCGGCCTCGTCCCAGGCCTTTTGCCAGCGTGGCTCTTCGACACGCGGGTTGTAGCGCTCGCTCGTTCTACCAGTCACTTCGATTGCGTCCCTGAAAGTCCCGGATTGGATTGGGATTGCGTTGCGTTGCGGGGGGTTTTTGGCTACCGGACCTTCATCAGAATTCCGTTAACCGGTCAACAGAGTGCGCCATGGAGAACGCGGCCGAACGGCTTGAGATCATCCGGCAGCGGATCGAGAAGGCACGACGCCGCTTCGGTGCGCCACCCGAGCGGGTGGAGCTGATCGCGGTCTCCAAGACCTTCGATGGCGCAGCAATCCGGCCGTTTCTTGACGCCGGCCAGCGCGTGTTCGGCGAGAACCGCGTGCAGGAGGCACAGGTCAAGTGGCCCGAGCTGCGGGCGTCCTATGACGGCATAGAACTGCACCTGATCGGTCCGCTGCAGACCAACAAGGCCCGTGACGCGGTGGCGCTGTTCGATGTGATCCAGACCGTCGATCGCGACAAGCTCGCCGGTGTGTTGAAGGCCGAGATGGAGCGGGCAGGGCGCAGGCTGCCGGTTTATGTGCAGGTCAATATCGGGCTCGAGCCGCAGAAGGCCGGAATCCCGCCAGCCGAGGCCGCGGCCTTCGTCGCGCGCTGCCGGCAGGGGCATGGCCTCGATGTCGTGGGGCTGATGTGCATCCCGCCCGACGGTGATCCGCCGGGGCCGTATTTCGCCCATCTCAACGAGCTCGGAAAGGCGGCCGGTGTCGCCAGCCTCTCGATGGGGATGAGTGGCGATTTCGAAACGGCCATCGCCATGGGCGCGACGCATGTGCGTGTCGGCAGCGCGCTGTTCGGCAGCCGACCCCCGGCATAGCCAGTTTGATATGACGGCATAGTTTCTGCTCCGGCCGCCGACGCACCGTCGTGCGACGGGCGAAGAGCTTGGGCAGGGCTTTGCTTCCTGCTGCCATCGGTTGTGGCGCATTGGCACAAGCAAGCGGGGCATAACTCCAAGTCTAGTCGTATCACGCTGGCGCAACGGCAAACATGTCAGCGAGTCGTCAGCCAATTATGGCTAAGGCTAGGCGATTAAGGGCTCGGTACGGTGAAACTCTTGCCTGTCAAATCACGTTCCTGGGCTCGGGACGGTGTCACGCCGTTTTGATTGGCCGGCGCCAAGAGCCTGCCATAACTCAGGAATTCAGAGCCGATGGCTTGGGGTAACAGCATGAATAGACGGCGCATCCTGATCGTGGACGATGATGCCGAGCTGCGGAAGACGCTCAATGAACAGCTCTCGCCCTATCGCGAGTTCGACATCGTCGAGGCGGAATCTGCGGCAGAAGCACTTGGCAAGGTCCGCGGTGCGCATGTCGATCTGATGCTGCTGGATGTCGGCCTGCCCGATATGGACGGCCGCGAGGCGGTGAAGATCCTGAGGCGCGAGGGGTTCAAGAGCCCGATCGTGCTGCTCACCGCGCAGGACAGCGATGCCGACCAGATCCTGGGCCTCGAGTCGGGCGCCAACGACTATGTCACCAAGCCGTTCCGCTTCTCGGTGTTGCTCGCTCGCATCCGCGCGGCGCTGCGCCAGCACGACCAGAGCGAGGATGTGGTCTTCACCATCGGGCCCTACAGCTTCCAGCCGGCGGCCAAACTCCTCGAGTCGGCCGACGGCGCCAAGGTGCGGCTCACCGACAAGGAAACCTCGATCCTCAAGTATCTCTACCGCCAGGGCCCCAAGACCATCACCCGGGAAATCCTGCTCAAGGAAGTGTGGGGCTACAATAACCGCGTCACCACCCACACGCTCGAAACCCACATCTACCGGCTGCGCCAGAAGATCGAGCGCGACCCGTCCAATGCCCGCCTCCTCGTCACCGAGGAAGGGGGCTACAGGCTGGTGCCCTGACGCGCCAGCTGCGCGGCGGGGGCGCGGGTCTCTCCCTTCCCGCGTCCCAGCCGTATCCCTGATTGGTGCATAACCGGCCGGTCCTGACAGGGGGCCGGCGAAATCGATTCTCCCCCGGGCAAAGAAATGCTCTATATCGACGGCCGCGGCACGGAACCGGGCGCGTCTGCGTTCGACCCTGAGACCTCGGCTTCGGAATGGGGCGGGATGCAACTCGACGACGCGGCGACGATCCTGGGACGCGCGGATTTCTTCGAAATCTGTGACGCCGAACAGCGGCGGCTGCTTGCGTTCGCCTCCGAGCGCAAGAAATTCCGGCCGGGCACGGTGATCTACGCCTCCGGCGACGTTCCCGAAGGCGCGCACGTGCTGATCTCGGGCACCGTGTCGAGCACGCCGGAAGGCGGGGAGAACAACCCGTTCCTGATTCACGAGGCCGGCGCGCTGCTCGGCGCCATGGCGCTGGTCATCGCCAAGCCGCGGCCGGTAACGATCAAGGCCATCGACACCGTCGAAACGCTGTTCGTGCCGCGCACCGCGTTCATGAAGCTGCTCAACCAGTCCCCCGGCCTCGCCCAACGCGCCGCCGACCGTATCCGCCGCGACCTCTCGGGCTATCTCGGCGCCATTGAAGGCACGCGCGGGCGGTTCAAGGGCTGAACGCTCTTCCGGTCTACACTGATCCACCCCAGCCACGGTGTCACCCCGGCGAAGGCGGGGGGCCCATCTTGAGATATTTCCATCTTTCGTGGATGTGGCGTCGACCTCAGGATGGATTCCGGCCTGCGCCGGAATGACCCAGTGGGTGTGGGACGCCAACGGCCAACTCTCGGTAGTCATCCGCGGGCTTGCCCCGCGGACCCATGGGAGTTGCGGTCATGTATAGGTGCTCGGGCATGACGGCGCGTTTGGCTAGATATCCGGCCGCGTCGGCTAGCCGATCACCGCCTCCGCTTCGATCTCGACCAGCCAGTCGGGGTCGACGAAGGCGTTCACCTGCATCAGCGTGGTGACCGGACGGATGGTGCCGAACACTTCGGCATGGGCCCGCGCGGCGTCCTTCCACAATCCGATGTCGGTGAGGATGATTCGGGTACGGGTCACGTGCTCGATACCGGCGCCGGCATCGGCGAGGGCCTTGGCGACGATCTCGAGGCAGCGTCTGGTCTGGCCGTAGACGTCGCCGATCGCCGCCGTACCGCCCTCCGCCTTGATCGGCGCGGTGCCGCCGACCACCACGATATTGCCCACCCGCACGGCGCGGGAAAAGCCGATCACCGGTTCAAGATAGGAACCGGAGCTGACGAGCTTGCGGGTCATAACGTGATTCCCCGCACTGATTCACGTGAAGCGGGTGATGACAGGCACGTGGTCGGAGGGCTTGTCGGTCCAGCCGCGGGCCGGGCGGACGATCTCGGCGCCCACGGTGCGGGCAGCGATGTCGGCGGTGGCCCAGATATGGTCGAGCCGACGGCCCTTGTTGGTCGCGTTCCAGTCCTTGGCCCGGTAGCTCCACCACGAGTAGAGCTTCTCCTCGGCCGGGAAATATTTCCGGATCACGTCGACCCAGCCATGCCCGCCTGTAAGCAGGGCGTTCAGCGCCTCGGTTTCGACCGGGGTATGGCTCACCACGTCGAGCAGCTGCTTGTGGCTCCACACGTCATGCTCGAGCGGGGCGATGTTGAAATCGCCGCAGATCAGCTGGCGCTCGCGGAAATGATCCTCGCCGAACCAGGCCTTGAGCTCGGTCAGGAAGCCCAGCTTGTGCTTGAACTTGGGGTTGATCTCCGGATCGGGCTCGTCGCCGCCGGCCGGGATGTAGAAATTGTGCACCGTCATCGGGCCGTGGCCCATGTCGACCAGCGCCGAGACGTGCCGGCTTTCCTCGATCTCGCAGAACACGCGCGAGGAGATGTCGGCGAGCGGGTATTTCGAGACGATGGCGACGCCGTGATAGCCCTTCTGGCCGTGCACCGCCTGGTGCGGGTAGCCGGCAGCGATCAGCTCCTTTCTCGGGAACTGCTCGTTGAGGCACTTGATCTCCTGCAGGCACAGCACATCGGGCTGGTACTGGCGCAGGAAATCCAGCACCAGCGGCAGCCGGATGCGGACCGAGTTGATGTTCCAGGTGGCTAGCGAAGTGGGCATGTGGGGACGCCGAAAGGGAAATGGCGCCCCTTATGCCGCCGCGAATCGGCAGGCGTAAAGCCGGAAGCGGCGAATCGCTGCCGGCTGACGCCGTCTCAGTTCTTGCGGCTTGGGGCCTTGAAGGTGGCGTCGATGGCGAAGAAGGCCGGCGGAATCTTCACGTCCTTTTCGACGTCGAACAGCGAGAAAGTCAGCTGGTTGCCCGACGGTTCGGTCAGCACCCACTGCTTCAGATCCTTGCTCGCGAGATCGAAGACCAGCGTCACCTGCACGATGCCGGCGGGCGTGTCGTCCTGCAAGGTCAGCGACAGGTAGTCTTCCGACTGGGCGATGGCGACGATATTGGCCTTGAACAGGTCGATCTCGGAATCGAGGAACTGGCGCAGCGGCACCTTGTCCTGCGGATAGGCGTATTGCGTCCGCTCCTTGCGGTCGACGACGTAGAAGCCGCGGCCGACCGAGACGATCTGCTCGGAGCTCGGCGGATTGTAACGGAACAGCACCTTGCCCGGCCGCTCGAGGAAGAAGGTGCCCTCGATGCGCTGGCCCTGCGTGTCGATCTGCAGGAAGCGGCCGACCATGGTCTTGATCGCCGAGTTGTGCTGGCTGATCTCGGTGATCAGCGCGCGCTCGGCATCAGTCAGCCGGCGCGGCTCCTGGGCCTGGGCAAGTCCGGGGAACATGGCGAGGACGGCGGCAAGGGCGAGGAAGCTGCGGCGGAGCATGAGGTTCTGCAATCCGTTGTTCGTTATTGGACGATGCACGTAGCCATCAAATGCGGCAAGAGGTGGAAGCGCCGAACAACGGCCGCAAGGGGCGGAGGTTCAAGTCTCCGTGTCGAATGACGCCGTTGCGTTGGCTATGTGCAATCCAGGCACGGAGTCATTCTCGCGAAGGCGGGAACCTCTGTTTGCCGGTGGTCAGGATAAACCCCAAGACGGAGATTCCCGCTTTCGCGGGAATGACCCGGTGGGGGAGGGGATGCTTTACTCCTTTTGCGCCCGTTCCTTCCTGCCGCGCGCCACTTCGGTGGCCAGCGCCTCGAGCTTGTGGGTCCAGAACACGCGGAAGCGGTCGAGCCATTCGTCGACGTCGCGCATGGGCGTGGTGTCGAGCGTATAGAGCCGGCGCGTCCCCGCTGGGCGGACGGTGGCGAAGCCCGACTCGCGCAGCACCTTCAGATGCTGGCTGACGGCGGCCTGGGTGATGCCGAACTCACGCGCGATCACATCCACCACCTCGCCCGAGGCGTGCTCGCGCTCGGCGAGCAGCTCGAGAATGCGGCGGCGGACGGGATCGCCGAGAACGTCGAAAGCGTGCATCAATGGCCCGAGAGGGTAGCTTCTCCCGAGTAGAACTGGCGCGTCGCCTCGGCCGCGGCAAGGGCATGCTCACTGTTCTCACCTGCCGCGATGGCGGCGGCGCCCCAGCCGTCGCTGGAAGCCCTGACCAGCGACTTGTACTCGGGCGAGCTCTCCCAGCCCGTACCTTCGGCGCGGACATCGTCCGCCGGGCGCTCGAGATGGGCGCCCAGCCCGAGGAAGCCGAGTTCCCAGCCGACGCCGACGGCGCCCGGACCGAAATTGTCCCAGTGCTCGTTGATCGGCGCGATGTGGCGCAGTTCGAGTCGGGTGCCGGTACCCTCCGCAGTGAAATTGATCTCGATCCAGCTGATCGCGCCGGCGAACTCCCAAGTGCCGGCGATGTGCTTGTGCGGCTCGCAGGCGGTGATGGTGCCCGAGGCGTTGTTCTCGACATGGAATCGACCGCCGAGCTGGAGATCGCCTGTGACGGGCGAGAACCAGCGCTTGATCCGGGCCGGCGAGGTGATGGCATCCCACAGGTCGGCGGCATCGGTATCGAACACGCGCGAGGCAATCACGGCCTTCATCGGCTGGCCGTCGCGCTCGAGATTCTCGACGGTCCGGCTCATGGCGCCGAGATGGCGGGCAAGATCGAATGGCATGCTGCGTCCTCCGTTGTATCGGTACGGACTTATATAAGTTACCGCTTATATTGTCCAGCACCGTGCATGTGGCCGCCCCCTCCACCGCCTGCGGCGGTCCCCCTCCCCCGCTGCGCAGGGGAGGATCAGGAGGCGAGATCGTGCCACAGCAAATCCTCCACCGTTTACGGGGGAGGGGGACCAGCGTAGCTGGTGGAGGGGGCGAGCCGCATACACCGGCCCAAACAAAAAGGCCCGCCGAAGCGGGCCCCTCATTCGTCCATCGCGGCCAGCCTCAGTACCCGTCGGCGTTATTCCCCACGAGGATCTCGCGCTTGCCGGCATGGTTGGCGGCGGAGATCACGCCTTCCTTCTCCATGCGCTCGATCAGCGTCGCGGCCTTGTTGTAGCCCACCGCGAGGCGGCGCTGGATATAGGAGGTGGAGACCTTCTTGTCGGTCAGCACCACGTTGACGGCCTTGTCATAGAGCTCGTCGCCCGAACCGCCGAACTCGTCGTCGCCACCGGCCATCCCACCTTCGTCCATCTCGTCCTCGTCGGCGACGATGGCTTCGAGATAGTCCGGCGCGCCCTGCGACTTCAGATGGTTGACGATGGCCTCGACTTCGCCGTCGGCGACGAACGGGCCGTGCAGGCGCCGGATGCGGCCGCCGCCGGCCATGTAGAGCATGTCGCCATTGCCGAGCAGCTGCTCGGCGCCCTGCTCACCGAGGATGGTGCGCGAGTCGATCTTACTCGTCACCATGAACGAGATGCGGGTGGGGAAGTTGGCCTTGATCGTGCCGGTGATCACGTCCACCGACGGGCGCTGCGTGGCGGTGATGACGTGGATGCCGGCGGCGCGGGCCATCTGCGCCAGGCGCTGCACCGAGCCCTCGATTTCCTTGCCGGCGACCATCATCAGGTCGGCCATCTCGTCGATGATGATGACGATGAAGGGCAGCGGCTCGAGGTTGAACTCCTCGCTCTCGTACTGCGCCTCGCCGGTCTCGCGGTCGAAGCCGGTCTGCACCGTGCGGGTGATGACCTCGCCCTTCGCCTTGGCCTCGCCGACGCGCATGTTGAAGCCGTCGATGTTGCGCACACCGATCTTGCTCATCTTGCGGTAGCGATCTTCCATCTCCCGAACCGCCCACTTGAGCGCCACCACGGCCTTGGACGGGTCGGTGACCACCGGGGTCAGCAGATGCGGGATGCCGTCATAGATCGACAGTTCCAGCATCTTGGGGTCGATCATGATCAGCCGGCATTGGTCCGGCGTCATCTGGTAGAGCAGCGACAGGATGAAGGTGTTGATACCCACCGACTTACCCGAGCCGGTGGTGCCGGCGATGAGCAGGTGGGGCATCTTGGCGAGGTCGGCGATGATCGGCTCGCCGCCAATGGTCTTGCCGAGGCAGATCGGGAGCTTGCCCTTCATCTTCTCGAAGTCGGTCGAGGCCAGCATTTCACGCAGGTATACGGTCTCGCGCTGCTCGTTGGGCAGCTCGATGCCGATGGCGTTGCGGCCGGGAACCACGGCCACGCGCACCGAGATCGCGCTCATCGAGCGGGCGATGTCGTCGGCCAGCGAGATGACGCGGCTCGATTTGATGCCGGGCGCCGGCTCGAGCTCGTAGAGCGTCACCACCGGGCCGGGGCGAACGTTGATGATGTCGCCCTTTACGCCGAAATCGGCGAGCACCGATTCGAGCTTGCGGGCCATGGCTTCGAGCCGCTCCGGCGCGTGCTCGGGGCTGGCGCCCTTGTGCTTGGGCGGGGTGAGCAGGCTCAGCGCTGGCAGTTCGAAGCCGGCGGGCTCGTCGAGGAACGAGCCCTGGGCTTCGCGGGCGGCGCGGGAGCCTTGTTGCGGACGCGGCGCGGCGGGGGTGACGCGGGGCGCCGCAGCGGCCTGCCCACCGCGTGCTGCGGGCGGCGCGTGCGGCAGCGGCGCCGAAGTGCGGGCGGCCATGGGCCCACGCAGCGGCGTCTGCATTTCCCAGCGCTGCGGCTCGGCAAAATCGTCATCCGGCTCGTCCGGATAATCGTCGAACGGGGGCTCGTCATGGGCGGCGACGATCGAGCGGCGCTCGACCATGGGCGCGTCGGGCTCGACCGAAGGCACGTTGGGGGCGCGGGCGTGGCCGTTCATGGAGGGCTCGAACGAGCCACGCAGGCTGTCGGCCTCCTTTTCGGCGGCGCGGCGCTCGGCGATGCGGATGCCGGCGCGCTTCAGCGCCGAGCGGGCGGTGAAGCCCCAGTGCACGGCGGCACCCAGGATCACGTCGAACACCGAATCGCGCTCGGGCGTATCGTCGTCTTCGTCCATCGTGGGCGCGGCAGCCGCGGTCTTCGCACCCTTGCCCTTGGCTGCGACCTTGGGCAGGTCGGGCAGCGCAACCTTGCCGAGGCCCATGGCGATCCACAGCAGCGCCAGTGCGGGCGCGGCGATGATGATCGCAAAGAGGATCGCGGTGACTGGCTGCGGCGTCTCGCCGGTCGCCATGGTGGCGAGGTTGGTAAAGCTCTGGCCGATCAGGCCGCCGAGGCCGGTCGGCAGCGGCCAGGTTTCCGGTGCGGCGACGAAGCCGAACAACCCGCAGGCCAGCACGCTGGTGCCGATCCAGGCCGGCACGCGCAACGCCATGCGCGAGGGCATGCGGCGGCGGAACATGGCCCAACCCCACAGCGCCGGCGGCACCAGCAGCACGAGAATGCCGAGACCGAACACCTGGAAGGAGATGTCGGCGATCGCCGCGCCCGGGAAGCCAAGCCAGTTCTTTGCCGGGTTGCCCGAAGCGTAGGAGAAGCTCGGATCGTCGACGGACCAGGTGGCGAGCGACACCAGCACAATCGCGACCAACCCGAGCAGCACTGCGCCCATGACGCGGGCCGGGATCTTGATGGCGATGGCAGGATTTACGTCGCGGCGGGCGTCTTCGATGAGGTGCTGTGCCGGCATCGTCTGGTTACTCTACTAATCAACGCTGACCCGGCGCGCAGACGGCGTGCCGATCCGAACCCCGATCCTAGTGGGGTAGGGTTAATCGGTCGCTAATCGCGTAACGGGCGGCTTGACTCGCGCCAGCAGATGTTCCCTTTATGTTCTCAATGCCACCCTCTGGCGGAGCCACCGGCATGACCGGCGCCACCATCCTCCATGCCGATCTCGATGCCTTTTATGCCTCGGTCGAGCAGCTGCTGAACCCACAGCTGCGCGGCAAACCGATCGCGGTCGGCGGCGGCGTGGTGCTGGCCGCCTCCTACGAGGCGAAGGCGTTCGGGGTGCATGGCGGCATGTCGGGCTGGGCGGCGAAGGAACTCTGTCCCGAGCTGATCTTCACCGGCGGGCATTTCGAGGAGTACCAGCGGCTCGGCGACGCGGCGATGGCGGTGCTCGACGACTATACGCCGCTGGTCGAACGCATCTCGATCGACGAGGCCTTTGCCGATGTCGCTGGCTGCGAACATTTGTTCGGTTCACCCGCGGAGATCGCGCAGACCATTCGGCGGCGCGTGCGCGAAGAATTGGGGCTGCCGATCTCGATCGGGGTGGCGCGCACCAAGCACCTGGCCAAGATCGGTTCACAGGTGGCCAAGCCCGACAACATGGTGGTCATCGACCCGGCCAACGAACTCGCTTTCCTGCACGACCTGCCGGTCAGCCTGATGTGGGGCGTGGGCCCGGTGACCGAAGGCAAGCTCGAGGACGAGGGCATTTTGACCATCGGCCAGCTGGCCGAAAAGAAGGTCGAGTGGGTGCAAGGCTTGCTCGGCCGCGCCACCGGCGAAAAGCTCAGCGCCCTCGCCTGGAACCGCGATCCGCGCGCCATCGTCACCAACCAGCGGGCTCGCTCGGCCGGCGCGCAATCGGCGCTGGGCCGAAAGCCCTTCGCCGAGCGGATCTGGCGCCCGACGCTCCGGCACCTCGCCGACCGCATCGCCTCGCGGCTGCGCGCCAAATCCTGGTTCGGGCACACCATCACGGTGCGGGTGCGGTTTCGCGACATGCGGGCGGTCACACGCTCGATCACCATCGACTCGCCCATGGCGGCGACGGTCAGCCTCGCCGAGATCGCCGAGGAACTGGTGCGCGTCGTCCGCACCGATCACCCTGACGAGCAGACGATCACGCTCCTTGCCATCTCGGTGGCGCAACTCGAGCGCGACCCGCTGGTCCAGCTCGAACTGCCGCTCGGCCTCAGCGACGAGGGCCAGCGCCTCGGTTCCCGCCGCGGCGGCCAACGGCTCGGCGCCGACCGCGCCATGGACCGGGTGCGCGAAAGATTCGGGCGAGAGGCCATTGCCTATGGCGGGCTCGATGCCGAACAACGCGTGCCGGACGCGTTCCGCGGCTTGGCGGAGAAGCCGCTTTAGGTCGGTGTCGCGATGTGCGCTCGAAGCCCTCCCACCCACCGGGTCACCCCGGCGCAGGCCGGGGCCCATCCTGAGGTCTCTCCTTCTAGTGCCTGCCAACCCCCTCTCTGCTGCGACTAACTCGCTACGCTCGTAAGTCTCGCCTCTCCCCCGCCGAGGGGGAGAGGGTGCGTCCCACATGCACCGGCGCGTGCTGTGATCTTCTCCCCCTTGGCGGGGGAGAAAGCGAAAACTTGGGCTTAGCGCAGCTAAGTCCTTAGTTTTCGCAAGAGAGGGGGTCGTGGAGGCCCGGTCCCCCACAATCTTATCCCCGCCCCCTCCACCCCACCTTATCCTCCCCCCACTTCCCCGCGCGGGACGGGTCGCGACGAACGGCTGCGGGGAGGTGGTTGGGTGGGTCGGCAGTCGTGCCGGTTCAGGCCAAAGCTGGAGGGGTTGGCCCGCGCCTGGCACGGGTGCAGCCGCTATCAACGCGCCCGGTCGCTTCGATGCGAAGCGGCCGGGGACCGGAAAGCTGCCGCGCATGGGCAGTGGGAGACCGGGAACGGTGCGATCAACCCTGGTCCACCGCCACCCACCCATCCGGTCCGGTCGCGATGCGGCACGGGAATTGGTCCCCGGGCTCCGACAGCCATACGCCCAAAACCCCGATCGGCCGGCGAGGCGTGCGCCTCGTTCTGTTTTTGCGGACTACCGCGTGGGGCGAACGCCTCGCCGGCCAGCGTCCCACCTGCCGTCATCCTCCGGCGCTCATGGCGGCCGGATGCTTCGGCACGGGCGAAGAAACTTAAGCGTTGACCTAAGCGCCACAAACACTTAATAGATGGCTTAACCAAATAGCCCAGCGGTCCATGTCGAATTCCACCCGCCACGTTCGTCGTGTTGGCAGCCAGAGGAGCTTTCCGTTCCCAATCGCCGCCCGCCCGTCGCAACGACGTCATGCAGAATCAGGTCTGGTCCGCCGGCCCGGATTCGGTCTAAACCACGCCCCCTTTTTGGATTCCCGTTTGTTCGAGGCGACTGCAAATGACAACTGAAGCCATTTCCGATGCGCCCCCCACGATGCTGCATGCTGCGCCCGCCGACCGTTCGGTGGCCGCGCGCAACCGCCTCGTCATCGCGCTGCTGCTCGTTTCGACCTTCGTGGTGTTTCTCAACGAAACCATCATGAGCGTCGCCATTCCGCACCTCATGAGCGATCTCGGCGTCAGCGCCGGTGCGGCGCAGTGGCTCACCACCGCGTTCCTGCTCACCATGGCGGTCGTCATCCCGGTGACCGGTTTCCTGCTGCAGGTCATAAACACGCGGCCGATCTTCATGCTCGCCATGTCGATCTTCAGCCTCGGCACGCTGATCTGCGCCGTCTCGCCCGGCCTCGAGCTGCTGGTCTTCGGTCGCGTCATCCAGGCGGTCGGCACGGCGATCATGATGCCGCTGCTGATGACCACGGTGATGACGCTGGTGCCGCCCGAATCGCGCGGCAAGACCATGGGCAACATCTCGATCGTCATGTCGGTGGCCCCGGCCATCGGCCCGACGATCTCGGGGCTGATCCTCAACTATCTCGACTGGCGCTGGATGTTCATCCTGGTGCTGCCGATCGCGCTCGGCGCCCTGGCGCTCGGCACGGCCCGCATCCAGAACGTCTCCAACCCGCGTCCGGCCCCCCTCGACGTGGTTTCGGTGATCCTCTCGGCCTTCGCCTTCGGCGGCATCGTCTACGGCCTTTCGGCCCTGGGCGAGGGCGCCGGGCATGAGCAGGCAATCCCGGCCTGGCTGCCGATCGTCGTCGGCGTCGTCGCCATGGCGGCGTTTGTCTGGCGGCAGCTGACGCTCCAGCGCGGCGATCGCGCGCTGCTCGACCTGCGCACGCTCACCCACCGCAACTACACGCTGTCGCTGATCACCATGGGCATTGCCATGATGAGCCTGTTCGGCACGGTGATCCTGATCCCCCTCTACACGGTGAACGTGCTCGGGCTCGACACCCTGCAGACCGGCCTGCTGTTGCTGCCCGGCAGCCTCCTGATGGGCCTGCTCGGCCCGATCGTCGGCCGGCTCTACGACCGGTTCGGCACCTTCCCGCTGCTGGTGCCGGGCACGGTGCTGGTCAGCCTCGTGATGTGGGCGCTGACGCTGGTCGACCAGAACACCTCGGTATGGGCGATCCTTGCCGGCCATGTGGTGATCTCGATCGGCCTGGCGCTGACCTTCACGCCGCTGTTCACCGCCTCGCTCAGCTCGCTCCCCATGCAGCTCTATTCGCATGGCAGCGCGATTCTGGGCTCGGTGCAGCAGGTGGCAGGCGCCGCCGGCATCGCCTTGTTCGTGGCGCTGATGACCCTCACCTCGACCGGGCTCGTCGCCCAGGGCGCGGTGCCGGTCGAGGCCACGGTCGGCGGCATCCACGTCGCGTTCCTGTGCGGCGCGATCATCTCGCTGTTCGCCATCGTCGCGGCGCTGTTCGTGCGCAAGCCCCCGGCCAACCCGGAAATGGCGGCGATGGGCGGCCACTGATCGCCACGCTGCTTCACGTGAATCATCGGGCGCCGGGTTCTCCGGCGCCCGTTTCATTTTGGAATGCGGGCAAAAAGAAAGGCGCTCAACCCTTTCGGGGAGCGCCTTTCCGTTGGGTCGGGACAAGGCTGCCGGGAGGGAACAGCGCCCAATCAACCAACCGTTGGCCGATATATGTGACCGGGTCGGTCGTCTTTCAAGGGGCGGGTCTTACTTGGCGTTCTTGGCGCGCTCGATCGAGTCGAGGATCACCTGGCGGGCCTCGGCGACGGTGCCGATCTTTTCGATCTTGGCCCACTTGCCGGGCTCGAGGTCCTTGTAGTGGGTGAAGAAGTGCTTCACCCGCTCGAGCTGGATCGGCTGCATGTCGGAAATGTCGTTGATGCCGTCATACATCTTGGTGAGCTTGCTGACCGGCACGGCGAGGATCTTCTCGTCCGTACCGCCATCGTCTTCCATGAACAGCACGCCGAACGGCCGGCAGCGCACCACGGCGCCGGGCACGAGCGGCCGCGAGTTCATGACGATGACGTCGAGCGGATCGCCGTCGCCGCACAGGGTGTGCGGCACGAAGCCGTAATTGCCCGGGTAACGCATCGGCGTATAGAGGAAGCGATCGACGAACAGCGCGCCCGAGGCCTTGTCGATCTCGTACTTGATCGGCTCGCCGCCCAGCGGCACTTCGATGATCACGTTGAGGTCGTCGGGAGGATTCTTGCCGATCGGGATCGCGTCGATATTCATGGAAGTGCTCTGGGTCGTCGCCTGAGGGGGAGAAGTGCGGGCCCTTTTGCCCATCCCCAGCCATGTTTGCAAGGCATCGGAACGCGTGGGGGCCATGCGAGGCCGAGGAGATTTGCCGGGATGACAGCACGATTGGCCACAAGGATCGCCGGGTTGGCGCTGGTCTGGGCGGCTTCGCCCGCCATCGCGCAGCAGATTGAATCGAGCTTTACCGATCTCGACCTCAACCTCTGCACGGTGATGCAGTCCGACGACTTCGGCTCCACCTGGGCCTGCCCCGGCCTCAAGGGCATGCCGGTAATGGTCAAGGAAGTCGACCGGCGCATGTACCTGTCGTTCGGGCTCGACTCGATGAAGGAGAAGGCGGCCGAGCAGAGCATTCCGGCGCACAACGAACTCGGCCCGGGCATCGAGTGGCGCGTCTCCAACGCCGAAGGCTATTTCAAGCCCTTCGCCGCCATCGTGCCGCTCCTCGCCGAGCCCGAGAGCGGCGAGACCCAACAGCAGGTGGCGGTGGTGATCAAGATCGCGGCCGGCGACACCTGCCACGTCGCCTATATCGATGCGCTGGCCAACGCGGACGCCCCGGAGCTGGCGCGCAAGGCCGCCGACGAGCTGGCTCCGGATTTCGACTGCGTCACGGGGAAGGTCAGTTACCCGGGGACGTTCAAAGCCTGGAGCTTAGAACCGGACGGCAGTGCCGGAGACTGACACCATCAGCATCGAGCCACCCTGGCCGACCACCTCGTAGTCGATATCGACGCCGACCACGGCATCGGCCCCGAGCCGCTCGGCTTCGGCGCGCAGCTCGCGAAACGCCTCGTTGCGGGCATCCCGGAGCGTCGATTCATAGGCGCCGGCGCGGCCGCCGACGATGTCGCGAATGCCGGCGAACAGGTCCTTGAAGATATTGGCGCCTACGATCACCTCGCCGGTGACGACGCCGAGATACTCGCGGATCGGCCGGCCCTCGAGGGTCGGGGTGGTGGAAATCAGGATCATCAGGCCCTCGCCATCTGGGCGCGCAGCACGGTGCGGTCACGCGAGGAGACGCCGATCAGCTCGGCGATGCGCCAGACCATGTTGTCCTCGAGCTCGTGGTTCTTACTGTCGGCGAAGACCACCTGCCACATCATGCGGATGATCTCGACCTTCTCCTTGTCGTCGAGCGAGCTCAGCGCCGAGGTGAAGCGATAGAAGTCGACCGATTCCTGGTCGCGCCGCGTCGCCTCGGACACCAGCTTCTCAACCTCGCCGTCGCTGAGCCCGTAATGGTCCATCAGCGTACCGGCCAGGGCCTGGCGTTCCGCCGCGGTCACGGTGCCATCGATGGCGGCGAGATGGACGAGCAGGGCCGCCACGGCAAGTTTGGGCTCCATGCTGAGCAGGGTCGCATCGGGCCGCTGAAAGATAGAGCGCAAGGCATCAAACATCGGGGGGAGTCCTTGGGAGGCTGTCGCTGAAAACATAGGGGCTCGGGCAGCGCCGCAAAAGTGGCGGAACCCTCACGTCCCGGTCAAGCCGCGGAGAGGAGATTCTTCGACGGCTAATGGAAGTTGCGGCCCGACGGCAACGCCGCGCGGGCCTGGCGTTCGAGCATTTCGGTGCGGCGGCGTTCGCCCTCGTCGCGGCCGGGGAGGGGGCCGGTGCGGCCTTCGTCGCTGCGCAGCAGGGTCGAGTCGCCAAGGTCGTGGCCCTGGGCCAGTTCGATCAGGCGCGGGGTGAAATCGGTGAAATCGCGGGAGACGATGTGGGTGACGAGACCTTCGCGCTGCAATTGCCCGCGCACGGCAAGCAGGCGCGAGCCGAGCACGACCTGTCGGTGTTTCGCGAAGGTCTTGTTCCACACGATGATGTTGGCGATGCCGGTCTCGTCCTCGAGCGTCATGAAGATCACGCCGCTGGCCGTGCCCGGTTGCTGGCGCACCAGCACCAGCCCGGCGGCTTCGACGATGCGGCCATTGGGCAGGTCGACGAGGTCGGCGCATCGGGTCGTGCCGCGCCGCTCGAGTTCGGGGCGGAGGAAGCCGACCGGGTGACCCTTCAGCGACAGCGACAGCGTCCGATAGTCGTGCACCACCGACTCGCCGCCGGGCATGATCGGCAGGTCCGCGGCCTTGTCGTCGGGCTTGGAGATGCGCTTGGCCTCGGCAAACAGCGGCAGCTGCTCGGCGCCGGCGACGCCGTTGAGGCCGCGCACGATCCACAGCGCCTCGCGGCGGCTCAGGCCCATCGAGCCGAATGCATCAGCCTCGGCCAGCTTTTCGAGCGTTGCCACCGGCACGCCGGTGCGCACCCAGAGGTCGCGGATCGAAGCGTAGCCGTCGCTACGCCGGGCAACGATCAGGTTGGCATGATCCTCCTTGAGACCGAGCACCTGCTTGAGGCCCAGCCGGATGGCCTTGGTCGACCAGATATCGTCATGCATCTCCTTGTGCTGCTTGGCGATGCGCTCACGCGCCGGAAAACCCGACTCCAGCACATGGACGAGATCGGAGAGGTTCACGTCGGCCGAGCGGACTTCGACGCCGTGCTCGATGGCGTCGCGCACGATCTGGGCCGGCGAGTAAAAGCCCATTGGCTGGCTGTTGAGCAGCGCGCAGGCGAATACATCGGGGTAATGGCACTTCATCCAGCACGACGCATAGACGAGCAGCGCGAACGAGGCGGCGTGGCTTTCGGGAAAGCCGTAGTCGCCAAAACCCTCGATCTGGGCAAAGCAGCGTTCAGCGAACTCCTGTTTGTAGTCGTTTTCAATCATGCCCGAGATGAAACGTTTCCTAAGCGTATGGATGGTGCCGTTGCGCCGGAAGGTGGCCATAGCGCGCCGGAGCTTATCGGCCTCACCGGGGGTAAAACCGGCGGCAACGATGGCGATCTGCATCGCCTGTTCCTGAAACAGCGGGATGCCGAAAGTACGTTTCATCACCTGATAGAGCTCGTCCGGCATGTCCTCGACCTTCTCGGTCCCGAGACGCCGCTTCAGATACGGATGCACCATGCCACCCTGGATCGGACCGGGGCGGACGATCGCCACCTCGATGACGAGGTCGTAGAACTCAACCGGCTTCAATCGCGGCAGCATCGACATCTGCGCCCGGCTCTCGATCTGGAACACGCCGATCGTGTCGGCCCGATGCGTCATCCGGTAGACCGGCGCCCTGACCTCGGGCTCGCCCTCCTCGGCCATCAAATCCTCGAGCTTCACGTCGCGCCCGTAATGCTGGTGCAGCAGCTCGAATGAGCGCCTGAGACAGGTCAGCATGCCGAGCGCCAGGATATCGACCTTCAGAATGCCGAGGGCGTCGATGTCGTCTTTGTCCCACTCGACGATGGTGCGGCTCTCCATTGCCGTCTTGGAGATCGGCACGAGACTTTCGAGGGAATCGCGAGTGATGACGAAACCGCCGACATGCTGGCTCAGATGTCGGGGGAAAGTCTTGAGAACCGCAACCACGTTGAACATCTGCGTCAATGTCGGATCGTCCGGGTCGAGGCCGATCATCTTGGTGCCCTCAGCCCCCGCCGCATTGCCCCAGCCCCAGTGCAGTTGGTTGAGTGCAGCGATGGTGTCGTCCGAGATGCCGAAAACTTTCGCCGTCTCGCGAATGGCACTCTTGGAGCGGTAGCAGATGACCGTCGCGGTCAGCCCGGTGCGCTTGCCGCCATACTTCTTGTAGACATATTGCATTACCTCCTCGCGCCGCTCGTGTTCGAAATCGACGTCGATGTCGGGAGGTTCGTCGCGCTCGGTGGAAAGAAACCGGCCGAAGACCAGCTTTACGACGGTCGGATCGACGGAGGTGACGCCCAGGCAATAGCAGACGGCGGAATTGGCTGCCGAACCGCGCCCCTGGCACAGGATGTTCAATTCGTGCCGCGCGTAGCGGACCACGTCCTCGACTGTGAGAAAATAGGACGCGTAGCCCTTGTACGCGATCAGGCAGAGTTCGCTCCAGACGGTACGCTTGATCTCGTCGGGGACGCCCTGGGGGTAGCGCTTTTCAGCGCCGATCCAGGTCAACCGCTCCAGCGTCTCCTGCGCCGTCTCACCATTGCCGATGGTCTCGGTGGGATAATTGTAGCGCAGCTGGTCGAGCGAGAAGTCGATCCGATCGAGCAGAAGCTGCGTCTCAGCCAGAGCCCCGGCATGGTCGGCGAACAGCCGAGCCATCTCCGATCCAGGTTTCAGGTGACGCTCGGAATTCTGCTCGAGCCGTCGTCCTGCCGTTTCGAGTGTCAGGTGTTCGCGGATGCAGGTGACCACGTCGTGCAGGATCTTGCGGTTGGGCTCGTGGTAGATCACGTCATTGGTGGCGAGCATCGGTACGCCGAGTCTGCGTGACATGTCGGCCAGTCGGTTGAGCCGGGCGCGATCGGTGCCCTTATAGGTGTGCGCGGCAGCGAGCCACACATTCCCGGGCGCGAGCGCTGCAAGCTGTCCAAGTACATTCTCCGTGGCCACCCAATCGGTCTCGTCAGGACTGAGAATCAGCAACTGACCCTCGGCAAAATCTGCGAGGTCGGCGAAGTGGAGCAGGCAGTTGCCCTTTTCATTGCCGTCGCGAAGGTTGCCTCGGCTCAACAATCGACAGAGCCGGCCATAGGCTTCGCGATCGGATGGATAGGCGATGATCTGCGGCGTGATGTCGTCGAAGATCAGACGGACACCGACCACATAGCGGAAGTCAGGAGCGCTCTCCCTGAGGTCGCGCCAGGCGATATAGCCCCGCACCACTCCGGCAAAACTATTCCGATCGGCAATGCCAACGCCGCTCATGCCCATGGCGATGGCGGCTGAGACCATCTCTTCGGGATGCGAGCCTGAACGCAGGAACGAGAAATTGCTGGTCACCACCAGCTCGGCATAGGCGGCGCTCATGCGAAGAACCCGTGCATGAACCAGCGCGGCATCTCGCCGGTGCCATAAAGACCGAGGCGGAACACCCAGAACCGTCGTCCGCCATCGTCCTCGATGACGTAGTAATTGCGGGTGACCCTGGCAGGATTGAACTGCTTGAGCCTGGTCACATGCTCGGGCTTTGCCGGCAGTTGTCTCGCCTTCTTTTCGGCCTTCTGGTCGTCCCGCGGGTCGCCGCGTCTCTCCCGCTTCTGTGCAGGCAAGGCCTGTTCGAGCGCTTCGCCCGAATGCCACCAGATGGCATCGATGGGTTCCGGCAACGAAGTCTTGGTGACGCGGTAGGATATGCGTCGCCACACCATGCGCATGGGCGGGCCATGGGGAACCTCGGCAATCACCTCGATCGGCTCGGGCAGAGGCAGCAGCCGCAGTGGGCGCACCATGTCCTTGGCAGGTACAGCCTCTGGATCATCGGGGGTACGCGCCACCACCGGCTCGAGCTTGACCGACCGCTCGGGGATGTGGGTGTTGACGAACTTGCTGCGCACCAGCGCCGCCGGCCCCAGCCGGTTGCTCATCCGGTCATAGAGCCGGTCGAGGTCGCGCGCGCCGTCATCGGTCTCGAAGGCGCCGATCTGCGTGCTTGCCATCGGCGACAGCGAGCTCGCCGCCAGCCGGATCATGTCGATGCCGAAGCCGGCATCGTACTCGCCCACCAGCCGCTCCGAGCGGTGCACGAAAAGCTGGGCGATATGGTTGGCGTCGCGCGTCGCCCGCGCCGCATTGATCGACAGCGTGATGACCTTGTGGTCGACGCGGTAGAGGAACAGGTGAAAGCTCTGCGCCCCCATCTGCTCGGCCTCGAGCCGGATGGCGAGCCGCACCGCGAGGTCGCGCGCCATCATCAGCACGTCGTCGAGATAGCCGATCGGTTCGGCAAAGCGCTGCTCGGCAAAATGCTCGGCGAGCGGAATGCGCGGGGTGATCTTCTCCTCGATCTCGCCCAGGGCCTGGTCGAGCCGGAGCAGCAGCGACAGCCCGAACCGCGCCTGCAGCGCCTTGCGCGACCGGCCATAAAGCTGGCCGATGGTCTTCAATCCCATCTGGTTGAGCCCGGCCACCTGCGCCTCGCTCAACCGCAGCGCCACTACCGGCAGGTCGGCAAGTGCCTCGCGCTGTCCCACCGGCGCGATGATTCCCGGCCGGAAATGGCTCAGCGCCCAGGCTGCCCCGACCGTATCGGCAATGGCTCCGGACACCGTGAAGCCGAGCCCACGCAGCCGCCCGACCAGTTGGGCGAGCATCTTCTCCTCGCCGCCGAACAGGTGCGCCACCCCGGTGATGTCGAGCACCAGGTCGCCATAGGCGGCGACATCGCCGAGCACCGCAACGATGGGGCTCGCATTGGAATGCCAGTCGGCGAAATCGGCGAAGATATGCTCGAGCGCGTTGCGATCGGCCTCGCGGACTTCGAGATCGGGCACGAGGGCGCGCGCATCGGAGAGGTTCTGGCCCGGCGCCAGCCCTTTTCCTGCGGCGGTAGCGTCCACGGCCATGAGCTTCATCGCGCCCTTCTGCTTCTCCCACAGCGCCAGCGGGCGCCCGGAGGCCGCAAGGGCGGGATCAGCCCGCCTGAGAGTATCGGTCGCCCAGCGCGGCAGCGACAAAGCGAGGTGACGGCGCGGCAGAGCTTTGGCCGGTCCGGCTTCCGTCTTCAGCAGAAACGAACCCATTTTCAGTCCAGTCCAGGGTTAGGCGCATGGTTTCGACCCGCGGGCTTTTCCCGGCGAGCCGCCGTTTTTCGATGTCGACGAGGTAGCGGGGCGGGCCCGGCGCCTGCGGATCGAAAGGCTGCCCGGCGCTCAGTCCGGGCTCCACCCGCCAGCGCAGTTTTGCTGCGCTCGCCTCTCGTTCCCGCCCATAGCGGATGAGGAAAACCGAGCTGCCGCCGGCCGAACTGCGCAGTGACAGTCGGCGCGACACGGTGAAATCGAGTGCCTTGGGACGCCCATGGATATCGGCGATCACCCCGGCCACGGCCCGGCAGGCAATCGCCTCCTCCATGGCCCAGAGCAGCTCGGTGAGCGAATTGGTGCGGGCGAGGATCAGCTGGTCGGGGTCGATGCCGAAGCGGTTGAGCCCCAGTGCATAGGGTACGCCCATTTCCTGGGCCTGCTCGACCAGCTGCAGATAGAGAATCGCCTGCCGACCGCCGCCGAGCAGCCCGCGCGCGAGCCCGAGCGCAAAGCCCAGTCCCGCCGTACCGTTGCGCTGTTCGTCGACGAACACCTCGTGCAACACGCCGGGCGGAATGGCGAGCAATTCCTCGATACGCGGACGCGTGTCATTAGCCGCCACCGGCCGGCCCGGCCGCGCCGCGGCAATAGCCACCCCGTCGGCCAGCACGGGCCGCTTTTCCAGCGCAGCAATCCTGCGCCGCAAGGCATCGAGATCAGCAATGGCGAGGCCCCGCATACCGAGCCTCCTATCTGCTCACGAGAGAACAAATAGGGAACACCAGAGTCCGGGGCAGAGTCAAGCCGACTCAAAAGCAAAGGCCGCCCGGAGGCGGCCTCGCACGCAAGCTTGGGCCTACGATCAGGCGTCGACGCGGGCGCCGGAGACGACGGCGTGGAGGTCGATGAGGCCGACCATGCGGCTATCGTGGGTGACGATGCCGTTGAGCAGCTCGGTGTCGATCGAGTTGCCCTCGGGGACGTTGTGGATGTCTTCCTTGGACACCGTCAGGATGTCGGACACGGCATCGACGAGGATGCCGACCCATTTGTCGCCCACCGACATCACCACCACGACGTGGTTCTTGGTCGGGGAGGTCTGGCCTTCGCCGAAGCGGGCGCGCAGGTCGAAGATCGGAACGATCGTGCCGCGCAGGTTGATCACGCCGCGCACGAAATCGCGCGTGTTGGGCAGCGGGGTCGCGCCATTCCAGGCGCGGATCTCGCGCACCGTGGTGATCTCGACGCCGTAGGTCTGCTCGCCGATCGAGAAGGCGATCAGCTGCAGGCTGTTGGCGGCCTGGGTGCCGGAGCCGTTGGTGTAGTCATCCTTGAATGCGAGGGCTTCCATGTTCTGGCCTTTCCGAACCGGCTCCTGCCGGCATCATGCCGCTCACGCGGCGCTCTTGTGGGGGGAGGAGTGGGACTTGAGGCCCTGCACGTCCACGATCAGGGCGACATTGCCGTCACCAAGGATGGTGCCGCCGGCAATGCCTTCGATGGACTGGAAGTTCTCTTCCAGCGATTTGATGACGACCTGCTGCTGGCCGATGATGTCGTCAACAATGAGCGCGACCTTCACGCCGCCCTCGGCCTCGCACAGCACTACGAAGCGGTTGTCACGCGCCACTTCGGTGGTCATCTCGAAGCGGGTGGCGAGGTCGACCACCTGTACGTACTCGCCGCGCACCTGCAGCACCTGGCCGCCAGTCGGCATGCGCGAGAAATTGGCGCGGGCGCACTGGATCGTCTCGACGATCGAGGAGAGCGGGATGACGTAGGGGCAGTGGGCGACCTTGACCAGCATGACGTCGAGCACCGCGAGCGTCAGCGGCAGCTTCAGCGTCATGCGCGTGCCGCGGCCGGCCCAGCTCTTCACATGCACCGAGCCGCCGATCTTCTTGATATTGGAGAGAACGACATCCATGCCGACGCCGCGGCCGGAAATGTCGCTCACTTCTGAGGCGGTAGAGAAGCCGGGCGCAAAGATCAGCTGGTCGATCTGCTCGTCGGAAAGCTGCTGGTCGGGGCCGACGACGCCGCGCTCGCGCGCCACCTGCAACACGCGCTCGCGGTTGATGCCGCCGCCATCGTCCTCGACGGCAATCAGGATCGAGCCGCCGGCCTGCTCGGCCGAGAGCCGCACCGTGCCCGATTCGGGCTTGCCGGCGGCGAGCCGCTTTTCCGGGCTCTCGATGCCGTGGTCGGCCGAGTTGCGGATCATGTGGGTGAGCGGATCGGAAAGCTGTTCGATGATCGTCTTGTCGATCTCGGTGTTCTCGCCGATGGTTTCGAGCCGGATCTTCTTGCCGGTCTTGCTGGCGAGCTCGCGGACGAGGCGCGGCATCCGGCTGAACACGGTCTTCACCGGTTGGGCGCGGATCGACATCACTGAATCCTGCAGGCCACGGGTGGTCTGGGCCAGGACTTCGAGGCCGCGCACCAGTTCCTGGTAGCGGGCGCGCAGGGTTTCATCCATCTGCTGGGTGAGCATGGACTGGGTGATGACCAGTTCGCCCACCATGTTGACGACGCGGTCGATCTTGTCGAGGTCGACGCGGATGGACTGCACGCCGTTGCGGCGATCTTCCTGCCCGCTCCGACGATCGTTCTCGCCCTCGAACTCGTCGGCTACGGGAGCAGCTGATTTTAACGGCGGCGGCATCACCGGCGGGGCGGCCTTGAGCGCCGGCTTCAGCGTTTCGGCCAGCTCGGCAAAGCTCAGCGGGTTCGCGCCGGCATCGGCCTCGACTTCGAGATCGGCCTCGGTATCGGCGGTCAGCGCCAGCTCGTCGTCGTCGATCGGGCCGAGCAGGTCCTCGAACGAGGGCATCGCCGCGGCTTCGAGCAGCGGCACGCGGGCGCCGAAATCAACGATACTGCCGCGGGTGATCTCGAGATCGCAATTGCCCTCGACGAACTCGAAGGCCTCGCCGATGGCGCTTTCCGAGGCGGTGGATGAGCGCAGCGCGATTTCCCAGCTGCAATAGACGCCGAAGGGCTCGAAATCGGCGAGCGCCGGGATCTCGTCGACCATGGCGCGAATGCGGATGTCGCCGAGCGTCGCCAGCTCGCGGAACAGCAGCAGCGGGTCGTTGGCGCGGGCGTAGAGTTCGGTATGCGGGGTGAAGCGGATGGTCCAGGTGCCGCTCTCGGGCGGCAGCGGCGGGGCCTCGAAGCTGTCGTCGACGACGGCGATATCGAGCGGGGTCGCCGCGAGGTCATCCTTGGCGCCGGGGATGGAGACCATCACCGGCACGAAATCGATGTCGAACTCCTCCATCGGCTCGCCCGCCAGATCGGGGTCGCCCGAGGTCAGGCCATCGAACTGCAGCTTCTCCTCGGCGCCGTAGCCGGGATCGAGCTCGATGCCGTCGCGGGCCGCCGCGACATAGTCGGCGACGATGTCGTTGGCGCGGATGCACAGGGTGGCGACGTGCTCGGTGAGCTCGATGCGGCCGTCGCGCACATGGTCGAGCAGGGTCTCATAGGCATGGGCGAAGCCGACGAGGCCGGTAAAGCCGAAGGCACCGGCGCCGCCCTTGATCGAGTGGATGGCGCGAAAGACCGCGTTCAGTCGGTCGTTCGAGCGGTCGCCTTCCTCGATGGTGGCGAACTGCTCCTCGAGCTCGAGCAGGAGCTCGGAACATTCATCGAAATACGTCGCCTTGAAGTCGTCGAGGTCGCTCAAAGTCGAGGAACCCTTCTGGGTTTTAGTTGGCCGTTCTGGCTCAGGAAGTCGTCAGTGCACGACGCGGTGGATGACCGAGATCAGCTTTTCGGGGTCGAATGGCTTCACGATCCAGCCGGTGCCGCCGGCGGCGCGGCCCTGATCGCGCTTGTCCTGGCTGGTCTCGGTGGTGAGGATCAGGATGGGGAGCGAGCTGTGCAGGCCCGTGGCACGCACATGCTTGATGAACTCGATGCCATCCATCACCGGCATGTTGATATCGGTGATGACGACGTCGACATTCTCGGTCTTCAGCACGTCGAGGCCCTGCTTGCCGTCCTCGGCCTGCAGCACCTCGAAACCGGCATTGGAGAGGGTGTGGTGGAGCATCGCCAGGATGGTCCGGGAATCGTCTACGGTCAGAACGCGCATCGCATCATCCCTCGAGAACAGGTGCAAACTGGTCGCCGAGCCCGAGACGCTCCACTGCGGAACGGAACGCCTCGCTGGCCTCGGCCACCTTGAATGGATTGTCGTTGCGCCGCGCCGTCTCGGCGGCGGCCAGCAGCATGAACAGGGCATTGGTGGCGACGCGCTCGACAGCGCCCACCTTCACGACGACGGGACCGGAGTCGATGGCATCCAGCAGCTCGTCGCGAATAGGGTCGAGCGCATCGAGATCAACAATCGCCGGCAAGGCGATGGATTTGCTGCGCGCTTCGGCCATGAAAATGGCAATGCCCCCAGTGGACTGGTCCCCGCGGGCAGCATCGGTCGGAACGGTTTAAGAAGTGCTAAGTTCGGCGACCCTCAGGCGCCGTAGCGCCGACAATTGCGGACCTGATGGCGGCCCGGTCGACGCCGGCCAGGGTGGCGGGATGCCATGCGGCATTCTGGTCCTTGTCGACCAGCACCGCGCGGACGCCTTCGGCGAAATCGGGATGCCGAGCCATGAGGCCGGCGAGGCGCAAATCGACGTCGAGCACGCCGGCGATATCGGGGATATGACGGGCGGCGAGCTGGCTGGCGTGGATGATGGCGAGGCTAGTAGGGGAGCGCCGACCGATCAGCGCCAGTTGCGGTTCGCGTTCCGCCAGGGCGAGGACGGTTTCGAGATCCTCCCAGTCGAGTCCGGCATGACGGTCGATGGCGAGGCAGAAGGCGGGCTCGCCAATCGGGGCCATCTCGGCCTGCATCACCAGGCCGAGCGCGGTTTCGACTGACGGCGCGGCCGCGGCCGCGGCAATGCCGGCGCGTACCGCCTCGATGCGGGCGGGATCGATGGGGCAGTCGGTAAGCCCCAGCGCCAGGGCGTCGGCGACGCCCACCGGCACGCCGCTCATGGCAAAGCCGAGCGCCCGCGGCAACGGAGCCTTGGCGAGGATGGCGTTGACGCCGACATCGCAGACAAAGCCGATGGCAGCCTCGGGCATGGCGAAGCGGGCGTCGGTCGTCGCAAAGCGGAAGGCGCAGTGGCCGGCAATCCCGATCCCGCCGCCCATCACTGCGCCGTACGCAATGACCGCGATGGGTTTCGAGTAGCCGGCGATCAGGCGGTTCATCGTGTACTCGGCTGAGAAATACGCGTCGGCAGCGGCCGGATCGCCATCGAGGACGAGCTTGCGCACATGCCGGACATCGCCACCGGCGCAGAAACCGCGCGGGCCGCGGCCCTCGAACAGGATCAGGCGGATGTCGTCATCGACGGCCCACTGCTCGAGCGTGCGGGTGATGCCGTCGATCATCTCGAGGCTCAGCGCGTTGATGGCTTCGGGGCGATTCAGCGCGATGATACCGAGGTGGCCTTCGCGAATAACCTCGAGCTGGCCCGTCATCTGTCAGGTTCCCATGTTGGTTGGCCGGTGGTAGAGCACCCCGCATGAAAGCCATCAATCCCCCCATTCCGCTCACCAATGTGCACCTCACGGGCATTGCGCGCGACCTGAAGGTGCGGGCCGATGCGGGGCGGCCGATCCGGGTGGGCGTGATCGGCTCGGGCGAGATGGGCACCGACCTCGTGACGCAGGGCGGACTGATGCGCGGCATCGAGATTTCCGCCATCGCGACGCGCCGGCCGCACACGGCGCGAGCCGCAATGGCCATCGCCTATGGCGACGATGCGCATGCGGTGGAAGCCGACACGCAGTCCAAGGTCACCGCGGCGATCGAGGCGGGCAAGATGGCCGTCACCTCGGCCGAGACGCTGGTGACCAACCCGCTCATCGACGTGGTGATCGACGCGACCGGCAAGCCCGGTGTCGCGGCGGACTACGACCTGATGGCGATGGAGCACGGCAAGCACCTCGTGATGATGAATGTCGAGGCCGACGTCACCATCGGGCCCTATCTGAAGCAACAGGCTGACCGGCTGGGCGTGATCTACTCGGTAGGCGCTGGTGACGAGCCGAGCTCGTGCATGGAGCTGATCGAGTTCGCCTCGGCGCTGGGCTATCGCATCGTTTCGGCCGGCAAGGGCAAGAACAATCCGCTGAACCACGACGCGGTTCCGGACGACTATCGCGAGGAAGCCGAGCGCCGCAACATGAACCCGCGCATGCTGGTCGAGTTCGTCGATGGCTCCAAGACCATGGTCGAGATGGCCTGCATCGCCAACGCCACGGGGCTGGTGCCGGACGTCCCTGGCATGCACGGGCCCAAGGCCGACCGCGACGAGATGGTGAAGGTGCTGATCCCCAAGGCCGATGGCGGCATCCTCGACAAGAAGGGCGTCGTCGATTTTACCATCGGCAAGGGCGTGGCGCCGGGCGTGTTCGTCATCGTCGAGGCCGAGCACCCACGCATCATCGAGCGCATGGACGACCTGCATGTGGGCAAGGGGCCGTATTACGCCTTCTTCCGCCCCTACCACCTGACCTCGCTGGAAGTGCCGCTTACGGCGGCGCGCATCATGCTCTACGGCAAGCCGGACATGGTGCCGATGCCCAACCCGGTGGCGGAAGTCTGCGCGGTGGCCAAGCGCGACCTCGCTATCGGCGAGACCTTCGATGCCATCGGCGAGACCTGCTATCGCAGCTTCATTCTCACCGTCGAGGATGCGCGCGCCAAGCACGCCGTGCCGGTCGGTCTGCTCGAAGGCGGCAAGGTGACGGCGCCGATCAAGAAGGGCGAACTGCTGACCCGCGCCAACGCGGCGCCTGACGCCACGACCCGCCTTTACGCGCTGCGGCAGCGGCAAGACCAGATGTTCGGGCTGGTCACGGCCTGAGGGCGATCTTGCCGGCTCGTCCCTTGGTGTTGCTCGCCTCGGCGGCTTCGGCGGCCTGAGACAGCGGGAACACCTCGGCGATAGGCAGCTTGAGCGAGCCGGCGGCGGCGCGGCGGACGAGGTCCAGGCGGGCGGCGCCGAGTTCGGCCGAGGTCATCTTCTTTTCCGGGCGTGCGCCCCAGAAGGCGCTGACGGTGGTGTTCTTGAACAGCAGGTTCTCGGCGCTGACCTGGACCGGCCGGCCGCTCAGTGCGCCGAAGGATACCAGGCGACCACCCTCGGCGACGAGGTCCATCAGGTCGTTGCTGGCGCGGCCGCCGATCGAGTCGACGGCGCGCAGGATCGGGGCACCGCCGGTAACGGCCGCGACGCGCTCCGGCCAGTTGTCATCCTCGGTGGAAACGGCGTTGCCGATGCCTTCGGCCAGCAGTTCGGCCACGGCCTCTTCGCGGCGGACGAGGTTGAGGACGTGGATGCCCTTCTCACCGGCCAGCATGGCCAGCATCTTGCCGACGGCGCCGTTGGCGGCGTTCTGGACGATCCAGTCGCCGCGCTGCACGTCGAGATCGACGAGCAGGCGCACGGCGCTCATCGGCATGGCGGTGAGCTGGCAGGCGGTGGCGTCGTCGATCTCGGGCGGCACGACCACGAGGCCGGCGGCATTGGCGAGGTAGAACTCGGCCCAGGCGCCGCTCGCGCCGCCGGTGACGCGGTCGCCGACGCCGAGATTGGTTACGCCGTCACCCAATTTGTCAACGATGCCAAGGGCTTCGGTGCCGGGATGGTGCGGCAGCGGTGGCTTCACGCCATAGTGGCCGGTGACGATCATCAGGTCGTGGTTGTGGATGGGCGAGAGCACCAGCCTTACGCGGACCTGGCCCGGACCAGGTTCGGGCAGCGGGGCCTCGATGGTGCGGAGCACCCTTGCCGGGCTGCCATAGGCCTCGAACACAACCGCCTTCATCGCCGTCTCCGCCTGTCATTGCGGTAGAGGCTTAGCGCAATCGCGGTGGCATCGCCACCTGCCGATAGGACAGTGGAGCTGCCATTAACCTCGCAGGCACGTGAACTGGTCATTAACGACAGATGAACGCCGAGCCGGCGTCAATCCAGCGTCTGCCGGTAGCGCAGCATGGCGATCGCCGAGATGGCGACGAGGATCGCGCCCAGTGCCCAGAGCTCGCCGGTGACATCGGGGAGCTCGCCGCCCTTCAGCATCACCTTGCGTACGACGCGCAGGAAGTGCGTCGCGGGCACGGCCTGGCCGATCCACTGGGCCCAGCCGGGCATGCCGGCAAAGGGGAACATGAAGCCGGAGAGCAGGATCGACGGCAGGATGGTGAAAAAGCTCAGCTGCATGGCCTGCATCTGGCTGCGCGCCGCGGTCGAGATCAGGAAGCCGAGGGCAAGGTTCACCAGAACGAAGAGGTTGAAGCCGAGGAAAAAGGCCCAGAAGCTGCCATCGAAGGGTACGCCGAACACCAGCCGGGCGGCGACGAGGAAGACCAGCGTCTGCACATAGCCGACGAAGACATAGGGCAGGATCTTGCCCAGCATCACCTCGAGCGGGCGGACCGGCGTGGCGATCAGCATCTCCATGGTGCCGCGCTCGGTCTCCTTCACGATGGCGATGGCGGTGATCATCACCATGGTCATCGACAGGATGATGGCGAGGAGGCCTGGCACGATATTGGTCGAGGTCCGGCCTTCCGGATTGAACTCGCGGTGGACGACGACGGAGAAGGGGGTCGGGCTCGCGGGTTGGGCGAGCGGGCCGGTCAGCGTCTCGGAGACCGCGACATTGACGATGCCGCTCAGCGCCGCGACCGCACCGCCGGTGGCGGACGGGTCGGAGGCGTCGGCGGCGACGAGGATTTCCGGGCTGTCGCCGCGAATCACGTCGCGCTCGAAATTCTGCGGGATGACGATGACGAAGTTGGCGTCGCCGCGGCGCAAAGCCTCCTCGCCTTCAGCGACGCTCCCCACCGGCCCACGAAAATCGAAATAGGTCGAGTTCTGCATGCCGGCAATGACGGCGCGGGTGATCGGACCGTTGTCGCCGAGTTCGACCAGGGTCGGCAGGTTGCGCGGGTCGGAGTTGATGGCGAAGCCGAACAGGAACAGCTGGATGATGGGCAGGCCGATCATCATGCCGAAGGTGATGCGGTCGCGCCGCATCTGGATGAATTCCTTGTAGAGCACGGCGCCGAAGCGGCTGGGCGAGAGCATGGTCAGGCCGCCTGCTTGCCGTCGCCGGCAAAGTTGTCGCGTGCGCCGGCCATCAGGTAGATGAAGGCCTCCTCTAGGCCCGCGACCTGCAGGCTCCAGCGATGCGTGCCCTCGGCCTTGTAGCGTTCAATGGTGGCTTCGAGCGCCGGCTTGTCGGTGCCCGAGACGTGCAGCACGGTGCCGAAGCGGGCGACCTGCACGATGCCGGCTTCCTTGAGCAGCCGGTCCTCGAGCGCGGCGAGGTCGGGGCCCTCGACCCGCCAGGTTTCGAGCCCGACCATTTCCGGGATCCTGGCCGACGGCCCGTCGATCAGCTTCCTGCCGTAGGCGATGTAAGTGATGAAATCGCACTGCACGGCCTCGTCCATGTAGTGGGTCGAGACCAGCACAGTGACGCCGGCGGCCGAGAGCCGGCGGATCTCGTCCCAGAAATCGCGCCGCGCCTTGGGATCGACACCGGCCGTGGGCTCGTCGAGCAGCAGCAGCTTGGGTTCATGCAGCAGGCAGGCGGCGAGCGCCAGGCGCTGCTTCCAGCCGCCTGAGAGCGAGCCGGCGAGCTGCCTGGCGCGGTCGGCGAGACCGAGATCGGCCAGCGCATGGTCGACGCGGGCCTTGCGGTTGTCGAGCCGATACATGCGGGCGACGAAATCGAGATTCTCGCGGATCGACAGGTCCTCGTAGTACGAGAACTTCTGCGTCATGTAGCCGACTTGCTCCTTGATCCGGTCGGCCTCCTTGCGGACGTCGAAGCCCAGGCAGGTACCCTCGCCCTCGTCGGCGGTGAGCAGGCCGCAGAGCATGCGGATGGTCGTGGTTTTGCCCGAGCCGTTGGGGCCGAGAAAGCCATAGATCGCGCCCTTGGGGACCTGGATGTCGAAGTGATCGACCACCCGCTTGGGCCCGAAATTCTTGGTCAGTCCCTTCACATCGATGACGAGCTCGCCACTCATTGGAGCCGCTCCACCGTGACCGGCTGGCCGGGGGGCAGGTCGACGCCGTCGAGCGTTGCTTCGGCAAGGAAGGTCAGCCGGTTGCGTTCATCGCGCGAGTAGATCACGGGCGAGGTGAACTGCGGCTGCGAAGCGAAGTGGGTGAGCGTCGCCGTGAGGTTGGCCGGACAACTGTCACAGGTGATGGCGACCTGCTGGCCAAGCGAAAACTCGGCGCGCACCGTCTCGGGCAGGTAGAATTTCACCTTCAGTGCGCCCTCGGGGCGGATCGAGACGACCGGCGTCCCCGCCGCGACCATCTCGCCCGGATCATAGAAAATGCGCTCGATGCGGCCGGCGGCGGGTGAGGTGACGTTGCGGTCGGCGAGGTCGTAGCTCGCCCTCTCGGCTTCCGCCTCAGCGGCAGCAAGATTGGCCTCCGCCTCGACGCGCTGGGCGTCGCGGGCGGGCAGCTCGGCAACGCGCAACTGGGCGGTGAGCTGGCGCACCAGCGCTTCGGCGCTGGCGAGCGCGTTGCGGTCCTGGTCGTAGCGGGCCTGGGTGATCAGGCCTTCGGCGAACAGCTTGCCGCTGCGCGCCGAGGTGTCGCGGGCGAGGCTCAGGTCGGCCTGGGCCTTGGCAAGGCTGGCGCGGGCAACATCGACCTCGTCCTCGCGGCCGCCGGTGGAAAGGTTGTCGAGATTGGCGCGGGCGGCCTCGACCCGGGCATTGGCGCCGGCGAGAACCGAAAGCTGCTGGTCCTGCCTGAGGCGGAACAACAGGTCGCCAGCAAGCACCATGTCACCCTCCTTGACCGTGATGGTCTCGATCGGGCCGGCCGAGGCGGGGGCGGCATAGACGTAGCGGGCTTCGACATAGCCGGAAAAACCCGGCGTCGCGTCGACGCCGAAGCCCGGAATGACGATGGCGATGAGGCCAGTAAGCCAGGCGAGGAATGCGTCCACTTCGTCCTCCTAGCTTGCCGCTGGGGTTTTTGGGCTCGGCGGGATACTCAGTCCGTCGAACAGGATGGACAGGTGATTATCGACGAGCTTGTCCATGTGCAGCCCGCCCTCGGGCGTGAGCCCGAAAATCTCGGCCATGGCGATGTGCAGCATCAGCGGGCCGATGATAGAGCGAACAGTGAGGTCGGGGTCGACCTGGCGCAGATAGCCCTGCTCGACGCCGCGGCGAATGAGACCGGTGACGACGGGCAGCACGCGGTCGAGCACTTCGGCGCGATACATGCGCGCCAGATCGGGGAAGCTCGCAATCTCGCGGAAGATCAGCTTGGGCATGGCGAGGATTTTCGGGTCGCGGAGCCGGTGCGCGATCATCTTCAGCACGGCGGTGATGACGATGCGCGGGTCGCCTTCGTAGTCGACCAGTGCGGCGAGCGCCGTGTCGGCGATGGGCACGACGGCGCGGCGGATCAGGCCTTCGACCAGCGCCTCCTTCGAGGGGAAGTAGAGATAGACGGCGCCCTTGCTGAGCCCGGCGCGCCTGGCGACGTCCTCGACGCGGGTGCCGGCAAAGCCCTTCTCGATGAACAGCGCCAGGGCAGCATCGAGCACTTCGTCGGGGCGGGCTTCGGCGCGGCGGCGGAATTTCGGGCCACGGGGTTCGGCTTGGTCGTCCATAGCGTCCACTACTAACTGACTGGTCAGTCAGTTAATAACTGACCGGCCGGTCATTTGCAAGGGGATGCTTCTTCGGGCACTGCAAGCGTTATTTCCGATCGGAAACAAGGGTCACGAGGACATCACGCGCGCCGAACGGGACGTCCGTTAGTGTCCTAACTGTCCGATGCGGCGGACCCCCGAAGCGCGACCGGTGACTGAGACCTCCCAGTCCCGGTCGCTGCTTTTTCACGGTGCCGCACTCGGCTAGGGTCGGCGCCATGACCCGCCAACTCCCCACGCCTTATGACGGCAGCTCGAAACTGTTCCAGATCGGGCTGAAGCCGCTCGATCCGGCCGAGTGGATCGATGTGGACGAGCGCCTTGAGACGCAGCTCGCCGCCAAGGACGCCATCCTCGCGAAAGAGCCCGATGCGGTGTTCAGGGCCGAGCCCGGCACCGAATCGGCGCAGGCCGAGGTGCTGGAGCTGCTGCTGGCGCATCTGCCAGTGCGGTTTCCCGAGGTCTATCGGCATACCGACAGTCACATGCGAATCGGTGCGGACCGCATGGTGGCGCTCGATGCGGGAGAACCGCCGCTGCTGACGGCCGGCCGGCTGGTGCAGGAAGACCTGATCCTGTTGCGGTGCAGGGGGGAGGGATGGGGGGTCACGGCTGGGTTTCTCGCCTTTCCATCCTCATGGTCGCTGGCCGACAAGATCGGCCGGCCGATGCATGAGGTGCATGGGCCGGTGCCGGGGTTCGGCGCAGGGTCGCGGCCGAACGAGCTGATCGGGCGGATGTTCGACAATCTCAGGCCCGAGCAGCCGTTGATTCGCTGGAACTGGTCGCTCTATGGCGACGACGAGCTGCGGCACGCGGGCGGGGCCGACTCCGCGGTGCCGCGCTTCGGGTCGGGCGAGCGGGCCGATCCGGTGTTTTTGCGCGTCGAACGTCAGACATTGCGGCGGCTGCCGGTGAGCGGGGATATCGTGTTCACGGTGCGCATCCATGTCGATCCGCTCGAGGCGCTGGAGCGGCACGCCGATGGGGGGCGGATCGCGGCGGCGGTGGCCGAGCAGATCGCGGCGCTGACACCGGAGCAGGCGGCGTACAAAGGGCTGACGCGGGAACGCGAGCGGGTGGTCCGGCGCCTACGCGAACTCGCCGGCCGCGAGGCGGCGGAGTAGCGGTTCCTCGTTGGGCACGCTTTCGCTGATGCGTGCGGCGGCGAGGACCGGAAGCCAGGCCAGGATCGCGGTCGCGGCGATGCCCGAAGCCTGGGCGTAGGCGGCCAGATAGCTGCGCGCCAGGTCGGGCAAATGCGGCAGCAGCAGCAGATAGGTGCGGCAGGCATCGGCCGCCGGCGGGCCGGAGGTGGCATCGGGCCAATCGACAATGGTCAGAGCCCCGGGCGGGCCCATCAGGTTGAGCGGGTGGAAATCGCCGTGGCACAGGCGATTGCCGTCGGGCAGGGCGGCAAGCATGGCGAGCAGCTTGTCGCGGTGCCCCTCGATGCCGGAGACGCGGGCGATGCGGGCGGCAAGACGCGGCTTCAGCGCCGCGAGGTCCGACTCGATGCAGGCATGCACCGCGACGTGCAGCCGAACCATGGCGTCGAGGGCGGCCGGGATGAGGGCGCGATCGGCAGCGGCGAGATGGCCGAGCGGCTCGCCGGCGGCGCGGGCCATGACCAGCCCCCAGCGGCCATCATACTGGCCGGCCTCGAACACGGCCGGCGAAGGCAGCCCGTGCCGTGCCACGATGGCGAGGATCGCCGCTTCGCCGAAGGCCACCGAGCGCTGCTCGGGGCGCCGGTAGAGCTTCAGCACATGCTCGCCGTAGGCATAGGTCTCGGCTTCCTTGCCGGCGCCGAGCAGGGGGCCAATGGCGGGATCGGTCATTGCGCCAGCGCGGATTTCAGCGCGGCGGCGATGGTGTGCTTGCCGCGGGTGAGCTGGAACACCTTGCGGGCGGTCTTCGGTTCCTCGAGCAGGGCGACGGTGACCGCCGCGACGTCCTCGCGCGGCACGGATTCCTCGTCGATCGCCTGCTGGCTCAACACCACCTTGCCGGTGCCGCCGCCATCGGTCAGCTCGCCGGGCTCGAGGATGGTCCAGTTGAGCGTCGAGCCGGTGATGTGCTTCGCCGCTGCCCGCTTCTGCTTGTAGTAGTCCTTCATCTCGTCGTTCATCGAACGGGTCGAAAGCCCGGTACTGGCGCCGATCGAGGAGATGGAGAGGTAGCGCTTCACCCCGGCCTTTTCGGCGGCGCGCACGGTGCGCAGCGTGCCCTTGCGGTCGAGCTCGCTCGATTCGCCCGCCGCCGAACCGGCCGCGAAAACCACGGCGTCGACGCCCTGCATGGCGTTGACGATGACGTCGAACCCGGACTTGTCGAGATCGACCAGCTGCACCTCGGCGCCGAGCTTCACCAGTTCGGCCATGTGGCGCGGGTTGCGGATGGTGCCGACGGCGGTATGTCCGGCGGCGATCAGCTTTTCGATCACCAGCTTGCCGGTGCGGCCCGAGCCGCCGATGACGGTAACGCGCATGGGGTTCTCCTCGTCGGCGAAGCGTGCCTCAAGGGCGTGGCGCGGGCAAGCGGAAGCGTCTGACGAAGGCGCGCGGCTGGTGCGTGGGGCCACCCCCACCCACCCGCTACGCGGGTCCCCCCTCCCACAAGGGGGAGGTGGGGGCCGGTGCTTGTGGCTACGCCCTGGCGGCGAGGATGCCTTTGGTGAGGCTGCCTTCGGCGGGGTAGAGCGGGATCAGGCAGGCTTGCAGGGCGTGGTAGATGTCGGCCTTGCCGGCAAACAGCGAATAGGCGGGCTGCATGTTCTCGGTCAGCTGCTCGTGCCAGCCGCCATTGTCGAGATCGAGATGGTGGCGGGCGATCACGTCCCAGATCTTGCGGTACCAGGTCTCGTGATACTGCGATGGCCGGTGGGCGATGAGGAAGGCGGCGGCGCCGATACCCTCGGCGGCCGGCCACCAGAGCTTGTGGCGCAGGTCCGGCTGATCGTTCCAGTCGAGATTGTAGAAGAAGCCGCCATACTGGTTGTCCCAGCCGAGCGTCACGGCCTGGCGGAACAGCGCTTCGGCGGCGTCCGGCATCCAGGCGTGGCGCTTGCCGCCAAGAGCCCAGAGCTGCAGCGTGAGGCGGGCCCATTCGAGCGAGTGACCGGGCGTGGTGCCGGGCGGACGGAACATCTGGTCGCCGGCATAGGCCTTGTCGACGTTCCAGCCGGCGTCGAAGTGCTCGGCCACGCGAAAACCGTTCTCGCCGGCGCGGCGGCGGATGATCAGGTCGGCGATCTGTTCGGCCTTGTTCAGGTATTCAGCATTGCCGGTGGCCTCGAAGGCGGCCATCAGCGCCTCGGTGAGGTGCATGTTGGAGTTCTGGCCGTGATAGTCGGAAATCACCGACCAGTCGGCGTTGAACTCCTCGTCGATGGCGCCGTGCCGGGCGTTCCAGAAGCGGATGTCGATCACTTCGGTGACGTCGGCGATCATCTGGTCGGCCAGCGGATGGCCGACGAGTTTTGCACTCGAGGCGGCGAGCAGCACGAAGGCGTGGCCATAGCCTTGCTTGCGACCATTGTCGGCGGCGCCGTTATCGTCCACGGCCCAGAAATAGCCGCCACGCTGGGCGTCGCGGTGGACGTTCCACAGGTAGGTCATGCCGTGGTCGACGATCGGGTCGGAGCCTGGCCGGCCGAGCAGGCTGGCGATGGCGAAGCTGTGCACCATGCGCGCCGTACCGTGGATGCCGCGCACCTGGTTGATCGGCCGGATCGGCTTGCCGCCGACATCGAGATCGTAGAAGCCGCCCGAGGGATTGACGCTGCGATTGCCGTAGAAGGCGAACAGCGCCTCGGCCTGATCGCGCAGCCACTGGCGGTGGTAGGGGCGATCGAGCCACGGAGTGGGGTTGGTCGGCATGGTGCTCCCTCGGCTTTTGGTTGGCACTAGGGCTAGCCGACGAGCAGGCGGGCGGCAATATAGCATTGCGTCACCGAGTTATCGCCGCGACCACACCTGGGCTAGAGCATGATCATCGCCACACGAACACTCACGGTCAGAACCAAGAGCGGCAGCGAAGCACAGGTCATCCTCCGGCTGTTCCTGCCCGTCGCGATCGGCAACGATTGGGATTGCCGATACGAGATCGATTGGCCCGAGGATGGATGGCCTGCCCGTACCGTCAAGAGTCACGCAGTCGGCTCGGACGCGCTGCACGCGATACAATTGGCAACGCAAAAGCTCGGCGTGGAACTGCACATGACGAGCTACCATCGCGATGGCACGATGCGTTGGGAGCACTGGGATGGCTATGGCATTGCCCTTCCGAAGGAAGGTCGCGACCTGATGCGCGGCGACGACGCCAAATTCTACGGCTGATGCGGCAAGCTCAATTGGCCGGAGGGCTGGTGGAGTTCCAGGCGCCATAGAGCGTCGAGTGCAGCAGCGGCATGTTCTCGCCGGCGCGATAAACCACCAAACCGTGCTGCGGCATCAGATAGAGCATCTGGCCGCCTTGGCCGAGCAGGTACGTGAACGGGCCCTGCAGCGCCTGACCTTCGCGGTCGAGCACGTTCTGGCGGATGTGGGCGCCGTAGTGATCCACCTGCAGCTCGCTCAGCGGCACATCAAGCCCCATGAACTCGCGCCAGAGCGGGTCGGGCAGGAAGGGCGCGTCCGGGCTGCCATTGGCGCTGAGGTAAAGGCCGATGCGGATCCAGTCGCGGGCGGTGGCGTAGATGCAGCAATAGGCCGAGACCGGCAGGCTGGCGGCGGGGCGACGCCACGTGGCGGCGCCGGCCATGGCCGGCTGCCATAGCTTTTCGGCCAGCAGCTGTTCGAGCGGACGGTCGTAGAGGCGCTCGAGGATTTCGCCGAGCAGCGCGGTGTTGACGTTCTGGTAGTTGAAGGCCTCGTCATCGGTGGTGGCGACGCGCAGGCCGGTTTCGATGGCGCCGAGGCCCTGGAAATGCAGGCGCGCCAAGGGGCCGAACGGGTTTGGCGTCGTGTCGCTGTCCTTGCCCGAGGCGGTGCCGAGCTTGCTCTCCTCGTCGAAATGGATGCCGGCGCGCATGGCGAGCAGCCGCCGCAGCGTCACATGCGCGATGCCGCGATCGTCGGGCAGCAGATCGCCGAGCGTCTGGTCGAGGCTTTGCAGCCTGCCTTCGGCCAGCGCCTTGTAGATCAGCGCGCCGACAAGGCTCTTCGCCATCGAGAACGAGTTGAAGCGGGTGGTTTCGTCGGCGCCGGCCTCGTAGTGCTCGAGCGCCAGCCCGCCATCGCGATAGACCAGCAGCGCCTTGCCGCCCTTCTCGGTAAACGTGGTGGCCAGTTCGGGGACGAGCGGCGTGGTCGCGGCGCTCGCGGTGACGTGCAAGTCGGCTGGCGTCGGGGCGCCGGCGATCTCGGCATAAGCGCCGCGGCCGGACCAGGTGAGGGCGGGAAACCCTCGAGCGCCAGCGAGGGCAGGTAGGGCGCATAGGCGAGCGCTCCACCCAGAAGGATCACCACGGGCAATCCCAGACCCAGCAGCACCCTGCGCATCGTCGATGGATTTTCCCCTTGCCCCGCGCGAATGGGTGGCAGGCTGCTTGGGCTGAATTTGGGCAGGCCGCATCGACCTCGAAATGGACACTGACATTGCCGCGCCGCCAGTATTGTTAAGTGATGGCTTAACCGATTGAGGCGCGCATGAAAACGCTGGTGACGACGCATTGGATAACGCTTGACGGCTATGTCGCCGGCCCGGGCGACTCCATGGACTGGATCAGGGCTGACGACGATCTTCGCGACTACGAGCTGGCGCTGGTCAATGCCGCCGACACGCTGCTGCTCGGACGCGCCACCTACGGGGATTTCCTCGGCTACTGGCCGGCCGTCGCCCGCGACCCCTCGGCCGAGCCCTCGCAACGGGCCTACGCCCAGCGGCTCGACCAGATGCACAAGGTGGTGGCGAGCCGCACGCTCACCGAAGGCACCTGGCCAGAGACGACGGTGATCTCCGACCTCACGGCGGAAAGCGTGGCCCAACTGAAGGCGGGCGAGGGCAGCATCGTCGTCTACGGCAGCGTCACCGTGGTGCGCGAACTGATGCGGCTGCGGCTCGTCCACCCGCTAACGGTGGGCGGCGGCACGCTGCTGTTCGATACGCGCGTCGAGCTCGAGCCGACAAGGCAGCAGGTCTTCGCGAGTGGCGTGACCCTGATGGTGCTGAGACCGGCCTGACGCCGAAACAGGAAGCCCGGGAACGCTCCCGGGCTCGCGCTGTCGATGCTGTGGGGGCTAGGCCTTGTCGGCCGCGATGATCCGGTAGCCGGCCTCGGCCAGCTTCTATGCCATGTGCGTGGTGGGGGAGCGCGATCTTTTGTCGCTTTAGGGTCGGGCACCATGCGTCGGGGTTATTCTACGTGGATCGTGACGTCGTATCCTAAGGAACGCAGGGCTTTGGACGTCCTACCGTTCCGGGGGGGAAACTTGTCAGGTAGCGCCCATCCAACCACCTCACCGAGGGCGCTGATTCCAAGACCTTGGATTTTCCACATTGGGTCGCTCACCGCCTGCCAAAGTCGCTCGGGTAATGCGGCCTCAGGGCCGCCATACAAGACGAACGCGAGCATCTCGGTGACTCGCTTGCCGCCGGCTGATTTCGACAGCCAGATTCGGGAGGACAATGCCCTGACCTTATGAGGGATGCGGTATCGAGTTCCGTCATCAGGAAGGTTAACCGACGCATTGGGTACCCGCCGGGCGTAGTCGACGATTGCGTGAATACCCAAGCTGACCTCGAGGAATTTCTCTTTGTCCATGCCTGAGAGCGAAGACTCGGAAAGTGCTGACCTAAGGAATGGCGCAGTAGTGCGTATCATATGGTCTTCGGTTTTGGGTGCTGACGGCAGTTTCGCCCACCACTCCATGGCCTCAGTTACGGCTTGTTCCCGGTCGGTCCTGTTTTTCTCGTAATGTATCTTATAGTTCGCACGCCGACCGTCGAATGTCCGCTCATAGTAATGTGCATGCAGAAATTGATCCGCTTGGGCACCGACCGGAGCACTCTCATCAATCCAGGAAGGGCGATAGCGAGCTTGGCTAACGTTTGCGCCGATGTCTCTGAGGTCTTGGAGGGTGGCATGCCACTCCGTGAGGAATCTTTCACGGCTCCTCTCGCGAGCATTTGCTTTGCCGGTTTGAGCCAGCCCTGGCCAACGTCTAAAGCTCGGGCTTTTCCAAAAAACAGTATCGTTGACCTCTGCCCTTGTTAGCTCCGCTTCGCGAGCGAGCATCACTCGATAGAGTTCTTCAGTGAGCGGGGTCGCCTTTGATTCGAGAGTCTCGAACAGCGCAAGAATTCCGTCCGCCACCACATCGTCGACCTCATCTTCCAAGAAGAAGCAGCCGGCTTCAATACCCCTGTACCATGCCGTCGTGGTCAGGTTTGCTGAGCCAATGTAAAGCCCGTAGCCGCGCCACCAGATGACCTTCGCGTGATGAAGCTCAACCAGATTGCAGACAAAGTTAGGTGACCTCCTATCGAGAAATCGTCGCAGGATGGTAGCGGGCACTGGCACGCTCTCGTCTAGGCGGCCATAGAATTTAAGGGGGATGCCGTTATCGAGGCACCAGTCGAATAGCAGAGTGCTGTCGGCGGCGTAAGCGACCGCCGCTAGGACCTCCGACGTTGCTGCCGCCGCCACCTCAGTAATGTCCCGCAGATACTCGCCATTTACCCCTCCAAGAACTAACCGCATGGACCCTCAGCTGAAAAAAAGGCCCAACCGGAGTTGGGCCTGAGAAAACCTGGAGCGTTGGTCGAACCGCTACACCCCGCCCCCGAGATGCGCCAGCACCGCGAGTAGCAGTAGCGCGACGATGTTGGTGATCTTGATCATCGGGTTGACGGCTGGGCCGGCGGTGTCCTTGTAGGGGTCGCCGACGGTGTCGCCGGTGACGGAGGCCTTGTGGGCGTCCGAACCCTTGTAGTGCTTGACGCCGTGGCTGTCGGTGAAGCCGTCCTCAAAGCTCTTCTTGGCGTTGTCCCAGGCGCCGCCGCCGGCGGTCATGGAGATGGCGACGAAGAGGCCGGTGACGATGACGCCCATCAGCATGGCGCCGAGCGCCGAGAAGGCGGCGGCGTTGCCGGCGATCCAGTAGATGGCGACGAAGACGACGATGGGCGAGAGCACCGGCAGCAGCGAGGGGACGATCATTTCCCGGATCGCGGCCTTGGTCAGCATGTCCACGGCGCGGCCGTAGTCGGGCTTGTCGGTGCCGGCCATGATGCCGGGCTTTTCCTTGAACTGGCGGCGGACTTCCACCACCACCGATTGGGCGGCGCGGCCGACGGCAGTCATCGACATGCCGCCGAACAGGAACGGCAGCAGGCCGCCGTAGAGCAGGCCGACCACGACATAGGGGTCGGCAAGCGAGAAGCTGAGATTGCCCAGCCCCTGGAAGATCGCCGGGGCGCCTTCCTGGGCGGAGAAATACTGCAGATCCTGGGTGTAGGCAGCGAACAGCACCAGCGCGCCGAGGCCGGCCGAACCGATGGCATAGCCCTTGGTGACGGCCTTGGTGGTGTTGCCGACGGCGTCGAGCGCGTCGGTGTTGTGGCGCACTTCCTTGTCGAGGCCGGCCATTTCGGCAATGCCGCCGGCATTGTCGGTGACCGGGCCGAAGGCGTCGAGCGCGACGATCATGCCGGCCAGCGCCAGCATGGTGGTGACGGCGAAGGCGATGCCGAACAGGCCCGCGAGATTGTAGGTGACGATGATGCCGACGACGATGACGATGGCCGGCAGCGCGGTCGATTCCAGCGAGACCGCGAGGCCCTGGATGACGTTGGTGCCATGGCCGGTCACCGAGGCTTCGGCGATCGAGTTGACCGGGCGCTTGTTGGTGCCGGTGTAGTATTCGGTGATGACGATAATCAGCCCGGTGATGACGAGGCCAGCAATGCCGCACCAGAACAGCGACCACGGCGTGAACTGCTTGCCGCCTTCGATGCCGAGCTGCGCGTCGAGCCCGCCGAACACCCAGGCGAGGGTGGGCAGCAGCACGATCAGCGAGAGCACGCCGGTAGCGACGAGGCCCTTGTAGAGGGCGTTCATGATGTTGTTGTCGCCACCCAGCTTCACGAAATAGGTGCCGATGATCGAGGTGATGACGCAGGCACCGCCGATGGCGAGCGGCAGTACCATGCCGGCGAGCTTGAACGCATCGGGCAGGATGATGGCGGCCAGCACCATGGTGGCGACGGCCGTCACCACGTAGGTTTCGAACAGGTCGGCGGCCATGCCGGCGCAATCGCCGACATTGTCGCCCACGTTGTCGGCAATGGTGGCCGGGTTGCGCGGATCATCCTCGGGGATGCCGGCTTCCACCTTGCCGACCATGTCGCCGCCCACGTCGGCGCCCTTGGTGAAGATGCCGCCGCCCAGACGGGCGAAGATCGAGATCAGCGAGGCGCCGAAGCCGAGGGCGACGAGCGAGTCGATGACGGTGCGGCTGGTCGGCTCGAGGCCGAGGAACTGGGTCAGCACGATGAAGTAGAGCGTCACGCCGAGGAGACCGAGGCCGGCGACGAGCAGGCCGGTCACGGCGCCGGACTTGAAGGCGAGGTCGAGGCCGCCGGCCAGCGATTTGGTCGCCGCCTGCGCCACGCGCACGTTGGCGCGCACCGAGACGTTCATGCCGATGAAGCCGGCCGCGCCGGAGAGCACTGCGCCGATGAGGAAGCCGATGGCGGCGTAGGCGCCGAGCAGGAAGAAGGCGAGCACGAAGATGACCACGCCGACGATGCCGATGGTGGTGTACTGGCGGCGGAGATAGGCGGAGGCGCCTTCACGCACGGCGGCGGAAATCTCCTGCATGCGGGCCGAGCCCGCATCGGCCTTCAAGAGGCCCTGCGTCGTGACGACGCCGTAGACGATAGAGAGCAGACCGCAGACCACGATCGCCCATAGCAATAGAGTCATAGAATTATCCCTCGGTGTGACGACACCGGGGGGCGCTCCATAGTTGCAGCAGCTTGGTGAGCCACTCCTCCTCGCCCCCGGAGTTCGCGTGCGTTTCTTGTGCCAAAACGCCGCAGTTGGTGCAATGGCGTTGTCATATTGGGGGTGGGCGGCCGGAGCGGCCTCAGCTCAGGGCCTCGAGCGCGGCGACGATCGCTTCGGTCGCACCGGCGACCCGCACGGTCTTTTGTCGGGCCGTGTCGCCGGACACGAGCGTGATTGCAGATCTCGGAACGCCGAGCGCCTTGGCCAGCAGCGCGATGACGGCGGCGTTGGCCTTGCCCTTGTCGGGCACCGCGGTCACCCGGATGCGCAGAACCGTGCTGCCGTCGTCGCGGGTTACGGTGCCGTCGATACGGTCGGCGCCGGCATTGGGGGTGACGCGCAGGAAGACCAGCACGCCAACCGGTTCGGGCCGGTAGGCCGGCATAAAGACGCCTAGAACAGGCGGCCGACAGCCCAGGAGGCGAGGAGGTTCTGCAGGAAGAAGATGATGACGAAGACGATCAGCGGCGACAAATCGAGGCCGCCCACCGGCGGGATGATGCGGCGGATGGGACGCAGGATCGGCTCGGTGATCTGGTTGAGGACGCGCCAGACCGAGTTCACGAACTGGTTGCGGGTGTTGATCACGTTGAAGCTGATCAGCCAGCTCATGATGATCATGATCAGGAAGATCCACCAGACGATGTTCAGGATGAAGCTCAGCGTCTGCAGAATGGCAAAGGTCATTGTGCGCCCTCGGGTTCGTCGCCCTATTTAGGGGGCGGCACGCCGAGCGGCAAGCGGTCGCGACGATTTAGCCTTGCAGGGCGGTGGGTTGGGCCCCAGCGCGCTCAGGACTTGGCGCCGGTCGGGCGCCAGGTGATCAGGCGGTAGACGTAGTAGAAGACGCAGAGGCCGAGGACGATGGTAGTGCCCGGGTCGAGGAAAATCTCGACCGCCTCGTAATGTTCGGCGAGCAGGAAGCCGGCCCCGATGAGGATGGTATTCCACATCAGCGCGCCGAGCGTCGAGAACAACAGGAACTGCCAGAGCGGCATGCCGGCGAGGCCGGCGGGGACCGAGATCAGCGTACGGATCAGCGGGATCAGGCGGCCGACGAAGACGATGGCCGGGCCGTAGCGATGGAACCAGCGGGTGGCGGTGTCGATCTCTTCGGCATTGAGGGTGAGCCAGCGGCCGTAGCGGTCGGCGAGCCAGCGCAGGCGATCGAGGCCGAACAGGCGTCCGGCAATGTACCAGGGCAGCATGCCGACCACGGCGCCGGCCGTCGCGGTGATCAGCACGAGCCAGAGGTTGAGCTGGCCAGTGGCGGCGGAATAACCGGCGAAGGGAATGATCAGCTCGGAGGGGATCGGCGGGAACACGCTCTCGAGCAGCATCAGCAGGAAGATGCCGACATAGCCGAGGGAATTGATGGTCTCGATGATCCAGGTGGCCATGGGTGCTCCGGGCGGTGCCGTAGGAGAGGTCGCATGGATCCCCGGGTCAAGCCCGGGGATGACGACGGTGGGGAAGGCCCAAGCGAAGATCCCCGCTTTCGCGGGGATCACCGGAACCTGAAGCGGCTATGTGCCTCAGCTCGCTTTGGCGGCGCGCATCATCTTCTTGCGCTCGTTGGGATCGAGGGCGATCTTGCGCAGGCGGATCGACTTGGGCGTGACTTCCACATACTCGTCGTCGGCGATGTAGCCGAGCGACTGCTCGAGGGTGAGCTTCTTGGGCGGGGTCAGGCGGACCGCCTCGTCCTTGCTCGTGGTGCGGATGTTGGTCAGCTGCTTGCCCTTCAGCGCATTCACTTCGAGATCGTTCTCGCGGGTGTGCTCGCCGATGATCATGCCCTCGTAGATGTCGACGCCGGGGTCGATCATCATCGGGCCGCGGTCCTCGAGGTTCCACATGGCGTAGGCCACCGACTGGCCGGTGCCATTGGAGATCAAGACGCCAGTGCGGCGGCCCGGGAGGGCGCCCTTGTAGGGCTGGTACTCGTGGAACAGGCGGTTGAAGATGGCGGTGCCGCGGGTGTCCGAGAGCAGTTCGGGCTGGTAGCCGATCAGCGAGCGGGTGGGCACGTAGAAGCGGAGGCGCGTGCGGCCGACGCCGGAGGGGCGCATGTCGACGAGGTCGCCCTTGCGCTCGGTGAGCTTCTGCACGACGACGCCCGAGTGCTCGTCATCGACGTCGATGATGACTTCCTCGATCGGCTCGAGCTTGACGCCGTTCTCCTCGCGCAGCACGACCTTGGGGCGGCCGATGGTGAGCTCGAAGCCCTCGCGGCGCATGTTCTCGATCAGCACGGCGAGCTGGAGTTCGCCGCGGCCGGCGACGTCGAAGCTGTCGTTGTCGTCGCCCTCGGTGACGCGGATGGCGACATTGCCCTCGGCCTCGCGCAGCAGGCGCTCGCGGATGACGCGGGACTGCACCTTGTCGCCCTCGCGGCCGGCCAGCGGGCCGTCATTGATGCGGAAGGTGACGGACAGGGTCGGGGGATCGATCGGCTTGGTGGCGAGCGGCTCGTTCACCTGCGGGATGGTGATGGTATGGGCGACGGTGGTCTCCTCGAGACCGGCAATGGCGACGATGTCGCCGGCTTCGCCCAGGTCGATCGGGGTGCGCTCGAGGCCGCGGAAAGCGAGGACCTTCGACACGCGGCCCTTTTCGATTTCCTTGCCATCGCGGCTGAGCGAGTGGACGGGGTCACCGGCCTTGACGGTGCCGGAGGTGATGCGGCCGGTCAGCACGCGGCCGAGGAAGGGGTTGCGCTCGATGGTGGTGACCAGCATGCGGAACGGGCCTTCTTCCACCTTGGGGGTGGGGACGTATTCGACCACCTTGTCGAGCAGCGGAGCCATGTCCTCGCGCTTGCCGTCCGGCGTCTCGGCCATCCAGCCATTGCGGCCAGAGCCGTAGAGCACCGGGAAATCGAGCTGCTCGGGAGTTGCGTCGAGGGCGATGAAGAGGTCGAAGATTTCCTCGAGCACTTCGAGGTGGCGCTCGTCGGGACGGTCGATCTTGTTGATCGCGACGATCGGGCGGAGGCCCTGGGCCAGCGCCTTGCCGAGCACGAACTTGGTCTGCGGCATCGGGCCTTCGGAGGCGTCGACGAGGATCACGACGCCATCCACCATGGAGAGGATGCGCTCGACTTCGCCGCCGAAATCGGCGTGGCCGGGCGTATCGACGATGTTGATGCGCGTGTCCTTCCAGACCAGCGAGGTCACCTTGGCCAGGATGGTGATGCCGCGCTCGCGCTCAAGGTCGTTCGAATCCATCGCCCGCTCTTCGACGCGCTGGTTCTCGCGGAAGGAGCCGGACTGCTTCAGCAGGACGTCGATGAGCGTGGTCTTGCCATGGTCGACGTGGGCAATGATTGCGATGTTCCGCAAGGACATGAGGGGGCGGCCGATCGGTTTTCCGGGAAGGTAGCCGCGCCCCATATAGGACAAGGGTCACATTCTCAAGACAATTCCCCGAATGGCAGGGTTGCGAGGGGTGAGGGCGCCCTCCGGTTTTTGCCCAGCGCGATTGCGCTCCCGAAGGCACCCTCACCGGCATGACGTTCGGTCAGCGGCGAAATCGACACCGGGGAGAGAAAAGCTTCAGCCTAGAGCGTTTCACGGTCCAAACGATCCATAAACTCCGGTGTCATTCCCGCGAAAGCGGGTATCCAGCGGCCGCATGCTTGGTGCCCCAACTGGGTTCCCGCTTCGCGGGAATGACATTGTGGGTGGGGCGCCGCCGCGGTCCGATCGTGAGCGCTCTAGCCCTTGAGCGAGCGCGGAAACTCGCCCGACTGGTAGAGGCCGAGGCCAAAACCGTCCGGATCGAGAAAATCGGCGCTCCAGCCGCCGGGGGCTTCGCTGACCGGAGTGACGATGGTGACGCCCCTGGCGGCGAGATCGGCAACGACGTCATCGATGCCGCCGTCCTCGATGGTGAAGACGATGGCCGGGCTGTCGCCGCGCTTGGCAGGCATCTCGAAGAAGACGAGCTCGAGGCCGCCGGCGAGATTGCCCTGCAGCCAAAAGGGTTCGGCGCCCTCCATACGCTCGAGGTCGAGGCCGAGGGTCTCATTGTAGAATTTCTCGGTGCGCGCGATGTCGCTGACATAGAAGACGATGCTGGCGGATTGCGGCTTGAAGCTCATGGGGGACCTCCTGTGTTTCGTTCCCGACAGCTGGTTGCCGCCGTCACGGCTTTTGTGAGTGCCGTGAGAGGTGTCGCAGTACAAAAAGATGCCCATCGGGATCGTGCGAGGCCAAGGTGCCGCCTTGCCGCAGCAGCAACGGCAACAGCGCATCGCGGATGCGGCCATAGGCGAGATCGAGGTTAAGCCCGGGCATGCCGGGCGGCATGTGGATGCCGGCGGCGCGCAGCCTCGCCTTGAGGCTGGAGATGCGCTGGCGCAGAGCGGCATCCTCCAGGCGCAGCAGGTAGGCGATCTCGCGGCGGTTGTGGCCGGTGAGGGCGAGGAGGACCACCGAACGCAGCGCCGCGGGCAGGCCCGCGAGGATCAGCTGGATGGGAAGGGCCGGTTCGGGGATGCCATCGTCCGCTGCAAGCGCGGCCCAGGCGGTTTCACGATGGCGCCGTCGGGTCGAGCCGCGCGCTGCCATGCGCGCTTGGTTGCGCACGACGCCAGTGAGCCAGCGGCCGGTACCGGGGTCGGCGAGATCGCTTCGCCCGGCGACGACAGCGGCGAGCAGCGCCTCCTGCACGACATCCTCGGCAGCACCGGGATCGCCGCATTCGCGGCGCGCGATGGCGCAGAGCTGGGCATAGCGATGGGGACGCATCAGCAGAGATTGGCAAGTCCGGCCGGCGCGGGCAACCGTGCCGAGGCCGGCCCTGTCGTCACGAAACGCGCTTGAGCCGCGGGCGGGCTTCCTCGGCCAGCATCTGGAGCGCGGCGTTGGCGCTAACGGGCGGCGAGAACAGGAAACCCTGCACCTCGCTGCAGCCCTGGGCGCGCACGGCCTCCAGCTGCTCCTCGGTCTCGATACCCTCGGCGGTGGTCGACATGCCGAGCGACTGGCCGAGCCCGATCACCGCCTTGATGATGGCGATGGCGTCGCCCTTCGATTTCAGGTCGCGCATGAAGGAGCGGTCGATCTTGATCTTGTCGAAGGGAAAGCTGCGCAGGTAGCTGAGCGAGGAATAGCCGGTGCCGAAATCGTCCATCGAGATGCGGACGCCGAGCGCGCGCAGCCTGTGCAGGGTTTTCAGAGTCTGCTCGTTGTCCGACAGCAGCAGCGACTCGGTGATCTCGAGCTCGAGCCGCGTCGGCGGAAGGCCGCTTTCGCGCAGGGCGGATTCGACGGTCTCGTAGAGGCGCTTGTTCTTGAACTGCACCGCCGAGAGGTTGACCGCGACGCGCACGCCGGCGGGCCAGGCGACCGCGGTGCGGCAGGCTTCGCGCAGCACCCACTCGCCGATCTGGACGATAAGGCCGGTTTCCTCGGCGACAGGGATGAACTCGGTGGGCGAGATCATGCCGCGCTCGGCGCTCTCCCAGCGCAGCAGGGCCTCGAAGCAGGTGACCCGGTTTTCCTTGAGCCCGATCAGCGGCTGGTAGACGAGGCGGAGTTCGCCACGGGCCAGCGCCAGGCGCAGGCCGGCCTCGATGGCGCGGCGCTTCTGGATGGCGGCATCCATGCCGCTCTCGAAGAAGTGGTAGGTCGAGCGGCCCTCGTTCTTGGCCTTGTAGAGCGCGAGGTCGGCATTCTTCATCAGGGTCTCGGCTGTCATGCCGTCCTGCGGCGCCATGGCGATGCCGACCGAGGTGCCGATGACCAGCTGGTGGCCGTCGATAGTGAAGGGGTTGGAGGTCGCCTTGACGATGCGGTCGGCGATGGCGGCGGCCTCGGAGGGCGCCTGGATGTCGCGCAGCAGCAGGGCGAACTCGTCGCCGCCGAGGCGCGCCAGCACGTCGTTTTCGCGGGTCGCGCCCCACAGGCGGGCCGAGACCTGCTGTAGCAGCTTGTCGCCCAGCGAGTGGCCGAGGGTATCGTTGACGGACTTGAAGTGGTCGAGGTCGATGCAGAGCACGGCGATGCGCTCACCGCGCAGCAGGCCCGGCTCCGCCGCTTCCATTTCCTCGAGGAACTGCACGCGGTTGGGCAGCTGGGTGAGTGCATCGTGGCGGGCGAGGTGGCGGATACGCTCTTCCTGCTGGCGCTGCTCGGTGATGTCCTCATGGGTAGTGACCCAGCCGCCATCCTTCATCGGATGGTGCTGCATCATGATGGTGCGGCCGTTGAGCTCGTGGATGTTCTTGCCGTACTCGCCGCGCTCGATCATCTCGCGGCGCCAGCGGATATAGGCATCGCGGTCGGTGCCGGCCTGCATGCCCTCGTCGAACAGGTGGCCGAGAATGTCGTCGAGCGAGGTGCCGGCGGCAAGCAGGCGCTCGGGCAGGTTGTAGATGCGCTGGTAGGGCTGGTTGCAGATCACCAGCCGGCCCCTGGCATCGTACATGCACAGGCCCTGGCTGATATTGTTGACCGCCGCGTCGAGGCGCAGGTTCTGGTGCTCGAGCTCGAGGCGGCGCTTCTGGACGATCTCGGAGGTCTCGATTTCCTCGGTCACGTCCTCATGGGTGACGACCCAGCCGAGGCCGGGCGAATAGACGTGAGCGGTCTCGACCCAGCGCCCGGCCGCGAGCCGCTCGCGCACCTTGGCGCGGGCGCCGCCGCGATTGGCGAGCAACTCGAGCTTGTAGGTGGAGAGGAACTCGTCGGGCGACTGGTCGGGGTGATTGCCCAGCTCGGAGGACAGGCGGACGATGGCCTCGAGCGTCATGCCCCGGCGGACGCGCCTGCGGGGAAAGCCGTAAATGTCGAGATAGTGCTGGTTGAACAGCACCAGCTTGAATTGCGGCGACCAGACGCAGAAGCCGTATGGAATGGATTGCAGCGCCGCATCGAGGAGCAATGCGTCGGCGGCCTTCTGCACCGGATCGATCGGAAGCGCCGTCACTTCTGGTCAGGCCCCCAAATAACCTCAAAATCAGCCCGCGACGCTAGCTGTGGGGGGTTAAGAACGCTTTAAGTGCAAGGGCTTCGCTTTACTGGAGCAGGTTGGGACCGGTCAGCGGAGAGACCATTTTCGCGCGGAGTCATTCCCGCGAAAGCTGGAACCTCTGTTTACCGGAGCGCGCAACCAAACGGAGATCCCCGCTTTCGCGGGGATGACCCGGTGGCCAATTGCGTCCAAAGTGAACACCCCCGTGGGTCGGAGGAACGTCTGTGCCTACTTGCCGGACGTCTGGATGCGGCGGGCGGCGTAGGTCTTGAGCCTGAGGCCGTTCAACCGGATGAAGCCCTCGGCATCGTGGTGATCATAGGCCACGGCGCCTTCCTCGAAGGTCACGAGGTCCATGTTGTAAAGCGAATAGGGCGACTGCCTGGCGATGACGCTGGCCGAACCCTTGTAGAGCTTCACCGTCACTTCACCGGCGACGAATTGCTGGCTCTTGTCGATCAGCGCCTGCAGCATTTCGCGCTCGGGCGAGTACCAGAAGCCGTTGTAGATGAGCTCGGCATATTTCGGCATCAGCTCATCCTTGAGATGGGCCTCGCCGCGATCGAGGGTAATCGACTCGATGCCGCGATGCGCGACCAGCAGGATAGTGCCGCCCGGGGTCTCGTAGAGGCCGCGCGACTTCATGCCGACGAAGCGGTTCTCGACCAGGTCGAGCCGGCCGATGCCGTGCTTGCCGCCGAGCTCGTTGAGCTTGGTGAGCAGCGCAGCCGGCGAGAGCTTCACGCCATTGACCGAGACCGGATCGCCCTTCTCAAAGCCAATGGTGATGATTTCGGGCTCGTTGGGCGCGTCCTCGGGGTCGACCGTCCGCTGGGCGACATAGTCGGGGGCCGGGATAGCCGGGTCCTCGAGCACCATGCCCTCGGACGAGGTATGCAGCAGGTTGGCGTCGACCGAGAAGGGAGCTTCGCCGCGCTTGTCCTTGGCAATCGGGATCTGGTTCTTCTCGGCGTAGGCGAGCAGCGCCGTGCGGCTGCGCAGGTCCCATTCGCGCCAGGGGGCGATGACCTTGAGGCCGGGCGACAGGGCGTTGGCGGTGAGCTCGAAGCGAACCTGGTCGTTGCCCTTGCCGGTGGCGCCATGGGCAATCGCATCGGCGCCGGTTTCCTCGGCGATCTCGACGAGGTGGCGGGCGATCACCGGGCGGGCGATCGAGGTACCGAGCAGATACTGGCCCTCATAGAGCGCGTTGGCGCGGAACATCGGGAAGACGAAATCGCGCACGAACTCCTCGCGCACATCGACGATGCGGATGTCCTTGATGCCGAACATCTCTGCCTTCTTGCGGGCCGGCTCCAGCTCCTCGCCCTGGCCGAGGTCAGCCGTGAAGGTAACGATCTCAGCCTGGTAGTGCTCCTGCAGCCATTTCAGCATGATCGAAGTGTCGAGGCCGCCAGAATAGGAGAGGACGATTTTCTTGATGTCTTTGCTCATTGCATCGCTTCCGAGGGACGGCGCGAACGGAGGCGCGCCAATGGGGCCGGAGAGGCCCGGAAATCGGCGCGCACCCTATTCAAGCGGCCTCGCAAGCGCAACCTTGCGCTTCAAGCGGGCTTCAGCATCACGTAGTCGGTGAACTGATACGGGCCCATCTGCACCGGCACGTGCTTTTCGACCTCGAAGCCCTGCGAGCGATAGAAAGCGATGGCGGCGGCGTTGCCGTCATTCACATAGAGCGCCACTGGCAGGTCGGGGCCGAAATGCGCGCGAGCCGTGGCGATCAGCGCCTTGCCAAGGCCGAGCCCGCGGGTCTCGGCGAGAAGATAGAGCTTCTTGATCCAGACGCGGCCATCGGCGCGGTAGGCGGAAGCGAAGCCGACATCGCGGCCGTCGATGCTGGCAATCCAGTAGCAGTGACCGCGCTCGGTGATATCGGCGGCGAGCGTATCGAGGGCGTAGATCTCGGCCAGCATGCCAGGGATGCGGTCGGCGGGCAGGATGCCGGCAAAGGCTTCGGGCCAGATGCGGTGGGCGAGGACGGCGACGCGCGACAGGTCGGGCTGATCGATGGGTATGATGGCGAAGTCGGTCATGGCGCCATACTCGTCCGCTGCAGGCGGGGCTGGCAAGCGCGGGCAGAGCGTGTCACACACGGGCCAAACCCACAGGTGCGCCATGCCAGCCTTTATTCCCGATCTGCCGGTCATGCTGGCCTTTGCCGTCGCCACCTTCGTCCTGATGATCACTCCTGGTCCGGACATGGCGCTGCAGATGAGCCGGGCGATCAACTACGGCCGGGCGCATGGGCTGGCGGCGATGTTCGGCGCGATGACGGGGATCATGGTGCATACCACCCTGGTGGCGTTCGGCATCTCGGTGCTGATCCTCGCGGCGCCGCCGCTGTTCATGGCGCTGAAGATCGCGGGCGCCTTGTACCTGATCTGGCTGGCCTGGCAGGCGGTCACCGCGGGCGGCGGCCTGCGGCTCGCGGAAGCGGGAAAGAAGTCGCCGACGCTGTGGCAGAGCTACGTGACCGGGGTGGGCATCAACCTGCTCAACCCCAAGGTGGTGCTGTTCTTCGTGACCTTCCTGCCCCAGTTCGTCGATGCGCATGATCCGGCCGCAGCGGGCAAGCTGCTGTTTCTGGGCGCGCAGTTCGTGGTGCTGTCGATCCCGCTCGGCGTGCTGATCGTGTTTGCAGCCGAATGGGTTGCCGCTGCATTCAAGCGCAGCAAATGGGTGGAGCGGGCGCTGAACTGGAGTTTTGCGGCAATCTTCACGGCGTTCGCAGCGACTATTCTCACGGCGCAGGCGAGGCACTGATGCGCTTCGTACCTGCCACCATCACCGGGTCATTCCCGCGCAAGCGGGAATCCCTGTTCGTGGGCCCCGATGGTCAAACGGGGATCCCCGCTTGCGCGGGGATGACACCGTGGGTGGGGCGGTGTCCGCGAAGAGGAGTGGCCCCATGAACTACTCGCACGCCTTCCATGCCGGGAATTTTGCCGATGTGATGAAGCACATCGTGCTGACCCGGCTGGTCGAATACCTCAAGAAGAAGGATGCCGCGTTCCGGGTAATCGATACCCATGCGGGCATCGGGCGCTACGACCTCACCGGCGAGATCGCCAAACGCTCGCCGGAATGGGTGGATGGGATCGGGCGGCTGATGAAGACCGAGCTGCCACAGAAGGCGCAGCCGCTGGTCGCGCCCTATCTCGACGTGATCCGCGAGCTGAACCCCGAGGGCGGGGTCGGCATCTACCCCGGCTCGCCGCTGCTGGTCAGAAAACTGTTCCGGCCGCAGGACCGGCTGTCGGCGCTCGAGTTGCATGTCGACTACGCTGATCGGCTCGGCAAGCTGTTCGAGGGCGACATCCAGGTGCGGGTGATCCATCTCGATGGCTGGCTGGCGCTCAACGCGCATGTGCCGCCCAAAGAGAAGCGCGGGCTGGTGCTGGTCGATCCGCCCTTCGAGGAAAAGGGCGAGTTCGACCGCATGGTCGATGGGCTGATGAAGGCGCACAAGAAGTTCGCCGGCGGGCTCTATGCGCTGTGGTACCCGCTCAAGGATACGCGCGCGGTGCACGATTTCATCTCGGCGCTGCGCGACACCGGCATTCCCAAGATGCTACGGGCCGAAATCTCGATCCGGCCGGCGGAGAACCCGCCGCGGCTGCACGGCTCGGGGCTGATCCTCGTCAATCCGCCGTTCACGCTCGAGGGCGAGCTGCGCGTGCTGCTGCCGGCGCTGGCGCAACTGCTCGGGGATGCCGGGCAGGGCCGGCACAAGCTCGAGTGGCTGCGCGGGGAAGAATAAGGGGTAGCCGAGAGACTGCACCCCTCACCCTAGCTACGCTAACTCGCTGCGCTCGAAGCTGCGCTACCCTCTCCCCTGAGGGGCGAGGGGACGGGCAATCGCTGCATCAGTTCTCCAAAGGTGCACTTGCGCGGTACCGCAACCTGCGGCAATAGGTTCGGCATTCATCACGGACCCGGTGCAATCCCGGGTGGCTCTTCCGGCCGCCGATCCGCCGGATAACCGCGCAGACCTTTTCGACGGCATTGCCGCGCCTGCGCAGTTGAAAAATCTGACATCGATGTTCTCCCTGACCTCGCTCCGCCGGACCTGGTTCGGCAATGTTCGTGCCGATTTCCTGTCCGGCCTCGTCGTCGCCCTGGCGCTCATTCCCGAAGCCATCGGCTTTTCCGTCATTGCAGGGGTCGACCCCAAGATCGGGCTCTATGCCTCGGTGGTGATTGCCACCGTCATCGCTTTTGTCGGCGGACGGCCGGCGATGATCTCGGCAGCCACCGCGGCGACGGCAGTGCTGATGACCGGCCTCGTGCGCGACCATGGCGTGCAGTACCTGTTCGCGGCGACGATCCTGATGGGCGTGTTCCAGATCGTTGCCAGCTGGCTCAAGCTGGCGCGGCTGATGCGTTTCGTTTCGCAATCTGTAATGACCGGCTTCGTCAACGCGCTGGCGATCCTGATCTTTCTCGCGCAGCTGCCGCAGCTGATCGGGGTGACGCCGGCGACGTACGGGCTGATCGCGCTGGGGCTGGCGGTGATCTACCTGTTCCCGCGGGTGACCCGAGCGGTGCCGTCGCCGCTGGTGGCGATCGTGGTGGTCACCGTGGTAGCGGTGGTGTTCGGGCTCGATATCCGGACGGTCTCGGACCTGGGCGAACTGCCGAGCGCGCTGCCGAGCTTTGCGCTGCCGCAGGTGCCGCTCACGCTAGAGACGCTGCAGATCATTGCCCCGATCGCGTTGACGCTCGCGGCGGTGGGCCTGCTCGAATCGCTGCTGACGGCCCAGATCGTCGACGACATGACCGATACCGGTTCGAACAAGCATCGTGAAACGGCGGGGCAGGGCATCGCCAACATTGCCTCGGGCCTGTTCGGCGGCATGGGCGGCTGCGCCATGATCGGGCAGTCCGTGATCAACGTGAGCTCGGGTGCACGCGGGCGGCTGTCGACGATGGTGGCGGGGCTGTTCCTGCTCGTCTTGCTGGTGCTGCTGCAGGATCTGCTCGCCATCGTGCCGGTCGCAGCGCTGACGGCGGTGATGATCATGGTGTCGGTCAACACGTTCAAGTGGCGCTCGATCGTCGAGCTCAGGATCAATCCGGTGCCGTCTTCGATCGTGATGCTGGTGACGGTGGTCACGGTCGTGGTGACACACGATCTGTCGCTTGGCGTGCTGGCCGGCGTGCTGCTGTCGGGCGTGTTCTTTGCCGGCAAGGTGTCGCGGCTGAGCAGCATGAGCTCGGAGCTCAGCGCCGACGGCAAGGCGCGGACCTATCGCGTGGCGGGGCAGGTGTTCTTTGCCTCGGCGGGGGCATTTACCGAGGCGATCGACCTGACCGAGCCCCTGGAGCGGCTGGTGATCGATGTGCACGAGGCGCATTTCTGGGACATCTCGGCCGTGGCGGCGCTCGACAAGGTGGTGCTGAAGGCACGGCGGCATGGCATGGCCGTCGAGGTGATCGGGCTCAACGAGGCGAGCGCGACCATGGTGCAGCGGTTTGCGACGCACGACAAAGCAGGTGTGGAGCCGGCGACAGCTGGGCACTAGCTGCACCGGTAGGCGTGGCCGCCCCTCCACCAGCTTCGCTGGTCCCCCTCCCCCGCCCCGCGGGGGAGGATCAGGAGAGATCGCGCCTTCCTAAAGATCGAACTCGTAGTAGTGCATGTGGTCGGATTTGCCGCCGATCTTGCTGTACAGGCCGTTGGCCTCGAGATTGTCGAGCTCGGTACCGAGCCAGGCTTCGCGGCAGCCGAGTTCGCGGGCCCAGTCGAACATGGCCTCGACCATGCGGGTAGCGATGCCCTGGCGCAGGTGGGTGGAGGCGGTGCCGACCTCGTCGACATAGAGCTCGGTCGCCTTGTCCGGGTGGCGGTGGATGACGGCGGCGCACTGGCCGACGATGGTTTCGCCGTCGAAGGCGAGGATCATCAGGTGGCCGGGCTCGCTCAGGTAGGCTTCGAGTCGCTCGGGATGGATCGGTTCATCGAATACTGCCGGGGCGATATCGCCGAAGTCGAGCTCGTCGCCGGGCTGCATGCGCTTCAGATGAATGGTCATCAGCCGATCTCCTCGATCAGGGGCAGGACGGCGGAGATTTCGGGCAGGCGGCGGAAGCGGGCGGCCCCGGCCGGCTCCTCATCGAGGTCCATCGACCAGACATATTCGGAGGGCACATGAATGCCCCAGGCGCCGGCGGCGAGCGCCGGGACCACATCGGCACGCATGGAGTTGCCGATCATCATGGCGCGGCCGGGGCCGTCGCCATGGCGGGTAAAGATGCGCTCGTAGACCGGCTGGGTCTTGTCCGAGACGATCTCGATCTCCTGGAAATAGGGCAGCAGGCCGGAAGCGGCGAGCTTGCGCTCCTGGTCGAACAGGTCGCCGCGGGTGACGACGAGCAGCTTGTGCGAGCCGGTGAGCGCCGCGAGCGTCTCGCGCACGCCGGGGAAGGGGGTGACGGGGTGGATCAGCATGGCACGGCCGAGCTCGATGATCTCACTGATCAGCGGGGCGGGCACCTTGCCGTCGGTGACGGCGATGGCGGTTTCGACCATCGAGAGGGTGAAGCTTTTCACGCCGAAGCCGTACTGGCCGACATTGGCGATCTCGGTGTCGTGCAGGCTGGTCGCCGCCTCGAGCGGTTCGGCATAGTCGGCCAGCAGCTCGACGAAGCGGTCCTTGGTGGCGACGAAGTATTTCTCGTGGTGCCAGAGCGTGTCGTCGGCGTCGAAGCCGATGGTGGTCAGATGCGTCATGGTATCCTTGTGGCGCCGGAGGGCGCCCGATAGATGTAGTGCTCCCACCTCTCCGCGTCCAACGCGGGGCTTCTCTCAGGATCGTCAATCGTGTCGTTCAGTTCCAGCCTCGCGCTGTTGCGCGTGCCGTCCTTTTCGCCGGCCGTGCTCGCGATCCTGCTGACGATCCTCGCCGAGGCGGTGGCGGGCAGCTACATGACGCTGCTGGCAGTGGAAAAGATCGGCATGTCGCCGCTGGAGCTGGGCCTGTTCCTGACGCTCGGCGCCGCATCGGGCATCGCCGTGACCACCTGGTTCGGCCACATGCACGACAGGCGGCCGAAACTCTGGCCGCTCTACCTGTCGCTGGCCGCCAAGGTGATCGGCTTTGGCCTCTGTGCCGTGGTGGCCGAGACCTGGGCGCTGCTGCTGATTGCGCTGGTGCTGCTGGGGCTGAGCAGTGCCTCGTTCGCGCTGCTGTTCGCCATCGCCAAGGGCTATCTCGACCTCGCAGGCGGCGATGCGCCGGAGCGCGGCATGGCGAGCCTGCGCATGACCTCCTCGCTCGGCTGGGCCATCGGCCCGGCGATCGGCGCCGTGCTGGTGGCATCGCTCGGTTTCGAGGGCGTCTATATCGGGGCGGCGGTCATGGCGCTGATCGGGTTCTTCGTGGTCATCGGCGCGCGCGTCCGGCCGCAGAAGGAGCCGCCGGCGCAGGCCCGGCTGACCTGGGACGTGATCCGCGCCGCGGCACCCGGGGCTTTCGCGCTCACGGCATTCCATACCGCCATGTTCATGGGCGGCAATGCGATGACCATCATCGTTGCCACCGAACTGGGCAGCGGGGTCGATGTCGGCCTGATGTTCAGCCTCTGCGCCGCCGTCGAAGTCGTGATCATGGGCGCCTTCGTGGTGCGTCCGGAACTGACCCACAGCCGGGCGCTGCTGATCGCCGGCTTCGGCATGTTCGCGGCCTATCACGTCCTGCTGGTCATGGTGCCGTCGCTCGGTGCGTTCTATGCCGGCCAGCTGCTGCGCGCCGGGGCGATCGGCATCGTCAGCATCGTGGGCATGGCGAAATTGCAGCAGATGCTGCCGGGAAGGGCGGGGGTGGCCTCGGCGCTCTACGGCAACACCATGAGCGCGGCGGCGCTGATCTCCGGGCTCGGCACGGGGCTATGGGCCAACGCTTTCGGCTACTGGTCGATCTTCTGGGTCAGCGCCGCGCTGTCGGTGCTGGGCGGCATCGTCATGGTGCGGCGACCGAAATCGGCTGCTACTACGCCGTGAGCGCGTCGCGGTCCTTCTTGCTCAGGCGCTCGGTGGCGCTCTTGAGCTGCCCGCAGGCGGCGAAGATATCGCGGCCGCGGGGGGTGCGGACCGGCGAGGCATAGCCGGCCCGGTTGACGATGTCGGCGAACTGCTCGATGCGCGACGAGGTCGAGCATTCGTAGTTGGTGCCCGGCCAGGGGTTGAACGGGATCAGGTTGATCTTGGCCGGAATGCCCTGCAGCAGCCGCACCAGCTCCCGCGCGTCGGCATCGGAATCGTTGATGTCGCGCAGCATCACGTATTCGAAGGTGATGCGCTTGGCGTTGCTCAGGCCGGGATAGTTGCGGCAGGCCTCGATCAGCTCTTTCAGCGGATATTTCTTGTTGATCGGCACCAGCATGTCGCGCAGCTCGTCACGGACGGCGTGGAGCGAAATGGCGAGCATGACGCCGATCTCGCGGCCGGTCGGCTCGATGAAGGGAACGACGCCGGAGGTCGACAGCGTGATGCGGCGCTTGCTCAGCGAAATGCCGTCGTCGGCGGAGGCGATCAGCAGGGCCTGCTTGACGTTGTCGTAATTGTAGAGCGGCTCGCCCATGCCCATCATCACCACATTGGTGATGGCGCGGCTGTCGCCTTCCGAACCACCCGAGCCGCGGGGGGCGGGCACAAGGCCATCGGTGGGACGGACACCGCCGGGGAAGTCGCCCAGCCGCTCGCGCGCCATCAGCACCTGACCGAGGATCTCTCCTGCGGTGAGGTTGCGTACCAGCTTCTGCGTGCCGGTGTGGCAGAACGAGCAGGTGAGCGAGCACCCGACCTGGGACGAGACACATAGTGTTCCGCGGTCTTCCTCGGGGATGTAGACCGTCTCGACATCGACAGGCGGCAGGCGTGGGTTCTTGGGGTCGCGGAAGCGGAACAGCCACTTGCGCGTGCCATCCACCGAGACCTGCTCGGTGACGATCTCGGGGCGGTCGAGTAGGAAGGTGTCAGCCAGCTTCTGCCGAAAGCCCTTCTGGATATTGGTCATCCGCTCGAAATCGGTGACGCCGTGGTGGTAGATCCAGTTCCACAGCTGCGAAGCGCGCATCCTGGCCTCGCGCTCGTCGAGCCCTATGCCCATCAGCGTCTCGCGCAGCTGCGGCTTCATCAGGCCGACAAGCGACTGCCGCCCGGACTGCGGGCGGTCGGGATGGGCGATGTGATCGAGGTCGAGGGCGAAGCTCACGGTGCGGGTGCTCTCTCAGCAGGCGCGGTATTATAGGGCGCGCGCTGTAACATAGTCACTGCCCCGGCGCAAAACACGGGGGCGGGAGGCAGGAATGCGAATGGTGGGGGATGTCCGACGGTTTGTCGTCCACAGGGTGTCACCCCTGCGAAGGCAGGGGTCCAGCGCGCAGCCCGAGCTGGTGGTGAGATGGATCCCTGCTTTCGCAGGGATGACAGCCGGAGTGGGACGGCGGCATAGCGTGCGCCGGGCCGAAGTGATCAGCCGGTGCAGGTCTCGATAGCGCGGCTGGCGGCGGTGGCGCCGGAGAGCGAGAAGCTCTGGGTGACGCGGATGCCCTGGTCGGAGGTGCCTTCGACGGTGACGGTCGAGCCGGCGCGCAGGGCGCTGGCAAGGTTCTCAGCCTGGGTCGGGTCGAGCAGCCAGGCGGCATCCTTGTCGGTGAAGAGTTCGAAGGTCGCGCCGCCGACATCGGCCGTCGCCGGGGTATCGGGCGCGAAGGTATAGCCAGCGACGAGGTTGAGCTCGTTGCGGACGCCTTCGGAGGGGCGGTTGGTGATGTAGAGCCAGCCGCCGGTATAGCCATCGGGGCTGGGCGAGACGTCAGTGGGTTTCGACAGCGCGAAGCAGACCGGGCCGGTGGATTCCGTCGCCGTGTAGGCGGCCCAGTCGCGGAACTCGCCAAGCAGCTTCACCGACTGTGCGAAGGCCGGCGCGACCGAGGCGGCGATGGCGATAATGACGGCGATAAGGAGCGCGCGGCTGGGCATCAAGTTCTTGTCTTTCAGACCCGACGCGGTGACGCCGGGTCGCCACATCAAGCGCAGGCTTTGGCGATTTCGTCGAGAGCGGCAGTGACACCCGACAGGTTGTAGTTGTCGGTCATGCGGTTGCCGCGAGCAGAAGTGCCGGAGACGACCAGCTTGGAACCAGCCTTGAGCGCAGCGACAAAGGCCGGCTCGTCGGCCTCGACGGCGAGCCAGGCGGCCTCGCCCTCGGTGACCATGGGGAAGTCCTTGCCATCGATGCTGGCGGTGACGTTGCCGGTGCCGAAGGCGTAGCCGACCTGGGTCTGCACCTCGTTGGAGGTGCCCAGACCCTTGCGATTGATGATGAGGAAATGGATGGGGCTGCGCCGCACCGGAGAGCCGCCCACTTCCTTGGGGCCCCAATCCTCGGGTTGGGCCGACACGTAGCACATGGCGCCATTGGCATCGGCGCCGGTCCAGGCGGTCCACGCCTTGGTGGTACCGAAGGTTCCCAGCTGCTTGATTTCCTGAGCCGAAACCGGAGCTGCCAAGGCAGCAGAAAGGCTGGCCGCAATCGCACCAGCCAGCACCAAACGAGATGATGTCATCGCCCGAACATCCTTGTCCGAAAGTTGCGCGAACAGCACTCTGGAAGGTGCCATGGTATGGTTACCAAGGTCTCAAAGCGGCTGCGCATTTTGATCATGCGCGACCTTACCGGCAATCTTGTCGGCAATTTGACACCCCGGATTACCGGGATTTCTGTTTGGGCCGCGACGGTAAAAGAAGGGTTAAGACGGCTCAAGCGGCCAGCGGATAGGCCTGCTCGACGAGATAGGGGCCGCCGCCGACCGAATCCTTGGACGAGAACAGCACGAAGCGCTGGACCTTGAACTCCAGCGGGGTGAAGCGACCGGCGCCGGCAATGAACTGCGCCACCTCCTCCGCCGAAACGCCGCGCAGGCGGGCGAGCGCCACATGCGGAACGAACCTGCGGCTTTCGGGGGGCAGGCCGCAGCGCTGCAATACCCGCTCCTGCGCGGCCTGCAGCCGCAGCAGCGCGACATTGGCGGTGCAGCCGGCGAACAGGGCGCGCGGCGTGTTGCCGCCGAACGAGCCGAGATGGTCGAGCCGGACGGTGAAGCCCTCGCTGTCGATCAACCGGTCGAGCATGTCGGTCACCTCGTTGGCGACGTGGTAGTCGACATCGCCGATGAAGCGCAGGGTGATGTGATAATTCTCGGGGTCGATCCAGCGGGCGCCGAACAGGCCGCCCCGCTTCAAGGAGAGAGCGAGGCCGACTTCGCGCGGGACCTCGATTCCGGTAAAGAGCCTGGGCATTCGACCCTCCCTTTGCCGCTACCTTCAGCACCTGATTCGGCACCAGGTGCTCATGGACCGTACCGGCGACAATGCAGTGGGGCAAGTGTGGTGTCCCGAGCGAAGGGATTGCTTCACCGCCCCGACATAAACGCTTGCCGGACTGCGACATTACGGTTCGGTGAGGTGGGGCCCGCGTACTTGTATTCACTGAGGGCTACGCTCATATTGAAGCGCTGACGGGCGCGAGAGGAGCGCCCCGCCCAGTCGCCAGGAAAGGGATTATTTCGTCATGGCTGAATTCGACCGTCCGACTATCGCCGCTCAGCGGGCCGGAACCGCCGCGGCCATCGATGAGGGCCTGCGCAGCTATATGCTGAAGGTCTACAACTACATGGGCCTGGGCCTCGTGGTCACGGGCCTGGTCGCCTACTTCACCAACCAGTGGGCGATGGCCAGCGAGGCCAACTTCAACCTGCTCTACGGCAGCCCGCTCGCCTGGGTGGTCATGCTGGCGCCGCTGGCCTTCGTGCTGGTGCTGAGCTTCGGCATCAACAAGCTCAGCGCGGGGACCGCGCAGCTGTTGTTCTGGGCCTTCGCCGCCGTGATGGGCCTGAGCCTCTCGTCGATCTTTGCCGTCTATACCGACGCTTCGATCGCCAAGGTGTTCTTCATCACCGCCGCGACCTTCGGTGCGATGAGCCTGTACGGCTATACCACCAAGCGCGACCTGACCGGCATCGGCAACTTCCTGATCATGGGCCTGATCGGCCTGATCATCGCCAGCCTCGTGAACATCTTCCTCGCCTCGTCGGCGCTCGATTTCGCGATCTCGGCGATCGGCGTGCTGATCTTCGTGGGCCTGACCGCCTACGACACGCAGAAGATCAAGGAAAGCTACGACGTCGGGCTGGGTGCCGAGGTGCTGCAGAAGGGCGCCATCATGGGTGCGCTGTCGCTCTATCTCGACTTCATCAACCTGTTCATGATGCTGCTGCGCCTGTTCGGCAACCGCGAGTAATCTCTGCGATCAGCAAGTCTGATTGGACGACATCGGAGGCCGCGATCTATCAAGATCGCGGCCTTCTTCGTTTCCGGACCCCAGATGAACGACATCAGCTTCCGCCGCTTCGAATGGCGCGATGTGCCGGCGATCACCGCGATCTATCGCCCCTATGTCACCGACACGGTGATCACCTTCGAATACGACCCGCCGGGCGAGGCGGAAATGGCGCGGCGCTTCGGCGGCATGCTGGACCTGGGGCATCCGATCATCGTGGCGGAGCGCGACGGAGAAGTGGTGGGCTATGCCTACGCCTCCTATTACCGCACGCGCATCGCCTATCGCTTCACCTGCGAGAACTCGATCTACCTGAGGCAGGACGTGGTGGGGCAGGGGCTGGGCGGGCGGCTGCTCGACCGCCTCATCGATGAAAGCCGCGCCTTCGGCTTCAAGCAGATGATCGCGGTGATCACGGCGGAACGGGCGAATTCGATCCGGCTACATAAGAAGGCAGGCTTCAAGCATGTGGGCACGCAGGAAGCGACCGGCTTCAAGTTCGATCGCTGGATCGGCGTGACCTACATGCAGCTGGCGCTGTAGGCGGCTGCCCACCCACGCGGGAGTGTGTGGATCGCCTGGACGCGAACTGCCTAGAGCCGCTTGGTCATCGGCCAGGCATCGATCCAGCGGCCGGTGTCGAGCGGGCCGGAGTCGATCCAGCCGGCATCGAGATAGAAGCGGTGCGCGGTGGTGGTCGCCTTGAGGCGGCCTTCGGTGGTGCCGGCGGCGCGCATCAACTCCTCCATGGCAGCAAGCAGGGCGCGGCTGACGCCCTCAAAGCGGTAGGCGGGGTGGACGTAGTTGAGGCCGATCTCGCTGCTACCCATGACGCAGCCAACTGCGGCGATCTCGCCGTTCCGCTCGGCAACGAGCAGCTGGGTGCCGGGGGCCTCGAGCATCTTGATGACGCCGTCGGGTGTCTTGTTGGCGGTCCAGCGTGCGATCGCTGCCGGATCGTTGTGGTGGTCGGCGGCGCAGAGCTCGGTGATCGAGGCGATCAGCGTGGCGCTCATCGCCGGGACATCGGCCAGGGTGGCCGGTCGGAGATGGATCACTTGACGACGGCGAGCTCGAGCACGCGGAGGACGTTGATGAGCTCGTGGCCACGCTTGAGGACCCGGCCGTCCTGGCCGGTGACCATGTACTGGCCCTGCCTGTTGCGCAGCCTGGGGTTCTTCTCGACCACATAGAAGGGCCGCTCGGAGGCGCGCTTGTAGATCGAGAACAGGGCCCGGTCGCGTAGGAAGTCCATGGCGTAGTCGCGCCACTCGCCCTCGGCGACCTTGCGGCCATAGACGTTGAGGATGGACTGGAGCTCCTTGCGGTCGAAGGTCACCGCCGGTGCGACGCGCGGCTTGCCAGCCGGCGCTGAAGGGCTCGGGACCGACCGAAAGTCGATCAGGAGCCCAGACCCTATATCCTCGGGTTCGTCCGCCATTCGTCTTCCCCGTCACGCAGATGTCATGATTGCGCCGTTCCGGCGGCTTGTCCAGCGCCGGGGGACGCTCATTCGCATCCGCCGCAGGCGTTAACGCAGAAACCCAAATTCGGTCACATTCCCTCCCTCATCGCGCCCGAATGGACCGGCAGCATACAACCATTGCCTCCAGTGGCCGGCATCCGGGCTGACCGAGCCCCCAAACCACGATGCCCGAATGCCGGCCGCCTCTTACATGCACCAGTCATTCTTCTCCCGTCGGCGGTCACGCCGGCGGGAGTTTTACTATGGCCGGGAGGTTTAGCGGGTGAAGGCGGCGGCGCCGAGGATCGGGCCGGGCAGGCTGGCGCGCTGTTCCTGGACAAGAATGGCAGCGCCGTTGGCATTGCCGGTCAGCACTTCGGAAAGCGGCAGCGTGAGGGTGGCGCCGGAAGCGGGATCCCACATGCCCAGCACCTGGCGGCCGGTGACGATCTGGGTGTAGCCGATCTGCTTGCCCTTGTTCTCACCGCGCTCGATGGCCACGTCGGCACGATCGAGATAGGTGACGAGCCAGATCATCGACTTGCGGTAGCCTTCATGCGCCGGGATCGAGACCTCGAGCGTATCGCCGTCGGCCTCGCTGAGCGTGACGGCGACCGGCAAGCTGGCGCCGCCGAGCGCCGAATTGATGGCGTCGCGCTTGGAGCCGACCATGCCGCCCTTGCCGTTGACGATCAGCTGCGGCGTGAAGATGCGCGAAGAGCCCCAGCTCTCGGCATAGTCGCGCTGCAGCTCGGAATTCTCCTTGGTGCCGAAGGTGTCTTCCCAGCCGATATAGTCCCAGTAGTCGACATGGTAGGCGAGCGCGACAACGTCATCGCGCTTGCCCATCTCCTCGAGCATGGCGTCGGCCTTGGGGCAGGACGAACAGCCCTGCGAGGTGAACAGCTCCAGCACCGCCTTCGGTGAAACCTTCAGCTCGCCCGCGAGGGCGGGGAGCGAAAGGCCGAACGAAATCGTGAGGGCGGCAAGGACCGGACGAAGCAGCATGGCGACTTTTGTATTGAGGCCATTGCGCCCGCGCGAGTCAAATCGACGCGAGTTTTCGTGATGGTTTCCGGGGGTGGTGCGTGAGCACGGCCACCCCTTCCATCACCGTCGGGAGTTATCCTCCCCCACGAGGCGGGGGGCAGGATACTGGGGTCCTGTCGCTTACGCCGCGACGAGGTTGCGGAGCACGTAGTGCAGGATGCCGCCGTGCTTGTAGTAGTCGAGCTCGTTGATCGTATCGATGCGGCAGCGGGTGTCGACGAACTCGATACGGCCGTCGGCGCGGACGATCTTGACCTTCACGGTGGCGCGCGGGGCGAGCTCGAGCAGGTGCTCGATCGTCACCGTCTCGGAGCCGTCGAGCTTGAGGCTCTGCCAGCTCTCGCCTTCGGCGAACTGCAGCGGCAGCACGCCCATGCCGATCAGGTTCGAGCGGTGGATGCGCTCGAAGCTCTGCGCGACCACGGCGCGAACGCCGAGCAGGCGGGTGCCCTTGGCGGCCCAGTCACGCGACGAGCCCGTGCCATATTCCTTACCGGCGAAGATCACCAGCGGAGTGTTCGACTTCTGGTAGGCCATGGCCGCGTCGTAGATCGGCATCTGGTCGCCGTTCGGACCCTTGGTGAAGCCGCCTTCGACGCCCGGGAGCATCTGGTTCTTGATGCGGATGTTGGCGAAGGTGCCGCGCATCATGACCTCGTGGTTGCCGCGGCGGGCGCCGTAGGAGTTGAAGTCCTTGGGGGCGACCTGGCGCTCGACCAGGTACTGGCCGGCCGGCGTCGAGGGCTTGAACGAGCCCGCCGGCGAGATGTGGTCTGTGGTGATCGAGTCGAGGAAGAGCGACAATACGCGCGCCTCGATGATGTCGGTGATCGGCGCCGGCTCCATGGTCAGGCCCTCGAAATAGGGCGGGTTCTGCACATAGGTGGAGCTCGAGTTCCAGCGATAGGTCTCGCCGCCCTCGACGGCGATGCCCTGCCATTTCTCGTCGCCCTTGAACACGTCGGAGTAGCGGCCGAGGAACATCTTCGGCGTGATCACGGTGCGCACGACATCCGCGATCTCCTGGTTGGAGGGCCAGATGTCCTTGAGATAGACCGGCTGGCCGTCCGAACCGGTGCCGAGCGGCTCGGTGACGAGGTTCTTGTGCATGGTACCGGCGAGCGCATAGGCGACGACCAGGGGCGGGGAGGCGAGGTAGTTGGCCCGCACGTCCGGGTTCACGCGGCCTTCGAAGTTGCGGTTGCCCGAGAGCACCGAGGCGGCGACGAGGTCGTTGGCGTTGATGCACTCGGAGATGGCCTCCGGCAGCGGGCCGGAATTGCCGATGCAGGTGGTGCAGCCATAGCCGACGAGGTTGAAGCCGAGGGCATCGAGATCGGCCTGCAGGCCCGAGGCGGTCAGGTAGTCGGTGACGACCTGCGAGCCCGGCGCCAGTGAAGTCTTCACCCACGGCTTGGCCTTGAGGCCCTTGGCGCGCGCCTTGCGGGCGAGGAGGCCGGCGGCGATCAGTACATTCGGGTTCGAGGTGTTGGTGCACGAGGTGATGGCGGCGATGACGACATGGCCGTCGTCGAGGCCGTAATCGGCGCCCTTGACCGGGAAGGCGGCTTCCTCGGGGATGTCATCGACGCCGGTGGCGCCCTCATCGACGAAGCGGCTCTCGCCGACCGAGGTGGGGAGCGCAGTGCGTTCCTTGCGGCCGACGCCCAGATCCTTCATAGCCTCGGCGAATTTCGGGGCAGCTTCGCTGAGCGCGACGCGGTCCTGCGGGCGCTTGGGTCCGGCAAGCGAGGGGACAACCGTAGTGAGGTCGAGCTCGAGCGTGTCGGTGAAGAGCGGATCGGCCGAGGTGGTGACGCGGTACATGCCCTGCGCCTCGGAATAGGCCTTGACCAGCGCGACGCGGTCGGCATCGCGGCCGGAGGTCTCGAGATAGCTCAGGGTATCGCTGTCGACCGGGAAATAGCCGCAGGTGGCGCCGTATTCGGGGGCCATGTTGGCGATGGTGGCCTGATCCTCGAGGCTCAGGTAATCGAGGCCCGGGCCGTAGAATTCGACGAACTTGCCGACCACGCCCTTCTTGCGCAGCATCTCGGTGACGGTGAGCACGAGGTCGGTGGCGGTGATGCCCTCGTTGATCTTGCCCGTCAGCTTGAAGCCGATGACTTCGGGGATCAGCATGGTGATGGGCTGGCCGAGCATGGCGGCCTCGGCCTCGATGCCGCCCACGCCCCAGCCGAGCACGGCGAGGCCATTGACCATGGTGGTGTGCGAGTCGGTGCCGACCAGCGTGTCCGGGTAGGCATAGAGTTCGCTGGAGTCCTCGTCCTTACGGGTCCAGACGGTCTGGGCCAGGTATTCGAGGTTCACCTGGTGGCAGATGCCGGTGCCGGGCGGCACGACGCGGAAGTTGTCGAAGGCTTTCTGGCCCCAGCGCAGGAACTCATAGCGCTCGCCGTTGCGCTCGTATTCGAGCTCGACGTTCTGGAGGAAGGAGAGCGGAGTGCCGAACGAGTCGACCATCACGGAGTGGTCGATGACGAGGTCGACGGGCACCAGCGGGTTGATCTTCTGCGGGTCGGCGCCGAGCTTGGCGGTGGCGTCGCGCATGGCGGCGAGGTCGACGACGGCGGGCACGCCGGTGAAATCCTGCATCAGCACGCGGGCGGGGCGGTAGCTGATCTCATGCTCGGAGACGCGGGTGCGGAGCCAGTCGGCGACGGCCTCGATGTCGGCGCGGGTGACCGTGATGCCATCCTCGAAGCGGAGCAGGTTCTCCAGCACCACTTTCATCGAGTGGGGGAGCTGCGATACGCCCTTGAGACCGTTCTTTTCGGCCAACGGGATGGAGAAGTACGTGTAGGTCTTGTCCCCGACGGTGAGGGTCGTTCTGGACTTGAAGCTGTCGAGGGATTTCGAGGTCACGGTGTCGCCTTCACGCACTGAGTTGCAAGGCGCCGCCTGGTCCTGACGCGAGACCGAAAAAGGCCCGCGGGACAAGGGGCAGGAGGTCGGTTGACTGGAAGCGTTCCAATCTAGGGCTGGCTTATAGAGAAACTAGATGACGCTTGCCAGTACCGTCATGAGTTCACTAGGCATTGCCGCATGAACGAGCCAGACCGCGTGCATTCGGCGTTTGCGCCGCTTCCGGCGTCGGCGCGCGGGCTCACCGTGGCGCGCGGCGAGCGGCTGCTGTTCGCAGAGCTGAGCTTTGCGGTGGCGCCGGGTGGCGTGCTGCTGCTGCGCGGGTCGAACGGGGCGGGCAAATCGACGCTGCTGATGACGCTGGCCGGGATCGTGCGGCCGGATGCGGGCACGGTCGAGGGGTTCGAGCGCACCGACGTGCACATGCTCGGCTACCAGAGCGGGCTCAAGGCGCGGCTGACAGTGGGCGAGAACCTCAGGTTCTGGCAGGCGATGAACGGAGGCGGTGGGCCGGGGCCGCAGGCGGCGCTGGAGCGTGTCGGGATAGGCTCGCTCGTCGAGCTCGAGGCGGGGTATCTCTCGTCCGGACAATTGCGGCGGTTGGCGTTGGCGCGGCTGCTGGTGTCGCCGCGGCGGGTGTGGTTGCTCGACGAGCCGAGTGCGACGCTGGATGCCGAAGGTGAAGTGCTGCTCGGCGCGCTGATCGATGAGCATCGCACAGCGAATGGTGTCGCGGTCATTGCAACCCATCACGACCTGCCACTTGCCGATAAAGCCGGGGTCGAGACGATCACGCTGGGGGGCGGCGCATGACGGCGTTCCGCGCATTGATCGGACGCGACCTGAAACTCGCCTTCCGCGCCGGCGGCGAGGCGCTGACGCTGGTACTGTTCTTCGTCATGGTGGCGGTGATCGTGCCGTTCGCGATCGGGCCGGACCGGCCGCAGCTCAGCCGGCTGGCGCCGGGGATCGTCTGGATCGCCGCCTTCCTCTCGATGCTGCTCGGGCTCGACCGCTTGTTCCGCACCGATGACGAGGACGGATCGCTGGTGCTGCTGCGGCACGCGGCGCTGCCGCTGGAGGCGGTGATTGCCGCAAAAGTGATCGCGCACTGGCTGGTGACGGCGCTGCCGCTGCTGCTGGCCACGCCGGTGCTGGCGCTGCTGCTCTCGATGAGTTTCGAGCAGTGGTGGCGGACGGCGCTGGCGCTGTTGATCGGCACGCCGGCGCTGGTCAGCTTCGGTATGATCGGGGCCGCGGTAACTGTGGGCTTGCGGCGCGGCGGGCTGATTGCGCCGGTGTTGATCCTGCCGCTCGCTATCCCGGTGATGATCTTCGGGGTGGGCATGATGGATCCGATGGCGGGGGGGAGCGCGACGTTATTCCTTCTTGCACTCAGCCTCGTTGTGACGGCTTTCTCCCCCTTCGCGGCTGCACTTGCCTTGCGCACGGCCGGGGAATAGAGCGAAGCGCATGTCCGTCACTACCGCCAAGCAGCCCAACTGGTTCAGCCGCCTCGCGCATCCGGGACAGTTCCTCAACTGGACGCGCTACGTGATCTGGCCGCTGGCCATCGCGACGGCGCTGAGCTTTGCCGTCGGGCTCTGGTTCGCCTTCTTCAATTCGCCCGAAGACTACCAGATGGGCGACATGGTGCGCGTCATGTACGTGCACGTGCCCAATGCCTGGCTCAGCCAGTTCGTCTATGGCGTGATGTTCTGTGCGGCGCTCGGTACGCTGATCTGGCGGCATCCGCTGGCCGATGTCGCCAACAAGGCGGCGGCGCCGCTCGGCGCTGTGTTCACGGCGCTGGCGCTCTATACCGGTGCGCTGTGGGGCCGGCCGACCTGGGGCACGTTCTGGGAATGGGACGGGCGCATGACGTCCACGCTCGTGCTGCTGCTCATCTACCTAGGCATCGTCGCGCTGTGGCGGGCGTTCGATGATCAGCTGAAGGCCGGGCGGATCATTGCCATCGTGACGCTGATCGGCGGCATCAACATCCCGATCATCAAGTTCTCGGTCGACTGGTGGAACACGCTGCACCAGCCGGCGAGCGTGTTTACCGCCAGCGGACCGCGCATGCCGGCATCGATCCTGACGCCACTGCTGGTGATGATGCTGGCCTTCACGCTGCTCGGTATCCTGCTCGGTATCGTACGGATGCGCACCGAGATCCTGCGCCGTCGCGCCGAGACCCTGAGCCGGCAGGCAGCACTGGCGGGGGCAGCGCGATGATCGGGGAAGGCGCGCATCTCGAGTTTATCGTCTGGGCCTATGCTGGCGTCGCCGTGATCACGCTCGGCCTGATCGCCTATGTGATCTGGGACGCGAGACGGGTAAAGGCGAAGCTTGCTGCACTCGATAAGGCCGGCGTCCGCCGGCGCTCGGCCGGGGCGGGCAATTGAAGCGCATCCTGCTCGCGGTTCTGCCGCTGCTCGTGCTGGTAGGGCTGGTCGCCGTGTTCGCCATGAACATGGAGCGCGACCCCAGCCTCGTGCGCTCGGTGCTGATCAACAAGCCGGCGCCGCAGTTCGCGCTCGCGGCTGTGGCGGGGACCGGGGTGGAGGGCTTCGATACGGCTTCGCTTACTGGCGAGGTGACGGTGGTCAACGTCTTTGCCAGCTGGTGCATTCCGTGCCGGGACGAACATCCGCTGATCGAGCGGCTGAAGGCCGAGACGGGCGTGCGCATCTTCGGCATCAACCAGCGCGATGCCGCCGATAACGCGGTGAAATTCCTCACCGAGCTGGGCAATCCGTACGATCGGATCGGCGGCGACACGGACAACCGCGTGTCGATCGACTGGGGCGTCTATGGCGTGCCCGAGACCTTCGTGGTCAACGCGCAAGGCATCGTGACCTTCAAGCATGTGGGACCGATTTCGCCCGAGTCGCTGGTGAAAGACGTCATTCCGGCGATCGAAGCAGCGCGGGCGGGTGGAACCGGCGCATAGCTTCGCCATTTCCTCTCCAACGCCGTCCATGCGGCGGACAACAATGGAGAGGACATATGCAAACGGGAACCAGCCTGCGTTTCATCGAAGAAGGCATGAAGGTGTTCGATCGCGAACGGCACGAGATCGGCAAGGTCGAGTATGTGCAGTTCGGCGATGACGATCCGGAGACACCTGAGGTCGAGGCCGCGGCGCCCAATACACTGCGCGACCGCGACGACAGCCTGATCGACAATATCGCCGAGGTGTTCGCGCCGGCCGACGAGGTTCCTGAGGAGCTGCGCGAAAAGCTGCTGCACCAGGGCTTCGTACGGCTCGATGCCGCCGGCCTATTCGCCTCGGATCGCTACATCACGCCCGAGCAGATCGCCTCGGTGTCCGATGATGGGCTCATGCTCAATGTGACCAAGGAACAGCTGATCAAACATTGAGGCCGGGTCATGCCCGGGCTTGACCCGGGCACCCCATGCCGAGCTTTCGGCTACCCATGTATCCGCGGGTCAAGTCCCGCGGATACAGCTGTATTGCGGAGTTTACGGCAGCGGATCCATGGGCGGGATCGGGTCGACCGGCTCGTTCGGATCAGGCGCGTATTTGGTCAGCAGCGGCAGCTGCAGCATCGAGAAGACGATGGTGATGGGCATGATGCCCCACACCTTGAAGGCCACCCAGAAATCGGTGTCGAACAGGCGCCAGACGACCTCGTTGGCGACGGCGAGGAAGATGAAGAACAGGCCCCAGTTGATGGTCAGCGCGCGCCAGCCTTCGGGCTTGAGCTTGTAGACCTCGCCGAAGACATATTTCAGCAGCGACTGGCCGAAGAACAGGCCGCCGAGCAGCGTGAGCCCGAAGAGCGAGTTCACGATGGTCGGCTTCATCTTGATGAACATGTCGTCCTGCAGAAGCAGGGTGAGCGTGCCGAAGACCAGCACCACAGCGCCGGTGACAAGCGGCATGACGGCGATCTTCTTGAGCAGCAACCAACTCAACACGAGCGACACGACCATGGCGCCCATGAACCAGGCGGTGGCCGAGAAGATGTCGTAGTTGGCGTTGACGAAGAAGAAGACCAGCAGCGGTCCGATCTCGAGCGCGATCTTGATCAGCTGCGGACGCAGCTCGTCCCAGTTCACTTCGGCGGGCTTGGTATCTTCAGTCATCAGCGGTCCTTGCGATTGCCGCGGCGAAATCGCGGGCGGCAAACGGTTCGAGATTGTCGACGCCTTCGCCGACGCCGATGAAATGCACCGGCAATGCGAATTTCCTGGCGATGGCGACGAGGATGCCGCCGCGGGCGGTGCCGTCGAGCTTGGTCATGACCAGCCCGGTGACGCCGGCACGTTTGCCGAAGATTTCGACTTGATTAAGGGCGTTCTGGCCGGTGGTGGCGTCGAGGGTCAGCAAAGTCGCGTGTGGGGCGGTGGGGTCCACCTTCCTGATCACGCGGATGATCTTTTCGAGCTCGCCCATCAGCTCGTCGCGGTTCTGGAGGCGCCCGGCGGTATCGATGAGGAGGACGTCGGAGCCTTGGGCGCGGGCCTGTTCGACGGCCTCGAAGGCGAGGCCGGACGCGTCGGAGCCGGCGGGCTTCTTGATCACCGGGGCGCCGGTGCGGTCGCCCCAGACCTGCAGTTGCTCTATCGCTGCAGCGCGAAAAGTGTCGCCGGCGGCGAGCATGACGGATTTGCCCTGAGCCGCGAACAGGCTCGCGAGCTTGCCGATGGTGGTGGTCTTGCCGGTGCCGTTGACGCCGACCATGAGGATGACGAACGGCTTGTGGATCGGGTCGAGCGTCAGCGGAATCGCAACAGGATCAAGGACTTTGACGATCTCGGCGGAGAGGATCGAGCGCACTTCGTCGCCGGTGATGTCGCGATCGAAGCGGTCGCGGCGGAGGGCGTCGGTGACCGTGGTGGCCATGTCGACGCCGAAATCGGCCTGGATCAGGATATCCTCGAGGTCGTCGAGCATGGCCTGATCGAGCTTCTTCTTGGTGAAGACAGCGGCGATCGAGCCGGTCAGCTGGTCCGAGGAGCGCTTGAGGCCGGAGGTTAACCGCTTGAGCCAGCTTTCTTTTTTCGGCGGCTCGGCGAGTGCGGTGACGGTGGGAACGGGCGGGATCGGATCGGGCTCGGCGGCGAGATCATCCTCGACTGCCTCGATATAGGCCGGGGTAGCTTCGGGCGGGCCGGCTGGCGGCTCGCGTTCCTCAACGAAATCAACGGCTTGCTCGGCTGCTTCTTCCTGCAGCGCCTCTTCGAGGGCGAGCTCCTGATCGGGCGGGAGGACGAGCGGAAGCGCTTCCATCACCTCGTCGAGGACGATTTCGGCTTCGTCCGACGGATTGGGGCTGGAGTCGGCGGTGGTCGGCGTCGCGGGCTTGTCGCCGCCGCCGAACAGGCGCTGGAAGAAGCCCTTTTTCTTTTCTTCAGCCATCAGGCGGCGGTCCTCAGGGGCTCACCGACGAGGTGCCCGTTCTCGAAATGGGTCATCAGCGCTGTCACAATCTCTCCCGCAACATGACCGGGCAATGAACAGGTTATGAACTGCTCGGTGCGTCCGATCCCGTCCTTTTCGACGAGAATGGACTCGACCTGCCCGATGCGCGAGGCCGCGAGCTTGTCGAACTGGGCGTCGCCCAACGCACGAAGACGGGCGGCGCGTTCCTTGGCAACACGCTTGTCGACCTGCGGCATGCGCGCGGCAGGGGTGCCGGGGCGGGGCGAGTAGGGGAAGGCGTGGATGTAGGTGAGGTTCGCCGTCTCGATGAACTCGAGCGAGTTCTTGAACATCGCGTCGGTCTCGGTGGGGAAGCCGGCGATGAGGTCGGCGCCGAAGACGATGTCGGGACGGAGCGAGCGGAGCTTCTCCACCACGGCGAAGGCGTCGTCGCGCAGGTGGCGGCGCTTCATGCGCTTCAGGATCATATCGTCGCCGGACTGGAGGCTGAGGTGCAAATGCGGCATCAGGCGGCGGTCGGACGCTATGGCGTCATAGAAGGCCTGGTCGGCTTCGATCGAGTCGATGGACGAGATGCGCAGGCGCGGCAGGTCGGGGACGTGGCGGAGGATCTGCTGGACCAGCTTGCCGAGCGTCGGCGTGCCGGGCAGGTCGGGGCCATAGGAGGTTATGTCGACGCCAGTGAGGACGATCTCGCGATAGCCGTTGCCGACCAGCTTCTTGATCTGCTCGACGACGAGGCCCATCGGCACCGAACGAGAGGGGCCGCGACCGAACGGGATGATGCAGAAGGTGCAGCGGTGATCGCAGCCGTTCTGGACCTGGACGAAGGCGCGGGTACGGCCATCCATGGCCTCGATCAGGTGACCGGCGGTCTCCCTGACCGACATGATGTCGTTGACCTGGACCTTGTCGTTCAAGGGCAGGCCGAATGCTATGGGGGCATAGCTTTCCGACTTCAGCTTGTCGGCATTGCCGATGACGAGATCGACCTCGGCCATGTCGCCGAACGAGCGGGCCTCGGTCTGGGCGGCGCAGCCGGTGACGATGATCTTGCGCTCGGGATTGTCGCGCCTGGCCTTGCGGATGGCTTGCTTCGCCTGCCGGACGGCCTCGGAGGTGACGGCGCAGGTGTTGATGATGATGGTGTTGTCGAGCCCGGCCTTCTCGGCCTCGGCCTTCATCACCTCGCCTTCATAGGCGTTGAGGCGGCAGCCGAAGGTCAGGGTCTCGATCGCCATCTCAGGCGACCTGCTGCTCGCGGGACCACGAGCCGGTATGGGGATCGAAGGCGCCGGAGAATTCGAGCTCGGCCGGGCCGGTTAGCAGCACATGGTCGTCGGCGCGCCACTCGATGACGAGATCGCCGCCGGGCAGGGTGACGGTGGCCTTGCGGCCGGTGCGCCTGGTGCGGGCGGCATTGACGAGGGCGGCGCAGGCGGCGGTGCCGCAGGCCTTGGTGAGGCCGGCGCCGCGCTCCCAGGTGCGCAGGATGATGTGATCGGGCGCAACGACCTGGGCGACCGAGATATTGGCGCGCTCGGGGAAGATCGGGTGGTTCTCGAGCAGCGGGCCGAAGCGGTCGAGGGCGTAGTTCCACACGTCATCCTTCACCCAGAAGGTGGCGTGCGGGTTGCCCATCGAGGCGACCGACGGGGTATGTAGCACCGGCGCGTCGATCGGCCCGACCTGGAGCTCGATGCCGGTGGTGTCGACGAACTCTTCGGCGAGCGGAATCTCCTGCCAGCCGAAACGCGGCTTGCCCATGTCGACGGTGATGAGGCCGTCGTCGCGCTCGTCGCCGGTCAGGATGCCGGCCAGCGTCTCGAAGACGAAGTGCTTGCGGCCGGTCTCGGCGCTCAGCGCCTGGACGACGCAGCGCATGCCGTTGCCGCAGGCCTGGGCCAGCGAACCATCGGAGTTGATGATCTCGATATAGTTCTCGGTGCCGGGCGTCCGCGGATCATGGATGGCCATGATCTGGTCGAACCTGGTGGCCGGATCGGCATTGATGGCGATGGCGGCGGCAGGGGTCACCCGGTCGGCACGGCCACGCATATCGGCAACGATGATCTCGTTGCCGAGCCCGTTCATCTTGAGGAATGGGGCGTTGGACATGGCGGCGCCTTGGCGGTTGTGGGGCCTATATGGCGGATGTGGGCGGAAATTGCCAGTGGCGGGGGATCTGCAGGGTGCGAAGGACGCATCGAGCGTGGGGCGCACCCCCACTCTGTCCCTCCCCCGTCCAGGGGGAGGTGACCTGCGCTCGAAAGTCATCGTTCCACAAGCACCGGCGTTTGTTTGGGCGTCTCCCTCCCCCTTGCGGGGAGGGGACAGGGGTGGGGGTATCTCTGCGAGCCAGCGGGAGAGGAATGATTCACGTGAGACAATTCACGCTTTGGCCCGCTCCGCCAGATGCGCCAGCAGCGGAGTGAGCTCGGGGGGCGGGGATTTCTCGATGCGGCGGTAGGTGCGGCCGTCGATGGTGCGTTCGAGCATCTTGCCGTCGATCATGGCGCGGCGGATCAGGGCGTGGTCGCCGAAATCGTGCCAGTCGCGGATCAGGTCGCTGATCTGGCGCTCGGTGAAGGCCTCGCCGCGCGGGATGCGCGACCACAGGACCCAGAGGCAGAGCATCTGGTGGCTGTAGCGCGAGGGCCAGTTCATCAATACGCCCAGGTCGTCGAAATAGCGGACGGCTTTCTCGACCTGGCTGAGATCGGCGCGCGGGCCGGGCTCGGCGGCGGCCTTCAGCCGGTCGGCGGCTTCGGCATCGGTACGCAAGTGCTGGTAATTGGCGAAACCGGCGGCCTTGGCCAGCATGTTGAGCAGCTCGACATGGGTCGGCGTGCCGTCATGGCTCGCGAGGCTCTGGCGCAGGGTTTTGGCGAAGGGCGACAGGTCGGCGACCTGCAGCGGAATGGCAGTTCTGGACATGACTTATCCTCTATCGTGCCGACCCGAGGCGGGTGTCGTGGTCGCCGGCTTGCGAGGGCACGAAGGACAAGTGCTGTCTCGAAAGAAAGGATATCGCAGGTTTAGCTCCCCGTGAGGGGCGGCGACGCCTGGGTGAACTGCAGACCCTGCCGACCCTATAGCGCCGGTGGGGAAAGCGGGCAATGGCCTTGTTCAGGCCACGTTCGGACGGGTAGTTCGGGACGTTGCCGGAGGGGGAGTCGAGTTGGCGGAGATTGCGAAGCGGCACCGCTGGGCAGTGGAGCTGCTGGCGCCACAGCCGGGCGAGCAGGTGCTGGAGATCGGCTGCGGGCATGGCATCGCGACCGGGCTGGTGCTGTCGGCCGGCGCGGACGTGGTGGCGGTCGACCGCTCGGGCAAGATGGTCGAGGCGTGCATCAAGCGGAACGCCGGGCTGGGGCGGCTGACGGCGTTCGAGAGCGATTTCGAGACGATGGAGCTGGGTCCGTTCGACGCAGCGCTCGCGATCAACGTCGACTTTCCCCGGCACAAGGATCGCGGCTGGGCGGCGGCCATGGCCAAGGCGGTGAAGCCGCGCGGGCGGATCGTGCTGGTGCTCGAGGCGCCGGCGATCCGAAGCGTGGACCGGTTCGCCATGCAGGCGGCCGCCAGCCTCGCCGGCGTGGGGTTCGAGGTCGACACGCAGTTCAACGACGGGATCGTGGCCGTGTCAGGCGTGCGGATTGCCGCCGACAACAGGAACTAGCGAGCGGCGGCGCAGCGGCCGATGGTGAACGGGGCGCGTGCGTTTCCTTGACTCCGCCCCATTCCTCCTCTATTCCGCGCCCCAATCCATCAGGACAAGTCTCCTGAAGGCCGACCGGGACCCGTGAAGGTATAAAGAGATCCCGGAGGCTCCCACCCGACAGCGCGATGCGCCCTCGGGTGTGTTTGGCGTTTGCGCTGATGGCCCCTACATCCCGAGCCACATGGGCACGGGAAACGAGGTAGACGGATGTTCGAGAGCCTAAGCGACCGGCTTGGTAAAATCTTCGATGGACTTCGCGGGCGCGGTGCGCTCGGCGAGAAGGACGTCGACGAAGCGCTGCGCGAAGTGCGCCGGGCGCTGCTCGAGGCCGACGTTTCCCTCGAGGTGGTCAAGGCCTTCGTCGAGCAGGTGCGCGACCGCGCCGTCGGCGTCGAGGTCACCCGTTCGGTGACGCCGGGCCAGCAGGTCGTCAAGATCGTGCATGACGAGCTGGTCAAGGTGCTGGGCGAAACCCAGGTGCCGATCGATTTCAATACCACGCCGCCGATGACCATGCTGATGGTCGGCCTGCAGGGCGCGGGCAAGACCACGCATGCCGGCAAGATCGCCAAGCGCATGAAGGAGCGGCAGGGCAAGAAGGTCCTGCTTGCCTCGCTGGACGACCGCCGCCCGGCCGCCAAGGAGCAGTTGCGCGTGCTCGGCGAGCAGATCGGCGTCGATACGCTGCCGATCCAGCAGAACGAAAAGCCCGTCGATATCGCCAAGCGCGCCCAGCGCGAGGCCCGGCTCGGCGGCTATGACGTCGTCATCCTCGACACCGCCGGCCGCACGCATATCGACGAAGAGCTGATGGCGGAAACGGCGGCGGTGAAGGCCGCGACCGAGCCTCACGAAATCCTGCTGGTCGCTGATGCGCTGACCGGCCAGGACGCGGTGAACCTCGCCCGTTCGTTCGACGAGCGCGTCGACATCACCGGTATCGTCCTCACCCGCGTCGACGGCGATGGCCGTGGCGGCGCGGCGCTCTCGATGCGGGCGGCGACCGGCAAGCCGATCAAGCTGATCGGTACCGGCGAAAAGATGGATGCGCTCGAGGATTTCCATCCCTCGCGCATCGCCGACCGCATCCTCGGCATGGGCGACATCGTCTCGCTCGTCGAGAAGGCGGCGCAGAACGTCACTGCCGAAGACGCGCAGAAGATGGCGAAGAAGCTCAAGAAGGGCGTCTTCGACCTCGACGATCTCAAGAACCAGCTGCTGCAGATGAAGAAGATGGGCGGCATGGGGTCGCTGCTCAACATGATGCCGGGCATGGGCCAGATGAAGAAGGCCATGGCCGGCGTGAACCTCGACGACAAGGTGTTCGACCGCCAGATCGCGATCATCAACTCGATGACGCTAAAGGAGCGCGGCAACCCCGACCTGCTCAACGCCAAGCGGCGCATCCGCATCGCCAAGGGCTCGGGCACCAAGGTCGAGGACGTCAACAAGCTGATGAAGCAGCACCGCCAGATGGCGGACATGATGAAGAAGGTCTCGAAGGGCGGCATGGGCGCGCTGTCGGGCATGTTCGGCGGCAAGATGGGGGGCAAGATCCCCGGGCTGGGCGATATGCCCTCGCCGGAGAACATGGATCCGGCCGAGCTCGAGCAGCTGGCGCGGCACATGGGCATCGACCCGGCGTCGATCCCGCAGCAGCAGGGCGGACCCGGCGGGGTCGGCGCGCCCAAGCAGCTCGCACCTTCCAAGCTGCCGACCGATGTCGGGCAGCTGTTGAAATCCGGTTCGGGTGGATTACCCGGGCTTGGCGGCGCACCGCGCTTTCCGGGACTTCCCGGGTTAGGCGGCGGGTTCGTGCCGAAGAAGAAATAACCCTGAACAGCAACGAACGAACTCAACTGAAGGACTGAAGAATGAGCCTGAAACTCCGCCTCGCCCGTGCCGGTACCAAGAAGCGCCCGTACTACCATGTCGTCGTCGCCGACGCCCGTTCGCCGCGCGATGGCCGCTTCATCGAGAAGATCGGCAACTACGATCCCAAGCTCGCCGACAAGGACAAGCGCGTCACCCTCGTGACCGAGCGCGTGCAGCACTGGCTGAGCGTCGGCGCGCAGCCGACCGACCGCGTCGCCCGTTTCTTCGACGCCGCGGGCCTGCTCAAGCGCGAGCCGCGCAACAACCCCGAGAAGGCCAAGCCGGGCAAGAAGGCGACCGAGCGCGCCGAAGCCAAGGCGCAGGCCGAGGCTGATCGCGCTGCCGCCGCCGCTGCCCCGGCTCCCGCCGAGGCTCCGGCCGAAGAAGCCGCCGCTACCGAGTAAGCCGTGGCTGTCGCGGGCGAAAGCGGGAGCCTCCTGCTCATGGGTCGCATCGGTGCGGCCCATGGGATCAAGGGCGAGGTGCGCATCCAGTCCTTCACCGAGGATCCGCTGGCGCTGGTCGACTATGGCCGGCTCGCGACCAACAAGCCGGGGCTTACGGTCCGCATCCTTGCGGCGCGGACCACCACCAATGTGCTGGTGGCCCGGCTCGAGGGCGTCAACGACCGCGATGCGGCGGAGAAGCTGAACGGGGTCGAGCTCTATGTCGACCGTTCGCTGCTGCCCGAGGTCGAGGACGACGACTATTATCACGCCGACCTGCTGGGCCTCAGGGCCCAGCTGAGAGACGGCACGGCGCTGGGCGTCGTGTCGGCCGTGCCGAACTACGGGGCGGGGGATATCCTCGAAGTGCGCGACGAGCGCAGCGGAGACACGTTCCTTTATCCCTTCACCAAGGCGGTGGTGCCGGAAGTGCACCTTGCCGACGGGTATCTCGTCATCGAGCCGCCGATCGAGGCGGAGCCGGGCGAAGAGGAACCCGATTGAGCTTTTCCGCGTCCGTCATCACGCTGTTTCCCGAACTGTTCCCGGGCCCGCTCGGCGCCTCGGTGATCGGGCGGGGGATGGCGGATGGGCTATGGTCGCTCAATGCCACCCAGCTGCGCGACTTCGCCACCGACCGGCACCGGACGGTGGACGATACGCCGTCGGGTGGCGGCGCCGGGATGGTGCTGAAGCCGGACATTCTCGCCAAAGCGATCGACGCGGTGGCGCCTGCGGGCGATCCGCGGCCGCGCATCCTGATGAGCCCACGCGGAAAACCGCTGACGCAGGCGCGGGTGCGCGAGCTGGCGGCGGGGCCGGGGGCGGTGATCGTGTGCGGGCGGTTCGAGGGCGTCGACCAGCGGGTGATCGAGGCGCGGGCGCTCGAGGAAATCTCGATCGGCGACTATGTGCTCGCGGGCGGCGAGGTAGCCGCCATGGTGCTGCTCGAAGCGGTGGTGCGGCTGATCCCCGGGGTGCTCGGGGCGGCCGAGAGCCATGCCGACGAGAGTTTTGAGAACGGGCTGCTCGAGTATCCGCAATATACGCGGCCGCAGGTGTTCGAGGGTCGGGAGATCCCGGCGGTGCTGACCGGCGGGGATCACGGCAAAGTCGCGAAATGGCGGCGCGCCGAGAGCGAGGCTCTCACCAAAGCGCGGCGGCCGGATTTGCTGAAGTAGGCGGACGAGAGGCCGCCCCTGCGCCTCCCTCCCCCTTGCGGGGAGGGATCGAGGGAGGGGTGGTCCGGCGATCACCGATGGACCCCCACCCCCAGCCCCTCCCCGCAAGAGGGGAGGGGAGCAAGGTCAGTGGCCCTGGTGGCCGGTCGGGGCGGTGTCGGCGTTGGGGGCGCCGATCGCGAGCGTGACCGGGACTTCGCCGGCTTTCTCGAATTTCAGCGTGAGTGCGAGGCACTCGTCGGCCTTCAGCGGCTGCGTGAGATCCATCAGCATGAGGTGGTAGCCGCCGGGATCGAGCGTGAGGCTGCCGCCCGCCGGGATTTCGAGGCCGCCTTCGACCTGGCTCATCTTCATCATGTCGCCCACCATCTGCATCTGGTGGACCTGCACCGTTCTGGCGCCTTCGGTGGAGCCGCCGAGCAGGCGGTCCGGCGCGGTCCCCCGGTTCTCGATGGTGAGGTAGCCGCCGGCCACCTTGGCCTGGGGCAGGGTGGCGCGGCTGAAGGCGCCCGAGATGGTGAGGTCGCCGGCGGTGAAGATGTCGGCCGCGCAGCCGGCGGGCTGGGCGAAGGCAGGAGTGGCGAGGAGCGAGAGGCCGAACAGGGCCGCGGCGGAGAGGTAATTCATTGCGCTGATCTCGGTTGCGACCTGCGTTTAGCGCATGCCCGCCCGCCACGTCTTGCGGCAAATCGGACAGCGGGCCCGATTGCTATCGAGGGGCCAGAATGACACAAAGGGTGTCGACGGTGCGCATCCTTCGTTCAGAAGGCGGCGTGAAACGGGAAGCCGGTGAAGTGCCGGCGCCGCCCCCGCGACTGTAACGGACCGATACTCTCCCCCGTGGTGCCACTGGTTTCGACTGGGAAGGCGGGTGAGAGGGTCCGGAGCCAGGAGACCGGCCGTCCGGTGGTGACCCAAACCGGGACCACCGAACACATGAAACGCGACAGGGACGGTGGGTCCCGATGGAGAGATTTATGCGCGCGCTGATTGCCTTCCTTTTGATTCTGCTGCCGACGGCGGCCTTCGCCCATCCGGGGCACGAACATGTGCCCGGGCTGCTGAGCGGCTTCCTGCACCCCATCGGGGGGCTCGACCACGTGCTCGCCATGGTGGCGGTCGGCGTGTTCGCCTACGTACTGGGCGGCCGTGCCCTGTGGCTGGTGCCGCTGAGCTTTGTCGCCATGATGGCGGTCGGCTTCGGGCTCGGCCTGGCGCAGGTCGACGTGCCGTTCGTGGAGCTCGGCATTGCGCTGTCCAGCGTGGTGATCGGTGGCGTCGCGGCGCTGGGCCGGCCGATGCCGGTCGTCGCCGCTTCGGCGCTGGTCGGTGTGTTCGCCGTGTTCCATGGCCACGCGCATGGCGCTGAGATGCCGGCGGGTGCCGCCGGCTTCGAGTATGCCGTGGGCTTCATCGTCGCGACGGCAGTGCTGCACCTCGCCGGCATCGGCGCCGCGATGGGCCTGGCCAAGCTCGTCGGCAAGTATGGCAAGCCGGTGGCGCAGGTGGCCGGTGGGCTGTTCGCGCTGGGCGGTGTGGGCGTGCTGGCCGGGTGGCTCTGAGGGCATAGTGCCCGGCAGCAACCCCCTCTCTTGCGAAAACTAAGGACTTAGCTGCGCTAAGCCCAAGTTTTTGCTTTCTCCCCCGGCTAGGGGGAGAGGGGCCTGGTGGGTGTCGCCGCCCCCTCCCCCGCCTTCGGCGGTCCCCCTCCCCCGTTCCGCGGGGGAGGATCACGGGAGGCCGGTGGGCCGACATAGAAGTGACATCAGATGCCCGGGAGCCCTAGACTCTCGGGCGTTCTTCATCTATAGCCCCGCTCGCTTGAGCTTCGGCTCGGCCAATAAGCGCATAACAATCCGTGCAAACAAGACCGGGCGGTCGGCGGAAACGTCGGCGAAACGCTCCATCGAAAAGATCATAACGGAAAGACTGACATGTCGAACATCATCGAACAGCTCAATAAAGAGCAGTACGACAAGCTCACCGCCAAGGCCCATCCGGAGTTCACCCATGGCGATACCGTCAAGGTGTGGGTGAAGATCCGCGAAGGCGACAAGGAACGCCTGCAGGCCTATGAGGGCGTGGTGATTGCCCGCTCCGGCGCCGGCATCATGGAGAGCTTCACCGTCCGCAAGATTTCCTACGGCGAAGGCGTGGAGCGCGTGTTCCCGGTGCTGTCGCCGAACATCGACCGCATCGAGGTGGTGAAGCGCGGCAAGGTGCGTCGCGCCAAGCTCTACTACCTGCGCGACCGTCGCGGTAAGTCCGCCCGTATCTTCGAGAATACCGGCGCTCGCACCAAGAAGATCGAAGCCGGCGAACGCACTGCCGCGCTCGAGGCCAAGAACGCCCGCGAGGCGGAGAAGATCGCCGCCGCCGAGGCGTTGGCCAAGGAGCTCGCCGAGAAGGATGCTGCCGAGGCCGCAGCAGCTGCTGCTGCCGCCGCGGAAGCCGCTGCCGCCGAGGCGCCGGCCGAAGAGACCAAGGCCGAGTAATCGGTTGATACTGTTGAGCGCGCCACAGTTTTGGCGCGACTGCAGCTAGAGTTCAGCCCGGCTTACGAGCCGGGCTTTTGATTCCAGCCGAGGGACTTGGAATGGACGCAACTCTTCAGGGCGCAGAAGAGCGGCGGCAGCTGGCGGAGGACCTGAGGTCCGAGGCGCGCAGCGTGCTGGTCGATACGGGGCTGCTGGACATGCTCAACGGCCGCTTTGGCGAAGCGGTGGTGACCGGCAGCGCCGGCTACGACCTGATGGTCTATCGCGATATCGACATCCACATGCCGTGCGAGGGCGAGCGCTGGGCCGAATGGGCGGGGCTGGCGGCCGACATCGCCATCCAGCTCAGCACCGTGGGCCTGCAGCTGCACAAGGCGAACTACCTCAACGACTATGTCGAGCCGCATCCGCTGGGGGCGGGGCTCTATTGGGGCCTCGAGTTCAAGGATTTCGCCGGCAATGGCTGGAAATGCGACATCTGGGGCTGGGAGCCATTCGATTTCGCCGTGCGCCAAGCGCGCGACGCCAACCTGCGCGCCGACCTGTCCCGCTGCGACCGCGACCTGATCCTCAAACTCAAGCACGAGGCACGGGCCCGGCCGGGCTATTATGGCGTGATGGTCTCGGGGTTCGATGTGTACCAGTTCGTGATGGCCGGCGCGGGCGAGACGCTCGATGAGCTGGAGCGTTGGAAGGGGCTGGTGGCCTAGAGGGCAGCTCGTCCGGCCTCAGAAAGGCCCCCTCACCCGGCGCTGCGCGCCGACCTCTCCCCCAAGGGAGAGGTGGTGCCGCGGCAAGATCGTGCCTCAACTCACCTCTCCCTTGGGGGAGAGGTCGGATCGCGAAGCGATCCGGGTGAGGGGGCCTTACAGCCGCCACCAGTTTCGCTAACACTTCCTCCGGACAGCACCCAATGACCGGAGGAAATCATCCATGCAATCCTACATCTGCGTCACCTGCGGCGTTGCCCATGCGCCATCCGCGGCGCCGCCGCGCCATTGCGCCATCTGCGATGACGAGCGGCAATATGTCGGGGCGGGCGGGCAGCGGTGGACGACGCTCACCGAACTGCAGGGGGAGCGCAGGAACGAGTTCCGTGACATGGAGCCGGGCATGGTGGGGATCGGTACGACGCCGTCGATCGCTATCGGCCAGCGCATGTTGCTGATCCAGCAGCCGGGCGGCGGGATTTTGTGGGAATCGACGCCGCTGGTGACGGACGAGGCGGTGCAGCGGATCAAGGAGCTGGGCGGGGTCCGGGCGATCGCGATCTCGCATCCGCATTTTTATGCCTCGATGCAGGACTGGGCCGAGGCGTTGGACGTGCCGATCCACATCCACGCGTCGAACCGGGAGTATGTGATGCGGCCGTCCGACCGCATCCGCTACTGGGACGGCGAGACGTTCGACCTGGGGCAGGGCGTGACGCTGGTGCGCTGCGGCGGGCACTTTGTCGGCTCGAGCGTGCTGCACTGGCCGGGCGCCGATGGCAAGGGCGTGCTGCTGACCGGCGATACGATCACCGTGGTGCCGGATACGCGCTGGGTGAGCTTCATGTATTCCTACCCCAACCTCATACCGCTGCCGGAACGCACGGTGCGCCAGATCGTCGGCGCGGTGGAGCCCTATGAGTTCGACCGGGTGTACGCGTCGTGGTGGGACCGGACGGTGGTGCGGGACGGCAAGGCGCGGGTGCGGGCGTCGATGGAAAGATATATCGCGGCGATACGGGGGTAGGGGTCGAGGCGCAGGGCGGAGAGTTCGGCCGCCCCCTCCACCAAGCTTCGCTTGGTCCCCCTCCCCCGCCACGCGGGGGAGGATCATGGAGCGGCAGGCCTAAGGTCAGTGTTGTTGACGTAAGATATATCTTGAGAGCTATCTTGTGCCCGCCATGGCCGAAGCATATCTTGCGGGTATCGTAAGATATATCTTGGAGCAGAAGATGCGACATCATGATGAGCGGTGGGACCGCAACTGGCGGCGGATGGAAGCCATGGCGCGACGTGGGTTTCGTCGCTTCGGACAGTTCGACGGCAATATGGCGCCGGGTGGCGAGTGGGGTGGCTTCGGGGGCAATTTCCGCATCGGGCGGATGCTGGCCTCGGGCGACCTCAGGCTCGTGGCGCTGTATCTGATCGAGCAGCAGCCGCGACACGGCTATGACCTGATCAAGGCGATCGAGGAGAAGTCGCAGGGCTTTTATTCGCCTAGCCCCGGCATCGTCTATCCGGCGCTGACCTTCCTCGAGGAGGCGGGCTACGTCACTTCGCAGGTGGACGGGAACAAGAAGCTCTACACCATTACCGACGAAGGCCGGACGCACCTGGCCGACAATCGCGAGGCGATCGAGTCGACGCTCGATTTTCTCGGCAATGTCGGCACGCGCATGAACCAGTGGCGCGATCGCATGGCGAGCCCGGATTTTCCGTTCACGCCCGAGCAGGCCGAAAAGTTGCGCGGCATGGGCAAGCGCTTTGCCGAAGGGCGCTGGTTCGGCGAGGAGGACCAGCCGCATCCGGGACATGAGCATGGCGGCCACGAGCATCCGGGCCATGGGCACTGGCGGCGGCCGGGCGAGCCGGATCGCGATATCGCCGATGTCGGGCCGGAAGTGAACGAGGCGCGCAAGGCGCTGAAGAAGGCGATCAAGGCCGCGCTGAAGCGCGGGCCGGAGCAGGAGGCGCGGGTCAGCGACATCCTGCGCCGGGCGGCCGATGATATCCGCCGCGGGCTCGGCGAGGACGAGACCGACATCGATATCTGAGCGAGATGGGCTCCGCTGCGGCGGGGCCCTTTTCCGCATTGTGGGACGAGCCGCAAGCCCGGCTTTCGCCGGACCGCGTCACGGCCTAACATGCCGCCGCTAGTCAAAGGGTGGATGTTTCCGTGAACGATATGGCCCCGATCGGGGTGGACCGCGTGGCTGCCGCGCAGGGTGTGGTGCGGCGGCTCGAGGGCGTGATCCGGGCTGACCGGATGATGACCGATCCGGTGATGACCTACGGTTATTCGGGCGATGCCAGCCACTACCGGCTGGTGCCGGCGCTGGTGGTGATCATCAACTCCGAGGACGAGGTGCGCGCGGTGATCGAAGCGGCGCGGGCCGAACGGCTGCCGCTGACGTTTCGCGCGGCGGGCACGTCGCTCAGCGGCCAGTCGATCACCGAGGGCGTGCTGGCGGTGCTGGGCGACGGGTGGCGGAAGCTCACGGTGCACGAGGGCGGCGAGCGGGTGACGCTGGGGCCGGCCAATATCGTCGCCAACGTCAACAAGGCGCTGAAGCCGTTCAACCGCAAGATCGGGCCGGATCCGGCGAGCCAGGCCACCTGCAAGATCGGCGGGGTTGTGAACAACAACTCGTCGGGCATGTGCTGCGGGGTGGCCTACAACACCTACCACACCATGCTGCGGCTCAGGGTGATGCTGGTCGACGGCACGGTGCTCGATTCGGGCGACCCGGCCTCGGTCGCGGCGTTCCGGGTGTCGCACGCCGAGCTGCTGGAGGGGCTGAGCGCGCTGCACCATGAGGTGATGGCAGATGCCGAGCTGGTGGCGCTGATCCGGGAGAAATACCGGATCAAGAATACGGTCGGCTACTCGATCAACGCGCTGATCGATTTCCATGACCCGATCGACATCCTGATCCACCTGATCGTCGGCTCGGAGGGCACGCTCGGCTTCGTGTCGGAGGTGACCTACCGGACCATTCCTGAGCATCCGTACAAGGTGACGGGGCTGATCCCGTTCCCTGATCCACACTCGTGCGGCCGCGCGATCTCTCGGCTCGCCAATGGCGGGGTGCAGCAGACGCATGGGGTGACCTCGGCGGAATATCTCGAGCGCCGGGCGCTCGAGGCGGTGGCGCACCTGCCGGTGATGAAGGCGTACGAGAAGTTCTTCACGCCGACCTCGCCGGCCATGCTGGTCGACGTGTCGGCGGAGAGCCCGGAGGAGCTGGAGAAGGAAATCGCGCTCGCCACCGCGATCCTTGCCGAAGAGGGTGCGACCGACATCGATTTCGGCGATGGCGACGGGGAGCGCGCGCACCTGCTCTGGGACATGCGCAAAGGCTTCATCCCGATGTTCGGGGCGACGCGGCCCAAGGGCACGACCATGCTGACCGAGGACGTGGCGGGGCCGGTGGAGCGGCTGGCCGATTTCGTTATCGATATGCGGAAGCTCCTCGACGAGTACGGGTATTATGACGGCGTACTGTTCGGGCACGCGCTGGCGGGGAACCTGCATTTCCAGATGGCGGCCGATTTCGGCAACCCCGAGGAGGTCGAGCGCTTCGACAAGTTCTCGATCGCGCTGGGCGACCTCGTTTCTGTGCAGTATGGCGGCTCGCTGAAGGCGGAGCATGGCACCGGGCGCGCCATCGCCTCGTTCGTCGAGCTCGAGTGGGGCACGACCGCCTACAAGGTGATGCACCGGATCAAGGCGCTGTTCGATCCCGAGGGGCTGCTGAACCCGGGGGTGCTGCTGAATGCCGACCCGCAGGTGCATGTGCACGATTTGAAGCGCATGCCGCTGGCCGACGAGATCGTCGACCTCTGTATCGAATGTGGCTTCTGCGAGCCGGCCTGCCCGAGCCACCACATGACCATGAGCCCGCGCCAGCGCATCGTGGTGACGCGCGAGAAGGCGCGGCTCAAGGCGACGGGCGAGGATCCGGCGCGGCTGGCCGAGATGGAGCGGCTGTTCGAATATGCGGGGCTCGCGACCTGCGCGGCCGGCAATGTGTGCGCGCTGCGCTGCCCGGTGGGCATCGAAACCGGCACGATGGTGATCGGCGAGCGGGCACGGCGGCGGACGGATGGCGACCGGCGGCTGGCCCACACGGTGGGTTCGCACACGGTGGCGCTCGAGCGCGGCATGTCGTTCGGCGTCGCGACGCAGGCGTTTTCGCGCACCATCATTGGCAACGGGGTGACCGACGCGCTGGCGGGATTCGCCCGCAAGGTGACGGGCGGGGCGGTGCCGCGCGTGTCGCCGGCGCTGCGACCGGGGCCGGGAGCGCCGAAGGTGGCACCGGTGGCGGATGCGCCGATGGGCAAGGTGGTGTATTTCCCCAGCTGTGCGACGCGCATGTTCGGCGCGGCGACGAGCGAGAACGGATTGGTGCCGACCACCGATGCGACGGTCGAGCTGCTGAAGCGCGTCGGCTACGACGTGGTGGTACCCGAGCACACGGAGGGCCAGTGCTGCGGTCAGCCGTTCCAGTCCAAGGGCTTTCCCGAGGAAGCCGAGCGGGTGGGCGCGAAGACGCGGGGCGAGATCGACCGGCTGGCCGAGGATGGCACCTATCCGGTGCTGACCGATGCCTCGACCTGCGCCAAGCATATGCGCGAGCATCCGGGCGCGTCGCCGGTGGCGGATTCGGCGGAGTTCCTGCTGGCCGAGGTGCTGCCCAAGCTCAAGATCACCAACAAGCTCGCGGCGGTGGCGGTGCATCACAACTGCTCGGCACAGCGGCTCAAGGAGCAGCAGGCGATCAACACCCTGGCGGCGGCGATTGCCGACAAGGTCGTGGTGCTCGATGCGATCAGCTGCTGCGGCTATGCCGGCGACAAGGGGCTGTTCGTGCCCGAGCTCAACGCGCATGCGACGCGATTCGGCAAGGCACAGATCCCGGACGGCTGCGAGATCGGGCTGTCGACGGTCTCGACCTGTGCGACGGGGCTGAGCGAGCGGATGGGGATTCCGTTCTTTTCGATCGCGAGTTTGCTGGAGAAGGTGAGCCGGTAGGGCCGCCGCGTTTGGCCGCCCCCTCCACCGCCTGCGGCGGTCCCCCTCCCCCGTAAACGGGGGAGGATTGCGGAGAGGCCGGTGAGTGGGGAGGAAGCATTGAGGCCGCATCCGCTGTTCAAGGGCTGGTCGATCCCGGCGGTGCATGGGCTGGGTGCGTTCACCCTGCGCGTGCTGACGGTCGACGATGTCGAACGGGATTTCGAGGCCGTCATGGCCAGCGCCGCCGACATCAAGTCGGCCAACCCGAACTCGACCTGGCCTCAGGGGCTGACCAAGCACGACAACCTGCTCGATCTCGCCTGGCACCAGCGGGAGTTCGAATCCCGGCGCAGCTTCACCTGGGTCATCGAGGACGCGGCCGGCGCGTATCTGGGGTGCCTCTACATCTACCCGTCGCTGAGCGGAGAGAAGTCGGCGGACGTGTTCTGGTGGTGGAAGACGGGGGCGATGGCCGACAAGGCGGCGTTCCGGTCGCTGCTGCAGGACTGGTTGGCGAGCGAGGACTGGCCGCGGCTGCGGTATGACCTGCGGGCCGAGTAAGTGCGGCTGTCGCCGATATTAAGCAAGTTTCAACCCTTTGACCGAGCACGCGACCCATTCGTTGTAAGGAGGTGCCGTCGACCGGCCGATGGAAGAGGCAGCTTTGACGGGTTTTCGCGCACGGCGCCTGAGCGGGATGGACGATCCCTTCCTCGACGAGCTCGACAGCTGGGCGCGGACGGCATTCCAGACCAGGCCCTTCCTCGCCACTTTGGCGGCGACGACGGCACCGGCGCTTGGCGCTGAGCTGGCGGTGATCGGCGTCGAGGATGCCGATGGCGCGCCGGTGGCCATATTTCCGTTCACCCTGAGCCGCGAAGGCGGGCTGCGGGTGGCCGAGGCCGTCGGGCTCGGGTGCAGCGACTATTTCGTGCCGGTTACTCCGGACAACCGGCTGCTCGCCCCCAAGGAGGCGGACGCGATCTGGTCGGCGGTGCTGGGCGCGCTGCCGGCGGCGGATGTCGCACGGCTGCGCAACGTGCCGCTCGACTATGATGGCGCGTCCCACGCGCTCACGGCGGCAAAGTTCCTGTCGCCGATGGGGCATTGCGCCTCGATCATGCCGATCGCGCGCGACGAAAAGCCATCGAGCGGTGATGCCAAACGCAAGCTCAACAAACTGCAGAAGCAGGGGCGGGTGGAGTTCGTCTGCCCGACCGATGCCTCCGGCCGGGACGAGTTGCTCGATGCGATGTTCGCACTGCGCCGGGCGCGGTTCGCCGACCTCGGGCGCTCGGACTACCTGGAGCAGCCGGGGGTCAACGCGTTCTACCGGCAGTTGGCGAGCGATCCCGGCGAGATCGTGCATCTGAGCGGACTCAAGGTGGATGGCGAGGTGCTGGCGGTGGTCTACGGGCTGCTGCGCCATGGCCGCTTCACGCTGCTCATTCCGACCATGACTTCGGACGAGAAATGGGCGTCGTTCTCGCCGGGGCTGGTGGCAATGTACCTGACCATCGAGCACGGCAAGGCGGCGGGCTGGCACATGTTCGATTTCAGCGTCGGCGACCTGCAGTACAAGTCGCGTTTCGGGGCCGAAAAGGTCGAGCTGTTCGAAGTGCAGCGCGCGTTGAGCCTCAAGGGCCTGCCGCGCGTGCTGATTGCCCGGATGCGCAGCGCGCTCAGGACGCTGCGCCTGCGTAACCCGGGCTTCATGCAGTGGCTCACCGAGTTCAGGCTGCGGCTTTCGGGCAAGCCGAGCGAGGCGTAGCGGTCAAGGCGTTGCTGGAGAAGGCCCCCTCACCCGGCCTTTGGCCGACCTCTCCCCCAAGGGAGAGGTGAGTTGTGGCGCGATCTTGCCTTTCCGCCACCTCGCCCTTTTGGGGGAGAGGTCGCCGCGTAGCGGCGGGTGAGGGGGCCCTTTGGCCGCCCAACTCCGACCCGATCAGAACCGGTAGGAGCCGGTAATCTGGAGGCCGCGGCCGCTGGTATCCGCGTCGCTCGCGTACACCACCTCTTCGTAGCTCAGCCGCAGCGACAGGGCCGGGTTGAAGGTGATGCCGAGCGTGGCGCCGAGCGCCAGGACCGACTGGGCGTCGTCGCGGGCGATGCCGTTGACCGAGGTCTCGCCACCGGTTTCGTAGTTGCCGTCGAGAGAGGCCCAGACCATGGGGCCGAAATTGCGGGTGATATGGGCCTGCAGCCCGAAGATCGGGTCCTGGCTCGACACATCGGCGCCGTACGGATCGTCGTTGTCGCCGAAGATGTGAAGGCTGGGCACGAGCTCGAACGTGGTGAGGTTCGGATCGAGCATGGTGTCGCCCAGCACATAGCTGATCGGCAACACGGTATGCAGCGACCAGCGGTTCTGTCCGAGGCTGACCATCCGGTCGGGGTCGTAGTCGCCGGTGGGGAGGTAGAGCTTGGCCCCCAGGCTCATGCGGAAGCCGGGATGGTATTGCGAATATTCGAGCGGACCCAGCGAGGGGGAACCGACGAGGCCCACGAGGCCGCCGACGAAGAGATCGCCCTGGGCGACACCCGTATCGATATTGACGACGCCGCCGCCGAGCTCGGCGTCCACACCGCCGACCGGGATGCCGATCAGGATGGCGCCGACATTGCCGAACAGGTCGAAAGTCTGGCGGTAGCTCGGCGTCGTGACAGCGACGTCGAAGACGCCGTTGGCGTTCTCGGTATGCAGGATCGTCGTCGTCAGGCTGAGGATCCTGGTGTCTTCAGGCACCAGGTGATAAGCGCGCGGGCCATCCTGCGCGAAGGCTGCGGTGAGCGTGGCAGCGAATGCCAGGACCGTTACCGTTATTCTCAGAAGCACACTTTTTCTCCCCCATGATCAGTGCACGTCGGTAACCGGCGCGGCCGGCACTGTGTTGCGAAACGACTCCGTACGTCTGTGAACGCAAGACTTCAGAACCGGAACATCGCGGGCGCCGTCGACTGTGAATCAGATTCGAGGTCGCCGCCCGTGTTGATGAGACATGCCGATTAAGTTCGGGACTAGTGTAATTCCGCCACACCGCCGATTCTTGATTTCAGTATTAATCGTTTGCTTGCATGGGAATATCGGACCAACGGCCTAGGCCCGGAGTGAGCGGGCTTACGCCTGGCACATTTCCCTGCTAGTTCGGGCAAATGACCGAACTCACCATCACTTCGCTCGGCCAGCATGGCGACGGCATTGCCGAGACGGCCACGGGGCGTGTGTTCGTGCCTTTCGCGCTGCCGGGCGAGCGCGTGGAGGCGACGGTCGAGGGCGAGCGGGCGACGGTGCTCAGCATCATCGAGCCGAGCGCCGACCGCATCGAACCGATCAGCCCGTATTTCGGCACTTGCGGCGGGTGCGCGCTGCAGCATATGGCGCCGGCCACCTACGCGGCGTTCAAGCGTGGGCTGGTGGTGACGGCGCTGGCGCATGCGAACGTCGCCGCTGAGGTCGAGCCGCTGGTCGATGCCACGGGGATGGGGCGGCGGCGGGCGACGCTGCATGTGCGCAAGGCCGGGGCCGGCTACATGCGGGCGAAATCGCACGAGGTGCTGGATATCGATGCCTGCCCGATCCTGGTGCCGAGCCTCAGCAAGGCGGCGCCGCGGATCGCGCGGGCGCTGCATGCGCTGGCCGGCGATTGCGACGCGAGCTTTACGCTGACCGACACCGGACTCGACCTGAGCGTGAAATCGGAGCGCAAGTTCAAGCCGGCGCAGGCGGCGGAGTTCGCGCGCACGCACAAGCTGGCGCGGCTGACCTTCAATGGCGAGGCGGTGTTCATGGCGTGCCCGCCGGCCGTGAAGATGGGCAAGGCGCTGGTGGAGCTGCCGCCGCTCAGCTTCCTCCAGGCGACCGAAGCGGCCGAGGCGACCTTGGCGCGGCTGGTGCTCGAGGGGATCGGGGCGGCGAAGAAGGTGGCGGACCTGTTCTCGGGAGCCGGGCCGTTCGCGCTGCGGATCGCCGAGGGGGCGCGGGTGTTTGCGGCCGATAGCGACCGGCCGGCGATCGCGGCACTGACCAAGGCGGTGAACCACGTGCAGGGGTTGAAGCCGGTGGAGGCCAAGGTGCGGGACCTGTTCCGCGATCCGCTGGCGCCGATCGAGCTCAACCCGTTCGATGCGGTGGTATTCGATCCGCCGCGCGCCGGGGCCGAGGCGCAGGCGCGGGAAATCGCACGCTCCAAGGTGAAGACGGTAGTCGCGGTGTCGTGCGAGTCGAAGACGTTTGCGCGCGATGCGGCGATCCTGATCGCGGGCGGATACCGGCTGGAGCGGGTGACGCCGGTGGATCAGTTCGCGTATTCGACGCATGTCGAGGTGGTTGGGGTGTTTCGGCGGTGAGGGGCGTGGCCAAGCCCCTCACCCGTCTCGGCCTTTGGCCGATCCACCCTCTCCCCGACGGGGAGAGGAATAGAGTGGCCACCGCACTCTCGGTATTCTTCTCCCCATCGGGGAGAAGGTGGCGCGTAGCGCCGGATGAGGGGTAGGCCACAGGTCATGACGTTCAAACCCCGCACCACCCATGCCGAACTCGGCGAGGGCTTCTTCGACAAGGTGAAGGCTGCTGCCTTCCCGCAGACGATCCTGCGTTATCGCAACCAGCGGGCGGCGGCGTCGGTAGGGTTGGATCAGCTCAGCGACGAGGAGTGGGTTGCGCATTTCGGGCGGTTCGAGCCGTTGCCGGGGTCGTTCCCGGAGCCGCTGGCGCTACGCTATCACGGGCATCAGTTCCAGACCTACAACCCGGATCTCGGCGATGGGCGCGGGTTCCTGTTCGCGCAGCTCGAGGATGTGCGCAACGGGCGGCTGATGGACCTGGGGACCAAGGGTTCTGGGCGGACGCCATGGTCGCGAGGCGGAGACGGGCGGCTGACGCTGAAGGGCGGGGTGCGCGAGGTGCTGGCGACGGCGATGCTCGAGGCGCTGGGGGTCAACACGTCGAAGTCGCTGTCGCTGATCGAGACCGGCGAGGAACTGCAGCGTGGCGACGAGCCGTCGCCGACGCGTTCGTCGGTGCTGGTGAGGCTGAGCCACGGGCATACGCGGATCGGCTCGTTCCAGCGGCTGAGCTATCTCAAGGAAGAGGCGCGGCTGGCGGTGCTGGTCGACCATTCGGTGCGCGCCTACTACCCCGAATTATGGGTGGAGGGGGACAACCACCAGGCGGCAAAATTCCTCGGTGCGGTGAGCGAGGCGGTGGCGGAGACCGGGGCGCGGTGGATCGCGGCGGGGTTCGTGCACGGGGTGCTCAACACCGACAATATCAACATCACCGGCGAGAGTTTTGACTACGGACCGTGGCGGTTCCTGCCGACCTACGATCCGAACTTCACGGCGGCCTATTTCGACGAGTGGGGGCTCTATGCGTTCGGCAAGCAGCCCGACACACTGGCCTGGAACCTGACGCGGCTGGCCGAGGTGCTGCTGCCGCTGGGTGAGCATGCCGAGATGGAAGCGGGGCTGAACCGGTTCTGGCCGGCCTTCCAGCGCTCGGTATGGGGAGCGGTGCTGGATCGGCTGGGGCTCGCGCCGCTGGGCGTCGAGCAGGATGCGGCGCTGGTGCAGGAGGTGTTCAACTTCCTCCACGAGACGCAGATGCCGTTCGAGCAGTTCTTCTTCGACTGGCGTGGCGGCGATGGCGGCCGGGCGCTGCGCAGCCCGGTAGCGGAGCATTATCGCGGGACGGCGTTCGAGACGCTGTCCGGCTTGATCGGGGCCCATCCGCGGGCGGCGAACGCCAATCTCGATCATCCGTATTTCGCGCGGCAAGTGCCGCGGACGATGCTGATCGAGGAAATGGAGGCGCTGTGGGCGCCGATCGCCGATCGCGACGACTGGTGGCCGCTGTATGAGGCGCTGGGGGAGATCGAGGAGATGCGCGAGGCTTATGCGGGGGAGTGAACTCCGCAGGAGACGGCGCATGTTGCTCCACCCCCTCCGAGCTGCGCTAGTTCGCTCACAAGCTTCGCTTGCCTCCCCCATCAAGGGGGAGGTGGGACCGGTGGGTGGGCGCAATGGTGCCGCATACACTTGGTGTCATCCCTGCGAAAGCAGGGATCCATCCTTCCGCGGGCGCGAGGCTGCGAATGGGTGACGGCGGTGCGCTTGGCCGCCCCCTCCACCGGCTTTGCCGGTCCCCCTCCCCCGCACTGCAGGGGAGGATCGTGGAGAGGCCGGTGGGCTGCTACGCGACCACGTCCGGCGTCAGCGGCTGCATGGTGGCGGTGATCTCGAAGTCGGCGCGGCGGGTGGGGAGCTTTTCGTAGAAGCTTTCGAGGCCGGGCTCGACTTGCTTCGCCAACGCCAGGCATTCGGCGATGCCGGCGCGGATGTCGCGGCCGTGGCGCAGGCCGTCCAGCACTTCGTTATGGGTCGCGCGCAGCAGCGAGAAGGCGCCGGACTTGGCGAGGGTGTCGTCGCCGACGACGAGGTAGATGCCGACGCGATCTGCCTTGCCCTTGAGCGCCAGAGCGCCGGCTTCGAGCAGGGCGTAGTCGGTGACGGCGGCGGCGGTCGGGTCGGCGCAGAGGATGTCGTAGCCGACTTCCTTGCAGGCGCTCTCGACGCGGCTCGCGACGTTCACCGTGTCGCCGAGCGCGGAATAGTCGAAGCGGGTTTCGAGGCCCATGTTGCCGACAAGGGCTTCGCCCGAGCAGAGGCCGATGCCGATGCCGAGGGCTTCGACCGGGGCCTTGGTGGCGCGGAGCTGGAAGGCGTCGGCCTGGTTCAGTTCGGCCAGCTTTTCGCGCATGCCTAGGGCGGCGCGCAGGGCCTTGCGCTCGTGGTCGGGCACGTCGACGGGTGCGTTCCAGAAGGCCATTATGGCATCGCCGATGAACTTATCGATGGTGCCGAGCCGGCCGACGATTTCGGCGCCGAGCGCACCGAACAGGGTGTTGAGGATACTCAGGATCCGGTCGGGCGCGACGCGCTCGCTGAGCGAGGTGAAGCCGCGCATGTCGGAGAACAGCACGGTGATGTGGCGTACGTCGCCGCCGAGCTTGAGGCTGTCGCCGTTCTTTTCGATCTCGCTGAGCAGGGTCGGAGCAACGTAGTAGCCGAAGGCGCGGCGGATCTGGCGCTTGGCCCGCTCGGTAGTAAGGAAGCGGAAGAAGACGAGCGCCAGATAGAGCAGCGTCAGCCCGACAAAGGGATAGCTCGGATCGAGCATGATGCCCTGGGTGATGAACATCCACCAGGAGAGACCGATGGCGCTGCCGAGGCAGAGGGCGCCGGCGAACAGCCCGGCAATGGGCCCCAGGGTGAGGACGACCAGCACGAGGACGGCGCCGAGCGCGAGGAAGCCGACGATCTCGAGGCCCATCACCCAATCGGGGCGGGTGAGGTAGCTGCCGGCGAGGATTTGCTCGATGGCCTGGGCGTGGATGGTGACACCGGGGACATTGTCGCCGAGCGTGGTGTTGTGCAGGTCGAGGAGGCCGGAGGCAGAGGTGCCGACCAGCACGATGCTGCCGGCGATACGGTCGGCGAAGTTGCGGTAGCTGGGCGAGAGGATATCGGCGGCCGAGACGATGAGGTCGTCGCGCGGGCGGCTGTAGTAGAGCCAGAGATCGCCCTGCGAAGTGGTCGGCACGGTGAAATCGCCGATGCGGACGCTGTCGACATAGCCGGCGGCCGCGGTGTCGCCGAGGACGACGACGGCACCGATGCCGAGCGCGATGCGCAGCGATTCGAGCGACAGGGTGGGGTAGATGTGCTGGCCGTTGCTCCACAGCAGCGGCAGGCGACGCACGGTGCCGGCGGCGAGATCGGAATTGAGGCTGAGCGCCGCAAGGCCGGGCGCGGCGTCGCGCAACTGCGGCAGCGGCGCGGCCACGCTACCGAGGAAGGGCAGGCCCTCGCTCGGGTCGGGTCCGGAGATGGCGAAGCCGCCCTTGGGTTGGGCGGCGAGCGGCGGGCCGGAGGTGGTGCGCGAGAAGCCGAGGACCGAGGGGGAGCGGCCGAGCGCGGTGGCGAAGATGGCGTCGTAGTCGGGCAGCGTCGTCGCGTCGATGCCGGGGATGGTCGCGGCGATGCGGCTGGGCGACATGCGGTCGGGCTCGGGGAACAGCACGTCAAAGCCGATGGCGGCGGCGCCCATTTCGGTGAGGCGGTCGGCGAGGGTGGCGAGGCGATCGCGCGGCCAGGGCCACTGGCCGAGCTCGGACAGTGCACGCTCGTCGACATCGATGACGCGGACCGGGAAATCGGCCGAGGGCCGGGGATGCAGGCGCTGGTAGAAATCGAAGGCGATCTCGCGCAGCACCTGGGTGGGGTAAGGGTCGCCGATGCGCAGCAGCGTCAGCAGGAGGACGACGAGCAGTCCGGCGAGGATGGGGAGGATACGCCGGAGCATCATGTCAGCAACGACTACGGGCCGTGGGTGAAGTCGATATTGCCGCCATCGTCATTGCCGCCGCGGTTTTCCTGCGGCTCGGAGCGCTCCCGCTCCTCGCGCTCGACCACCGACGGGGCGCGGTTGAGGCATTGGCGGGCGCCATCGACGCGGAAATCGCCGCGCAGCGGGGACTCGTCGACCGCCCAGGGGAACATGCCGCGCATCGAGGTGCGGTCGCCGCCTTGCAGCTCGAGGCCGTTGCCGAGCAGCGCCGCCTCGGAGATATCGAACATGCCGATGTCACAGACGTCCTCGACGGTCACGCACTGGCCGGCATTGTTACACATGGTCACGGCGCCGTGGTAGAGCAGCAGCGTGGCGTGGTCGGATCTGGAATTGAGGTCGAAGGCGGTGCCGCGCACGCCGATAAGGCCGGTCGGGGTCCTGATCGCATAGCTGTCCTTGGGGGCGCGACCAGTGACGAAGCGGAAGGTGCCGGAGAGCGCGTTGATGGCGAACTTGCCGGCCGAGCCATCCTCGCGCAGCAGGTAATCCTCGATGACGAGGGCCGAGTTGGGGCCGACGGTCAGCTCGGTGCGGTCGGAAAAGCGGATCTGAACGAGGCCGCGTGCATCGGTGACGACGCGATCGCCGACGAAGACGTCGGTGCCCACCACCAGCGTCCTGGCGCCCGCCTTGTCCTCGACGCGCGCGGCCGGATCGACGCCGAGCGCAGTCCCGGATGCGGCGAAAGCCGGCGCCGCGACGGGTGCGGCGAGCACGAAAGCCAGGATCCCGAGCAGCTTCAGCATGATTTCCTCCAGCCGGCGCGGGGTCTGTGTCACATGCTGGCTGAACCGTGGCTGAACAACGGCGAAACCACGTTTTGACGTGGGCTAACTCTGCGCTTGCACCCGAGGACGCATCTTGCCAAGCATTGGCGGGGGAAGAACCGGCGCGGGGCCCGCGGCGGCAGCGAGGGCGCAAGGACAAGACCGAATGGTCGCACTGTTTTTTCTGCTGTTCATCGGGCTGGAGCTCAAGCACTTCATCGCCGACTATTTCCTGCAGCCGAGCTGGATACTGATCGGCAAGGGCGATTTCCGCAAGATCGGCGGCTATGCGCATGCCGGGGCGCATGCGGTGCTGACGGCGGTGGTGCTGGTGCTGGCTGGGGTGCCGACCGACTGGCTAGTCGGGATCGTGGTGGCCGAGTTCGTGATCCACTACCTGCTGGATTACTCGAAGATCCAGTATTCGCGCGGCGTGCATATCGATACGCATCCGGCCCGGTTCTGGAGCCTGCACGGGCTCGACCAGATCGGGCACCAGCTGACCTATGCGGCGATCATCTACGCGGCGCTGATGGCCAAGGGGCTGGCCTAAGGGGCTTCCCAACCACCGGCTGTCACCCTGCGAAAGCAGGGGTCCAACTCACGTATTGTGCCGGCGGAGAGATGGATCCCAGCTTTCGCTGGGATGACAATCGAGTTTTAGGCAGCGCCGATGCCTGCCAAAACAGAGATCCCCGCTTTCGCGGGGATGACTCAGTGACTGATGACGTTTTGTTGCTTGTGGCCGCCCCCTCCACCATCCTTCGGATGGTCCCCCTCCCCCGCCCCGCGGGGGAGGATCACGGAGAGTCCGGTGCGTTACCGCCGCTTGGCACGCTTCTGTTCGTCGGGTTCGACGAGCTGGGCAAGGATCTTGTCGACGAGGTCGAGGTCGTCGCGCTTGCCTTCGGACTGCTGCTGCAGATCCACCAGGTAGGAGGTGGTGTAGTAGAGGCGGCGGGCGAGGAGGGTGGCGACGTAGAGCGCGACTTCCGGGGCGCCGCCGAGGAAGCTCAGGGCGTCGTCGATGATGTAGACTTTTATGGTCGACAGCGCCTTGACGGTCGCGCTCGAGGGCATGTCGAGCAGCACGGCCATTTCGCCGAAGATGGAGCCGGGCTCGTCGATATAGCTGACCTGGGTGTCCTTGCGCAGGACTTCGACCTGGCCGGCGGCGAGGACGAAGAGCTTGCCCTCCTGGCCACCTTCGGTGATCAACACGTGTCCGGGCCGGAAGGTGTGGACCTCACGACCCTTACAATAGTCCAGAATATCCGACATCGAGCCCTCACCCGCCTTGAGCGCGGTCGATAGTGCGCTCGAACCCACCATTTCGTCAAACATTGCGGCCGCTTGTTGGCTCATTCCCGGCAGGCGCGCAAGTGGAAAGGGCCAGCTTGAAGCTGGCCCTCTGGTCGTCGTCTAGTGGTTGTCGCGGGGCAGTCCCGCGGTCTGTGCCAGGCGCTGGTAATTCACCGCCGGCTTCAGCACGCCGCCCGAGCCGAGCTGGTCGACGAGGCCGCGCTGGATTTCCTGCCACGGGGTCTGGTGCGCCGGATACTTGTAGCCGCCGGCGGCCTCGAGCGCCTTGCGACGTTCCGCGATCTCCTCGGCGGAGATGAGGATGTCGGCGGAGCCCTTGTTGAGGTCGATGCGAACGCGATCGCCGGTCCTGAGGATGGCGAGGTTGCCGCCTGCGGCCGCTTCAGGGGAAGCGTTGAGGATGGAGGGCGAACCCGAGGTGCCGGACTGGCGGCCGTCGCCGATGCAGGCGAGCGAGGTGACGCCCTTCTTGATCAGGTAATCCGGCGGCCGCATGTTCACGACTTCGGCCGCTCCGGGATAGCCGATCGGGCCGGCGCCGCGCATGAACAACAGGGTGTGCTCGTCGATCGCCAGCGACGGATCATCGATGCGGTGGTGGTAATCCTCCGGACCGTCGAACACCACCGCCTTGCCCTCGAACATGTTCGGGTGGGCCGGGTCGGAGAGATAGCGCTCGCGGAACTCGGGCGAGATCACCGAGGTCTTCATCACCGCGTTGTCGAACAGGTTGCCGCGCAGCACGAGGAAGCCGGCGTCCTGCTTCAGCGGGTTGTCGAAGGGGCGGATGACCTTGTCGTCTTGGATCGGGGTGTTGCGGCAGTTCTCGCCGATCGACTTGCCGTTGACGGTGGGCGCGTTCTCGCGGATCAGGCCCTGCTTCATCAGCTCGTTGACCACGGCCGGCACGCCGCCGGCATGGTAGTAGTCCTCGCCCAGGTACTCGCCGGCCGGCTGCAGGTTCACCAGCAGCGGCACCTTCTGGCCGTGCTTCTGCCAGTCGTCGATCTCGAGGTCGACACCGATATGACGGGCGATGGCATTGATGTGGATGGGGGCGTTGGTAGAGCCGCCGATCGCCGAGTTGACGACGATGGTGTTGATGAAGTTGTCCTTGGTCAGGATGTCGGAGGGCTTGAGGTCCTCGTGCACCATTTCGACGATACGCTTGCCGGTGCGGTAGGAAATCTCCTGGCGGTCGCGATAAGGCGCCGGGATGGCGGCCGAACCGGGCAGCTGCATGCCCAGCGACTCGGCCAGCGAGTTCATGGTCGAGGCCGTACCCATGGTGTTGCAGTAGCCGGTCGAGGGCGCGGAGGACGCCACCAGCTCGATGAACTGCTCGTAGCCGATCTCGCCGGCGGCCATCATCTGGCGCGCCTTCCACACGATGGTGCCCGAGCCGGTGCGCTCGCCGCGGAACCAGCCGTTGAGCATCGGGCCGACCGAGAGGGCGATGGCCGGGATGTTCACGGTCGCCGCGCCCATCAGCATAGCGGGCGTGGTCTTGTCGCAGCCGATGGTGAGCACGACGCCATCGAGCGGGTAGCCGTAGAGCACTTCGACGAGGCTGAGATAGGCGAGGTTGCGGTCGAGGCCCGCGGTCGGGCGCTTGCCGGTTTCCTGGATCGGATGCACCGGGAACTCGAGCGCGATGCCGCCGGCCTCGCGGATACCTTCGCGCACGCGCTTGGCGAGCTCGAGGTGGTGGCGGTTGCACGGCGAGATGTCCGAGCCGGTCTGGGCGATGCCGATGATCGGCTTGCCCGACTGCAGCTCCTCGCGCGAAATGCCGAAGTTGAGATAGCGCTCGAGATAGAGCGCAGTCATGTCCGGGTTATCCGGATTGTCGAACCAGGCGCGCGACCTGAGCTTCTTGCCGCCGGCGGCGCCGTTACCCGAACTCATCGAAATCTCCTCGAGGCGAAAGTGCTTTGTCAGAACTTACCTAGCCCAAGCCCGTGCGGCTGGGCAGGCGTTCCTTGGTATTGTGGGGACCGTACCACAGGCGATGATAAACATCGGCAATTGCCGCTGCAATGGGCGAGACGGCAGTGCGTTCAGCCTTTGACGCGGCGTGTGCTGTCCCGTTCGAGCAGCTCGATGGGATAGTTGGAGGTCGGATCGCCGACGCTTTCGCCGTTCAGCCGGGACAGCATCATCCGTCCGGCCTTGAGGCCCATCTGGTAGCCCTCGATGTTGAGCGTGGTCAGCGAGGGCTTTACGTGCTCGGTGAAATCGAGCCCGCCGAAGCCGGCGAGCGCAACCTGACCGGGCACGCTGATGCCGCGTTCCTGCGCCCGGATGATGGCGCCGGTGGCCAGCATGTCGGTGCCGAAGAAGATGGCGTCTACGTCGGGCACATGTTCGAGGATCTGGTCGAAGGCCTGGATGCCGTCGCTGATGCGCCGTGTGCCCTCCATCGGGTGGACCAGGGCGAGCTCGGCGCCGTGCTGCTCGAGGCCCGCGCGGAAGCCGGCGATCCGCTCGGCGCCGCGCTCCGTCGTGTGGCCGCTATAGACGATGCGGCGGAAGCCCTGGTGGCCGAAGTGCCGGCCCATCAGGCGGCCGGCTTCGGCATTGGAGAAGCCGACGAGCATGTCGATGGGCTCGTCGTGGTGGCCCCACATCTCGAGGATCGGAACGCCCAGCCGGCCGATCAGCTGCCGCGTCTTTTCGGCCCGGATGACGCCGGTGAAGATGACGCCGGCGGGGCGGAAGGGCATGGCGTTGTTCACGACGTCGACCTCGACCAGTTCGGAATAGCCGATCTGGGCGAACATCAGGTGGAAGCCGCTGCCCTCGAAGGCCTCGACGATGCCCTGGATGGAGGTAGCGAAATGCGGGTTCAGCAGGCTCGACACGAACACCGTGACGATGCTGGAGCGGCCGGAACGGAGCGACGAGGCAAAGTGGTTGACCACGTAGCCGGTCTCGGCGACCGCGGCCAGGATGCGCTGGCGCGTCTCCTCGCGGACCTTTTCGGGGTAGGACAGGGCACGCGACACAGTGATCGGGGAAACCCCGGCGACGCGGGCTACGTCCTCGACGCGAACTGGGCGGTTCGCGTTTCGCCTCTTGCTACCGGATGCCAATCAATTCCCCCAAACCACATAGTCAATTCCGGTCAGCGTGGCAGACGAAATCTCCAGAATGCAGGTGACGCCCAGTCCTGCTCGATCCGGATGACCTCGTTCCACTTCGCCGTGCGTTCAGAGCGCGTCATCGATCCGACCTTGATCTGGTCGGACATGAGTCCGACGGCGAGATGACTGAGCGTTACATCTTCGCTTTCGCCCGAACGACCGGATTGGATCGTATTCCAACCTACCGACCGGGCACGGCTGCTTGCTGCAATCAATTCGCTTAAAGTGCCGCACTGATTGGATTTGAGCAATACGGAATTACAACAACCACGTGCTGCCGAGAGGGCAACACGGGACTCTGAGGTGGTCAGGTAGTCGTCGCCGATGATCTGGATCGACTTTCCGAGCCGCCTGGTGATTTCGGCGAAACCCGCGTCATCGTCTTCGGCGAGGGGGTCTTCGAGGGAGATGATGGGGTAGGTGGCGACCCATCTTGCCATGAGATCGACCATGCCGGCGCTGTCGAGCGAGCGGTTCTCGAGGGCGAGGCGATAGGCGCCGTCGGCGTAGAAGGAGGTGGCGGCGATATCGAGGGCGATGCCGATGTCGCGGCCGGGGGTAAAGCCGGCCTGCTCGATGGCGCGGGTGAGGTATTCGAGGCCTTCCTCATTGGCGGAGAAGTCCGGCCAGATGCCGCCTTCGTCGGCGACACCGTTGAGTTTTCCCTTTTGCGCCATGGCCTTACTGGCGGCGATGTAGACTTCGGCGATCTGCTCGGTGGCCTCGGCGAAGCTGTCGGCGCCGATGGCGAGGATCAGGAAATCCTGGATATCGATGCGGTTGCCGGCGTGGCGGCCGCCGCCGAAGATCTGGATCATCGGGGCGGGGGTGAAGGGCTCGTGGGGATCGAGGCCGGAAATGTGCCTAAGGTGTTGCCAGAGCGGGATTTTTCGATCGGCAGCGGCAGCCCAGGCGACGGCGGAGGAGGTGGCGACGATGGCGTTGCCGCCCAGTCGGGTCTTCTGCGGCGTGCCATCCAGCGCGATCAGGGCGGCGTCGATCTCGGACTGGCCGGCGGCGTCCAAACCCTTGAGTCGATGGGCGATTTCGGTGTTGACGGCATGCAGCGCGCCGTTGACGCCGTAGCCGCCGAGGCGGGGGCCGCCATCGCGCTTGTCGAGCGCTTCGCGGCTACCGGTGGAGGCGCCGGAGGGGGCGATGGCGCGACCCTTCGCCCCCGAGGCCAGGGTGACCTCGACTTCGACGGTGGGACGGCCGCGCGAATCCCAGACCTGGCGGCCGAGGATGGACTGGATGGCTGACATATCTGGCTACCGGTTCTGAGGGGTGGATGAATGAAGACTGTCGAGCAGATGAATGACGGTTTTCGGTGGTGTACGGATGAACGGAACCGCCCGCTCGCGGACGATTTGCCGTGCGTTTTCAGTTAGATATTCGACCGGCGACTTGCCATCGACGCGGGCCAGCATGAGGCAGGGGAGGAGCGCCGCGGTGCGGGCGTCGAGGCCGGCGCGGAGATCGGCCGGGAAGCGGCCGAGCCAGGTGCCCGCAAAAGCCTGCGCCTGATCGAGGAGTGTAGCACCGAGCGCCGGCAGGTGGATGGATTTGAGCACGAGGTGGTTGAGGCAAAAGGCGGCATCGAAGGCGGGGTCGCCATACCAGGCGCATTCGGCATCGAGCAGGACGGGGTGGCCGTCACGCTTCGAAACGAGGATGTTCTTGGGGCTGACATCGCCGTGGACGAGGGCGAGCTTGGTGCCGGCGGTGGTCGCGAGCACGGCGAGGATGCGTTCGGCGAGGTCGGGATAGCGGCTGGCGGTGAAGCGCAGGTAGGGATCGAGGCGGAGCGCGTCGATCAGGTCGTCGGTGGGAAACTCGGCGGCAGCGGTCGGATCGTTGAGCGTTGCGGCGTGGATGCGGCCGAGGGCATTGGCGACGGCGACGGGTATGGCCGGGTCGGCGCGGCCGGCGAGGAGCTCGGACTTCCAGAGCACATAATCCTGGGGCGGCAGATACTCGAGCAGGGCGATGCCGTGTTCGCGGTTTTCGCCGATCACGGCGGGCGCCGCTCCCGGGACGATGGCGCCCGCGCGGCGCAGCCAGGCGATCTCGTAGTGGTTGCGCTCGAGGGGTGCCCGCCAGTCGCTGGCGACCTTCAGCTTCTGCAGCGCGCGCTTGGCGCAGTATTGCGCGCCCGATTTCAGTTGAATGCGTACAATGTCCGAGGAGACGCCGCCGGTCAGCGGCACTACGGTCAGGCCGCCGCCCGGATCGATTCCGGCTGCGGCGAACATGGGCGGCAGGAGGGCCTCCCAGCTATCGGCTTGCATGATGTGTTCTCCCTCGGCGCAGCCTAGGGGAGGCGGAGCCGGGCGACAACGACACTAAAGGCCGGAAGCGGCCACCAAGGGAGAAGATTGATGGGGCGCCTCGAGGGCAAGGTAGTATTCATGACCGCGGCGGCGGCCGGCATCGGCGGCGCGGCGGCGACGGCATTTGCACGCGAAGGGGCGCGCGTGATCGCGACCGATCGCGATGCGGCGGGGATCGCCAAGAAGGGCGAGGAGCTGAGGGCGATCGGGCCGGGCCACGAGGCTTATGCCTTGGACGTGACCGACCATGCCGGCCTGCGCGCTGCCGCCGAGCGCCACAAAGGCGTCAACGTGCTCTACAACGGCGCGGGCTGGGTGCATCAGGGCATGTTGGGAGATACGTCGGTGGAAGACTGGCAGCGCAGCTTCGACATCAACGTGACGCCGATGTTCGTCCTGACCCAGGCGTTCCTGCCGGCCTTCATCGCGCAGGGCGGGGCGGCGATCATCAACGTCGCCTCGGTCGCGAGCTCGCTGAAGGGCGTGCCGAACCGGGTAGGCTACATGTCATCGAAGGCGGCGGTGATCGGGTTCACCAAGTCGGTGGCGTTCGACTACATGAAGCAGGGCATCCGCGCCAATGCGCTCTGCCCGGGCAGCGTCGACAGTCCGTCGCTGCACGAGCGCGCCAAGGCGCTGGGCGAGCACGACGAGATATGGAAAACCTTCATCGCCCGCCAGCCGATGGGCCGCATGGCGCAGCCGGAGGAATTGGCGCATCTCTGCGTCTATCTCGCCAGCGACGAAAGCGCCTATGCGACGGGCACCAACTTCATCGCCGATGGCGGGATCACTATGTAGGCGGGTCGGCCCTGGTTGAGCGCCATGGACAGGATCTTCATCATCGGCAATGGCGGCAGCGGCAAGAGCTGGCTGGCCGAACGGCTGGGCGAGAAGCTTGGCGTGCGGCCGGTTCATCTCGACCAACTGCACTGGTTGCCGAACTTTGCCGGCGAGCGGCCGCGCGACGAGCGTGACCGGCTGGTGGCCGAGGTTGCGGCCGGCGGCGCATGGATCATGGACGGCATTTACGGCTCCATCCTCAAGGCGGTGCTGCCGCGGGTGACGACGCTGATCTGGCTCGATGTCGCCGACGAGGAATGCGTCGCCAACCTCAAGCAGCGCGGCCAGACCGGTGGCGGCACGGCCGCGCAGTTCGAAGAGCTGCTCGACTACACGCGCGGCTATCGGCTGCGGAAGAACCACCTCAACTCGTTCGACGGCCACCAGCGGCTTTTCGACGAACATCCGCAGGGGAAGTTCAGACTATCGAGCCGGCCGGAGATCGCGGCGTTCTTAGCGCAGCTGGGGTGAGGGGGCCTTGGTTGGCCTTCGGCTGGTGTGGCGCAATCGCAAGGCCCCCTCACCTCGGTTACGCAAGGGCGCGCTGCGCCCAAGCTGCACCGTCCTCTCCCCGACGGGGCGAGGATGCGGGCAACGTCGACATGTATGTTGCGTACGGGCCCTAACTCGCGCTTGAGCTGGTGGCCGCTTGCCGCCATTCGGCCGGCCATTGGCCGACATGGCGGTGGAAGGCGCGGCTGAAGGCGGCGTCGGAGCCGTAGCCGATCTGTTCGGCGATGTCGGCTATCTTGGCCGAACTCGAGCGCAACAGCCCGGCGGCGAGCTGCATGCGCCACTCGACCAGATACTGCATCGGCGACTGGTCGAGCAGGGTGCGGAAGCGCTCGCCGAGCACCGAGCGCGAGCTGTTGGCCCGGCGCGCCAGTTCGTCCACCGACCAATCGTGGGCGGGATCGCCATGGAGGATGGCCAGCGCCCGGCCGACCACCGGATCGCGGGTGGCGGCGAGCCAGCCGCTGCCCGCCGGCGCGGTGCGCGAGTAGATGCGCAGCGCTTCGGCCAGCAGCAGCTCGGGGAGCCGCGCGGCGAGCGGCGCTTCCTTGCCCGGGAAGGGCGACTCCGCCATCACGTAGTTCATCATGGCGGTGAAGAAGTCGGCGACGGCGCCTTCGGGCCGGATGACGAAGATGGGCGGCAGGTGGCGCAGCACGCTGTTGAACAGCAACTCGTCGCAGCGGAAGTAGCCACACACGATTTCGGTTCGCGGGCCGCCGCCGTCGAGCTCGACCAGCGGCATCTGTGTCCATGGCAGCGGCGGCAGCACGCTGATGATCGGCGTCGAGCGGGTCGATAGCGGGCCGGCGCCGAGCAGATGCTGGTGGGCATGCGGCAGGATGGCGAGGTCGCCATGCTGTAACTCGTGGTGGATGCCCTCGCCATCGACCCAGGCGGCGCCGCGCCGGACGGCGTGAAACGGGATCAGCCGCTCCCAGCCCGGCGCCAGGAGGTCGATCAAATGCTGCGCGTCGGGCGTCTCGAGTGCCCAGGGCGCCCCGTAGATGCCGCGCATGAAGATCGATCCGGACAGGCGGATGTGGGCGAGCACATCGGCGAGCAGGTCGGCGCGCTCCCTCGTCTGATCCGGCGGCGTTTCGATCAAATTGGCCGGTGTCTCGATCATGGCTATTCCAGCGGCTCCAACTAAATGGATGCCCCACCGCGCGATCTACTTCGCGCGCCCCACGTCAATGGTCAAGATGGAGCAAGAAAATGACCAGGACCTCTTGGCGGATGCCCGCGCTTATTGGCGCGTTCATTCTGCCACTGCTTGCCGTGCCTGCCTTCGCGCATGAGCATGGCGGCGTTGCCGTCACCAACCCGCTGGCCGAAAAGGTGCGCGACGCCAATGCGCGCTTCGCCGATGTCGAGGTGGCCAAGGCCGAAGGCTATGCCCCGATCCCGTGCGTCTCGGGCATCGAAGGCGGCGCCATGGGCATCCACTTCGTCAATGGTGCACTGATCGAGGACAAGGCCATCGAGCTCGGCAAGCCCGAGGCGGTGATGTACGAGCCCAAGGGCGATGGCAGCATGGAGCTGGTGGCGGTCGAATACATCACGACCGAAGGGCCGGCCAACCTCGACGGGCACCTGTTCAGCTTCACCGGCTCGCCCAACCGCTACGGACTGCCGCCGTTCTACGAGCTGCATGTGTGGGCCTGGCGGGACAACCCCACCGGCACCTTTGCCGACATGAACCCCAACGTGACGTGCGACGCCGCCGTCGCCGCCCAGCAGTAAGGAGTTTCCGATGAAGCGCTATGTGATCGAACGCAATATTCCGGGCATCGGCAGCAAGACGGCAGAGGAATATCGCGAGGCCGCGCAGGTCTCGAACGAGGCCCTCGCCAAGCTCGCGCCGCGGGTGCAGTGGGTGCACTCCTACTTTGCCGGCGACATGACCTATTGCGTCTACCTGGCGGAGGACCCGGAGGACATCCGCAAGCATGCCGAGCTCAGCGGCCTTCCGGCCAACAAGATCACGCTGATCAAGGTCGTGGTCGATCCGGCCACGGCGGAAGCGGCGTGATGCAAAGCGGGACGGCGACAGCGCCGGCCCGTTGGTCGAGGTGGGGGACTGTGGCTTGGCCGCCCCCTCCACCAGCTTTGCTGGTCCCCCTCCCCCGCCCGCGGGGGAGGATCGGCGTATTGTGAGTTCGCAGAAGCGCGAGATCGACATGCGATCTGCGGGCTGGGCGAGGTGGCCTCCCGGCCAGCCGGGGCTGACCCGCAATTTCCGTCATGTGATCGATGAGCCCGCCATAGCGGCGGAGTAGGCTAGCTCGACCTTTGGAGCGATTGCCGATTCAGCCGGTTGGGGCTCATGTGAGGTGTCGGCTGTCGCGGGGGCCGTGTGGCGCAAGGAGGCGCCGGGGCGTGAGCGGACTGGCCGACGACAATCGAGAAGTGCTGGAAGTCGCCGAGGCGGGACGTATCGAGCCCGTGCCGGTGGCGGCGATGCCGCAGGGGCGGCCGCTGGTCGGGGTCGCCATGGTGATGGCGGCGGTGCTGCTGTTTGCCGCCAACGACACGGTGACCAAGCTGCTCGTCGCCGAGTATCCGGTGCCGCTGGTGGCGTTCATGCGCTACGCGGTGCAGCTGGTGCTGATGTTGATCCTTGTTGCGCCGCGCATGGGCGGGCGGATCGTCCGGACACGGCGGACGGGGCTGGTGATCGTGCGCGGGCTCTGCCTCGTCGTTTCGACGCTGTGCATGGGGCTCGCCTTCCAGCGCATGCCGGTGCCGGAATCGGTCGCGATCGTGTTTCTCGCGCCGATGCTGGTGGTGCTGGCGGCGGGGCCGGTGCTGGGCGAGAAGGTGGCGGCGGCGAGCTGGGTCGCGGCGATCGGCGGCTTTGCCGGGGTGCTGCTGATCGTCAGGCCGGGCGGCGGGCTCGATTTCTACGGCGTGATCTTCGTGCTGATCTCGGTCTCGAGTTCGGTGGTCTACTACCTCCTCTCGCGGGTGCTGGCGCATAGCGAGAGCACTGTGACGATGCTGTTCTACACCGCTGTCGTCGGTGTCGTGTGCTTCGGGGCGGCGTTGCCGTGGTCGTGGTCGGGGCCGACGCCGGATTTCGGCACGCTGCTGATGTTTTTGAGCCAGGGTGCGGCGGCGGGGCTGGGGCATTACCTGTTCACCGCCGCGCATCGCGAGGCGACGGCGTCGCTGCTGGCGCCGGTCAACTACATGCAGCTGTTGTGGGTCGGGCTGATGAGCTGGCTGCTGTTCGGGCATGTGCCGGATGGGCTGACGCTGGTGGGCATGGCGATCGTGGCGCTGGCCGGCGTAGCCATCGCGACGATCTCGACGCGGCGGCGGTAGTTTGGGCTTTCAGGGTGGGGGCGCGGCGGCTATGAGGCTTCCGCAATCTCGTTGAGGAGTTTTTTTGGATGAGCATCACCCGTCACCAGCCCGGCAAGCGCATGAGCCAGGCCGTGGTCCATGGCAACACCGTCTATCTCGCCGGGCAGGTCGCGACCGACTATAACGGCACCATCGAAAAGCAGACCGGCGAAGTGCTGGCCGCGATCGACAAGCTGCTGGCCGAGGTGGGCTCGAGCAAGTCCAAGGTGCTGTCGTGCCAGGTGGTGCTCAACAACATCGCCGATTTCGCCGCGATGAACACCGTCTATGATGCGTGGATCGACCCGGCCAATCCGCCGGCACGCGCCTGCATCGAAGCCCGCCTCGCGCATCCGGCGCTGAAGGTGGAAGTGATCGCGATCGCGGCGCTGGATTAAGCAACACGCACGGGGTCATTCCGGCGAAGGCCGGAATCCAGCTTGAGATGCCTCGGCTATCGCTGCGAGTGAGTAGATCTCAGGATGGGCCCCGGCCTGCGCCGGGGTGACCCGGTGGGTGTGGCCGCCCCCTCCACCAGCTTCGCTGGTCCCCCTCCCCCGTTGAACGGGGGAGGATCAAGAGCGGGCTTTGCCCGCTTATTTCGCCTTGGGCACCGCGGCGCGGGGCTTGGTGGCCTTCTTGGGCTTGGGCTCCTCGGCCTTGAGCTTCGGCTTGACCGCCGCTTCCTTTACCTTGGCCTTGGTGTCCTTGGTTGCCCTGAGCTTGGTCGGGCCGGCATTGGCGTTCTTGCCCCTGGTGGTCCTGGCGACGCCGTTGCCGGTGGTTTCGACGAAGGCTTTCGTCGCTTCCGCGTGGGCGAGGCTCCAGTAGTGGTCGCCGCGGCCTTCGGGGCGGCCGTCGGCTTCCCACATGTAATAGGCACGCTGGCGGATGGCGTCTTCGCTGAGCTGGCCAGCCGGGTCGGCAGGCGTGGATTTCGTTGTCTCGGATTTGGCGGGCATGCGGAATCCTCGATCCCCGGGCGCGCCGGGATGGCGCACCACCCGCAACGAGCCTAGCAGCGCCCGGTTGCGTCGCGAAAGGGGCTTGGGTGCAAGCGTGCCATGACGACTGCGTCAGGCCCGGCTAAGGTGCGCCCGCCAAGATTAGGAGCGGGTGCATGCAGACGTTCGACGCCATCGTTATTGGAGCCGGGCAGGCCGGTCCCTTTCTCGCCGTGCAGCTGGCCGAGGCCGGGCGCAAGGTGGCGCTGATCGAGCGGCGCTACATGGGCGGCACCTGCGTCAACGATGGCTGCACGCCGACCAAGACGCTGGTGGCGAGCGCGCGGGTCGCGTGGCTGGCGCGACGGGCCGCCGATTTCGGCGTCAGCACCGGGCCGGTGAGCGTCGACATGGCGGCGATCAGGGCGCGCAAGCAGGCGATGGTGATGGCCTCGCGCACCGGGCTCGAGCAGTGGATGGGGGCGACCGAGAACCTCACGGTGTTCAACGGCTCGGCGGCATTCGTTTCGCCGCACGAGGTGGAGGTGAATGGTGAGACTCTGCGGGGGGAGGAGATTTTCCTCAACACCGGCGCGCGGGCCGTGGTGCCGGACTGGGCCGCGAACCTGCCGCATCTCACCAACACATCGGTGATGGAGCTCGACACGCTGCCCGGGCACCTGGTGATCGTGGGCGGCTCCTATATCGGGCTTGAGTTTGCGCAGATGTATCGCCGCTTCGGGGCCGAAGTGACGGTGCTGGAAAAGGGCGAGCGGATCGCCGGGCGCGAGGACCCGGACGTCTCGGATGCGATACGAGATATCGTCGAGCGCGAGGGGGTGCGGATCGTCACCGGGGCATCGTGCTTTTCGGGCGAGGCGACGGCCGATGGCGTGACCGTGCGATACAACGACGGCGAGTCCGTGTCCGGCAGCCATTTGCTGCTGGCAGTGGGGCGAGTGCCCAATGTCGAGGACCTGCAGCTCGACAAGGCGGGGGTGGGGCAGGACAAGCGCGGCTATATCAGCGTGGACGACAGGCTCAGGACCAGCCAGCCGCATATCTACGCGCTGGGCGATGTGAACGGGCGCGGGGCCTTCACGCATACCTCGTACAACGACTTCGAGATCGTGTCGCAGAACCTGCTCGACGGGAAGGACCGCAAGGTGTCCGACCGGGTGCCGGCCTACGCGCTCTATATCGATCCGCCGCTCGGACGGGCGGGGATGAACGAGGCCCAGGTGCGCGAGAGCGGGCGGCCGGCGCTGGTCGCGACGCGGCCGATGAATCGGGTGAGCCGGGCCAACGAGCGCGGCGAGAACCTGGGCTTCATGAAGGTGTTCGCCGATGCCGAGACGCGAAAGATCCTCGGCGTGTCGCTGCTCGGCATCGAGGGCGACGAGGTGATGCAATCGCTGCTCGAGGCGATGGCGGCGGGGGTGAGCGTCGATACGATCATCGCCACCATGCATGTGCACCCCACGGTGAGCGAACTGGTGCCGACACTGCTGGGCGACTTAAAGCCGCTGCAATGAGTCGTGCCTTATGGATGCCATCGCGCCGGCCAAAATCACGGTACAGATGAGCGGCGCGAATCGAGGGTGGCGGCATGGCAGAGGGAAGTGAACTCAGCGATACGGTGCTGTCGTTCCGCGTGAAGCGGGCGGAGGAATTCGCGCGGCAGTGGCGGATCAATGCGCGGCGGTTGCAATCGCTGGCCTCCAACCCGACGACCCCGGCCTCGGTGCGGGCCGACGCGCTGGGAGAAGCACGCACGGCGGCCGAGATTGTCGCCAGGCGCGCCGAGGAAATGACGGCGATGGCAAAGCAGCGCGGTTTCGGCACGTGGGAGTCCGATCCGCTGATCGCGCCGCTGGTGGTGGAGATCCGGGCGGTCGAGAATGCACTCATCTATGCGGCGAACACGCTGAGCAAGAGCTAGTGCAACGAGCGTCCGTCTCCAACGTTAGGCGTGTTCGTACGGCGTTGCGGTTTGCCCATATCTGAGGCACGGTGCTGCATCGCAGAGCTGCATCCGGAGTGACAATCATGCGTCTTCTTCTTTCCAGCCTCATCCTCTCAACACTGCTGGCGGGGCCAGCGCTGGCGCAGGACGCTGCGGCGGGCGAGACGGTGTTCCGCAAGTGCATGTCCTGCCACGCGATCGGCGAAGGCGCTGCCAACAAGGTCGGCCCCGAGCTGAACGCGCTGATCGGCCGGGTCGCCGGCTCGCATCCCGATTTCAACTACTCCAAGGCCATGGTCGAAGCCGGTACGGGCGGGCTGGTGTGGACGGCCGAGACGCTGACGCCGTTCCTCACCAAGCCGCGCGATTACGTCAAGGGGACCAAGATGAGCTTCGCCGGCCTCGCCAACCCTGATGATGTGGCCAACGTCATTGCCTACCTGACGACGTTCTCGCCCGATGCCGCGGCGGCGCCGGCCGCTGCACCGGCAGCCCCGGCCGCTCAGTAGCGGCCGACGTCATTCCCCGATGGGGATGTCCGTTTGACGCCGCCGGGCCTGGCCCGGCGGCGTTTCCTTTTCCCAGTCGCAGCACCGGCAAGCGGAACCATGTGCGGATCCGGAAGTTGGGCGGAGGCGCGGTGAAGAGGAGAGAAGAACAATGAACATCAAACGCCTGCTCGCCACCATCGGCACTGCCGCAATGATTTCGGCTGCCCCGATCCTGGCCCCGCTCCCCGTACTTCCCATTGCTGCACAAGCGCAGGAGGCGCGTGTCAGCTTCAACATCTTCTTCGACCAGCTGCAGCCACACGGCGTTTGGGTGCGGCATTCACGCTTCAACTACGTGTTCTGCCCGCGGGTGGATGCGCGCTGGCGGCCCTATACGCAGGGGCGCTGGATCTACCTGCGCGACCGCGGCTGGTTCTTCCGCTCAGAGGAGCCGTTCGCCTGGGCGGTGTATCACTATGGCCGCTGGTATGACGACGAGCGGCTCGGCTGGTGCTGGGTGCCCGGCAACAAATGGGCCCCGGCCTGGGTGAGCTGGCGCCGCAGCGACGATTTCGTCGGCTGGGCGCCGCTGCCGCCCGAAAATAACGGCTTCCAGATCAATGTCGAGATCAATGTCGGCGAGCCGCCGGAACGCGACTGGGTCTTCATCCCGGTGCGGTCCTTCGTTGAACCCGAGCTGTCGGTCGACCTTGTGTTCGGCGACGAGGATCCGGAAATCTTCCGGCGTACCGAATTCGCGGGGCCGGTGATCATCCAGAACAATGTGGTGATCAACAACATCATCGACATCGACTTCATCCAGCAGCAGACCAACACCGAAGTTCAGGTGGTGGACGCGGCGCAGGTGAGCGATCCCGCCGAGGCACAGGCCCAGCCCGAGGGCGACACGATCCAGGTGTTCGCACCCGAGGTCGAGGAGCCGGAGCCCGAGGCTGCCCCGCCTGAAGCCGTGGAGCCCGAACAGGCAGTGGAAGAGCTGCCGGCGGCCCAGGAACAGCCCGCCGAAGGCGAGCAGCCGGCGGATGACGCGGCCCCCGCCGATGAGAATGCCGCTCCGGCCGATGAGGCAGCGCCGGAAGAGGGTGCCGCTCCGGCCACCGAGTGTCCGGAAGGCCAGCAACTGGTCGAGGGTGCTTGCGTGCCGGTGACCGACGAAGCTCCGGCGGAAGAGGCTGCACCTCCGGCCGAGGAAGCCGCGCCTGAAGAAGCGGCCCCTGCGGAAGAGGCTGCCCCGGCTGAGGCAGCTCCGGCCGAGGAAGCCGCTCCGACCGAGGAAGCTGCTCCGACCGAGGAAGCTGCTCCGGCCGAGCAGGCACCTGCCGAGCCGGTGACCTGCCCCGAGGGCCAGGAACTGGTCGACGGCCAGTGCGTGCCGATCGCTACCGAGCAGCCGGCCCCGGCCGAGGAAGCCGCTCCGGAAGAGACGGCCCCGGCCGAGGAGCCTGCCCCAGCCGAGGAAGCCGCGCCTCCTGCAGAGGAAGCCGCCCCGCCGGCTGAGGAAGCAGCGCCTGAAGAGGCCGCCCCTGAAGAGGCGGCTCCGGAGGAAGCTGCTCCCGCCGAGCCCGCCGCCTGTCCGGAAGGCATGGTGCTGGTCGATGGCCAATGCGTGCCTCCTCCCGCGCAGTGATCTCGATCCAGCAACATGACAGTGGCGCTCCCGCGAGGGGGCGCCATTTCATTTGCGCAAGGCCTCGTCGATGGCGCCGGGCCTCCCGCCTCAGGATGGGTTGCGCCGGCGCGATACAACCATCCGCGGCCTTGCGGGGGCGGGCGAGGGCGCACTAGGGTCCGGGCCAATCACACTTGAGGAGGATTTCATGGCGTCGGTACTTTTCGTCGGTGGAACGGGGCAGATTTCGCTGCCCTGCGTCGAACATGCGGTGGCCCAGGGGCACAAGGTGACGGTGTTCAACCGCGGCCAGCGCGATGCGGCGCTGCCGGCGGGCGTCGAGTCCATCGTCGGCGACATGAAGGATCCGGCGAGCTACGCGGAACTGGGCAAGCACAAGTTCGACGTGGTGGCGCAGTTCATGGTGTTCACGGCCGAGCAGATGGCGCAGGACATCCAGGTGTTCACCGGCAATACCGGGCAGTACATCTTCATCTCGTCGGCCTCGGTCTACGAGAAGCCGGCCAGGCACTACGTCATCACCGAGAAGACCCCGGCGGTGAACCCGTACTGGGCCTATAGCCAGGCCAAGATCGCCTGCGAGACGATGCTGAAGGCCTCTCGCGGGCTCAACTGGACCAATGTGCGGCCGAGCCACACCGTACGCACCGGCCTGCCCACCATGATGGGCGAGGGCGACATCGTAATCCGCCGCATGCAGCAGGGGAAGCCCGTCATCGTTGCCGGCGACGGCGCGACGCCGTGGACGCTGACGCGCTCGAAGGATTTCGCCGTGCCGTTCGTCAACCTGTTCGGCAAGCCGGCGGCGCTGGGCGAGGATTTCCACATCACCTCGGACCGGGCCTATAGCTGGGACCAGATCTACAGCGCCATCGGCCGCGGTGTCGGGCTCGAGCCGAAGATCGTGCATGTGCCGACCGACACGCTGGTGCGCTACAACAAGGCCTGGGAAGGCCCGCTGCTGGGCGACAAGACCTGGTCGGCGCTGTTCGACAACTCCAAGGTGAAGGGTGTCGCGGGGGATTTCGAGTGCTCCGAGAACCTCGATGAGGTGCTGGAAGAGTCGATCGGGTTTTTGAAGCAGCGGCTGGCGAGCAACGCGCCGGTGAACATGGAGCTCGATCCGCTGATGGATCGGATCACCAGCGAGCAGCTGGCGCTGGGGGCCTAATATCTGGGTGGTGAGGGCGGTGCTTGCGGTCGCCCCCTCCACCGCCTTCGGCGGTCCCCCTCCCCCGTGAAACGGGGGAGGATACGCTGGGGCACGATCTTGCCTTCATCCTCCCCTGCGTAGCGGGGGAGGGGGACCAGCGTAGCTGGTGGAGGGGGCGGCCACGCGAACCGCAAGCGCCTTAACGGGCCAGCACTCTCAATCGAGTGTGATCGTCCCGTGCATTGCTGGGGTGGGGTGAAGCCAGCATGGTGCCGGCATGAGATTCCTGAGCTCTTTCATCCTTGCCGCCGCGCTGCTTGCGACACCTGCCTTCGCCCAATCCGACGCCCTCACCTCCATCCTCGATCGCGCCGACCGGCTCGAGCCGCTCGAGGCGGTTATGGTAGCGCGGGATGGGGTGGTGATTGCCGAGCGTGGCTATGATGGGGTGTCGGTCGACGATCCGACCAATATCAAGTCGGCGTCGAAGACCATCATCTCGGCGCTGGTCGGCATTGCCATCGACAAGGGGCTGTTGACCGGCGTCGACCAGCCGATTGCGCCGATCCTGCGCGACGATATCCCCGAGGATGCCGATGCGCGCATCGAGACGATCACGGTGGGCAACCTGCTCTCGATGCAGGCCGGGTTGGCGCCGACTTCGGGGCCGAATTACGGGGCGTGGGTCGCTAGCGGGAACTGGGTGCGGGCGGCGCTGGACCAGCCGTTCGAGTCCGATCCGAGCGGGCCGATGCTCTATTCCACCGGTTCGAGCCATCTGCTCTCGGCCATCCTCACCGAAGTTGCGGGACAATCGACGCTGGCGACGGCACGCGAGTGGTTCGCGGCGGTGGATGGGTTCGCCATCGGCGGCTGGGAGCGCGATCCGCAGGGGATCTATCTTGGCGGCAACCAGATGGCGATGAGCCCGCGCTCGCTGCTGGCCTTCGGCGAGGTGTTCCGCACCGGCGGGCTGGCCGCGGACGGCACACGGGTGATTTCGGCGGACTGGATCGCGCAATCATGGACGCAGCGCACCAACTCGCGCTTCACCGGCGACGGCTACGGGTACGGCTGGTTCCTGCGCAATATCGGCGGAGCCGAGGTGAAGTTCGCCTGGGGCTTTGGCGGGCAGATGCTCTACATTGTGCCCGAGCTCGGGCTGAGCGTGGTGATGACCTCGGACGAGAGCACCCCGGCCGCCAGCACCGGACATCGCGACGACCTGCATGCGCTGCTGGCCGAGATCATCGCGGTGGTGCGGGCAACCCCGGCAGCGGCGCCGGCCGAGGGCTAAGTAGCAATCCCGACAAATCTAGCGATCGGCTTGTATTCCGAGCGGCGCTGGATCAGTTTGGCGACACTTTCGCGGGGCGGCTACGTGGGAGGACAGGATGGCATCCGACGAGCTCGGCTATGTCGCCAGTGATTTCGGCTATCCGGACAAGCAGTGCGATGTGGTGATGAAGGGCGGCGTGGCCTCGGGCCTCGTCTACCCGTTCGCTATCCTCGAACTGGCCAAGGTCTATCGCTTCCGCTCGATTGGCGGCACGTCGGCGGGCGGCATCGCGGCGGCGCTGACAGCGGCGGCCGAATATGCGCGCACCAGGCGCAACGACCCCGAAGGGTTCGTGCGGCTCGCGACGTATAGCCGGCAATTGCCCGAGTTCTTGGGCACGTTCTTCCAGCCGGCAAAGCAGTTCGCGCCGACCATGGCGTTTCTGGTCGCCTGGAAGGCGTCGAGCGGCAAGGGCGAAGTGCTGTGGGCCGCGTTCAAGGCGCTGTGGGCGCCGTTCGCGGCCGGTGCGGGCCTCGTGGCCGGCGTGATGGCGCTGTTCGGCGCCGGTGTTGCCGGCATCATCCTCGGGGCGATCGTCGGCGGCATTGCCGGGCTCATCTTCCATGCGATCTGGATCGCGCGGGCGCTCAAGGCCAACGATTACGGCATGTGCTCGGGCATGCCCGATGGCGGGATGAAGCAGCCGGCGCTGACCACCTGGCTGCACGAGGCGATCCAGAACGTCGCCTTCGGGCCGGAGGGGCGCGACAAGCCGCTGACCTTCGGCGACCTCGAGGGCGACGATCCCGATACGGCGATCAACCTCAGGATGATCACCACCAACCTGTCGATGCGGCGGCCGCATACATTGCCGGCGCTCGGGGTGCCGGCGTCGTACCGGCTCGAGGAGTGGGGGCCGCTGTTTCCCGAGCCGGTGCTGCGGCACCTCGGCGCCACCTCCGAGGAGGACAAGCGCTATGAGGGCCTGCGCAAGGCGCCGGCACCGGCGGATTTTCCGGTGCTGGTGGCGACGCGCATGAGCCTCAGCTTCCCGCTGCTGTTCCGGGCCATCCCGCTCTATGCGCGCGATTTCGAGAACTGGCGGCTGAAGGCGCAGACCGGCGTGGTCGACGGGCGGCCGGAGGTGAAGCGGCTGTGGTTCATTGATGGCGGGCTGTCGAGCAATTTCCCGATCCACCTGTTCGACGCGCTGCTGCCGTCGCGGCCGACCTTTGCGCTCAGCCTCGACGAGCTGCCAGACGGCGGCGACGAAAAGGGACCGCGCGTCATGCTGCCCAAATCGGCGCTCGATGGCGTCGGCTTGCCGATCCACGACGTGGATGGGCTGCTGGGCTATGGGCTCGGCCTGCTCGATGCGGCCAAGGACTGGCAGGACAACCTGCTGTCGAGCATGCCGGGCCAGCGTGAGCGCGTCGCCCGGGTGCTGCTGTCGAAAACCGAGGGAGGGCTCAACCTGACCATGCCGCCGGACGTTTCGCGGGCGGTGATGGGCTATGGCCGCGAGGTCGGGCAGCTGTTTGCCAACGGAGCCCTCGATTTCGACGAGCATCGCTGGCGGCGGGCGCTGGTGGCGTACGAACAGCTGGAGCTGGCGGTCGGTTCGGCGGATCGGGCGTGGACGGCGCGCGGTTACGGGGCCTGGTACAATGGCTACGCGCCCAAGACCTATGGCAAGGTGACGGCACAGGACCGGACCGATATCGGCACGCGCCTCGCGGCCTTCGCGGGGTTGGCCGGAACATTCCTGCCGGGCATCAAGAGCCGCGACCGCAAGCTGCCACGGCCGATCGGGCGGATGCGGATCGGGCCGGATGCTTGAGCGCTTCATCTGCGGGGATCATGGGCGCAGGCAACATACTCCGGCGTCATCCCCGCGAAGGCGGGGATCCAGTGGCGGCACGCCCTGGTGCCTGACTGGGTTCCCGCCTACGCGGAAATGACATCGTAGGTTGGCAAGCAAAACAAAAAGGCGCCCGAAGGCGCCTTTGTCATCGTCCCTTTGCGTAAGGGAGATAATGGAGCGGGCGAAGGGATTCGAACCCTCGACCCTAACCTTGGCAAGGTTATGCTCTACCCCTGAGCTACACCCGCACTCCAGTCTTCGTCGTCGCCAAGAGCCCGGAAGCGCTTGGCACGGCGTCGACGCGCGCCTATATGCCCAATCGAAAGCGCGTTTGCAACCCATAATTCTGGTCCGATCAAAGGCGTGCTAAAGCTTGCGTCGGAACCGCTTCAGAGCGCAGGAAACTCACGCCAGAACGGACGGGCAAGGGCCCTGATCCGGCAGGAAAAGACAGATGTCCCTCAACGATATTTCGACCGCCCCCTCCGCCAATGCGACCCCGCCGGCGGCGCTGATCAAGGACTCGAGCGACCGTGCCTTCAAGGCCGACGTGATCGATGCCTCGCTCGAAGCGCCCGTGCTGGTCGACTTCTGGGCGCCTTGGTGCGGCCCGTGCCGGCAACTGACGCCGAACCTCGAGAAGGTGATCAACGAGAAGGCCGGCAAGATCCGGCTGGTGAAGATCAATATCGACGAGAACCCCTCGATCGCGGGCCAGCTGGGCATCCAGTCGATCCCGGCAGTGTTCGCCTTTGCCGGCGGCCGGCCGGTCGATGCGTTCCTCGGCGCGATTCCCGAGAGCGAGGTGCGGCGCTTTGCCGACAAGGTGATCGCCAACGCGCCCGAGGGCCAGCCGGCGGCCGGCTCGATCGAGGAAGAGATCAAGAATGCAGTCGAGGCGGCCGGCGAGGCACTGAAGGCCGGCGATCTCAACCAGGCGGCGCAGGTCTACGGCATGGTGCTGCAGCACAAGCCCGACCATGCGGGCGCCATTGTCGGCATGGCCAAGGTGTTTCTGGCCGCGGGCGACGCCGAGCAGGCGCAGGCGGTGCTCGACACGATGCCGGAAGGCGAGCGCAAGGGCGAGGACTACACTTCGCTGGTGCAGTCGCTGAAGCTGCTCGGCGAAGCGGCCGAACTCAGCGAGACCGACGAGCTCGCGGCGCAGGTCGAAGCCAACCCGGACGACCATCAGGCGCGCTTCGACCTCGCGGTAAAGTATAATGCCGAGGGCAAGCGGCTCGAAGCGGCCGAGGCGTTGGTGGCGCTGATGAAGCGCGACCGGACCTGGAACGAGGATGGCGCTCGCAAGAAGCTGCTGGAGCTGTTCGAAGCCTGGGGCCCCAAGGACCCGGCAACGCTCAAGGGCCGGCGGCTGCTGTCGGCGCTGCTGTTCAGCTGAGGCGCGGCTCAAAATGCTGAAGCGACCGCAATCGCCAGCCGATCTGCCTGCCAGCGTGCCGGTGTTCCCGCTTTCGGGGGCACTGCTGCTGCCCTATTCGCGCCGGCCGCTGAACATCTTCGAACCACGCTATGTCGAGATGATCGACCATGCGCTGAAGGCTGACCGCCTCGTCGGGCTGATCCAGCCGCGCGACACGTCGGTGGAAAGCCCGCAGGGGCGGGCGCCGCTCGAGCGCATCGGCACGGTGGGCCGGCTGGTGCAGTTCGAGGAGGTGGACGAGGGGCGCTATTTCGTCATCCTCGAAGGCATCAGTCGCTTCGAGTTCGTGAAGGAGCTGCCGACCATGACGCCATTCCGGCGCGCCATGATCGACACGAATGCCTTCGCCTCCGATTTCGAGCGCGAGTATGGCGAGGAGAAGGTGGACCGGCCGCGCTTCCTCAAGATGATGCGCGACTATGCCGAGTTCGGCCATTTCGACCTCAACTGGGATGAGATCGAGAAGACCGGCACGGCGGACCTGGTCAATTTCTGCTGCATGGTCTCGCCCTATGGCGCGGCCGAAAAGCAGGCGCTGCTGGAAGCCGATACGCTGGAGCAGCGGGCCGAAACGCTGATCGCCATGGCCGAGTTCGAGATGGCCAAGGGCGACAACCGAACGACCACGCTCAATTGACCGATGCGGCGCGGCCACCCGCGGTGAACCCGCGCCACATCGTGGATATCCGCATGCTCGAAATGCTGGTGTGTCCTCTGACCAAGACCCGGCTGACGCTGTCGGATGATGGCAGTGAACTGATCTCGGTGGCGGCGCACCTGGCCTTCCCCATCCGCGACGGCGTGCCGATGCTGAGCCTCGACGAGGCGCGCGAGGTGGATCAGGACGAGATGGATCGGCTGCGGGGGCGGGGGTAGGGCTCCAAGACGGGGCACGTGGCTCCACCCCCTCCGAGCTGCGCTAGTTCGCTGACGCTCACAAGCTCCGCTTGCCTCCCCCATCAAGGGGGAGGTGGGGCCGGTGGGCTTCCCGGGATCCTGCCACAGACTCGGTGTCATCCCTGCGAACGCAGGGATCCATTTCTCCGCCAGCGCGGGCTGCGAGTTGGACCCCTGCTTTCGCAGGGGTGACAGCTGGTGGATGGGGCGGGATTGGCGAAATGCGTGCCCTAAATCGGCAATCCCCGCAGCAGCTTCGGCCCGTTCCGGTCCAATCCCGACGCCCGTGAGATCAGGAAATCCTTCACCGGCGGCATGCGGTCCACGACCCCCATGCCGAAGTCGCGGATGGCGCGGACGGGGGCGACGTCGTTGGAGAACAGGCGGACCATGCCGTCGGTGACGGCGACCATCAGGGCAGTGTCGAAGCGGCGCCAGCGCTGGTAGCGCTCGAGCGCATCGGCGGCGCCGGGGTCCTGGCCGAGGCGGAGTGCATCGATCGCCACCTGCGCCAGGGCGGCGACATCCTTGAGGCCGAGGTTGAGGCCCTGGCCGGCGACCGGGTGGATGACGTGGGCGGCGTCGCCGATCAGGGCGAGGCGCTCGCCGACGAAGCTTCTGGCGATCTGCAGGCGCAGCGGGAAGGATTGCAGCGGCTCCTCGAGCGTCACCTTGCCCAGCGTCGAGCCCATGACGGACTCGATCTCCGCTTCGACCTCGGGCTGGGCCCAGGTCCTGAGCTCGGCGGCGCGCTCGGGCGATTCCACCCAGACCAGCGAGGAGCGGTTACCGGGAAGCGGCAGGCTCGCGAAAGGGCCGGCCGGGCGGAAGTGCTCGTAGGCGGTGCCGTCATGCGGCAGCTCGTGCGCGATGGTCGTGACCAGTCCGGTCTGGCGATAGTCGTGGTTGACGGTGCCGATGCCGGCGCGCTGGCGCAGCCAGGACTGGGCGCCGTCGGCAGCGATCACCAGCGGAGCGGAGAGCACGCGACCGTCGGCGAGGACGAGGCGGGCGGTGCCGGGCTCGGCGGCAAAGCCGGTGATCTCGGCCGGCGCGACGATCTCGACTTCCGGCGGCAGGGCGTTGAGCAATTGCTCGATGACGAGGGCGTTGGGCACCAGATGGGCGAAAGGCTCGCCCGGGGCGACGTCGCCCTCGAAATGGAGGAAGAGGGGGCGGGAAATGTCGCCCTTGCCGGAATCGGTGATCCTCATCTGCTGCACCGGCTCGGCGCCGATGGCCATGCCGGTCCACACGCCGAGCTCGACGAAGATGCGCTTCACCCCGGCAGCCAGCGCCCAGGAGCGCTGGTCCTTCGGCACGGTGAAGGGCCGGCGGTCGACCAGGGCGATGCGCAGCCCCTTCATCGAGCGGGCGAGGGCCAGCGCCATGGTGAGGCCCACCGGGCCGCCGCCGACGATCGCGATGTCATGGTCCGTGCCGGCCATCAGGAATTCCTCCGTGCCTGCCGCTATGTGGCCCGTCACATCCGGCCTGTCCAGCCGGCGCGGTGCCGCATCCCACCTGCTCAAAAATGCAGCAGCTGCGTAAATCTTGCTCAAATGTACGGCGTTAACGTGACGGTAAGCTTGTGCGCTGGGCTGGATGCTGCCTGCCGGATCATCCAAAAGCCTATTCGAATCAGTGTGTTGCGGATTGCGGCAGCAGTTTGGCACGGCGTTTGAGTCTGACTCTGCCGATTGGAGACCATCCATCACACTGAAAGGGGCATCCATGAAGCTGGTGATAGCAATCATCAAACCGTCGCGCCTGGAGGAGGTCCGCCAGGCCCTCAACTCGCTCGACGTGCACGGCATGACGGTGACCGAAGTCAAAGGCTATGGCCGGCAGAAGGGTCACTCCGAAATCTACCGCGGCACGGAATACGCGGTGCATTTCCTGCCCAAGCTGAAGATCGAGATCGCGGTCGACGATTCACAGGCCGACGCCATTGCGACGGCCATCCGCGACAGCGCCCAGACCGGCCGCATCGGCGACGGCAAGATCTTCGTGCTCGACCTGCTGGCCGTTACCCGCATCCGCACCGGCGAGACCGGCGCGGCCGCTCTGTGATGCCGCTCATATTGGGGAAAACAACAATGACAGACTTCAAGATGCCGAAAGTCCTGGGAGCGGCGGCGTTGGCGTCGCTGGCTCTCGCGCTGCCTGCGTTCGCGCAGGACGCAGCCGCCGAGGCTGCACCCATCATCGACAAGGGCGACGTCGCCTGGATGCTGGTCTCCACCATGGTCGTGTTCGTCATGATCGTGCCGGGCCTCGCCCTGTTCTACGGCGGCCTGGTGCGCGCCAAGAACGTGCTGTCGGTGCTCAGCCAGGTGATTGCCGGCGTGTGCATGATCGCCCTGCTCTGGGTGGCCTATGGCTATTCGCTTGCCTTCGGCGGCACCGAGGGCGGCCTTTCCGCCTTCATCGGCGACTTCTCCAAGATGTTCCTGTCGGGCGTGACGATCGAGTCGACCGCGGCGACCTTCTCGGCCGGTTTCGAGCTGCCCGAGCTGGTATTCGTGGCGTTCCAGCTGACCTTTGCCTGCATCACCTCGACCCTCATCGTCGGCGGCATCGCCGAGCGCATGAAGTTCGGTGCGGTCATGCTGTTCCTCGCACTGTGGTTCACCTTCTCGTACCTGCCGATGGCGCACATGGTGTGGGCCGGCACGGGCTTCCTGTTCAACCTGGGCGCCTACGACTTCGCGGGCGGCACCGTCGTTCACATCAATTCCGGTGTGGCCGCTCTCGTCGCCGCGATCGTGCTGGGGCCGCGCACGGGCTTCCTCAAGGAACCGATCCCGCCGCATAACCTGACCATGGTGTTCATCGGCACGGGCCTGCTGTGGTTCGGCTGGTTCGGCTTCAACGCCGGCTCGAATCTCGAGGCCAACGGCCTCACCGCCCAGGCCTTCCTCAACACCATCACGGCTCCCGCCGCGGCGGCGCTGGCATGGGGCATCGGCGAGAAGTTCACCCGTGGCCATGCCAGCCTGCTCGGCTTCGCCTCGGGCGCGGTTGCCGGCCTCGTGGCGATCACTCCGGCCGCCGGCTTTGCCGGTACGATCGGCGCGATCGTGCTGGGTGCGGTTGCCGGCTTCATTTGCCTGTGGGCGGTCGTGACGCTCAAGCCGATGTTCAAGTACGACGACTCGCTCGACGTGTTCGGCATCCATGGCGTCGGCGGCATCGTCGGTGCGCTCGGCACCGCCTTCGTCGCCAACCCGGGCTTCGGCGGCTATCCGCTGGCCGACTTCGAGATGTGGGGCCAGTTCATCAAGCAGCTGACCGGCGTCGGCATCGCCATCGTCTGGTCGGGCGTGGTGGCATTCGTCGCGATCCTGATCGTCAAGGCCGTGTTCGGCGGCGCCCGCGTGTCGGAATCGGCCGAAAGCGATGGCCTCGACCTCTCGAGCCACGGCGAGCGCGCCTACAACTGACACCTGGTGTAGGCGGGTAACTCCTCCCACGCCGCCTGCATCAACCCCGGGGAGCCGCGCCGAGGGGGCGCGTCTCCCCGATCCTCGCCCCACCGCTGACCGCGGTGTCCACGACTTTCGCCGCTGACCGCGGCGTGCAGCTCGCGCACCTCTTGGCCCGCCACAGAGGCTTCCCACTCGCAACCGCGTGGGCTGCACACCCCGGTCAACGGACCGAAGCTGAACGGGCAGATGTCTTTCGCTCCGCCGAGCGAAATTTACCCTGGCTGTGCAGTTTTCGGCAGTTGACCGACCAAACGTCGCCTGGACGTGCTATAGAATGACTGCGGCTTATCCCCTTGTCGGGTGCGCCGGCAGGGAACGGAGCCGGCGGGCCCACGTTGGGGGTCCGAGAGGAGCAGGACCCATGTCGTTCAAGGAAAAGCTCAAGTTTATCGATTTTGCGTCGATTGCGGTGATGGCGCTGGCCGTGCTGGTGCCGCTGGCGATCGGACTCGCCGCCGTCTGACCGGTACATCGGTCTCGCCTACCCGAGAGACTTGCCATGGGATGGCAAAGCCATCTATGACTGAGCCTTCACTGGCCAGCCAACAGGGAGGCGCGGCATGATTGCAAATCGACTCCGCCTCCAGGGCATGACGCGACCACATCGTTAGGTCGCCCGCGGTCCGCCCGCCGGACCCCACCACCGCCGGACATTTCCCGGCCAGTTCCCATAGCAGTTTCTCTCCGGGACCGGATCGTGCGCGACAAGCGCCGTCCGGACGAACGACATGACTCAGAGGACCAAACGTAGCCAGGCCTTCCGAAAGGTGCTGGGCTTCACTGCGCGGCACTGGCGGAAGCAGCCGGTGCGCATCGCGGCCATTGTCGGCCTGTTCTTCATCGAAACCGTCACCGACATCCTGACCCCGTTCTTCGCCGGACGGCTGGTGGAGGCGGTAGCGAGCGGCGCCGCCTCGAGCGAGGTGGCGTGGAATGCGGCGATCACCGCCTTCCTCGCCATCGTGGCGCTGGGCGCGGCCTCGGTGTTGGTGCGGCAGCTCGCTTTCCGCACCATCATCCAGCTGACGCTGAGGATGATGAGCGACATCGCCCAGCAGGCATTCCACCGCGTGCAGCGCTTCTCGTCCGACTGGCACGCGAACTCGTTCGCCGGCTCGACGGTGCGCAAGATCACGCGTGGCATGTGGGCGCTCGATTCGCTCAACGACGTGATCCTGATGGCGCTGTTCCCATCGGTGGTGATGCTGGTGGGCACCAGCGTCATCCTGGGCATTTTCTGGCCGATCATCGGCATCATGGTGGGCATCGGCTCGGTGATCTACATCGCCGTCTCGGTGGTGCTTTCGACCTATTGGGTGGCGCCGGCGGCGAGCCTCGCCAACCAGTGGGATACGCGCATGGGCGGCGCGCTGGCCGATGCGGTGTCATGCAACGCGGTGGTGAAGGGCTTTGGCGCCGAGGACCGCGAGGAAGTGCGGCTATCCCATGTGGTCGACAAGTGGCGCAGCCGCACGTCGCGCACCTGGAACCGCGGCACGCTGAACGGCACGATCCAGCAGGCCATGCTGTGGGTGCTGCGCACGGTCATCATCGGCGCCGGCGTGCTGCTGTGGGCCAATGGTATGGCGAGTGCGGGCGACGTCACCTTCGTCATCACCACGTTCCTCGCGCTCCAGGGCTACCTGCGCGATATCGGCCAGCATGTGCGCAACCTGCAGCGCGCGGTGAACGACATGGAAGAGCTGGTCGGTCTCGAGGACCAGCCGCTCGGCATCGACGACAGGGCCGACGCCAAGCCGATCGCCATCAGCAAGGGCGACGTGGTGTTCGACCATGTCGACTTCCACTACGGCAAGCACACCAACCCGCTCTATCGCGACCTGACGGTGACCATTCCGTCGGGCCAGCGCGTTGGCCTCGTCGGCCATTCCGGCTCGGGCAAGACCACGTTCGTCAAGCTGATCCAGCGCCTGCACGATGTGACGGGCGGCCGGATCATGGTGGACGGGGTGGATATCCGCGACGTGCAGCAGGCCTCCTTGCGGCGGCAGATCGCCATCGTGCAGCAGGAGCCGGTGCTGTTCCACCGCTCGCTGGCCGAGAATATCGCCTATGGCAAGCCGGGCGCGTCGATGGCCGAGATCATCGAGGCGGCCAAGCTCGCCAATGCGCATGGCTTCATCGACAAGCTCGCCAAGGGCTACGAGACGCTGGTGGGCGAACGCGGCATCAAGCTCTCGGGCGGCGAGCGGCAGCGTGTCGCCATTGCCCGGGCGTTCCTGTCCGATGCCAAGGTGCTGATCCTCGACGAGGCGACCTCGAGCCTCGACAGCGAGAGCGAGCAGTTGATCCAGGAAGCGATGGAGCGGCTGATGGTTGGCCGCACCACCATCGTCATCGCGCACCGGCTGTCGACGGTGCGGGCGCTCGACCGGCTGCTGGTATTCGATGCCGGCGCCGTGGTCGAGGAAGGCACGCACGAGCAGCTGGTCAAGAAGCCGGACGGCATCTACCGGCGGCTGTTCGAGCGGCAGGCGCTGGAGCTGATCCGGGGGCTCGAGGCGGCGGAGTAAGAAGGCTCGGAAGTCGGAGTTCGGAGTTCGGAAGTAGAAGGTAGAAGGTAGAAGGTAGAAGGGGGGGCTTGGCCGAGGCGGACGGCCCCCTCCCGGCCTCCCCCATAAAGGGGGAGGTGAAGAGTAGGGGCTCTGGCTTCGATCGTGCCTCAAACGCCGGCAGAGCACCTCCCCCTTTATGGGGGAGGATGGGAGGGGGTCGTCTGTCTCGGTCGGCGCCCTTCCTTCCATCGTAAATTGCCGATACAAGCGCCAGCATGACCCTTCCGCTTTCCATCCTCGACCTCGCGCCGGTGTCGGACGGTACGTCCACCGCTACGGCGCTACAGGAAATCATCCGGCTGGCGCAACTCGGCGACGCGCTCGGCTTCACCCGTGTCTGGTACGCCGAGCATCACGGCATGCCGTCGATCGCCTCGTCCTCTCCGGAGGTGCTGATCGCCACGGCGGCGGCCAATACCGAACGCATTCGCGTTGGCTCGGGCGGGGTGATGCTGCCCAATCACGTGCCGCTGCGGGTGGTCGAAACTTACCGCACGCTGGCGGGGCTCAACCCGGGCCGGATCGACCTCGGCCTCGGCCGGGCCGGTGGCAGCGACGGGCGGACGCTGTCGGCGCTGCGCTCAGTGGGCGGGGAGTATTTTGCGCAGGAGCTGGCGGAGCTCTTGGCCTTCGAGGAGGGCAATTTCGCGCCCGACCACCCATTCCATCCGGTGCTGGTGGTGCCCGAGCGGGTAACGCTGCCGCCGATCTACCTGCTCGGCTCGAGCGGGGCGAGCGCGCAGGCGGCAGGTCAGCTGGGGGTCGGCTATTCCTTTGCCGCGCATTTCAGCCAGACCCCGGCGGCGCCAGCGTTCGAAGCTTATCGCGCCGCCTTCACGCCGACCGAGGCCTTCCCCAAGCCGCACGCGATCATTGCGCTCTCGGCGCTGGTGGCGCCGACGGACGAGGAGGCGCAGTTCCTCTCCCGCTCGCAGGAGCTGAGCTGGGCGCTGTTCCATTCGGGCGAGATCCGGAAGCTGGTGTCACCGGAAGAGGCGGCAAAGCACGAGTACACGCCGGCGCAGACGCGGATCATCGAAGGGCAGCGGCCGCTGTGGATCGTCGGCTCGCCGACGACGGTGAAGGCCGAGATCGAGCGCAAGATCGCCGAGTCGGGGGCGGACGAGGTGATGATCACCACGACGATGTGGGATTACGAGCTGCGGCTCAGGTCGTTCCGGCTGCTGGCGGAGGCGTTTGGGCTTGGGGCCTGACTGAGAGAGAGGACCCCCTCCCGGCCTCCCCCATAAAGGGGGAGGTGAAGAGTCGGGGCTTTGACTTCCATCGTGCCTCAAGCACCAGCAGGGCACCTCCCCCTTTATGGGGGAGGATGGGAGGGGGCCGTCTGTTTCGGCTGCCCCGAGGCCGCCCTAAGCCGCCTGCGCCTCTTCTTCCATCATCACCCGCGGCACCGCGCCGGCGAACACCAGCTTCACGTGCTGGCGGGCCATCAGCATCTGCTCGGGCAGCACTTCGGGGCGGCCCAGCGCCTTGGACATGATGATGCCGCCATCGATGGCGCAGCAGAGGGTGCGGGCGAGGCGGTCGGCGTCGATGGCTTCGCGCGGGGTGTAGGCCTCGAGGATGGCGACGATCATCCGGCGGAAATAGGCGTTCCAGTCCTCGACATTGGTCGTGACCATGGAGCGGACCTCGCGGTTGAACAGCCGGTCCTGGTAGCTCATCGTGGCGACGAGACAGCCGGGGTGGCCGCCGGGCAGGGCGGCGAGGTGCTCGGCGAACAGGGTGAGGCCCACCAGCAGGAATTGCAGCGGGTCGTCGGTGAGCTCGCGGGCGCGGCCGAACACGCCTTCGAGCAGGCGCTCGTTCTGGTCGCGGTAGCGAATGAGCAGGCCCTTGGCGAGCTCGTTCTTGTCCTTGAAGTGATAGAAGAAGCCCGACTTGGTGATGCCGGCCTCGGCAATCAGCTCGTCGATCGACGTGGCGCCAAAGCCCTTGGCGAGCACCGCTGCTTCAGCGATGTCCAGGATTCTCTCGCGCGTCTCGTTACCCTTCCGCATGGGCAGTCCCTCTCTCGGATTACTGTACCGCCAGTACGGTTTTGAGAACCCGATGGCCCTCGGCCGGACGCCGCCCCAAGCGACGATCCGCACCTAACCCGTTCTGGCTGCTGACCAATTTTCCGTGACACATGACTGGACCATCCGACTGCTAGCGCCGGAAAGGTAAAGTCGTCATATGTCTGCCACCCCGCGGCGAAGGGCAATAAACCTGATCGCCGCTGCAATCAAGAGCCAATGGAGAGGTTTGATGCGCTTTGAAACGCAGCAACTCCCGCAATTGAAGGGCCAGATGTTCGTCACCGATGGCGGCATCGAGACCCACCTGATCTTCAATGAAGGTCACGACGTGCCTGACATGGGCGTGTATGTGCTCAACATGAGCGATGCCGGCCGCGAGGCCATGCGCGCCTACTATCGGGCTTACATCCCGATCTGCCAGGAGGCCGGACAAGGCTTTCTGTTCGACACCAATACCTGGCGCGCCAACCCGGACTGGGGTGGGCGGGCCGGCTATGATGCCGACAAGCTGCGCGAGGCCAATATCCGGGCGGTGGAGTTCTGCCAGGAGATGCAGGCCGAGTTCGCGGCGGCCGGCGTCGACTCGATCATTTCCGGGGTCATCGGGCCGCGCCGCGACGCGTGGCAGTATGACAAGGCGATGACCGTCGAGGAGGCGATCTTCTACCACACGCCGCAGATCGAGGCCTTTGCCGCGACCGACGCCGACTACGTCACTGCCTACACGCTGACCAACGTGCCGGAGGCCGTGGGCATCGCCAAGGCGGCCAAGGCCGCGGGGCTGCCGGTGGTGTTGAGCTTCACGCTCGAGACCGACGGCAACCTGCCGGGCGGCAAGCCGCTCGAGGTGGCGATCAACGAAGTCGACGCCGCCACCGGAGACTATCCGGCCTACTACATGATCAACTGCGTGCATCCGATCCACTTCGCGCCGGTAGTCCGCCAGGGCGGCCGCTGGGTGAACCGGATCGGTGGGCTCAGGGTCAATGCTTCGATGATGAGCCATGCCGAGCTGGACAATTCGCCCACGCTCGATATCGGCAACATCGCCGATCTCGCCCAGCGCTACATGCGGGTGCTGCCGCTATTGCCCAATATCCGGGTGCTCGGCGGCTGCTGCGGCACGGACCATCGCCATATCGGCGCGATCGCCCAGAGCTGCCTGCCCGGGCATCGCCACCACCATCACCACTGAAACCCAACCGAGCGGGGGGCCCCTTCAAAAGGAACCGCTCAGATGACTACCCTCGAATTCAACGACACCGCCGTCGACACTCCCGTTAGTCCCACGCGCACCGGCTGGCTCGGCCGCTGGTTCGCGGCCCGCAGACAGAAGCGCGCGCGCCGGATGACGCTTATCGCCCTGTCGCAGATGGACGAACGCCTGCTGCACGATATCGGCATCGAGCCGTTGGACGTGAGCAACGCGCTCTCCGGACTGCAGAGCTCAGCCCTGTTCAATCCCATTGGCTGGGATGAACGGCGCTGACAGGGCGACGTGGAGGGGGTGCGGCGGCGACCCGTCCATTGGCTTGCTGCTGGCTTCGGAGCGTGGGGCCACCCCCACCCACCGGCTTCGCCGGTCCTCCCTCCCCACAAGGGGGAGGGAAATCGCGGGCAACCTCACGCACCGGGTTTGCAGTCGGGACTCCCTCCCCCTTGTGGGGAGGGGGGACCCGCGTAGCGGGTGGGTGGGGGATGGCCACACGCTCTGCCCTATCCCTTAACACCCCGCCAAGCCGCGATGATCGCATCGGCCGACATGTCGATGTCGGCCTCGGTCGTAGCCCCTGACGTCACCGAAATCCGCATCACCCAGTCGCCGCGCCACGATGCGCCGGCGACGAAGCAGGTGCCTGAGGCCACGGTGGCGGCGATCACGGCTTCGGTTGCGGCCTTGCGCTCGGCGGCGTCGCCTGAGCCGAAATTCACGATCAGCTGGTTCAGCACGACATCGTTGACGACGCGGATGCCGGGCTCGGCGCTCAACCGCTCGGCCATGCGGCGGGCGAGCGCGCAGTGGCGCTCGACCAAGGCGGCGATGCCGGCGCGGCCAAAAGTCTTGAGCAGAGCCCAGACCGGAATGCCGCGGGCCCGGCGGCTCAGTTCGGGGACGTAGTTGGAGGGCACGCGGTCGCCCTGCGAAATCGACGGCAGATAGCTCGACCATTGCGTCATGGCGCCGAGCAGCGCGTCGCGGTTCTTCACGATGGCAAAGCCGCAATCGTAGGGCGCCTGCAGCCACTTGTGGCCGTCGGTGACCCAGGAATCGGCGCCCTCGATGCCGGCGGTGAGGTGCTTCAGCGACGGTACGGCGCGGGCCCAGAGGCCGAAGGCGCCATCGACATGCACCCAGGCATCGTGGGCGTGCCCGATCTCGACGATCTCGGCGAACGGGTCGAAGGCGCCGGTGTTGATCTGGCCGGCCTGGGCGATCACCACCTTGGGGCCCTCGAGCGGCCGGATGGCGGCCGCGAGCGCGGCGGGCAGCATGCGGCCCTGCGCGTCGGTATCGACGGTGATGACGCGCTTGCGGCCGAAGCCGATCAGCTGCAGCGACGAGAACAGCGAGGAATGCGCGTCGGCGCCGATCAGCACATGCACGGGTGGGGCGCCGAACAGGCCGTCGGCGTCGGGGTCCCAGCCGGCCTTGAGCAGCGTGCCGGTGCGGGCGGCGGCGAGGCAGGTGCCGTTGGCGAGAGTGGCGCCGGTACCGAAGCCGATACCGCTTTCGGCCGGCAGGTCGAGGATGTCGAGCAGCCAGCGCTCGGCCACCTCCTCGAGCGCGGCGGCGGCCGGCGCGGTGGACTGGTAGCCGGCGTTCTGGCCCCAGGCGCTCACCAGCATGTCGGCAGCGACGCCGGCCGGGCGCGAGGCGCCCATAACCCAGCCGAAAAAGCGCGGACCGATGGTCGGCATCAGGCCGGGCGCGGCGAGGGTGGCTAGCTCCTCGATGACAGCGACGGGGTCGGCGCCGGTCTCGGGCGTCGGGCCCATGAGCCGGTCGCGCATGCCGTGATAGTCGATCGCGGGGCGAGCCGGAGCGGCGCTGAGGTTTTCGCGGTAGCGGGCGCCATGCTCGACGGCGCGAGCGAAGAGCGGTCGCAAGTCGTCAGTCATAATATGATCTCCCTCATGCCCTGATGGAGAGCATAGGGCATGTGAAGCTGGGGTGAATGGGGAGGGGAGGCCGGGGCGTATCTCTGCGGGAATCCGGCGCGTGTGGTCGCCCCCCTCCACCGCCTCGGCGGTCCCCCTCCCCCGTTTCACGGTGGAGGATCCGTTGTGGCGCGATCGTGCCCTCTTCATCCTCCCCTGCGTAGCGGGGGAGGGGGACCAGCGAAGCTGGTGGAGGGGGCGGCTACACGAACTGCAGCCGCCGACAAGCCTAAGCCTGCAGCTTGCGCAGAATCGCGGCGCCCATTTCTTCGGTGCCTACGGTCTTGCGGTTGTCCTGCGCGATGTCGGCGGTGCGCAGACCCTCGCCGAGCACGGCGGCGATGGCGGCTTCGAGGCGGTCGGCGAGGTTGACCATCTCGAACGAATAGCGCAGCGCCATGGCGAAGCTGGCGAGCATGGCGATCGGGTTGGCGATGCCCTGGCCGGCGATGTCGGGAGCCGAGCCATGCACGGGCTCGTAGAGTGCCTTGCGCTTGCCGGTCGCCGGGTCGGGCGCGCCGAGCGAAGCGGAGGGCAGCATGCCGAGCGAGCCGGTGAGCATGGCGGCAACGTCCGAGAGCACGTCGCCGAACAGGTTGTCGGTGACCATCACGTCGAACTGCTTGGGGTTGCGCACCAGCTGCATCGCGGCGTTGTCGGCGAGGATGTGGTGGAACTCGATGTCGGAGTATTCCTTGGCGATGCCCTGAGCCACTTCGTCCCACAGCACGCCCGACTTCATGACGTTCTTCTTGTCGGCCGAGTGCACCTTCTTCTTGCGGGTGCGGGCGAGATCCATGGCGACGCGGACGATGCGGTCGATCTCATAGGTCTCGTAGACCTGGGTGTCGACGCCGCGCTTCTGGCCGTTGCCCAGGTCGGTGATCTGCTTGGGCTCGCCGAAATAGACGCCGCCGGTGAGCTCGCGCACGATCAGGATATCGAGGCCTTCGACCAGCTCGCGCTTCAGCGATGAGGCATCGGCCAGCGCGGGGTAGCAGATGGCGGGGCGGAGGTTGGCGAAGAGCCCGAGATCCTTGCGCAGGCGGAGCAGGGCTGCCTCCGGGCGCACTTCGTAGGGGACCTTGTCCCACTTGGGGCCGCCCACGGCGCCGAAGATCACCGCATCGGCGGCGAGCGCCTTCTGCATGTCTTCCTCGGACACGGCGACACCGTATTTGTCGTAGGCCGAGCCACCGACTAGGCCGGTGTCGAGCTCGAAATCGGTTTCGCCCTGGCTGTTGAGCCAGAGGATCACCTTCTCGACCTCCTTCATGATCTCGGTGCCGATGCCGTCGCCGGGCAGGAGGAAGAGTTTGTGCGCCATCTGGGGTCCCTGTCGTACGCGTGGTTACGCCGCGGGGAGGCATATCGTCTTTCGACGTTGGCCTGCAAGAGTTCCGGGCCCACAGGGGTCCGGAACTAAGTCGAATGGATCAGCGTAGAGCCTAGCTGACGAAGAAGGGCTGGGTGCCGTGCGCCTCGATGGCGGTGGCGAGGCGGGACAGGGCGTGGATATAGGCGGCGGTGCGGGCGGTGACCTTGCGGTCGCGGGCAATGTCCCACACGGCGCGGCCCTCGCGCTCCATCATGCGCTTCAGGCGCACATGGATTTCGTCGAGGTCCCAGTAATAGCCCTGCCGGTTCTGCACCCACTCGAAATAGGAAACGGTGACGCCGCCGGCGTTCGCCAAGATATCGGGCAGGACGACGACGCCGCGCTCCTGCAGGATCCGGTCGCCATCGGGGGTGACCGGGCCGTTGGCGAGCTCCAGCAGCACCTTGGCCTTGATGGTTGCGGCATTGGAGGCGTCGATCATGTCCTCGAGCGCGGCCGGCACCAGCAGATCGCAGTCGATGCCGATCAGTTCTTCGGGCGTGATGACGCGGGCATTCTGCTCGGCGGCCATGGCGGTGACGGAGCGGCCGGCATTCTTGCCCTCGATCAGGCGGGCGACGTCGAGGCCGGTCTCGGCATGGATGGCGCCCGAGGAGTCGGAGACCGCGACGACGATGTCGCCGTCGGCCGCTGCGAGGCTGCCGTAGAACTGGCCGGCATTGCCGAAGCCCTGGATGGCGACGCGCATCCTGTTCGGCAGGCCGAGTTCGGCGCCGAGGTGCCGGATCAGGTAGTAGCCGCCGCGCGCGGTGGCGTCGTTGCGACCGAGCGAGCCGCCCAGCGCGATCGGCTTGCCGGTGATCACCGCCGGGGTGACGCCGCCGACGATCTGGCTGTACTCGTCGGCCATCCAGCCCATGATCATGGCATTGGTGTAGACGTCGGGCGCCGGAATGTCGCGATCGGGGCCGACGATGCGCGAGAAGCCCTGCATGTAGGCGCGCGACAGGCGCTCCAGCTCGGACTTGCTCAGCGCCCGCGGATCGACCTTCACCGCGCCCTTGCCGCCGCCATAGGGCAGGTTCATCACGGCGCACTTGAAGGTCATCCAGAAGGCGAGGGTCTCGACCTCCTCGATGCTCGAGTCGGGGTGGAAGCGGATGCCGCCCTTGGTCGGGCCGCGCGTGTCGTCATAGCGGCAGCGCCAGGCAAGGAACGACTTGCGCGAGCCGTCATCCATGCGGATGAGCAGGCGCATCTTGGTGGTCTCGCGCGGGTATTTGAGCTTCTCGATGACGTCCTGGTCGATCTTCAGGTGGCTGGCAGCCTCGTCGAGCCGCTGCAGGGCGCGATCAAGCAGGGTGTCGTCGGTCATGGAGTCCTCGGTGGCGAAATTGTAGGCGGGATGCCTGGGCGGGCGGCATTTGATGGCACAGCTTGGCAGGAAAGGGCAACCGAACTGACCGAATTGCGCGCAATTTCGCGCAGCCTGCACAGAGGACGATGTGCTGCAGGATCAAAATTTGAGCAGGGAGAAGATGACGGGCCCGGCCGTCAGCGGCCGTGGGCGCCGAGATGGGCGGTGACCTCGATCTCGAGCTTCATTTCGGGCCGGGTCAGGCCGCAGACCAGCATGGTGGCGGCGGGACGGATGTCGCGGAACACCTCACCCGCAACCTCGACCAGCGCATCGTAGTGCGCCATGTCGGTGATGTAGTAGCGCACGCGCACCACGTCCTTGATCGATGAGCCGGCCTGGTCGAGCGCATGGGCGATGGTGCGCAGGGCGTTGCGGGCCTGCTGGCCAGCGTCCTCAGGCATCACCATGGTTTCGTAGTCGTAACCGGTGGTGCCCGAGACGTAGATGGTGCTGCCATCGACGACGGCGCGCGAGTAGCCGATCCTGGCCTCGAAAGGCGAGCCGGACGAGATATGCAGCACCATGGCGAAACCCTACGCTATCGTCAGATCCAGGGGCGCTCGGCGCCGACCTTGCTCTCGAAGCTCGAAATGGCCGGATCGGCCTTGAGCGTCGCGGCGATATCGTCGAGGCCTTCGAGCAGGGTCTGCTTGCGGGCCGGATCGATATCGAAATGGATCGAGCCGCCATCGGGGCCCTGGATGGTCTGGGCTTCGAGGTCGACGGTCAGCGTGGCATTGGCGCCGCGCTCGGCGTCATCCATCAGCAGCGCCAGCTGCTCGGGCGTCACCTTGATCGGCAGGATGCCGTTCTTGAAGCAGTTGTTGTAGAAAATGTCGGCAAAGCTGGTGGAGATCACGCAGCGCACGCCGAAATCGAGCAGGGCCCACGGGGCGTGTTCGCGCGACGAACCGCAGCCGAAATTGTCGCCGGCGACGATGATCTGGCTCTTGCGATAGCCCGGCTTGTTCAGCACGAATTCGGCGTTCTCGGTGCCGTCCTCGTTATAGCGCATCTCGGAAAAGAGCGCGGTGCCGAGGCCGGTGCGCTTGATCGTCTTGAGGTACTGCTTGGGAATGATCATGTCCGTGTCGATGTTGATGATCGGCAGCGGCGCGGCGACGCCAGTCAGGGTCGTGAACTTATCCATGGCAATTACCCCTTTCGGTGGGCGTGTAATGACGCAACGCACCGGGGGAATCAAGTCGGACGTGGGTGTGCTGTACCATTGGTAGGGTAACGAGCGGTCACCCTCCCCGGTGGGGGAGGGCGAAGTGGTCTCAGGCCGCGAGACTCGTCGCCGCGTCGACGCCGAGCATCAGGTTGAGGTTCTGCACCGCGGCGCCCGAGGCGCCCTTGCCGAGATTGTCGTAGACGGCGACCAGCAAAGCCTGGGCCTTGCCGTCATTGGCGAAGACGTGCAGGCGCATGCGGTTGGTGTCGTTGTAGAGCTCGGGGTTGAGCTCGTTGCTGCGCTCGGCGTCGGCGAGCGGGGCGACTTCCACGAAGCCGCCTTCGATCGCCGCATAGTGGTCGGCGATGGCGGCGTGGATGTCGGCGCCGGTCGGCACCTTGTCGAGCGTCCACAGCTGCAGCGGCACGGCGGTGATCATGCCCTGGCGGAAATTGCCGACGGCGGGCTGGAACAGCGGGGCGTGCATGAGCCGGGCGTACTGCGCCAGCTCGGGCAGGTGCTTGTGCTTGAAGGTGAGGCCATAGAGCTGGAACGCGTTGGCGTCCTCGCCCTTCGCCTCATAGTCCTCGATCATCGAGCGCCCGCCACCGGAATAACCGGAGATGCCGTTGACGGTGACGGGGAAATCGGCCGGAATCAGCCCGGCTTCGACCAGCGGGCGGAGCGTCGCGATGGCGCCCTGCGGCCAGCAGCCGGGGTTGGCGACGCGCTTCGAACTGGCTATGGCGGCGCCCTGCGACTTGTCCATCTCGGCAAAGCCATAGGCCCAGTCCTCGGCGACGCGGAAGGCGGTCGAGGCGTCGATGACCTTGGTGGTGTCGTTCTCGATCAGCGACACGCTCTCGCGCGACGCGTCGTCGGGCAGGCAGAGGATGGCCACGTCGGCGAGGTTGAGCAGGCGCTTCCGCTCGGCGAGATCCTTGCGCTTGTCGTGGTCGATCGAGATCACTTCGAGGTCGCGCCGGCCGGCAAGGCGCTCACGGATCTGCAGGCCCGTGGTACCGGCTTCGCCATCGATGAAGATCTTTGCGACCATATCTCGTCTCCCAGGGCCCACCGGGCCCGCCCAAGGGTGAATGCGGCGCAGATATAGGGGTTGCCTCTGTCACCTGCAAAAGAAAATCAGGTGACGCGGGGGAGCGGCCTCCCCCTTGCAGGCCGGGTCGTCGCCCGGTACGCCTTCCGGTCAAAAGCCAGGAGAGATGTCGATGAGCACCCCGCATAACCACGCGAAGCCCGGCGACTACGCCGAAGCCGTGCTGCTGCCGGGCGACCCGCTGCGGGCCAAGTGGGTGGCGGAGAATTTCCTCGAGGGCGCGCGGCAGGTGAACGCGGTGCGCAACTGCCTCGGCTTTACCGGCACGTGGAAGGGCAAGCCGGTTTCGGTGCAGGCGACCGGCATGGGCCAGCCGTCGCTGTCCATCTACGTGCACGAGCTGATCAACGTCTATGGGGTCAAGAACCTGCTCCGCATCGGCACCTGCGGCGGGCTCAACGCCAAGGTGAAGGTGCGCGACGTAGTCATCGCGCAGGGCTCGTCAACGGACTCGGCGATCGTGCGCGACGCGTTCACGCCGTTCAACTTCGCCCCGCTTGCCGATTTCGGCCTGCTCCGCTCGGCGGTCGAGAAGGCCGAGGCGGCGGGGCTGCGCTATCACGTGGGCAACGTGCTCTCGTCCGATATCTTCTACCATATCGAACCGGGGCTTGCCGGCTACGGCCGGCTGCCGGCGCATGGGGTGCTGGGCGTCGAAATGGAGGCGGCGGCGCTCTATACGCTCGCCGCCCGGTTCGGGGTGAAGGCCGTCGCCATCTGCACCATGACCGACTGCCTGATCACCAAGGAAGAGATCAGCGCCGAAGAGCGGCAGAGTTCGCTGCGCGAGATGGTGACCCTGGCGCTCGATACGGCGATCGCCGCATGAGCGTGCTGGGCCGCCTCGCTTCGGCTCTCGGCCGCAACGACGAGCGGCCCAATGTCGAGCTGGCCGAAGCGCTGGCGGCAAAGCCGGACGCGGCGGCGGTCGCCGAACTGGCCGGGGCACTCAGCGGCCCGGTGGCGGTCGCCAATGACGCGATCAAGGCGCTGTACGAACTGGGGGCGCGGCGGCCGGAACTGGTCGCCACGCACCTGCCGGCCTTCCTCGGGCTGCTCGGCTCGAAGAACAACCGCAATGTCTGGGGTGCGCTGCAGGCGGTGGAGTCGGTGACCGACCTGGCGCCGGATGCTGTCTACGCGGCGCTGTCCGCGGTGCTCGCCGCGGCCGACAAGGGCTCGGTGATCGCCAAGGACAAGGCGGTGCAGATCCTCGTCAAGCTCATCGCGGCGGGGCACGCCGATGCCGTGCCGACACTGCTCGAGCGGGTGGCGGCCGGGGCGCCGAACCAGTTCCCGACCTACGCGGAACAGGCGGCGGCAGTGCTGACCGGCGCCGACCGAGGCAAGCTCGCGGCCATCCTTGCGCAGCGCGTCGCGGATATCGAGACGCCGTCGAAGCGGGCGCGGGTCGAGAAGCTGCTGAAGCGCCTGTCGAGGCCGTAAGGCCTCCACAGCTTATCCACCCACGTTTTCGTGATTAAGTTCACGTCCCGTCGTTATCAGTCTTTGCTGGGACAATCGGGCGCAGGAACGCTTTGCCCATGGTGACGTTCCGGCGTTGACTATCCGCGGGGAGGATAAGATGGACAAGCATACTCTGATCGCGCATGGCGACATCCAGCGGTGGGTCAGCTCCCACAACGGCCAGCCGGCCATTCGCCGGGTGCCCGATCCGTCGGGCCGCATGCGCTCGCGGCTCACGCTGAGCTTCGGCCGGCGCAGTGCGCCGGAGAACATGCCCGGGCTGGATGAGGGCCTGAGCCCGGTGTCGTGGTCGGCCTGGCTGGCCGAGCTCGACCGGCAGAACCTGGCGCTACGGATCCAGACCGAAGATCGTTTCGAACTGATCGACCGGCGTGACCTGAACTAGACCCGTGCCTCAGGCGGATTTGCTGAGCGAGGTGCCGGCGAGCGGATGCAGCGGCATGACGTCGGTGCCCGGGCTGGACGCGAGCGCCACGCGATCGCGCCCGTCGCGCTTGGCGGCGTAGAGGGCGGCGTCGGCCCGTCGCCGCAGCTCCGACAGGTTCTCATTGGCGATCCGTTCGGCGATGCCGAAGCTTGCCGTGCAGCGGCGATAGAGCGGCACTTCGGGGATGGCTTGCGCCGAAAAGCTCAACCGCAGGCTTTCGGCCAGCAGGCGCGCCGCGGCGGCATTGGTTTCGGGCAGGAATATCCCGAACTCCTCGCCTCCCAGCCGGCCGACGATGGCATCGGGCGGCACGGCGTCGCGCAGCAGGCGGGCAAAGGCGACGATCACCTGGTCGCCGGTGTCATGGCCAAACTCGTCGTTGACCGCTTTGAACGCATCGAGATCGGCGAGGATCAGCGCGGCCGGCATGTGGGCGCGCGCCAGGCAGGGCTCGGCCCGCTCCTCGAAGCCGCGGCGGTTGTAGAGGCCGGACAGCGGATCGGTCACCGACCGCATGGTGATGTCGACCAGCATGTCGCGCACCAGCAGCGACAGCATCAGCAGGCCGGTGGAGATGGCCAGCATGGCGCCCAGCGATTGCGAGTAGAGGGCGTATGAGGTGGCGATGTAGGTGCGGGCGCTGTCACCCGAGCCGCCCAGGAGGATCGCGGCGAAAGGCTTGGACAGGAACTGTGCGGCGCTCAGCCAGAACAGCGCGATCAGCCCGATATCGACGGGGTGGCGGCGGCGCGAGGCGAAGACCAGCCAGCCGGTATAGAGCTGCAGCAGCGCGTAGGGCGCCTGGTAGACGAGGTTGCGGGCCACGGAATCGTGCTCGAACTGGTAGCCGAACCAGTTCCCCACCACTGAGACAAGGCAGAATACCCAGACCAGCCCGGCGGGGACGTGCCGGTCGTAGCGGCGGGCAATACCCAGCGTGACCATCACCATGGTGGCCAGAAACGCCGCGAAACCAAGGGTGTAGGCAAATTGCGGGAAATCCTGCAGGGGCAGGACGAACTCGGAGATGATGTAGAAGATGCCGAACAGGTAGGCGAGCGCGAACATGGGGGCGACGCGATCGGCGCGGTTGGAAACGGCCACGACGAAGAACGCGAGCGAGAATGCCGCGGCAATGAACAGGTTGATTGCGAGAACGTAACTCGCGCCGTTCATGTCAAGATCTGCGTCCCAGGGTCCGGTTGCGAGGTTATGCGGGCCGCCGCCAAGAAGAGGTTAATGTGCGTTGACAATCCGGCGGAACACCTTCGCGCGGGCCCACTTATGGGAGCGGCGGATTCCCGCTAGACTCCCTCCAGAACAGAAGACCAGAAAGGCGTAGAAATGACCCAAGTCCTCGTCAAGCACGACGAAATCCGCCAGTGGGCGGCGGCCCGATCGGGCAATCCGGCGATCGAGGACCGGGCCACCGGCATTGGCGGTCCGCCGGTGCTGCGCATCGTGTTCGACCAGATGGCGCTGAACGCCGGCGAGAACCAGTATGGCGACCGGCTGGGTGGGCTCGATCTTGTCGACTGGGACGAGTGGTTTGCCGAATTCGACCGGCTGAACTACGGGCTGCTGGTCGAGGACGAGCGGCCGGGCGTGCTGGACGATTACTACGAGTTCGTGCCGCGGGATGGGAACCAGCGGGACTGATGGGGCGGGGCGCAAACGGCGCCCCTTTCGCCGTCCTCATTATGCCGAGGCCTGCTCGATCAGGGCGGCAATGGAGAGCGGGCTGCAGATTGTCATCAACGTCAGCGTGAACCCATAAAGGGCGATCAGGCGATAGAACTGGAACGGCTTGGCAGCTCTTTCGATGACCCCATCCTACCCAGAATGCTGCCGGTCTTGATGGCGCGGTAGATGGGCGTGCCGAAGAGCGAGTACATCCACATCGTGCTGCCGACGACGAACAGGGCGAGTATCACGCGTTCCATCCGCACTCCTCGAGCGAGCTACTCCCGCTCCGCCGCCGCCTCAATGGCTTCCATGTCGTCGTCGGAGAACCCGAAATGGTGGCCGATCTCGTGCACCAGCACGTGGGTAATGATCTCGCCCAGCGTCTCGCTGCTGTCGCTCTCAGCCCAGTAGTCGAGGATGGGGCGGCGGTAGAGCCAGACCTGGTTGGGCAGCTGGCCGGTGAACGGGCTGGCGCCGCCCTGTGGCAGGCCGACGCCGCGGAAGAGCCCGAGGATATCGAACTCCGTCTCGAGCTCCATCTCGCGCATCGTCTCTTCATCGGGAAATTCGGCGACCATGCAGGGCACGTTGCCGGCGAGGTCGCGGAATTCCTGCGGCAGGGCGGCAAAGGCCGCCGCCGCGATCTGTTCGAAGTCGTCGAGGCTGGGGGCGGCGCGGTCGGTCCAGGGATTGGTCATTGAAAAGGCCCCCTCACCCGGCGCTGCGCGCCGACCTCTCCCCCGAGGGAGAGGTGGAGTGTGCGGCCCTGGCACGGAAAGCCCTCTCCCTTTGGGGGAGAGGGTTGGGTGAGGGGGCCTTCGCCCCACTCACAAGGCGTCACTGCCACTCGCGGATGTCGACGAAGTGCCCCGCCACCGCCGCCGCCGCGGCCATGGCCGGCGAGACGAGGTGGGTGCGGCCCTTGAAGCCCTGGCGGCCCTCGAAATTGCGGTTCGAGGTCGAAGCGCAGCGCTCCTGCGGCTTCAGCTTGTCGGGGTTCATGGCAAGGCACATCGAGCAGCCCGGCTCGCGCCACTCAAAGCCCGCATCCTTGAAGATCACGTCGAGCCCTTCGGCCTCGGCCTGCTCCTTCACAAGGCCGGAGCCCGGCACGACCATGGCGTTGACGCCGGCCGCGACCTTCTTGCCGGACACCACGGCGGCGGCGGCGCGCAGGTCTTCGATGCGGCCGTTGGTGCACGAACCGATGAAAACGCGCTCGACCGGGATATCGGTGATCGGCGTCCCCGGAGTGAGGCCCATATACTCGAGCGCCCGCCACTTGGAGGCGCGCTTGTTGGCGTCCTGGATGTCGTCGGGGTTCGGCACGACGCCGTTGACCGAGATCACGTCCTCGGGCGAGGAGCCCCAGGAGACGATCGGCGGCAGCTTGGCCGCGTCGAGCACGACGACCTTGTCGTAGACGGCGTCCTCGTCGGAATAGAGCGTCTTCCAGTATTCGACGGCATGGTCGTAGGCCGCGCCCTTGGGGGCACGCGGGCGATCCTTGACGTAGGCGAAGGTCTTTTCGTCGGGCGCGATCAGGCCGGCGCGGGCTCCGCCCTCGATGGTCATGTTGCAGATGGTCATGCGGCCTTCCATCGACAGCGAGCGAATGGCTTCGCCCGCGAATTCGATGACGTGGCCGGTGCCGCCGGCAGTGCCGATCTCGCCGATGATGGCGAGGATGATGTCCTTGGCGGTGACGCCCTCGGGCAGCTGGCCATCGACACGCACCAGCATGTTCTTGGCCTTCTGCTGGATCAGCGTCTGGGTGGCGAGCACGTGCTCGACTTCCGAGGTGCCGATGCCATGCGCCAGCGCGCCGAACGCGCCGTGCGTCGAGGTGTGCGAGTCACCACACACGATGGTCATGCCGGGGAGCGTAAAACCCTGCTCGGGGCCGACGATGTGGACGATGCCCTGGCGCTTGTCGAAGGGGTCGTAATACTCGATGCCGAAATCGCGGGTGTTCTCGGCCAGCGTTTCGATCTGGATGGCGCTTTCCGGGTCCGGGTTGGGCAGCGAGCGGTCGGTGGTGGGAACATTGTGGTCCACCACGGCCAGGGTGCGCTCGGGGGCGCGGACCTTGCGGCCGTTCATGCGCAGGCCCTCGAAGGCCTGCGGGCTCGTCACCTCGTGGACCAGGTGGCGATCAATGTAAATAAGGCTGGTCCCGTCCTCGTTGTTCGAAACAAGGTGATCGTCCCAGATCTTATCGTACAGTGTCCTGCCGGCCATTTTCTTGGTGAGGTCCAACTCGGGTTAAAGGAGAGAAACGCGGCGTTCTAAGCCTCGTACGGTATGCCGGTCAAGCCGACCGAGGTCGCAAGCGTCCAGTCGGCGCGCCGGTACTCGACATTGACATATGCCGGACGCACTCTCGCCATAGACCATGGGTGGGGGAGGGTCAGCACATGAACGAGATGGCTGGAGTGGATCGGCGCGCGGAGCTCCTGGCGCGGGCGCTTGAGCATCAGGCGACGGAGCCGGGGTTTGCACGCTTCCTGCGCGCAACGATCGAAGCTACCGACCCCGAGGATCTGGCGACCCGTGCGGCCGCCGATTTCGAGGCGACCTTCCGGGCCGCCTATGGGCGGCTGGGCAAGCGCGAACTCGCCTCGCACAATATCTATATCGTCCCCTCCGAACGCGCCGGCGGCCCCGACATCGTCGAGGTGTTCTCGGCCGACATGCCGTTCATCGTCGACAGCGTGCTGGCGGCGATCCGGGCGCGCGGCGGGGTGGTGCGGCTGATCGCACATCCGATCCTGCAGTTCGACCCGGCGACCTACCGCGTGCTCGATGCGCCGCTGCCCGGCAGCCGGCTCGAAAGCTTCCTCCATATCGAGATCGACCCGCTGGCCGATATCGTGCAGCGCGAGCTGATGCATGGCGAGATCGACGACACGCTGACCGATGTCGGTCGCGCCGTCGCCGGCTGGCGGCCGATGCTGGAGCGGGTCAAGCAGGCGATGGCCGACTGGCACGCGCACGCCCCCAAGGCGCCGCCGGCCGATGTCGCCGAAGCCATCCACTTCCTCGGCTGGCTGGCCGACCACAACTTCACGTTCCTCGGCATGCGCGAGTACCGGCTCGAGGGCGACAGCCTGGTGCCGCTGCGCGACAGCGGCCGCGGCGTGCTGGAAGACCCCAACGTGATGTTCCTGCGCGCTGGCGCCAGCTTTGTCGAAATGACCGAGCAGCACCGCGCCTTCCTTGCCGAACCGGCACCGCTGATGGTCACCAAGGCCAACACGCGCTCACGGGTGCATCGCCGGGCCTACATGGATTACGTGGGGGTCAAGCTCTACGACGCCGAGGGCAATATCGCGGGCGAGCTGCGGATCCTCGGGCTGTTCACCTCGATGTCGCTCAACACGCCGAACACCGAGGTGCCGCTGATCCGGCGCAAGATCATCGAGGTGGTCAAGCGCGCCGGGCACGACCCCAAGGGTCACGCCGGCAAGGCGCTGATGGCGGCGCTCGACAGCTTTCCGCGCGACGAGCTGTTCCAGATCGACACCGACCTGCTGTTCGAGTTCGCCACCATCATGGCCGGCCTCGTCGACCGGCCGCGCGTGCGAGTGCTGAGCCGTATCGATCGGTTCGGCAATTTCGTCTCGATCTTCGTCTACGTGCCGCGCGACCGCTACGATTCCGACGCGCGGGCGCGCATCGGCGAGTTCCTCGCAGGCATCTACCAGGGCCGCGTCTCGGCCTTCTATCCGAGCTTTCCCGAAGGCGATCTCGTCCGGGTGCACTTCATCATCGGCCGCAATGGCGGGGTGGCGCCGACTCCCAGCCCGCAGGAACTCGAGGACGGGGTCATCGAGCGCATCCGCACCTTCGGCGACCGGATGGTCGCGGCGGCGGTCGATCCGGCAGGCATTGCCGATTATCTCGAGGCGTTCCCGGGCGACTACCAGGCGGTACACACCGCACGGGCGGCGATCGAAGATATCGGCATCATCCGGATGCTGCCCGACGAGCGGGCGATCGCCCTACGGCTCGGGGCGCGGGTCGACCGGCCGGCCAGCATGGGGCTCAAGGTTTACCACCGCGGCTCGCCGATCGCGCTTTCCGACCGCGTGCCGATGCTGGAAAATTTCGGCTTCCGCGTCATCGACGAGGACACGTTCACGGTCACCCCCAGCCAGGGCGCCGAGGCGTATCTCCACGACATGCTGCTCGAGGCGGACGTGCCGGTGGATCTCGATGACCGGGCGCGCGGCAGCGAGATCGAGCGCGCCATCCTCGCGGTATGGCGTGGCGAGGCGGAGAGCGACGGGCTCAACCGGCTCTCCCTCACCGCCGGGCTCGGCTGGGAGGATGTCGAAATCCTGCGGGCGTTGACGCGCTACCTCAAGCAGGTCGGCATCCCCTACTCGCGCGAGTATCTTAACGGCGTCATCGCCCGGCATGCCGATGTGGCGGCGGCGCTGACGAAACTGTTCCACGCCGAGAATAACCCGCATTTCGCCAGCACCCGCGAGGCGACGGTAGAAGAAGCGCTGGCCACCATCGCCGCGGCGATCGAGGCGACCAGTTCGCTCGACGAGGACCGCATCCTGCGCCGCTATCTCAACCTCGCGCAGGCCGTGGTGCGCACCAATGCCTACCAGCGCGATTCCGCCGGCTCGCGCCGGCCGGCGCTGGCGCTGAAGTTCGATTGTTCGAGGATCGACGGGCTGCCGGAACCAAAACCCTATCGCGAAATCTTCGTCTACTCGCCACGGGTCGAGGGCCTGCACCTGCGCTTCGGGCCGATCGCGCGCGGCGGGTTGCGCTGGTCGGACCGGCCTGAGGATTTCCGCACCGAAGTGCTGGGGCTGGTCAAAGCGCAGCAGGTCAAGAACGCCATCATCGTGCCGGTGGGCGCCAAGGGCGCGTTCGTGCCCAAGCAGACCCCGGCCGGCGCCGACCGCGAGACCGTGATGCGCGAGGGCACGAGCTGCTACAAGATCTTCGTCTCCACTCTGCTCGACGTCACCGACAATATCGAAGCCGACACGATCGTGCCGCCGCCCGACGTGCTGCGGCGCGATGGCGATGACCCGTATCTCGTGGTCGCCGCCGACAAGGGCACCGCGAGCTTTTCCGACACGGCCAACGCCATCGCGGTCGACCGCGACTTCTGGCTCGGCGATGCCTTCGCCTCGGGCGGCTCGGCCGGCTACGACCACAAGAAGATGGGCATCACTGCCCGCGGCGGGTGGGAGGCGGTCAAACGCCACTTCCGCGAGCTCGACCGCGATATCCAGACCACGCCGTTCACTGTCGTCGGCGTCGGGGATATGTCTGGTGATGTGTTCGGCAACGGCATGCTGCTGTCGTCCGAGCTACGGCTGGTCGCAGCGTTCGATCACCGCGACATCTTCATCGATCCCGACCCGGATGCGGCGGCGAGCCTCGCCGAACGGCGCCGGCTGTTCGAGCTGCCGCGCTCGAGCTGGCAGGACTACAATGCCGATCTGCTGTCGAAGGGCGGCGGCATCTATCCGCGCAGCCTCAAGACCGTGCCGCTATTTGCCGAAGCGCGGAAACTGCTCGGGCTGGGCTCGGAGCCGGTGACTCCGGCCGACGTGATGCGCGCCATCCTCAAGGCCGAAGTCGACCTGCTCTGGTTCGGCGGTATCGGCACCTACGTGAAGAGCACCGGCGAAACCGATGCGCAGGCCGGCGACAAGGCCAATGATGCGGTGCGCATCAACGGCGCCGATATCCGCGCGCTGGTGGTAGGCGAGGGCGCCAATCTCGGCGCCACCCAACTCGGGCGCGTCGAGTACGCGCTGAAGGGCGGGCGCATCAACACCGACGCCATCGACAATTCGGCCGGCGTGAATTCGTCCGATCTCGAGGTGAACATCAAGATCGCGCTCGGGGCGCTGACCCGCACCGGCCAGCTAACCACGCAGGTGCGCAACGAGTTCCTCGCCTCGATGACCGATGAGGTCGCCGAGCTGTGCTTGCGCAACAACTACCTGCAGACGCTGGCGCTGTCGGTGGAAGAGATGCGCGGGCCCTCGGCCTTTGCCGAGCATGTGGCGCTCATCGAGGCACTGGAGGACAAGGGCGAACTGAGCCGGGCGGTGGAATTCCTGCCCGACGACAGCGGCCTGCGCCATCGCAGCCAGGCGGGACGCGGGCTGACCCGGCCCGAGCTTGCCGTGCTGCTCGCCTATGCCAAGAACGACGCCAATGCGGCGCTGCTGACCACCGGCGTGCCGGACGATCCGTATCTGGGCAAGGAACTCTACCGGTATTTCCCGGCGCGGTTGACCGAGACGTTCGAGGCGACCGTCACCAACCACCGGCTGCGGCGCGAAGTGATCGCCACGGTGCTCGCCAACGCCATGATCAATCGCGGCGGGCCGGGCTTCGTCAACGAAATGACCGCCGCCTCATCGGCCGGCGCCGGGCAGGTGGCCGGCGCCTATGCGGTGGCGCGCGACGTCTACGGCACCACGGCGCTCAATTCCGAGCTCGATGCGCTCGACGGCAAACTGCCCGGCAAGACGCAGCTCAGCCTATATGCCGAGGTGCAGGCGCTCTTGAAGCGCGAAACCCTGTGGTTCCTGCGCAATGGCCGCTTCGATCGCGGGCTTGGGCCGCTGGTCGAGCGCTACAGCAAGGGCGTCGCGGACCTGTGCACGGCGCTCGCCGGCATCGGCGCGCCCTGGGTGGAAGCCGGCATTGCCGAACGCACTGGGCGGCTCGAAGCGGCCGGTGTGGAACGTGAGCTGGCGCGGCGCTTCGCCGAGCTGCCGGTGCTGACGCTCGCCACCGACATCATCCTCGTCGCCGAAAAAGCCGTGGTGCCGGTACGCGACGCGGCGGCGGCTTTCTTCGCCGTGCTCGACACGTTCGGGCTCGGCCGCGTGCTCGATGGCGGCTCGGCCATTGTCCTCTCGGACAAGTTCGACCGCATGGCCCTCGACCGGGCTCTCGCCAACCTGACGCGGGCCCAGCGCGACCTCACGGTCGATGCACTCGGCGAGCGCAAGGGCGACGTCGCCCACCGCGTCGCCGACTGGCAAGGCCAGCACGCCGAAGCCATCGCGCGGGTGGCGGCGGCGGTCCGCGACCTCACCGAAGGCGAAATGACCGTGTCACGGCTGAGTGTGGCCGCGGGGCTACTGGGAGACCTGGTGCAGGGAAGTTGAGGATCGTCGGAACGATGTGTATAATCTGATCAAGTTATACACATTGAGGCGGTGATGCGGACCAATATCGACATTGATGACGAGTTGGTAAGGCGGACAATGGAGGTCACCGGGAAGAGCACGAAGAAGGGCGCTATTGAGGAGGCCATGCGGCGTACCGTCCGCAATGAGGAGCTTCTGCAGGCTCTGGAAGGTCTTCGCGGTATTGGATGGGATGCACCTCCGATGCAGGATAGGCAGTTCGGCGAGGACGGTACGGTCTACTACGCCGATGATGAGTGATGATCGTCGTTGATAGTTCAGTATGGATCGGAGTTTTAGCCGATGCGCAAAATCCGCAAGTGGAAGCGCTTTTCGCCCTAACTGACCGTACCCAGATTCTGCTGAGCGATGTTGTGTTACTCGAAGTTCTTCGAGGCGTGCGCTCAGAGCGGATCGCACGCAGGACCCAGGATTATCTCAATCGCTTCGACATCGTGCCGATGCTCGATCCGAACATTGCAGCAAAGGCCGCGCGAAATTACCGCCAGCTGCGCTCCGTCGGGGTAACCATTCGCAACACCGTCGACCTAATAATCGGCACGTACTGCATCGAGCATGGCCACCACCTTCTCCATCGGGACCGAGATTTCGACAGGATGGAAACGCTTGGCCTGAAGGTGTACCGCCCCTCCAGCTAATGCCGGAAGTGGCGCATCCCGGTCATCACCATGGCGATGCCGGCTTCGTCGGCCGCGTCGATCACGGCCTGGTCGTTCATCGAGCCGCCGGGCTGGATGACGGCCGTGGCGCCGGCTTCCACCGCGGCGAGCATGCCGTCAGGGAAGGGGAAGAAGGCGTCGGACGCCACCACCGAACCAGCGGTCAGCGCGCCTTCGATGCCGGCGGCTTCGGCGGCGTCGATGGCCTTGCGGTGAGCGACGCGGCTTGAATCGAGCCGGCTCATCTGCCCGGCGCCGATGCCGACGGTGGCGCCATCCTTCACATAGATGATGGCGTTCGACTTGACGTGCTTGGCCACTTTCATGGCGATCTTGAGGTCGGTGAGCTCGGCCTCGGTGGGCTGCTTTTTCGTCACCACCTTGAACTCGGTGTCGTCGACATTGCGGTTGTCGCGGCCCTGCACCAGGAGGCCGCCGGCGAGCGAGCGTACCGTCAGGCCGTCCGCCTTGGGGTCGGCGAGCGCGCCGGTCAGCAGCAGGCGCAGGTTCTTCTTGGCGGCGATGATCTGGACCGCCTCATCGGTCGCGTCGGGGGCGACGATCACCTCGGTGAACACCTTTACGATCTCGGTGGCGGTCGGGCCATCGATGGTCTGGTTCAGCGCCACGATGCCGCCGAAGGCCGAAACCGGGTCGGTGCGGTGGGCCAGCTGGTAGGCTTCGATCAGCGTCTTGCCGATGGCGAAGCCGCACGGGTTGGCGTGCTTGATGATGGCGACGGCGGGCACCGCCGGATCGAACTCGGAGACCAGCTCGAAGGCGGCGTCGGTGTCGTTGAGGTTGTTGTAGCTCAGCGCCTTGCCCTGCACCTGCCGGGCGGTGGCGACGCCGGGGCGCTGCTCGCCGGTGGTGTAGAAGGCGGCCCATTGATGCGGGTTCTCGCCATAGCGCATCACTTCCTTCAGCCGGCCGGCGAAGGAGCGGTACGGCATCTCGGCATAGTCGAGGGTCCTGGCGAACCAGCCCGAGATCACCGAGTCGTAGGCGGCGGTGCGGGCATAGGCCTTGGCCGCCAGCTTCTGGCGCAGCTCATAGGGCACGCCGCCGCTCTGGGTGATATGCTCGAGCACGGCATCGTAGTCGGCGGGGTCGACCACGACGGTGGTATAGGCGTGGTTCTTGGCCGCCGAGCGGATCATGGCCGGGCCGCCGATATCGATATTCTCGATGGTCTCGTCGTAGGAGGCGCCCTTGGCGATGGTGTCCTCGAACGGGTAGAGGTTGACTACCACGAGATCGATGGCGCCGATCTCGTGCTCGTCCATCGCGGCCTTGTGGCCCGGGTTGTCGCGCACCGCGAGCAGGCCGCCATGCACTTTCGGGTGCAGCGTCTTCACCCGGCCGTCCATCATTTCGGGAAAGCCGGTGAGATCGGAGATGTCGCGCACGGCGGCGCCGGTCGAGGCGATCAGCTTGCTCGTGCCGCCGGTCGAGACCAGGTCGACGCCCAGCGCAGCCAGCTCCTTGGCGAACTCGGCCATGCCGCTCTTGTCGAACACAGACAGCAGCGCGCGCTTCACCGGAACCAGTTTGCCGTCGGACATGCCCGAAATTCTCCGCGATGTGGTTGAGTTGGGCGCTCGCTAGCACTTCGCACGGGGCATGTCATCCCCACCGATGGCAGTGCGCGGGCTTCCCCCCACCCACCGGCTCCGCCGGCCCCCCTCCCCACAAGGGGGAGGGAGATCGGTGCCCCATCCCTCCGCCTCGGATTTCCCTCCCCTTGATGGGGAGGGTAGTGGAGCTTGGCAGCTTTGCTGCCTAGCGCAACTGGGTGGGGTGGGGCGCCAACCTCTGGCTAGTACTCTTCGAGCGTGAAAATCCAGCTGACCTCGGTGGCGTCCGAGGCCAGCACTTCCAGCACCAGCTGCTTGGTGCGGTGGAAGCCGAAATAGGCGGACTGACGGACGCTATCCTCGACGCGCAGCTCGGCGCCTTCCCACAGGAAGGTCCAGATCGCGCCCGAGGCGAGCCGCAGGCGGACGAGGTCGTCGGTCACCTGCACATCGGTCTGGTGGGCGAGGTGGAAGCGGATCGCCACCGCGCCGGACACTTTCGGACGATGGCGGCTGAACCGATCCTGCCCGACCAGGGTCTTGCCCTCGGCGAGCAGCGTCAGGTGGCGCTCCAGCGTCACGCCGAAGCGCTCGGCATAGCCGTTGGTGGTGATGATCAGCGTGTCGTCGGACGTGCGCGCCTCGATCGTGCCCGGCAGGCCGAGCTGGGTCAGCCGGCCGGCCAGCGGCCCGGAGGCCGGGATGGCGGCGGCCGAGAGCGCGTTGATGGTCGGGGCCGAATGGGCGATGCCCTGCCGGAACAGCATGGCATCGGCATAGTCGGTCGGGGCCGGGCCGCAATTGCACACGATCAGGTCGCGGCCGTGGCTGAACTCGAAGGCCAGCGCGCTGGCATGGGCGTGGCGGGCATAGGCCGGGTCGGGCACGAGGCCGGAATCGGCGACGACAATCGAGCGACCGGCAATCAACCGGCCATAGCCGCCGGCGACGCCGGTCTGGCGGGCACGGGCGACGCTCTGGGCCTGGATGGCGACGATCAGGTCGTGCGGCATCTGGCCGGTGCCGTTGAAATAGGCGGGCTCGCCGGTGCCGAGCGACACCGCATCGAGAGCGCGGTGCATGCTCTCGGTCAGCTCCTCGAGCTGGCGCGAAAAGTCCTCGTAGTCGCGGCGCAGCGCCTGGCGGATGGTGGTCAGCTCGACCAGCAGCAACACCTGCACCTTGGCCGAGCGGGTGCGATGCAGCCCATCCTCGTCGATCTGCTCGTCGAGCAGTTGCAGTACGCGGCGGATGCGGGCCTCGACCTCGGCATTGGGCCGATCGGCGCACAGCGTCACCCCGACCAGCGCGATGGCGACGAGCAGCGCATCGACCGGATCGGTGGTGAGCATGGCGCGCAGCTTCAGCGACGAGATCTGGGTCGAGAGCGAGCGGTTGATCTGCTGGGCCTGCTCGGGCGAGGCACCCTCGAGCAGGATGGTGTAGTGCCTGAGCCAGTTGAGCACGCGGCGCGCCGTCAGTGACGGGCTCCAGGTGTCGCGGCTGAACTGGCCCTCACGACCGATCCAGTCGAGTGCGAGGGTGCGGGCGAAGCGCCGCTCCTCCTCGGTGCGGGCATCGCGAAAATGGCGCAGCCAGGCGAAGGCCTGCAGGTCGTCCTGCCAATCGTCGTGATCGACCTCGAGCGAGAAGGGCGAGACGCCGTGGGTGTCGACCAGCTTGCTGGCGAGCAGGTAGCGGCCCTGCATCATCTCGAGCACGGTTTCGCGGTCGGTGGGGCGGAACTCGGCGAGGGCGGCGGCGAGATTCTCATCGGTCGGTCCGGTCCAGGTCCAGCGCACCAGTGGATTGGTGACGACATGGTCGGCTGCCGACAATAGCGAGCGGCGTGCGAGGAAGCGCAGCGAATGTGCCAAGTCTTCACGTCCTCACATGCGTTGACCCAGTTCGGCGGCTCCACCGCCCCGCCAAGGGTCCGACAAACTAGTTAGCGCCGCCGCACGCGCGCAACGAAGAACCCGTCGAGTGTGCCGCCCTTATCCCCAGGAACGGAAAGTCCGGGATGGGTGCGCACGAAGCCCGCGGGGGTGAGTGCAGGCTCTAGACCGGGGAGCTCGTCGCGGTCAACGGGAACCGGTTCCACGCCGTCCTGTGCGAGCAGCCATTCCGCCTGTGCCTCGCCCTCCTGCGGCTCGAGCGAACAGACGCAATAAACCAGGGTTCCGCCCGGTTTCAGCCAGGCTAGGGCGCGTTCGATGAACCGGCGCTGAAGGGTGGCGCGCCCCGAGATGTCCCGAGCATCGCGATGCCAGATCACCTCGGGATGGCGGCGGAATGTACCGGTGGCCGAGCAGGGTGCATCGAGCAGGACGCCGTCAAATTTCTCGGACGGCTCCCACTCGAGCGCATCGGCCGTGACCAGCTCGGCTTTGTAGCCGAGCCGCTCGAGATTGGTGCCGACGCGCGCCATGCGCTCGGCATCGTTGTCGAGCGCGGTGACGGCGTAGCCGGCCTTGAGCAGCTGGGCGGTCTTGCCGCCGGGCGCGGCACAAAGGTCGAGCACGCGGGCCGCGGGCGCGAGCTTCAGCAGCCGCGCCGGAATGGCGGCAGCGGCGTCCTGCACCCACCAGCGGCCTTCGGCATAGCCGGGCAGGGCTTCGACCGGCCGGTCGCGCTCGGTGAGGCGGACGGTGTCGGCGAGCACGGGATCGGCGCCGAGCGCCTCGACCAACTCGGGGTCGTCGTCACGCAGCGTCAGGTCGAGCGGCGCGCCTTCGACCAGTGCGGTGGCAAAATCCTCGAGCCCGGCTTCGCCATAGGTATCGCGCCAGAGCGGACCGAGCGCGGCGGGGAACAGCGCCTCGTGCGGCAGATGGCGCAGCGAATGGGCCTCGGCCTGGGCGCGGCGCAGCACGGCGTTCATCAGTTTCGCCAGGTGCTGGCTCTTGCTGTCGCGCTTGGCCGCCTCGACCGCGAGGAATATGGCGGAATGGTCGCCGAGCTCGGGCAGGAAGACGAGATGGGTGAGGCTGATCCTGAGGATGGCTTCGAACGGGCCGGACTTCTTGGGCACGCCGCGCTCAAGATAGCGCGCAATCATCAGGTCGAGCTGGCCGTGGCGGCGCAGGGCCGTGGTCAGCAGCCGGTTGGCGAGCGCGCGATCGCGGCCGTCAGCAATCTCGGCAAGCGAAAAGGGGGCGAAGTTCGCCCCCCTGAGCACCGATTGCAGCCGGTCGGCGGCGAGGAGCCGGAGCGCCAGCCCCGGCGGGTTCTTCTGCTTTTTCAAGCGCAGCCTCAGTCTTGCGGATGGTCCGTGCGCCAACATTGCCCACGGATGACCCGGTGGCGCGACCTTATCGCGTCAGCCCCAGGGACCGCGAGGGCTATTGCCATCTTCGCTGATCCCTGTCGAGGGGACGCGCCAGCCGCCGCCATTCTCGCTGGGGGCGCGGCTGGGCTCGCCGAAGCGCGGCGCGGGACGGCGGCCGGTCTGGTCGACCTGCATTTCGCCGGCCAGCCGCTGCAGCTGGGCGATGCGGTTCTCGACATTGGGGTGGGTCGAGAACAGGTTGTCCATGCGCTGCCCGCTCAAGGGGTTGATGATGTACATGTGCGCCTGGGCGGGGTTGCGCTCGGCCGCGACATTGACCGTCTGGCGTGCCACCTGGCTGATCTTGCCCAGCGCCGAAGCGAGCGCCATCGGGTCGCCGAGATAGCTCGCGCCATCCTTGTCGGCTTCGTATTCGCGCGTACGGCTCACGGCCATCTGCACCAGCACCGCCGCGATGGGGGCAACGATCACGGCAATCAGCACGCCGATCGGGCCGAGCGGGTTGTCGCGGGAATTGCCGCCGCCGAAGAACAGGCCGAACTGCGCCAGCATGGAGATGGCACCGGCGAAGGTCGCGGTGATCGTCATGGTCAGCGTGTCGTGGTTCTTGATATGGGCCAGCTCGTGCGCGATCACGGCGGCGACTTCGCGCGGCTCGAGATAGCGCAGCAACCCCGCCGACACGGCGACCGCGGCATTCTGCGGGTTGCGACCGGTGGCGAAGGCGTTGGGCTGGTCGGTATCGATGACGTAAAGCTTCGGCGTCGGAATACCGGCGCGCTCACTCAGCGCCTCGACCGTGCGGTAGAGGTCGGGCTGGGTGCGCGGATCGACCTCGTGCGCATTCTGCATGCGCAGCACGAGCTTGTCGGAGTTCCAGTAGCCGAAAATGTTGGTGAGGGCGGCGACGATGAAGGCGATCCACATGCCGCCGGTACCGCCGATCAGGTATCCCACGCCCATGAACAGGGCGGTGAGCGCCGCGAGCAAGATGGTGGTGCGCAGGAAATTGAGCATCGGGGTAAGTCTTGTACCTCGTGGGTTCGTCGTTCAAATAAGATGGGACCGGGACGGGTTCCCCGCAAGAGACGTTACCGAACGGTGATATGATGACCGACGAAGCCCCGATCCCCGAGACCCCGGCCAAGCCGCTGAGCGAAGCGGCCAAGCGCGCGCTGGCGGAGGCCGAGGCGCGGCGGGCGGCGATCGACGCCAAGGCCGCCGCCGGCAAAGGCGAGAAAGGCGGCCGCGGCGGGCTCGATCCGGCCCGCTACGGCGACTGGGAAATCAAGGGGCTGACGGCAGACTTTTGATCTGCGCACCGACGCATGATATACATGGATGCAATGTATATCATGGAGGTCGCAATGAAGGTCTCGAAGTGGGGCAATAGCCTGGCGGTTCGCATTCCCGCAGAGGTCGCAGCCAAGCTCGGCATCAAGGAGGGGGATGATATCGAGCTACGTGCCAGCGAGCTCGATGGTGTCGAGTTGCTGCTCCAGGAGTCGCGGCGCAAGCGCGTCGAGCGACTAAGGGAAATAATGCAGGGCAGGCTGCCGGACGACTACAAGTTCGACCGCGAAGAAGCGAATGCCCGGCGCTAGTTTCCTCGACACGAATATACTCGTCTATTTCGCCCTTCAGCCATCGTCCCGTTCAGCCCGCGCCGCCGAGATCGTCGAGGCCGGCGGTCATATCAGCGTTCAGGTTCTCAACGAGTTCGTGAATGTTGCGCGCATGAAGATGCATATGGAGTGGCACGAGATCAGCGACGCCCTTGCGCTGATCAACGACCTGCTCGAGGTACATCCGTTGACGCTCGAGACCCATCAGGAAGCACTCATCGCGGCTGAGCGCCACAACTTCCACATCTACGATGCGACCATCATCGCCGCCGCACTCGAGTCGGGCTGTACGCTGCTCTATTCAGAAGACATGCAGCACGGTCAGCTGATCGCGGGCCGGCTGCGTATCCTCAATCCATTCGCCTAGGCCGGAGCTCAGCCGAACAGGCGGACGACGATGCCCTCTCGCCGTGATCCTCCCCTGCGCAGCGGGGGAGGGGGACCATGCGAAGCATGGTGGAGGGGGCGACCGCAAGCACTAAGCCTAAAGCCCGCCCATCTTGCAGATCAGCTTCCACTCATCCTCGGTAACCCGCGACACGGATAGCCGCGACAGCTTCACCAGCTCCATGTTGGCGAGCTCGGGCGTCGCCTTGATCGTTGCCAGCGTCACCGGCTTCGGAAACGGCTTCACCGGCAGCATGTCGACGCATTCCCAGACGATCTTGCCCTTGTCGTTGGGCTCGGCCGTGGAATCGGGGTGGGCGAGCGCCACCACCTTCATGATGCCGACGATCTCCTTGCCGATATTGGAGTGGTAGAAGAAGGCCTCTTCGCCCAGCTGCATGGCCTTCATGTTGTTGCGTGCCGTGTAGTTGCGCACGCTGTGCCACTCCTCGGGCGTGCCGCGGGCGACGACGTCGTCCCACGAGTTCACGTCCGGCTCGGATTTCATCAGCCAGTAGGCCATCCCTACCTCCCAGCGGCGTTGTTGATCGTCAGGCCCCAGCGGGAAATCTCGTAGCTTTCGAACACGCCGTGCTTGATGAACGGATCGGCCTCGAACAGCTCGGTCGCGGTCTTCAGGTCCGCCGCCTCGATGACCATGAAGCTGCCGGTGGCCTTGGCCTCCTCGGTCTGGAACGGGCCGGCGAGGATCAGCTTGTCGCCGAGGCTGTCGAGGTGCTTCAGGTGCTCGGGGCGCACCGCGAGGCGGTGGTCGAGGCCATTGGGCTTGTCCTTGGCGACGATGGAATAGAACGGCATCAGGTGTCTTCCCTCTTGAGCGGCCGCGACATGAGGCCCGCAACGATATCCGAAATTCCGGCCTGGCCGGAGAGCAGCAGGTTTACCGCATCGATCAGCGGAGCGTCGATCAGCAGTTGGTCGGCGAGCTGTTTCGCCACCGGCGCGGTGAGCACGCCCTCGGCCAGCTCGGTGCCCGGATGCGCACCGCTGCCCAGCGCCACGCCATAGCGGTAGTTGCGCGATTGGGTGGACGTGCAACTCAGCGTCAGGTCGCCCAGCCCGGCAAGGCCGGTCAGCGTGCCGGCGCTGCCGCCCATGCCGGCGACGATGCGGCTCAGTTCGGCAAAGGCGCGGGCGATCAGCGCCGAGCGGGCCGAAGCGCCGAGCCCGGCGCCTTCGACGGCGCCACAGGCCAGCGCATAGACGTTCTTCAGCGCCCCGGCGAGTTCGACCCCGATGCGGTCGTCGCTGGCATAGGGCCGGAAGGTCGGGCCGGCGAGCGCGGCGGCGATCTCGGAGGTGCGTTCGGCATCGTCGCCGGCCATCGTCACCGCCGTCGGCCGGCCAGCCGCGACGTCGCCGGCAAAGCTCGGACCGGAGAGGACGTAAGGGATGGCGTCGGGGACGATCTCGCTCAGGATTTCTGATTGGCGCTTGAGGCTTCCATGCTCCAGCCCCTTGGCCGTCAGCACCACCGGCTTGCCGGCGAGGCCGGCGGCATGTGTCCGAAGTGCGTCGCGGCTGGCCTGCGCCGGTACGGCGAGGATGGCGATGTCGAGCGTGGGCAGGGCGGTCGCGGCCCCGATCTCCGGCCGCAGCGTCACGCCCGGCAGGTGGACGCCGTTGCTGTGCCAGCTGTTGATCTCGTCGATCACCCCGGCGTCGCGCCCGACGATGGTGACGCGGCACCCGGCAATGGCGGCGGCCTGGGTGAGCGCCGTGCCCCAGGCGCCGGCGCCGATCACCGCGACGCGTTCACCCGCCATGCGCCAGCCCCATATCGGCGCTGTCGAGCGGCCAGCGCGCCCTGGCGGCGATGTCGAGCCTGTCGGTCGCGCCGAGGCCCAGCCGCTCGGCCCCGGCCCAGGCGACCATGGCGCCATTGTCGGTGCAGAGCGGGATGGGCGGGATGACCAGCTCGGCCCCTGCCGCCTCGGCCGCCCCGCGCAAAGCCGCACCGATCGCCTTGTTGGCCGCCACGCCACCGGCGACGACGAGGCGCGGCGTCTGCCCCGGCAGCTCCGCCGCATACTTCTGCAGCGCCGACTTCGCCCGCGCCGCGACAATCGCCGCCACAGTCGCCTGGAAGCTGGCACAGATGTCGGCGACGTCCTGGTCGGTCAGCGGCGCCTGCTGTTCGGCTGCCAGCCGCACGGCGGTCTTCAGCCCCGAGAAGGAGAAATCGAGCCGGTCTTCCTTGAGCAACGGTTTTGGGAACGCAAAGCGCTTGCCGTCGCCCTTCAACGCCATCTGCTCGACATGTGGACCACCGGGATTGGGCAGGCCGAGGAGTTTTGCCACCTTGTCGAAGGCCTCGCCCAGCGCGTCGTCGATGGTGGTGCCCCAGCGCTCATAGTCGCCGACGCCGCGCACCAGTACGAACTGGCTGTGCCCGCCGGACACCAGCAGCATCAGGTATGGAAACGCGATGCCGTCGGTCAGCCGCGCCGTCAGCGCATGCGCCTCGAGATGGTTCACCGCGATCAGCGGCTTGCCGAGCGCTGCCGCTATCGCTTTGGCGGTGGTGAGGCCCACCAGCACGCCGCCGATCAGGCCGGGGCCGGCTGTCGCCGCCACCGCATCGACCTCGCTCAGCTTCACCCCGGCGGATTCCGCTGCCCGGGCGATGATGTGGTCGAGATGGCTGACATGGGCGCGGGCCGCGAGCTCGGGCACCACGCCGCCATAGGGCGCGTGCTCGTCGAGTTGGCTGCGCACGATGTTCGACAGGATCTCGCCGTGGCCGGACGCGTCGCGCTCGACGATCGAGGCGGCCGTTTCATCGCAGCTGGTTTCGATACCCAAGACCTTCACACCAAAAGTCCTTCGTCTGCCTTGTCCGTGCCGCGCCGGAGGGGTAAGCCGACGCCGTCCTTTGGCCTATATAGGTGCTCATCGAAATGCAATCGGCGCCCCTCTTGCGCATCGGCACGCGCGGCTCGGTCCTGGCTCTGGCGCAGGCCGAGCTGGTGCAGCGACAGCTGGCCGAAGCGCACGGCGTCGAGCTGAGCGCCGTCGAGATCCGCGTCTTCACCACCTCTGGCGACCGCATCACCGACCGGCCGCTGAGCGAGGCGGGCGGCAAGGGGTTGTTCTCGAAAGAAATCGAAAGCGCGCTCGAAGCGGGCGAGATCGACCTCGGCGTGCATTCCAGCAAGGACCTCGCCTCGGTGTTGCCCGACGGGCTGACGCTTGCCGCCTTCATCGAGCGCGAGGATGTGCGCGACGCCTTCGTGTCGCTGAAATATGGCTCGGTCGCCGAGCTGCCGCAGGGCGCAAAGCTCGGCTCGTCCTCGATCCGCCGCGCCGCTCAGATGCTGCGGGCCCGGCCGGACCTGCAGGTCGTCGGCTTCCGCGGCAATGTCGGTACGCGGCTGGGCAAGCTCGAGGCCGGCGTCGCCGACGCGACGCTGCTCGCGGTCGCCGGACTCAACCGCCTGGGCATGGCGGACAAGATCACCGCCTATCTCAATCCGCGCGAGTTCCTGCCCGCCCCGGCCCAGGGCGCCATCGGCATCGAGGTGCGTGACGACGATGCGCGCACCCGCGAACTGGTCGCACCGCTCAACCACGCGGCTACCGCCACCACCATTGCGGCGGAGCGGGCGCTGCTCACCACGCTCGATGGTTCGTGTCGAACCCCCATCGGTGCGTTTACCGAATTGAATGGGGTTTCGTGCAGGTTGACCGCCGAAATCCTCAGCCCCGATGGTCGCGAATTCCATCGCGACACGGTCGAGGGCGCGGCCGCCGATGCAGCACGCCTCGGAACGCAACTGGGGCATCGCTTGTTGGATGCGGCAGGGCCGGATTTCCAGCGACAGTTTAGTTCATAGTTCCTTGGGGATAGATATTTGGCGACCAGGATGCTCGTGACCCGGCCTGAACCCGACGCGAGCGATACCGCCGCGCGGCTCGAGGCGCTGGACATCGCACCGGTCGTCGCCCCGATGCTGGTCTACGAGCCGCTGCTGGCCGAGCTCCCCGATCCATCCAGCGTCGCCGCCCTCGTCGTCACCAGCGCCAATGCCCTGCGCGCGCTCGACGTCGATGCCGCCATCGGCGCCTATCGCCACCTGCCGGTCTACGCCGTGGGTGACCGCACCGCGGACCTCGCCGACGTGCTCGGTTTCTCGATGGTGACGAGCGCCGGCGGTGACTTCGGCGACCTGGTCGAACTGCTTGCCCACGCCCGCATCGATGGCCCGATCTTTTATCCGGCCGGCCGCGAGCGGTCGGCCGATCTCGCGCGCTCGCTCGAACCCTTCGGCAAGACGGTCGTCACAGTTCCGGTCTACGGCATGAACCCGGCGCCAATGCTGGATGAGTCGGTCGCGGTCGCGCTGCAGAGCGGCGATATCGGCGCGGCCTTGTTCTATTCGCGCCGCACCGCCGAGGCGTTCGTGCGGCTCACCGATGGCGTGCTGGATCGCGCGGCGCGCCTGCGGCTCGGTGTCCTCTGCATGTCCGAGGCTGTTGCCGAGCCGCTGGTCGATGCCCATTTCGTGCGCGTGGGGCTCGCCGAGCGCCCCGACGAGGAGGCCATGATGGGGCTTGCCTTGTCCTTTGCGCGCGACGACAACGCTTGAATTCGAACGAGGACCTGCCGCATGGCGCAACGCAAATCGGGACCCGTGAAGCCGCCGGTCATCGACCTCACGGCGCGCGAGGCGGAAAAACCCGCAGCGCCGGCGAGCGATCCCGTGCCGCCCGAGCCCGCCGAGGCGGTCGAGCCGGCCCCCGAAGTCGTCGAGCCCGCAACGGCGGCGCCCGCCTCCCCGGCGGCCGATCCCGAGCCGGCGCCCGAACCCGACGCCAAGCCTGCGCCGCAGCCCGAACCGCCGCGCGCCGTTCCGCCGCCGCCTCCACCCCTGCCGCCGCGTCCGCAGGCGCGGCTCGCTATGCCGTGGAGCGCCATCTCTATCGCCGCTGCCGCCGGCGGGCTGATTGGCGCAGGGCTGGTCTACGCGCTCTCCAACTGGCTGCCGTTGCCCCATAGCGGCCCCGTCATCGCCGATCCGACCGCGCGCCTCGACCAGCAGGATGCCGGCCTCACCGATGTCAAACTGAACGTCTCCGACCTCGAAACGCGCCTTGCCGCCATCGAGGAGCAGGCACGGCGCACACAGGTCAGCCTCGACGCCACCATTACCCAGCTCGACAGCGGCCTGGGCGACGTGCGCCAGTCGATCGCTGCCATTCCCACGGCCGGGCCGGTCGATCTCGGCCCCCTCCAGCAGCAACTCGCCGCGCTCGAAGATCGCGTCACCGCCATCGGCGCCGGCGCGTCGAGCGGTGATGCCGCCGCGCTCGCGCAGACCATCAGCGGCATCGAAGCCGAAATCGCCGCCCTGCGCGCCGCCTCGGGCAGCGGCGAGGTCGAAGCCCAGATCGCGGCGCTGCGCGACGAGGTTGCGGCATTGCAGGGGAGTGCCCCTGCCGCTCCCGCCAATGCCGGCGATCTCGGCTCGGCGGTGCGTCTGCCGCTCGTCGTCTCGAGCCTCGAAAGTGCGTTCGCCAATGGCCGGCCCTATGCCGCCGAGCTCGACAGCCTGAGCGCCCTCGCGCCCGATCTCGCCGTGCCCGAACCGGTCACCGCTGCCGCCGCGAGCGGCCTGCCGCGTCCCGATGCGGTCGCCGCCGAACTGCAAGCCCGGGTCCCCGAAATCCTCGCCGGCCGCGCCGCCCAGAGTTCCGGCGACGTCGGCGCCGATGCGCTCGAATGGATGAAGGGCCTGCTCGCCCTGCGCCCGGTCGGCGAAATCGCCGAGGATAGTCCCGAAGCCACCGTCTCCAAGCTCGAAGCCGCCGTCGAGCGCCGCGACTTTGCCGCCGCCAGCACGTTGCTCGCGGCCCTGCCGCCCGCCATGCAGGCCGGCGCGGGCGAGGCCGGCGCGTCGATTACCGCGCTCGCTGCCGCCGACCAGTTCCTCGCCGATGTACGCGCCCGCGCCCTCGCCACGCCGGAGGCCAGCCCGTGATCCGGCTCGCCTACTGGCTCATCGGCAGCCTGCTCGTCACCGCGGCCATCGCCTGGCTGATCGGGCTACCGGGTACGCTCACCATCGAGATGCTCGGCTATCGCATGCAGCCGCGGCTGGGCGTCGCCGCCTTCCTCGCGGTGGCGACAGTGGTGGTCATCATCCTCGTCTGGGGCATCGTCAAGCGCATCGTCGCGGCGCCCTATTTCCTTGCGCGCCGCTCGCGCGAGCAGAAGAAGGAACGCGGCTATCAGTCGCTGTCCGATGGCTTCATCGCGCTGCAGGCCGGCGACGCCATGCGGGCCCGGCAGCTGGCGCGCGACGCACAGTCCAACCTGCCGCGCAATGCCGCCGCGCAACTGCTCGAAGCGCGCGCCGACCTCGCGCTCGGCGACATGCATTCGGCGCGCGAGCACTACCGGGCGCTGATCACCAACCGCAAGACCGCGCTCGCCGCGCTGTCCGGCCTCTACGACCAGGCGCGCCAGCAGGGCCGCCTCGATGCTGCGCTCACCTTCGCGCAGAAGGCCATCGACATCGCCCCCACTGCCCCCTGGGCGCGCGAGGCGGTGTTCGACGATCTCACCCGCAACGCCCGCTGGGACGAGGCGGCACGCATGGTGGCCGACGAGCCGGCGGTCACGCGCGAGGACAAGATGCGCAAGCGCCGCCGGATGGCGGTGGTCGAAACGGCGCGGGCCCAGATCGACGAGGGGCGCGATCCCAATGCGGCGCTCGAGCATGCCCTCGCGGCGCTGAAGCTGCAGGGCGATTTCGTGCCCGCCGCACTGATCGCGGCCCGCATCTACGCCAATCGCGGCGAGGCCCGCCGTGCCATGAGCCTGCTCCGCCGGGTCTGGCGCGCCACCTCGCACCCCGACGTGGCAACGCTGTTCGCCAACTCGACGTCGGGCAGCTCGGCCGTCGACCGGCTGAAGCGGGTGCGGGAGCTGATCGATACGCCGCCGCCCAACAAGGCCAGTGCGCTCGTCCTCAGCCGTGCCGCGATAGACGCCTTCGATTGGGCCACTGCGCGCCAGGCCCTTGCCAACTACACCGCGCCCGATCCGTCGCAGGCCGTGTGCCTTTTGATGGCCGAGATCGAGGAGGGTGAGAGCGGCGACAAGGGCAAGGCGCGCGACTGGCTCAACCGCGCCGTGCGCGCGCCGCGCGATCCGGTATGGACCGCCGACGGCATCACCGCCGAGGAATGGGAACCGCTCTCGCCCGTCACCGGCAAGCTCGATGCGTTCGAGTGGCGCGTGCCGACCAGCGCGGTCGCCGCCCGCACCGTCGCCGGCCCGCCGGTTCCGGTGCGCTCGACCGCCGCCGCAGAAATCACCCCGCCCAGTGCGGACAAGCCTGCCAGCCCGCTCGCCCTGCCGGAGGCCTGACGGCGGGTCTTGCGCCTGACATGCAGCGCCTGTATGAGACCCAAATCCGGCGCGTCGCCCTGGCGCAGCGCACCGTGGGCCGCATTAGCTCAGTCGGTAGAGCATCTCATTCGTAATGAGGGGGTCGCTGGTTCGAATCCGGCATGCGGCACCACCCCTTAAGGCCATCGTGATTGCTTCTGTCGGCGCGAGCCGCGTCCGGCAAGCTGCGCATTTCCGACTTCGGCGGCCTTGGCATCGCCCGCGGTGGCGGACCTTGCCGCCGTGGATGCCGGGGCCGACCATGGTGGCCCGCGGCATCGTTTATGTGCCCCGCTATTGCTTTTTTAAATGCCGGCCATCCCTGCAGGTGGTAAGTTGAAGCTAGACCGAAGGGGCTGCTGGCTTGCGTCCAGCAATGGCATTCGCCCTTCAGGCGTCCACCTTGCGCAATTGTCTGAAAGGTTCTGCCGGCAGTGCGCTCTTGCACGCCGGTCCTCAGGCCTTGGAGGACACGAAATGTCCCGCAAGCGCATACTTCTCGTAGAAGACGAACCCCTTATCTCCCTCGATATCGAGATGACTCTCGATCAGCTGGGCCATGAGGTCCTCGCCGCCCCCACCGTCGCCGAAGCGCTCGAGCGGATGGCGGCCGGAGACGTCGACCTCGCCATCCTCGACTATCACCTCAAGGAGGCCGATACGACCGAGGTCGCCGCGCAGCTGCGTCAGGCCGGTGTGCCCTTCATCGTCTGTTCGGGCAGCGTCGGCCTCGGCGAGGTCGACCGAGCCTTTGCCGGCGCGAGCTTTCTCGCCAAGCCGTTCTCGACCGATGTCCTGCTCAAGGCGGTCGAGGACGCGGCCGACGGCCTGCCCGCCTCGGGCGAACGCATCCCGGCCTAGCCGGCGAGAGGAGCAATCGCATGAGCAGCAGCTTCACCGATTTCCACCGGTCCACGCGTGCTTCGCCCGTCGACGCCACGGCCAGGCGGCAGGCGGCATTGATCGTCGGCCCGTTCCTCAAGAGCTTCGAGAGCTGGAACCAGCGGGCGGCGCGCACCGGTGCGCTGATCCTGGCGCACGCCACCACCGAGAGCGAGCGGACGAGGCACCGGAGCGATCTCGCCACTTTGCGGAATGAGGTGGAAATCGCCTATGACCAGTTCCGCGAGGTGGTGGCCGATCACCCCCGGCATGGCCGCATCGACGATGTCGACGCTGCATTCGACCGGATGCTGTCGCTGCTGAAGCGGGCAGCCGGTTGAGCCCCGGGTCCCGACGACGGGACTATGACCTAACCCTGCGTCCGCCCCAGCACCGACAGCAACCGCTCGAATGCGGCGTCGACATCGTCGATGCGGCCGTGCGGCGGTCTGCCGGCGACGGCGTCCAGGAACTCGGCATAGGCCGCCTCCACCTCGGCGCGCAGTGCGGCGAGGTCCTCGCGGTGCTGCGCCTTCTCCGCTTCGGTGGTTACATGCGACAGAATTGCGGCGCTGGCGCGCGCGGCGCGGTGGTTCCAGTCTTCGAAGCGCGTCTGGAACGGCCGGATGATCTGCAGGGCCTGCCGGCGCGCAGCGACCTCCTGCGGCGGGCGACGGCGATGTGGCGTGGAATGGAGATCGGTCATCGTGTCGAGCGGATGGTGGACTTGTGCGCCCCGAAAACTTCGATGGTCGCCGTTGGTTCCGGCATGGGGGCTTTGCCGCCGCCGCGCTTGCCCCGACGGAACCGATCCGGTCGCCGGAGCTTTCCCACTGCGGGCGCTACAAGAATGCTTAGGAGTACAAGAAAATGAAGAAACTTCTCCTTGCCTCGACGGCAATCCTCGCTCTGTCCGCCGCTCCTGTCCTCGCGCAGGATGCCGGGGCCGCCGTCGGCGGTACGGCCGGCGGCGTCAGCGGCGCGGTGGCCGGCGGCCTGATCTTCGGGCCTATCGGTGCCGTCATCGGTGGCTTCACCGGCGCCGTGATCGGCGCGGAAGCGGTCTCCGACGATTCGGTGGAATATGTGCGCGTGCATCCGACCGAGCCGGTCGTGATCGATGGCGCCGTGGAAGTCGGCTATGTCGTTCCGGATGACATCGAGGTCCATGTGATCGAGAGCGATCCGGATCACGGCTACTTCTACACCAACGACCGGGTCTATTTCGTCAATCTCAGCGATCGCACCGTGGTCTATTCCCCGGGCGTGGTCGTGGCCCAGAAGTAAGACCTGATCCATCCACGTGGAGGGTCCGCCAGGCATCGCCGGGCGGACCCTTCGTCGTTTTCGGGGCTTGCAGGTCCGGGTCCGATCGGGCGAGATGCGGCGTTTTCCGGAGGCGGGCATGCAGGCGACAAGCGAAATTGGCAAACTGAAGCGCGAGATCGCCGTGCTGCGCGAGATCGTCGGGCGGCCCAGGCCGCCGCTGACGGTGCACGAAAAGCGCTCGCTGCGCTCCGAGATTGAGCGCTGCATCCAGGATCTCGACGAGCTGCGGACCCGGCTGAGCGCCTGACGCGCCGGGCGCCTTGCGATCTCGCCACAATGCCGTGATGATCATCTATTAGTACTGCGTCGAGTTCATCTCGGCGCAGCGGTAGAAACATTCGCGCGCAGTACTAGAGAGCAGTAAGTGACGGCCTATCTATTCTTGTTGCATGTCGGCGGCGCCGTGGCGCTTCTGCTATGGGCGGTGCATATGGTGCATACGGGCACCGAGCGCGGCTGGCGGCCGGAGCTGCATGGGCTGCTGCGCGCCACCGATGGCCCGTTGCGCAGCGCGCTGGTTGGCACCGGACTCGGCTTTGGACTGCAAAGCTCGACCGCGGCGGGCATGCTTGCCGCCGCCTATGCCGGCAAGGGGATGTTCACGCTCGCCACCGGGCTCGCCATCGTGCTCGGGGCCAACCTGGGCTCCGCGCTGGTGGTGCTGATCCTCAGCCTCGACCTCAGTTTCCTGCCGCCCGTCCTGCTCATCGGCGGCGCGCTGCTGTTCTTCAAGGGCAAGGCGCGGCGGACGCGGCAGAGCGGGCGGGCGCTGGTCGGGCTGGGTCTGATCTTCGTGTCGCTGCAGATGCTGGAGCAGGCGACTGCCCCGCTCGGCGACAGCGCGTGGCTGCCGGCCGCCGTCACCTATCTCGCCGGCGATCCGCTGACGGCGCTGATCGCGGGCGCGGCCCTGGCCTGGCTGTTCCACTCCTCGGTGGCCACCATCCTGCTGCTCGTCGTGCTGGCCGCGCACGGCATGGTGCCGTTCGCGGCCGCCGCGCCGCTGCTGCTGGGCGCCAATATCGGCACGGCAATCGGGCCGTTCGTCTTGACGCGCGGCGCCAGCCCCGCGGCACGCCGGCTGATGGCGGGCAACCTGCTGTTCCGGCTGGCGGGCGCCGCGGTCGCATTACTCGCGCTCGAGTTCGGCGGCGCGGCGCTGGCGTCGCCGTTCGAGCCGACGCAGCAGCTGGTGGGCCTGCATCTCGTGTTCAACGCCGCGCTGGTGATTGCCGGCCTGCCGCTTGTCGGCGTGGTCGCCCGCCTGATGGAGCGGCTGATCAAGACGCGTGGGGAGGACCCGGCCATGGCGATCGGCGTGCCACCCAGCTGCCTCGACGAGGCAGCCGTCGACGATCCCGACATGGCGCTCGCCTCGACGACGCGCGAGCTGCTGCGCATGGCCGAGATCATCGGACGCATGTTCGAGCCGGTGATGGAAATCTACCGGCAGGGCGACGAGGCCAAGATCCGCGAGGCGCGGCTGATGGAGGCGGCGATCGACCAGGCGCAGAGCGACATCAAGCTCTACCTGGCGCGCGTCTCGTTCGACGAGGCGGGAGCGCGGCGCGGCCACGATCTCGCGGCCATCGCGGTCAACCTCGAATATGTCGGCGACGCCATCACCAAGACGCTGCTGCGGCTCGCCGAAACGCGGCATGCCCAGAAGCTGAAATTCTCGGCCAGCGGCTGGCGCGAGCTGGCCGAGCTGCACCAGCAGGTGGTCGAGAATATGCGGCTGGCGCGCAACGTGCTGGTCAGCCGCGACGTCGAGCAGGCGCGGCGGCTGGTGATCGAGAAGTCGCGTATGCGCGTCGCGGTCGAGGAAAGCCAGCGCCGCCACCTGGCGCGCCTCAAGGATGGCAGCGAGGCGAGCGTGCTGACCAGCAACCTGCATCTCGAAACGCTGCGCGCGCTCAAGACCATCAACTCGCTGATGGCCTCGATCGGCTATCTCGTCCTGCAGGAGACCGGCGCGCTGCGCACGGCGAAGGCGCCAGCGTCCTAGCGGTTCACAAACTCCGGCGTCATCCCCGCGAAGGCGGGGATCCAGCGGCCGCACGCCCAGTGCCCCGACTGGGTTCCCGCCTGCGCGGGAATGACATGGTGGGTGGGGTGCGGCCCCAGTCCGATCGTGAAGTCGTCCGGCAGCTCAGCTGCCCATCGGGCCGGGGCCGCGACGATAGACGCGCAGCTGGATCACGTCGGGCACGTGCCATTCGAGCGAGCGCATCACCGGGCGGCCGGCCATATCGTGGTCGATCTGGCGCAGGTGCTGCAGCGGCGTGCCTTCGGCCACCTCCAGCACCCGGGCGAGCGCGGCATCGGCGATCACCGGGGCGAGCACGGTGCGGGCATGATCCACGACATGGTGGCGGTCGGAGAGGAAGCGGTAGAGCGAGCCGGCGAAGGCCTCGCGGTCGCGCTCGACATCGGCGATATCGGTGGGGATCTCGTCGACCGAGTAGACCGCCGGCCGTCCGTCGGCGCTGCGCACGCGGCGGATGCGCACCACTTCGGCGCCGGGAGCGAGCGCAAGGTCGGTCAGCGTCTCCTCGCCGGCGGGAAGGCGCAGCGCCTCCAGCACCTGCTTGGACGGAGTGACGCCGATGCTCTCGAAATACTCGGTGTAGCTGAAATTGGTGTCGAGCGAATTGCGCAGGCGCGGGCCTTCGGTCACGAAGGTGCCGGAGCCCTGGCGGCGGACGACATAACCGTCCTCGATCAGGCCGCGCACCGCCTCGCGCAGGGTAATGCGGCTCACCGCGAAGCGGGCGCACAGTGCATCCTCGTTCGGCAGCTTGGTGCCGGGCGGAAACTCGCCGCCGACGATGGCGCGCCGCAGGTCGGAGCGCACCACGTCGGTTAGTAGCGGACGGGAGTTACGGGTCGGGCGGGCGCGCATGTCTGTCTTCTTGGCGGGCAGCTTGGCTAGGGCCAAGTGTAGTGGTTGGTCGTATGATGTCCATGCCCTCCCTTGGTCGCACCGCCAGTTCGGCTAAGGTGGGCACGGGGCGGTTCGGAGCGGACGGCATGAATCTCGACGTGGTGGTATGGCTGGTGGCGGGCATCGGAGTGGGCATGGGCGTCAGCCTGATGCTGCTGATCTGCTATGCCGGGCTCGAGCGCATGCGGCTGGGCCGCCGGCTCAGGCGGGTGCGGGCGGTCGAGGCGATCGCGGTGCCACAGCCGGTGGAGGCGGCGATGGCGCTGGCGCCGATCGTGGCTGAAGAACCGATCGTCGATCCGGCACCGCCATCGGAGGAACCCACAGTCGAGGCGGAGCCCATCCCCGACGCGCCGGAGCCGGAGGCGGTGGTGCCGGAGCCGGTGGAGCCGGTAGAAGCCGAATCGGCGGAGATCGAGCTCGTCGAGCCCAGGCCGCTGGTGGTCATCGAATCACTGGACGAGGAGCCGGAGGCACCGCCGCCACCGACTGAGGCCGAGGGCAGGGCGAAAAATGTCGAGGATATCTTCGCCCGCGCCTTCGCGCAGGATCGGCTGGGCCAGCCTGCACCGGGCGGTCCCGGAAGCGAAGACAAGGCCTAGCCGCGATAGATGGCGAGGGTCAGCCCGCCGAGCGCGACCAGCAAGCCGCCGAAGATATAGGCGTCGTTCGTCCTCAGCGAAATGAACGGCACCCACTCGGCGTAGTAGGGATAGACCAGGGTAAGCACGCCCAGCAGGATTACGGCCAGTCCGACTGCACGCATCGACTTCTCCAAGTGTCGACAACGGACGCAATGCCTGTTCGCTCGTCCGCATCCGGCACTGTGTCACGTTCGCGTTAATCACCGATTGCTCATCGGCCGTTCAGGCGCGTTGTGGCAACCCTGGGCTCAATCAAGCGTTGTTACGCAACACATCAGGACCGGGCCACGCGCCCGTCAGGTCCAGGAGAGACCATCATGCACAAGGCCGAACTCGAACATCTTCTCGAAAAAGCCGTCGCCGATGCCCTCGGCGTCAATCTTCCGCGTCGCCGCATCGTCATGGCGCGCTCGCGGCCGGTCGCCAAGGCGGCGCGCAAACGCGTGCATGCCGTGCGCGAACTGCATCCGGCCTGATTGGAATTCCCGCGCCGCTCCGCTAGATTCTCCTGCGCTTGCGGGGGGATAAGAAAATGCAGGAGGTGCCGGCGGCCGAGATTGCGCGCTATCGCGCGCATGTGATCGGTACGCTGCCGCAGTTCGCGGGCGGGCAATTCACCACTCTCACGCAAGGCTGGGACAGCGTCGCGCTCGAATGCGACGGCTGGATCTTCAAGTTCGCCCGTACCCCCGAGGCGGAGGTCCGGCTCCGGCGCGAAGTGGCGCTGCTGCAGTTCCTCAAGCCCCGGATCACCATGCCGATCCCGCATATGGTGTTCAACGATGGCCCGGTGCCGTTCAGCCAGCACCTCAAGATTGCCGGCAGTTCGCTGGAATCTGCCGACTACCAGCGTCTGGGCGAAGGCCAGCGCAACGCCGTCGCCACGCGCATGGCGCAGCTCTATGCCGAGCTGCACGCGCTGCCGCTCAACCGCATGCAGCAGATCGGCGCGGTCGGGGTCGACCCCTGGATGGCGCCCGACGACATCATCGCCGGCGCCGGCCCGAAGCTGCCGCGCGGCTACAAGGGCTTTCTCGAGCGCACCGTCTCGGCCTATCGCAAGCTCACCATCTCCGGCGACGAACTGGTCTACGGCTATTTCGACGGCCATGGCTGGAACATGGCATTCGACCACGAAATGGGTCTGCTCAACGGCGTGTTCGACTTCGCCGACTCGGGTTTCGGCGCCCGCCACCGCGATCTCAGCTACTCGAACTGGATCTCGGCCGACCTCACGCTCAGGATCATCGACCGCTACGAGGAGCTGACCCGGCGCGAGGTCGATCGCGACCTGGTCATGCTCTACAGCTCCGCCCTCCGCCTCGCCGAGCTGGCCGAGGGGGTCCTGACCGATGAAAGCGGGGTCGGCAACGTCACCCGCTGGGTCGACGAGCTCAAGGCCATGGGGCTGTTCCGGCGGTAGGCGTCGCGCTGGCCTACCGTCACCCGTTCATCCTCACCATCTCCCCACCCGGTGGATAGGAGAGGTCACGACCTCACAAGGGAAGTCCTTCCATCGGGCCCCTCTATTCGCCCCGCCCCCAACCCGACCCATCCGCCCCACCACGCCCCGCCCCCAACCCCCAACCAACCCAATCAAGAAAAGCTTTTCCCGACCTCTTGTCCGTGACGCCGAAACATGGCAGTCATCGCACCGAGAAAAGCTTTTCCTGTCTCTCCGGCACGGTCGAATAACGATCGGCCGGGCGAAATCGGGAAAGGCTTTTCCTGAATGCCGCGCAGGCGGCAATGGGAGGAGATGGATGACGTTTTTCAAGCTGAACAAGCTGGCGGCCGCTATTGGCGCGCTCGCCGCGATTTCGGGCCCGGTGCTGGCCCAGGACGAGGGCATGGGCGTCGATGACGGCACCCAGCTGACGCTGTGGACCCGGGCGGCGACGCAGGTGCGTGTCGACCAGTTGGTGCAGGCCTATAACGCCACGCACAAGAATCAGGTCACGGCCACCTATGTCGTGACCGACGACTACCAGACCAAGATCGGCGCCGCGGCAGCCGCCAACGGCCTGCCCGACCTGTTCTCGGCCGACGTGGTGTTCATGCCGAACTGGACCTCGGCGGGCCTGTTCCAGGACATCACCGAGCGCATCGACGGCATGCCCAATATCGAGCATGTGGCGCCCGCCGGCATCACCGTGGGCACCTGGGACGGCAAGAAATACGGCATGCCGTTCATCGCCGACCTGTCGGTGTGGATGTGGAACAAGAAGCTCTACAAGCAGGCCGGCCTCGATCCCGAGAAGGGCCCGACCACGCTGCAGGAATTCGCCGACCAGGCTCGTGCCGTGGCCAAGCTCGGCGGCGATGTCCGCGGCTCGTATTTCGGCGGCAATTGCGGCGGCTGCAACGTCTTCACCTGGTTCCCGATCGCCTGGGCCGACGGCGAGACGGCGATGAATCCCGAGGGCACCGAGGCGCATTTCAACAGCGATGAGTGGAAGGAAATCTTCCACATCTTCCGCGAAATGATCGCCGACGGCACCATGATGATGCCGGAAAGCAAGGACGAGGCCGGCCCGACCTGGACGGCGCTGTTCCCCAAGGGCGTGATCGGCGTGCAGCCGATGCCCGCCACGCAGATCTCGTCCCTCGTGGGCGGCGGGCTCGAGGACGCCGATATCGGCGTGACCCCGATCGCCGGCCTCAAGGGCGGTCAGTCGACCTTCGTGGGCGGCGACGATATCGGCATCTCGCGCGACAGCACGAAGGCCGATGCGGCGTGGAACTTCATCGCCTGGGTGCAGTCCGAGGAAGCCCAGGTCGAGGTCGTGGCCAAGTATGGCAACGTGCTGACCCGCACGGATCTGGGCGACAACAAGTACATCACCGATCCGCGCGTAAAGCTGTTCAACACCATCGGCGCCAACGGCCAGACGCCGCTCGCCAAGAATTTCGGCGCCACCTTCAACGACCCGCAGGGGCCGTGGATCGTGCTGTTCCGCGATGCGGTGTTCGAGCAGGGCGCCAACCTCGACGCCAACAACGACGCGATCAACTTCTCGCTCACCGAGTAACCCGACGCACCGGTCGGCCCGGTTCCCCGACGGGACCGGGCCGCACCCTCGAGGCGAGGACCCATCGTGACTGCAACGTCGATCTCCGAGGCCGCCGCCGTTGAACGACCGGTTCGGCGCCTGCGCACAGGCTTCCGCCGCGGCCTGGTGGGCTTTGCCTATACGCTGCCCACGCTGGCCTTCATCGTGGTGTTCTTCCTCACCCCGCTGGTGCTGGTGGCGAAGATGTCGCTGTCCAAATATGGGCTGCTGACGGGCGACGAAGGCCTCAACTTCCCGCGCAACTATCTCGCGCTGTTCCGCAACCCGCTGTTCTGGCCGTCGGTCTGGTTCACCGTGCAGTACACGGTGCTGGTCACGGTGATGCTGCTCGGGCTCGGGCTGGGCCTCGCGCTGCTGGTGCAGACGGTGACGCGCTGGACCGGGTTCCTGCGCACGGTGTTTCTGCTGCCGGTATCGCTCGGCCTCGCCGCCGCCTCGCTCCTCGCCTACGGTTTTTATTCCCCGGCTATCGGCCCGATCAGCCCGCCGCTGCAGGCGCTCGGCATCATCGACAGCCCGATCGCCTTTCTCGGCACCTCGTGGGCGGCACTGTTATCGACCACCTTCCTCGTCGTGTGGAAGTTCGCCGGCTTTTACATGCTCGTCCTCACCGTGGGCCTCCAGGCCATTCCGGACGATGTCTACGAAGCCGCTTCGCTCGATGGCGCGTCGGGCTGGCAGACATTCCGCAACATCACCCTGCCGCTGCTCAGGCCGTCGCTGTCCCTCGCGACCATCCTCTGCGTCACCGGCTCGTTGCTGGCCTTCGACCAGTTCTTCATCCTCACCAAGGGCGCACCGGACAACACCACGGTCACCGCCGTGCAGGTGATCTATCGCGAGGCGTTCCAGCGCCAGAACCTCGGCACCGCCGCCGCACTTTCGATCCTAGTGCTGGTCGTGCTGGTGCTCATCAACGCATTGCAGTTCCGCTTCCTGCGCGGAACGGAGCGGGACTAAGCCATGATTGTCGGCCAACAACATTCCGCCTTCACCCGCACGCCGTATTACGTGCTCACCGGCGGGCTTGCGATCATCTTCCTGTTTCCGCTGGTATGGAGCTTTTACGCTTCGATCAGCCCCCAGGCAGGCACGGCGCAGATCAACGGGTTCGGTTTCGGCAACTACCAGACGATGTTCGATTTCGGCGCCGGGCTGCCGGTCGTCGCCGCCAACAGCGCGGTGATCTCGATCCTCACCGTTGCCGTCACGCTCATCATCTCGACCTTGGGCGGCTATGCCTTCGCCCGCTTCAAGTTCTGGGGCAAGGACGTGCTGTTCCTGTTGACGCTGTCCATCCTGATGGTTCCCTACGCCACGCTGCTGATCCCGCTCTATGTCCTCCTCAACGCGGTCGGGCTCTCGAACTCGCTGGTCGGCGTGGCATTGATGATCGCGATGTTCCAGCTGCCCTTCGCCACCTACATGATGCGCATCTCGTTCGAAGCGATCCCGCGCGAACTGGAGGAATCGGCGCAGATCGACGGCTGCTCGAGCTTCGGCGTGCTCTGGCGCATCATGCTGCCCTCGGTCGTGCCAGGTCTGGTGACGGTAGGCCTCTTCGCCTTCCTCGCGGCGTGGAACGATTTCTTCGCCCCGCTGATCCTGCTCACGGACCCGATGAAGCAACCGCTGCCGGTGGCGGTCGCCAACCTCAGGCAACAGACCATGGGCGTCATCAATTACGGGGCGACCGAGGCGGGCGTGGTGGTCATGGCGCTGCCCTGCGTGATCCTGTTCCTGCTGCTGCAGCGCTATTACGTGCGCGGCTTCATGTCCGGGGCGGTCAAGGGCTGAGGCCAGGCGAGATGAGCCAGACGGGCAAGAAGCATCCGACCATCCGCGACGTGGCGAGCGCCGCGGGCGTGTCGCTGGGTACCGCGTCCAAGGCGCTCAACGCCAGCGGCCGGCTGCGCGAGGAAACGCGCGAGAAGGTGCGGCAGGTGGCGCGCGATCTCGGCTACCGCCCCAACGACCTGGCGCAGAGCCTGCACCGCACCCGCTCGATGACGGTGGGGATCATCTCCACCGACTCGTTCGGCCGCTTCACCCTGCCCATCTTCCAGGCGCTCGAGGAGCAGTTCGCCGATCGGGGCATCGCCATCTTCATGTGCAACGCCACCGACGATCCGGAGCGCGAGCACCAGCATCTCGACCAGTTGCTCGGCAAGCGCATCGATGGCCTCGTGGTCACCGCCCGCCGCGCCGACAAGCGCCCGCCCGTCGGGCCGTTGCCGCCGGGCATGCCGGTGATCTACGTGTTCTCGCAGGCCGATGATGACCAGTCGCTGTCGCTGTTGCCCGATGACGAGGGCGGGGCGCGGCTCGCGGTACGGCATCTTGCCGAAGTCGGGTGCACGCGCATCGCCTATGTCACCGGGCCCGAGCGGTTCGAGGCGGTACTGCTGCGCCGGCGCGGCTACCAGTCGGCGCTGGCCGAGGCCGGGCTCACCGAGTATCCGCAATATTATCGCCCGGGCGAATGGTCCGAGGCCTATGGCCGCGACGCGGTGGCAAAGCTGTTCGACGGCGTCGCCGAGCGCGACCGGCCCGACGGTATCTTCTGCGGCAACGACCAGATCGCGCGCGGCGCGGTCGAGGCGCTGCGCGAGCGCGGCATCGATATGCCGGGGCAGGTGGCCGTGGTCGGCTTCGACAACTGGAACGTCATGACCGACGCCGCCCGGCCGCCGCTGACCAGCGTCGACATGAACCTTTCCGCCCTTGGCCACGAAGCCGGGCGGCTGCTCGTCGACATGATCGGCGGCGAAACCATACGCGGCATCCGCCGCCTGCCCTGCACGCTGGTCGTCAGGGACTCATCGAGGAAATAGGACGTGTCTACGTTGAACTGCTTTGGCGATGCCATTTTGCACGAAGTCATTCCCGCGCGAGCGGGAATCTCTGTTTTCGATATGTGCCATCAAACGGAGGTCTCCGCTTTCGCGGGGATGACCCTGTGGGCAATTGCGTCCGAAGTGAACACTTCCAGGAAATAACAGCCCCCGCGCGCTCAGCGGCGAGGCCGAGAGGAGAGTTACAGTGAGCCAATACCATCCCGTGCGCTTCGTGAACGTACGCCTCGAGGGCGAGTTCTGGAAGGAGCGGCTCGACACCGTGCTGGCCCGCACCATCCCGAGCCAGCACAAGAAGCTCACCGAATACGGCTATCTCGACTCGCTCAAGCTGCCCAACCCGCCGCCGCCGCTGCGCTTCCCGCGCCACGCCAACGGGTTCACCGTGCAGGTGTTCTGGGATTCGGACATCGGCAAGTGGATCGAGGCCGCCGCCTATGCGCTCAGCCACAAGCGCGATGCCGATATCGAGGCCAAGATCGAGGCGATCGTCGACGATTTCGAGAAGGCCCAGGCGCCCGACGGCTATCTCAACTGCTGGTATCTCGGCCACGAGCCCGAGAAGCGTTGGTCGAACATGCGCGACAACCACGAGCTCTATAATGCCGGCCACATGCTCGAAGGCGCCATCGCCTACTACGAGACCACCGGCCGGCGGCGCTGGCTCGATGTCATGGAGCGCTATGTCGAGCATATCCGCCAGCGCTTCGGCACCGGCCCGGGCCAGAAGCGCGGCTACTGCGGCCACCAGGAAATCGAGCTGGCGCTGATCAAGCTCTACCACCTGACCGGCGAAAAGAAGCATCTCGACCTCGCCGCCTATTTCATCAACGAGCGTGGCCAGCAGCCGCCGCACTATTTCGACGTCGAGCGCGAGGAGCGCGAGAAGAAGGGCTGGGAGGTGCAGCGCTACACGCAGGGCACCTACGAATATTCGCAGTCGCACAAGCCGGTGCGCCAGCAGGACAAGGTGGTCGGGCACGCGGTGCGCGCCATGTACATGTACACCGCCATGGCCGACCTCGCGGTCGAGCTCAACGACGCCGGGCTGAAGCAGGCGTGCGAGACGCTGTGGCGCGACGTGATGGACACCAAGATGTACATCACCGCCGGCCTCGGGCCGTCGGCCAGCAATGAAGGTTTCACCTTCGACTACGACCTGCCCAACCAGACCGCCTATGCCGAGACCTGCGCCTCGGTGGCGCTGATCTTCTGGGCCCAGCGCATGCTGCATCTCGATCTCGACGGCAAGTATGCCGACGTGCTCGAAACCGCGCTCTACAACGGCGCGCTCTCCGGGCTCAGCCGCGACGGCGAGCACTATTTCTACATGAACCCGCTGGAGAGCAACGGCACGCCGTCGCGCTGGGACTGGCACACCTGCCCGTGCTGCACGATGAACGTATCGCGCCTCGTCGCCTCGGTCGGCGGCTACTTCGTCTCCACCGCGCCGGACGGCATCGCCTTCCACCTCTATGGCGGCATCTCGAGCACGCTCGATGTCGGCGGCACCAAGGTGGCGGTGCGCGAGGTGTCGAACTATCCGTGGTCGGGCGACATCGCGATCAGCGTCGATCCCGAGACGGAAAAGGCGTTCGACGTGAAGCTCCGCATCCCCGGCTGGTGCCATGGCGCGACCGCGAAGGTGAACGGCGAGACGGTGAAGCTCGAGCCATCCAACGGCTATGCAACCATCCACCGCACATGGAAGGCCGGCGACAGGATCAGCCTCGAGCTGCCCATGCCGATCGAGCGCATCTATGCCAACCCGCATGTGGTCATGGATGTCGGCCGCGTGGCGCTGACTCGCGGCCCGCTGGTCTACTGCCTCGAGGAGGCCGACAATCAGGGCGGCACGGTGCAGCGCTTCAAGCTGCCGCGTGGCAGCGAGATCGCGGTCAAGGAAACGAACCTGTTCGACGGCATCGTTCAGCTCACCGCTTCGGCCAAAGCCGTCGACCAGGTCGAATTCGCCCCGCTCTACCGCACCAGCCCCCCGAAAGAGACCCCGGCAACGCTCACCGCGCTGCCCTATTATCTCTGGGCCAATCGCGGGCAGGGCTCGATGGTGGTGTGGATCCCGGAGGGGTGAGGCTGCGGAGCGTGGGGCTCACCCCACCCAGTTCCGCTAGGCCGCAAACGGCCAAGCTTCACTACCCTCCCCATCAAGGGGAGGGACACCGCGCAAGAACCGAAGCCTCTAAGCCTGCAGTGGGGTTCTCGCCGGCCTCTCAGTCGGCTCTCCCTCCCCCTTGTGGGGAGGGGGGACCGGCGAAGCCGGTGGGTGGGGGTGGCCCCATGCACAGAAGTCGAGAGAGACAGCCCCCTCCCATCCTCCCCCATGAAGGAGGAGGTGCCCTGCCGGTTCACCGGGCACGATCGAAGCCAAAACCTCGCCTCTTCACCTCCCCCTTCATGGGGGAGGCCGGGAGGGGGCCGTCTGCTTCAATCAGCCCAAACCCCGCCTACTCCGCCGCCACCGGGCTCCCGTTGCCGCCGAACTGCTCGGCCAGCATGGCGCGCTCGTAGGCCAGCCGCGAGCTGGCGCGTTGCGGGGTCTCGAAATGCTCGTCCAGCGCCCGGGCGAACAGCTTTTCGCGCTCGTCCTCGGTCGACATGAAGAACGGGTAGCGCCGCAGCGTCGCCGGCAGCTTGGTGTTCACATAGGCGCCGAACAGCGTCACCGGGAAAGCCAGCCCCGGATACGTGCGCACATCCGACATTTCCTCCGAGCCGAAGACGCGGCGATAGAAGGCCGTGTGCTCGGGCCGTACCAGCGCCAGGCAGGCGTCGGCCTTGAAGAACACGGACGCCATGACGGCGATGCGCAAGGTCAGGAAGGGCAATGCCGGGTAAGCCAGCGACGCCTCGTAGTCGGCGGTGAAGCGCGAGGGATCGATGAAGGTCTCGCCGCGCTCCAGCAGCGGCGACAGAATATCCGGACAGCTCTTCATGCTCGGGCCGAAAGGATGCGTGGCCGATACGTGATGCAGCCGGATGGAGCTCACCAGTTCTCCGTCGATATGCACGCCGAATGTCATGCCATTGGGCGCAGTATCGAGATCGTCGACAACTACTCCCGCGTCGTTGAACGGCACGGATTCTTCGCGACGATAAGCTTCGTAGCGCAAGCGATAGACAGGATTGTCGGTAACATCCATCCGGACGCGGGAATACTCTACCCGATCCAGGATTTCCATAAGCGTGCCGGCAAACCGCGTCACCGGGGCAACTGACGCGGTTGCGGTCGCTTCCGTCTCAGAACGCATGAGGAACTCCGCAACTTTCACATACAGTTTAATGCTTTATTATCTATAATTAAAACGACAAATGCGCGCATCCTGATGCGCCGAATACGCATAAGTCCTGGCGAACCGAAGCGATGGACAGATTATCCTGAGATGGCAGAGGTTTAAAGGCTGTTAACCACGTTTGCGGTTAGCCGCCGCGATGCTGAGCGTCGGTTCCGGGACCGGGGCGCTCGCTGCCATGCGGTCGATCAGCTCGCCCACTTCGCGGCGCGGCAGCGGCACGCCGAACAGATAGCCCTGGATCTGGTCGATCTTGGAATGGCGCGCGATGAGGTCGAGCTGTTCCTCGGTCTCGACGCCCTCGGCGGTGACGGTCAGGTTGATGTCCTTGCCGAGCTGGGCAACGTTGGTCAGCAGCTTCAGCGAGCGCGGGTTTTCCGCGATGTCCATCACGAAGCTGCGGTCGATCTTGAGCTTGGTGAAGGGCAGGGCCTGCAGGTAGCTCAGCGACGAGTAGCCGGTGCCGAAATCGTCGAGCGCGATGCCGATGCCCTGGCGCGCGAGCTTCTGCAGGATCTTGGTGGCGGCCGTCCGCTCCTCGATCACCGCCGTCTCGGTCACTTCGATCTCGAGGCGGTGCGGAGCGAGGCCGGTCGAGGCCAGCGCCGCATTCACCATCTGGGCGACGTCGGCATTGCGGAAGTCGCGGGCCGAGATGTTCACCGATACCGATACTTCCTCGGGCCAGTTGCGGCACTCGGCCGAAGCGGCGGCCAGCACCCAGCGGGTGATGTCGGAGACGATGCCGGTTTCCTCGGCGATGGGGATGAACAGCGAAGGCGGGATCGAGCCCAGCTCCGGATGGTGCCAGCGGGCCAGCGCCTCGCAGCTCACCACGCGGCGCGTCTGCAGGTCGACGATCGGCTGGTAGAGCAGCGACAGGCCGCCCTCGGCCACGGCGAGCTTCAGGTCGGCCTTGAGCCGCTGGCGGTAGCGGTAGTCGGTATCCATCTCGTCGTGGAACACCTGGCTGCGACCCTTGCCCAGCGCCTTGGCCTTGTAGAGCGCGAGGTCCGCCTTGGTCATCAGCGCATCGAGGTCGTCATCGCCGTCGGTGACGGTGACCACGCCGATCGAGACGTTGACGGCGAAGACTTCGCCCTCGACCTCGAAAGGCCCGCGGAAGCCGCCCAGGATCGCCTCGGCGTCGGTGATGGTGTCCGAGAGCGCGACGCCGCCCGAGCGGTAGACCACGTATTCGTCGCCGCCCAGCCGGGCCACCAGGCTGTCCTTGCCGAGCACGCCGCTCAGCCGTTCGGAGGTCTCGATCAGCACGCGGTCGCCGATCAGGTGGCCCATGGTGTCGTTGACATGCTTGAAGTCGTCGATGTCGACGATCATCAGCATGGCCATGTCCTCGGCGGGCTTGCCGGTACGGGTACGGCGGCGCCGCTCGAGGTCGGCCTCGACCTGCTCGGTGAAGTAGGCGCGGTTGGGCAGGCCGGTCAGGGTGTCGTAGTGCGCCATGTAGTTGATGCGCTCTTCGGCCTTCACGCGCTCGGTGATGTCCTCGAACAGCAGCACGGTCTTGTCTTCGCGCGAGGAGACCGTCACCTCGCAATATTGCCCGTCGGCGAGCTTGAGCAGCACCTTGCCGCCGTCGCCGCCATTGACGGTATCCATCAGCTGGCTGGCCGAACGCTGCGGAATGGTGCCGCGCTCGGCGGCCGCGGCGATCATGGCGCCGAACGGCCGGCCCTCCCAGTTCCCGGGTACGAAGCCGGTGAACACCAGCCCGGCGCGGTCGTTGGCGACGGCGATGATGCCGTTCTCGTCGAGCATGCACAGGCCATGCTGCATGGTCTCGAGCGCCGTATCGAGCTCGGAGGCGAGCCGCGTCGCCTCGATCCGGCCATGCACGGCGCGCAGCAGGATGGCGCGGATATTGGCCGAGACCTTACGCAGCGAGACGACGAAGGCGATCAGCACGATGCTCAGCATGGCGGTGTGGAAGGCCCCGTCGAACAGCATGCCGATGGCCATGCCGATCGACATGATGGCGACCTGGATGGTCACCAGCCGGTCGATGGCGAAGTTGCGGCCGGCGACGCCGACGAGCACCGATACGGTCACCGAGAGCGAGCTCATCTCGGCAAAGGCGGTGTTCACCACCAGGAAGCTGTAGGCCATCCAGAACGCGTAGAGGATGGCGATGGCAGCCGCGCCCACGGTCGAGCGCAGTTCCCAGCGGTTGGCGGTGGCAACGTCGTCATCGGCGATCGGGTTGCGCTCGAAGGCACGCATGTCGATGTCGCGCGCTACGCCGACCAGCGCGAAGCCGACGGCGATAGCGACAAGCACCCAGGAGCCGGATTCGAAACCGGCGACCACCGCGACCAGGGCCGAAGACAGCGCGCCAAGCAGCATCACGCGCCGGTCCGCATACAGCGACCGGATCATCGAGACATAGTCTATGGGCGGCAGGTTCTTGTGGGCCGGCTCGAACATGGTTTCACCAAGGTGCCGGCGATCTTGCGCGGCCACGGGTTAATGGCAGCTTTCGCGACCGGTAGTGCCACCCCCTCGGCGCCCCCGACCGGGGCCGGGGGGCGGCTCATTCACCCGCAATGGTTTACCCCCCGTTCAATCCGGCCCGCAAGTTGCGTCTATCTGCCCTGTCGGCCGTTTGTGGGGGCGCTGCCACGGATCGGGCGCTTTTGGTGCGGCAGATGGCCGGGTTCATTGCAGCAGAGAGATTTGGGAATGCGCGAGAAACTGAGCGGGGAGGCCCGCGAGCAGGCATTGGGCCGGCTGAACGGCTGGATCTACGACCCGGCCGCCGACGCCATCAGCCACGATTTCAAGTTCAAGACCTTCTCGGAAGCCTTTTCGTTCATGACGCGCGTCGCGCTCGCCGCCGAGAAGATGGGCCACCATCCCGAATGGTCCAACGTCTACAACAAGGTGACGATCACGCTCACCACGCACGATGCCGGCGGGCTGACGGAAAAGGACGTCGACCTGGCGGAGAAGATAGACCGGCTGATGATCTGATCGTCACTACTACCGGTGCGGACAGAAACCCCCACCCCTGTCCCCTCCCCGCAAGGGGGAGGGAGACGCTCAAACTGATGTCTGTGGCTTACGAAGACTTGTGAGCGCAGGTCACCTCCCCCCTTGCGGGGGAGGGACAGGGTGGGGGGTGCGCAGGGCAGGATGCCGGCCCCGCCTAGCCCTCCGCAATCTCCATCTGCCGGATCAGTCCGCCCGCCAGCTCGAACGTGAACCGTCCCGGCCCGGTGAAAAAGCTCGACGCCCACAGCGTATCCACTACCACCCGGTGCGCATCCGCGCTTACCACGCCGGTGATAGTCAGCGTGCCCTTGGCGCCGATCAGCTCCTTGTCGCTCCAGCCGCGGATCGCGGCATGGCCGGCAAAGCGGCGGCCCCAGTCGATCACCACACCGTCGGTGGGGAACAGCGCCAGCACGCCGTCGGTGTCGCCGGCATTGACGCGGTCGCGGAAGGCGGCAACGGGGGCGGGGAGATCGAGTGGCATCGGAACACCTTGCGTCGCGGATCGGCTCGGCCATGATGCCAGCAAGCGGAGGAGTTTGAAATGCGCGCAGTCCGGCTCAATGCGGCAGGCCAGATGCAGGTCGAGGACGTAACCCGTCCGGTGCCGGGCCCTGGCGACCTCCTGGTGCGCGTGCTGGCCTGCGGCATCTGCGGGTCGGACCGGCACATGTATCGCGGCGAGTTTCCGACCGCCAAGCCGGTGACGCTGGGGCACGAGTTCTGCGGTGTGGTCGAGGCGACCGGTGCCGGTGTCACCCGCTTTGCGCCCGGTACGCTGATCTCGGGCGATCCCAATATCTCGTGCGGCACCTGCGAGCAGTGCCGCGCCGGCCGGCCGAACCTGTGCCCAAAACTCTCGGCCATCGGAGTGACGCGCGATGGCGGCTTTGCCGAATACGTGCTGGTTCCGGCGGGGCAGGCGGCGGCGTTGCCGCCCGGGTTCGATCCGCGCCACGGCGCCTTCTGCGAGCCGGTGTCGTGCTGCCTCCACGCCATCGATGTCGCCCGCATCCCGAAAGGCGGCTCGGTGCTGATCCTCGGGGGCGGCGTCATCGGGCTCATCATGGTCGAGCTGTCGCGGCTGGCGGGCGCCGGAACCATCGTCCTCTCCACCCGGCAGGCGGCGCGCAGGGCGCTGGCGCTGGAGCTCGGTGCGCAGCACGCCGTCGATGCTGCCAGCCCCGATGCCGACAACGAATTCCGCGCCATCCTGCCCGATGGCGCCGATGTGGTGTTCGAATGCGCCGGCGTGGGCGAAACCGTCACCCGGTCGATCGACCTGGCGAGGCGCGGCGGCGCCGTGGTGCTGTTCGGCGTCGTGCCGCAACACGACACGGTCACCGTCTCGCCTTTCGAGCTCCTGACCAAGGAATTGCGGCTCGAGGGCGCCTGGCTCAATCCCGGCACGCACGCCCGGGCCGCCGAGCTGATCGCCTCCGGAGCCTTGTCGCTCGATCGGCTCATAACGCGCAATATCGGGCTCGACGAGGTCCCTGCAGCAATTGCAGCGCCGCCGGCGCCGGGCGAGATCAAGCTGATGATGGTCGCCCGCTAGCGCGGTTCAGACGAAAGTCTGCCTGTTTGGTCGGCATTCCCATGATTTAGCCGCGTTTTCCGGGCCTCATCGGGTTGCGCGAAGGTGGGTTTCGCCCCATCTTCGTGCCTTACGCTCCTACCACAAGCCTAGGGTACTGCCCGCCGGAGGATACTGCCCATGCCCCATTCGACCCCCCTGATCTCAACGATCGTCGCGGGCCTGGTGCTGGCATTCGTCCTCGGAGCGGTGGCAAATCGCCTGCGATTGCCGCCGCTGGTCGGCTACCTGATTGCCGGCGTGCTCGTCGGCCCCAACACGCCCGGCTTCGTCGGCGACCTCGAGCTCGCGACCGAGCTCAGCGAGATCGGCGTCATCCTGCTGATGTTCGGCGTGGGCCTGCATTTCTCGCTCAAGGACCTCCTGTCGGTGCGCGCGCTGGCGGTGCCCGGCGCCATCGTGCAGATCGGCGGCGCCACCCTCATGGGCCTGGGCCTGGCGCTGCTGCTGGGCTGGGGACTGGGGGCCGGCCTCATCTTCGGCCTCGCGCTGTCGGTCGCCTCCACCGTGGTCCTGCTCAAGGCGCTGGAGGATCGGCACCAGGTCGAAAGCGACAAGGGCCGCATCGCGGTCGGCTGGCTGATCGTCGAGGACCTCGCCATGGTGCTGGCGCTGGTGCTCATTCCCTCCATTGCCGGCATCATGGGCGTGGCGGGCGCGGACCTGCACGATCCGTTCATCGATCTCGTCGAGCGCATGCTCAACATCGAGCTCGGCATCGTAGGCATCCTCGCCATCACCGTGGTCAAGCTCGCCGCCTTCGTCGGCTTCATGCTGGTGGTCGGCCGCCGGCTGATCCCCATGGTGCTGCATTACACCGCCCATACCGGCAGCCGCGAGCTGTTCCGGCTCGCCGTGCTGGCCATCGCGCTGGGCGTCGCCGCCGGTGCGGCCTACCTGTTCGGCGTGTCGCTGGCGCTGGGCGCCTTCTTTGCCGGCATGATCCTGTCGGAAAGCGAGCTCAGCCATCGTGCCGCGCAGGAAAGCCTGCCGCTGCGCGACGCCTTCTCGGTGCTGTTCTTCGTCGCGGTCGGCATGCTGTTCGACCCCACCATCCTCATCCGCGATCCCCTGCCGGTGCTGGCCACCGTGTTCATCATCGTGGTGGGCAAGTCGTTCCTCGCCTACATCATCGTGCGCGCCTTCAGGCGGCCGGTGGGCACGGCGCTGACCGTATCGGCCAGCCTGGCGCAGATCGGCGAGTTCTCCTTCATCCTCGCCAGCCTGGGTGTCGGCCTCGCCATCCTGCCGGCGGAAGGGCGGGACCTGATCCTCGCCGGCGCCATCGTGTCGATCATCCTCAATCCGCTGATCTTCATGCTGATGGACGCGGTGCGGCCCTGGCTCGAGGCCAAGGCCGGCCGCCCGGCGGAAGCGGTGGTTGCCGCAGGCGCACCCGGAGAACGCCTCGAACCCGATCTCACCGCCTCGGCGCCACGCGCGCCCGAAGTAGTGGAGGAGGAAGAGGCCCTGCCGGTGCCCACCACCAGGAGCGGCCATGTCGTGCTCGTGGGCTTCGGCCGGGTCGGCACGGTGGTCGCGCAGGCGCTGCTCGAATCGAAGGCCTCCTTCCTCGTCATCGAGGATTCCGAGGAGCGCGCCAACGCCGCGCGGGCGCTCGGCATCGAGGTGGTCCCCGGCAACGCCGCGGCGTCGCGGGCGCTCGGCCTTGCCAACGTGGCGGGCGCCGGCACGGTGGTGATCGCCATTCCCAACCCGTTCGAGGCGGGCCAGGCGACCGAGCAGTCGCGCAAGCTCAATCCCAGGGCGCTGATCGTGGCGCGCGGCCATTCCGACGAGGAAGAGGCGCATCTGAAGTCGCTCGGCGCCGATGTGGTGATCATCGGCGAGCGCGAGATCGGCCTCGGCATGGTCGATATCGTCAACCGCGACAGCCAGGCGGTGGCCGAGATCACTGCCGCCGACGCGGTCACGTCGGCGCTGGCGCCGCTCGCCGCCGCCACCGCCGGCCCGCGGCTGCCGGCCGATCCCAACATGCTTGCCGTGGCCATCGAGGCGGCGCAGGCGCAGGTGCAGCATGCCGATGCCGGCCCGGCCGAGCCGCCGGCGGTGGTTTCGTCCTATGGCGAGGAGCCTGACGAGCCGACCGATGCCGCTGAGCGCGTGGAGCCCGTCGAGGCCGAAACCCCCGAGCTCGATCCCATCTTCGTGCCCGAGGACGACGCCGAGGCGGTCGAGGCTCTGGCCGCCCTCGACGGCGTTGCGCCCGAGGATATCGTCGCGGCCGCCGAGGTCGAGGGGACCACCGAGCCGCGCGAGCCGGTGATCCCGCCGGTGCTGTCGCCGGTCGAGCGGGCGACGCCCCGGCCGTTGCAGCCGGCCAGCACCCCGGGTTCGCCGTTCGGTACCACGGCAGCAATCGCGCCGGAGCGGCCGTTCAACCCGGAAGTGCCGCCAACCGCCGAGGAGGAAGAAAAGGCCTGACCCGCTGGGTCCACAAGGCTTTGTTCACCGCAATGACACTACGCTCTCCTTGCGGCCCGCCCCGGGCCCGCACCCTTGGACCCAGGCAATGATCTCGCAAAAGGCAAAGTACGCGCTGCGGGCGCTGGTGGCGCTGTGCAAGGTGCCGGCCGGCGAGTCGCTGATGATCTCGGAAATCTCGCGCGAACGGGCGATCCCGAAGAAATTCCTCGAGCAGATCCTGCTCGAGCTCAAGCGCGCCGGCATCGTGATGAGCCGCCGCGGTCGGCTCGGCGGCTATGTGCTGCTGCGCTCGCCCGACGAGGTCACCTTCGGCGAGGTGCTGCGCCTCATCGACGGTCCGATCGCGCCGCTCCCCTGCCTGTCCAAGATCGCCTACCGCCGCTGCGTCGATTGCTCGGACGAAGCCACCTGCGAAATCCGCCACGTCTTCGCCCGCGTCACCATCGCCACGCGCGAAGTGCTGGACCGCACCACGCTCGCCGATGCCGTGATAGCGAAGGACGAGCTGGTCTAAGCCCGCTTCCATCACCAACCACCAGCTGTCACCCCAGCGAAAGCTGGGGTCCAACTTACCGCCCGCGCTGGCGGCACCATGGATCCCTGCTTTCGCAGGGATGACACTCAGTGGATGAGGCACCGCACCTCCCCAACCCCGGTGGCGCAGGCCGGGCCCATCCTGAGATCTCTCCGCATCCAGTGCCAGGAGAGGCACCCACCCCACCGCGTGGTAAGCTCCCCAAGCAACCAATCCCACCCCACCGCGTTAACGGCGGTTAACCCCGCCCGCCGGGTGCGCAAAGTCATGCTCATTCGCAGGCGCCGGCTCGAGGTTTGCGCAATGGGCGTGCGGCTGTTAGCCTCTTCCAAGAAAGCTTTTTCGCTTCCGTGACGGGACACGACCCGCGCCTTCCTTGAGAATGCCGACTAACCAGATAGAGTTATGGCAGTTGCTTCACCAGGAGGACATGATGAAGAAAACAGCCCAGTTTCTTGCGTTTGGCGGCCTTGCCGTAGCGCTCGTATTCGCTGGCGCGGTCACCGTCCGTGCCCAGGAACAGACCCTTCTCAACGTTTCGTACGATCCGACCCGTGAGCTCTATGTCGAGTTCAACGAGGCCTTCGCCAAGCACTGGAACGAGACCACCGGCGGCACCGTCACCATCGAGCAGAGCCATGGCGGCTCGGGCAAGCAGGCCCAGTCGGTGATCGATGGCCTGCAGGCCGATGTCGTCACCCTGGCGCTCGAAGGCGACATCAACGCCATCGCCGAGAAGTCCGGCCTGCTCGACGCCAACTGGCGCTCCGAGTTCGCCAACAACTCGACGCCCTATACCTCGACCATCGTCTTCCTGGTGCGCAAGGGCAATCCCAAGGGCATCCTCGATTGGGGCGACCTGACCAAGGACGGCGTCGAAGTCATCACGCCGAACCCCAAGACCTCGGGCGGCGCGCGCTGGAACTATCTCGCGGCCTGGGCCTGGTCGAACAAGACCAATGGCGGCGACGAGGCCAAGAACATCGAGTTCGTGAAGCAGCTCTATTCGCACGTGCCGGTGCTCGATACCGGGGCGCGCGGCTCCACCGTCACCTTCGCGCAGAAGGAGCTGGGCGACGTGCTGCTCGCCTGGGAGAACGAGGCGTTCCTCGTGCTCGACGAATTCGGCGCCGACAATTTCGACATCGTCTATCCGCCCTCCTCGATCCTCGCCGAGCCGCCGGTCGCCATCGTCGACAAGAATGTCGAAGCCCACGGCACCGCCGAGCTCGCCAAGGCCTATCTCGAGTATCTCTACTCGCCCGAGGGCCAGACCATCGCCGCCAAGAACCACTATCGCCCGTCTGATCCGTCGGTGGTCACCGACCAGGCGCTGGTTCAAGCCTTCCCAAACATCGAGCTGATCTCTATTGATGATCCGCTTTTCGGCGGCTGGGCGACAGCGCAGCCCAAGCATTTCGGGGACGGGGGCGTCTTTGACCAGATCTACACGCCTCAGCAGTAACGGAACCGCTGTCGCATCGCTGTCCCACCCCGTGCGGTCACGCCCGGGGTGGAGCTTTGTGAAGCCGAGCGTCGTCCCGGGTTTCGGGCTGACCTTCGGCTATACGCTGCTCTACCTGAGCCTCATCGTCCTCATTCCCATCATCGGGCTGTTCCTCAAGGCCGGCACGACGCCGTGGGAGCAGATCGTGCGTATCGCCACGGCGCCGCGTACGCTCAAGGCGCTCGAGGTCAGCTTCGGCTCCTCGCTGATCGCGGCGCTGGTCAACGTTGTCTTCGGCGTCATCGTCGCCTGGGTGCTGGTGCGCTATAAATTCCCCGGCCGGCGCATCCTCGATGCCATCGTCGACCTGCCCTTCGCGCTGCCGACGGCGGTCGCGGGTATCGCGCTCTCGACCCTTTATGCCCCCAAGGGCTGGGTCGGCTCGCTGTTCAACCCCTCCGGCCCGCTGTGGAGCTGGTGGAAGGCGCAGACCTGGCTGCCCTTCGGGCTCAACGAGTTCGCGCTCAGCTGGAAAATCGCCTACACGCCCACCGGCATCGTCATCGCGCTGATCTTCATCGGCCTGCCCTTTGTCGTGCGCACGGTGCAACCGGTGCTCGAAGAGTTCGAGCAGGAGCTCGAGGAGGCTGCCGCGACGCTCGGCGCCAGGCGCTGGCAGACCATTTCGCGGGTCATGCTGCCGCGGCTCACTCCGGCCATCCTTACCGGCTTCGCACTCGCTTTCGCGCGCGCCGTCGGCGAGTACGGCTCGGTCATCTTCATTGCCGGCAACCTGCCCAATATCTCGGAAATCGCTCCGGTGCTGATCGTCATCAAGCTCGAGGAATTCGATCAGGCCGGCGCCGCGGTGATCGCCGGCATCATGCTGATCATCGCCTTCGTCATGCTCCTCGTCATCAACCTGATCCAGGCCTGGGCGCGCCGGAGGTTCGGCTATGTTTGAGGACAAGGGCTCCGTCTACGACAGTCGCCGGCCGTTCGCGCCGCACGAGCACACCCCGCCCACGCAGGAAAAGCCGTGGGTGCGCTGGACGCTGATCGGCATCGCCGTCATTTTCATGCTGGCCGTGCTGGTGCTGCCGCTGGTGCTCGTCTTCTTCGAGGCGCTGCGGCGCGGCATCGAGACCTATTTCGAGAGCTTCGCCGATCGCAACACGCGCGCCGCCATCTCGCTGACGCTCACCGTCGCCATCATCGCGGTGCCGCTGAACCTCGTGTTCGGCGTCGCGGCGGCGTGGTGCATCTCGAAATACGAGTTCTGGGGCAAGAGCTTCCTCATCACCCTCATCGACCTGCCGTTCTCGGTGTCGCCGGTGGTGTCGGGCATGGTCTATGTGCTGCTGTTCGGCGCCCAGAGCTGGCTCGGTCCGATCCTGCGCGCCAACGGCATCGAGATCATCTTCGCGGTGCCGGGCATCGTGCTCGCTACCATCTTCGTCACCTTCCCCTTCATCGCCCGCGAGCTGATCCCGCTGATGCAGGACCAGGGTAACGGCGACGAGGAAGCAGCCTTGTCGCTTGGCGCCACCGGCTGGCAGACTTTTTGGCGCGTGACGCTGCCCAATATCAAATGGGGCCTGCTCTATGGCGTGCTGCTGTGCAATGCGCGCGCCATGGGCGAGTTCGGCGCGGTGTCGGTCGTCTCGGGCCACATTCGCGGCAAGACGACAACGATGCCGCTCGACATCGAAATCCTCTACAACGAGTACAACTTCACCGCCGCCTTCGCCGTCGCCTCGCTGCTGGCGATGCTGGCGCTGGTCACGCTGGTGATCAAGACCATTCTCGAGTTCCGCTACGGCGACGAACTCGCCGGCACCCGCCGACACTAGGCAGCAGAAAGACTTAGGGGCAGCAAAGCTTGGATATCCGCGTCGATACCGTCCGCAAGGAATTTTCGTACTACCCGGCGTTGAACGACGTCTCGCTCGATATCCGTTCGGGTGAGCTGATCGCGCTGCTCGGCCCCTCGGGCTCGGGCAAGACCACGCTGCTGCGGCTCATCGCCGGCCTCGAAATGCCGACTGCCGGCCGCATTTTCTTCGGCGACGAGGATGCGTCGTCGAAGACGGTGCAGGAGCGCAATGTCGGCTTCGTGTTCCAGGCCTATGCGCTGTTCCGCAACATGACGGTGTTGGACAACATCTCCTTCGGTCTCTCGGTCCGCCCGCGCGCCACCCGGCCGCCCAAGAACGAGATCCGCCGCCGCGCCCTCGAGCTGCTCGACCTCGTGCAGCTTTCCGGCCTCGAAAAGCGCTATCCGCAACAGCTCTCGGGCGGCCAGCGCCAGCGCGTCGCGCTCGCCCGCGCCCTCGCCATCGAGCCGCGCGTGCTGCTGCTCGACGAGCCCTTTGGCGCGCTCGACGCCCAGGTCCGCAAGGAACTGCGCAAGTGGCTGCGCGAGATCCACGACCGCACCGGCCACACCACCGTGTTCGTCACGCATGACCAGGAAGAGGCGCTCGAGCTTGCGGATCGCCTCGTGGTGATGAGCCAGGGCAAGATCGAGCAGGTCGGCACGCCCGACGAGGTCTATGACCGGCCCTCGAACCCCTTCGTGTTCAACTTCATCGGTGAATCGAGCGCACTGCCGGTCACGGTCGAAAACCACGAGCTCTGGGTCGGCGGCCGCGCCATTGGCCTCCCCGCGCCGCACGATGCGCCGGGCGAAGGCGTGCTGCATTTCCGCCCCCACGATGTCGAGCTGGTCGCCGATGGGGCCGGGGCCGCGCTCGCCGGCGTCGTCGCCGCCTCCCGCCGCGTCGGCGGCACGCGCCGCGTCGAACTCGAAATCGGCGGCGACCCGAACCGCGTCGAAATCGACCTGCCCTTCGATCACCCGGCCGGCGAAAAAACCCGCATCGCCTTCCGGCCAAAGCGCTGGCGGGTGTTTGCCAAGGGCTAGGCCCGCCGAAAATGCGGTGATCGCCTCCCTCCCCCTTGCGGGGAGGGAATGAGGGAGGGGGTGGTCCGATGATCGCTGAAGGACCCCCACCCCCAGCCCCTCCCCGCAAGGGGGAGGGGAGCCAAGACCCTTATGTATACATCGGGTGGGAGCTCTCAGTCAGGTTTCCCTCCCCTTGTGGGGAGGGGGACCCGCGTAGCGGGTGGGTGGGGGTGCCACACGCACTAGCTCTCCACCCGCTTCCCCACCGCCGTCGCCAGCCATATCCCCACGCTCACCAGCCCCAGCGCCACCAGATACCGCCACTCGAGGAACGTCTCCCCCAGCACCAGGCCGGACAGGGTCACCCCGAACACCGGAATCAGGCAGTTGAAGATGGCGATCGAGCCGATCGGATTGTGCTTGAGCAGCAGTGCCCAGATCGAAAACGCCGCCGCCGACAGCGCTCCCAGATAGACCAGCAACAGCAGCGACTCCGGCCGCAATGCGCCGAGATGCCCGCCCGTCGCCACCCCGGCGACAGTCAGCACCAGCCCACCCAGCCCGAGCTGCCAGCCGGTCATCACCAGCACGTCGAGATGCCCGCTGACGCGCTTGCCGTAGATGCCGCCGAGCGAGAACAACGCCGCCGCGATCAGGATGAAACCCTCGCCCAGCAGTGTGAAGCCGAAATCGAAGCCGGCGCCGGAGAGGTTCACCACCACCACGCCGGCAAAGCCGATCAGGCAGCCAAGCAGCCGCCGCGGCGTCAGCCGGTCATTGGCATAAAGCCAGTGCGCAAGGATGGCCGAAAAGAAGGTCGAGGACGAGGTGGTGATCGACACCTTCACGCCGGTCGTGTGGGCCAGCCCGACATAATAGAACAGGTACTGCCCGCTGGTCGAGATGAGCCCGAGCAGCCCGACCTCGCCGAGCGTTTTCGCGCTCAACCCGATCGGCCGCCGCGTCACCAGCGCATAGCCCAGCAGCAGCGCCCCCGCGAGCATGAAGCGCACCCCGGCAAACAGCATCAGCGAAGTGGTATCGGTCGGCGCAATCGCCAGCAGCGCGTAGCCGACCTTCACGGCGGGAACAGCGCTGCCCCACAGCAGGCAGCAGACGATCGCCAGGGCGAGGACGACACGGCGATCGGAGAGCGGTGAGGTCAAGGAAATGCAGCCGGAGGGTTCGGAGCGCGTAGCTACCCCCCTCCCAACCTCCCCCACAAGGGGGGAGGTGCCCACCGGTGCATTTGGCACCACCAAGCCACACCCACCGGCCCACCTCCCCCTGGATGGGGGAGGCAAGCGCAGCTTGTGAGCGCAGCGAACTAGCGCAGCTCGGAGGGGGTGGGGCAGGGTGTACTGAACGGTAATAGAGCCGCATCAGACAACCCCCTCCCATCCTCCCCCATGAAGGGGGAGGTGCCCTGCTGGTGCTTGAGGCACAATCGAAGCCAAAGCCCCGCCTCTTCACCTCCCCCTTTATGGGGGAGGTCGGGAGGGGGCCGTCTCTCTCCGTCAGGCAAGCCCTCCAAGTGTGTTGGCTAAGCCGCCCGCTTAAACTCCGCCCGCGCCACCTTGATCGCCGGGAAATGCGCAAACGCCCAATCCACCATCGCCGACAGCGGCACCAGAAAGCTGTGCCCCATCGGCGAGAGCCTGTACTCCACGCTCGGCGGCGTCGTCGGATAGACCGTGCGCTCGATCATGCCGTCCGCCTGCAGGTCGCGCAGCGTCTGGGTCAGCATGCGCTGCGAGATATCGCCGATCTCGCGTTTCAGCTCGCCAAAGCGATAGGGCCGCTCGGCCAGCGCGGTGATGATCAGCACGCTCCATTTGTCGCCGAGCTGGTCGAGCACGTTGCGCACCGGGCAGAGCGAGGGGTCGGAATATTCCGCCATGATCTTGGTCAGCGGCGCGATCGGGGTGCCGGGCATGGGGTGGTTCCTCCGCGGTAACCAGTGGCGTTGAAACTGCCGTCTTGAACGGCCGGGTAGGTTCCTGATGTATACGTGGTCTCAAAAAGAGACAACCATATCGATCCGGAGCTTATCTATGACTTCACCCACCCTGTTCGTCGCCGGCGCCGGCGGCAAGTTCGGCCGCCGCGTCGTCGAGCTGCTGGCGGAGCGCGGCTATGCCGGCAAGATCATCGCCGGCTCGCGCACTCCGGAAAAGCTGGCCGACCTCAAGGGCGTCGAGGTCCGCAAGGCCGATTTCTCCGATCCGGCCGCCTTCCAGGCCGCGCTGGCCGGGGTCGATCGGCTGCTGATCGTCTCCACCGACGTGATCGGCGAACAGCGTATCAAGCTCCACACCAATGCCGTCGCGGCCGCCAGGGCCGCCGGGATGAAGCGCATCGTCTATACCTCGATGCCGCATCCCGAGCCGGGCAACATCATCCCGATGGCGCTCGATCACTACGCCACCGAGCAGGCGATCAAGGGCACCGGCGTCGAGTACACGATCCTGCGCAACAGCTGGTACACCGAGAACCTGCTGCAGGTGCTGCCGCCGGCGCTCGCCAGCGGCAAGTGGTACTCGGCCAGCGAGCAGGGCCGCATCTCGCATGTCACCCGCGACGACACCGCCCGCGCCGCCGCCGGCGCGCTGCTCTCCGATCACACCGGCAACCGCGTCTTCACCGTCACCGGCCAGCAAGCTTTCACCAATGCCGAAATCGCCGCCATCGCCACCGACGTGCTGGGGAAGCCCATCGAGGTCGTCGACGTGCCCGACGCCGGCTACACCGAAGGCCTGAAGCAGGCCGGCCTGCCGGCCCCGGTGGCCGAGCTGCTGACCACATTCGAAATCGGCCAGCGCCACGGCATCCTCAGCATGGTCACCGATGCGGTGGAGGAGCTGTGGGGCACGCCGGCCATGACGGTGCGGGAGTTTCTGGTGGCGAACAAGGCGGGGTTGGGGGGCTGACGACCCCCTCTCTGCTGCGACTAACTCGCTGACGCTCGTAAGTCTCGCCTCTCCCCCGCCAAGGGGGAGAGGGTGCGTCTCTCACACACTGGTGCATGCGGTGTCTTCTCCCCCTAGGCGGGGGAGAAAGCGAAAACTTGGATCTTAGCGCAGCTAAGTCCTTAGTTTTCGCAAGAGAGGGGGTCGTTGTGGCCTCCCCTACCCAAACACCACCGTCTTCCGTCCATTCAGCATCACCCGGTTCTCGAGGTGCAGCTTCACCGCCCGGGCCAGCACGCGGCTCTCGATATCGCGGCCCGCCGCCACCAGGTCGTCCGGGCTCATGGCGTGCGTCACGCGCGCCGTTTCCTGCTCGATGATCGGACCTTCATCCAGCTCCGGCGTCACGTAATGCGCTGTCGCCCCGATCAGCTTCACCCCGCGCTCGTGCGCCTGGTGATACGGCTTCGCACCCTTGAACGAGGGCAGGAACGAGTGGTGGATGTTGATGATCTGGCCGTAGAGCCGGGTCGCGAAGCGGTCGCTCAGGATCTGCATGTAGCGCGCCAGCACCACCAGATCGGCGCCGGTTTCCTTGAACAGGGCGATCACCTGCTCCTCCTGCGCCGCCTTGTTGTCCTTGCCCACCGGCAGCAGGTGATACGGAATGCCCTCGAACTCTGCCGTGCGGCGGCTGTCCTCGTGGTTGGAAACGATCGCCACCACCTCGGCGTCGAGCCAGCCGACCTTGATCTGGTAGAGCAGGTGCAGCAGCGTGTGGTCGAACTTCGACACCATCACGAGGATCTTCTTGCGCCGCGCCTGGTCGACCAGCGTCGTGCGCATGCCGAACCGTTCGACCGCCGGCTTCAGCCCGCGCTCCAGCGCGTCGCGATCGACGCCCTCGGGCGCGGTGAAGGCGAGTCGCATGAAGAACTGCCCGGTCTCGCGATCCCAGAACTGGTTGGATTCAGCGATGTTGCAACCGAGGCCCGCCAGTTCCGTCGTCACCGCGGCAACAATCCCCGGCCGATCGGCACAGGAGAGGGTGAAGATGAAATTGGCAGGCATGTTGAGCTCCACACGAAAAGTCGCGGAGCGATGCACGCAATAGCGTGCAGGGTCAACTGCTTGCGGGGCGGGAGGGTTACGAGTTTGCCGGAGACGCCAAAGGCATCAGCCTGTCGCACCCCTCCCCCTTGCGGGGAGGGGCCGGGGGTGGGGGTCTATCGGCGATCACCGGACCACCCCCACCCTCGATCCCTCCCCGCAAGGGGGAGGGGTGCGGCCGCCACCGGCGCCGATTGGAGGGTCATCCCCCTCCCGGGGAGGGGTGCCATTCGCGCCGACCTCTTAAGCCTCACCCCAACATCCACTCATGCTCGGGCGCATTGTAAAACTTCCACGTCCGCTTTGGACCGGCCATGACGTTCAAATAATACACGTCATACCCCGCCACCGCGGCCACCGGGTGATAGCCGCGCGGCACCAGCACCACGTCGCCATCCTCGATCAGCATTGTCTCGTCGAGCGAGCGGTCATCGGTGAACACGCGCTGGAAGCCGAAGCCCTGGGGCTTCGAAAACCGGTGATAATAGGTCTCCTCGAGAAAGCTCTGGCGCGGCAGGTCATCCTCGTCGTGCCGGTGCGGCGGGTAGCTCGAGGTGTGGCCGCCCGGGGTGATCACCTCGACCACCAGCAGCGAGTCCGCATCCTCCGTCTCGGGCAGGATGTTGGTCGGGTAGCGCGTATTGGTGCCCTTACCGCGCGTCAGCCGCTCGGCCTGCTCAGGTCCGATCAACCGTGCCGGCCGGGCGCCGGGGGTGCCGGGCGCCGAGCACACCGCGACCTCGAGCGGGGTCAGCGCCTCGATGCGCCAGCTGGCGCCGGCCGGGGCGTAGACCGAGTGCGGCGGGCCCTCGAACGGGCTCATGCGCTCGCCGGCAAGGAAGGTCTGGCCGTCCACCTCGATGGCGGCGCGGCCCGAGATCAGCACGATGCACACTTCGCGGTCGGCAAAGCTGCCCTTGGCGATGTCGCCGGCATTGGGCAGCTTGTGCAGGTCGAAGCCGACATAGGTCCAGCCGGCAGTTTCCGGGGTGACGTGGTGGACGTGGCCGGTCGCCGCCTGCGGCTTAATTCTTAGGTTGGGCATCGTCGTGCTTCTTCAGTTCCTTGTCGAAGTTGATGCCGAACACCCACACCGCATAGGCGAGCGCAGCGGTGGTGATCAGGCCCCAGAACTGGTCGCGGGTGAAAATCCACTCCCAGCCACACCAGATGGCGATGAGAGCAATCAGGATGGCGCGCCGATAGAACGGCTTGAACCAGGGCAGGGTGAACAGCCCGGGCTTCTTCTCGGCTTCAGGCATCGGGGCTCCTCTCGTTGCGGGCAACCTATTCGATTGCTCAGCTCGTGGGAAAGCCCTTGGTCTCCACCACATAGCCCGCCGCCGTCATCACCCGCATCAGTTCGGCATGGCCGATCTGGGCCATCTGCAGCGGCGGCGCGTTCTTCGGGTCCTGCTCTGCCTCGACCACGAACCAGCCCTCATAGCCATGGTCGGCGAGGCGTTTGACGATGGCGCCGAAATCCAGCGATCCATCCCCCGGCACGGTGAAGGCGCCGAGCGCCACCGCGTCGAGAAAGCTCTGCTTCGTCCGGTCCAACCCATCCACCACGGCGCGGCGGATGTCCTTCACATGCACGTGGTTGATGCGCGCGTGGTGCCTGTCGATGGCACGCAGCACGTCGCCGCCGGCAAAGGCCAGGTGCCCGGCATCGAGCAGCAGCGGAATGCCGGCGCCCGAAGCCGCCATGAACGCATCGAGCTCGGGCTCGGTCTCCACCACCGCCGCCATGTGGTGGTGATAGCTCAGCGGCATGCCCTGCTCGGCGCACCACTCCCCGAACGCTGTGACCTTTCGCGCGTAAGCCTTCATCTCATCGTCCGACAGCTTCGGCTTGGCTGCCAGCGGCTTGCTCCGATCGCCCTGGATCGAGCGGCCGACCTCGCCATAGACGATGCACGGCGCATCCACCGCCTTGAACAGCTCGATCATGGGCGCGATGCGGTCCTTGTTGGCCGCCAGCTCCTCGTCCACCAGCGTGCCCGAAAACCAGCCGCCACACAGCGTCACGTCCGCCGCGCGCAGGATGGGCAGCATCACCGCCGGATCGTCTGGAAAACGCCGGCCCTTCTCCATGCCGGTAAACCCGGCCGAGCGCGATTGCCGCAAGCACTCCTCGAGCGACACATCATCGCTCAGCTCCGGCAGGTCGTCATTCCACCACGCAATGGGCGACATGCCCAGTTTGGCTTTCATGCTTTGGTCCTCGTCCATAAGGCCCCCTCACCCGGCCCTGCGGGCCGACCTCTCCCCCAAGAGGGAGAGGTGGTGGAAGAGCACGATCCTGCCTCAGCTCACCTCTCCCCTCGGGGGAGAGGTCGCCGCGTAGCGGCGGGTGAGGGGGCCTTTTTGCCAGCCCTACAACCGCTGCCCCTTCAGCGCGTCCTCGTATTCCTTCCGCGCCGCCTGCACCTCAGCCCGCGCCGAAACCTCCGGCACCGCCACATCCCACCAGTGCCCGCCGGCCTCCGTCGAAATCAGCGGGTCGGTGTCGATCACCAGCACGGTCGTGCGCTCCACCTTCGCCGCCTCGCGCAGCGCGCTCTCGAGCTCGGCCACCGAGAACACTTTTCGTGCCCACGCGCCCATCGCGGCGGCGTGTGCGGCGAAGTCGATCTCGGGCAGCACCTCGTGCTTGGTATCCTTCAGCAGGTTGTTGAAGTTCGCCCCGCCGGTGGCCATCTGCAGCCGGTTGATGCAGCCAAAACCGCGATTGTCGAGCACGACGATGGTGAGCTTTGCGCCCAGCTGCACCGAGCTGGCGATCTCGGAATTCATCATCATGTAGCTGCCATCGCCCAGCATCACGATCACGTCGTCATGGGGCTTGGCCAGCTTTACCCCCAGCCCGCCGGCGATCTCGTAGCCCATGGTCGAATAGCCATATTCCATATGGTACGAGCCCGGCGCGCCGGCCGGCCACAGCTTGTGCAGCTCGCCCGGCAGCCCGCCCGAGGCGCACACCAGCGTCGCCGACGAGCCGCGCGCCCGCGCCACCGCGCCGATCACCTGTGCGTCCGAGGGCAGCTCGTTGGTCGGGTCGGTCACGGCCTTCGCCGCCTTCAGCCACGCGGCCTTGGCCTCATGCGCAATCTCCACCCACGGGTGCGCGCTGTGGCGCTGGCCGAGTCCCGCATCCAGCGCCTCGAGCCCCACCTTGGCGTCAGCCACCAGCGTCAGCGCCCGGTGCTTGCCGGCATCGAAGGGCTGCGTATTGAGCCCGATGATCTTCACGCCACTCGCCTTGAACAGCGCCCACGAACCGGTGGTGAAATCCTGCAGCCGCGAGCCCACCGCCAGCACCACATCTGCCTGCTCGGCCAAATGGTTCGACGCCGACGAGCCGGTCACGCCCACCGAGCCCATGTTGAGCGGATGGTCGTGCGGCAGGCTGGATTTGCCGGCATTGGTCTCCATCACCGGAATGCCGTGCTTTTCCGCAAAGGCCCGCAGCGTCCCCGCCGCCTCCGAGTACAGCACGCCGCCGCCGGCGATGATCACGGGCTTCGTCGCTGCCTGCAGCACCGCGACGGCGCGCTCGAGCTCGCCCGGATCCGGCATCGGCCGCCGCGGCGTCCACACCCGCTCGGCGAAGAACTCTTCGGGGTAGTCATAGGCCTCGGCCTGCACATCCTGGCACAGGCTCAGCGTCACCGGCCCGCACTCGGCCGGGTCGGTCAGCACCTGCATGGCGCGGTTCAGCGCCGGGATGATCTGCTCGGGCCGGGTGATGCGGTCGAAATAGCGCGACACCGGGCGGAACACGTCATTGGCACTCACCGTGCCGTCCGAAAAACTCTCGACCTGCTGCAGCACCGGGTCGGGGGCGCGGTTGGCGAACACGTCGCCGGGCAGCAGCAGCACGGGGATGCGGTTCACATGCGCCAGCGCCGCCGCCGTCACCATGTTGGTCGCGCCGGGCCCGATCGATGAGGTCGCGGCCATGAAGCGGCGCCGGAAGCTGGCCTTGGCGAAGGCAATCGCCGCATGCGCCATGCCCTGCTCGTTATGCGCCCGATAGGTCGGCAGTTCGTCGCGTACGCCATACAGCGCCTCGCCGAAGCCCGCGACATTGCCGTGCCCGAAAATCGCGAACACCCCGCCGAAGATCGGCAGCTTCTCGCCATCGACCACGGTCATCTGCCGCGTCATGAACTTCGCCAGCGCCTGCGCCATGGTGAGGCGGATGGTCTTTTGGGTCATTGGTGATCTCCTTGGGCAGACGCCCCCCTCCCATCCTCCCCCACAAGGGGGGAGGTGCCGCATCCAGTGTAGGGCACGATCAAGCCACAAACTCGACCCTTCACCTCCCCCCTTGTGGGGGAGGCCGGGAGGGGGGAGTCTCTATCGGCGATCACGCCCCCCAAACCCCCACCAGCGCCCGGAACCGCCCGGCCATGTCGGCCACCGCTTCCTCGTCCGTCATCGCCCCAGCAAACCATGCCTTGGCCGCATCGGCAAAGATGGTCCGACCCACGGCAAATCCGCGCACAGTGCGGGAGGCATGCGCCACCGCAAGACCCTTCGCCAGCTCGTCCGCCGGCGCCTCGAGCCCGAGCAGCACGACGCCGCGGCAATAGGGGTCGCGCGTCTCGATCACCGCATCGATCTCACGCCACGCGGCCTCGTCGGCCTGCGTCTCGAGCTTCCACCAGTCGGGCTTGAGCCCGGCATCGTAGAGCTCGGCCAGCGCCCGCGCCGTCGTCCGCTGATCCACCGGCCCGGCCTTGCTCGCAATCACCTCGATCAGGATATCGCGGCCCACCTTGCGCGCGGCGTCATAGGCGACGCGCAGCGTCTCGATCTGCGCCGCCTTCAGCGCTGCCGGATCGTCCGGGTGATAGAAGCACAGCACCTTGAGGCAATGGTCCACCGGCCATTCGCCCAGCCGGCTGCCGACATCCTGCGAAAACTCGAATTGCAGCGGGCGGCTGCCCGGCAGTTCCACCGGCCGGGCGATCCAGAAATTCTTGGGCGCCTCGAACAGCGCGTCGCGGCCCCATTTGTCGTCGAGCAGCATGCCGAAGCCGTCGCGCCCCGCCGCCACTTCCGCCGCCGCCTTCACCGCCAGCACCTTGAACGCCGGGATGCGGTCGGCCTTGTCGCCCGCGATATCCTCGATCTGCTTCCTATGATCGATGGCGAAGGCCGTCAGCCGCGGCCACTGCTTCCGGCGTGTCGTCGCCCAGTGGATGTGGTTCAGCTCCTCGTCCTTGCGCAGCGCTTTGAACGTGCTGCCATGGGTGAGGAAGTGGTCGAGTTCGGTCCAGCTCGGATACTCCGGTGCGCAGAGCAGCCGGCTCACCGCGAAAGCGCCGCAGGCGTTGGCCCAGGTCGCGCTGGTGGCGAGGCTCTCGCCCTTCAACCAGCCGCGCAAAAAGCCCGACATGAACGCGTCGCCCGCGCCCAGCACGTTGTAGATCTCGATCGGAAAGCCCTGGCCGACAATGCCGGCCTCGAGGTCATCGGGGATCGCGCCATCGTAGACGATGCAGCCCTTGGCGCCGCGCTTCAGCACCACGGTCGCGTCCGACACCGCGCGGATGGCCTTCAGCGCCGCCAGCAGGTCGCCCTCGCCGCCGGCGATCAGCACCTCTTCCTCGGTGCCGACGATCAGGTCGCAGTCGGCGAGGATCGGTTTGATCTTGCCGGTCACGTAGTCCGATTTCACATAGCGCTCGAACCCGGCGGCGTGCCCGGCGAGCCCCCACAGGTTGGGCCGGTAGTCGATATCGAACACCACCTTGCGCCCGGCCGCCTTGGCGATGCGGATGGCCTTAAGCTGCGCCGCCTCGGCGTTCGGCGTCGAGAAATGCGTGCCGGTGACGACGATCGCGCCGGCCGACTGGATGAACGCCTCGTCGATATCGCTCTCGTCGAGCGCCATGTCGGCGCAGTCGGTGCGCACGAAGATCATGGGCGAAACGCCCTCGGCCTCTACCGCCAGCAGCACCAATGCGGTCAGCCGCTTGTCGTCGGTGGTGATCCCGGCAGTCTCGACGCCTTCACGCTTGAGCTGTTCCTTGATGAAGCCGCCCATCTGCTCGGCGCCGACGCGGGTGATCAGCGCCGACTTCAGCCCGAGCCGCGCCGTTCCCACGGCGATGTTCGCCGGGCAGCCGCCAATGGCCTTGGTGAAGCTGCCAATGTCCTCGAGCCGGCTGCCGATCTGCTGGCCGTAGAGATCCACGGATGAACGGCCGATGGTGATGACATCGAGCCCGGCCTCCGGCATGATCTCCCCCGTCTTCTTCTTGTCTGGACAGCTTTCAGCCGCCGTTGTATCCCTCGCGCGGATGAAACGTCAATTCCGATTTTTCCAAATTCGGAATGAACATTCTATCGTTCACGTCCGGAAGTAACGCTTTCGGACTGAGCGTGGACCAGGGCCTTTCGTCTGGCAGAAGTTCATGGACCAACCATGGACAAAGAGCAGGTTTTAGCGCGGCCAACGCGTTCAGATCGCGGTCATGGCCCGTTCACAAGGGAGGTTTGGTTTGGTCAGGTTTGCTGTCCTTGGTGCGGGTCGCATCGGCAAGGTTCATGCCGGCACCATCGCAAAATCGGATCGGGCCAGCGTCGCCTACGTGGCCGACGCCATCCCCGATGCTGCCGCGGCGCTCGCCGCCAGCGTCGGCGCGAAGACCGCCAGCGTCGAGGAGGCGATCGCCTCCGATGTCGATGCCATCCTCATCTGCACCCCCACCGACACCCATGCCGACCTGATCGAAGCCGCCGCCCGCGCCGGCAAGGCAATCCTGTGCGAAAAGCCGGTCTCGCTGTCGGTCGAGCGCATCGAGGCCTGCCTGCCGGTGGTCGAAAAGGCCGGCGTACCGCTGATGATCGGCTTCAACCGCCGCTTCGACCCGAATTTTTCTGCGCTACAGCAACGGCTTAGAGCCGGCGATGTCGGCGATGTCGAGCTCGTCACCATCATCTCGCGCGACCCCGCGCCGCCGCCGGTCAGCTACATCGAGCGCTCGGGCGGCCTCTTCCGCGACATGATGATCCACGATTTCGACATGGCCCGCTTCCTCGTCGGCGAGGAGTTCGTCACCGTCCACGCGCTCGGCGGCGCGCTGGTCGACAAGGCCATCGGCACTGCCGGCGACGTCGACACCGCCTCGGTGCAGATGCAGACCGCGTCGGGCAAGATCGCCGTCATCACCAACTCGCGCCGCGCCACCTATGGCTACGACCAGCGCCTGGAAGTGCATGGTTCCAAGGGCATGCTGCGCGCCGGCAATGTCCACATGACCACGCTCGAGCGCGCCGACGGCGCCGGCTTCACCCAGGACGTGATCCAGAACTTCTTCATCGACCGCTACGTCGCCGCCTACGCCGCCGAGGTGAACAGCTTCATCGACGCGATGGCGAACGGCACGACACCGACGCCGTCGGGCTACGATGGGTTGGCGGCCCAGAAGCTGGCGGAAGCGGCGACGCAGAGCCTCAAGACCGGGCAGGTGGTGCGGGTCGGGTAGGTAGGGCGCCTTCCGCCCCACCCTCATCCGGCCTGTCGGCCACCTTCTCCCATCAAGGGAGAAGGCCCCGACCGAGATGCTCGTGGCGGACCCTTCTCCCCTCGTGGGAGAAGGTGCCCGAAGGGCGGATGAGGGGGGCCAAGCACCCAGGCCTCTCCGTGATCCTCCCCCGCGTGCGGGGGAGGGGGACCAGCGAAGCTGGTGGAGGGGGCGGCCACACGCACCAATCCTCCACGAGGCCCCCTCCATCGTTCTTTCACGACGCCTCTTGGCTTCACCGCCCTGACGCCATAGTGTCCGGCCGCCTGCCATCCCCCTGCCGAGTCCCAGAAAATGTCCGATACGTCCTCCGCCCCCTTTGCCGGCAAGATCGCCGTTGTCACGGGCGCGGCCCAGGGTGTCGGCGAGGCGACGGCGCGGCTCCTGGCGGAGCGCGGCATTGCCGGCCTGGTGCTCACCGACCGGCAGGGCGACAAGCTCGACGCCGTCGCCAAGTCGCTCGAAACGCAGGGCGTCTCGGTCGTCACGGTCGTTGCCGATCTGTCCGATTCCGACCAGGTCGCGGAAATCATCCCGACTGCCGACGATGCGTTCGGCCGGGTTGACCTGCTCGCCAATATTGCCGGCCTGACCGATCGCGGCACCATCCTCGACACCGACCTCGCCCTGTTCGACAAGATGTTCGCCATCAACGTGCGCGCGCCGTTCTTCCTGATGCAGGACGCGATCAAGGTGATGCAGCGCGAGAAGATCTCTGGCACCATCGTCAACATCCTGTCGGTCAACGCCTATATCGGTGGCGCCAATCTCGCCGCCTACAGCGCCAGCAAGGGCGCGCTGATGACGCTGACCAAGAACACCGCCAACGCCATCAATCGCGACCGTATCCGCGTCAACGGCATCATCCTTGGCTGGGCCGACACCCCGGGCGAGCACGTGACGCTCAAGACCTTCCACGATGCCGCCGAAGACTGGCTGGCCTCGGCAGAAGCCTCGCGTCCGTTCGGCCAGCTGTTGAAGCCCGAAGGGATCGCGCGGTTGATCGCCTTCCTCGGCGGCCCGGAATCCTTCCCGATGACCGGCTCATGCGTCGAGTACGAGCAGTCCGTCATCGGCGCCTCCTCGCCGCTGCAAAGCTCCGGTTACCCGCAGAAGAAGTAGGGCCTCCAAAGGCCCCCTCACCCGGCCTTCGGCCGACCTCTCCCCCAAAGGGAGAGGTGACGTTGTGGCACGATTTTGCCCCCGGCCTACCTCTCCCTTGGGGGAGAGGTCGCCGCGCAGCGGCGGGTGAGGGGGCCTTTATGTGCCCTCAGCCTTCGGAGCGCTTGCTCGCGACCGCCACGGTCAGCGTCATCGCCAGCGCCATGGTCGCGGCCATCGAGCGAAAACCCTCGAAATCGGCCTCGACGATCTCGAGCCACGCATCGGCAATCGAGGCGATGGGCGAAAACACCGAGTCGGTGATCGACACCACTTTGGCGTGCCGGCCCTTGGCGGCGTGGGCGAGGCTCACGGTCTCGCTGGCGTACGGCGTAAAGCTGATGGCCAGCACGACGTCGCGCTCGCCGATGAAGTTGATCTGCTCGGCGCCCAGCCCGGCAATGCCATCGACCAGCACGTTGCGCACCCCGAGCTTGCCCATGGCATAGGCCATGTAGCTGGTGATCGGGAACGAGCGCCGCAGCCCGACGAGATAGATGGTCTGCGCCTTGGCGAGGATGTCGACCGCCCGCTCCAGCGTCTCGGGATCGAGTTTTACGCGCAGGTCGGCGACCGAGCGCTCGGCCGCCTCAGAAAACCCCTGCAGCAGCAGCCCGGATTTGCTGGCCTCGCCATGCTCGCGCAGCTGCTTCAGCCGCTCCTCGTAGCTCGGCACGCGGTCGCGCAGGCGGGCGCGGAACACGTCCTGCAGGTCGGAAAAACCCTGGTAGCCGAGCGCCTGGCTGAAGCGCACCAGCGTCGAGGGCTGTACGCCCGAGCGCTGCGCCACGCTCGCGGCGGTGCCGAAGGCGATGTCGTCGGGGTTGTCGAGCGCAAAACTCGCCACCTGGGTCAGCCGGCGCGGCAGGGTCGGCGCCCGCGCCGCGATCAGCGCGCGCAGGGTGGGAAAGTCCCGCGGGACCGTTTCCTCGAGCTCGATATCCCCGTCGTCCATTCCGGTGCTATACTCCCTGCCAATCGACGCTTAGGGGCGAAATGCGGCCCCACGCAAGCGCACAAGCCCTCCATGCACAGTTCCCGGCCTTCTCGACCCATTCAACGGGCGCTTGACGTCTTAACGTAGAATGGAATAAATATTCCATCAATACAGAATGCAGCACCAGACGTTCCATAAGAGGACGCTGGCGCCGTCGGGGAGGACGACGCGCATGGCAGCACCGCTGCTCGAGGCGAGGGGCATATCGAAATTCTTCGGCGCCATCACCGCGCTGCGCGACGTGAATTTTCACGTCGGGCCGGGCGAGGTGCTGGGCGTCGTCGGCGACAATGGCGCCGGCAAGTCGACGCTGATGAAGATCCTCTCCGGCCTGTTCGCGCCCAGCGAGGGCGAGCTGATCTTCAACGGCCAGCCGGTCAAGTTCGGCTCGCCCAAGGACGCGCAGAAGCTCGGCATCGAGATGGTCTACCAGGACTTCGCGCTCGCCGGGAACATGCCGATCTACGAGAACATCTATCTCGGCCGCGAGCCCGGCACCAGGTTCGGTCCGCTCACCGTCGTCGATCACAAGCGGGCGAGGAAGATGGCGTCCGACCATCTCGACCGGCTGCATATCCACGTCAAGTCGGTCGAGCAGAACACCGAGGACCTGTCGGGCGGGCAGCGCCAGGCCGTCGCCATCGCCCGCGCCACTGCCTTCGACGGCAAGCTGGTGATCATGGACGAGCCGACCGCGGCGCTCGCCATCAAGGAGGTCGGCAAGGTGCTCGATCTCGTCAAATCGCTGAAAGATCACGGCGTTGCGGTGATCATCATCTCGCACCGCATGGACGACATCTTCTACTGCTGCGACCGGGTGATGGCGCTCTACCAGGGCACCAATTTCGCCGAGGCCAACCTCGGCGCCACCACCCGCAACGAAGTCATCGGCTGGATCATGGGCACCAAGGGCCACACGTCCGGCCTCGCCCATGACAACATGCACTGAGGAGTGGAGGATGCAGCGTACCCCAACCCCTCACCCGTCCCGGCTGCGCCGGTCCACGCTCTCCCCGACGGGGAGAGGAACAGGCTGTGGCGCTGCCGGCGGGCACCGTTCTTCTCCCCGTCGGGGAGAAGGTGGCGCGCAGCGCCGGATGAGGGGAGCAAGCCCTGATGTCTGACGCCCCCGCCACCAAGTCCGGCTTTTCCATCCGCGGCCCGGGCATGTCGAAATTCCTCGAGGTCTACGGCATTGTCCTCGTCGTGATCGTAATGATGCTGGCGCTCGCGGCCATCAAGCCCGACGTCTTCCTGTCGCCGCAGAACCTCACCAACATCCTCAAGCAGAACGCCTCGCTGGCGCTCCTAGCGCTCGGCATGTACGTGGTCATCGTCACCGCGGGCATCGACCTCAGCGTCGGCTCGATCATGGCGCTCGCCATGGTGGCGCTGGCGATTGCCAGCAAAGCCGGCGTGCCCTGGCCGCTCGTGCTGCTGATCGGTCCCGCCATCGGGCTCGCGGTCGGCTGGGTGAACGGCGTCGGCCTCACGGTGCTGAAGCTGCCGCATCCCTTCATCATGACGCTGGGTACGCTGAACGTGGCGCGCGGGCTCACCTTCCTCATCTCGAACGGCGCGCCGATTTCCGGGCTGCAGCCGGAGGTGCGCTTCATCGGCCAGGCCTATTTCGGCTTCGGCCTGCCGCCGCCGGCCGGCATTCCGGCGAGCCTGATCCTCGTCGCCATCTGCGCCATCGGGCTGTGGTTCTTCCTCGAGAAGACCAATATGGGCCGGCACATCTTCGCCATCGGCGGCAATCCGCACGCCGCCCGCGTCTCGGGCATCAATGTCGATCTGACGCTGGTCGTCGTATACATGATCTCGGGCTTCATGGCTGGGCTCTCTGGCCTGCTGCTCGCCGGCCGCACCGATAGCGGCTTTCCGAATGCCGGCATCGGTATCGAGCTCGACGCCATCGCGGCAGTGATCATTGGCGGCGCCAGTTTCTTCGGCGGGCGCGGCACGGTGCTGGGCGTGCTGGCGGGCGTGCTGATCATGGGCATCCTGCGCAACGGGCTCAACATCAACAATGTGAGCGCCTTCTGGCAGCAGATCCTGATCGGCCTCGTCATCATCATCGCCGTCTATATCGACGTGCTCAGGAGGAGAGCGGCGGTCAGGCGATAGACGAATCTACGGGCGGCGGGCCCCTCACCCGTCTCGTCCCCGGCCTTCGCCGGGGCCGATCCACCCTCTCCCCGACGGGGAGAGGAATGGTGCCCTCCGGCAGCGCGGTTTTCTTCTCCCCGTCGGGGAGAAGGTGGCGCGTAGCGCCGGATGAGGGGAGGAGGTCGCGACACCAAGGGGGTCGCGCAGGTGTTTAGGTTCAAAGGGAGGAACCACCCATGAAGAAACTGCTTCTCGCCGGCGTCGCGCTCAGCGTTCTTGCCGGGCCTGCCAATGCCGCTTACGTGCTGGCCATGAAGGGCCCGGGTGCCGGCAATCCGTTCTGGGCCGCCGTCGAGGCTGGCGCCAAGGCCAAGGCTACCGAACTGGGCGTCGAACTGACCGTCGTCGCGCCGCCGGCCGAGTCGGACGTGCAGGCCCAGATCACCCAGATCGAGGACCTGATCGCGCAGGGCATCGATGGCCTCGCCATCGCCCCGACCGACCCGAACGCGCTCGCCCCCGTCGTCGATGCGGCCAAGGCGGCCGGCGTGCCGGTGGTGTTCGTCGATACCCGCGGCATCAATGAAGGTGTCACCTTCATCGGCACCAACAACGAAGTGGGCGCCGCGCTTGCCGCCAAGTATCTGTGCGACAATCTCGAAGCCGGCTCGGAAGTCGCGATCCTGCAGGGCCTGATCTCGCAGTCGACCGGCCAGGCGCGTGCCGATGGCTCCAAGAAGGGCCTCACCGATTGCGGCCTCAAGGTCGTGGCCGAGCAGACCGCCGAATGGGACCGCGCCAAGGGTCTCTCCGTGACCGAGAACATCCTCGCCGGCAACCCGAACCTCAAGGGCATCTTCGGCTCGAACGACAACATGGCGCTCGGTGCATCCGAGGCGGTGAAGGCCGCTGCGCGCACCGACATCACCATTGTCGGCTTCGATGCCAACCCCGATGCGGCGGCGGCGATCCTCGCCGGCGACATGGCGGCGACCATCGCGCAGGCCCCCGGCAACATGGGCGGCTTCGGCATCCAGGCGCTGGTCGACCTCAAGGCCGGCAAGACGCTGGATGCCTGGATCGACACCGGCACCGTGCTCGTCACCAAGGACAACGCGGCCGAGTACCAGTAAGCTCCTCCTCCGGAGCCTGCCGCCCGGCGCCTCAAGCGAGGCTCCGGGCGGATTTTTCTTCACGGCAGACAATCGAGCGGGAAGATACCCCCACCCCTGTCCCCTCCCCGCAAGGGGGAGGGAGACGCCCAAGCAAGCACCGGCGCTCGTGGAACGAAGACGTGTGAGCGCAGGTCACCTCCCCCCTTGCGGGGGAGGGACAGGGTGGGGGGTGTCTCTCAGCCCCAATGTGAGAAACGAATGACCTCCATCGGTGTCGGCCTCATCGGCACGGGCTACATGGGCAAGTGCCATGCGCTGGCCTGGAATGCGGTCAAACTCGTGTTCGGGGATGGCCCGAAGCCACGGCTCGTGCACCTCGCCGAGGTGTCACCCGAACTGGCGCATCGCCGCGCCGACGAGTTCGGGTTCGATAAATCCACCTCCGACTGGCGCGCGCTCATCGCCGATCCTGAGGTCGAGGTGGTCTCCGTCACCACCCCCAATGCCTTCCACGCCGAGATGGCGATCGCTGCGCTCGAGGCCGGCAAGCATGTCTGGTGCGAAAAGCCGATGGCGGTGGCATTGGCTGATGCGGAGCGCATGGCCGCGGCGGCGCGCGTCTCCGGCAAGGTGACCGCGCTCGGCTACAACTACATCCAGAATCCGGTGATCCGGCACATCAAGCGGCTGCTCGACGAAGGCGCCATCGGTACCGTGAACCACGTCCGCTTCGAGATGGACGAGGACTTCATGGCCGATCCCGAGGCGCTGTTCTACTGGAAGAGCGAGGCCTCGTCCGGCTACGGCGCGCTCGATGATTTCGGCGTCCACCCACTCAGCCTGATGCAGTTCCTGTTCGGCGGCGTCACCCGGGTGATGGCGCAGCTCTCCATGCCCTATCCGGACCGGCCGAGCCGCGATGGCGGCCGCCGCGCCGTCGAAACCTGGGACATCGCCTCGGTGCTGCTGGAACTGCGTAACGGCGCGGCCGGCGTCATGGCCCTCGATCGCTCGGCCTGGGGCCGCAAGGGCCGCATCGCCGTGCAGATCTTCGGCTCGAAAGGCACCATCGCCTACGACCAGGAGCGGATGAACGAGTTCCAGCTCTACACGGTCAGCGACCGCGCCACCGAGCAGGGTTTTCGCACCGTGCTCACCGCCCCGATCCATGCGCCCTACGACCGCTTCATCCCGGCGCCGGGGCACGGTCTCGGCTTCAACGAGCTGAAGATCATCGAGTGCCACGAGCTGCTGCGCGCCATCGGCGGCGAGGCGGGGCAGATCGTCGATTTCGACAAGGGGCTCGAGATCGAGCGGACGGTGCATGCCATGGCGCAAAGCCATCGCGAGGGGCGCTGGGTCGAGGTTTAGGTCGCGGAAAGGCCCCCTCACCCGGATCGCACGCGATCCGACCTCTCCCCCAGAGGGAGAGGTGATGTGGTGGCGAGGTCGTGCTCTTTCTTGACCTCTCCCTTGGGGGAGGGGTCGACGCGAAGCGGCGGGTGAGGGGGCCTTCTCTCAGGTCCCGGGGCCGCAGTCACGGCGACCCCGGGGAGCCTGAGTCGTGCAGCGAGCTCAGGCTGTGGCGAGGGTGCCGCGCCGGCCGCGGGATTCCACCCAGTAGATGAAGGCCGAGGCCGCGACGATCAGCGCCGCACCCCACCAGAACAGGTCGCCTGGCACCTGGCCGAGCACGATCCAGGCGACGAGGCCGCTCAGCGGCACCTTGGTGTCGCCGAAGGGCTGCAGGTAGGTCGCGTCGGCCACCTTGTAGGCATGGGCCATCAGATACTGCGCCACGGCCGTCAGCGCGCCGAGCAAGGCGAGCAGCCAGAGCGCGTTGCCGCCGGGGAGCGCAAACACGTTGTCGGCGAGGCCGACCGGCAGGAGCCCGGGGGTGAAGATGCCGAGGCCCCAGACGGCGAGCAGGATCAGCAGGTGGTTCGGCGTCACGAGGACGAGCAGCGACACGGTCAGCGTCTCGGGGCTCTCGCCCTTGAGCGCCAGGTACTTGGTCAGCACGTCGGTGGTGGCCCAGAGGCCGGCGGCGGCGATCGGTACGAGCGTGGTCCAGCCGAGGCTTTCGGTCCCGACGCCGGAAACGATGATGGCGCCGATGAAGCCGACGATGCCGGCGGCGATGCGGGCGGCGGAGGCGCGCTCGCCGAGGAACAGGGTCGAGCCGAGGATGATGAACAGCGGGCCGGTGGCGAGCAGGGTCACCATCTGCCAGATCGGCACGCCGGAGGCGAAGCCGTAGACGAACACATGCACGCCGAGCGCCGAAACGAAGGCGCGGATTTCATGGGCCAACGGATGGCTGGTGCGCAGGTTGTGGACGCCGATGCGCAGGATCAGCGGCAGGCTGAGCACGGCGGCGATCACATATTGCCAGAAGGCCATGCCGGTCGAGCTCATGCCGTAGCCGCCATATTCCACGGGCGTCGGCAGCAGCGATTGCAGCAGGTTGGAGCCGGCAAAGGCAAGCGCGCCCACCAGCATGAAGGCGGCGCCGACGGTGGCGGCGGTGTTGGTAGACGAGGAAACCTGGTTCATGGGTCGATCCTTTCCGTAACCAGTTCCCTCAGGGAGTTACGGGGATCGGCGATTGATCGGCTGCCCGACCGATAGGTGCGGGCGCGCAGAGACCAGCGCTAAGTCCCGTTCTCTTTCATCCGGACTATACCGTCGGCCCCGGAATTACACCGGATCTGCTGACCCCTCGGGATGACCCGAAGGCGCTCGCGGGCTTTGGGATTTCTCCCATCTACCGCCGGTGGGGAATTGCACCCCGCCCTGAGAACAACGCCATCGTGAGATGACGATGGAGATTTAGGCCGGAGCGTTGCCGCTGGCAAGGGCGGATGTGAGAACGAACTGTCGTCCAGCGGGCGAACAGTGGATGGGATTTGCGCGGAGCTGTTCGTTGGATCGCCGACAGAGACGGCCCCCTCCCGGCCTCCCCCATAAAGGGGGAGGTCAAGAGTCGCGTCTCTGTCCTCGATCGTGCCCAGCCCACCAACAGAGCACCTCCCCCTTTATGGGGGAGGCTGGGAGGGGGTCGTCTGCCGGCGCCAGGCTACGACGCCTTGCGCGCCCGGCTGCCCGACAGTCCGATCAGCGTCGCGATCACCACGCCGAGCGCCACCACACCGATGATGATGGTGGCGAGCGCATTCACGTCCGGCGACACGCCCAGGCGGATCTTGGAGAAGATCACCATGGGCAGCGTCGACGAGCCGGGGCCGGAGACGAAGCTCGCGATCACGAGGTCGTCGAGCGACAGGGTGAAGGCGAGCAGCCAGCCCGAGACCAGCGCCGGGGCGATGATGGGCAGCGTGATGTCGAAGAACACCCGCGCCGGGGTGGCGCCGAGGTCCATCGCGGCTTCCTCGAGAGACAGGTCGAGATCGGAGAGGCGCGACTGCACCACGACCGTGACATAGGCCATGCAGAAGGTCGTATGCGCGATGATGATGGTGAGGATGCCGCGGCCGGCGGGCCAGCCGAGCGTGCCTTCCATGGCGACGAACAGCAGCAGCAGCGCAAGGCCGGTGATCACGTCGGGCATCACCAGCGGCGCCGAGACCGTGCCGGCGAGCACGGTGCGGCCGCGGAAGCGTTTGAACCGCACCAGGGCTATGGCGCAGAGCGTGCCGAGGACGAGCGCCAGCGAGGCGGCGCAGAAAGCGATCTGCAGGCTCAGCCAGGCGGCGCCCAGCATCTGCTGATCGGCGAACAGCTCGGCGTACCACTTGGTGGAAAAGCCGGTCCACACCGTCACCAGCCGGTTCTCGTTGAACGAGAACACCACCAGCGAAATGATCGGCAGGTAGAGAAAGGCAAAGCCCAGCGTTGCCGCGATGGGAAGGAACCAGCCGCGTCGCATCTATCGACCCTTCTCGACCACGGCATCCTGCGCCTTCTGCAGCAGCAGGATGGGAATGACGACCACCACCAGCATGGCCACGGCGACGGCGGCGGCACGCGGCCAGTTGGTGGCGGCGAAGAACTCGTCCCACAGCACGCGGCCGATCATCAGCGTCTCCGGTCCGCCGAGCAGCGAGGGAATGACGAACTCGCCGATCGCCGGAATGAACACCAGCATCGAGCCCGCGACGATGCCGGGCAGCGACAGCGGCAGCGTCACCGACAGGAAGGTCTGCCACGGGCGCGAGCCGAGATCGGCCGAGGCCTCGAGCAGCGAGATGTCGAGCTTCACGAGGTTGGTGTAGAGCGGCAGGATCATAAAGGGCAGGTAGGTGTAGACGATGCCGACATAGACGGCGAAATCGGTCTGCATCATCACCAGCGGCTCGATGCCGAACACGCCGAGGAACTGGTTGATCACGCCATTGCCGCGCATGAAGCCACTGAGCGCATAGACGCGCAGCAGGAACGAGGTCCAGAACGGCAGGATCACCAGCATCAGCAGGATGTTGCGCCACTTCTCGGGCGCCCGCGCGATGGCATAGGCCATCGGGTAGCCGATAAAGAGCGTGATGATCGTTGCAACCAGCGCGATGCGGATCGAGCTCAGGTACGCCGCGACATAAAGCGGATCGGTGAAGAGCTTTACGTAGTTGGACAGGTGCAGGGTCAGCTGCACCGTGCCGCCTTCGGTCGAGAGCAGCTGCGAATATGGCGGGCGGCCGAACTGCTTGGTGGCGAGCGAGATGCCGAACACCACCGCCAGCGGGATCAGGAAGAACACGGTGAGCCAGATCGCCGGCGCCGCGATCACCAGCGTGCGGCCGGAAATCCCGACATCGCGCAGGCGGCGCTCGAGCCCGCTCCACGGCCTGAGGCGGCGCGGCGGCGGCAGCTGGCTGCCCATCGTGCTCATGGGAGGAGGCCCTTCCCGCGAGGGCGCAACCCGCACCGGGTCATCCCCGCGAAAGCGGGGATCTCCGTTTGGCCGCACGCTCCCAAAACAGAGGTTCCCGCTTTCGCGGGAATGACTCCGTGGGTGTGGCGAAACTCGAACACCATCGTGCTCATACCGTCAGCACCGATCCGGCATTGTCGCCCCAGGTGATGTAGACCGTCTCTTCCCACGTGATGGCGTCGGGGTTGCCGCGCACCGAGTTGGTCTGGCTGACCCGGATGCGCTTCCCGCTGTCGAGCACCACCTGGTAGAGGCTCATGTCGCCGAGATAGGCGATATCCTCGACCACGCCCTTGGTGACATTGGCGCCGAAGGTCTCCTCCGGCTGCTCGCGGCTCAGGTGCATCTTTTCGGGGCGGATGGCCCACCACAGGATCTGGTCCGGCGCGCAATCAACGCCGTGACCGACATAGATGTCGCAGCCGAGCTCGGCCGAGCGGATGCGGACATGGTCCGGCTCATCCTCGGTGACGACGCCCTCGACCATGTTGGCCGAGCCGATGAAATTGGCGACGAAGCGCGAGTTCGGGTACTCGTAGATATCGGTGGGCTCGCCGATCATGGCGATCTCGCCCTGGTTCATCACCCCGATGCGGGTGGCGAGGGTCATCGCCTCTTCCTGGTCGTGGGTGACCACGATGAAGGTGACGCCGAGGCTTTCCTGGATCTTCACCAGCTCGAACTGGGTTTCCTCGCGCAGCTTCTTGTCGAGCGCCCCGAGCGGCTCGTCGAGAAGCAGGAGTTTTGGCCGCTTGGCGAGCGAGCGGGCGAGCGCCACGCGCTGGCGCTGGCCGCCGGAGAGCTGGTTGGGCTTGCGCTTGCCGTAGTCCTGCAGCTTCACCAGCGCCAGCAGCTCGGCGACGCGGTCCTTGATCTCGCCGGCCGGCATGTTGTCGCGCTTCAGGCCATAGGCGATGTTCTGCTCCACGTTCATGTGCGGGAACAACGCGTAGGACTGGAACATCATGTTGACCGGCCGCTGGTAGGGCGGCACGTCGGTCATGTCCTGGCCGTCGATCTCGATCAGGCCGGAGGTGGGCCGCTCGAAGCCGGCGAGCATGCGCAGCAGCGTCGACTTGCCCGAGCCCGAGCCGCCGAGCAGGCAGAACAGCTCGGACTTGTAGATATCGAGCGACACGTCGTGCACCGCCGAGACGTCGCCGAACTTCTTGGTGACGTTGCGGATGCGGACGAACGGCTTGGCGGATGGGTCACGCCAGGGACGCGTTTCGAAAGCGAGTTGCGGCTTCTTGGCCATTTGCAGTCCGGCGACGCCCCCTGAACCGATAGATCGAAGGGGCGGCCTGGAGCCGCCCCTTCCCGAGTTGATTACTGCCCGGTTTTGATGCGGGTCCAGGTACGGGTCAAGACCTCTTCGAACTCCGGCGAGTGCGCCTTCATCACGAAGGCCTTGGCGACGGTTTCGGCCGGCGGATAGATGCCCGGATTGGACTTCACTTCCTCATCGACGAACTCGAGCGAGGGCAGGTTCGGGTTGGCGTAGAACACGTAGTTGGTGATCGCGGCCACGACCTCGGGCTCGAGGATGTAGTTGATGAACTTGTGGGCGTTGTCCGGATGCGGGGCATCGACCGGGATGGCGAGGAAGTCGAACAGGGTCGCCGCGCCTTCCTTGGGGATGACGTAGTTGACCTCGACGCCCTCGGCGGCATTGTCCGAGGCGATGAAGATATCGCCCGAGTAGCCGAGCGCCACGCAGATCTCGCCGTTGCCGAGATCGTCGATATACTGGCTCGAGTGGAAGTAGCGGATATACGGCTTGATCGAGTTGAGCAGGGCTTCGGCCTTGGCCAGGTCTTCCTCGCTCTCCGAGTTCGGGTCGAGCCCGAGATAGTGGAGAGCGATGCCGGTCACTTCCGACGGGCTGTCGAGCAGGCTGATGCCGCACGAGGCAAGCTTTTCGGCATATTCGGGCTTGAAGATCAGGTCCCAGCTGTCGACCGGCGCGTCGGCACCGAGCGCCTCGGTCACCTTGGCGGTGTTGTAGCCATAGCCGATGGTGTTGATCATGTAGGGCACGCCATGCCCATTGTCCGGATCCTGGCCGGCAGCCGTCGCCATCACGGCCGGGTCGAGGTTGCCCAGGTTGGTGAGCTTGGACTTGTCGAGCGGCAGGATCAGGCCAGCCTTGATCTGGCGCTCGAGGAAGTTGCCCGAGGGGACCACGATGTCATAGCCGGACGAACCGGCGAGCAGCTTGGCGTCGACGATCTCGTTATTGTCGTAGACGTCGTAGTTCACCTTGATGCCGGTCTCGGCCTCGAAATTGGCAATGGTGTCCTCGGCGATATAGTCCGACCAGTTGTAGACATTCAGCACTGGCTCTTCCTGCGCCAGAGCCGGGGCTGCGGCGAGCAGCGCGGCGAGCGCGATCATGGTCCGGGTCATCATAGAGTCGTCTCCTTGTTCGTGTGCCGCTCGGGGAGGGCGGCGCATGGCGGATGCGTCCGGCGGTTCAGGCGCCGGTTGGCATTTGCCTGGCCCCAACCAGGCAAAATGGCTTGTGCCCGGCAAGCGGGGCCGGGCGAAGATTTTACGAATTTCAATGGATACGCGGGAGGGAAGGCCAAGCAGCGCGGGCGTCGCGCCGGGTACACAGGGGGTCGCAATGTGCCCGGGTCCGGGCGGCCATCGATCCGGCGGAGGTTCCGGATCAACAATATGCGTGCGCAGTGAAGTAAACCCCTCGCCTGGCGTTGGCTCCAGCGGGGGGCAAGCTAGTGGCAAACGCACAGGCGGGCAAGGGGTTTGCCGGGTACGGGGAGCCCGTGAAACCCACCCATTCGCAGGGCGCAAAGGAGGTGTTGCCGGGATGCGACTTGCGGCCCCGCGCGAGGCGGGCGCATAGTACCCGGGCTGAAGCAGGCGGGGGTTGGCCATGGGTCGATCGCGGGCGCTGATGCTGGCAGTTACATTGTTCCTTCCGCCTGCCGGCGAAGCCGCCGCGCAGGCATTCGGAACGCCGGCATATTGGGACGGCTTCTATTTCGGCATCATGGGCGGCGCGGGGGCGGACCTCGGCGGCGGCGGGGAAGGCGCAAGGTTCGGCGTGCTCGCCGGTACCGGGGCAACCCATAACGAGGCGTTCTACTTCGGCGCCGAAGCCATGCTGGCGGCGCAGAGCGTGGCCGGCGGCGATCCTTATCTATGGCTGCAGGCCGATGGCCGGCTGGGCGCGCAGGTCACCGACGCCATGCTGCTGTTCACCGCGGCCGGTGTCGGCCTCGATGCCGAGGCGCAGGAACTGGCACTCACCGGCGCGGCCGGGGCCGAGATCACACTGGGCGACAACATCGCGCTCAGGGCCCAGTACGGGCTGCAGTACTACCCGAGCGGGCTCGGCACGTTCCACGAGGGCCTCGCTGGCGTGGTGTTCCGGTTCGAGTAGGTTCGGCGCTCACCCCACACACGGTGTCATTCCCGCCCCACCCACGGAGTCATTCCCGCGAAAGCGGGAATCCCTGTTTTGCGGCCGAAACGGAGATCCCCGCTTTCGCGGGGATGACCCGGTGGTCGTGTCGAGGCAGAGGCCCACCAGTTGCGCAGCCGCCCGATTTCGGTTCAAACGAAGCCCAGACGAATTAGGGGCAGACCTTGAGCCTGAAGAAGCACATTTCGATTTCGCCGGCGGTGAAGAAGGCGCTCAGCGCCGGGCAGCCGGTGGTGGCGCTCGAATCGACCATCATCACCCATGGCATGCCCTATCCGCAGAACCTCACGATGGCGCAGAACGTCGAGAAGGTGATCGCCGACAATGGCGCGGTGCCGGCGACGATCGCCATCATGGACGGCAAGTTCAAGGTCGGCGTTTCGGGCGACGATCTCGAGCGGCTGGCGCAGGTCGGCGGCAAGGCCGCCAAGGCTTCGCGCCGTGACGTCGCTGCGCTGCTGGCCTCCCAGCAGATTGCCGGCACGACCGTTGCCACCACGATGATGGCGGCCGAAGCGGCGGGCATCCGGGTGTTTGCCACCGGCGGTATTGGCGGCGTGCATCGCGGCGCTGAAACCACGTTCGATATCTCGGCCGATCTCGACGAGCTCGGGCGCACGCAGGTCGCGGTGGTGTGCGCCGGGGCGAAGTCCATTCTCGATATCCCCAAGACCCTCGAAGTGCTGGAGAGCAAGGGTGTCCCGGTGCTCGGATTCGGCACCGACGATTTCCCCGGCTTCTGGACGCGCCAGTCGGGCGGCAAGGTCGACCACCGGGTCGAAACCGGCAAGGATGCGGCCAAGGTGATCGCGCTGCAGTTCGCGCTCGGGTTGGGCGGCGTGCTCGTCGCCAATCCGATCCCCGAGAGCCATGCGCTGCCCACCGAGATGATCTCGGCGCGCATCGAGGAAGCGATCAGGGATGCCGATGCGCAGGGGATCGGCCGCAAGGACCTGACGCCGTTCCTGTTGAAGCGCATCTTCGAGCTCACCGAGGGCAAGAGCCTGACGGCCAATATCGCGCTGGTCGAGAACAACGCGCGCGTCGCCGCCGAGATCGCGGTGGCGCTGAGCAAGCTCGACACGTGAGCGCAGGGGGGCGGGTCATCGTCATTGGCGACGTGATGACCGACGTCATCGTCATCCCCGAAGGGCCGCTGGTGCGCGGCTCGGACCGGCGCGCCGCGATCACGCAGCGGCCGGGTGGCTCGGGCGCCAACCAGGCGGTGTGGCTGGGCGCCATGGGCACGCCGGTGAGCTTCGTGGCGCGGGTCGGGGCGACCGACAAGCCGCATCTCGAGGCGCACCTGCGCGGCTTCCATGTCGATCCGGTGCTGATTGCCGACCCGACCAGACCATCGGGCATCCTCGTCACCATCATCGACCCCGATGGCGAGCGGAGCTTCCTGACCGATCGCGGCGCCAATCTCGACCTCAGCCATTCCGACATGCCGGTCTGGCTGCTCGACGAGGCCGGCTACGTCGTCGTTTCCGGGTACTCGCTGTTCGCCGAACAGCCGCGCCACGCGGTGCGCTGGATGGCCGGCGAGGCCAGCGCGCGCAACATCCCGGTGGCGGTGGACGCGGCGTCGGTCGGCTTCGTGAAGGAGGTCGGGCCGGACAAGTTCCTCGAATGGACGCGGGGCTTCTCGACACTGTTCGCCAATGCCGACGAGGCGGTGGCGCTATCGGGCGAGACCGAGCTCGACGCGCAGATGCGTAAGCTCGGGCCGAATTACGGCCGCGTGGTCATCAAGCTGGGCGCCGATGGCGCGGCGGCGGGCGACGCGTCCGGCGTGAAGCTGCGGCTGCGTGCGCCCGTGGTGGAGGTCGTCGACACGACCGGCGCCGGCGATGCGTTCGCGGCCGCATTCATCTCGGCCGATGTCATGGGCAATGGCATCGAGACCTGCCTCAGGCGCGGCATCGCGGCTGGCTCGGCGGCAGTGACCAAGATCGGCGGGCAGCCGGACTAGCAGGGCCATGGGAGGAGCAATCGTGCCGGCCCACCGGTTCCGGTGGCCGCACCACTCCCTCAGTCGTCATCCGCGGGCTTGACCCGTGGACCCATAGGCGGCCCGAAGCTATATATGGGTGCCCGGGTCAAGCCCGGGCATGACGGCGGTTGTGGTCATCCCCTATGCCTCCCACCCACCGGGTCACCCCGGAGCAGGCCGGGGCCCATCCTGAGATAGATGCGGCTCTTGCGCCCAGGCTGTCGGATGCATCGTTCGCCCTGCTATTCTTCGCGCAGGAACCGCGCCGGCCGGGTCGACAGCGCCGACCAGGTCGTCGCCATGCCGACGATGATGGCAAGCGCCACCGTGGCGGCGATCACTACGGCGATGATCGTCGGATCGGCCCAGAAGTCGATCTCGAGTACGAACTCGACAAAGCCCCAGGTGCCGACGAGACCGAGTATGGTCGCCAGCACCGCTGCCAGCAGGCCGAGCACGCCATATTCGATGAGGTAGGAGCGGATGATGTCGCCGCGCGTCGCGCCGAGCACTTTCATCACCACCGCATCGGACTCGCGCTGCCGGCGGCCCGCCGCCATGGCGCCGGCGAGGACCAGTACGCCCGAGGCGACCGCCAGGCCGCCGATCACTTCGACGGCGGTGGTGACATTGCCGAGGATGGCAGCAAACGTGTCGAGCGCCTCACCGATCGGCAGGAAGAGCAGGTCGGGGAATTCGGCCACCAGCTGCTGCTGCAGGTCGCGCTCGGAGCCAGGCGTCGCCTTGAGCAGCCCGAGATAGGTGACGGGGTAATCTGCCAGCGCGTTGGGCGAAAGCACGAAGCCGAAGTTCACGCTGCCCGAGCGCCAGGCATAGTCGCGGAAGCTGGAGATTTTCACGTCGACCGGCTCGCCGAAAATGCGGAAGGTCAGCACGTCGCCGAGCTTCAGCCCGAGCGGTTCCTTGAGGCGCTGGAACACGGACACCTCGGGTGCGCTGATCATGTTGGGCGGCCACCAGGCGCCTTCGGTGATGGTCGATTCCGGCGGCAGCAGTTCCGACGTGGTCAGCGGAATCTCGCCTTCGAGCACGAAGCCGAACTCCGGCGGCGGCGTGCGATGCAGCTCGGCGACGGGTGTACCGTTGATCGCCTCGATGGCGCCGGTGACGAGCGGCAAGGCAGTGAAATCGGCGACCTTGCCGTTGCTGGCATCGGCAAAATCCTGGATCGACTGCGCCTCGTCCTCGAACAGGTCCATGAACACGAAGCTGGGCGCATTGGGGATCGACTCGCGGTCGAGCTGGTGACGCAGGCTGCCATCGACCAGTGCGATGAGCAGCAGCAGCGCGAGCCCCAGCCCGAGCGACAGGATCACCACCGGCGCCGGCGCTCCCGGCCGGTGGATCGACTTCACGGCATTGCGCAAGGCCGCATCGGGCAGTGGCGGCAGGCGACGCAGCCCGGCCTGCAGCAGCCAGGCGGCGGCGCGCAGCACGAGGAAGGCGGCGATGACGCCCAGCGCATACCACAGCACCAGCAGCGGCCGGTTGGTGGTGACGGCGGCGAGCGCGTAGATCAGCGCGGTGGCGACGAGCAGCGGCAGCCACAGCCCCGGCTGGATCAGGTCGCGCCAGCCGAGCCCGCCTTCGACCGCGGAGCCGGCCGAGCGGAACAGCAGCGCCGGCCGCAGCTTTTCAGCTCGTACCAGCGGCAGGTAGCCGAAGGCAAAACCGGTCAGGAGGCCGAAGCCGGCGGCAGTGAGCAGTGTCTTGGCATCGATCACCGGCGGCAGTCCGAGACCGAGCAGGCTGCCGAGAATGGGCAGCAGGATCGCGGTCAGCACCGTGCCGAGCAGCAGGCCGAGCAGGATGCCGACGGCCGTTAGGATCAGCACCTGGGTGAGAAAGTGCATCAGCACGCGCGGGCCGGTGGCGCCGAGCGCCTTCATGGTCGCGATGGAGCGCTGCCGCTCGGTGACATAAGCGGCGATGGCGTTCGACACACCGACCCCGCCGACCAGCAGCGAGGAGAGGCCGACAATGGTCAAAAAGCGCGAGAAGATATCGAAGAAGCGGCTCAGATCCTCGGTCGCCTCCTCGGGCGAGGCGATCTTCCAGCCGGCCTGCGGGAACTGGGTGCGGATGGCGCGGGCCGCCGTGTCGAAGCTCTCGCCCGGGTTCAGCAGCAGCTTGTAGCGCCAGGTGCCGATCACGCCCGGCTCGATGATGCCGGTGGCGTTGAGCGCATCGACCGACATGAACGCCGGCAGCCCGAGCTGCAGCCCGGCCGTCACCTGATCGGGCACCGTGCCGATGATACCGGTCAGCGTGAACTGTGCCTGCCCGATGGTCACCGGATCGCCGACCTTCAGTCCGAGCCGGTCGAACAGCAGCGCATCGGCGACCAGCCCGTATCGGCCGTCGCGCTCGGCCAGCAGATCGGCGAGCGGCCGGTCGCTGCCTTCGACGGTGACCGTGCCGACCAGCGGATAATTCGCGTCAACGGCGCGGATGGCGAGAAAGCTGTTGCCGCCCTCGGCATCGGCGCGGCCCTGCATCTCGACCACCTCGCCGAGCTTGCCGAGCCCCGCAAAGAAGGTGCGCTCCTCGGGCGTTGCGGCGCGATAGGTGAGGCTCGCCTCGAGATCGCCGCCGAGCAATGTGCGGGCATCGCGAAGCAGTGCCGATTGCAGCGCCGCGCCGACCGAGCCGACCAGCGTGATGGTGCCGACGCCGAGCGCGAGGCAGGCGAGGAGGATGGTGAAGCGCCTGAGGTCGCCGCGCAGGTCGCGCAGCGCGACGCGCAGCCAGCCCTGCAGCCAGCTCATGCCGGCACCAGTTCGCTGAGATGGCCCTCGTTCATGCGCAGCTGCCGGCCGGCGCGCGCCGCGAGCGAGGGATCGTGGGTGATCATCAGCACCGCGGTGCCGCGATCGCGGGCGAGCCCGAACATCAGGTCGATCACCTGCGCCCCGGTCTCCTGGTCGAGATTGCCGGTCGGCTCGTCGGCCAACAGCAGACGCGGCTCGCCGACCATGGCGCGGGCAAGCCCGACGCGCTGCTGCTCACCACCGCTCAGCGCGCTGGGCAGATGGCCGGTGCGATTGGCCAGCCCGACATCGGCCAGTGCCTTGGCGGCGCGGTCGCGGATTTTCGCCCACGGCATGCCGGGATCGGCGATCTCGAGCGTCAGCGCGACATTCTCGAGCGCGGTCAGCGACGGGATGAGGTGGAAATTCTGGAACAGGATGCCGAGGCTCTGACGCCGGAACACGGCGAGCTGGTCCTCGTTGAGGCGCGAAATCTCGGTGCCGGCGACCCGCACCGATCCTGCCGTCGCCTGCTCGAGCCCGGAGAGTACCATCAGCAGCGAGGTCTTGCCGCTGCCGGAGGGGCCGACGACCGCCACCACCTCGCCGCCCGACAGGGCGAGGTCCACATCCTTCAGAATATGCAGCGGTGTGCCACCGCTCTTGAGGTGCAGGTTGACGCCCTTGGCGTCGATCACGGGAGCGGTCATGAACGCAGAATCTCGGTGTGGTTCTATCGGAGATAAGCAGCCGATATGGCGGATCAAAGATGCCCGGCCTGCGGCACCTTAACCCGCAATCACGTTCACGCGTTCAGACACGTTCAGGCGAACGGCGCCCGCTTCGACGGCACGGCCGTAGGCGCGTAGGCGAAGTCCTTGTCGAAGGGGTAGGTCGGCACGGTCTTGCGCAGACGCGGCAGGCGCTCGACGAACTGATCGACGACGCCCGGCGACAATGCCATCAGGCTCGGATTGGCGATCGGCGCCAGCTCGGGCGACAGATAGCCCGACTTCACCACGACGATCCTGGCGTTGATCGGATCGAGGCCGAGCTTCTCGAAATCGGCGATGTCGTGGAAAGGGCGGCGGCGGGCGGTGACGACGAGGTCGATGCCGCCGATGCGCAGCACCGCTTCGCGCAGGCGCGGTTCGGCGGCTTCGAGGAGGAACGTGACCCTCGCTTCCACCGGCACCGGTCGGCTCGCGGGGTCGAGGCTGCCGCCAATGCTCACGGAAATGTCGGCTCCGAGGCCGGCCGCATAGGCGGCTTCGGTCGCGGCAGCATCGGTGATGCCGGCGAAGATCACGCCGGTCGCGCCCTGCTGCAGCAGCTCGGCCAGCACATCGGCGCGGTCGCCGACGCCACCGCCGGTGGGGTTGTCGCCGGATTCGGCGATGATCGCCGGATGGGTGGTCGCCGCGATCGCCTGCCGGACACACTCCTCGATCGTGCCGGTGGGCGGGCCGAACACGAACTCGTCGCGGACGTCCCAGTAGGACTGCGCCAGCGCTTCGGCAGCTTGGGCCAGTGCGGCTCGGTCAGTGCCGGTCATGATGGCGGCGGCGGTGGCGCGCGGCTCGTCGGCCCAGACATAGCCGACCATCAGCGAGGCATCCCAGATTTCGGGCGCGGCATCGATGGCGGGAAGGCCGGCATAGAGGCGCTTGGCCGGTTCGTCCTCGGTGCTGGTGCGTTCGCCGGGGAGCACGACCGGGATCCTGGCCCACATGATGCCGGGGCGCTCGCCGGTTTCGAGCGTGCGGACCAGCATGGTCACGGCGCGGCGCATGGTCGCCTCGACGTCGATATGCGGGGCGGTGCGGTAGGTCGAGAACATGTCGAGCGCATCGACGATGCGCTGGCTGACATTGCCGTGCAGGTCGTAGCTCGCGGCAATCGGCAGGTCGGGTCCGACCAGCTCGCGCACCGCGCTGATGAAGTCCCCCTCGGCGTCCTCCATCCCTTCGACATAGACCGCGCCGTGCATGGCGAGATAGACGCCGTCGAGCGGGCCGGCGTTGCGGATGCCGTCGAGGATTTCGGCCTTGAACGCCTCGTAGGTTTTCCGCTCCACCGGGCCGCCGGCGATGGCGCGGGCGTGGAGCGTCGGCACGAACTCGGCCGGATAGTCCTTGAGGAAGGCGAAGTAGTCCGAACCGGTGAGCGCGGCGCCGCGCAGGATGCGAAACTCCGCCTCGTGCACGAGCACCGGGTTATAGGTGCTGCACTCGGTGTGGATGCCGCCGACAACGATGCGCATCAGGCTTTTCCTTGGGCGAGCGTGGTTGTGGAGGCGGTACGGCCGAGACGGGTCGAGAGCACGAGGCTGATCACCAGCACCGGCAGCAGCGCCGCAAGGCCGGCGCGCAGGTCGATATGCTCGCCGATAAAGCCGATCAGCGGCGGGCCGACGAGGAAGCCGAGCAGCGCGATGAAGGAGAGCGTCGCCACATTGGTCGAGGCGCGGGCCGGATCGAGGTCGGCCGCGGCGGTGACGGCAAGCGGGAAGCCGACCGAGGCGCCGAGCCCGGTGATGCCGAAGCCGATCAGCGCGATGGTCATATTGGGAGCAAAGGCGAGAACGGCGATGCCGGCCAGCGCGAGGACAACGCTCAGGCGAGCGAGCAGCGGCGCGCCGATGCGCGACTTGGCCCAGTCGCCGCCGAAGCGCCCGGTGGCGACGAGCCCGGCGAAGACGGAATAGCCGATGCCGGCCTCGCCGCCGGCGCCCATCACTTCGCGCAGGAACACCGCCGACCAGTCGGCCATGGCGCCCTCGGTCATGGTGATGCCGAAGACGAAAAAGCAGATGCCGAGCAGGGCCCAGCCGGGGAGGCGCAGGCCGTGCGGCTTCTCGCCCGGCGCCGCCGTGTGGGTGTCCGGGCCGTAGTCAGGGACGAGGCGGCCGACGAGCGGGCCGATCACCAGGGTGGCGGCGCAGACGATCAGGATCGACCAGCCTGCCGCGATTCCGGCGGCGGCGAAGGCCGAGCCGATCAGGCTGCCGGTCATGATGCCGAGCGACCAGAAGCCATGTGACTTGCTCATGATCAGGCTGCCGGTGGCCTTCTCCACCTTGTCGGCCTCGACGTTGAGGCCGAGCTCGACGAAGGACAGGGTCGAGCCGCAGGCCATCAACGCGATGAACAGCAGCACCGGGTTGGGCGCGAAGGCGGGCAGGCTCACCGCGACGGCATAGAGCGCAAAGCCGATGATGATGGCGGCGCGGGCGCCGATGCGGCCGACCAGCGGCCCGGCAAAGGGCAGGGTGGAGAGCGTTCCGGCCGGCAGGCCGAGCAGCACGATGGCGAGCCCGGCGGGTCCGAGGCCGAGCGCCTGCTGCACATCCGGAATGCGCGGCAGCCAGCTGCCAAAGGCGATCGGCTGGAGAAAGAATACGAGCATGGTCAGGCGCTGCGGAGTAAGGTTGAGCACGCGCGTGCCGCCTTTCTTCTGGGAAGGTGAGCGAAGGACCCGTCCGATGTCATTGATTTTCATCGATGACGGACTGTCATTGTGTCAAGTGGTAAGTCCACATCCATACCAATTGCGACCATCTGTGCGCGAACGTGCGGCAGAGTCACTAGGCACGCTGCCTAAAACGCGAGCCTTCTGTGCGAATCCAGTGCGAATCCCACAAAATTCGCGGGTGGCTTAGATTGGTATTGAAATCCGCTCTGTCATCGTGTTGACATGGGTTCTGAATTCTGGACACGATGAAAATCGTTTACAGGTATTCCACCTGAAGAGAGGGTCAGGGATGAAGGTAGGGATTGTCGGCCTGGGGTATCGTTTGGGCTACCTGGCGCGCGTGTTCAGCGTGCAGAGCCCGGATTTCTCCGTGGTCGGCTATGTCGATCCCGCGCCGGCCGGCCTGCCCTACACGCAGCAACACGACATCCCCGTCGGCACGGCTTATGACAGCCTCGAGGTGATGCTCGATGGCGAGCAGCTCGACCTCTTGATGGTCGGTTCGCCCAACCACCTCCATCTCGATCATATCCGCACCGGGCTCGAGCGCGGGCTCAAGGTGTTCACCGAAAAGCCGGTGGTCACCTCGGTTGAGGAGACGATGGCGCTGGCGGCGCTGATCGCCGAATACGGCTCGGACAACCTGATGGTCGGGCTCGTGCTGCGCTATGCGCCGCTCTACAAGGATCTGCGCAAGGCGCAGGCCGATGGGCTGCTCGGCGACATCGTCTCGATCGAAGCGTCCGAGCACATTCCGCCCTATCACGGCGCCTTCTTCATGCGCGACTGGCGCCGCTACGAGCGCTACTCGGGCAGCTTCATGCTGGAAAAGTGCTGCCACGACCTCGACCTCTATAACGGGGTCATGGGCGCACGGCCGCGCTACGTGTCGAGCTTTGGCGGTCGGCGGACCTTCATCCCCAAGAACGCGCCGCAGGTGCACGGCATCAACGACCTCGAGGTCTATCATCGCAAGCCCAGCGGCTGGATGGGCTCGGACAAGGTGTTCGACAGCGACGGCGACATCATCGACTACCAGACGGCGATGGTGGAGTACGAGAACGGCGCCGCCTTCACCTTCCACACCAACCTCAACGTGCCGCACGATTTCCGGCGCTTCGCGGTGATGGGCGTCAAGGGCATGGCCGAGGGCGACTTCATCCGCAACTATTTCCAGGTGACGGATTCGCGCAGCTCGGACCGGCTGATCGACACCACCTACCAGCTCTCCGACCTCAGCCAGCATTATGGCGCCGACGAGCAGATGGCGACCGACATCATGGCGCATCTGATCGACGGCGCGCCGCTGCCGGTCTCGGTGGTCGATGCGCTCGAAGCGGGGCTGCTGGCGATGAGCATGGACGACGCCATGCGACAGCGCCGCGTGGTCGACATGGCGCCGATCTGGCGCGAATTCGACGGCGCCCTCGGCCGATCCGCGCAGGCCGCGTAAGGGAGGCAGGGAACATGACCGCTAACCGCAACGCCGTCATCTTCGCCCTAGCGCTCCTCGCCCCCGCGGTCGCCTACACCCTGTTCATCGTTGCCTATCCGCTGGTCGACACGGTCATCCTGTCGTTCACCAACGCGGCCTTGCGCCCGAGCTTCGACTGGGTGGGCTGGGCCAACTACCAGAAGATATTCTCGGGCACGCGTTTCACCGAGATCATCATCCGCACCATCGTGTGGACGCTGTTCTCCGTCAGCCTCAAGATGATCATCGGCACCATGGGCGCGGTGCTGCTCAACGCGGCGCTGCCGGGCCAATCGATCTTCCGCGTGCTGACCATGCCGCCCTGGATCGTGCCGATGGCCATCGGCATCTACATGTGGGGCTGGATGTATAACGGCCAGTTCGGCATGATCTCCGGGCTGCTGCAGAATTTCGGCCTCGTCAGCGGACCGATCGCCTTTCTCGGCTATGGCAACACCGCCTTCTGGGCCACCATCGTCACCGACGTGTGGATCGGCGTGCCGATGGTGACGATCTACCTGCTGGCCGCGATCCAGTCGGTGCCGCGCGACCTGCACGAGGCGGCCTGGGCCGATGGGGCCGGGCGGTTCTACCGCTTCCGCCGCATCACGCTGCCGCTGATCCTGCCGGCCATGCTGACCATGTCGCTGCTGTCGCTGATCGCGACCTTCAACTCGTTCGACATCATCTGGATCCTGACCCAGGGCGGGCCCTCGGGGCAGACCACGACGATGATCATCGACACGTTCCAGACCGGTATCCGCTCGTCGAAATACGGCGAGGGCGCGGCCCGCGCGGTGCTGATCTGCATCTTCGTGTCGGTCTTCTGCTTCCTCTACTTCCGTGCCGTCCGCCGCCTGTCGCAGGGAGAAGCGCGATGACCAGCATCACCACCGACGCCGTTTCCCGGGAGGGCACGACCACGATCCTGCCGGCCAAGCGCAGCAAGGCGAAAACCACCCGCGCCATGATCGACCGCTATCGCTGGTACGAAGTGGTGGCGCTCTATGCCGGCCTCGCGCTGTTCCTGATCTTCGTCCTCTCGCCGTTCGTCGAAGGCTTCCTCGTTTCGCTGAAGCCGCTGAGCCAGCTGTTCTCGACGCCCTACAGCTTCATCCCCGAAAACGGTTCGTTCGACGCCTACATCACGATGTGGACGAGCGTGCCGAACCTCGCGCGTTACATCTTCAACTCGCTGTTCATCGCCACGGTCGAGACGGCGATCGTCGTCGCCATCGCGGTGCCGGCGGCCTATGCCTTCGCGCGCTTCAACTTTGCCGGCGCCGGCGTGCTGCTCGCGGCCTTCCTTGCGGTCAACATGTTCTCGGGTGCGGTGCTCCTGATCCCGCTGTTCCGGCTGATGCGCGGCATCGGGCTGCTCAACACCTATTGGAGCCAGATCGTGCCGGGCGCGGCCTTCCTGATCCCGGCCTCGATCTGGCTGCTGCGCACCTACCTGATGCGCATTCCGCGCGAGCTCGACGAGGCGGCCTGGGTGGATGGCGCGTCGCGGCTCTACACCATGCGCCGGGTCATCCTGCCGCTGGCCATGCCGGGCATCGTCGTGGTCGCGATCATGACCTTCATCGGCGCCTATGCGCAGCAGTTCATCTTCGCGCTGACCTTCAACTCCAAGACCGAGTTCATGCCCCTGCCGATCGGCCTGTTCGGCTTCTTCGGCAAGCAGGAAGTGGTCTGGAACGAGCTGATGGCAGCCAGTTTCGTCGGAATCCTGCCGGTGATGATCATCATCATCTTCCTGCAGCGCTACCTCGTCGCCGGCCTCACCGCCGGGGCGATCAAGCAGTAAGCCAGGCCGGGATCAGGGGTCCCGGCCGGAGGGAAAGGCGTCCAGCCGGACGCTTATCAAGGGAGACTAAAGTGAGCAGAACGACTTCGCTTCTTGCCGTATCGCTGCTGGCGCTCGCCAGCGCCGCGCCGGCCGCCTATGCCCAGGACGTCAAGGAAATCACCTTCATCAACTGCGGCGACGAGCTGACGGCCGGCTACGCCGACTACTTCGCCGAGTGGGAAGCCGCCAATCCCGGCTTCAAGGTCGCTCCCGAAGTCGTCGGCTGGGGCCAGTGCCAGGACAAGGTGACCACGCTCGCCGCCGCCGGCACCCCGGTCGCGCTCGCCTATGTCGGCTCGCGCACGCTCAAGCAGTTCGCCCAGAACGACCTGATCGTGCCGGTGCCGATGACCGACGAGGAAAAGGGCGCCTACTATAACTATGTGCCCGACACGGTGACCTTCGAGGGCACGCAGTGGGGCGTGCCGGTGGCGTTCTCGACCAAGGCGCTGTTCTGGAACAAGGAGATCTTCGAGGCCGCCGGGCTCGATCCGGAAGTCGCGCCCAAGACCTGGGCCGAAGAGATCGCCTTCGCCAAGCAGATCGAGGACAATACCGACTTCGATGGCTTCGGCGTCGTCGCCAAGACCTTCGACAACACCATGCACCAGTTCCTGCACTGGGTGTACACCAATGACGGCCTCGTCATCGACGCGGACGGCAACATCGTGCTGAACAGCCCGCAGGTGCTCGAGGCGCTGACCGCGCTCAAGGACATCTCGGCCTATGCCGAGGAAGGCCCGACCGCCTACGAGCAGAACGAAGTGCGCGCCATCTGGCTCGACGGTACGCTCGGCATGATCCATGCTTCGGTGAACGCCGGCATCCTCGCCGACGAGGCCGGCATGAAGTGGGGCGTCGCGCCGCTGCCGCTCGGTCCGCAGGCCAAGGGCCCCGGCACGCTGCTGATCACCGACTCGCTGGCCGTGTTCAAGGGCACGGGCGTCGAAGAACAAGCGATCAGCCTCGCCAAGTTCATCACCGCTCCCGAGCGCCAGTGGGCCGCCGAGATGGCGCAGGGCCTGACCCCGCTCCGTCCGCTCGAGCCGCAGACGTCCGAGCTCGTCGCCTCCAAGCCGTACTGGCAGCCGTTCCTCGACGGCATCGAGTTCGGCGGGCCCGAGCCGCTGCTGACCGACTATATCGGCCTGCAGAACGTGATGATCGAGATGGTGCAGTCGGTGGTGACCGGCGCCGCCGAGCCGGCCGCCGCGCTCGAAAAGGCCGCTGCCGATCTCGAGCAGTACAAGTAAGACCCTCCCGGCCGCCGCGACTTCGGTTGCGGCGGTCCTCCCCCATCGCGCCGCGCGACGGCCCCATGGAGACCTCCGGATTGAGCCAGCTCAGCCTAACCCAGCTCAAGAAATCCTTCGGCGAAGCCGAGATCATCAAGGGCCTCGACCTCGAGGTGGATGAAGGCGAGTTCGTGGTGTTCGTCGGCCCCTCGGGCTGCGGCAAGTCCACGCTGCTGCGCATGATCGCGGGCCTCGAGGATGTCACCGACGGCGAGATCGTCATCGGCGGCAACGCGGTGAAGGACCTGCCGCCGGTCAAGCGCGGCATCGCCATGGTGTTCCAGAGCTATGCGCTCTACCCGCACATGTCGGTGTTCGAGAACATCGCCTTCCCGCTGCGGGTCGAAAAGCTGCCCAACGACCAGGTGAACACCCGCGTGCAGCAGGCGGCCAAGGTGCTGCAGCTCGAAACGCGGCTGCAGCAGCGGCCGGGCACGCTGTCGGGCGGCCAGCGCCAGCGCGTCGCCATCGGCCGCGCCATCGTGCGCCAGCCCAAGATTTTCCTGTTCGACGAGCCGCTCTCCAACCTCGACGCCGCGCTCCGCTCGGAGATGCGGATCGAGCTGATGGAGCTGCACAAGCGGCTCGGCTCGACCATGATCTACGTCACCCACGACCAGGTCGAAGCCATGACCATGGCCGACAAGATCGTGGTGCTGAATTCGGGTCGGATCGAGCAGGTCGGCTCGCCGCTCGAACTCTACCACAAGCCGCAGAACCTGTTCGTCGCCGGCTTCATCGGCTCGCCCAAGATGAACTTCGTCAAGGCCGTCGTGTCCTCGGTTGCCAATGGCGAAGTGGTGGTCGACCTGCGCGGCAATGGGCGGATGACGCTGCAGCGCGAGAGCGCCGATGCCGATCTTGTTGGCAAGGAAGTGACGCTGGGCATCCGGCCGGAGCACCTGACGCTGGGTTCGGGGCCGTTCACCGTGTCGGCGACGCCCAACATCATCGAGCGGCTGGGCATCCACACCATTGCCTATTGCACACTGCCCTCGGGTGAGAACTTTACCTGCCTGTTCGATGGCGATCCGGAGATCAGCGAGGGCACGGCGTTCGATGTCGGCCTCGATCCGGCCGATTGCCACCTGTTCGACACCGAGGGACGGGCGATCGCCTGATCGGTGAGGCCTGGGGAGGATTCATGCTCGACCTTGTCGGGTTCCTGCAGAGCGAGAGCGAGACGTTCACGCGATCCGAGCAGCAGCTCGCCAGGGTGATCCTTACGGACATCGCGGGGGCGCTGCGCGCCTCGATCGTCGAACTGGCGACGGCGGCCGACGTGTCGGCGCCGACGGTGACCCGCTTCTGCCGGCGGGTGGGGTGCGAGAGTTTTTCCGAGTTCAAGGTGCGGCTGGCGCAAAGCCGTTCGGTGGTGCAGCGCTACGTCAATGCGCCGGAAGGCCCGAACTCGACTGACGAGATCGCGCACACGGTGATCAACCACGCACAGGCGGCCCTGTTCTCGGTGCTCGACAGTATCGACACCGACGCGGTGGAACAGGCGGCCGACGCGATCGTGGGTTCCAGCTACCTGCTCGCGTATGGCTCGGGCGGCACCTCGTCGATGGTCGCCAGCGAGATGGAGACGCGGCTGTTCCGGCTGGGCCTCAAGATCACGGCCTCGATCGACCACCAGGCGCAGCTGATGCGCGCGGCCGGTGCGCCGCGCGGTACGGTGGTGATCGCCTCCTCGGTGAGCGGGCGCAACCGGCAGCTGGCGCAGGCTTTGCGGGTTGCCGGCGATTACGGCATGACCCGCGTGGTGCTGACCCGGCCCGGATCGCTGGTGGCGCAGGAAGCGGACATCCTGCTCGGCATCGACATCCGCGAGTCCGACGACATCCTCAGGCCGTCGCCGACGCGCTACGCCTTCCTCGCCCTCACCGATATCGTGGCGCAGGCAGTGGCGACGCGCATGAAGGCGACGGCCATTCCGGCGCTCGGACGGATCAAGCATCAGCTGATGCTGAACCGCGACGAAGACGACACCCAGCCGCTCGGCGACTGACCCACCGGACCAGCCCTTCCAGGACATTCGACATGACCAGCCTGCCCATGCTCACGCTCTCGACCACCTGGATGCCGGCGGCCGAAGGCCAGCCGCTGAGCTACGCGCTCAAGCTCAGGAATCGTGGCGATGCGCCGGTGAAGGGCTTTCGGCTCTGCTTCTCCGGTCCGGCGCGGATCGATCCGAGCGCCGATATCGAGGGCGGCACGCTCGAGTCGCGGGTATCGAACCACTCCGAGCTGTCGCCGGCGGCGGGCTATGTGCTGGAGCCGGGTGCGACCTGGCAGGTGACCGTCCGCGGCCTCAGCTATCCGCTGCGGCACTGGAGCGACGGCGCGAACAGCGCCTATGTCGTCCTCGCCGACGGCGCGATCGTGCCAGTGATCACCCAGCCGACGAACGCGCCGCGCGACAATGCTCCGCGGGTCAAGGGCGCGGCGATCTTTCCGGTGCCGGCCAAAACGCCGGTGAACCTCTCGATCATCCCGTGGCCGAAAACGGTGCGGACGACCGGGGCGCAGCCGGTGCCGGCCGGGCTCGACGTCGGCGCGCACAGTGCCGCGGGCACGGCGGCGGCTGCGGCCTTAGCCGAGCTGGTCGACAGCCTGTTCCCGGCCGAGGGGCTGAGCCGCCCGATCGCCGAGGGCGGCCTTCGGGTGACGCTGGCCGACAAGGCCGGGCTCGGCAAGGAAGCCTATGAGATCGAATTCGCGGCCAACGCTGCGACGGTGTCGGCCTCGACCGAGACCGGCTTGCTCTATGGCCTCGTCACGCTCGGGCAGATCGTGCGCGGGGCTAAGAAGCACCCGGGCAATTTCGTGTTCCCGGCCGGTGGCAGCATCGTCGACGAGCCGGCCTATGGCTGGCGCGGCACGCATATGGACGTGGCGCGGCAGTTCTACGCCACGGCAGAAGTCAGCCAGTTCCTCAAGATCCTCGCCTGGAACAAGCTCAACCGCTTCCACTGGCATCTCAGCGACGACGAGGCGTGGCGCGTCGAGATCGACGCCTATCCGGCGCTGACCACGATCGGCGCCTGGCGCGGGCATGGGCTGCCGATCCCGGCGCTGCTCGGCTCGGGGCCGCAGCCGGTCGGCGGCTATTACAGCAAGGCGGCGATCCGCGAGATCGTCGGGCTGGCCGAGCGGCTGGGCATCGCGGTGGTGCCGGAGATCGATATTCCCGGCCATTGCTACGCCATGCTGCAGGCCATCCCCGAGCTGCGCGATCCGGATGAACACGGCGACTACTTTTCGGTGCAGGGGTTCCCGAACAACTGCATCAATCCGGCCTACGAAAAGACCTACGAGGTGCTGAGCACCATCTTCGACGAGCTGGTCGAGCTGTTCCCGGCCAAGATCATCCATATCGGTGCCGACGAGGTGCCGCTCGGGGCCTGGTCCGGCTCGCCGCTGGCGCTCGAGCGCCTCAGGGTGCTGAAGGGCGAGGCTGCGGCTGCGGCGCACGCAGCTCGGCTCAACAAGACCACGAACCTCCACGGCGCCGACGATATCGAGGGCACCGGCACCGCCGTGCTGCAGGCCGAATTCCTGCATCGGGTGCAGGCGCTGCTCGCGTCGAAGGGCTGCGTCACCGGCGGCTGGGAAGAGGCGGCGCATGGCAACGTCATCGAGAAGGACAAGAGCTATCTCGTTGGCTGGCGCAATGTCGAAGTCAGCGCCAAGCTGGCCGGCGAGGGCTACGACATCGTGGTGGCGCCGGGGCAGCGCTACTATCTCGACATGGCGAACGGCATTGCCTGGTCCGAGCCGGGCGCCGGCTGGGCCGGCTGGTCGGGGCCGATGGAAACCTACGAGTTCGATCCGACCGAGGGCTGGACGACCGAGCAGAAGAAGCACTTCCTCGGCGTTCAGGCCTGCATCTGGTCCGAACCGATGACCGACCGCGCCATCTTCGACCGGCTGGTGTTCCCGCGGCTTTCCGCCATAGCCGAGACCGGCTGGACGCAGGACAGCGCGCGGTCGTGGGGCCGGTTCAGCGCCCTCGCCGGTCTGATGCCAATTCTTTACGGCAACTGGCAGACCGAGCTGCCGCAGGTGGCCGAGGAGTAAGAACCAAACGCGATTGTCGCCTCATCCACGGAGTCATTCCCGCGAAAGCGGGAACCTCTGTTTGCGGTGGTGGCAGCCAAACGGAGATCCCCGCTTTCGCGGGGATGACCCGGCGAGTGGGGATGGTCGGAGCATAACATTGCCCTCGGTGGGGACTGCCCACTGTTGGGTGCCTAAACTCGATTGTCATCCCTGCGAAAGCAGGGATCCACCGCCCCGCCAGCGCGGACCCTCCACTAATCTCGGTCCCTCCACCACCCACCGGGTCATCCCCGCGAAAGCGGGGATCTCCGTTTGGCCGCAACCACCGCGAACAGAGATTCCCGCCTTCGCGGGAATGACACCGTGGGTGGGAGCGCTCCTTCTGCGCTGCGCTTACGTCATCAAAGTGCAGGCGTTTTCTGTCACTTGGCCGTCATGCAATCGAGCTAGTTCCGAACTCATCCGAATGACTAGCAGGGTCGCATGCGCAGCCAAGGGCATACGTGGGAAACCACGCGGGACAGGATCAGCGACGAGATCGCCTCGGGGCGGCTGGCGCCGGATACGCGCCTGCCGTCGGAGCCCGAGATGTGCCGCCTGTACGGCACGCGGCGGCATTCGCTGCGCCGGGCGCTGGCCGCGCTGGAAGGCGAGGGCAAGCTGCGGACCGAGCACGGGCGCGGCACTTTCGTCGAACGCGCGCCGCTGGTGAACTATGTCATCGGCCAGCGCACGCGCTTCCGCGAGAACCTGCTGTCGCAAGGCCTGACGGCGAAGGGCCAGGGCATATCCGAAGCGCTGATTCCGGCCGACAGCCGTATCGCCAAGGCGCTCGACCTGCCGGTGGGCGCGCTGGTGCATGCCATCTGCCGGCGCGGCTTTGCCAACGACCTGCCGATCAGCCTCGGCTGGTCCTACCATGATGCTTCGCGCTTCCCCGATCTCGCCGAGAAGCGGCGGCAGGGCATCTCGGTCACCGAGGTCTACCGCGCCCACGGCATCGAGGACTACCGGCGCCTGCGCACCACCATCTTCACCCGCCCGGCCGACGAGCGCGAGGCGCCGCTGCTGATGCTGCGGCCCGGCCAGTCGGTGCTCGTCGTGCAGAAGGTCGACGTCGACAAGGCGGGCCGGCCGATCGCGTTTTCAGAGGGCGCCTGGGCCGGCGACCGCGTCCAGTTCACTTTCGACAGCAGCCCCGAGGAGAAGCACGACGATGCTTGAGAGCAATAGGCATTCCGAAGCGCTGGGCGTGCTGGCCCGCGCCGAGCCGGCGCGGCTGAAGGCGTTGGCCGAGCGGTTGCTCGAGGGGCTGGGCGACATCGAGGTCGTCACCAACCGCACTGGGCTGGTGATGGTGCCGATACGCGACACGGTCGAGAGCGCTGAGTTCTATCTCGGCGAAGTGCTGGTCAGCGAGGCACAGGTCGCCGACGCGGCCGGGCACATTGGCTACGGCATGGTCACCGGGCGTGATCTCGAACGCGCCATGGCGATGGCGGTGGTCGATCTCGCCATGGCAGCCGGGCAAGGGACGGACGAGACGGCGGCCCTGCTTGCCGATGAGCGCCGCCGCCTCACTGGGCTCGATGATGCGCGCATGCGCAGCGTCGAGGCGACGCGTGTCGAGATGGAGACGTTCTGATGTTGACGATAGCCCTTCCCGATGCGGCCGAGCTGCGGTCCAACTCGACCTTCGAAGCGCTGATGTGGGCCTTGGCCCGCCCCGGCGAAGTGCGGGCCATGCCCGAGCCGGGGCTGGCGCCGCTGGTCGAGGCACTGGTCGATATCGAGTGCCGCGCCTTCGGCGACACAGCCGAGTTGCGCCGGCTGATCGATGAAACCCGCGCAGAGGTAGCGGAGTCCGCCGGCGCCGCCGACCATGTCTTTCTCGAGCGGTTGCCGGACGACCTGACCCCCCTCAGCTTCCTGCGCTGCGGCAGCGCGCTTTATCCCGATGATGGCGCGACGGTCGGTATCGCTGCGCAGATCGGGCAGGGACAGCGGCTGCGGCTCAGCGGTCCGGGGATCGACGGGGTGCGCGAGATCGCATTGGCGCTGCCCGCAGAATTCTGGCGGTTGCGCGACGAACTCTGCCTCTATCCCGAGGGGTTCGACCTGTTCGTGGTCGATGGCGCCGATGTCGTCGGCCTGCCCCGCTCCACCCAGATCGAGGTGCTCTGATGGCTTATGTCGCGACCCGTGGTGGCGAAAAGGCCATCGACCAGGCCGAGCGGCTGTTCCGCGAACAGCTGGGGCCGATCGATGCCGAACGCGTGCGCCAGATCCAGCAGTCCATGCCCTATCTCATCGACCGCGTGATGGGCGAAGCCTCGCTCTATTCCGAGGAATTGGCGGCCCTCGCGCTGGCCCAGACCGGCGGTGAGCTCAGCGAAGCCGTGCTCGTCCTCCGCGCCTGGCGGACGACCCAGCCACGCATCGCCATCGCCGCAACGGTCGAGCAGGATCAGCTGCTGACCCACCGCCGCATCTCGGCGGCCTTCAAGGACATCCCGGGCGGCCAGATCCTCGGCCCCACCCTCGACTACTCGCACCGCGTGCTGGCGACCGACGTGCTCGAAGGCACCCCCTTCGTGCCCCCCGCCGTCGAGCCGGCTGCTACGTCGGCCCCGATGCACCAGCCCTCGCTCGCCGCCTGGCAGCGCCAGCTCGGTCTCGTCGCCCCGGCGCCCGAGCCCGCGGCCGCGGCCGCGGATATCCCCGACGTCACCCGAGAGCCGCTGCTGTTCCCCGCTTCGCGCGGCCATCGCCTCCAGAGCCTTGCCCGCGCCGAAACCGGCGGCGTGCTGGCGCTCGGCTACGCCGCCATGCGCGGCTACGGCAACGCCCACCCGACGGTGAACGAGCTCCGTCTCGCCGAAGCCGAAGTCGTCGTGCAACACCCGACCGGCACCACGTTCTCAGCCGGCCGCGTCCGCGTCAGCCAGGCCGAAGTCACCGCCAAGCGCGACCTGCTCGAACTCGGTTTCGCCGCCACCTTCGGGTGGAACGAAGTGAAGGTGATCGCCGCCGCAACGCTCGACCTCAACTCGGCCGCCGCCGAACCCGGATCGCCAGTCCAGGAAGAATTCTACCTCTACCACACCGAGAGCGTCGAAGCCTCGGGCTTCTGCATCCATTTCAAGCTCCCGCACTACGTGACCTTCCAGTCGGCGCTCGACGCAATGCGCGACGCCAAAGCCAAAAAGCAGCCCGCTCCGGCCGGCACCGCCGCCGAGCTGCGCCAAGAGGAGCCGGTGGCATGAGCCTCAAGACCCTGACCAAGCCCTGGGCCGCGACCAGCTACGGCTTCCTAGATGCCTCGGCCAAGCGCGAAGTGCGGCGCAAGCTGCTCAAGGCCATCGCCGTCCCCGGCTGCCAGATGCCCTACGCCAGCCGCGAAGTGCCGATGGCGCGCGGCTGGGGTACCGGCGGGCTGCAGGTGACGCTGACGCTGGTGAACCCCCGCTCGGTGGTGAAGGTCATCGACCAGGGCGCCGATGACGGCGTCAACGCCGCCTCGATCCGCCGCTTCATCAGCCGCGTCTCGCACGCCACCGAGACCTGGGACACGCTCGACGCCACCATCGTCCAGTCGCGCCACCGCGTGCCGGAGGAGACGATGGGCGCGGACCAGATCCTCGTCCTCCAGGTGCCCAATCCCGAGCCGCTGCGCGGGGTCGAGCCCAACATCTCGATCGCCCGGCAGATGCACGCCGACGCCGACTACGGCAAGCTGTGGCTGACGCTCTACGAGCAGCTGGTGCGCAAGGGCCGCATCATGCAGGGCGCGGCCTATCCGAGCCTCGTCAACGGCCGGCACGTGATGACGCCGTCGCCGATCCCGCGCTGGGACGTGCCCAAGCTCAACATGGCGAAACACCTGACCATCCTCTCGGCCGGGCGCGAAAAGCGGCTGTTCGCGGTGCCGCCGCATACCCGGGTCGAGCCGCTGGTCTTCTCGGACCGGCCGTATCTGGTCGAGGATCACGCGAGCCTCGTCTGCGAACGCTCGGGGCTCTCGGGCTACTTCATGAACGAGATCCCGCAGGACAATGGCGGCTCGATCTTCGAGGTCTCGGACAGCAATCTCGGCATAAAGGCCATCCGCCGCGGCGAAGGCACGCCGGTCACGGTCGGCGACACCTGGTATCGCAACGGAAAGTTCTCAGCATGAGCCCGGAAACGAGCCTGCCGCATCTGTCGCTGCTGCCGCCGCAACTGCTCGATACCCCGCCGATCGTCACCATGCGCGGCGTCAGCCGGCGCTATGGCGAGGTGGTGGCGCTGAAGGGCGTCGATGTCACGGTCTATCCCGGCGAAGTGCTGGGCATTGTCGGCGAGAGCGGCTCGGGCAAGTCGACGCTCTTGCGCACCATGAACCTCGAGGAAATCCCCGATAGTGGCGACTATCGCCTGCGCCTCCCCAATCGCGACGACGGCAACCTGTTCGAGATGGAGCGCTACCAGCAGCGCATGCTGCGCGCCCGTCATATCGGCATCGTCTACCAGAACCCGCATCTGGGCCTGCTGATGAAGCACAGCTCCAGCGGCAATGTCGCCGAGCGGCTGCTGATCGCCGGCGAGCGCAGCTTCGAAGTGCTGCGCTCAAAGGCGCGCGAAGCGCTCGATGCTTCCGAGTTCCCGCTCAACCGCATGGACCATCGTCCGGCGGACCTGTCGGGTGGCATGCAGCAGCGCGTGCAGCTCGCCAAGGCCATCGCGCTCGAGCCGGCTTTGCTGCTGCTCGACGAGCCGACCACCGGGCTCGACGTCTCCATCCAGGCGCTGGTGCTCGATACGCTGAAGCGCCTGCAGCGCGAGCGGAAAATCACCATGGTTCTGGTGAGCCATGACCTCGGTGTCATCCGGACAATGGCTGACCGTGTTCTGGTGATGCGGCGCGGCAGCATCGTCGAACAGGGGCTGGCGGACCAGGTGTTCCAGGATCCGCAGCACGCCTACACGCAGCAGCTCGTCCACGCCAAGCTATAGGGTCTTGCGCATGTCATCGCACCAAAAGCCGTTGTTGCGCGTCGCCGGTCTCACCAAGACCTTCCACATGCACCATCTCGATAGCGTGCTGCACGCCTTCGAGGGGATCAGTTTCGATCTCGACGCGGGCGAGTTCATCCTGCTGCGCGGCTCGAACGGCGCCGGCAAGTCCACCCTGCTGCGCACGCTGTGGCGCAGTTATCTGCCGGTCGGCGGCCACATCTGGTACCAGTCGCGGATGGGCGAGATCGACCTGGCGCGGGCGGCGGATGTCGATATCTCGCTGCTCAGGCGGCAGGAGATCGGCTTCGTCACCCAGTTCCTCAATGCGCGGCCGCGGGTTGCCGCCGAGGATATCGTGGCCGAGCCGCTGCGGCTTGCCGGGCGCTCAGCCGCCGAGGCGACTGAAGAGGCGCAGCACTGGCTCAACGAATTCGGCGTGCGCCGGCAGCTGTGGCGCGCCTACCCGTCGACCTTCTCGGGCGGTGAGCAGCAGAAGGTAAACCTGGCGCGAGCGCTGGTGCTGCCGCAGCGGCTGTTGCTGCTCGATGAACCGACGGCGTCGCTCGATGCCGGGGCGCGGCAGGCGTTGGTGCGCCGGCTCGGCGATCTCAAGGCCGCCGGTGTCGCCATGATCGGCGTGTTCCACTATCCTGGCGATGTGGCCGAACTCATCGATCGTGAGATCGGGCTGGTCACGCGCACCCTGTCCTCCGAAGTCAACGAGCGCGACGAATATGTGGCTGTCTGATTTTCGCCTGGTCCTTGCCGACCGCATGATCGAACGCGGTTCCATCCGCATCGAGGGTGGCGAGATCGTCGCCATCAGGGACACGCCGGTCGACGGCGCCGATATCGTCGGCGGGGGGCTGCTGCTGATGCCGGGCATGATCGACATGCATGGCGACATGATCGAGCGCGAGATGGAGCCGCGGCCCAATGTGCGCATGCCGATGGAGATGGGCCTGCGCGATCTCGACCGGAAGCTTGCGAGCTCGGGCATCACCACCGCCTATGCGGCGTTGTCGTTCAGCCCCGGTTCGACCTACGGGCATATCCGCTCCTACGAGCATACCAGCGCCATGATCCGGGCCATCCGGCAGTATCGCGACGAGCTGCTGATCGACCATCGCGTGCATGCCCGTTTCGAGGTGACCTTCCCGGCCGCCCTCGCGGTCGTGCACGAGCTGATCGCCGAAGGCTCGGTGCAGCTGATCTCGCTGTGCGACCACACGCCGGGGCAGGGGCAGTATCGCGATCTCGATCTGCAGAAGGCCAACTACGCCAAGACCAAGGGGGTCACACTCGAGCAGGCTGCCGCGCATCTCGAAGCCCGGATCGCCGAGCGCAAGGCAACGACGGGCGACCTCAACGCTACGCTCAAGGAGATCGCCCAATATTGCGCGCTGCACGGCGTGCCGCTCGCCAGCCACGACGACGACACGGTGCAAAAGGTCGAGCTGATGCAGACCCTGGGCGCCAATATCAGCGAGTTTCCGGTCACCATCGAGGCGGCGCAGGAAGCGCGGGACCGCGGCATGCTCAATGCCATGGGCGCGCCCAACGCACTGCGCGGCATGTCGTATTCGGGGAACCTTTCGGCGCGCGAAACGCATGCGGCGGGGCTGCTCGATATGTTGGCGGCCGACTACCATCCCTCGGCCATGCTGCCGGCCGTGCTGATCCTCGCCGAAACCGATCCGGACGGGCTGCCGGGAGCAGCGCGGCTGGTGTCGCTCAACCCGGCGCGCGCGCTCGGGCTCGAGGATCGCGGCGAGATCGCGGTGGGCAAGCGCGCCGACCTGATGATCGCCGACGATCACGGCGTCGGCTATGTCCGCATGGTGATGAGCAATGGCCGCATGGTCTATTCGGACGGCAAGCTCGAGGCGGCGCAAAGCCGGGTGGCGCGTCACCAAGATGTCATCCGAATGAGTTAACACGGTTATCGACACGGGGCAGTGTATCGCCGTCAGCGTACGGCACTCCCCCAACAACCGCCGGGCGGCATGAACAGCGGGCCGCTCCAGAAGTGAAAAGCGCGAAGGTCGTCGCCTGCATGGTCAGGCCACGGGCGAGGTTTGACTTGAATCTGCAAAGGGCAGGCGATGCTTGAATTCAGGAACGTCACCAAGAAATTCGGCGAAACCGTCGCGGTCGACGGCGTGTCGCTGAGTTTTGTTCCCGGGCAGATGGTCGGCATCATCGGTCGGTCGGGCGCGGGCAAGTCCACGCTGCTTCGGTTGGTCAACCGGCTCGTGGCGGCCTCGAGCGGCGACATCAGCTTCAAGGGCACCAATGTCAGCGAACTGACCGGGCGCGACCTGCGCGTATGGCGAGCGCGCTGCGCCATGATCTTCCAGCAGTTCAACCTGGTGAACCGGCTCGATGTGCTCACCAATGTGCTGATCGGACGCATCGGCACCGCCGGCACGCTGCCGGTGATGTTCAAGCACTTTCCCACCGAGGATCGGGCGCGCGCCGCCATGGCGCTCGACCGGCTCGACCTCCTCGCCCAGGCGCTGCAGCGTGCCGATACGCTGTCCGGCGGCCAGCAGCAGCGCGTAGCGATTGCCCGCACCCTCATCCAGCAGCCCGACATCATCCTCGCCGACGAGCCGATCGCTTCGCTCGATCCACGCAATGCGCGGCTGGTGATGGAGGCGCTGCGCAAGATCAACCGCGAGGACCAGATCACCGTCATCTGCAACCTCCACACGCTCGATGCGGCGCGCGCCTATTGCGATCGCATCGTCGGCATGGCGCGGGGGCGCGTCGTGTTCGACGGGGCGCCGTCCGAACTGACCAGCAGCGTCATTCAGGCCATCTACGGCAGCGATGGCGAAGACGAGGTCGACGAAAACCTGACCTCCACGATCGGGGCCACCATGGTCCCGGTGCCGGGGCGGGCCAGCGAACTGGCTGCAGCCGTGCACTAGGCCGCACCACTACCCACCGACTACCCAAGCTAAACCGGAGACTCCTCATGAACACGTTCATGGGCCGCGTTGTTGCGGCCATCGCGATGACGGCCGCGCTCGTCTCGCCGACCCTCGCCCAGAGCTGGAAAGACCAGTTCCCCGAGCTGACCATCGGCATCTCGTCGAGCGAGAACGAGACCGATGCGATCTCGCGCAACCAGCCCTATGCCGACTACATGACCCGCGAGCTCGGCGTTCCGGTGAAGCTGGTCCGCGGCACCGACTATGCCGCCGTCGTCGAAGCCATGCGCTCCGGCCACGTGCAGTTCGCCTCGGTCGGCCCTGCCGCCTATGCCCTGGCGCGCAAGATCATGGGCGAGGATATCGCGCCCGTGGCCGTTACGCTCGATAACGAAGGCAACCTCGGCTATTATTCGGTGATCGCCGTGCGTGCGGACAGCCCGTATCAGTCGATCGAGGACATCAAGGGCAAGTCCTTCGCCTTTGCCGATCCGAATTCCACGTCCGGCTTTGCCGTTCCCTCCTACTACCTCTCGACCCAGCTCAACACGACGGCCGACGACTATTTCAGCGAAGTCGCGTTCTCCGGCGGTCACGAGCAGAGCGTCATGGCGCTGGTCAACGGCACCTTCGAGGCCGTCGCCACCTCCTGGCGCAACGAGGAGTCGGGCACGATCCAGACCATGGAGCGCAAGGAACTGATCCCGGCCGGCTCGGTCCGCGTCATCTGGAAGTCGCCGGTCATCCCGAACACGCCGGTGATGATGCTCACCACGCTGCCCCAGGAACTGCAGGATGCGTTCAAGACCGCGCTGATGGCTTTCCCGGAAAAGGATCCGGAGGGTTTCAAGATCTACAGCAACGGCAATTCGAGTGGCTACGTCGAAGCCAAGCACGAAGACTATCTCGATGTGGTCGCCATCACCGAGTTCAACGCCGAAGCGCGCAAGGCCGCCCAGTAACGCAGCGGCATGACTTCCCGGCACGGAGCCTTGAGCATTTCACGATCGGACTGAAGTGGCGCCCCACCCGCGATGTCATTCCCGCGAAGGCGGGAACCCAGTCGGAGCACCGAGCGTGCGGCTGCTGGATCCCCGCCTTCGCGGGGATGACGCCGGAGTTACGGACCGCTTCGAATGTGAACTGTCTCCCGGTTCTGTGCCGGTCCTTCTTTCAAGGGTCCAGCACTCATGAACGCAATCGACGCCCAGGGGCAACGCATCGCCCAATTCAACGCGCGCTATCGGCGCGAGCAGAACATCAAGTGGGCGTGGACGGCGCTGTACGGCGTCATCTTCCTTGCCGCGCTTGCCGGTTCGGTCTGGGTCAGCGACTTCAATATTCCCGGGCTGATGAAGGGCCTGCCCAAGGCTTGGAACTATATTGCCGGCACCCTGCCGGAACTGACGCTCGAGAACCTCTGGGCCGACCTCGGCGACTGGTACTGGGGTCTCAGGAAGTGGCTCCTGCTGCTGGTCGAGACCGTGTTCATGGGGTTTGTCGGCACGGCTCTGGGCGGCCTCGGGGCGCTGCTGCTCTGCTTTGCGGCCTCGCGCAACCTCGTCGCCAACAGCTGGATCTATTTCGCCGCGCGCCGTGCGCTCGAATTCTTCCGTACCGTGCCCGAGCTGATCTTCGCGCTGATCTTTGTGTTCGCCTTCGGGCTGGGTCCGTTCGCGGGCGTACTCGCCATCGCGGTGCACACCATCGGGTCGCTGGGAAAGCTGTTTGCCGAAGTGAACGAGAATGTCGACGACAAGCCTATCGAGGGTGTGCGTGCCTCCGGCGGCAACTGGCCGATGATCATGCGGCTCGCCGTGGTGCCGCAGGCGCTCCCCAATTATGCCAGCTACCTGCTGCTGCGCTTCGAGATCAACGTGCGCGGCGCCTCGGCGCTCGGCATCGTCGGCGCCGGTGGCATCGGGCAGGAGCTCTATCTCGCCATCCGGCAGTTCGAGTATCCGGACATCTCGGCCATCCTGCTGCTGCTGATCGCGGTCACCGCCATCATCGACATCACCTGCGAAGCCATCCGCCACCGCCTGATCGGGCAGGGCGTGACGGGGAGCCACTGACATGCAGACGACGCTCGGTTCCGCCGAAATCTCCCGTGTCCGCGCCGCACATCCCGAGCTGTTCCGTCGGCCGCTCGGCCAACGGGTTCGCGACTGGGGGCTGTGGCTCGCCTTCTTCGCTGTGCTCGGCATCGGACTGGTGTGGATCGACGCTTCGCCGCTGCGCATCTGGAACGGGCTCTCCAAGCTCGGCCTGCTGGTCCGCCTGATGCTTCCACCATGGCCGGGCGAGAGCTTCTTCGAGTTCTGCATTGGCATTGCCGAAACGATCGGTATGGCCTTTCTCGGCACCCTGATCGCGGCGGTGCTGGCCGTGCCGCTCGGCTTCCTCGGCGCCAAGAACGTCGTGCCCAACAGCGTCATCCATTTCGGCCTGCGGCGCCTGTTCGACGCCTTCCGCTCGATCGACGGGCTGGTGCTGGCGCTGATCTTCGTGTCTGCCGTCGGCCTCGGGCCGTTCGCCGGCGTGCTGGCCATCGCGGTGGGCGACCTGATGGTGTTCTCGAAACTCTTCGCCGAGGCGATCGAAAACGTCGACAACAAGCCGATCGAAGGGGTGCGCGCCGCCGGTGGCGCCGGCACGCATGTCATGCGGCTCGGCGTCTTCCCGCAGGTGTTCCCGGTGATGCTGAGCCACGTGCTCTACTTCTTCGAGTCGAACGTCCGCTCGGCGACGGGGCTCGGCATCGTCGGTGCCGGCGGCATCGGTCTCCAGCTCTCGGATCGCATCCGGATCAACAACTGGCAGGAGGCGGCGTTCATCATCCTGATGATCCTCGTCACCGTCGCGGTCATCGACAACCTGTCGCGGCGCATCCGCATGAAGATCATTCAGCATGCGGGCCAAGCCCATTAGCCTGGCAGAATTCCATGGACTAACGCCGCACCAACAGGCTGTCTCCACCCGGTCGTAGGCAGCCTAACTCCGTTTGCGCCTAGTCCGTTTGTCCACATAGTTGCGAATTAATTTGACAAGATAGATGCTCCAGCCCAAGTTTCGTGGGCGCCACTCGCGTGGTGCACCCAGGAGGAGGGAGAAGCATGAGGATTAGGACCCTGGCGGCCGCCGGGCTGGTTCTGGCTGCGTCGCTGACGGCCGGCTACAGCCCCGTTCTTGCCGCGACACCGCCGAACATGCTGGTTATCGGCACCGGCCTGACCGGCATCCGCACGTTCGATCCGGCCGACAATAACGCGCGCACGGCGTCGGAGCTGATCACCAACGTCTACGACACGCTGGTCATGACGACCGCCGACGACCTGCAGACGCTCAAGCCGATGTTGGCAACCGAATGGACCACTTCAGCTGACAACAAGGTCATCACCCTCAAGCTGCGCAGCGACGCAAAATTCCACAGCGGCAACCCGGTAACGGCCGATGATGCGGCCTGGTCGCTGCAGCGCATCATCAAACTGGGCCGGGTCGGCTCGACCGATTTCGCGCTCTGGGGCTTTACGCCCGAGAATGTCGACCAGCTGATCCGCGCTGTCGATCCGACCACGCTCGAGATCGAGCTGGCCGAACCGGTCAGCGTCGATCTGGTGCTCTATTCGCTGGCTGGCGCATCGCTCGGCATCATCGACAAGCAGGTCGCGATGAGCCACGAGGTCAACGGCGACATGGGCGCCGAGTGGCTCACGGCCAACACTGCTGGCGGCGGCCCGTTCGTGCTGACGCAGTGGCGGCCGAACGAGCTCGCGATGTTCGATGCCAACAAGGACTACTGGGGCGGCGCCCCGGCGATGCAGCGCGTCGCGGTCCGCCATATTCCGGAGTCTGGCAACCTGCGTCTGCAGATCGAAGCCGGTGACCTCGACGTCGCGCATTACGTGGCGGCGGGCGATCTCGAAGCACTCGAGAGCAACACCAATGTGGTGATCGATAACGTGCCGGGCCTCGGCTTCTACTACCTGGCGCTCAACCAGAAGGACCCGGACCTGTCAAAGCCGCTGGTGCGGCAGGCCCTGCAGCATGCCTTCGACTGGGAGCCGGTCTCCAAGACCATCATGAAGTATACGGGCTTTCCATGGCAGTCGATGATCCCCAAGGGCATGATCGGCGCGCCAGAGAACGGCACCGACCGGCATAACTACGATCCGGAGCTGTCCAAGAAACTGCTGGCCGAGGCGGGCTATCCGAACGGGCTGAAGAAGCTGCTGAACCCTGCTGGTTCCGGTCACCTGCCGTGGACAGAGGCGCTTCAGGCCAGCGCCAAGGCGGCGGGCTTCGAGTTCGACCTGGTGCCGGGCGAGTTTACTCCCGCCTTCCGCGAGCGTGATTTCGTGGCCTTCACCGGCAACTCGGGCGCGCGCCTACCCGATCCGTTCGCGGTGGCGACGCAGTATGCGTACAACCCGGACAACAGCGACGAGGCGCGTCTCGCCAGCTACTACCTGTGGCGCGTCAGCCAGCAGTCCGAGGAGCTGAACGAGCTGGTCGCGCAGAGCAAGAGCGAACTCGATCCGGCCAAGCGGGCCGAACTCTTCTCCACCATGGAGCAGAAGTTCGAGGAGATGGATCCGGCACTGATCATCTTCTTCCAGCGTACGGACCCCTATGTGATCCGGACCAACGTGAAGGGCTACCTGGGCCATACGACCTGGTCCACCCGCTGGCACCCCGTCACCAAAGAGTAGGCGGTGACCTCGCTAACCACATCCGGAACCGACGGTCTGCCGAAAGGCAGGCCGTCGCCTTCCCGGGCTCGCCACCTCGCCGGCCGCATCTTCGGCCGTGTGGTGTCGATCCTCATCACCTTGATGGGCCTGCTGGCGCTGACCTTCTTCATGGGTCGGCTGCTGCCGGCCGACCCCGTGCTCGCCATTACCGGCGCAGAGGTCAGTCGCGAAGTCTATGACCGTGTCTACCACGAGCTTGGGCTGCACCTGCCGATGTGGCAGCAGTTCCTGAACTATGTCGGAAACGTGCTGACCGGAAATCTCGGCGTGTCGACCACGACCGGGCAACCAATCATCCAGGACCTGATGACGGTGTTTCCGGCGACGATCGAGCTGGCGCTGATCGCGGTGGTCGTCGGGGTTGGGCTCGGGGTCCCGCTGGGCATCACCGCCGCGGTGCACCGCGGCAAGCTCATCGACCATGTCGCCCGGCTGATCGGCCTGGCAGGTAGCTCGATCCCGAGCTTCTGGCTCGGCTTGATGGCCCTGTTTGTATTCTACGCGCAGTTGCGCTGGGTGGGCGCTTCTGGCCGCATGGAGGTCTTCTATGAGGGGCTGGTGACGCCGATGACCGGCTTCCTGCTGCTCGACTCGGCGCTGCAGCAGCAGTGGGACGTGTTCCACAGCGCGCTCAACCATATCATCCTGCCCGGCACGATCCTGGGCTATTTCTCGGTCGCCTATATCAGCCGCATGACGCGCAGCTTCATGCTGGAGCAGTTGAGCCAGGAATACATCATCGCTGCCCGCGCCAAGGGGCTGGGCAAGAACGCGGTGATCTGGCGGCATGCCTTCCGCAATATCCGCGTGCAGCTCCTGACCATCGTGGCGCTGACCTTTGGCGGCATGCTCGACGGCGCGGTGCTGATCGAGACGGTGTTCGCCTGGCCCGGGCTGGGCGGCTACCTGACTCGCGGGCTGCAGATGAACGACATGAACATCGTCATGGGGGCGGTGCTGCTGATCGGCGTCGTGTTCCTGACCATCAACTTCATCTCCGATCTCCTGTACCGGATCTTCGATCCGCGGACGCGCTGATATGACGATGCAAGCTACAAACGCTCCACCCGTCACAACCGGCCTGCGCGGTTGGCTGACGGCGCCGCAGCCCGGCAGTCGCTTCCAGGCTTCGGTGCAGCAATTCTACCAGGGTTGGCTCGCCTTCTGCGGTCATCCCCTCGGCGTGGTCGGGCTGATCATGATCCTGCTGCTGATCCTCGTCGCCGTCGCGGCGCCGCTGATCACCAGCTACGATCCGATCGCGCAGGATCTGTCGAGGCGGCTCGCCGCGCCCTCGGCCGAGCATATCCTGGGCACCGACAGTCACGGCCGGGATGTCTTTTCCCGCATCGTCTATGGGGCGCGCACAACGCTTTACATCGTGATGCTGGTGACGGTCATCGTGGCGCCGATTGGCCTGCTGATCGGCACCACCGCCGGCTATTTCGGCGGCTGGGTCGATGAGGTGCTGATGCGCATTACCGACATCTTCCTGTCCTTCCCCGGGCTGGTGCTGGCGCTGGGCTTTGCCGCGGCGCTCGGGCCGGGGATCACGAATGCCATCGTTGCGATCTCGCTGACGGCGTGGCCGCCGATCGCCCGACTGGCGCGGGCCGAAACGCTGACGCTGCGGCAGGCGGACTATATCGCGGCGGTGCGGCTGCAGGGCGCTTCGGCGCCGGCGATCATCTTCCGGCACATCCTGCCGATGTGCATTCCGTCGGTGATCGTGCGCGTGACGCTCAACATGGCGGGCGTGATCCTGACCGCGGCGGGGCTCGGCTTCCTGGGGCTCGGCGCACAGCCACCGGCACCGGAATGGGGCTCGATGGCCGCGACCGGCCGCGAGTTCATGATCGACAGCCCGTGGGTGATCGCGGCGCCCGGCATCGCTATCGCGCTGGTCAGCCTCGCCTTCAACCTGTTCGGCGACGCGTTGCGCGACGTGCTCGACCCGAGGGGCAGCGAATGACCGGCAAGCTCCTCGAAGTCGAGAACCTGCAGGTCGGGTTCGGAGGCGGCAAGGTGAAGGCGGTGCGTGGCGTCAGCTTCTCGCTGGGTCGCGAAAAGCTCGGCATCGTGGGCGAGTCCGGTTCGGGCAAGTCGACGGTGGGGCGGGCGATCATGCGGTTGCTGCCGTCGACGGCGAAGATCACCGCCGACCGGTTCGCGTTCGACGGCATCGACCTGACGCGCGCCGATGAGAGGCAAATGATGGCGCTGCGTGGGCGCCGTATCGGGCTGATCATGCAGGACCCGAAATACTCGCTCAATCCGGTGATGCCGGTGGGCGAGCAGATCGAGGAGGCGTATCGGCTGCACGGGCCCAAGGGCACCAGCCGGCAGCAGGCGCGGGCCAAGATGCTGGAAATGCTGGCGGCGGTGCAGATCCGCGATCCGGAACGGGTGGCTGGGCTTTATCCGCACGAGGTGTCGGGCGGCATGGGGCAGCGCATCATGATCGCCATGATGCTGATCGCCGAGCCGGAGATGCTGATCGCGGACGAGCCAACCTCGGCGCTGGATGTCACGGTGCGACTGGAAGTGCTCGGGCTGCTGGACGAGCTGATCGAGCGGCGGAACCTGGGGTTGATCTTCATCAGCCATGACCTGAACCTCGTGCGCGGATTCTGCGACCGGGTGCTGATCATGTATGCCGGCCGCATCGTCGAGACGATTGCGGCGGCGGAGCTCGACAATGCCAAGCATCCCTACACGCGCGGGTTGCTGGCCTCGATGCCGGTCATCGACCGGCCGCCGGCGCCGCTGCCGACGCTGAAGCGCGAGGCCTCGTGGCTGACCGACGGCGAGGTGGCGTCATGATCGGCATCAGGAACCTCAGCGTTTCGTTCGACCCGTTCGCGCCGCCAGTGGTGCGTGGGGTGAGCTTTGAGGTGAAAAGGAGCCAGGCCTTCGGACTCGTCGGTGAATCCGGCTGCGGCAAGACCACGGTCCTGCGGGCTTACTCGGGGCTGGTGCGCAACTACCATGGTGAGCTCTCGCTGGATGGCGCGCCGGTCGGCAAGCTGCGGAACAAGGCGTTCTACCGCCGGGTGCAGATGGTGTTCCAGGACCCGTACGGGTCGCTGCATCCGCGCAAGACCATCCGTTCGCAGCTGATGGAGCCGTTGCGCAACCAGGGACTGGACCGCTCAGCGGCAAAGATCGACGACGCGCTGGTGGCGGTGGGCCTCGATCCCTCGTTCAGCTATCGCTTTCCGCACCAGCTGTCGGGCGGGCAGCGGCAGCGCGTCGCCATCGCGCGGGCACTGATCCTCGAGCCGGACGTGCTGCTGCTCGATGAGCCGACCTCGGCGCTCGATGTGTCGGTGCAGGCGGAGATCCTCAACCTGCTGACGACGCTGCGAGAGGAGCGCCAGCTGACCTATCTACTGGTCAGCCACGACCTCGCCGTCATCGCTCACATGTGCAGCGAAGTGGCGATCATGCAGGCGGGCGAGATCGTCGAGCAGGTGCCGATCGAGCGCCTGCGCAGTGGAGAGCTCGAGCATCCCTATTCGCAGCGTCTGCTGGCGGCGAGCCAGACCTATGGCAAGGCCAAGCCGGTCGGGGACCGGCAGCGGCAGGACGCTTAGCCGCGAGCAGTTCAGTATTTTCAGGGTTTGAGGGGAGGAATAGCGACATGAAGATCACGGCCTTGAAGACGTATATGCAACGCGTCGACAAGCGTCCGCGCCTGCTCGTCAAGATCGAGACGGACGAGGGCATTTCGGGGTGGGGCGAGGCCTACAACCACGGCCCCGACCGCGCGCTGGTACCGCTGCTCGAGTATATGTTCATGCAGTTCCAGGGCGAAGACCCGCGCCGCATCGAATACATCAACCACAAGCTGAACCAGCAGTCGCGCTTCCCGCCGGGGGCACTGGGTTTTGCGGCGATCGCGGCGATCGACCATGCGCTGTGGGACATTGCCGGCAAGGCGGCCAACCTGCCGGTTTACATGCTGCTGGGTGGCAATGTGCGCGACAGGATCCGCGTCTACGCCACGCTGGGCAGCTTCAAGGCGCGCGATGCCGATGAGGGCGTCGATTTCATCAACAAGATCCACGCCGAGCGCGGTTACACTGCCTTCAAGTTCAGCCCCTATCGCGGCGACATGCACCAGAAGACGTGGTGGGAAGTCTGCAAGGACTCGGGCGACTATTTCGGCGAACTGCGCAAGCGCACGCCGAGCCATTTCGAGTATGCGTTCGATGCGCATGCGCGCATCTGGGAGCCGTACCAGGCGATCCAGCTGTCCGACGCGCTCGCGCCCTACAACCCGATGTTCTACGAGGAGCCGATCCGGCCCGAGCACATTCCGGCGTGGGCCGAGATGAAGGCGAAGATGCGGGTGCCGCTCGCAACCGGCGAGTCGCTCTATTCCCGCTACGAGTTCCTGTCGCTGCTGAGCGCGCGTGGGGCCGACATCATCCAGCCCGATATCTGCGTGGTGGGCGGCTTGACCGAGATGCGGCGCATCGGTGCCCTGGCCGAGGCCCACTATGTCTCGGTCGCCCCGCATAACCCGATGGGGCCGCTGGCGACGGCGCAGAACGTGCACTTCAGCGCAGTGCAGCCCAACTTCAAGATTTTGGAGTTCCACGAGGCGAAGTACGCGCCGTGGTGCAAGGATCCGTATCTGCCCGTTGACGGGCATCTCGAGCTCCGTCCGGATCGGCCAGGCTGGGGCATCGAGATCGACGAGAGCGTGCTCGACAAGGACGACTACATCCACTGGGAGCGCAAGATCGTCATCAAGCCCGACGGTGCGACGGCCTATCCCTGAGCCGCGGTCTTGCGGTATTTCCGGCGCTCTCGGGTGTAACCTGATGCATTGACAAGACGACGCCGGCTTCTGCATTCGATCCACCGGTGGGTGCCCGGCAACGGGCTGCCGCCGGCCTGCGTGAGAAGACGATGAGCAGCCTCAACATCCAACCGGCGCCCAAGCGCCGGCTTGCCGACATCCTCTACGGCCAGCTGCTTGAGCAGATCATGCAGGGCTCGCTGGTGCGCGGGCAGAAGCTGCCGAGCGAGAATGCGCTGTCCGAGGCGTTCGGCGCGTCGCGGCCGGTGGTGCGCGAGGCGTTGATGCGGCTGCAGGCCGACGGGCTGATCGAGGCACGCCGTGGATCGGGCACGTACCTCGCCCGTACGCCGCCGCCCGAGGTATCGCGCTTCGTCGAGTCGTCCGATTTCGCGCGCTACCTGCGTACGTTCGAGGTACGTATTGCGCTTGAGACGGCAACGTCCAAGTTCGCGGCGCGGCGGCGGAGCGAGGACGATCTGGCGGCGATCAAGCGCGCGATGGATTCCTTCGCGCAGGCGCTGGAGGCCGACCAGCCGGCCCGCACCCTCGACGTCGGCTTTCACCACGCCATTGCGGCGGCGACCGGCAACGACCTGTTCGTGCGCCAGCTCGCCGACCTGACGGCGGAGATCGAGGGCGTGATGAACATCGCGCTCGGTCTTACGCGGCTCGGTTCGGCGGAGCGGCGAGCGGCGGTGATGCACGAGCATCGGCAGATCGTCGATGCCATCGAGATGGGCGATGCCGATCTCGCTTCGACATATATGCGCTTCCACCTCAGCCAGGCACGGCGACGCGTCACCGACGTGACGCGCCAGCCCTGACGGCTATTCAGCCGGAACGCGTGCGGCGCGCCATTTGGCGTAATCTGCGCGGGCATCGTCCTCGGGCGGATAGAGGCCGTGGGTGCTGGCACCAGCGGCGACGCGTTCCATCACATAATCCTCGAACTGGGTCTGCTCCCACGCCTCGTCGGCGACTTCCGCCGCGATGTGCTGGGGGATGACCACGATGCCTTCGGCGTCGCCAACCAGGATATCGCCTGGATAGACCGGCACGTCGCCACAGCCGATCGGCTGGTTCACGTCGAGAGCGTGATGGCGGATCAAGTTGGTCGGGGCGCTGGGGCGGCTGTGATAGGCAGGGAAGGGTAGCCTGGCGATGTCGGGGCTATCGCGAAAACCGCCATCGGTGACGATGCCGGCCGCGCCGCGCTGGAACAGGCGGGTGACGAGGATGCCGCCGGCTGATGCCGCCGACGCATCCTTGCGGCTGTCGATCACCAGCACATGGCCTTCTGGGCAAGTTTCGATGGCGATGCGCTGCGGGTGCTTGCGGCCCTCGAAGGCGCTGGATTTATCGAGATCCTCGCGCGCCGGGATGTAGCGCAGGGTGAAGGCCGGGCCGACCATGCGCGGTGCGTCGGGATTGAGCAGATGGACGCCGCCGATGAAGGTGTTGCGGAAGCCATGCTTCATCAGTACCGAGGTGAGCGTCGGTGTCGATACGTCCCTGAGCTTGCTGCGAACGGTCTCGTCCATCTCTATTCCCCTTTGCTCCGTTCCGACGGTGCTGGCCTCGTCAGACGGTGAATGTCAGATTTCCGGCCAGCCTCAGGCGAGCTAGCGGCGACGGATAATTCCGTCGTGGTCGTAGGTACAGAAGGTCGCGCCCTGAAAATACTCGCCGACCGGGTTGGCATCGGCGGGTACCGGCTTGAAGGCGTCCGGATGCGCAAAGTCGCGGATCATGTCGCGCGGGACGTAGCCCAGTTTTTCGGCTTCGGAATTGTCCCACCAGGTGCCGCCGCCGGCTGACACACCGAACACGGTCTTCACGTCGACATCGGGGTGCGTGAGGCCGATGATGCAAAGCCGGGTGAAATCGCCGGGGCTGATCCAGACATTCAGCGAGCGCGGAGCGCGCGGCATGTCCTGCGCATTGCCGATGCGGACGATCAGGCTGCGGACGCCGTGCTTGTCGTAGTACATGCTGGCAACCAGTTCGCCCCAGCATTTGGTGAGCCCGTATATGCTGTCGGGCCGCATGGGCGCGTCGGTCGAGACGACGACATCGCGCGGATAGAAGCCGGTGGCGTGGTTGCTTGAGCCGAGTACGACGCGCGGCACACCTGCCTGGCGGGCCGCCTCGTAAAGATGGCTGGTGCCGATCACATTGGCCTGCACCATATCGGTGAGGGCCTTCTCGCTCGGAATGCCGGCGAGATGGATGACCCCGTCCATGCCCTGCATCGCCACCACGGCCTCGTCCAGCCGGGTGAGGTCGGCGCGCATGAAGGACTCGTTGGCGGCCAGTGAGGCGGGCTCGACGATGTCGACGATCCGCACGTGCTTGACCTGCGGGGAGAGGATCTTGCGCATCGCGGTCGCAACCCGACCGGACCCGCCGGTGATGGCGATGGAAAGCTGAGCTATATCGGCCATCTGCCTCTCGTTCTCACGTGTTCACGCCCTCGAACATGCGGTGCCGGGCGTTGAGGATGTGGGTGCGCATGGCGCTGGTGGCGGTGTCCACGTCGCGGCGGCGGATAGCCTCGACCACGACGACATGCTCGTCCTGGACTTCGCGCAACCGATCGTGCGGACGCCGTAGCGTGAGGTTGCGCGATACGTTCATGCCGGCCAGCACATGCGGCCGCAGCATGCGCTGCACGAGGCGGTGGTAGTTGTTGTGCGTGGCTTCGGCGATGCTCTCGTGCAGGTCGGCATCTTCCTCCGCGCCGATGAAGCCGTCCGCGATGCAGCGCTCGAGTACATCCATGGCGGCGTCGATCCGGTCGATGTCGTCCTGCTCCCAGCGCAGGGCGGCGAGGCCGGCGGCCGAAGGTTCGGTGTTGGCGCGGAACTCGAAGCACCGCTGCAAGTCGCCCAAGGTGCCGATGGGCGCGAGTTCGAGGATAGAGGGGTCGGGCTGGCGGCGCACGTAAGAGCCGGAGCCCTGGCGTGACACGACGATGCCGTCTTCCTTGAGCCGCGCCAGGGCCTCGCGCACTACGGGACGGGAGGCGCTGAACATCTGGCACAGCCGGGCTTCGGACGGCAGCCGCGCGTTGGGCGCGAAGTCGCCGCGGGTAATCATGGCAAGGATGCCGTCGTAGATGGTGGTGCTCAGCCGGAGGGGCTGGGCATCGTCGCGGGCTAAGGCGGGAGATGAGGACATGAAGGCGTTCGTTGGGATTGTTTCGGCAAATGCTCCCAGCTGTACCGCCTGCTCCTCCCAAGAGGCGGCATCGGGCGCTCGGCCCGGCTGGTCGCGTTCCTACCGCGTGCCACTCCGCTACCAGCATGTCAATACTTGTATGTTGCTGGTGAACATGTAAGCCTTCTGACTCAAACGGCCGGGATTGGTGGGGGAACCGCCGCGCACCGGCGTAGGCGAGGGGCATAATGAAGATCGATCGGATGCGGGTGTTCATGACCCGCGACAAGGACCGGCCGCGCGTACTGGTAGCGCTCGACACCGATGATGGCATCACCGGTTGGGGCGAGTGCTACAACCATGGGCCGGACCGCGGCCTGCCGCCTATCCTCGACTACTATGCCGGGTTCCTGGCCGGGCAGGACCCCATGCGGGTCGAGTATCTGACGAATTATCTGATCGTGCAGTCGCGCTTCCCGCCGGGGGCGATGGGGCTGTCGGCGATCTCGGCCATCGACCATGCGCTGTGGGACATCGCGGCCAAGGCGTTGGGGGTGCCGGTCTACCAGCTGCTGGGCGGCAAGGTGCGCGACCGGATCAAGGTCTACAACGGCGTCTATACGGCGCCCGATGTGCCGCTGGCTGTCGAGGCGTTGGACGAACTCAACACGAACTGGGGTTTCAAGGCCTTCAAGCTCAGCCCGTGGCGTAACGACATGCACGCCAATCGGTGGGGCGAGGTGGTTCGGGCGAGCGCGGAGTATTTCCGACAGCTGCGCGAAGCGGCTGATCCGGCTTACGAAATCGCCTTCGATGCGCATGCGCGCATCTTCGAGCCCGTGCAGGCGCGACAACTCGGCAACGCGCTGGCGCCGTATGATCCGCTGTTCCTCGAGGAACCGTTGCGGCCGGAGAATATCGATGCCTGGGGCGAGCTGAAGCAAGGGCTGCAATGCCGGCTCGCGACGGGCGAGTCGCTCTACAATCGCTTCGAGTTCCTGCGGCTGCTGCAGGCCAAGGGAGCCGACCTGATCCAGCCCGACATCTGTGTGGTCGGCGGTATTACCGAGATGCGCCGCATCGCGACGATTGCCGAGGCGCATTACGTGACGGTGGCGCCGCACAACCCGATGGGGCCACTGGCGACGGCCGTGAATCTGCACTTCGCCGCCGCGACGCACAACTTCACCATTCTCGAGTACCGGCTGCCGGACGGCGACAACTACATCTACGGCGGTACCGAGCTTCAAAAGAAGACCGACTCGAGCCGTTACGTCGTCGATCCGTATCTGCCGGTCGATGGCTATCTCGAGCTGCGCGAGGATCGTCCCGGCTGGGGCGTCGACATCGACCTCGAGTTCATCTCGACCGACCAGTACGTCCACTGGGAGCGCCGGGTGCCCAAGCGGCCCGATGGGTCCTACGCCTACGTCTGACGATCGTTCGGGACGCGGAGAGGAGCCGTGTTCCGCATAAGAGGGAGTGACTTGTAAGAAGTTATAAGTAGGGCGAGGCGCCGATGAGGCGTTTCGTCGACGATGAGGCTTTACTCATTGGCAGAAAAACGCTGAAAATGAGCGGGTTATGGTTGTCTCAGGAGTGTTCGCAGCTCGGAGGGCTGCTCTTGACAGTGCTTTGACAGCTTGAAAAGACTTGTAAAGTTTACCGAGGGAGGAGGAGACCATGGTAAAACTCTTGCCCGCCATCACTGGCGGCATGGTGGCCATGCTGACGCTTGCGTCGGCGGCCTGGGCGCTTGACTACAAGGAAGCGCCGGAACTGGCGGCCGCGGTGGCAGCCGGGACATTGCCGCCTGTCGCGGAACGCCTGCCGGCCAATCCCGAAGTGGTGACGCCGCTCAATGAGGTTGGCACCTATGGCGGCGTGATCCGCTACGGCCTGCGTGGCAGCTCGGATCACAACCACATCCTGCGCATGGTCGGCAACCAGGGTCTCGTGCGCTGGAATCCCGAGTTCACCGCAGTAATCCCGAACGTGGCGGAGCGCTGGGAGGTGAATGCCGACGCCACCGAATATACCTTCTACCTGCGGCAGGGCCTGAAGTGGTCGGACGGTGTGCCGTTCACCGCCGATGACGTGCTGTTCAACGTCGATGACCTGATCCGCAACCAGGAATTCGCGCCGACGCATCCGCGCTACATGTCGGATGGCGAGCCGATGACGGTGGAAAAGATCGACGACCACACCGTCAAGTTCGCGTTCAAGAAGCCTTATGGCGAGTTCCTGAACGAGCTGGCGACCCCGCTGGGCCAGCATCCGGTGCTCTACGCCAAGCACTACTGCCAGCAGTTTCATCCGACATATACGCCGGACCTGACGGCAGCGATGACTGCAGCCGGCGCGGCCGACTGGCAGACGCTGTTCCTGCAGAAGTGCGGCGACATCGAAATCCCGGCACGCTGGGGCAATGCGGAGAAGCCTACACTCGATCCATGGGTCATCAAGAGCCCGTACACGGGCGGCGCGACGCTCGTCACGCTCGAGCGCAACCCCTATTTCTGGCAGGTCGATACCGAGGGCAACCAGCTGCCCTACATCAACACGCTGTCCTCGGACGTGTCGCAGGACGTCGAAAGCCTGATGCTGTCGGTGATCGGCGGCAATATCGACTTCGGCCTGCGCCACATCGATGCGGCGGCCAACCGGCCGGTGATTGCCGAGAACCGCGAGCGCGGCAATTACCGCATGTTCGCTGCCGACCCGGGCGGCGGCCAGCACATCATGATCAACCTCAACCTCGCGCATAAGGACCCGGTGTTCCGCGAGTTGTTCAACCAGAAGGACTTCCGTGTCGCGCTGTCCATCGGGATGAACCGGCAGGAGATCATCGATACCGTGCTGCTCGGCTCGAGCGAGCCCTGGCAGCAGGGCGACTTCGAGGGATCTCCGTTCTACAACGAGCAACTGAGCACCCAGTATACCGAGTTCGATCCGGACCAGGCCAACGCGCTGCTCGACGGCCTTGGCCTCACCCGCGGCGATGACGGCATCCGTCGTATGTCGGACGGGCGACCGGTGAAATTCCTGATCGACGTGATCCCGTCGCTCAACCCGGACTTCGTCGACATCCTCGAAATGATCGAACAGCAATGGGCTGATCTGGGCGTCGACATGGACGTGAATTCGCTCGAGCGCACGTTCTTCTTCGAACGCACGTCGCAGGCCAACGACCATGACGCCGCCGTCTGGGGTGGTGGTGGCGTGCAACTGGTGGGCGTGCCGCAGCAGCTGGTGCCGATCCACCACGATGCACGCTGGGGCATCCCGTGGAGCCAGTGGTACAATACCGGCGGCAAGGAGGGCGAGGAACCGCCCGAAACCGTCAAGCAGCGTATCGCGCTCTACGACCAGTCGCGCAGCACGGGCGATCCGGAAGAACGCCGCAAGCTGCTCATGGAGATCGCCCAGATCGCCGCCGACCAGTTCGAGGTGATGGGCGTCGCCAAGGCGGCGGTGACCTACGGCATTGCCAAGAACAACCTCGGCAACGTGCCTGAGACCATGGTCAATAGCTGGTTCTGGCCGACGCCGGCGCCGGTGCTGCCGCAGACCTGGTACTACAAGCAGTAGCACCACCACCGTGCGCACGGGGCCAACTCGGCCCCGTGCCTCCCAGGCTCCAGCAGGGCAGGGCATATGCTGCTCAACTACATTATCCGGCGAACGCTCTGGGCGATCCCGTTCATGTTCGCGGCCTCGATCGTTGCCTTCGCGCTGATCACGCTGCCGCCGGGCGACTATGTGACGACCTTTGCGCAGACGCTGTCGCAGTCTGGCGACGTTGTCGACGAGGTACGGCTCGAGGCATTGCGCGAGCGCTACGGTCTCGATCAGCCTTTCATCATACAGTATTTCCGTTGGATCAGCGGCGTGCTGGTGGGCGATTTCGGCATCTCGTTCGAATGGCAGCAGCCAGTGGCGGGGCTGATCTGGGAACGGCTCGGCCTGAGCTTCGCGCTCGAGATCTCGACGCTGATCTTTGCGTGGGGCGTGGCGCTGCCGATCGGCATCTATTCGGCGGTACGGAAATATTCGATCGGCGACTATGTGGCTTCGGTCGTCGGTTTCGTCGGCCTCGCGGTGCCGAACTTCCTGATCGCGCTCGTCCTCATGTACATCGCCGTGGTCTATTTCGGCGCCGACGTTTCTGGCCTGTTCTCGCCCGAATATCGCGAGGCGCCGTGGAGCTGGGACAAGTTCCTCAATCTCCTCGCCCATATGTGGATTCCGGTCATCATCCTCGGGACGAGCACGGTCGCGGGGCTGATCCGCATCATGCGGGCCAACCTGCTCGACGAGCTCAACAAGCCCTATGTGACCACGGCGCGGGCCAAGGGACTCAGCGAGTTCAACCTGATCATGAAGTATCCGGTGCGGCTGGCGCTGAACCCGTTCGTGTCGACCATCGGCTGGGCCTTCCCGCAGCTGATTTCGGGTGCGGTGATCACCGCCTATGTGCTGGCGCTGCCGACCTCCGGCCCGCTGCTGCTGCAGGCGCTGCTGGCTCAGGACATGTACCTGGCCGGAGCGTTCATCCTGCTGCTCTGCTGCTTCTCGATCATCGGCATGCTGGTGTCCGACATCCTGCTTGCCCTCGTCGATCCGCGTATCCGGTTCAGGTGAGATGATGGCAGCTGTTGCAGATCCCCGCGCCGCAGACCTTTCGCCCGACGCTCAGGCCAACCAGTGGGTGCTGACCTGGCGCGCCTTCCGCCGCCACAAGCTGGCGCTGGTCAGCGCCGTGGTGGTGCTGCTGTTCGCGCTGGTCGGCATCTTCGCCGAGTTCCTTGCACCCTTCGATCCGAATTCGACCGCATCCAAGGACCTGTACCATCCGCCGCAGGGCATCCATTTCATCGACACGGCCGAGGATGGCAGCTGGACGATCCGGCCGTTCGTCTATGCCCTGAAGGTGACACGCGATCCGCTGACGCTGCAATCGAGCTACGCGCCGGACGAGAGCCGCAAGATTTATCTCAGCTTCTTCGGCGAGGGTTCGGACTACTCGATGTGGGGGCTGATCGACGGCAACCGCCGGCTGCTGACCACGGAGAATCCGAGAGAGCGCTTCTACCTGTTCGGGGCCGACCGGCTCGGTCGCGACGTGTTCAGTCGCACCGTGCACGGCACGCGTATCTCGATGTCCATCGGTCTGCTTGGGGTGACGCTGAGCCTGATCATCGGGCTGATCCTGGGTGGCCTGTCCGGCTACTATGGCGGCACCATCGACATGGTGGTGCAGCGACTGGTCGAGCTGATCCTGTCGCTGCCGACCATCCCGATCTGGCTAGGGCTGAGCGCGGCGCTGCCGCAGGACTGGCCGCCATTGATGCGCTACTTCTCGATCACGGTGATCCTGTCGCTGGTCGGCTGGACGGAGCTGGCGCGCGTCGTGCGCGGTCGGTTCCTCGCGCTCCGCACCGAGGACTTCGTTACCGCGGCGCGGCTCGATGGCGGCAGCCAGGGGCGCGTGATCTTCCGGCACATGATGCCCTCGATGTTCAGCCACATCATCGCCTCGGTGACGCTGGCGATCCCGGCCATGATCATCGCCGAGACGGCGCTGTCCTTCCTCGGGCTCGGGCTGATGCCGCCGACCATCTCGTGGGGCGTGCTGCTGAAAGAGGCGCAGAACGTTCGCTCGATCGCGCAGGCGCCGTGGCTGTTCATCCCCGGCGGGGCGGTGTGCCTTGCCGTGCTGGCCCTCAACTTCCTCGGCGATGGTCTTCGCGATGCCGCCGACCCCTATGCCAACGAGGGTCGCTGACATGGCCGACGACAAAGCACCGCTGCTTGAGGTCAGGAACCTCGTCACGCAGTTCGAGAGCCGGCAGGGTGCCTTCCGTGCCGTCGACGATGTCAGCCTGTCGCTGCAGGCCGGCAAGACCTTGTGCGTGGTGGGCGAAAGCGGATCGGGCAAGAGCGTGATGGCGCGCTCGATCCTGCAGATCGTCGAGAAGCCGGGCCGGATCGCGGCCGGCGAGATCATTCTCAACAAGCACCGCGACAGCCGCGGCAACACCGTGCACGGACCCATCGACCTGGTGCGGCTCGATCCGCGCTCGCAGACTATCCGCGATATTCGCGGACGCGACATTGCGATGATCTTCCAGGAGCCGATGAGCTCGCTGTCGCCGGTGCACCGGATCGGCGACCAGGTCGGCGAAGTGATCCGCGTGCACGAGAATGTCTCGAAGAAGGAGGCGCGTGACCGTACGCTCGAATTGCTGCGCAAGGTGGAGATTTCAAAGCCCGAGCAGGCGATCGACCGCTATCCGTTCGAGTACTCCGGCGGCATGCGGCAGCGCGCCATGATCGCCATGGCACTCGCCTGCAACCCCTATGTGCTGATCGCCGACGAGCCGACCACGGCGCTCGATGTGACCATCCAGGCCGAGATCCTGGCGCTGATCAAATCGCTGCAGGCCTCGAGCGACATGGCGGTGCTGTTCATCACCCACGATATGGGCGTGGTTGCCGAGATTGCCGACGACATCGCGGTGATGCGCTACGGCAAGGTGGTCGAAAGCGGCAGCGTGCACCAGATCTTCGACGCGCCGCAGCATGCTTATACCCAGCGGCTGCTGCAGGCGGTGCGCGAGCTCGACAGGCCGTCAGAGCGGCGGCTGCAGATGCGGGCCGAGCGTGGTATCGGCGAGCCGCTGCTGGTGTCCAATAAGGTGCGCAAGGAGTTCCCGCTGCCCAAGGGCTTCCTTGGGCTGAAGAAGGATATCCTCGTTGCGGTCAACGACGCCGAGCTCGAACTCAGGGCGGGAGAAAATCTCGGCATCGTCGGCGAGAGCGGTTCGGGCAAGACGACGCTCGGGCGCTGCCTGCAGCGGGTCTATTCGATCACCTCGGGCGAGATCCTCTACAAGGGCAAGGACGGCAACACCATCGACCTGGGGCCGCTGCGCGACAGCCAGCTGAAGCAGCCCTGGCGCGATATCCGCATGGTGTTCCAGGACCCGTTCGCCTCGCTCAATCCGCGCATGACCGTGGGCGAGATCATCGCAGAGCCGTTGGTGGCCAGTAATCTGATGCGCGGCCCGGAAGTTGGTCGGCGGGTGAACGAGCTGCTCGACCTTGTCGGCCTGCCGGCATCGGCAGCGACGCGCTATCCGCATGCGTTCTCGGGCGGGCAGCGGCAGCGCATCTCCATCGCGCGGGCTATCGCACCCAACCCGCGGGTGATCATCGCCGATGAGGCGACCTCGGCGCTGGATGTGAGCCTGCGGACGCAGATCCTCGATCTGCTGCTCGACCTGCAAGAGCGGCTGCAGCTGAGCTTCATCCTGATCAGCCACGACATCTCGGTGATCCGCTATTTCTGCGACCGGATCGCGGTGATGTATCGCGGACGGGTTGTCGAGATGGGCGACACGGAAACCGTCTGCACCCAACCCCAGCACGATTACACGCGCGCCCTGCTGTCAGCGGTGCCGGTGGCTGATCCCAGCCAGCGCGGCACCCGCGAACGGTTGCGGTATCGCGAAGCCAACTAGGAGGACTACGGCAGGTGAAGATTACGGAGATCAGGACCTACCTGATGCAGGTTGGTGGCCCGCTGGCGAATGTCGTTACCGACGACGCCATCGGCGGGACGAAGGGCGACTTTCGCGGCTCGCGCAACTGGCTGTTCGTCAAGGTGATGACCGACGCGGGGATTTACGGCGTGGGCGAGTGCTCGGGCTGGCCCAAGGTGATCGAGGGGGCGGTCAAGGATCTCTCCAATCTGCTTGTCGGGCAGGATCCCGGCAATATCGACCTCTTATGGAACAAGATGCACACCGCCACCATGGGCCACGGCCTGCTCGGCACGGTGGGCGGTGGCGCCATGACCGGCATCGAGATGGCGCTGTGGGATATCAAGGGCAAGGCTCTGGGCCAGCCAGTGTGGAACCTGCTCGGCGGCCGCTTCCGCGACAGGATCCCGGTCTATGGCCACGCCAAGACGCGCGAGCGCGCCGACCAGCTGCTGGCGCTCGGCTACAAGGGGCTGAAGGCGGGTGTCGTCACCTACAAGGATGTCGAGGCGGTGTTCGACCTGCGCTCGCATGTGGGGCCAGATATCGACCTGATGGTCGATGCGCATGGCCCGCCGTGGTTCACCACCGCCGATGCCATCGCGGTCGGGCGTGAGCTCGAGGGGGCGGACCTGCTGTTCTACGAGGACCCGGTGGCGCCGGAAAACCTCGACGCTCTGGCGCGGGTGCGGGACTCGGTGGATATCCCGATCGCGGCGGGCGAACGCGTGTCGACGATCTGGGGCATCCGACCCTATGTCGAGCACGAGCTGGTCGATGTGATCCAGCCCGATACCGGCCGCGCCGGCGGCATCACCCAGATGCGCAAGATGGCCGCGATGGCGGAGGCGCATTACATCACCATGGCGCCGCACTCGGGCTCGCTCGGGCCGGTGGCAGAGTTCGCCGCGCTGCACGTGATGGCGACGATCCCCAACGCGCTGCTGCTCGAAAAGCTGGAGCTGGACTGGGCCGGCCGCAACACGGTGATCACGCCCACACCGACGCTGGTCGAAGGGCATCTGCTGGTGCCCGACGTGCCGGGGCTGGGGGTCGACATCGTCGAGGACGAAGTCGCAAAATACCCCAGCAAGATGAACATCATCGTCGATTCCGGCGCTGACCACTACGAGCCGGGGACGATCGGCGAGGCTCCCTATTTCCAGACCCGCATGCGGCGCTCGAGCCTGCATCGGACCAGTTGAAGAAACGACCATGACCACCACGGCCTTCACCCCCGACCTGCTCGCCGGCTCCGTCATCTCGGTGCCACCGCTGGCGCGCCGTTCCGACTACACGCTCGACAAGGAGGGTAACCGCCAGATCCTCGCCCACCTGAAGGCCGGGGGCGTGACGACGGCGCTCTATGGCGGCAATGCCAACCTCTACAATATGGGGGTGCGCGAGTTCGGAACGCTGATCGAACAGCTCGACGAGGTTGCACCGAAGGGCAGCTGGATCGTGCCGTCGGTGGGGCCGGACTACGGCAAGGCGGAAGACCAGCTGGCGATCCTCAAGGAGAGCGCGCTGCCCACCGCCATGCTGCTGCCGCTGGTGTTTCCGGCGACTTCGGCGGGCGTCGCGATCGGCGTCCGCCGGTTGGCCGAGCGCTTCGGGCGACCGCTGATCGCCTATATCAAGGACAGCAAGTTCATCACGCCGGCCGACCTCGCCGGGTTGGTGAAGGACGGCGCTGTGTGCGCCGTCAAATATGCCATCACGCTCGCCGATCCGACCAAGGATCCGTATCTCGACGACCTGCTCGGCCGCGTGGAGCGCAAGCTCGTGGTGTCCGGCATGGGCGAGCGGCCGGCCGTGGCGCATCTGTCGGTCACTGGGCTCAACGGGTTCACATCGGGGTCGGTGTGCATCGCGCCGGGGCTGTCGCAGGCGATGCTCAAGGCGCTGAAGGCCGGCGATGTCGCCAAGGCCGAGGCGCTGCGGCAGAAGTTCCTGCCGCTCGAGGACTTGCGCGACCAGTACTCGCCGCTACGCGTGCTGCATGCGGCGGTCGCAGCCGCCGGCATCGCCGAAACCGGCCCGCTGCTGCCCTTTCTCGACCCGATCACCGACCCGGCGCTGCTGGCCCGCATCAGCGACGCGGCCAAGGCGCTGCTGGCCGAGGAGATGGCGTTCCGCGAGAGTGAGAAGGTGGTGGCTTAGGTTAGGCGCGCTCGCGTGCCTGCGACAACAGGTTCAGGAGTTCGGCAAGCGCGGTGGTACGCAGTCGCCGGAAACTGGCGATGGTATCGTGTTGCCATTGGCTGATGCTGTCGCCGGCCCTGCAGGAGGCCAGTGCCGGTGTCGGTTCGCTCTCGGCGGAGGAGAGCTGGTAGCGTACGACGGCAACGATCTCATCAAGCGCTACGAGATCGCGGAAGCGGAGCAGGATCGGGATTGCGCCGAAATCGTCGCGAGCGATCGCATCGGCGGTGATCATGTCGCGCGTTTTCGGCAGCAGGTGGAAGACGTTCTGGTCCGGCCGCCCGGCGACGGCACGTCTCGTCGAGCCGACGAGTCCTCGCTCTTCCAGATCCTTGAGCACGGCATAGATCGTTGCCTGACCGTGTCCCACATAGTGGCGCAGTTCGCCCGAGCGGATAGCGCGACGAATGTCGTATCCGCTCGCCGGCTGTTCGGCGAGCAGGGCAAGACAGACAAAGCTCAGTTTCTGGCGGTGCGCCCCCGTCATTGCGACTGGTGATGTACGAGCGTATCGGCGCTGCTGTGGTGCGCCGGCTTCCTGCCGCCGAGCAGCCGCTTCATCATCCGGCCGAAGCCGTCGACATAGGTCAGCATCACCGGCACCACGACCAGAGTCAGCAGGGTCGAGCTGATGAGGCCACCGATCACCGCATGCGCCATCGGGGCGTTCTGCGATGAGCCTTCATGGAGACTCAGGGCAAGCGGCAGCATGCCGAACACCATGGCGAGCGTCGTCATGACGATCGGGCGGAAACGCGTGCCGCCGGCCTCGACCAGTGCCTCGTAGAGGTTCCAGCCCTCGCGGACGTGCTGGTTGGCGTTGTCGACGAGCAGGATGGCGTTCTTTACCACCAGGCCCATCAGCATGATGAAGCCGATCATCGACATCATGTTGAGCGTCGAGCCGCCGATGAGGAGGCCGATCAGCACACCGATCAGGGACAGCGGCAGCGCCGCCATGATGGCGATGGGCTGGATGAAGCTGCCGAACTGGCTGGCCAGCACCAGGTAGATGAAGATGATGGCCAGCAGCAGCGCCGTGCCGGCCGCGCCGCCGATCTCGGCCAGCTGCTCGGCATCGCCGCCGAAGCTGAACCGGTAGCCGGCCGGCAGCTCGATCTCGTCGATCGCCGCCTGGATGGCGGGCATCACGTCGCCGATATTGGTGCCCGAGATATTGGCCTCGACAGTCACCTGGCGCGTGCGATCCTGGCGGTCGATCTGGGCCGGGCCGGTCGACATCTCGACAGTCGCGATATCGCCCAGCCGGACTACCGACGCGTTCGACCGGGCGATCGGCAGGTTGGTCAGCAGCTCGACATTGTCGCGCTGATCTTCGGGTAGCCGGACGACCAGCTTGTAGGTGTCTTCCTCCGGCGAGGTCCATTCGCTGACCTCTTCGCCGCTCATCATCGGCTGCAGTACGGCGCCGATCTGCTGCAGCGACACGCCCGCCTCGCTGGCAAGGTCGCGGTTGACGCGGATGCCCACCACCGGCTGCGCCGCCTGCAGCGACGTCTCGATATCGGTGAGGCCGGGAATCTCGGCCATTCTGGCTGCCAGCTGATCGGTGATCGAGGTGAGCGTGCCCATGGCCTCGCCATAGGCGACGATCTGGACCGGCTTGGTCAGTCCGCCGAAACCGCTCGACACACCCACCATGGTCTTGACCCCAGGAATCTGAGCGAGAAGCTCACGCACCTGGCCGGTCATCTCATGCGGCATCAGCTCGCGCTCGCCGGGCGGCACCAGGGCCACCACGATGGTGCCGGCGTTCACGCTCGAAGCGCCGGTGCTGCCACCGATGGTGGCGTAGGTGCGCTCGACCTCGGGCATGGTGCGCAGCAGCGCTTCGACCTGCCGGATCTTGGCGCCGGTATAGTCGAGCGAGGAGCCCTGCGGGGTCTCGATCTCGACGTTGAACTCGGAATTGTCGACAGCCGGCTGCACTTCGAAGCCGACCATCGGCACCAGCAAGAAGCTGCCGAAGAACATCGTCACGGCCACGGCCAGCGTCGTGACCCGGTGCTTCAGGCACCAGCGCAGCATGGCGCGGTAGCCGGCCGAGAGCCACTCGAAGAAGTGGTCGAACTTCGCTACGGCCCGGCCGATCGGACCGCGCCTGGCGCCCGGCTCGGAATCGGGATCGTACCAGACCGACGACATCATCGGATCGAGCGTGAAGGCCACGAACAATGAGATCAGCACCGCCACCGACACGGTGACGCCGAACTGCAGGAAGAACCGGCCCATGATGCCTTCCATGAAGGCCACGGGCAGGAACACGGCGACGATGGAGAGCGTCGTCGCCAGCACGGCGAGGCCGATCTCGTTGGTGCCGTCGAGCGCCGCCTGCACGTGGTTCTTGCCCATGTGCAGGTGCCGCATGATGTTCTCGCGCACTACGATGGCGTCGTCGATGAGGATACCCACCGACAGCGACAGCGCCATCAGCGTCATCATGTTGAGCGAGAAGCCCAGCGCGAACAGCACCGTCATCGTGCCGATGATCGAGATCGGCAGCGTCAGGGCGGTGATGACGGTCGAACGCCAGGAGTTGAGGAACAGGAACACGATCAGGACGGCGAGCGCCGCGCCCTCGACGATCATGTTCTGCACGGTGTGGAAGGACTGCTCGACCGGCTCGGCATTGTTGGCCACGACCTCGATGCTTACGCTTTCAGGAAGCTCGCGCTCTTTCAGCGCCTCGATTTCATGCAGCACGGCCTCGGCCACGCCTACCGTGTTGGCGCCCTGCACCTTGATGATGTTGATGGCCAGCGCCCGCTCGCCATTGACGAAGGCAAGGCTTTCCTCGTCGCCCTGGCCCTGCGTGATGGTGGCGACATCGCCCAGCCGCACCGCCTGTCCGCCGGTGCGGGCGACGATGATGTTGCGGAAATCCTCGATATCCTCGAGCCGGCCCTCGACCTGGATGGCGCGTGTGACGGCGCCTTCGGTGATGGTGCCCGCCGGCATGTCGACATTGTTCTGTCCGATGGCCGTCATGACCTCGGCCATGCTGACGCCGAAGGCATCGAGGCGGTCCGGGTCGACCAAGACGTCGATCTGGGCGGGCACGCCGCCCACGAGGTCGGCGCTGCCGACGCCGGAGATGTTGCGCAGCCGGTCGACCAGCACGTCCTCGGCGAGCTGGGTCAGCTCACGCGACGACAGGGCGTCGGAGCGGATGGCCAGCGACAGGATCGGCAATGCATTGGGATCGAAGCGCAGAATCTGCGGCTTGCCCGCATTGTCGGGCAAGTCGGCCTCGATAGGGGAGATCTTGTCGCGAACCTCCTGCACCGCCTCGGTGGACTTCACCTCCATGTCGAACAGCATGATGACCATGGCGGCGTTCTGCTGGGCGATGGACTGCAGCGTGTCGATGCCGCTGATCGAGGCGACGGCGTCCTCGATCGGCTTGATCACGTCATTCTCGACCGACTGGGCCGAGGCGCCGGGGTAGCTCACCACGACCGCCACCACCGGCAGGTCGATATTGGGCATCTGCTCGATAGGCAGGCGAGAATAGGAGTAGATGCCGAATACCAGCAGCGCCACCATGATCATGGTGGCGAAGACCGGATGCCGGACGGAGATCTTGGTCAGAAACATCGATCAGTTCTCCAGCACGGTGACCGGCATGCCCGGCTGCAGGTCATCGAGCCTGCCCGAGACGAAGGTGGTGCCGGCCTCGAGGCCAGTGGAAAGCTCGGTGCTGGCGCCCGCATTCCACGTGCGCACTACATCCACGGCGCGGCGCTCCAGCGTGCCGTCGGCAATCACCAGCACATGGTCGCCCTCGGCGTCATGGCGCATGGCGGCGGTGGGCACCGCAAAGGCGTTTTCCTTCTGCTCGACGACGATCTGGGCGGTAGCGAACATGCCACCGCGCAATACGCCGTCGGGGTTGGCAACGCTGACCAGCACCGGCACTGTGCGGGTGCCTTCGACAGCGACAGGGCTGATACCGTCCACGACACCCTCGAAGGTACTCGGCAGTCCTTCCACCGAGAGGGATACCTTCTGGCCCGGCTGGATGCGCGGGCTGGCGCTGACGGGGACGAAGGCCGTCAGCTCCATCGAGGACAGGTCGACGATCTGCACCAGGGCGGCACCGGCGGTGACCACCTGGCCAGGCTCGATACTGCGGGCAGAAACGACGCCGTCGTAGGGAGCGACGACCGTGGCGTTGCGGATCATGATCTCGGCCGAGGCGACGCCCGCCTCGAGCGCTTCGAGATTGGCCTTGAGCGCCTCGATGCTCGACCGCTCCGATTCAATGGTGGCGTCGGGTGTCAGGCCGCGCTCGGCCAGCCCCAGGCTGCGCTCGAGCTGGCTTTCCGCCTGCGCCAGCTGGGCCCGCGTTGCGGCCGCGGTGGCACGCTGCTGGGTCAGCTGGATGGTGGAGCTCTCGACATCGACCTGCACCAGCAGGTCGCCGGCCTTTACCTGGTCGCCGACGCGCACCGGCACGTCCTCGACGGTGCCGTTGACCTGGGAGGTCATGGACACCAGTCGCCGAGGCGCCAGTGAGCCCGTGGCCTTCAATATCTCGGACAGCGTCTGCGGCTCGGCCGTTGCCACGTCGATGCTCAGTATCTGCTTGGTCACCGGTGTTGCAGTCACCGGAGCAGGGAGCTCTGCCGGCGGCGGTGCCAGCAGGGACGGCAGGACGAAGGCGCCGATGGCGCCCAGCACCACAACGCCGATCACGATCGGCCACGGGAAACGGCGCGGCTTGATGCCGGCTGCGCGCAACGCCTCACGCTCCTGTTCCTTGCGGGTCATCGCCCATTCGGGCTTCACGGCACTGGTCTGTGGTGCGGGCTGATCCATCGGAACGGTCCTGTCGAGAATGGGTTTGCGTGCCTTTGGCGAGCAAAGCACAGCCTATGACGGGACCAACATTGCGCGAACATTGCGGGCATGCCGGCTCTGGCGCAGGGCCGCCATGCCGTTGCCTCGTGGCCGCGTGGCATGGCATGGAGGCGCCATGAGGATTTTGCTGGTCGAGGACGAGCCCGAACTGGCCTCCATGCTGCGCGGCGCGCTGGAGAAGCAGGGCTATGTGGTGGATCACGCTGCAACGCTCGAGGTGGCCGAAGAGGCCGTGGCCCTCATCGAGCACGACGTGGCCCTGCTTGACCGACAGTTGTCCGACGGTGACGGCATTTCCCTGCTCGCGCTGATCCGAAAGCGTCGACCCGGACTGCCGGTCATCGTGATCTCGGCGCTGGGCAAGCCGACGGATCGCATCCATGGCCTCGACAAGGGTGCGGACGACTATCTCGCCAAACCCTTCCTGATCGAGGAGTTGATCGCCCGCATCCGCGCGCTGCTGCGCCGCCCCGCCAACGTGCAGACCGAGGCGGTCACGGTCGCCAATATGGAGTTCGACATCACGCGAGGCATCATCCAGGTGAACGGCACTATCCTGGATTTGCCACGACGCGAGTATCTCGTGCTCGAGACGCTGGTTCGCCGCACCGGCCAGACGGTGCGGCGCACGACGCTCGAGGCCAGCGTCTACGGCGCCGACGACGAGATTCAGTCCAACTCGCTCGATGCCAACATCTCACGCTTGCGCCGTAAGCTCGCCGATGCGGGGGCGCAGGTCGAGATTCATCCGGTGCGGGGCGTCGGCTACCTGCTGAAAGCCACAAGGTGATCGCTCCCGCCACCCGCCCCCTGGCGCACAGGCTGACCCGCCGCATGATCCGGGTCCAGCTGATCACGCTGGGGCTGTTCTTCGGCCTCGTGCTGTTGCCGGTCTTCGTGCTGCCCATCGCCTCGGGCGCGCGTAATGTCCATCCCCCCAATCCCTCGGTCGTGCCGGTGATCGAGGGCTCGTTGAGCATCGAGGGCGGTCAACTGACCCTGACACCGTCGGCCGCGCTTGAAAAGCTGGCCGCGGACTATCCTGCATTCTGGTTCATGGCCGTCCCGACCGACGGCAGTTCGATGGTCAGCCTCGGCCCACTACCCGAGGAAGCCGAAGCCATTCGCAACGGGTTGAACGACATCGTTTCCCTGCAGGTGATGATGGAGCTCTCGACCGACGGTCCCGACACGAGCCCCACCATGCTCGTCCGCACGGTCGATTTACCCGGCGGCACCGTGAAGATCGCGCTGGGCGGTGGTCCCACGCTGGGCGTGCCGGAGATCATCCAGGGGCTGACCCTGACGCTGATGATCGCCACCTTCATCGTGCTCGCCATCGCCAGCGCGATCGCCATCCCACGCTTCATCAGGCTCGAGATGCGCGGGCTGAGCGCCGCCTCGGCGGCGGCGGCCAGCATCGATGTCAACCAGCGTGGGATCCGCATCCCCGAGGGCGACCTGCCGGCGGAGGTGCTGACGCTGGTGCACGCGGTCAACGAAGCGCTGGAACGGCTCGACGAAGCCCATTCGCGCCGCGAGCGCTTCCTTGCGGATGCAGCGCACGAGTTGCGCACGCCCATCGCCGTCCTGCTGGCTCGTATCGAAACGGCCGAGCCGTTCAAAGAGCGCCAGCGCCTGCTCGCGGACGTGAGCAGGCTGGGAGAGCTGACCAACCAGCTGCTCGATGTCCAACGCCTCACGCTGGCCGAGCCGGTGCTCATTCCGGTCGACCTCGTCGAGCTCGGAGCGGCAGTCGTCGGCGACCTTGCCCCACTGGCGATCGCCGCCGGGTATGGATTGGAGCTCGATGCTCCCGATGTGCCGGTAATGGTCGCCGCGGATCCGGGCAGCCTCTATCGGGCGGTGGCCAACCTCGTTCGCAATGCGATCAGCTACGCCGGCAATCGTGGGCGGATCGTCATCACCGTACGGGAGAGCCGTATGATCGAGGTCAGCGACGATGGGCCCGGCATCCCGAGCGGCGAAGAAGCGAAGATCTTCGAGCCGTTTCATCACTCCACTCCGTCGTCGGATGGTGCCGGGCTCGGCCTCAGTCTCGTCGATTCGATCGTCCGTCGGCACGGAGCGAGCATCGCGGTGGGCCGTTCAGCCTCGGGTGGTGCGCGCTTCACCATCGTTTTCCCCAAGCCGGCCTGATCGGCGTTTGACGCGCTGGCCGCTTCAGAACGAGCGATGCGCTCCAATTTGCCGCACCCGCGATACCGGCGGCTAGTCGGAACGACTCCACCCTCCCCACGTTCGCGACATAGCAAGAACAGGTGCGAGGATCGACATGGCCGGAAGCAACGAAGGGGGAATGGGCTTCTGGCTGATCATGGCATTTGCCACCATCGTAGCGCTGGCTGGATTGGCGCTCATCGGGGGCGGCGCCTACCTCATCATGCTGGGTGGCTCCTGGTATTATGGCTTGGCCGGGTTGAGCCTGCTTGCCACGGCCATCTTCCTGTTCCGCCGCTCGCGCCTCGCCGTCTGGATTTACCTGGTGCTGTTTGCAGTCACAGTCGCCTGGGCGCTGTGGGAATCCGGCCTCAACGGCTGGGCGCAAATCCCGCGCATCTTCACGCCGTTCGTGGTGCTCCTCCTCTTCCTGGCCTGTCTGCCTGGTTTGCGGAGCGGGCCCCGATTCCAGCGGAACGCCGTCGCCGCCAGCGTGGCGGGTCTGGCTGGAGCGTGTGCCCTCGGCTTCACACTCAACAGCCTGGATCGCGAGCTCGTGGCGCAGGAGGCGACGCCGGGCACGCCCGCCGAACAGCCGGCGGCCGGGCCCGCGACGCCGCCCGGCGACACCTTCCCCATGCCCGAGATCGGCGCCGATTGGCCCGCTTACGGTGGCTCCAACTTCGCCACCCGCTATTCGCCGCTCGGCCAGATCACCAAGGCGAACGTGACCCAGCTCGAAAAGGTCTGGGAGTTCCGCACCGGGGACCTGCCCGAAGGCAACGAGAAGTTCGGCAACCAGAACACCCCGATCAAGGTGGGGGATCGGCTGTTCGTCTGCTCGGCGCTGAACAAGGTGTCGGCGCTCGATGCCGCGAGCGGCAAGGAGTTCTGGACCTACGATCCGCAGGTCTCGACCGACGCCATCGGCTACAACGCTACCTGCCGCGGCCTCGCCTATTACGAGAATACCGCCGCGGCTGCGACCGACCTCTGCGCCGAGCGCGTGGTCATGAACACGCTGGATGCCCGCCTCATCGCGCTGGACGTCGAAACCGGCCAGCTCTGCGGCGATTTCGGCAATGGCGGCATCGTCAACCTGCTCGACGGGATCGGCGACACGGCGCCGGGCTTTTACTCGCCCACCTCGCCGCCGACCATCGTGCGCAACGTCGTCGTCACCGCCAGCCAGGTGAGCGACGGGCAGACCCGCGAAGCGCCCTCGGGCGTCGTGCGCGGCTGGGACGTGCTGACCGGCGAACTGCTCTGGGCCTGGGATCTGGGCCGTCCGGGCCAGACCGGGCCGCTGCCCGAAGGCGAAATCTACACTCCCGGTACGCCTAACATGTGGACCATCGCGACCGGCGACAACGCGCTCGGCCTCGTCTACCTGCCGATGGGTAACTCCGCCGTCGACTACTGGGGCGGCGACCGCAGCGCCGAGGAGAACCAGTTCTCTACCGCCTTGGTCGCACTCGACGTCACCAACGGCACGGTGCGGTGGTCCTACCAGACCGTGCACTACGATGTCTGGGACTATGACCTCGGCTCGCAGGGCACGCTGCTCGACTATCCCACCGCCGATGGTCCGGTTCCGGCCCTGCTGCTGCCCACCAAGCAGGCCGAGTTCTACGTCTTCAACCGCGCTACCGGCGAACTGCTGGTCAACGTAGAGGAACGGCCTGTGCCGCAGGGCGGCGTCGAGCCGGAGCGGCTGTCGCCGACGCAGCCCTTCGTCACCGACTTCCCCAACCTGCTGAAGGCCGATCTGACCGAGGCGAACATGTGGGGGATCACCCCGCTCGACCAGCTGTTCTGCCGCATCCAGTTCCACGAGGCGAGCTACGAGGGACGCTATACCCCGCCGACCACGGACACGTACTGGATCCAGTACCCCGGCTATAATGGCGGCGTGGACTGGGGCGGTGTCGCCGTCGACACGCAGCGCAACATCCTCGTCACGAACTATAACGACACACCGAACTACAACCGACTCGTCCCGCGCGAGGAGGTCGACCGCATCGGCATCGTCCCGCGCGGCGATCCTGGCTATGCCAATAACCCGCAGGGCACCGGGATCAGCCCGCAGGCCGAGACGCCCTTCGGCATCCATGTGAATGCCGGCTGGCGTGTGCCGCTGACCGGCATGCTGTGCAAGGAGCCGCCGTATGGGGGCATTGCGGCCATCGATCTCAACACGAAGCAGGTCCTGTGGGACCGGCCTTTCGGCACCGCCCGCAAGAACGGTCCGTTCGGCATTCCTTCGATGCTGCCCTTCGACATCGGGACGCCGAACAACGGGGGCTCGGTCGTAACGGCCAGCGGATTGATCTTCATCGCCTCGGCCACCGACGATCTGATCCGCGCCATCGACATCGATGGCGGGGAGACGATCTGGACCGACGAGTTGCCCGCCGGTGGCCAGGCCGGTCCGATGGTGTACGAAGCCGAGGGGCGGCAGTTCCTGGTCATCAATGCGGGCGGGCACCAATTCATGCAGACGCCAATCGGCGATTACTTCATCGCTTACGCGCTGCCGGAATGAGGCCGAGACGGCCCGAGTCTACCTCCCGTTCGGGGGAGTGGTCCTTCGGATGCAATTGCCCACCGGGTCATCCCCGCGGAAGCGGGGACCTCCGTTTGATGGCATCCACCGCAAACAGAGATTCCCGCTTTCGCGGGAATGACTCCGCGCAGAATGGCCTCTCCGATACGCAGTCCAAGCTGAACACTTCCCCATGAGGCCGGGAGCGGGAGATCTCCATCAGTCAGTCGCCCCGCCGTAGTGGTCCGCCAGCGCCTCGATTTCCTCGTGCGTCAGCGGACCTCCTTCCATGCCCGGCAGCACCCGCAGCGCCTGGGCCATGATCTCGGCGTGGGCGCCGCCGCGTTCAGCGCCGTGTTCGTTGAACAACTTCAGCTGCCGGACCAAGTAGTGTCGCTCCTGTCCCATGAGGCGAGGATACTCGGCCCGCGCCCCACCATGGCAGGAGTCGCAGGCGGCAATGTCGCGATCCGGCAGGCCGCGTGCTGCGATCTCGGCGCCCGGTCCGGCTCCCGCGGCTTCAACCACCACGCGCTGCCCGAAATGGGCCGACAGCTCGGCAATCTCGGCATCGCTCAACCGAGCAGCGGCCGTCATCATTGGGCCGCTGGGGCGTGATCCGTCCCGATAGGCGGTCAGCGAGGCCGCGAGATAATTTGGGGACTGGATGTTGAGCCGCGGAGCAGCAGCCGTGCCCTCGCCGTTTTCGCCATGGCAGCTGGCGCAACCCTCGCGCGCCAGGCCCGCCAGTTCGGCATATTCCCGCGCGGGCATGGCCGCCATCTGGTTGAGGAACGCGACCATGTCCCACACCTCGTCATCCCGGATCTGCGCAGGCCAGGCCGGCATCGCGGTATGCTTGATACCGTGCTTCACGGTCCAGAATACCCGTGCGTCGGGGTGCCAGTTGTCCATCTGCTCCATCAGCCGCGGCGGCCGCGGCACCAGGTCGTCGGCGAACTGCTGCGGAGGGCCGGCGGGGCTGCCATGACAGTTGGCGCAGACCAGTTCGTAGTGACCGGCGGCACGGGCGGCCGCGCGTGCATCGTCGAGGTCGGGAACAGCGAGACCGGCCGATCGCAGCGTAATCGATTGCTGCGCCGCCGTGCCAAAATACCAGTCGGTAATGTCCCACTGTCCGCGGCTTGCGTCGTAATCGAGGAGGCCGGTCAGGGGCACAATCGCGGCCGCCATCACGCCTCCGATGGCGCCGACGATGAAGGGCCGGTACTTCTTCATGCCGGCCTGCGCCTCAGCACGCGCGCCATCAGGACCAGCCCGCCGATCAGGTAAACCACTCCGCCGATGGCCAGCATCACCACTCCGCCCATCTGCTGGTCGGCGAGCGGAGACAGGCCCAGCCATCCCTGGCCAGTATCGTGGTGGCCGGCATAGAGAGGCCGCGGCGCGAGGCCCAGCAAGGCGCCGAGCAGCGTCATGTGCATCGAGGTGAAGAACAGCGTCATGGCCCCGCCCAACGCGGCGTTGCCCTGCATTGCTGTCGGTGTCCGCTCCCCTCCCCCTTGCGGGGAGGGGTTGGGGGTGGGGGTGGCGCGGTGATCGCCGATGGACCCCCACCCTCGTTCCCTCCCCGCAAGGGGGAGGGAGGCGATGGAACCGCTCCCCAGCGCCACCACCCACACCAGCAGGGAGATGCCAAAGAAGCTCGCCTGCTCCAGCGCCAGCGCCCAAGGCAGGCTGCGCGAGGCATGGTGCAGGGCCGGGGCGTGCCAGCCCCAGACGACGACGAAATCCAGAAGGCTGACGACGATGGGCAGGACGAGTGCCGAGGTGAAGGCGAGCCGCGGCGCCAGCCAGGCCGCAATCAGCGGCACCGCGACACCGACCACCAGCATGTGCAGCCACATATGCGCGGCAAAGCTCTGCGGTACCAAAGCTGGGAGTGGTCCCGCCCAAGCGAACAGCAGGACCAGCCCGCCGGCGATGCCCACTACGCGCGAACTCATCGGCAGCTCGTGAGGTAGAGCATGGGGATCGCCACATAGAGCACAGCCACGGCCGACAGGACGCACAGCATGAGGGCGACATGGCTGAGGAAGCGATGGCGCTCCTCGGGCGTATTGTGCTCGAACTCGAAGTCGTTGTCGGTGAGGCTGCGGCCCCGTACTCGCCAAAGGTGCAAGGTCGAGGCGGCAATCAATGCCAATGCAACCGCCGTGGCGACCACGATCACCAGCGTCGGGCCCGCAAGCGAGGCGTCACGCCCCGCCTTGGCGCAGTAGATCGCCCCGTAGACATAGCAGAACAGGAAGTGCAGGGCCCAGACGATGGGCGCGGCGATGACGCGCCACAGGTCGGTGCCCGTGCCGGTCTCGCGCTGGACTTCGTTCTCCATCCTGCCTGTCATGCGAGCAACGGAAAGCCTCCGATCACGATTGCAGTCAGCAACGCGCCGAACCCGGCGAAGTGCCAGTAGAGCGTGACGTTCCACAGGTCCGCGTCGTAGCGCGGCGTCATCTTCCCGTAGATCGACCGGGCGAGGCAGTAACCCTGCATCAGCATGCCGGTCGCGAGGTGCAGCACGATCCACACCACGAGCGCCCACACAATCGCCGGGTACGCGTTGGTCGTCGGGTCGAGCCCGGTGGTCACCGGCCCGGCAATCAGTGCCGCGGTCGAGGCGGCAGCGGCGAGAAATCCGCCAACCAGCGCCGCGCGGGCCTGGATGACGCGCTCGGCTGCGTTCAGGAGCCGCGCTGCCAGCGTCAACCCCCAGGCTGCAACGGCCAGCACTGCCGACGTTGCCGGCCACACCCAGCCGGGCCCCTCAATACCTTCGGGTGGGAACTGCGGGTGCACCGTCCAGAAGAAGAAGTAGCCGAAGATCAGCGACAGGAACGCCGTCAGGTCGCCGGTCATGGTGATGAACATCGCCCACCAGCCGGTCGAGCGTACGCCGGAGATGTAGAGCGGCAGGCGGATGCCGTGGCCGATATCCTTGCTCTGCTTTTCGGGGATTGTCGCGGTGCCCGTCCACAACCACCACAGCACGGCGGTGACAAAAACCACGCCGCCGGCCGCCGTCGGCCACCAGAGCTTGTAGGTCGAGAATATGAAGACCGCGCCGAGCCCGAAGGCTGCAATCATGGGCAGCCAGGTCGGCGCCCCAACGCGCAGCACCTGGAGCGGCTGTGCATCCAGCACCGAAGTCACCAGCGTCTCGCGCTTTCCCTCCCTGGCGTCGGCAAGCAATCCCTTGCCTTCGTCCATCGTCTCCAGGAAACCCTCCTGCTCCCACAGCGGGTAACGCGTGTCGACGGTTGGGATCGAACGCATGCCATAGGCTGGTGGCGGCACTGGCGACGCCCATTCGAGCGTTCCGGCATTCCAGCTGTTGCGCGGCGCATCCGGCTGCTTGCGCTTGGACCGTACACAGTCCCATGCGAATATCAGGAAGCCAGCGGCAAGCACGAAGGCGCCAATGGTCGAGACGAGGTTCAGCCAGCTCCAGCCCATGTCGGCGCCGTAGGTGAACACGCGCCGCGGCATGCCGAGCAGGCCCGTCAGGTGCATGGGCAGGAAGGCGGTGTTGAAGCCCAGGAACATCAACCAGAACGACCAGATGCCGAGCTTGCGCGACAGCGTCTTCCCCATCGCGAAGGGATAGTAGTACTGCACGCCAGCCATCACCGGGAACAGCATGCCGCCGATCAGCGTGTAGTGCAGGTGAGCCACGATGAAGTAGGTGTCGTGCGCCTGGAAATCGAAGGGCGCGACGGCAACCATCACGCCGGTCAGCCCGCCGACGATGAAGATGGCGAGGGCTCCGAGGCAGTAGAGCATTGGTACTGAACGTATGACCGTGCCCAGCATCACTGTAGCGATGAAGGCGAAGATCTGGATGCCGGTGGGAATGGCGACGGCTTCCGACGCTGCGGAGAAAAAGCCGAGCGAGATCGACGGGAGTCCCGTCGTAAACATGTGGTGGACCCAGAGCCCGAAGCTCAGGAAGCCGGTGCCGAGCGCCGAAAGCACGATCCACGAGTAGCCGGCGATCGGCCGCTGCGCGAAGGTCGGCACGATCATCGCCAGTAGCGCGATGGCCGGCAGGAAGATGATGTAGACCTCGGGATGGCCGAAGATCCAGAACAGATGCTGCCACAGTATCGGGTCGCCGCCGCGCGTCACGTCGAAGAATGGCCAGTCCAGCAGTCGCTCGAGTTCGAACAACAGGTCGCCGGCGATCAGTGGCGGGAAGGCGAAGAGGATCATCGCGCCGACGATCAGCACATACCAGCTGTAGAGTGGCGTGAGATTGATGTGCATGCCCGGCGCCCGGCATTTGAGTACGCCGACGATCAGTTCCACCGCCGCGGCGATGGAGGCCACTTCGATGAAGGAGAGGCCGAGCAGCCAGATGTCGGCGCCGATGCCCGACTGCTCGGTGGAAAGTGGCGGGTACATGAACCAGCCAGCATCGGGCGCCTGACCGAAGAAAATCGAGGACGAGACGAACACGCCGCCAATGAGGAAGCACCAGAAACCGAAGGCGGAGAGCCGGGGGAAAGGCAGATCGCGCGCACCCAGCATGGCGGGCAGGATCAGGATCGCCACTGCCTCGAAGATCGGCACGGCGAACAGGAACATCATCACCGTGCCGTGCAGGGTGAACATCTGGTTGTAGGTCTCGGCCGACACCAGCGTGTTGTCGGGCACCGCCAGCTGCAGCCGGATGATCAGCGCCAGCGCGCCGGCGAACAGCATGAAGGCGAAGGCGGTCGCGATGTACCAGAGCCCGACCGTCGAATTGTTGACGTCCGACCAGTAGTGCCAGCCCTTCGGCCGGGCCCAGACGCATTCCAGTTGTTCGACCTCGGCCGCCTTGTCGTCGACTGTCATCTGAGCCCCATCAGGTAAGCCGCCAGTGCCTCGCGATCGGCTTCGGGCAGCGAGGCAAAGCTCGGCATGCCGGCGCCCGGCTTGATGGCCTGCGGATCGGCCAGCCAGGCGAGGAGGTTGTCCCGCGTGCTCGGCAGCGTGGCCGCGGCGATGGTCGTGCGACTGCCGAAATGCGTGAGGTCGGGACCGACCGTGCCGTTCTCGGTTACGCCGCGAACGGTGTGACAGGCACCGCAGCCCGAGGCCACGAACAAGTCGCCGCCGCTCGCCGCGGGTGCACGCTCGCGCTCGAGCCAGGATGCGTAGTCTTCGGCGTCATGCACCACCACCGGAAACGCCATGAACGTGTGCGATGGTCCGCAGAACTCGGCGCACACACCCCGATACGTTCCGGCCCTGGTCGGCGTCAGCCGCAACACGTTCGTGCGGCCGGGAATGGCGTCCATCTTCCCGCCCAGCGCCGGGATCCAGAACGAATGGATCACGTCGGTGCTGGTCAGCGCGAACTCCGCCGTCGCATCATTGGGCAGATGCAGCTCGTTTGCGGTCTCGAGCGTTGTGCCATCCGCCAGCTCGTAGCTAAAGCGCCACCAGTATTGTTCGGCCCGCACATTGATCCTCAGCGCCGGTTCTTCCGCCGAGGTCCAGCTGGGGAGCAACGACAGCCCGTAGATCAGCAAGATCGCCAAACCGATGGTCGGAAACGCCACGCCGCCGCCCAGGATGAAAGCGTCGGCGAATTTCTCGGTACGGGGGCGCTTACGGCCTAGCACGGCATAGACGGCTACGCCCATTACGATGGCCCACACCACCACCGCCCCGCCGAACATGAACCAGGTCAGTCCGGACAAGTGCTCAGCGTCGCGTCCTGCCGGATGCAAGGCGCTCTGCTCGTAGGCGCAGCCGGCCAGCAGCGTGCATACGCCCGCCGCCAGTGGAAGAAGCCATTTCGTTCGAGCAGGGTGACGCGCCAACTAACCCCCGACGTGATTGCGATGGGGCCGGAACGTCCCGCGAGCGCAGGAGTTGCTGTGCAAGAACGCCGCACCGGAGAGCATATGGCGACCCGCACTGCCCCCCGGGGCTATTCACTGCTGCAGATCGTGCTGCACTGGACCATAGCGGGGCTGGTCATCTTCCAACTGGCGGTCAACGAAGGCGTGCAGGATGCATTCAAGGATCGTTCAGACGGTGGGCAAGGCGACGGCGAAATCGGGGCGGCGCTGCACATTATTGTCGGGCTGACCATCTTCGCGCTCGCCACTATCCGTCTGGCCATCCGGCTGTGGCGCGGCGCCCCGGACCCGCATGCGACCAACCCCTGGCTCGTCAATCTTGCCGGCCATGCCGCGCATGTCCTTCTGTATGCTTTCCTTTTCGCCATGCCGCTGACCGGCGCCATAGCCTGGTTCACCGGCCTCGAACTCAGCGCCGAGCTCCACGAGCTTGGCCGCCTGGTTCTCATCCCGCTGATCCTGCTGCACGCCCTCGGCGCCCTGGCCGAGCACTTCGTGTTCCGCACCAACTCGCTGACCCGCATGTTGAAAGCAGAACCGCCCGACCGATAAGGGGTCCCGGTGCGGAGCCCCTGCATCAGCGGAGCGTCCTACCTGCGCGTGTGGGTCAACGGGCCGTGACCTGCAGTATGTCCCTTATGAAATCCTTACGCCTCCGGATCGTCTTCCCAATCGAACACTGATGCGCTGAGCGCGACATAGCCGACGGTTTCATTGTCGGAGTTTTAATCATGCTCGATCTCGTCTACCTGGGGCTCGGCGTCGGCGTGCTCGCCGCGCTCGGGCTTTACGCTCGCGCCATCGGCAAGTTGTGAGGACGCCATGTTCGAGCTCGTCCTCGGTCTCGCCGTCGTCGCGGGGCTCGCGATCTACCTGGTCGTGACGCTCATCGCACCCGAGCGCTTCTAGCGGAGAATTTCGATGACCCTGATGGGATGGCTGCAGATCGGCCTGATGGCCGGTGCGGTCGCGCTGGTGGTCAAGCCACTCGGTATCTACATGGCGCGCGTCTTCTCTGGCGAGCGGACGTTCATGACGCCCGCGCTCCGTCCGGTCGAGCGCATCTTCTACGGCACTTCCGGCGTTGATCGCGACAGGGAGCAGGGCTGGCTTGGCTACACGCTCGCCATGCTGGCCTTCTCGATTGCCGGCTTCGTGTCGCTCTACCTGATCCTGCGCTTTCAGGACCTGCTGCCGCTGAACCCGCTGGGCTTTGCCGGCGTCGCGCCGGATCTCGCCTTCAATACGGCGGCAAGCTTCGTCACCAACACCAACTGGCAGTCCTATGCGGGCGAAGCCACGATGAGCAATCTCAGCCAGATGGCCGGGCTTGCCGTGCAGAACTTCGTCTCGGGCGCTACCGGCATCGCGCTAGCCATGGCGCTGACCCGCGCCTTCGTGCGCTCGGCCGGCACCACGGTGGGCAACTTCTGGGTCGATCTGACCCGGGCCATACTCTACGTGCTGCTGCCCATCGCCGTTATCATCACCATTGCTTTCATGGCGCTCGGCCTGCCGCAGACGCTCGATGGCTCGGTGACGGCGACGACGCTCGAGGGCACGCAGCAGACCATGGCGCTGGGGCCGATCGCGAGCCAGGAGGCGATCAAGCAACTGGGCACCAATGGCGGCGGCTTCTTTAATGCCAATGCGGCCCATCCGTTCGAGAATCCCAACGTCATCAGCAGCTTCATCAATGTCTTCGCCATGCTGATGGTCAGCGCGGCGCTGGTCTACAGCTTTGGCAATATGGTCCGGAACAGGCGCCAGGGCTGGGCCATCCTGGTGACCATGGGCATCCTGCTGTTCACCGGCATCGGCGTCATCTACTGGGCCGAGACTGCGGGCAATCCGATCTTCACCAGCTTCGGGCTCGACGCCGCCATGGGCAACATGGAAGGCAAGGAGGTCCGCTTCGGCCAGGCCGCCACGGCTCTCTATGCGGGCGTCACCACAGGCGTGTCGAATGGCGGCGTCAATGGCATGCTGGGTTCGTTCACCGGGCTTGGCGGGCTGGTGCCGATGTTCCTCATCCAGCTCGGCGAGATCCTGCCGGGCGGCGTTGGATCGGGCCTTTACGGCATCCTGGTGTTCTCGGTCCTCGCCGTGTTCGTCGCCGGCCTGATGGTCGGCCGCACGCCCGAGTTCGTGGGCAAGAAGATCGAAGCGCGCGAGATGAAATACGCCATGTTGGCGGTGCTCGTCCTGCCGCTCTCCATCCTGGGCTTCACCGCCATCTCGGCCGTGCTGCCCTTTGCCGTGACCTCGATCGGTACAGCCGGCCCGCATGGGTTGAGCGAGATCCTCTATGCCTTCACCTCGGCGACCGGCAATAACGGTTCCGCGTTCGGCGGGCTCTCGGCTAATACGCCCTGGTTCAACACCACGCTGGGCATCGCCATGTTGCTCGGTCGCTTCGCCTATGTCGTGCCGGTAATGGCGATGGCGGGCTCGCTCGTCGCGAAGACCCGGGTGCCGGCCTCGTCAGGTACCTTTCCCACCGACCGGCCGCTGTTCGTCGGCCTGCTGATCGGCATCATCCTCATCATGGGCGGCCTTCAGTTCTTCCCCGCGCTCGCCCTCGGCCCCATCGTCGAGCACTTCCTGATGCTCGCCGGCCAGACCTTCTGAGTTGAAATGGCTACCAAAGCAAAATCCCTCCCCATCCTCGCTCCGGCCCTGTTGAGACCGGCGCTCGCTGGCGCGTTCAGAAAGCTCGATCCGCGCCAGATGGTGCGCAATCCGGTGATCTTCGTCACCGAGATCGTGGCGCTGGTCGTGTCGATCCTGTTCGTCCGCGACGTCGTGATCGGCGACGGCGAAGCCGTGTTCTCGGGCCAGATCGCCGTCTGGCTATGGTTCACGGTGCTGTTCGCCACCTTCGCCGAGGCCGTAGCGGAAGGTCGCGGCAAGGCGCAGGCCGACAGTCTGAGGCGCACTAAATCTCAGCTCGTCGCCAAGCGGCTCACGTCCGGCGAGGGCGCGGCGTACGACACCATCCCTGCTACCGAACTCCGGGTGGGCAATGTCGTCCTGGTCGAGGCCGGCGACATGATCCCCGGCGACGGTGAAGTGATCGAAGGCGTCGCCTCGGTCAACGAGAGCGCCATTACCGGTGAGTCCGCCCCGGTGATCCGCGAGTCGGGTGGCGACCGTTCGGCAGTTACCGGCGGCACGACGGTGCTATCGGACTGGATCAAGGTGCGCATATCGACCATGCCCGGCGAAACATTCGTCGATCGCATGATCGCGCTGATCGAGGGTGCCAAGCGCCAGAAGACGCCGAACGAGATTGCGCTCTCGATCCTTCTGTCGGGCCTGACGCTGGTCTTCCTCATCGCCGTGGCGACGCTCTCGGGGCTGGCCGCCTATTCCGGCACGGTCGTCGGCATCACCGTGCTGGCGGCGCTGCTGGTGACGCTGATCCCGACCACGATCGGTGGCCTGCTGTCGGCCATCGGCATCGCCGGCATGGACAGGCTGATCCGCTTCAATGTCATCGCTACCTCTGGTCGCGCCGTGGAAGCGGCGGGCGATGTCGACACACTCCTGCTCGACAAGACCGGCACGATCACCTTCGGCAACCGCATGGCGACCGAGTTCCTACCCGTGCCGGGGGTCAGCGAGAAGGAGCTCGCCGAGGCAGCCCTGCTGGCCAGCCTCGCTGACGAGACGCCGGAGGGCCGCTCGATCCTGGCTCTCGCCAAGGCCGACTTTGGCTTGGGCGAAAAGGACGTCGCGACCATCGGCGGCACGGCCATCCCATTCACGGCCGAGACCCGGCTCTCGGGAATTGACCTTGGCGGTCGCTCCATTCGCAAGGGTGCCGTCGATGCCGTCCTGCGCTTCGCCAAGGTAGCCGCCGGCTCGGCGCCGCAGGCCTTCACTGTCGCTGTCGATGCCGTCGCACGTACCGGCGGCACGCCGCTCGCCGTGAGCGAGGGCAACAGGCTGCTTGGCGTCGTGCATCTCAAGGATGTGGTCAAGCCTGGCATCAAACAACGCTTCGCCGAGCTTCGCGCCATGGGCATCAAGACGGTGATGGTCACCGGCGACAATCCGATCACTGCGGCGGCGATCGCGTCGGAAGCCGGCGTCGACACCTTCCTCGCCGAGGCCACGCCGGAGCAGAAGCTCGACTATATCCGCAACGAGCAGAAGGGGGGCAGGCTGATCGCCATGGCCGGCGATGGCACCAATGACGCGCCGGCGCTGGCCCAGGCCGATGTCGGCGTTGCGATGCAGACCGGCACGCAGGCGGCGCGCGAGGCAGGCAACATGGTCGACCTCGACTCCTCGCCGACCAAGCTCATCGAGATCGTCAAGATCGGCAAGCAGATCCTGATGACCCGCGGTTCGCTGACCACCTTCTCGATCGCCAATGATGTGGCGAAATACTTCGCCATCATCCCGGCACTGTTCGTGGTAACCTACCCACAGCTCAACGCCCTCAACATCATGGCGCTGAGCTCGCCGAAGTCGGCAATCCTGAGCGCCATCATATTCAACGCGCTGATCATCGTCGCGCTGATCCCGCTGGCGTTGCGCGGCGTCGCCTACAAGGCGGTAGGCGCCGCAGCGTTGCTCCGTCGCAACCTCCTCGTCTACGGCCTCGGCGGCCTGATCGTGCCCTTCATCGGCATCAAGCTCGTCGATCTCGCCGTGTCGGCCCTGCATCTGGTGTGAGGCAGATCATGCTCGAACATACTCGTCCTGCCATCGTCATGATGGCACTCTTTACTCTCCTTCTCGGCCTCGCCTATCCACTGGCGATGACGGGTATCGGCCAGTCGGTCTTTCCGGCCGCCGTTAATGGCAGTCTCATCGTCCGTGACGGGACCGTAGTCGGCTCGGCCCTGATCGGGCAGGGCTTCACGCAGTCCGGCTACTTCTGGCCGCGCCCTTCGGCTGCCGGCGCCGGCTATGACGGCATGGCCTCGTCGGGCTCAAACCTCGGTCCCACGAGCCAGAAGCTGAAGGACCGGACTGCCGAGACAGTCGCGAGACTGCAGGCCGCCGGGATCACCGCTTCGCTCACTGGCGACGCGGCGACAGCGTCAGGTTCGGGACTCGATCCTGACATCTCTCCCACCTATGCTCGCCTGCAGATCACTCGTGTCGCGAAGGCCCGCGGTCTGTCCGAAGACCGGGTGACGACACTGGTCAATCAGCATGTAGAGGGCCCGATGCTGGGCCTTCTCGGCGAGGAGAGGGTCAACGTGCTGAAGCTCAACCTGGCGCTGGACGAGCTCGCGACAACCCCGGCGAACTGATGTCCACGCCCAATACCGAGCGGAGACCCGATCCAGATGCCCTATTGGCGCTCACGGCCGGTGGGCGTGGCAAGCTTACCGTCTTCCTCGGTGCGGCTCCCGGCGTGGGCAAGACCTACGCCATGCTCAATCGCGCCCGGCGGCTGAAGACCGCCGGGATCGACATTGTCATTGGGCTGGTCGAGACGCATGGCCGCGCCGAAACTGCGGCGCTGCTCGAAGGCCTCGAGGTCCTGCCGCGCCGCAAGGTCGAATATCGCGGGCGCGTCCTCGACGAGTTCGATGTCGACGCCGCGCTCGCCCGCAAGCCGCAGATCGCAGTTGTCGACGAGATGGCGCACTCCAACCCCGAAGGCAGCCGCCATCCCAAGCGCTTTCAGGATATCGCCGAGTTGCTCGGCGCTGGCATCGACGTATGGACGGCGCTCAACATCCAGCACCTCGAGAGCCTTTCCGACCTCGTGACCCGCATTTCAGGGGTCGATGTCCGGGAAATCGTCCCTGACATCGCCTTCAAGTCGGCCGATGAGGTGATCCTCGTCGACTTGCCCCCAGCCGAACTGATCGAACGGCTCAAGGAGGGTAAGGTCTACCTGCCCGACAACGCACAGCGGGCCATCGAGGGCTTCTTCCGGCCCGCCAACCTCACCGCGCTGCGCGAGCTCGCCCTGCGTCGCACCGCGGACCTGGTCGACGATCAGATGGTCGACTTCCTGCGCCAGAATGCCATCGAGGGGCCCTGGGCGACGGCGGAACGTCTGCTCGTCCTGGTCGGCGGCGATCCGTTGTCTCAGCGTGTCGTGCACACGGCAAGCCGGCTCGCCTCGGGCCTGAACGCGCCCTGGCTGGCAGTTTCCCTGAGCAAGCCGGATGCTGCCGCCAGACCGGAGGAAACACAGCGACTCGATGAGACCATGCGTCTTGCCGAGCGGCTGGGGGCCGCCACAATGCAGGCCACGGCGGAGGATTTCGTGGCCGAGATCTTGCGCATAGCCCGGCGCCAGAACATTACTCAGATCGTCGTGGGTCGACCGCGCCGATCGCTGTTCGCCCGGCTGGCGCGGCAGGCGCTACCGGACCAGTTGCTCGCGCGGTCAGGGGACATCAACGTGCACGTCGTGTCCGGCGATGATCGGGAGGACGAGGGGGTAGCGAGGACGGTGGGCGCGTTCGTGAGCAGTCGCCCACTGCGCCGCTGGGCGGAGGCTGTCGGCCTCGCCGTTGCCGCTCTGGTGATCGCTACCCTCATCGGCATCTCGCTCACCACCATCGTGCCGTTGCAGAACATCTCGCTGCTTTACCTGCTGGCGGTCATCGTATGCGGCGTGTTCAACGGCCGGATTTCGGCAGTCATCGCGGCGGTACTCTCCTCGCTTGCGTACAACTTCTTCTTCATCGAGCCGCGCAACTCGTTCTCCATAGCCTTGCCGCACGAGGTGTTCGGTCTCGCGGTGTTTCTCGCGGCGGCACTCCTCGGCGGTGAACTCGCCGGGCGAATGCGCGAGCAGACGGAACGGGCGCGACGGCAAGAACGGGCCACCCAGGCGCTGAACGAGTTCAGCCGCAAGCTGTCCGGCTCGGCCCGGCTCGATACCGTGCTGGAGGCGACCACCGCGCATCTCCACGCTACTACGGGCATGGGCGCGGTGCTGCTGCTGCCGGAGCAGTCCGAACTGGTCGTCGGCAGCATCTGGCCACCGGACCTGTCGCTCGACCCCACTGACATGACTGCCGCTCGCTGGGCCTTCGACAAGCGCGAGCCGGCCGGGCGCGCCACCGGCACGCTGCCGCAGATCTCCTGGCAGTTCCGGCCGATCCTGCAGGGGGCCCTTGCCACCGGTGTGCTTGGCCTCCGCCGGGCGGAGACTGACGGACGGATCCTGGCGCACGAGGAGCAACTGATCGCGGGCGTGCTGCAGCAGACAACAGTGGCGATGGACCGCGCCCGGCTCGCCCAGGAAAATATCCGTACGGCGGCGCTCGAAGAGAGCGAGAAGCTCAACGCGGCCTTGTTCTCCTCCCTGTCGCACGACCTCAAGACTCCGCTCGCGACCATCACCGGTGCGGCGAGTACGCTGCGCGAGCTGGGCGGCAAGATGGATCATGAGACGCGCGACGACCTGCTGGGCTCAATCGAGGATGAGGCGTCGCGCCTCGGCCGCTTCGTTTCCAACCTGTTCGACATGACCCGCATCGAGGCAGGCACGCTGAGGCCACGCCGCGAAAGCATCGATGTCGCCGATGCCGTCAACGTGGCCGTCGAGAGGGCTCGCAAGCTCTACCCGGGCCACCAGTTCGAGCTGAGCCTTGCCGCCGACCTGCCGATGGCGCGTGCCGACAGTGCCCTGCTCAACCAGGTGCTGTTCAATCTCATCGACAACGCGTGCAAGTATGGGGGACCAAGCGGACCGGTGGCGCTTTATGCGCGGCGCGAGGGTAGGGAGGTGGTGATCTCGGTGACCGATCAAGGCAAGGGCATTCCGACGGGCGATCTCGAACGCATCTTCGAGAAATTCTACCGCCGCGCCGAGGGCGACGGTCGCGCGGCCGGCACGGGCCTCGGGCTCTCCATCGCCCGTGGCTTCGTCGAAGCGATGGGCGGCAGCATCAAGGCTGAAAGCCCGGCTGCCCGGCGGCGCGGCACGCGCTTCAACATTCGCCTGCCGGCCGACGTGGATGCGAGCCCGTGAGCGAGGGCCGCATCCTGGTTGTCGACGACGAGCCGCAGATCCATCGGTTCCTCGGTCCGGCGCTGACCGCCGCAGGCTATGATCCCCTCGCGGCCCATACCGCCGCCGAAGCGGAGCGGCTCGTCGCCACAGCCGCGCCCGATCTGATGGTGCTCGACCTGGGGTTGCCCGACCGGGACGGCAAGGAGGTCATCCGCTCCCTCCGCGGCTGGTCGAGGCTCCCGATCGTCGTGCTCTCTGCCCGCGACCGGGAGGCAGAAAAGATCGAGGCACTGGATCTCGGCGCCGACGACTACGTGGAAAAGCCCTTCGGCATAGGCGAACTGCTCGCTCGTATCCGCACCGCCTTGCGCCGGCGCGAGCCGGGCACCGTAGCTACCAGCACGTTTCAGATGGATGGCTTCGGGATCGACTTCGTCCGTCGCGTGGTGACGCGTGACGGCGAGCCGGTGCATCTCACGCGCAAGGAATACGACCTGCTCGCCCACATGGCCCGGCATGCCGGCCTCGTCATGACGCACCGGCAGCTGCTCGCGACCGTGTGGGGACCCGCCCATGTCGAAGATGTCCAGTATCTGCGTGTGTTCGTGGGCCAGCTGCGCAGCAAGATCGAAGCAGATCCGGCAAGACCCAGCCTGATCCGAACCGAGCCCGGCATCGGCTACCGCTTTGCCGAATAAGTGTTCGCGCGGGTTGCCAGCAGGCGCCAGATCGGCCTTGTGCCCAGCATGCGAGCCAGACGGCGGATGTCAGGAAAGATCGGAGATGGTGGAGCTGAGGGGAATCGAACCCCTGACCTCATCATTGCGAACGATGCGCTCTCCCAACTGAGCTACAGCCCCGCTCCGATCGGCGGCTTGTTAGCTGATCCTCTCGGTTTGGGCTAGTGATTTTTTGGGCACCGGGCACCCGCCTTATCTCTTACCGCCCGATCTGTCTTCCGTGCCGATTCCGATGTGCGCACGATAGCACTGCCAGTGATGACGGGGACAAATCGCCGCTTCAGATCTTTATCAGGCCGTGCGCGATGGCACTATGGGCGGTGGCCAGAACGGCGTCGCGGGCGGGGATGGTCTGGCGACCGATCAGGGTGCGGCCGGCGCTGCCGTCGAGACGCTTGGGACGGCCAAGCTCGGCGACATTGTCGCGGATCTGGCGGTCGAACAGGCCGGCGAAGCGGATCAGACAGTTGGGCAGTTCGAAGCGCGGTGTCCTGAGGTTGGGCCGGTCGAGGCCGGCGCGGAGGGCCTGCGCGGCTTCGAACAGCGTGATCTCGCTATCGGACAGGATGAAGCGGCGGCCGCCGGCGGCGGGATCGGTCATGGCGGCGACCTGGGCGGCGGCGACGTCGCGGACATCGACCGAGGGCATGGTCATCTTCGGGGCGCCGGGCATGGAGCCATCGAGGAGGCGCAGGACGATCTGGCCGGAGGTGCCGGGATCCTCGTCGAGGAGGGGCCCGAAAATGCCGGCGGGATTGATGACTGAGAGCCGCTCGCGCGCCCCGAACGCCTCGACGATGCGCCAGGCCTCCTGCTCGGCGCGGGTCTTGGACTCCTGGTAGGCCGGCACGTTCGGGCTTTCGAGGTTGGTCCAGTCCGCTTCGGTGAAGACGCGGTCGGACTCGGCTTCGTGGCCATAGGCGATGGCGGCGATCGAGGAGGTGAGGACGATGCGCTCGATGCCGGCCGCCAGCGCGGCATTCAGCGCGCGGCTGGTGCCTTCGACGGCGGGGCGGATCAGCTCGTTGCGGTCCCTGGGCTGTTCGATGACGAAGGGCGAAGCGACGTGCTGGAGGTAACGCACGCCCTCGACGGCGGCCTGCCAGCCGGCGTCGGAGAGGAGGTCGAGCTCAACGAGCTCGAGGCGGGAGAGGTCGGCGCCATGGGCGGCGAGCGTCTTTCTGACCTTGTCGGCCTTCTTCAGGCTGCGGACCGAGCCGCGCACGGTGTAGCCGGCGCGCAGCAGTTCGAGGGCGACGTGGCCGCCGAGAAAACCGGAAATGCCGGTGACGAGAACGCGGTCGGATGTGGTAGGCATCGGATGTCCCTCTGGAGCAGAATTGAACGAAATGTACGAGTACCGTTCAATTCGTTCAATAGGGACTCGAGATTCTTTTTGAGGCGAATGTGGCGGAAGCGGAGAAGCGGGCGGAGATCCTGTGGGCGGCACGGCAGCTGGCGCTGCGGCACGGCCTGAGCGGAGTGACCATGGAGGCGATCGCCAAGGAGGCGCGCGTCGCCAAGCCTACGCTCTACAAGTATTACGGGGATAGATCGGCGGTGTTCTCGGCGTTGGTCACCGACCTGTTGGTGGAGCTGCACGGCAAATTCAGCGCCGCGCTCAACGGCCCGGGTACGACGAGCGAGCGGATCGCGGCGGCGCTGGTGGCAAAATATGCGGCGGTGACCGAGTTCATGGCCGGTTCGCCGCATGCCGACGAGCTCTACAACGAGCACGATCTGCTGACGGCTCCACAGGTGACCGTGGCCGAAGCGGAGGCCGATGCGGCGGTGGTGCGAGTGCTGCGCGAGGGCGGGGTGAAAGACGCCGAGGCGGTGGCACGAGTACTGATCGGCGGCGCGTACGGGATCTTTCGCAAGGCACGGGCGGGCGAGGAGATCGGGCCGCCAGTGCGGATGCTGGTGGAGCGGGTAGTGGGGGCATGAGGTAGAAGGTAGAAGGTAGAAGGTAGAAGGTAGAAGGTAGAAGGTAGAAGGTGGCTGCCTGGCTTCGTTGGGGCCTCTCCTCGTAGGGGAAAGGGGCTCGCTTCGGACGCAATTGCCTGCCGGATCATCCCCGCGAAAGCGGGGATCTCCGTTTTAGTGCACGCGCCCAAACAGAGGTTCCCGCCTTCGCGGGAATGACTCCGTGCAAGTGGCATCTCCGTGGGGCAGTCCCCGTTGATCCTTCCCAAGGGCGGGGGATCCACGGAGGGCCGGCGTAGCCTCAGACCTTGGCCCAGGCGCCGGTTTTCTCGCTTTCGTAGACGGCGTCGATGACGCGCATGGTCTTGATGGCATCTTCGACGCCCCATTCGAGCGGCTTGTTATCGAGGATGGCGCGGCAGAAGGCGTTGGCCTGCTCGGTATACTGGTCGCAGGGGGCGATGATCTCGCGGCGGCTGAGATTGCCGCTGACGTCGTAGTCGCGGTCGACGAGAATGGCGGTAGCGCTGCCGGCGTCGGGGGTGAAGGGGACGAGGAGCTCGAGGCGGCCCTTCGAACCCAAGATTTCCAACGACTGGCCGAGATTGGTCTGGGTGGAGCAGATGAAGCTCGCCTGGCGGCCATTGCCGAAATCGAGCATGGCGGAGGCGAGGCGGTCGGTCTTCAGGGCCGGATCGCGATCGACCAGCGAGACGGCGCGCAACGGCTCGGCGTCGAACATGTAGCGCGCCGCGGTGATCGGGTAGCAGCCGATATCGTAGATGCCGCCACCGCCGATATCGACCTGGTTGCGCACGTTGGTGGGGTCGGTGAGGAAGTAGGTGAAGGTGCCACGCACGGCGCGCAGCTCGCCCAGCTCGCCCGAGCGGATGATCTCGCGGGCGCGGGCCCATTGCGGGTGGAAGCGCACCATGAAGGCTTCGTAGAACACGATACCGGGCGGAAGCTGGCGCAGCTGCTCCGCCTCCCTGGCATTGAGCGCAATGGGTTTTTCGCACAGCACGTGCTTGCCGGCGCGGGCGGCGGCGAGGGTCATCTCGACGTGAAGATGATTGGGCAGCGGGTTGTAGATGGCGTCGACATTGGGGTCGGCGAACAGGGCTTCGTAGGAGCCGTGGGCAGTGGCCTTGCCGGTCAGGCCGAGCTCGGCGATGTACGCGTTGGCCTTGTCGAGATCACGCGAAGCGACGGCGACGACCTCGCTGTAGGGCGACTTCAGGATCGCCGGTGTGACCTTCTTGAGCCCGATATTGGCGGTGCTGAGGATGCCCCAGCGGATCTTCTTTTCGGCCATTGCTGCCTCCGTTCGAGTGGTCGCGCTTTCGAACCGGAAAAGTCAAAGCGCTCCAGAGTGCCGGGAACCTAGCGGAAGGGCAGGAGCGCTGCCATAGGCCTCGTGATCGGATGAATGGGTCATTGACGGCGGATGAACAAAAGCGTGACGGCCATCCCGAAAATCGCCGCTGGATTGCCACGCCGATGAACGGCTAGGGTGGCGCCAGGAGAGAGAACCGAGGAGGAAACGATGCGGTTTCGGACTCTGGCACTGAGCGCGCTGCTGGCGCTCGCACCCGTGAGCGCGGCGCTGGCCCATCATGGCTGGACGTGGACGGCGGATGGGTTCTTCGAGCTGACCGGGATCGTCAAGGCGGTCTATGTCGGCAACCCGCACGCCACGATCGACCTCGATGTCGAGGGCGTGGTGTGGCGGGTGGAACTGGCGCCGCCGGGCCCGACCCAGGCGGCCGGCTTCACCGAGACGACGGTTGCGCCCGGCGACGAGATCACCGCCATCGGCAACCGCTCGCTCGATGCCAACGAAACGCGGATGAAGGCGGTGCGCGTGGTGGTCGACGGGACCAACTACGACGTCTACCCGGCGCGGGCGCCGAACTAGTTGGAAACCCTGCTGCTTGCGATCGAGCAATCGGCGCCGGCAGCGGCGCTGAGGCTGTCGTTTTTTGCCTATCCGGTGGTGAATGCGCTGCATATCCTCGCCATCGGCGCGCTGGTGACGAGCGTGGCGTTCATGGATTTTCGGGTGCTGGGGGCGTTCCGCTCGCTGCCGGAAGAGCCGTTCACGCGGTTGATGCGGCGCGTCGCGATCGGCGCGTTCATCGTGGCGCTGGTCGCGGGGCTGGCGCTGTTTTCCGTGCGGGCCAGGGAATACGCGGCGATGCCGCTGTTCTGGGTGAAGATGGCGGTGGTGGGGGTCGCCGGGGTGAATGCGGTGGCGTTCGCTCTGGTGCGCGGGGTCGGCGTGAAGCGGGTGCTGGCGGGGGTGTCGCTGGGGCTGTGGGGCGCGGCGGTGCTGGCGGGGCGGTTTTTGGGGTTCGTGTTGTAGGAGGCGGGCGCCCGCACGGGAAGATACCCCCCCACCCTATCCCTCCCCCGCAAGGGGGGAGATGACCCTGTGGCGATTGCCTTCGTTCCACCAACACCGGCGTTTGCTAGAGCGTCTCCCTCCCCCTTGCGGGGAGGGGACAGGGGTGGGGGTATCTGTCTGAGCCGGCGCGTGTGGCCGCCCCCTCCACCGGCTTCGCCGGTCCCCCTCCCCCGCCGTGCGGGGGAGGATCAAGAGCGGCTACGCCGCTTGCCCCGCAGCCCAGCCGGAGGCCCAGGCCCATTGGAAGTTGTAGCCGCCGAGCCAGCCGGTGACGTCGACGGCTTCGCCGATGAAGTAGAGGCCGGGGACGGTGCGGGCGGCCATCGTGGTCGAGTCGAGGCTGGCGGTGTCGATGCCGCCCAGGGTGACTTCGGCGGTGCGGTAGCCTTCCGAGCCGGTGGGCTTGATGGTCCAGCGGCGGAGCGCGTCCTCGATCTTTTGGAATGACTTGTCGCTCATGTCGCCGAGCATGCCAGTGATGCCGATGTCTTCGGCCAACATCTGGGCGAGGCGCTTCGCCAGGTGGTTCGAGAGGACGGTCTGGAGGTGGTTCTTGGGAGTTTCGGCACGCGCTTGGCGCAGGATGTCGCCGAGATCGCCATTGGGGAAGAGGTCGATGACGATGGCGTCGCCTTCCCGCCAGTAGCTCGAAATCTGGAGGACCGCGGGGCCGGAAAGGCCGCGGTGGGTGAAGAGCATGGCTTCATCGAAGCTGCGCTTCCCGACGGAGATGCGGGTGGGGTCGACGGCGATGCCGGAGAGTGGCGCAAGCTTTTCGAGGATGCGGGGCTCGAAGGTGAGGGGGACGAGGGCAGGGCGGGTTGGCGTGACGGCGAGGCCGAACTGGGTGGCGAGCTGGTAGGCGAGACCGGTGGCGCCCATTTTCGGTATCGACTTGCCGCCGGTGGCGACGATCAGGGCGCCGGCGGTGAAGCTCGCATCCTCGGCGTTGACGGTGAAGATGCCATCGGCGTGCGTGACGTTCTCGATGATGGTTTCGAGGCGGAGGGTGGCGCCGGCCTTGCGCAGCTCGCTCAGCAGCAGGTTGACGATCTGCTGGCTCGAGCCATCGCAGAAGAGCTGGCCGAGGGTCTTTTCGTGGAAGGGGATCGAGTAGCTGTCGACGAGCGCGATGAAATGGTCGGGCGTGTAACGGGCCAGCGCCGAGAGGGCGAAACGCGGGTTCTGGCTGAGGAAGCGGTCGCGGCCGGCTTTGGTGGTGGCGTTGATGTTGGTGAAGTTGCAGCGGCCGCCGCCGGAGATGCGGATCTTCTCGCCGGCATTCTTGGCGTGATCGAGCACCAGCACCTTGCGGCCGCGCTTGCCGGCCTCGATGGCGGCCATGAGGCCGGCGGCGCCGGCGCCGAGGACGATGATGTCGTGTTGGGTCATGCGGGTGGGATTACACCGGGTGGGCGGCGCTGGATAGGGTGGCTCGTGTGGCCCCACCCCCTCCGAGCTGCGCTAGTTCGCTGACGCTCACAAGCTACGCTTGCCTCCCCCATCAAGGGGGAGGTGGGTGGGTGGACGGGAAATAGGAGTTGTCCTATTGCCCGTTGACTATTTGCGATTTCGGCGTAGAAACGCCGGGCCGTTCAGCAAGGATACTTCGCGTGCGCGTGGATCGGGACTTGGGTGCGATGACGAAGGTGGCCACGGCCGCCCGCTTCGCCACGGCAACCAAAACTACCAAAACCCCCTGAGCCGATCCCCGGGCCTCTCCCGCCGGGGAGCGGCCGGAGCTGTTAGCCGCCGGGCGTGGATGCGCCGGTGCGGGGGGACCTGAGGCAAAGAGGACTTTCCAAAATGGGTTATCGCGTCGCGGTGGTTGGTGCCACGGGCAATGTCGGGCGTGAGATGCTGAACATCCTCGCCGAGCGCAAGTTTCCGGCGTCGGAAGTGATCGCGCTGGCTTCGGCCCGGTCGCAGGGCCAGGAGATCAGCTTCGGCGACAAGCGGCTCAAGGTGCAGAACCTCGAGAATTTCGATTTCACCGGCGTCGATTTCGCGCTGATGTCGGCGGGCTCGTCGGTCGCCAAGGAGTATGGCGAAAAGATCGGCAAGACCGGTTGCATCGTGGTCGATAATTCGAGCTTCTGGCGCTACCACGCCGACGTGCCGCTGGTGGTGCCGGAAGTGAACGCGCATGTGCTCGACGAGTACATGGCGCGCAACGACCGCAAGAATATCATCGCCAACCCGAACTGCTCGACCGCGCAGCTGGTGGTGGCGCTGAAGCCGCTGCATGACCTCGCCCAGATCAAGCGCGTGGTGGTGGCGACCTACCAGTCGGTTTCGGGCGCGGGCAAGGAAGGCGTCGACGAGCTGTGGGCGCAGACCAAGGGCATCTTCGTCAATGACAGCCCCACGCCGAAGAAGTTCACCAAGCAGATCGCCTTCAACGTCATCCCGCATATCGATGTGTTCATGGAGGACGGCTACACCAAGGAAGAGTGGAAGATGGTCGCCGAGACCAAGAAAATCCTCGATCCCAAGATCAAGGTGACGGCGACCTGCGTGCGGGTGCCAGTGTTCGTGGGACACTCGGAAGCGGTGAACCTCGAGTTCGTCAACCCGATCACCGCCGACGAGGCGCGCGATGCGCTGCGCGAGGCGCCGGGGATTTCGGTGATCGACAAGCGCGAGGCCGGTGGCTACGCGACGCCGATCGAGGCGGTGGGCGAGTACGACACCTATGTTTCGCGCATTCGCGAGGACGTGACGGTGGAAAACGGGCTGGCGCTGTGGGTGGTGAGCGACAACCTGCGCAAGGGCGCGGCGCTCAACACGGTGCAGATCCTCGAGACGCTGATCGAGCGGGATCTGGTAAAGAAGGCGGCTTGAGCAGGGCCGGTTGAGAGCTTAGCCGCCCCCTCCACCGCCTACGGCGGTCCCCCTCCCCCGCCACGCGGGGGAGGATCAAGAGCGGGCTTCGCCCGCACCCCTCATCCGCCCTTCGGGCACCTTCTCCCGCAAGGGGGAGAAGGCGTTCACCGCAGCATCTCAGTCGGGGACTCCCTTCTCCCCTTGTGGGAGAAGGTGGCGCGGAGCGCCGGATGAGGGGATCGCATCGCGACAGCGATGTGCGCGCCACACGGCGCGGCAATGGAGTAATCTATGCCTACCCGTCACATCCTGCTCGCCCTTGCCGTTGCCTTTGTCTGGGGCCTGAGTTTCGTGGCCATCAGCTGGGGGGTGGAGGAGGTGCCGCCGCTGTTGCTGACGGCGCTGCGCTATGTGTTTGCGGCACTGCCGGCGGTGTTTTTCGTGAAGCGGCCGGCGGTGAGCTGGGGGTTGCTGGTTGGCTATGGGCTGGCGATCGGGGTGGGGCAGTTCGGGCTCTTGTTCGTCGCGATCAAGCTCGGGATGCCGGCTGGGCTGGCGTCGCTGGTGATCCAGCTGCAGGTGTTCTTCACCATCTTTCTCGCGCTGGTGTTTTTTGGTGAGCGGCCGGGCTGGGCGCAACTCGTTGGGGCAGGGGTGGCGCTGGCCGGGATCGGGGTGATCGGGGTCGAGCGGCTCGAGGGGGCGGCACTGCTGCCGCTGGCCCTGACCATTATTGCCGCCGGGTGCTGGGGGCTGGGCAACATGGTGGGGAAGGCGGCCGGGCGGATCGACATGCTCGGCTTTGTCGTGTGGTCGGCGCTGGTGCCGCCGATTCCGCTGCTGCTGGCCTCGCTGGTGCTCGATGGCCCGGGAGCGATCCCGCTGGCGCTGTCGCAGCTGACGTGGCGCGGGATCGGGTCGATCGCCTTCATGGCGTATCTGGCGACGCTGTTCGGGTTCGGCGCCTGGGCCTGGCTGCTGAGCCGCTATCCGGCGAGCCGGGTGTCGCCCTTCGCGCTGTTCGTGCCGGTGGCGGGAATCGGCAGCGCGGCGTTGCTGCTGGGCGAGGCGATCACGCCGATGGAGGTGGCGGGCAGCGTGCTGGTATTCGTGGGGCTGCTGGTCAACGTGTTCGGGGCGCGACTGATGAGAAGGCCCCCTCACCCTGGCTCTGCTACGTCGCTGCGCTCCTAGCGGCGCCACCCTCTCCCCGACGGGGCGAAGGGACGGGCGGCGAGATCGAGTCCCTAGATCTCGGGACGATAGAAGTCGCCGTCGTCGTTCATGATCCAGAGCTCGCCGGTCGAGATGTCGAACCAGGCGCCGTGAATGGCGATCTTGCCTTCGTCCTCGAGTTTTTTGACGTAGGGGAAGGTGCGCAGGTTGTCGATCGAATGACGGATCGAGAAGCGCTCCAGCATAGTCTGGCGCTCCTTGTCGGTGAGGAGGGTATATTTGCTTACCGCCTCGGAGACCGGCGCCAGCATGTTCATCCATTTGCCGATGAAATCGCCCTGGGCGAGTGGCGGGCCGGCGGGGTTGAGCGCAGCGCGGATGCCGCCGCAGCGGCCGTGACCCATCACCACGATGTTCTTCACCTTGAGCGCGACGACGGCGAACTCGATGGCCGCCGAGGTGCCGTGCTGGCCGGCATCGGGCTGGAAGGTAGGCACCAGATTGGCCACGTTGCGCAGCACGAACAGCTCTCCGGGACCGGCATTGAAGATCGTCTCGGGGGCGGCGCGACTATCGCAACAGGCAATAATCAGGGTGGTCGGCGACTGGCCTTTATCGGCCAATTCCCGGTAACGGCCCTGCTCGGGGTCGTAACGGTCGGACATGAACGACTTGTAGCCGTCGAGCAAAAATGCTGGAAACCGTTCCATACCGCAGCGATTAGCGGTTCATTGAAGCAATTTCAATCTGCTCAGAAGAGCATGCGCGGGGGCGCTACGCACAATGTTGATCTACAGATTCCTCTCGGGCGAGGACGATTCCGCCTTTTGCCACAAGGTTACGAAGGCCCTGAGCGAGGGTTGGCAGCTCCACGGTTCTGCCAGCTATGCGTATGACGCAATGAACAAAAAGATGAAGTGCGGGCAGGCGGTGACCAAGGTCGTGCCCGAACAGCCGTATGATCCGGACAAGAAGCTCGTCGACTACTGACGGGGCAACTCGGGGCAGGGGCCGCAAGGCCCGCCTTCTGCGGAGGCCGGCGCGTGGGGCTCCACCCCCTCCGAGCTGCGCTAAGGTCGCTGTGCGAACCAAGCTACGCTTGCCTCCCCCATCAAAGGGGGAGGTGGGGCCGGTGGGTGGGGCCGCCCCCTCCACCGCCTTTGGCGGTCCCCCTCCCCCGTGAACGGGGGAGGATCACGGAGAGGCCGGTGTGATGGCTAGAGGATGCCCGCCAGCCTGACGTGCTGCAGCAGCATGATGGTTTTGGCGTCGGCGATTTCGCCGGTGGGGATCATGCTGAGGGCCGCGTCGATGTCGAGTTCGAGGACCTCGATGTCCTCGCCTTCGTCGACGAGGCCGCCGCCGGCGGAGATCTTCGTCGTCGCGTCATATTCGGCGATGAAGAGCGAGAGCTTTTCGGTGACCGAGCCGGGGCTCATATAGGCGGCCATGACCAGCTCGACATCGTGGACGCGGTAGCCGGATTCTTCCTCGGCTTCCTTCTTGGCGGTGGTGACGGGGTCGTCGCCGTCGAGCTTGCCGGCCACCACCTCGATGAGCCAGCCGGGCTCGCCATGGCTGTAGACCGGGAAGCGGAACTGGCGGGTGAGGATGACGGTGCGCTGGGCCCGGTTGTAGAGCAGGATGCCGGCGCCATCGCCGCGATCGTAGGTCTCGCGCACCTGGCGCTGCCACTCGCCGTTCGAGCGCATGAGCTCGATGGTGGTCTTCTTGACCGTGCCCCAGTTGTTGGAGAGCAGCTCCTCGTCGATGACTTTGACCCGCTCGCGCACCACAAACTCTTTCAAAATCGGACCGCCTGGAACCGCAGGAGATGACACGCGTTGCTGAACCGAATGTGAATACCGGCTTCACGGCGAGGCCAGAGGGCCGGTGTTATTCACGACGCCAAGCAGCGGACCCCGAACGTCTCCAGACCTCCACGGGGCGCCCGCAACAGGACGAAAGAATGGACAGACTCGTAAGCGGCATCGTCAGTGTCATCGCATTCCTCGCGATCAATGGCGGCCTCGTGCGGGGTGTACAGGATGACGAGCAATTGCGCTCCGAAGCCGAGCTTTCGTCCACCACACCGGTCGCGTCAGGCCATCGCAGCGAGCGTGTGCTAAGCCTTGTGCTGGCACTCGAGGCGCTGCGGGCCGCGCCGGATGTGCTCACTCCCGGCAGCGCGACGAAAGGGTAGCGCCGCCCGGATATGAGCCTTTGACGTTCGCGGTGCTCGCCGTTAGAAGTCTCGAACAATTCCAAACTGGACGCCCGGCCCTCCCGGCGGGCGGGGCGCGAGACAAGTATGGCTCCTTCTACACGGCCGCTTTCGCCGCATCTGTCGATCTATCGCTTCACCCTCACCATGACTATGTCGATCGTGCACCGTGCGACCGGCATTGCGCTCTATGGCGGCACGCTGCTGCTGGTGCTGTGGCTGGTGGCGGCGGCGTTCGGCGGCGGCTTCTTCGACTTCGTGGTCTGGCTGTTCGGCAGCTGGTTCGGCCAACTGGTGCTGTTCGGCTATACCTGGGTGCTGTTCCACCACATGCTGGGCGGCATCCGCCACTTCGTGTGGGACGCCACCAAGGCGATGGATCCGATGGGGCGCGAGCTGATCGTGCGGCTCCAGCTCGGCGCCTCGATCCTGTTGACGCTCATCGTCTGGGCAATCTTCGTGTGGTTCAAATGAGTGTTTCCAGGCCGACGCAGGCGCAGATCCAGACGCCCTCGACCCATTACGGCAATGCCAAGGCCTCGACCCGGCACTTCGTGCTGCAGCGGGTGACCGGCGCGATCAACATCGTGTTCGCGCTGTTCATCATCTGGTTCGTGGTGAGCCTCGCCGGCAAGGCGCCGGCCGAGATGATCGAGCTGGCGCGCAACCCGTTCGTCGCGATCGGGCTGGCGCTGCTGGTGGTCAACGTGTCGCTGCACATGCGCAACGGCATGCGCGACACGATCGAGGACTATTTCGACAAGGGCGAGCATAGCTGGGCCATGCTCGCCAACAATGTCTTCGTCGCCTTCTTCGTCGTGGTGGCGCTGGGCGCCATCGCCAAGCTTGTTTTCTGGGGTTAGCGCATGGCCGCTTACGAGATCATCGACCACGAATTCGACGTGGTCATAGTCGGTGCGGGCGGCGCCGGATTGCGCGCGACCCTCGGCATGGCCGAGCAGGGGCTGAACACGGCCTGCATCACCAAGGTGTTTCCGACGCGCTCGCACACCGTCGCGGCGCAGGGCGGCATCGCGGCTTCGCTGAGCAACATGGGCCCGGACAGCTGGCAGTGGCACATGTACGACACCGTGAAGGGGTCGGACTGGCTGGGCGACAACGACGCGATGGAATATCTGGCGCGCGAGGCGCCGGCGGCGATCTACGAGCTCGAGCACTACGGCGTGCCGTTTTCGCGCACGGAAGAGGGCAAGATCTACCAGCGGCCGTTCGGCGGCCACATGACCGAGTTCGGCGATGGCCCGCCGGTGCAGCGCACCTGCGCGGCGGCGGACCGGACCGGCCACGCCATTCTCCACACGCTCTACGGCCAATCGCTGCGCAACAACGCGCAGTTCTTCATCGAGTATTTTGCGCTCGACCTGATCATGGGCGCGGACGGCTCGTGCCAGGGCGTGATGGCATGGAAGCTCGATGACGGCACCCTGCACCGGTTCCGCGCCAAGCTCGTGGTGCTGGCGACCGGCGGTTATGGGCGCTCGTATTTCTCGGCGACGTCGGCGCATACCTGCACCGGTGACGGTAATGGCATGGTGGCGCGGGCCGGGCTGCCGCTGCAGGACATGGAGTTCGTGCAGTTCCACCCGACCGGCGTCTATGGCGCGGGGGTGCTGATCACCGAGGGGGCGCGTGGCGAGGGCGGCTACCTGACCAACTCGGAGGGCGAGCGCTTCATGGAGCGTTATGCGCCCAACGCCAAGGACCTCGCCTCGCGCGACGTGGTTTCGCGCTGCATGACGATCGAAATCCGCGAGGGGCGAGGCGTGGGACCGAAGAAGGACCACATCTTCCTCCATCTCGACCATCTCGACCCCAAAGTGCTGCATGAGCGGCTGCCGGGCATCACCGAGAGCGCCAAGATTTTTGCCGGCGTCGACCTGACGCGCGAGCCGATCCCGGTGCTGCCGACGGTGCATTACAACATGGGCGGCATCCCCGCGAACTATCACGGCGAGGTGCTGTCGCCGGTGGAAGGCGATCCGGACCGCGTGGTGCCGGGGCTGATGGCGGCGGGCGAGGCGGCTTGCGCCTCGGTGCATGGCGCCAACCGGCTAGGCTCGAACTCGCTGACCGACCTTGTGGTGTTTGGACGCGCGGCGGCCTTGCGCGCGGCCAAGGTGGTGGACAAGGGCGCGATGGTGCCGGCAGTGGTGAAGTCGGAGGATGACCGCATCCTTGCGCGCTTCGACCGGCTGCGCCACGCCAATGGCAACTCGCCGACCGCCGTGGTGCGCGACAAGATGCAGCGCATCATGCAGGAAGACGCCGCGGTGTTCCGGACCTCGGAATCGCTGAAGTCGGGCGCCGAGCGGATTTCGGCGCTGTGGCGCGAGATGGACGACCTCAAGGTCACCGACCGCTCGATGATCTGGAACTCGGACCTGGTGGAAACGCTGGAGCTCGAGAACCTTATGGCCTGCGCGGCGACCACGGTGGTCTCGGCCGAGGCTCGGCATGAAAGCCGAGGCGCCCATGCGCACGAGGACTTTCCGAACCGCGACGATGCCGAGTGGCGCAAGCATACGCTGAGCTGGATCGATACCAAGACCGGCGCGGTGACGCTGGGCTATCGGCCGGTGCACGTGGACCCGCTGACGCCGGAGAGCGAGGGCGGGATCGAGCTCAAGAAGATCGCACCGAAGGCTCGGGTGTACTGATGTCGTCAGGGCCCGGCTATTCCGGCACGCCGTTGCCGCAGAAGCTTGGGCTCAAGGATGGGCAGCGGGTGTTGCTTGTCGGGACGCCCAAGGACGAGTTTGTTGACCAACTTCGCTATGCTGCCAAGTTCGCCGAACGGGCCGAAATCGAGTGGGATCGGCTCGAGCGTGAGCCGTTCGTCTACGAGTATATCCACGGCTTCACGGCATCACGGGCGGTGCTCGAGGCGAACGCCAAGCACCTTATGACTAAGATCGTGCCGGATGGGATGATCTGGATTTCGTGGCCGAAGAAGGCGAGCAAGGTGCCGACCGATATCACCGAGGATGTGATCCGTGAGGTGGTGCTGCCGATCGGGCTGGTGGATGTGAAGGTGGCGGCGGTGTCCGACGTGTGGTCGGGGCTGAAGCTGGTGATCCGGAAGGAATTGCGGGGCAAATGACGCGAGTGATCGTGGCGCTGGTGGCGCTCGGAATGCTGACGGGCGGAGCGATGGCGGCGGCGCCGTCGGCCGAGCAGAAGGCCGATTTCTACAAGACCTGCATGGGGATCGCGTCGGACGAGGCGCTGTGCTCGTGCAAGGCGGACGCGGCGATGACGCTGATCGATGCCGAGTTCATGGCGATGGTGATCGCCTCGATGAAGGGCAAGTCGCCGCCGGCCGGCGAGTATGCGGCCTATAACGTGTACGTCGCCAAGTCGAACCAGGTCTGCAAGCCGAACTACTGAGGTGCCGATGAAGCCGATCAAGTTCGAGAAGGAAGAGCGCGCGGAGATCGTCTCCCGCATCCAGACATATTTTCGCGAGGAACTGGACAGCTCGATCGGCGAGATCCCGGCGGAGCTGCTGCTCAACTTCTTCAGCGAGCAGATGGGCGCCTTCTACTACAACCAGGGCCTCGCGGACGCCAAGGCCGTGCTCGGCAAGGTGGTGGAGGATGTCGAGGAGCGGATCTATTCGCTGGAGCGGCGCGAGGCACGGGTGAGATGAGAGTGATGACGACGATGCGGGCCGGACTATTGGCGACGGCGCTGGCCGCGGCGGGTGTACTGCTGGCAGGCTGCGGGCTGTCGCCCGAGGCGCAGGCAGTGGCCGATGCGTGCTCGAAGATCCCGCGCACGACGGCGGAAAGCTGCCAGTGCTATGCCAAGGAACTGCAGACCAAGCTGAAACCGGAGTTGATGCGGCTCGCCGCCTATGCGCAGACTGACCCCGCGAAACTGCTCGACCCGGCGGTCATCGGCAATGTGAGTGCCAATGACGTGATCATGGTCACCAATGTTTCAGCGCAGGCGCTGCAGACGTGCAAGATTGTTTGAGACTGCCCCGGCGGTCGTTGTTAGGACTCGGAAATGGCTGAACTGACCCTTCCCAAGAACTCGCGGATCGTGCCCGGCAAGACGTGGCCGAAACCGGCAGGGGCGACGCGGCTGAAAGAGTACCGGGTCTATCGCTACGATCCGGATTCCGGACAGAATCCGCGGCTCGACACCTATTTCGTCGACCTCGACGATTGCGGGCCGATGATCCTCGACGGGCTGCTGTGGATCAAGAACAAGGTCGATCCGACGCTGACGCTGCGCCGGTCGTGCCGCGAAGGCATTTGCGGGTCGTGCTCGATGAATATCGGCGGGGCCAACACGCTCGCCTGCACCAAGGGCATGGATGAGTATCCGGGCCATATCAGCGTCTATCCGCTGCCGCACATGCCGGTGGTGAAGGACCTCGTCACCGACCTCACGACCTTCTACGACCAGCACCGCTCGATCCAGCCGTGGCTGAAGACGACCTCGCCGACGCCGGAGAAGGAATGGCTGCAGAGCCGCGACGACCGGGCCAAGCTCGATGGCTTGTACGAATGCATCCTGTGCGCCTGCTGCTCGACTTCGTGCCCGAGCTACTGGTGGAACGGCGAGAAGTATCTCGGGCCAGCCGTGCTGCTGCAGGCCTATCGCTGGCTGATCGACAGCCGTGACGAGGCGACCGAGGAGCGGCTCGACAATCTCGAGGATCCGTTCAAGCTCTATCGCTGCCACACGATCATGAACTGCGCCAAGGTGTGCCCGAAGGGGCTGAACCCGGCCAAGGCGATTGCCGAGATCAAGCAGATGATGGTGAAGCGGGAGTTCGCCTGATCTACGAGACCGTTGCCGAGATCGAGGATCCGTCAGTTGCGCGCGTGCTGATCGCGGCGCTGAAGGCGCATGGGTTTCATCCACGCGAGGGAGCCGAGCACGGTTTGCCGGGGCTGGCGGGGGTGTATGGTCCCAAGGGGATTCCGATCGAGCTGCCGGAGGAAGAGGCGGCGGATGGGAAGGTGCTGGCGGAGGCGCTGGTGAAGGAGATGACGGCGCGGTAGGGGCGGGCGGTGTCTTCCACGACCCCCTCTCTTGCGAAAACTAAGGCTTGGCGAAGGGCCAAACCTAAGTTTTCGCTTTCTCCCCCGCCTAGGGGGAGAAGCTCACCGTAGACTGCGGTGCAAATGGCGGGCGCCCCTCTCCCCCTTGGCGGGGGAGACGCGAGACTTGCGAGCGTCAGCGAGTTAGTCGCAGCAGAGAGGGGGTGCGGTGAGGCACCGTGCTTGTGGCCGCCCCCTCCACCAGCTTCGCTGGTCCCCCTCCCCCGCCACGCGGGGGAGGATCATGGAGAGGCTGGTGTGTGGTCTTAACCAGTCTTTCGTGGCCACGTCTTCGCCCCATAACTCTGCCACATTGGTTGCAGCATAGGAAAAGCGCTGGTTTAGCGGTTGAAGGGGACTGGGGCGGACGGTATAGCCCGGTCATCATTTGTTAATCATTGGCGGAGCAGGGCCGATGCGGATTTCGAAGCGCGCGAGCGTTTCCATGGCGGTGATGGGTGCGGCGGCGTTGCTGCTGAGCGGCTGCGCCTCGAGCGGCGTGACGACGCGCAGCGTCGCGACGACCGAAACGATCACGCCGATCCAGAATTCCTCCGTCGCGAGCTCGGATCTCACCGTGCTGCCGGGTACGCAGGTGCAGCCGGCTTCGATCGGCCAGCCGGCGCCGTTGACGCCGCCGGGGCAGCCGGCGCAGGTGGCGGGTGCGGATGGTTCGTTCGTGACGCTCGACTCGATGGGCGCGACCACGGCGGGCCGCGACCTCAGCACCGGCCTGACGGTCGAAAAGCTGCTGGGCGGCTGGACCGTGGTGTCGGGCGCCGATCAGTGCCGGCTCAACCTGACGCAGACCGCCAAGGCCGGGACCAGCCGGTACCGCGCGTCCTCGCCCGGGTGCACGCTGGCGGGGCTTAACGTCGTTGCGAGTTGGCAGCTCTTGGGCAACCAGGTGCAGCTGTTCGACGAGAATGGCGATATCATCGCCTCGCTGATCGTGTCGGGGAACCGCTTCATCGGTACGCTGGCCGGCGGCCAGGGCATCTCGATGGTCGGTTGACGCCCCCGGCGTCGCGTGGTCGAACCGGCTGGTTGCAATCACCTTGGCTGAGCACGCTTCATGAGTTCGCGCCCGCGGAAGGGGCCCGCTGGCACTCCCGTCACCGACAGGCTGAAGGCGCTTACCGCTTCGGGGGCGCTGTCGGCTGACCTGCTGCAGCTCAAGGCCGCGGCGGTGCTCGATCGCGTGAGCAACGAGCTCGCGGTGCAGAACGGTTCGCGCGGGTTTCTCGGCGGACTGTTCGGCGGTGCGGCGCAGCCGGTGAAGGGGGCTTACCTCGTCGGGCAGGTCGGGCGTGGCAAGACGATGCTGATGGACCTGTTCTTCGCGCTGGCGCCAGTGCGTGGCAAGCGGCGGGTGCATTTCCATGAGTTCATGGACGAGATGCACACGGCGATCGCCGAGTTCCGCAAGTCGCGGCAGGGGCAGGCCGAGGATGCCGATCCGGTGGCGGCGGTGACCAAGCCGCTGATTGGCGAGATCAAGCTGCTCTGCCTCGACGAGTTCCAGGTGCAGGACATCACCAATGCCATGCTGCTCGGACGGTTGTTCGGACGGCTGTTCGAGGCCGGGGTGACGATCGTCGCGACCTCCAACACGCGGCCGGACGATCTCTACGAGAACGGGCTCAACCGGCAGCTGGTGCTGCCCTTCATCGCCGAGCTGAAGCGGCATGCCGAGATCGTGATGCTGGACGGGCCGACCGACTATCGGCGGCTGAAATTCGAAGGCGAGGCGGTCTACCAGTTTGGCACGGGCGCCGAGGTCGACGCGGCGATGGAGCGGCTGTGGCTGCGCTTCACCGGCGGCGAGGCGGGCGAGCCCGAGGCGGTGATGTCGCTGGGGCGGGCCATCCCGGTGCCGCGCGCGGCGATGGGCGGGGCGCGGTTTTCGTTTGCCGAGCTATGCGAGAGGCCGCTGGGGGCACGCGACTATGTGAAGATCAGTCATGCCTATGAGGCGCTGATGGTGGAGGATGTGCCGCAGTTCGACCGGACGCGGACGGACGCGAGCAAGCGCTTCATCCTGCTGGTCGACACGCTCTACGACCGAGGCGTGAAGCTGATGGCGAGCTTTGCCACGCCGCTCGATGAACTGGGCAAGGACGACAAGACCAAAGCCGAGTTCGCGCGCTGCGTGTCGCGGCTGGTCGAGATGCAGTCGGCCGAATACCTCGCGGCCGGGCACAAGGGGGAGTCCGGCAAGGCCTAGCGACTTCCGCATCAAATATGTGCACCGACGGTATACCAACGTTTGACAGCCCAAGAGCTGACTTGCCCCCGTCAAACGGGAGGGTTAATAGGGGCGCGAAATTTTCCAGCAGTGAAACGGGGGTTCGTGGATGGCGCGCAAGAAGATCGCTCTGATCGGTGCGGGGCAGATTGGTGGCACATTGGCTCTGCTGGCCGCCACCAAAGAACTTGGCGACGTCATTCTGTTCGACATCATGGACGGCGTACCGCAGGGCAAGGCCCTCGATCTCAGCCAGTCCGGCCCGGTTGAGGGCTTCAACTCCTCGCTCAAGGGCACCTCGGAATACAAGGACATCGTCGGCGCCGACGTGGTGATCGTCACCGCCGGCGTGCCGCGCAAGCCCGGCATGAGCCGCGACGACCTGCTCGAGATCAACCTCAAGGTGATGGAGCAGGTGGGCGCCGGCATCGCCAAGTATGCGCCAGACGCATTCGTGATCTGCATCACCAACCCGCTCGACGCCATGGTGTGGGCGCTGCAGAAGTTCTCGGGCCTGCCCGCCAACCGCGTCGTCGGTATGGCCGGCGTGCTGGACTCGGCGCGCTTCCGCTTCTTTATCGCCGAGGAACTGAAGGTTTCGGTCGAGGACGTCACGGCCTTTGTACTCGGCGGCCACGGCGATACCATGGTGCCGCTGCCGCGCTACTCGACCGTTGCCGGCATTCCGTTGCCCGATATCGTCAAGATGGGCTGGATGAGCAAGGACAAGCTCGAGCAGATCATCCAGCGGACCCGCGACGGCGGCGCCGAGATCGTCGGCCTGCTCAAAACCGGTTCGGCTTTCTACGCCCCGGCGGCTTCGGCGATCGAGATGGCCGAGAGCTACCTCAAGGACAAGAAGCGCATCCTGCCTGCCGCCGCCTACCTGAAGGGCGAGTATGGCGTGAAGGGGACCTATGTCGGTGTGCCGGTGCTGATCGGCGAAGGCGGGGTCGAGAAGGTGGTCGAGATCTCGCTGTCCTCGAGCGAGCAGAAGCAGTTCGACAAGTCGGTGGCTTCGGTCAACGGGCTGGTCGAGGCCTGCAAGAAGATCGCGCCGAAGCTGGCGTAAGGACCTTTCGGAAGTCGACTAAACACCGGTGTCATTCCCGCGAAGGCGGGAATCTCCGTTTCGGGACGTGCCGCACCATCGCAAACAGAGGTTCCCGCTTTCGCGGGAATGACCTGGTGGCAGCTGCCAGTCCAAAGCCCAGATCGCAGACGGAAGTGAAACGATGAACATCCACGAACACCAGGCCAAGGCCCTGCTCGCAACCTATGGCCTGCCGGTGGCCAAGGGCGTGGCGATCTTCTCCGCCGACGAGGCGGAAGCCGCGGCCAAGCAGCTGCCGGGCCCGCTCTATGTGGTGAAGAGCCAGATCCATGCCGGCGGGCGCGGCAAGGGCAAGTTCAAGGAATTGTCGCCCGAGGCCAAGGGTGGCGTGCGGCTGGCCAAGTCCGTCGAGGACGTGGTGACCAATGCCCGAGAGATGCTGGGCAACACGCTGGTGACCAAGCAGACCGGTCCCAACGGCAAGCAGGTCAACCGGCTCTATATCGAGGACGGCGCCGATATCGCTCGCGAGCTCTATTGCTCGCTCTTGGTCGATCGCTCGACCGGCCGCGTATCGTTCGTGGTTTCCACCGAAGGCGGCATGGACATCGAGGCGGTGGCGCATGACACGCCCGACAAGATCGTTGCGGTCGACATCGATCCGGCGACCGGCGTCACCACCGACAATGTCGAGGAAATCGCCAACGCGCTGAAGCTCGAGGGCGCTGCGCGCACCGATGCGGGCCTCGTGTTCCCGGCGCTCTACCGCGCCTTCGTCGAGAAGGACATGAGCCTGCTCGAGGTGAACCCGCTCATCGTCATGCAGAACGGGCACCTGCGCGTGCTCGATGCCAAGGTGAGCTTCGACAACAACGCCGCCTTCCGCCACGACGAGCTGAAGCCGCTGCGCGACCTCACCGAAGAGGACGCCAAGGAAATCGAGGCAAGTAAGTTCGACCTCGCCTATGTGGCGCTCGACGGCAATATCGGCTGCATGGTCAACGGCGCCGGCCTCGCCATGGCGACGATGGACATCATCAAGCTCTATGGCGCCGAGCCCGCCAACTTCCTCGACGTGGGCGGTGGCGCCTCCAAGGAGAAGGTGACGGCGGCGTTCAAGATCATCACGGCCGATCCGGCGGTGAAGGGCATCCTGGTCAACATTTTCGGCGGCATCATGCGCTGCGACATCATCGCGGAAGGCGTGATCGCGGCGGTGAAGGAAGTCGGCCTCAAGGTGCCGCTGGTGGTGCGTCTCGAAGGCACCAACGTCAAGGAAGGCAAGGCCATCCTCAATTCGTCCGGGCTCGATGTGATCAGCGCCGACGACCTCGACGACGCGGCGCAGAAGATCGTCAACGCGGTCAAGGAACGCGGCTGAGCGTCCGAACGGGCGCCAGAGCCGGTGCCGATAACTTGTTGCTGAACCGGGCCTGACCCGAGCTACCGAGCGAGCAGAAGAACATGTCCATCCTCGTCAACAAAGACACCCGCGTGCTGGTGCAGGGCCTGACCGGCAAGACCGGTACGTTCCATACCGAGCAGGCGCTGGCCTATTTCGGCACCAAGATGGTGGGTGGCGTGAACCCCAAGAAGGCTGGCGAGATCTGGACGTCGGGGCTCGACGCTTCGGCGACACTGCCGGTGTTCGCCTCGGTGGCCGAGGGCCGCGAGAAGACCGGCGCCGACGCTTCGGTGGTCTACGTGCCGCCGGCGGGTGCCGCGGACGCCATCATCGAGGCGATCGAGGCCGAGATCCCGCTGATCGTATGCATCACCGAGGGCATTCCGGTGCTCGACATGGTGCGGGTGAAGGGCAAGCTCGAAAAATCGAAGTCGCGGCTCTTGGGTCCGAACTGCCCGGGCGTGCTGACGCCGGAAGAGTGCAAGATCGGCATCATGCCGGGCTCGATCTTTTCGAAGGGCTCGGTGGGCATTGTTTCGCGCTCGGGCACGCTTACCTATGAAGCTGTGTTCCAGACCACCAATGAAGGCCTCGGGCAGACGACCGCCGTGGGTATCGGCGGCGACCCGGTGAAGGGCACGGAGTTCATCGACGTGCTCGAGATGTTCCTCGCCGACGACGCCACCAAGTCGATCATCATGATCGGCGAGATCGGCGGCTCGGCCGAAGAAGACGCGGCCCAGTTCCTGATCGACGAGGCCAAGCGCGGCCGCAAGAAGCCGATGGCCGGCTTCATCGCCGGCCGGACTGCTCCGGCCGGTCGCACGATGGGCCATGCCGGCGCCGTAATTTCGGGCGGTAAGGGTGGCGCGGAAGACAAGATCGCGGCCATGGAAGCGGCAGGCATCAAGGTGTCAAGTTCGCCTGCCAGGATTGGCCAAACCCTCGCGGAAGTTCTAAAAGGCTGAGCGAGGGCATGTTGGACTAAATGACGGGGCGCGGGCACACCACCCGCGCCTTAACGTCAAACAAAGGACTAGACGGGCATCTAGGCCCGTGCGCACAGGGCTCGGTCAAATGTTCCGGGCGGCAGAGAAGGATGGCGGGGTCAACGCCCCGCGACGGACATGACCCGACAAGACCAGAACGAACAGTTCTTGCTCTCCTCGTTCCTCTACGGCGGCAACGCCGACTACATCGAAGGGCTCTACGCCCGCTACAAGGCCGATCCGAACTCGATCGACCCCACCTGGGCCAGCTATTTCAGCCGGCTGGAAGATACCCCCACCGACATATCGAAGAATGCCGAGGGCCCCAGCTGGCAGCGCCGCGACTGGCCGCAGCAGGCGAACGGGGATCTGGTTTCGGCGCTCGACGGCAACTGGGGCGAGATCCAGGTCAAGGTGCAGAAGGCGGTGACCGAGAAGGCCAAGGCGGAAGCCGCGCCGGCGCCGACGCCCGTCGACGTGCTGCAGGCGACGCGCGATTCGATCCGCGCCATCATGATGATCCGCGCCTACCGCATGCGGGGGCACCTGCATGCCGACCTCGACCCGCTGAAGCTGAAGGCGGACGAGCCGGCGCCCGAGCTCGACCCCAAGAGCTACGGCTTCACCGAGGCCGACTACAGCCGCAAGATCTTCATCGATAACGTGCTGGGGCTCGAGTACGCGACGATCCCCGAGATGCTGGAGATCCTGACCCGCACCTACTGCTCGACGGTGGGCGTGGAGTTCATGCACATCTCCGATCCGGAATCCAAGCAGTGGATCCAGGAGCGGATCGAGGGCCCCGACAAGTCGATCAGCTTCACGCCCGAGGGCAAGAAGGCGATCCTCAACAAGCTGGTGGAGGCCGAGGGCTTCGAGAAGTTCCTCGACGTCAAGTATACCGGCACCAAGCGTTTCGGCCTCGATGGCTCGGAGGCGCTGATCCCGGCGCTCGAGCAGATCGTCAAGCGCGGCGGCGCGCTGGGCGTCAAGGACATCGTGCTCGGCATGGCCCACCGTGGCCGCCTCAACGTGCTGACGCAGGTGCTGGCCAAGCCGCACCGCGCGCTGTTCCACGAGTTCAAGGGCGGGGCGTTCTACCCCGAGGAAGTCGAAGGTTCGGGCGACGTGAAGTACCATCTGGGTGCTTCGGCCGACCGTGAGTTCGACGGCAATACGGTGCACCTGTCGCTGACCGCGAACCCCTCGCACCTCGAGATCGTCGATCCGGTGGTGCTGGGCAAGGCGCGGGCGAAGCAGGACCAGCGTTCGGCGGTGAACGGCAAGTTCCTCGCCGATGTGCGCCAGACCGACCGCTCGGTGGTGCTGCCGCTGCTGCTGCATGGCGATGCGGCGTTTGCCGGCCAGGGCGTCGTGGCGGAGTGCCTCGGGCTCTCAGGCCTCAAGGGGCACCGCACGGGTGGCTCGATCCACTTCGTGATCAACAACCAGATCGGCTTCACCACCGCGCCGATGTTCTCGCGCTCCTCGCCGTACCCGACCGATGTCGCCAAGATGATCGAGGCGCCGGTGTTCCATGTGAACGGCGACGATCCGGAAGCGGTAGTCTATGCCACCAAGGTGGCGGTGGAGTACCGGCAGCGCTTCGGCAAGCCGGTGGTCATCGACATGTTCTGCTACCGCCGCTTCGGCCACAACGAAGGCGACGAGCCGAGCTTCACCCAGCCGCTGATGTACTCCAAGATCCGCGGCCACGAGACGACGCTGGATATCTACTCCAAGCGCCTCGTCGCCGAAGGCCTGGTGTCGACCGACGAAGTCGACAGGATGAAGGCCGACTGGCGCGCCAACCTCGAGAAGGAATTCGAGGCCGGGCAGGACTTCCGTCCGAACAAGACGGACTGGCTCGACGGCGTGTGGAAGGATCTGAAGCGCGCCGATATCGAAGGCCCGCGCCGCGGCGAAACCGGCTTCAATATGGCCGAGCTCGCCGGGATCGGCCAGAAGCTGACCCATGTGCCGGCCGGCTTCAACGTGCACCGCACGGTGAAGCGCTTCATGGACAACCGGCTCGCCGCGATCGAAGCGGGCGAAGGCATCGACTGGGCGACGGGCGAGGCACTGGCTTTCGCCACCCTGCTCAAGGAAGGCCATCCGGTGCGCCTGAGCGGTCAGGACGTGGAGCGCGGCACGTTCAGCCAGCGCCACACGGTGCTGAACGACCAGGAAAAGGACAACGAGACCTACACCCCGCTCAACAATATCGCCGAGGACCAGGCCCGCTACGAGGTCATCAACTCGATGCTGTCGGAAGAGGCGGTGCTGGGCTTCGAGTATGGCTACTCGCTGGCCGAGCCCAACACGCTGACGCTGTGGGAAGCCCAGTTCGGCGATTTCGCCAACGGCGCCCAGGTGGTGGTGGACCAGTTCATCTCGTCAGGCGAGCGCAAGTGGTTCCGCATGAGCGGCCTCGTGATGCTGCTGCCGCATGGCTATGAGGGGCAGGGGCCGGAGCACTCGTCGGCCCGCCTCGAGCGCTACCTGCAGCTATGCGCCGAAGACAACATGCAGGTCGCCAACTGCACGACGCCGGCGAACTACTATCATATCCTGCGCCGGCAGATGAAACGCGACTTCCGCAAGCCGCTCATCCTGATGACGCCCAAGTCGCTGCTGCGCCACAAGAAGGCGGTATCGGGCCTCGCCGAATTCGGGCCGGATTCGACCTTCCATCGCCTGCTGTGGGACGACGCGGAATCGCCGGGCGTGCCCAAGACCACGATCAAGCTGGCGCCCGACGCGGAAATCCGCAGGGTCGTGCTGTGCTCGGGCAAGGTCTATTACGACCTGCTCGAAGAGCGCGAAAAGCGCGGCATCAACGATGTGTACCTGCTGCGGCTGGAACAGCTTTATCCGTTCCCGGCCAAGGCGCTGCTCGACGAGCTCAACCGCTTCAAGAACGCCGAGATCGTCTGGTGCCAGGAAGAGCCCAAGAACATGGGTGCCTGGGCGTTCGTGCAGCCCTATATCGATTGGGTGATGGAGCAGATGGGCCGTCCGGGCGACCGGCCGCACTACGTGGGCCGCGCGGCTTCGGCGGCGACGGCAACCGGCCTGATGCGCAAGCACCTGCAGGAGCTGCAGGCTTTCCTCGAAGAAGCATTCGCCAGCTAAATTGAATAGCGGCCAAGGAACTGAAGGACCAAACGATGGCGACTGACATCCGGGTGCCCACGCTGGGCGAAAGCGTCACCGAGGCGACGATCGGCCAGTGGTTCAAGAAGGTCGGCGACACCGTCGCGGCCGACGAGCCGGTGGTGGAGCTCGAGACCGACAAGGTGACGATCGAGGTGCCGGCACCTGCGGCAGGCGTGCTCGAGTCGATCGCCGCCAACCCGGGCGATACCGTCAATGTCGGGGCGCTGATCGGCGCCATTGGTGCGGTCGGCTCAGCTGCCGCGGCGGCTCCGGCTGCAGCTCCCAAGGCGGTGGAAGTGCCGCCGACCCCGGTGGCGGTTGCCGCCGAGCCGGCCAAGGTTGCCAACAGCAACGGCGCCACCGTGCCGCCGGCGCCGAGCGCGGCCAAGCTCGCCGCCGAGAACAACGTCAACACCGCCGAGCTCGATGGCTCGGGCAAGCGTGGCCAGGTGCTGAAGGAAGATGTGCTGGCGGCGATGGCCAAGCCCGCGACCGTTGCAGCCGCCCCGGCCGCGCCGGTAGCCGCCCCGGCAGCGAAGCCCACGCCGGCTCCGGCCGCTGCTCCCGCCCCGGCACCTGCTGCTCCGGCACAGGCCCGTGGTCCGGTGAACGCCGCCGACGAAGTGCGCGAAGAGCGGGTGAAGATGACCCGCCTGCGCCAGACCATCGCGCGCCGGCTCAAGGACGCGCAGAACTCGGCGGCCATGCTGACCACCTTCAACGAGGTGGACATGAAGCCGGTGATGGACCTGCGCAACCAGTACAAGGACCTGTTCGAGAAAAAGCACGGCGTGAAGCTCGGCTTCATGGGCTTTTTCACCAAGGCCGTGACGCATGCGCTGAAGGAAATCCCGGCGGTCAATGCCGAGATCAACGGCGACGAGCTGATCTACAAGAATTACGCCCATATCGGGGTGGCCGTGGGCACCGACAAGGGCCTCGTGGTGCCCGTGGTGCGCGATGCCGACCAGATGTCGATCGCCGCGATCGAGAAGGAAATCGGCCGGCTGGGCAAGCTCGCCCGCGACGGGCAGCTCAGCATGGCCGATATGCAGGGCGGCACGTTCACGATCTCGAACGGCGGCGTCTACGGTTCGCTGATGTCGACGCCGATCCTCAACGCGCCGCAGTCGGGCATTCTGGGCATGCACAAGATCCAGGAGCGGCCGGTGGTGGTCGAGGGCCAGATCGTCATCCGCCCGATGATGTACCTGGCGCTGAGCTACGACCACCGCATCGTCGACGGCAAGGAAGCGGTGACCTTCCTCGTGCGCGTCAAGGAAAGCCTCGAAGCGCCGGAGCGGCTGGTGCTGGATCTCTGATCCGGCCGCAACGATGGAATTATAAAGGGCCCGCTTCGGCGGGCCCTTTGCTTTTGGGCCGGTGCAGGCGGCTGCGTGTGCTGGTCTCTCGGCAAGCGGTCATGGCATACAGTTCGCAAACAGGGAGAAGGAAAATGGCGGAGCGGGTGCTGGTGGTGACCGGCGGTGGCCGGGGCATCGGGGCGGCGACGGCGCGGCTGGCGGCGGCGCGCGGGTTCGGTGTGGTGGTGAACTATGCCGACAACGTCGCGGCGGCCGAGGCGGTGTGCGCGGATATCCATGCGCATGGCGGCGAGGCTGTGGCGGTGCGTGGCGACGTGAGCAATGGCGATGACGTGGAGCACGTGTTCCGCGCCGCCGACCGGATGGGTCGGCTCGCGGGGCTGGTCAACAATGCGGGCACGATCGCGCCGGCGTTGCGGCTGGAGGAGATGGACGCCGAGCGCATCTCGCGGGTGCTGGCGGTCAATGTGACCGGCACGATGCTTTGTTCGGCCGCCGCCGTCCGCCGCATGTCGAGCAGGCATGGCGGGCAGGGTGGGGCCATCGTCAATCTCAGCTCGGCTGCGGCCAAGCTCGGCGGTGCGGCCAGCTATATCGACTATGCGACGAGCAAGGGCGCCATCGATACATTCACGGTCGGGCTGGCGCTGGAGCTGGCGGGCGAAGGGGTGCGGGTGAACGGCGTCCGCCCGGGCATCATCGATACCGAGTTCCACGCCCAGGGCGGAGAGCCGGAGCGTGCGGTGCGGCTGGCGCCCAGCCTGCCGATGGGCCGGGCGGGGACGGCCGAGGAAGTGGCCAACGCCATCCTGTGGCTGCTGTCCGACGAGGCGAGCTATGTGACCGGAACGACGGTATCGGTGACGGGGGGCAGGGCGATAATGCCGTGACGCGCGGAATCATGCGGAATTCGCATGGCGGGTGCGACAGGCGGGGTTACATCCAAGTGCCTGGTGGTTTAACCCGTTAGCCGATCCTAGATATGTGCTGCGTTTGCTTGAAACGCATCCCAATCTAGGTTTTCTGGTTGGTCGCGGGATCGAACCGGAAAAGTCTGAACTTTTCCTGATCCCGCTCACATATCGGCAGCGGGGCGCCCGTCCTCACCGGCGCCGGATCAGCCTTTCGGAGCGAACATGGCGGACAATTTCGACCTCACCGTAATCGGCAGCGGCCCGGGTGGTTATGTGGCGGCAATCCGCGCGGCGCAGCTGGGCATGCGCGTGGCCGTGGTCGAGAAATGGCCGACCTTTGGCGGCACCTGCCTCAATATCGGGTGCATTCCCTCCAAGGCGCTGCTGCATTCGTCCGAGCTGTTCGAGGAGGCCGGCCACCAGTTCCAGCAGTTCGGCATCGATGTGACGCCGCAGCTCAATCTCAAGCAGATGCTGCAGCACAAGGACGATACGGTGACCTCCAATGTCGGCGGCATCGAGTTCCTGTTCAAGAAGAACAAGATCACCACCTTCCGCGGCACCGGCTCGATCCCGGCGCAGGGCAAGGTGCTGGTAACGCCAGAGAGCGGCGCGCCGACGACGATCGAGACCAAGAATATCGTCATCGCCTCCGGCTCGGTGCCGGTGAGCCTGCCGGGCATCACCATCGACGAGGAGAAGGTGGTTTCATCCACCGGCGCGCTGAAATTCGGGCAGGTGCCGAACCGGCTGCTGGTGATCGGTGGCGGCATCATCGGGCTCGAGCTCGGCTCGGTGTGGGGCCGGCTGGGCGCGAAAATCCAGGTGGTGGAGTTCCTCGACCGGATCCTGCCCGGACTCGACAGCGAGGCGGCGCGGCAGATGCAGCGTACGCTGCAGAAGCAGGGCATGGAGTTCAAGCTTTCCACCAAGGTGACTGCGATCGAGAAGCAGGGCGACGGCTCGCTGCGCGCCAAGCTGGAGCCGGCGGCGGGTGGTGAGGCCACCTATGCCGAGGCCGATGCAGTGCTGGTGGCGGTGGGCCGCAAGCCGTTCACCGAAGGGCTGGGGCTCGACGTGGTCGGCGTGGCGCTCGACGAGCGTGGCCGGGTGCGCACGGATGCGCAGTTCAAGACCAATGTGCCGGGCATCTATGCCATCGGCGACGCGGTGGCCGGCGCCATGCTGGCGCACAAGGCGATGGACGAGGGCCATGCCGTGGCCGAGATCATCGCCGGGCAGAAGCCGCACATCAACTACGGCAACATCCCCTCGGTGATGTACACGAGCCCGGAAGTCGCCTGGATCGGCAAGTCGGAAGACGAGCTGAAGGCGGCCGGGATCGAGTACAAGGCCGGCAAGTTCCCATTCACGGCGAATGGCCGCGCCAAGGCGATGCTGGCGACGCAGGGTTATGTGAAGATTCTCGCAGACGTCGCGACCGACCGGGTGCTCGGCGCGCAGATCATCGCAAAGAATGCCGGCGAGATGATCCACGAAATCGCGGTGCTGATGGAGTTCTCGGGCTCGGCCGAGGATTTGGCACGGACGACGCATGCGCACCCGACGCTCAGCGAGGCGGTGAAGGAAGCCGCGCTGATGACCGGGGACGGAGCGATCCACATCTAGACTGCGCCCGCAGGCGGGACTTCGTTCGAGACCCGATCATGCAGCGATGCACGGAGTCATCCCCGCGAAAGCGGGGATCTTCGTTTGGGTTGCCACCGTTAACAGAGATTCCCGCTTTCAGGGGAATGACCGGCGGAGGCAGCGCCGCTAGTTCCGTTGCCAGAGGCTGCCGGCGGCGATGCCGATAGCAAGGCCCACGCCGATGCCGAGGCCGATATTGTCCATGGCAACACCGATGGCGGCGCCGACTGCGATGCCGATGGCTATGGCCGATCCAAGTTTCATCGTTCTGCTCCTGGCCGTTGGGGAAGAGGATAACCCTTGGCGGGCGGATAGGTTCGGAGGCCGGTGCGTGTGGCCACCCCCACCCACCCGCTGCGCGGGTCCCCCTCCCCACAAGGGGGAGGGAGGTCGTGCCCCATCCTCCACCTCGGATTTCCTTCCCCTTGATGGGGAGGGTAGTGGAGCTTGGCCGCTTGCGGCCTAGCGCAACTGGGTGGGTGGGGCAACACGGCGATCGAGACGCGCGGCGAGGAGCAGGTGGTGACGGCGCTGGTCGAGGGCGATTTCCCCAAGGCCGGGCTGCCCGATCCGCTGCGGCTCGAATATCGCTTCCGCCTCGTGGGCGGGTTGATTTCGAGCCTGTCGATCGGGCTGCCGCGGCGGCCCTAAGCCGTCTGCTCTTCGAGCAGCTTGTCCCTGGGCTTTTCCTTGCGGGTGAAGATCCAGACGCCGCCGAGGACGAGGATGGTGCCGATGGCGTGGTAGACGGTGAAGACCTCGCCGAGCACGAAGATGGCGAGCACCACCGTCACCACCGGCGAGACATTGCCGACGATGGCGGTTCTTTCCGAGCCGATGAGGCCGATGGCGGCAGAGGTGCAATAGGCCGGCAGCACCGTCGATACCGTGCCGATGGCGAGCATCAGCAGGAACCCGTTGCCGGTGATGGCCATGTCGGTGAGCGGGTGGGTGAAGATGAAGTGGGCGATGACCAGTGGCCCGGCGCCGCTCATGGCGATCGAGGTGAAGAGTTCGGGGCCGAGCCGATCGATCATGGGCTTGGCGACGATCTGGTAGACCGCATAGACGATGGCCGAGCCGAACACGAGGCCGACGCCGAGCAGCACATCGTCGCCTTCGAGCGAGAGATCGTGAAAGAAGATCAGCGCGATGCCGAGGTAGCTGACGAGCAGCGCGACGACCATGGGCAGGGTGATGCGGCGGCGGAAAAACACCGCGCCGAGCAGCACGACGAAGAACGGATAGGTGAGCAGGATCAGCCGATCGAGCTGGGCCGAGATGTATTCCAGCGCCTGGAAATCGAGGTAGCTCGCCACGTAGTAGCCGAGCGCACCGATGCCGAGAGTCTGCAGCATGACGGGCCAGGTAACGAGCGGCGGGGCGTCGGCGGGGCGCCTCTTCAAGGCGCGGCGATAGGAGAAGACGCCGACGCTGACGAAGATGGGCAGCGCGATGACCATCCGCCAGGTCAGCGTGGTGATGGGCGAAATGCCCTCGGCGATGGCGAGCTTGATGACGATGCCCTTGGTGGCGAACAGGGCCGCGCCGAGGATGGCGAAGACGAGTCCGGCCCAGGCGAGGTTGGAGAAGCCGTAGCGGGAGGCAGGCGCAGTGTCGGTGGACATGAGACGGGGTCCGGTTGTGGGCCCTGCCATCAGATCACCGGATGTTCTCCCGCGCCTGATGGCGGGGTCCGGTGAGCATGCGAAGGGTCAGCCGCGCGCGTTCCGGTCCCCGAAGGGGCCAAGGCAAATGCTGCCAATAATTAGGATGCAAGCGGTCATGAGCGGATAGATACGCGGTGGTATGCCGGCCGTAAAGGGGGACGTTGGGTGAACGGTGTGTTCGGGGTGGCGGGAGAGCAAGACCCCTCACCCGTCCCGGCTTCGCCGGTCCACCCTCTCCCCGACGGGGAGAGGAATAGTGGTGGCCAACGCACTCCCGGTATTCTTCTGTCCGTCGGGGAGAAGGTGGCGCGTAGCGCCGGATGAGGGGCGGCTACGCCCGTGGATGCGCCGCCCTGTAGGCGTCGAGCAGGCGGTCGGTGTCGACGGCGGTGTAGATCTGGGTGGTGGAGAGGGAGGCGTGGCCCAGCAGCTCCTGGATCATGCGCAGGTCGCCGCCCTTGCCGAGGAGGTGCGTGGCGAAGCTGTGGCGCAGGGCGTGCGGGGTGGCCGATGGCGGCAGGCCGAGGGCGCCGCGCAGCTGCTGCATGCGCAGCTGGATGAGGCGGGGAGAGAGGATGCCGCCTTTTTCGCCGCGGAAGATCGGTTCGTCGGGTTCGGGGTGGAACGGGGAAAGGCCGAGATAGGTGTCGATGGCCTGGCGGACCTGGGCGATCAGCGGGACAAGGCGGGTCTTGCCGCCCTTTCCGGTGACGCGGAGCGAGGCGGCTTCGAGATCGGCGCGGGTGACCGCGAGGGCTTCAGAGATGCGGAGGCCGGCGCCGTAGAGCAGCGAGATCACCGCCATGTCGCGGGCGGCGACCCAGGGCTTATCCTCCATTTCATCGACGGTCCTGATGGTATCCTTGGCCTCGGCGACGGTCAGCGCCTTGGGCAGCGATCTTGGCTGCTTTGGCGTGCGGACAGCGCCAAGTGACTCGGTCGAGAGAATGTCCTGGCGCTCGAGATAGCCGAAGAAGCTCTTGATGGCGCTCAGGGCCCGGGCGAGCGAGCGCGAGCCGAGATCGTCGCCGCGGCGCGCGGCGAGGAAAGCACGGATATCGGCGGCGCGCAGCTCCTTCAGCGTCGCGAGCGAGACGGTGCCGCCGGCATGGGTGTTGAGGAAGGCGAGGAACTGGCCGAGGTCGCGCAGGTAGGCTTCGAGCGTCAGCGGCGCGAGGCGGCGGACGGCGCCGAGATCCTGCTGCCATTCGGCGATGTGGGCGGAAAGGGTCGCGTCGGCGATGAAGGCGTGGGACATGGCGCCAGGTTAGCGGGAGCCGGTTAGCGTTCGGCAAACACGGGTGTTGCCGATCGGCATCACTCGTGGCGATGGAGCAACACAGGGGCGTGAGACGCCTTTCGGACGCCGCATTCGGCGGCCTATCGACTGGGCCATGCGCCGCCTTATTTGCATCATCAGCACGCTCCTGGCCGTGCTCGCCCTCGCGAGCCCGAGCTTTGCCACGGGCGTGTGCGTGGCGCATGGCGGGTTGCCGGCGGTAACAAGCTCTGACGAAACGCCGGTGCAGTTGCCCAACCCCTGCGAGATGCAGGGCGGCAAGCGGGTGCTGCCGGCGCAGTCGGATTTCCGGCGGCATGCAGTGATCGAGTTGCCGCAGGCGATGGCGGCGCAGTGGGCGCGCGGGCTGATGGACGAGCCCGGGCTCGAAGGCCGCAGCCCGGCGATGGAACTTCCGCCGCCCCGGCGCGGTTAAGCGCGGCCGAAATCGCCATTCCTTCCCTGATCCGCGGTCGCACCGACCGCTCACGAGACATTCGAGATGACTGAACTTCTGATCGGCCGCCGGGCGTTGCTCGCCGGGGCGGCCAGCTTGGCAGCCCTGACGCTGGCCGGCTGCGCCACAAACGGCGCCGACCTCGAGCCCGAGACCGTGCGCATTCCCGAGGACGTGCTCGCCATGTATGCGGCACGGCCGGACGAGCGCTTCCCGATTCCGGCGGCGCGGGTCGACCTGATCGAGCCGCAGTTCTGGCGGCAGATCGTCGCCGACCCGACCGGCGAGCGGCCGGGCACGGTGGTGGTCGATACGGCCAACCGCTTCCTCTATCTGGTCCAGGAGAACGGCAAGGCGCTGCGCTACGGCGTCGGCATCGGTCGCGACGGCTTCACCTGGTCGGGACGCGGCGTGATCCAGTACAAGCGCGAGTGGCCGACCTGGACGCCGCCGTCGGAGATGATCGCGCGGCAGCCCGAGCTCGAGCCCTATCGCCACGGCATGCAGCCGAGCCTCGAGAACCCGCTGGGGGCACGGGCGCTCTACATCTTCAAGGACGGGCGCGACACGATCTACCGGCTGCACGGGGCGACGGACGAGCGCACCATCGGCAAGGCGATCTCGTCGGGCTGCGTGCGGTTGCTGAACCAGGACGTGATCGACCTGTACCAGCGGGTGCCGAGTGGGTCGCCGATATTGGTGATGTGAGGCGGGCGAGGATGGCTTCCCTCCCCCTTGCGGGGAGGGACTGAGGGTGGGGGTAGTGCGGTGATCACCGATAGACCCCCACCCCCGCCCCTCCCCGCAAGGGGGAGGGGTGCTACGGTCAGCGCTTGCGGCCGCCCCCGCCACCAGCTTCGCTGGTCCCCCTCCCCCGCCACGCGGGGGAGGATCACGGAGAGGCCGGTGGCTCGTTCTAGCCCCTCAGCGCATGCGCCAGCGAGTCCTGCACATAGGCCATCGGCGTCGACCACGCCGGGTCGGTCCAGCGCCGTTGCAGCTCGTCGGCCGCGATGTCCTCGATGTGCTGCTGCAGCCACCAGATGTTGCCGAGAGGATCACGGATGCGGGCGACGCGGTCGCCGAAGGCGAGGAGGGTCGGCTTGGTCACCTCGGTGGCGCCGGCCTGGATGGCCCGGGCGAAGGCGACGCGGGCATCCGGCAGATAGAGGCGGATGAAGGCCGGTTGCGGCGGCGTGCCGGCCGGCGCGTCGAAGGCCATGACGACGGCGTCGCCGATGCGGATTTCGGCGTGCACGATGGCGCCCCTGTCGTCCGTCATGCGGCTCATCTCCTCGGCGCCGAAGGCGTCGGCGAGGAAGGCGAAGAGCTGGCTGGTGTCGGAGGAAATGATCCACGGGGTCACGGCGGTGTAGCCGTCGGGGATGGTGCTGGTCATCGGATGCTCCTCATGGGCGTTGCTTCACGAGACTGGCCGAGGCCTGCTGCCAGAACGCGGCAGCAGGGGAGATGGGTGCAGATAGGGCTTGCAAATGCCGCCCCGCCCGTGAACAAAGCGGGCACAGATGGCAGAGCTTCCGGACATCGTGGCGGTGATGGTCAGCGTGTCGGTCGATGGACCGTACAGCTACCGGGTGCCCTATGGTCAGAAGGTCGAGCGCGGCTCGATCGTCGCCGTGCCGCTGGTCGGGCGGCTGACGCTGGGCGTCGTGTGGGGCGTGCCCAAGGACAATTACGCGCATAACCGGCTCAAGGACATCGCGCGCATCTACGACGTGCCGCCGCTGTCGGAAGAGCTGCTGACGACGGTCGACTGGGTGAGCAAGTATACGCTGGCGGCGCCGGGACTGGTGCTGCGCTCGGTGCTGCGCTCGAGCGAGGCCCTGGAGCCCGAGCGGCTGATCGCGGCGTTCCGCGCGACCGGGGTCGCGCCCGACAAGCTGACCCGCTCGCGCGAGAAAGTGCTCGACGTGCTGATGGACGGCGAGGCCTGGGCCAAGGGTGCGCTGGTCGCGGCGGCTGGCGTATCGGCCTCGGTGGTCGAGGGGCTGGAGCGGGCGGGGGCGATCGAGCGGCTCGAAATGCCGCCGCCGCCGGTGGCGCTACCGCCGAATCCCGATGCCGAGCCACCAGTGCTGAGCGAAGGGCAGGCCAGGGCGCTCGAGGAGATTCGCGGGATCGGGGTCGACCGGTTCGGGGTGGCGCTGCTCGATGGCGTGACCGGAGCGGGCAAGACCGAGGTGTTCTTCGAGGCGGTGGCTGACACGATCAGGGCCGGCCGGCAGGCACTGGTGCTGCTGCCCGAGATCGCGCTGACCTCGACCTTCGTTTCGCGCTTCACCAAACGGTTCGGGACCAAGCCGGGCGAGTGGCATTCGGACATGACGCCGCCGCAGCGGACGCGCACCTGGCGCGGGGTGCTGAACGGCGATGTGCGCGTGGTGCTGGGGGCGCGCTCGGCGCTGTTCCTGCCGTTCCGCGAGCTGGGGCTGATCGTGCTCGACGAGGAGCATGACGGGGCGTTCAAGCAATCGGACGGGGTGAATTACCACGCGCGCGACATGGCGGTGGTGCGAGCGAAATTCGCCGAGGCGCGGGTGATCCTGTCGTCGGCGACGCCGTCGGTGGAAAGCCGGAACAATGCCAATACCGGGCGCTACAAGCATATCGTCCTGACCTCGCGCTATTCCGAGATGGCGATGCCCGACATCACGGCACTCGACATGCGCGAGGACCCGCCCGAGAAGGGGCAGTGGATCGCGCCGCAACTGGCGCGCGAGGTGTTCGCCACCATCGACCGGGGCGAGCAGGCGCTGCTGTTTCTCAACCGGCGGGGCTATGCGCCGCTGACGCTGTGCAAGGCGTGCGGGCACCAGTACCAGTGCCCGGATTGCTCTGCCTGGCTGGTGGAGCATCGCTTCCGCGGCGTGCTGATGTGCCACCATTGCGGCCACGAAATGCGCACGCCGAAGGTGTGCACCGAATGCGGTGTCGACGATTCGCTGACCCCGATCGGGCCCGGGATCGAGCGTGTCGCCGAAGAGGCGGCTGAACGGTTCCCGGGCGTGCGGACGGCCGTGCTGTCGTCCGACATGGGCTCGAACCTGCAACTCAAGGAGCGCTTCGCCGAGATCGAGCGTGGCGAATACGACCTGATCATCGGCACGCAGCTGGTGGCCAAGGGGCACCATTTCGAAAAGCTGACGCTGGTCGGCGTGCTCGATGCCGATCTCGGGCTCGATCGCGGCGATCCGCGCGCGGCGGAGCGGACATTCCAGATCCTGACGCAGGTGACGGGGCGGGCCGGGCGCGCCAACAAGGCGGGCAAGGCGTATCTGCAGACCTATCATCCGGATCATCCGGTAATGAAGGCGATGGTGAAGGGCGACCGCGAGGCGTTCTACAAGCACGAGCTCTTGGCGCGCGAGGCGGGCGGGCTGCCGCCATTCGGGCGACTCGCAGCGCTGGTGGTTTCGGCCAACGAGCACGACCCGGCCTTCGAGTTCGCCAAGCAGCTTTTGCGCGCAGCACCGATGGCGGAGGGCCTAAAGCTGTTCGGGCCGGCTGACGCGCCAATCTCGATGATCCGCGGCCGCCACCGGGTGCGGCTCCTGGCGCAATCGGGCAAGGATTTTGATCTCAGCGGCTATGTGCGCTTCTGGCTCGAGCAGGGGCCGAAGTTGAGCGGCAACCTGCGCGTGCAGGTAGATATCGATCCCCAGAGTTTCCTCTAGCGGACGATGATCCGGGTGCCGTCGTAGTCAATCGTTCGCCGGGTCGATGCTGCGTCCTGCGGACTGGGGTGGAACACGATCTGCCCGAACCTGGCACTGGGAATGGTCTTGAAGGCATGCAGGTTGGATTGCGAAACCCAGCCCAAGGCATAATGGGCCGGCAATGGCTTCGGGGGCTGGCCACTCGCTTCGGCCGTACCACCCAACGCCCACATGAGTGACGGCGTGTCGTTAGAGCCCATGCCAACCTGTTCGACCAATGCTGCGATAAAGTCCTCAACCTTCGCGGTCAGTTTCCAAGTCTCGGTCACTTGATCCCCTCGATATCTCACATAGCCATCTGGGCATTTGTCGGCGGCGGTTGCTGAATCATAATTCTACCTGACGAGCGGGTCTGGAGAAGATCCGACCCGAGCGCACGTGCGGCTGAAGAGGCATCTCAGGATGGGCCCCGGCCTTCGCCGGGGTGACCCTGTGCTGGGGTTGGACGGTGCCGGATAGTGCGATAAGCGCCGCCCCTTTCCCCCTGCGACAAAACTCCCCCAAAGACTCGTGGCCCGGTGCCTTGCGGTGCCCTAGGTCGCATGGTAGAGGGGGCGCGAAATCCGGGGGCGGGCCACGCTCATTCCGGGCAATAATCATAAGCGTCAGCAGCCACCGGCCCTCCATCGACCGCCGGTTCCGGTTGCTCAGCACGAGGGTGACGGGCCGTTGGCAGCTCAGGATTCAGTCCTTTCCCAGATCGCGCGACCCTATGCGTCGGCGCTCTTCGATCTCGCCAAGGCCGACAACTCCGTCGCCGCAGTCGAGCAGGGGCTGGACAAGCTTCTCGCTCTTGCCAGCGAAAGCCCCGATTTCGCGCGGTTCCTGCGTTCTCCGGTGATCAATACCGAGGAGAAGGCGGTAGCGATGCATGCCTTGCTCGACAAAGCCAAGGCACACACCACGGTCGGCAATTTCGTGAAGGTCGTGGCGCGCAACGGGCGGCTGTTCGCGCTGCCCGCGATCGTCGCTGCCTTCAAGGCGCTGGCGGCCGGGCATCGCGGTGAAGTGGCCGCCGACGTTACCTCAGCCGCGCCGCTGACGGCTGCGCAGGCCAAGGCATTGGCCGATACGCTCAAGGCGAAGATCGGCAAGGCCGTCACGCTCAATCAACATGTCGATCCCAGCCTGATCGGTGGCCTTGTGGTCAAGGTCGGCAGCCAGATGATCGACAGCTCACTCAAAACCAAGCTCACGGCGATGAAGATCGCGATGAAAGAGGTCGGATAATGGATATCAAAGCCGCGGAAATCTCTGCGATCCTCAAGGAGCAGATTCAGAATTTCGGCCAGGAAGCCGAGGTGTCCGAAGTCGGCCAGGTGCTGTCCGTTGGTGACGGTATTGCTCGCGTCTACGGCCTCGACAACGTGCAGGCCGGTGAGCTCGTCGAGTTCCCGGGCGGCATCAAGGGCATGGCGCTGAACCTCGAAAGCGACAATGTCGGCGTGGTGCTGTTCGGCAATGACCGCGGCATCAAGGAAGGCGACGTCGCCAAGCGGACCGGCTCGATCGTGGATACCCCGGTCGGCAAGGGCCTGCTCGGCCGCGTGGTCGATGCGCTCGGCAACCCGATCGACGGCAAGGGTCCGCTGCAGTTCACCGAGCGTCGCCGCGTCGACGTGAAGGCTCCGGGCATCCTGCCGCGCAAGTCGGTGCATGAGCCGATGTCGACCGGCATCAAGGCCATCGACGCACTGATCCCGATCGGCCGCGGCCAGCGCGAGCTGATCATCGGCGACCGCCAGACCGGCAAGACCGCCGTGATCCTCGACACCTTCCTCAACCAGAAGCCGGCTCACGAGGCCAAGGCGTCGGAACAGGAAAAGCTCTATTGCATCTACGTCGCCGTCGGCCAGAAGCGTTCGACCGTGGCGCAGTTCGTCAAGGTGCTGGAAGATGCCGGCGCCCTCGAGTACTCGATCGTCATCGCCGCCACCGCCTCGGACCCGGCGCCGATGCAGTTCCTCGCGCCGATGACCGGCGCCGCGATCGGCGAGTATTTCCGCGACAACGGCATGCACGCCGTGATCGCCTATGACGACCTGACCAAGCAGGCCGTCGCCTACCGCCAGATGTCGCTGCTGCTGCGTCGCCCGCCGGGCCGTGAAGCTTACCCGGGCGACGTGTTCTACCTGCACTCGCGCCTGCTCGAGCGCGCCGCCAAGCTGAACGAAGACCACGGCCTTGGTTCGCTGACCGCGCTGCCCGTGATCGAGACGCAGGCCAACGACGTGTCGGCCTATATCCCGACCAACGTGATTTCGATCACCGACGGCCAGATCTTCCTCGAGACCAACCTGTTCTTCCAGGGCATCCGCCCGGCGGTGAACGTCGGTATCTCGGTGAGCCGCGTGGGTGGTAACGCCCAGATCAAGGCGATGAAGCAGGTGGCCGGCTCGCTCAAGGGCGAACTCTCGCAGTATCGCGAGATGGCCGCCTTCGCCCAGTTCGGTTCGGACCTCGACGCTGCAACGCAGCGCCTGCTCAACCGCGGCGCCCGCCTCACGGAACTCCTGAAGCAGCCCCAGTTCGCGCCGCTGAAGCCGGAAGAGGAAGTGGCGGTGATCTTTGCTGGTGGCCAGGGCTACCTCGACGATCTCGCGGTGACCAAGGTCGGTGAGTTCGAGAAGGGCCTGCTCGGGTTCCTCCGCACCAAGCACGCCGATGTGCTGACCGCGATCGCCACCGAGAAGTCGCTGTCGGACGATCTGCGCGGCAAGCTCAAGGCCGCCATCGACGCCTTCAAGAAGACGTTCTCGTAAGCCTGTCGTCGGCGGGGTCACAAGCCCCGCCTCCCGACGTGCTTTGAAGACCTGGGAGTAGAGCGGCCCGATGCCCTCGCTAAAGGACCTAAAAAACCGGATCGCCTCGGTCAAATCGACCCAGAAGATCACCAAGGCCATGCAGATGGTCGCGGCGGCCAAGCTCCGTCGTGCCCAGGATGCGGCCGAGGCGGCGCGCCCCTATGCCGAGCGTATCGGCAAGGTGCTGTCGGCGCTGGGTGCGGCTTATGCTGGCCAGACCGATGCTCCGGCGCTGCTGGGCGGCAATGGCCGCGACCAGGTGCACCTGCTCGTCGTGGCGACGGGTGAGCGCGGCCTTGCCGGCGGCTTCAACTCGTCGATTGCGCGCCTTGCCCGCGATACGGCCCAGAAGCTGATCGGCGAAGGCAAGACGGTGAAGATCCTCACCGTCGGTCGCAAGGGCAACGACATCCTCAAGCGCACGCATGGCAGCAATATCGTCGATGCGATCTCGTTCCGCGAAGTCCGCAATGTCGGCTTTGCGCAGGCAGACATGGTGGGCAAGAAGGTGCTCGACATGTATGCGGCGGGTGAGTTCGACGTCGCGACGCTGTTCTACGCGCAGTTCAAATCGGTGATCAGCCAGGTGCCGACGGCGCAGCAGCTGATCCCGGCGCAGCTCGCGACCACCGAAGCGCCGACCGGCGAGACGCTGATCTACGAATACGAGCCGAGCGAAGAGGCGATCCTCGAGGATCTGCTGCCGCGCAACATCTCGGTGCAAGTGTTGCGGGCGCTGCTCGAAAACAGCGCGTCGTTCTACGGGGCGCAGATGAGCGCCATGGACAACGCCACGCGCAATGCCGGCGACATGATCAAGCGGCTGACGCTCAGCTACAACCGCCAGCGCCAGGCCCAGATCACCAAAGAACTCATCGAAATCATTTCGGGCGCGGAAGCGCTCTAGCAGGAACGAGGTAACAACATGGCCCGCGCAGCAACTGCAGCAAAAGCCCCGGCGACCGACAAGGCTCCCGCCACCCGCCGTGCCCCGGCCCGCAAGGCCGCTTCGACCACGCCGTCGGCCCTCGCCACCGAAGGCAAGCCGACCGGGCGCATCAGCCAGGTGATCGGCGCCGTGGTGGACGTGACCTTCGACGGCCACCTGCCCGCCATCCTGAACGCGCTCGAGACCGAGAATAACGGCAACCGCCTGGTGCTCGAAGTCGCCCAGCACCTGGGTGAGAACTCGGTGCGCGCTATCGCCATGGACACCACCGAAGGCCTCGTGCGCGGCAACCCCGTGGTCGACACCGGTGCGGCCATCTCGGTGCCGGTCGGCGACGAGACGCTGGGCCGCATCATGAACGTGATCGGCGAGCCGATCGACGAAGCCGGCCCGGTCGTCACCTCGGCCCGCCGCGCCATCCACCAGGATGCGCCGAGCTTCACCGAGCAGGCTTCGGAAGCCCAGATCCTCGTCACCGGCATCAAGGTGGTGGACCTGATCGCTCCGTATGCGCGCGGTGGCAAGATCGGCCTGTTCGGCGGCGCCGGCGTGGGCAAGACCGTGCTGATCCAGGAACTGATCAACAACGTGGCCAAGGCCCACGGTGGTTACTCGGTGTTCGCCGGCGTGGGTGAGCGTACCCGCGAGGGCAACGACCTCTACCACGAGATGATCGAGTCCGGTGTGAACAAGGACCCGAAAGAAAACAACGGCTCGACCGAAGGCTCCAAGTGCGCCCTGGTGTTCGGCCAGATGAACGAGCCCCCGGGGGCTCGTGCCCGCGTCGCGCTCTCCGGCCTCACCGTCGCCGAGCACTTCCGCGACCAGGGTCAGGACGTGCTGTTCTTCGTGGACAACATCTTCCGCTTCACCCAGGCGGGCGCCGAAATGTCGGCTCTGCTCGGCCGTATTCCTTCGGCGGTGGGTTATCAGCCGACGCTCGCGACCGACATGGGCGCGCTGCAGGAGCGCATCACCACCACCAACAAGGGCTCGATCACCTCGGTGCAGGCCATCTACGTGCCCGCCGACGACCTGACCGACCCGGCGCCGGCGACCTCGTTCGCCCACCTCGACTCGACGACGACGCTGAACCGCGCCATCTCCGAGAAGGGCATCTACCCGGCCGTGGATCCGCTGGACTCGACCTCGCGCATGCTATCGGCCAACATCGTCGGCGAAGAGCACTACAACGTCGCCCGTTCGGTGCAGGCGATCCTGCAGCGCTACAAGGCGCTCCAGGACATCATCGCCATCCTGGGCATGGACGAGCTGTCGGAAGAAGACAAGCTGACCGTGGCGCGTGCCCGTAAGGTCGAGCGCTTCATGAGCCAGCCGTTCCACGTGGCCGAGGCCTTCACCGGCGCTCCGGGCGTGTTCGTGCAGCTCGAAGACACCATCAAGGGCTTTGCCGGCCTCGTGAAGGGTGACTATGACCACCTGCCGGAAGCGGCATTCTACATGGTCGGCACGATCGAAGACGCGGTGAAGAAGGCCCAGAAGCTGGCTGCTGCGGCGTAAAACGAAGAAGCGAATAGCGAATAGGGAGTAGCGAATAGGGATAGATCAGGGCTGGCGGACTACTCGCTACTCGCTATTCGCTATTCGCTATGTGAAGCCATGTCCGTCAAACTCGAGATCGTCTCGCCCGAGCGGCTGCTCCTGTCGGAGACCGTCAACTCGGTCACCGTGCCGGGCGCCGAGGGTTATTTCACCGTGCTGGGCGACCATGCGCCGTTCATGACCACGATGCGTCCGGGCTTCGTCACCGTGACGAACAGCTCCAACGTCGCTCACGTCTACTATGTGCGCGGCGGGTTTGCCGACGTGTCGCCCGAGGGGCTGACCATCCTCGCCGAAGAGGCGCAGGATATCGCGCAGTTCGACCGCTCCAAGATCGAGGCGCTGATCGCGGCCGGGCTCACCGCCCAGCAGGCGGCGACCACTGCCGACGAAGAGATGCGGCTGCAGAGCGAGATCGACAGCTGGCGCAACCTGTTGCTCGAGCAGACCGCCACGGCGGGCGCCACCGCGCACTGACCGTCCCACAGTTCGAGACTGCCAAAGGCGCCCTTCGGGGCGCCTTTTTCGTTGCCGGAGCACGGCTGTGGTGATTGGTGATAACGTCACCATCCAGAACCAATTCACCGAACCTTAAGGACGACGCCCTAATCGTCCATCTCGGGAATGCAGTCATAGAAGTCTTGTTCGGGGCCAGGACAGCCGCGGGCAAGTCATGAACCTGCGCCCGGTAAATCCTCCGCCAGTCGCAGCCCGAACCACGGCAAGCATCGGCTTATGCCGCCGCTTGTCCATGCGCCAACTCCAGAATCAAGAGTCGTGCCGGCCAAATGAAGATCAGAACCAGACTTCTCCTCATCGTCAGCCTGATGGGGCTTATCGTCGCCGCCGTCGGTGGCCTTGCCACCTATGTGACGCTTTCGCTGTCCGAGCGCACGGACCAGATGGAGGCGGCCTCGGCTCGCGCCTATAATGGCGAGCGGCTGAACCGGCTGGTGACCGCCGTGGTGATGGATGCGCGCGGCATCTATGCCTCGGATACGGTCGAGGCGGCGAAGCCCTTCGGCGAAGGCATCCTCGCCTCGCTCGACAGGATCGATGCGTTGCTCGCCGACTGGCGCGCCATCGTGCCGGTCGAGCGGATGGAGGCGTTCGAGGCGGTGGTGACGCGTACGGCCGAGTTCCGGACCTTCCGCGCCGAGACGGCACGGTTGGGGACGATCGATCCGGCCGAAGCCAATGCGCAGGGCAATAACGAGGCCAACCGCGCCAACCGCAAGGCCTACCAGGCCGAGATCGACGCGGTGGTGGCCGACGACATCGCCCACTACACAGCGATCCGGGCCGAAACCGACAGCTTCCAGGCGCTGGTGACACCGCTGATGGGTGGCGTGACGCTGCTCGGGCTGATCGCGGGTGTGCTCGCCGCTGCCTATGTCGGCACGCGCTACGTGTCGCGGCCGCTGAGCCGGGTCACCGAGACGATGGCGCGGCTGGCCGGCGGCGACCTCACGGTCGAAGTGCCCTATGCCGGCGAAAAGAACGAGATCGGCCAGATGGCCGCAGCGGTGCAGGTGTTCAAGGAGAACGGCATCCGCGTCGCCGAGATGAACGAGGACGAGCGCACCCGGCATCAGAAGGCGGCCGAGCGTGCCGCTGTGATGGAGCGCTTTCAGGCCGCGTTCGACGGCGTGGTAGCGGCGACGCGGCGGGGCGACCTGACGCAGCGCATCGACGTGGACTTCGCCGACGCCGACATTGCGCGCATCGCGCAGGAGTTCAACGCGCTGATGGATACGCTGAGCCAGGGGCTGGGCGATTGCGGCGACGTGCTCGCGGCGCTGGCCGAGGCCGACCTCAGCAAGCGCATGGAAGGCGACTACGAGGGCGAGTTCGCGCGGCTGAAGAACAGCACCAACACGGTGGCCGACAAGCTGGCGGAGATCGTGACGCAGCTCAAGAAGACCTCGTTTGACCTCAAGACCGCAACGGGAGAAATCCTCTCGGGCGCCAACGATCTCAGCGAGCGCACCACCAAGCAGGCGGCGACGATCGAGGAGACCTCGGCGGCCATGGAGCAGCTGGCGGCAACCGTGAATGCCAATGCCAAGCGCGCCGCGGGTGCCTCGAACAGCGCCGGCGAAGTGACGGCGGCGGCCGAAGAGGGCGGGGCGGTGATGCTCAGCGCCAATGCGGCGATGGGGCGGATCACCGACAGCTCGGCCAAGATCAGCAACATCATCGGGTTGATCGACGACATCGCCTTCCAGACGAACCTGCTGGCGCTGAACGCCTCGGTGGAAGCCGCGCGCGCCGGCGATGCCGGCAAGGGCTTTGCCGTGGTGGCGGTGGAAGTGCGCCGGCTGGCGCAGTCGGCGGCCGAGGCCTCGAGCCAGGTAAAGGTGCTGATCGAGCAATCGGGCAGCGAGGTGCAGACCGGTTCCAAGCTCGTGGCCGAGGCGGCGCACAAGCTCGAGGCCATGCTGGTGGCGGTGCGCTCCAACCGCGAGCTGCTCGAGGGGATCGCCCGCGATAGTCGCGAGCAGGCCTCCGCCATCGAGGAAGTGAACACCGCGGTGCGGCAGCTCGACGAGATGACGCAGCACAACGCGGCCCTGGTCGAGGAAACCAACGCGGCGATCGAGCAGACCGAGGGGCAGGCCAACGACCTCGACCGGATCGTCGCGGTGTTCACTCTCGATGCGGCCGAGATCGCGCCGGCGGCCGTACCGCTCGCGGGCGGAGTGAAGGGTTTGCAGGCAAAGGTCAAAGCGGCGGCCAAGACCTATCTCAGCCGCGGCAATGCCGCGCTCAAGGCCGACGACTGGGCCGAATTCTAGTGGGCGACAACGGGTGAGCGCAGTCGCTCGGACGCACAGGAAGGGGCGCCGCAGGGCGCCTCTTTTCGTTGTGGCAGCGGTGAGCAAGAGGGAAACCGGCACGAACTGCGCATAAGTGCGGATGCTCTTTTTGCAGCTTAGGTAAGCACAGGCAGGTCAGATCGGGCCGGGCTGATTTCCGCAGGATGCGGGGTATTTCGGGGCACAGGATGGCGCAGTCTTTTTTTGCCGGGTTCGGCAAATCTTCTTCCGAAGATCGCAGCAAGGTGGAGGCGATCAACCGCAGCCAGGCGGTGATCGAGTTCACGCTCGACGGCACGATTCTCGATGCGAACGAGAATTTTCTCCGAGCGGTCGGCTATTCGCTCGATGAGATCAAGGGTCAGCATCATCGGATGTTCGTCGAGCCTGCCCATGCGGCGGGTGGTGAATATGCGGAGTTCTGGCGCGCGCTGGCGGCAGGAAAATTTCAGGCCGGCGAGTATCGACGCTTCGCCAAGGGCGAACGCGAGATCTGGCTGCAGGCGACCTATAGCCCGATCTTCGACAAGGCCGGGAAGCCGAGCAAGGTGATCAAGTTCGCCGCCGATATCACGGCGGCCAAGAACCATGCCGCCGACATGGCCGGGCAGGTGGCGGCGATCGGGCGCTCGCAGGCAGTGATCGAGTTCAAGCTCGACGGCACCATCGTTTCGGCCAACGACAACTTCCTCGGCACCATGGGCTACGAGCTCGACGAGATTGCCGGACGGCACCACCGCATCTTCGTCGAGCCGGGTTATGCGGCGAGCGCCGAATACGAGCAATTCTGGCAGCAACTGCAGGCGGGCGAGTTCATCGCCGCCGAGTTCAAGCGCATCGGCAAGGGCGGCAAGGAGGTCTGGATCATGGCCTCGTACAACCCGGTGCTGGATGCAGCGGGACGACCGGTGAAGGTGGTGAAGTTCGCCACGGACATCACCGAGCGCAAGCGCGGCGAGGCGATCATAGAGCTGCTCAAGACCTCGTTGGCGCGCATGGCGGAGGGCGACCTCGGCGGCCATGTGGATACGGCATTCACCGGCCAGTATGAGGGGCTGCGAGTGGCGTTCAACGCCTCGCTGGAGCGGATCGCCAAGATCGTCACCTCGCTGCAATCGACGTCGCGCTCGCTGAAGACGGCGACGGGCGAGATCCTGTCTGGCGCCAACGATCTTTCCGAGCGCACGACGCGGCAGGCGGCGACGATCGAGGAGACATCGGCCTCGATGGAGGAACTGGCCGCGACGGTATCCGAGAATGCCAGGCGCGCTGCGGACGCCTCGCGCCAGGCGAGCGAGGTGAGCCAGACGGCGACCGAAGGCGGCGAGGTGATGACTAAGGCCACCGCCGCGATGGAACGGATCACCAACTCGTCGGCCAAGATCTCCAGCATCATCGGCATGATCGACGACATCGCCTTCCAGACGAACCTGCTGGCCCTCAACGCCTCGGTGGAAGCGGCGCGTGCCGGCGACGCCGGCAAGGGCTTTGCGGTAGTCGCCGTGGAAGTGCGGCGGCTGGCGCAATCGGCCGCCAGCGCCTCATCGGAGGTGAAGGCGCTGATCGAACAGTCTGGTGCGGAGGTGGCCGGGGGCTCCAAGCTCGTCTCAGAGGCGGCGCACAAGCTCAACGCCATGCTCGAGACGGCGCGCGACAGCTCGAACCTGATCGAGGCTATCGCCGATGCCAGCAAGGAGCAGGCGGCGGCGATCGAAGAGGTGAGCGCGGCCGTACGCACGCTCGACGAGATGACGCAGCAGAACGCCGCGCTGGTGGAAGAGACCAACGCGGCCATCGAGCAGACCGAGGCGCAGGCCAGCGAGCTCGACAGGATCGTCGACGTGTTCTCGATCGATGCCGCGGGCGTGGCGACGCCTGCGGCCGAGACGCCCAAGACGGGTAGCGTGAAGGCGCTGCAGCAGCGGGTGAAGAGTGCGGCGCGCACCTATCTCCACGGCAACGCCGCGGTGAAGGACGACTGGGCGGAGTTTTGAGCGGGCGAGGAGCTTGCGGCCACGCTCAACCAGGCACTCCGCTCAGGCGAGCGCGGCCGCGACCAACGCCTTGGCGTGCAGGTCCGTGGTGTCGTAGGTCGGCAGCGGGCTGACGCTGTCGTCGATCAGCATGCCGATCTCGGTGCAGCCCAGGATCACCGCCTCGGCGCCGCGGCCCTGCAGGCGCGTGATGGCATCGACATAGGTGCGGCGCGACTCGTCGCGGACGATGCCGAGGCAGAGCTCCTCGTAGATGATGCCGTTGAGGTTGGTGATGCCGACATCGGGGACGATTACCTCGAGCCCGCGCTGCTCCAACACCTCGATATAGAAGCGCTTTTCCATGGTGAAGCGGGTGCCGAGCAGGCCGACCTTGCCGATCCCGTCGGCCAGCAGTGCATCAGCGGTCGGTGCGGCGATGTGGACGAAGGGCACGTTCAGCGCGGCGACGATCTGCGGGGTGCAGATGTGCATGGTGTTGGTGGCCAGGCCGATGACGCCGGCCCCCTGGGCTTCGAGCGCGCTCGCGATATCGGCAAGAATCCAGCCGGCCGCCTCCCAGTTGCCCTCGCGCTGCAGGGCTTCGATGGGGGCGAAATCGACGGAATGGAGGATAACCGGGGCGGAGTGCAGGCCGCCCAGGCGCGCCGCCGTCTCGCGGTTGAGGATGGCATAGTAGTGGGCAGTGGATTCCCAGCTCATGCCGCCGATGAGGCCGATGGTCTTCATGGGTCACAGATGGCGCTGAATCAGAGCGCGGGCAAGACTTATCCGCCGCATGCGAGGAGCGCGGCTACCATAGATCGAGAAAGGAAGGCCCAAGCCTGGAGGGAGGCTTGGGCCAAGGGCGGCGGGGGAGGACCGCTGCCCGAGACTAGACGCTTGCCGGCGCCCTGCGGGCTTGTTTCTCACCGTTGGTCGAGAGCTCGCGGAAGGCGGCGCGGCGCTCTTTCTGGACGTCCGGGTCCTGAGCCGGGCTCGCCGCCATCAGCATGCGTGTATAGAGATGCTGCGGAGCGTCGAACACCTGGGCGGTCGGTCCTGCTTCGACGACCTTCCCGTCCTTCATGACGACCACGCGGTCGGCAAAGTCGCGCACGAGGCCGAGATCGTGGGTGATGAACAGCAGCGCTACGCCGGTTCTGGCCCGCAGGGAGCGCAGCAAGTCCACGATCTGTCGCTGAACCGACATATCCAGAGCGGAGACCGCCTCGTCGCAGACGATCAACTCGGACTGCAGGGCCAGGGCCCGTGCGATGGCGATACGCTGCCGCTGGCCGCCCGAGAACTCGGTGGGAAAACGGTCGAGGTCGGAGGCGGGCAGTTCGACCTGCCTGAGCAGGTCGGCCGCGCGAGCTCGCCATTCGGATTTGGGGAAGTCGCTGCCCTGGATCACCCATGGCTCGGACAGGATGTCGAAGATCGACAGCCGGGGATTGAGCGACCCGAACGGGTCCTGGAACACCGCCTGCACGGCCTTGCGGTAGTCATTGAGCTGACGGGCCTTGAGCTTGACGATGTCCTGTCCCTGGAAACGGATGCTGCCTTCCGCGATCGTTCGAAGACGCAACGCCGCTCCTGCGAGCGTAGATTTGCCTGAACCGCTTTCACCGACCACGCAGACGATCTCGCCCTTGCGAACCTGCAGGTTTACGTGATCGACGGCACGCAACTCGCCATAGTCGACGCAGAGACCTTCCACTTCGAGGATGACCCCGGACTCGATCGGCGCAGCGGACTGCCTGCTGCCGGCCCGCGCATTGAGCAGTTGGCGCGTGTAGTCATGCTGCGGGTTGCGGAACACCTCGGCCAGCGGACCGCTTTCGACGATCCGGCCTGAGCGCATAACCGACGCATTCTGCGCGATGTCGGCGGCAACGCCGAGGTCATGCGTGATCATCAGCAGCGCCATGCCGGTCTCCTCCTGCAGCTCGCGCAGCAGTTGCAGGATGCGGGCCTGGACGGTGACATCGAGCGCTGTCGTCGGCTCGTCAGCGATGACCAGTTTGGGGCGCATGGCGATCGCCATGGCGATCATGATGCGCTGCCGCTGCCCACCCGAGAACTGGTGCGGGAACTGGTGAAAGCGCTCCCGTGAGCGGGGGATGCCGACGCGCGCCAGAAGCTCGTGCGCTCGTTCCCTGGCCTCGTTCCTCGCGACGCCATGGATGATGCAGACCTCGGCAATCTGCTGGCCCACCGTATAGGCCGGGTTGAGGTGCACCGACGGGTCCTGGAACACCACGGCGATGTCGCGGCCGTAGAGCTGCCGCCGCCTGCCGGGCGGCATGGTCAGGATGTTCTCGCCACAGAACAGGATCTCACCGGAGCGCAGATGACCGGGCGGCATGTCGATGAGATCGAGGATAGCGGCGGCCGTCACGCTCTTGCCCGATCCGCTTTCGCCCAGCAGGGCGTGGGTCTCACCGGGAAAGAGCTTGAGGTCGATGCCATCGACCGCCGTCAGCCGGCGCGTCTCGGTATCGAAATCCACCGCCAGGTTCCTGATCTCGAGGACAGGTTTGCGTTCAAGCATGGGCTTTGACTTTCTTGCCGTGCCGGGCCCGCAGGGTCGGATCGGCGGCCACCTGGTACCAGTTGCCGATGATCGTTGCGCTGAGCGCCATCGTGGTGATGAGCAGGCCCGGCCACAGCGAGCTCCACCAGGCAACGCGCAGGTAATCGCGGCCCTCGGCGATGATGAGGCCCCAGGTCACATCCGGTGGCTGGATGCCGATGCCGAGGAAGGTCAGCGTCGATTCCGCCAGCATGGTGCCGGCGAAGCCCAGCGCGAGGAAGGGCAGCATTGTCGGGATGACGTTCGGTGCCACATGCCGGAGGACCAGATGGATAGGAGAGGCGCCCATGACTCGCGAGGCCGCCACAAATGGCCGTTCGCGGATCTCCAGCGTCTGCCCGCGGGCGACGCGCGCGGTGTCGGGAATGCCGCCGATGATCAGCACCGAGACCATGATCACCGGGTGGGCCCCCAGCGTGTAGAGGATGACCATGGCGAGGAGGAGCGAGGGAATGCTCATCATCACGTCTAAAACTCGCATGATGAGCGTGCTCCACCAGGCGTTGCTCATGCCCGCGATGATGCCGATGGTGGTGCTGATCGTCACCCCGATCGCCACGGCGCTGCCGGCGATGGCGAGCGTGGTCGAGCCGCCGACGATCAGGCGGGCCAGCAGGCTCCGGCCCAGGGCATCGCCGCCCAGGATCATCCAGAAACCGTGGTCGAGCTGGAACGGCGCGAGGTTGCGCGCGCGCAGGTTGGAACGGAGGACGTCGGGATCGACGAACACCGGGCCCACTATGACCACCAAGGCGATGGCGATCATGTAGATCGCGGCGGCGAAGGCGAGCTTGTCGTTCGCGATGGCGAGAAATCTACGCATCAGCGGACCTATTTGAGCTGAACCCGCGGATCGAGCCAGGAATACAGCACGTCGATCAGCACGTTGATGATGAAGATGGCGACCGCCGCCAAGAGGATGCACGAAATGGTCAGCGTGAAGTCGCGGACGCGGATCGACTCGATCATGGCCCAGCCGATGCCGGGAAAGCCGAACACGCCTTCCACCACCACCGCGCCGTTGACGAGGCCCGTGGCCACAAGGCCACCCACGGTGGTCAGCGGAACCAGCGAGTTGCGCAGCGCGTGGACCACCACGACGCGCCGGGTGGTGGCGCCCTTGGCCTTGGCGGTCTTGGCGTAGGGGGCGTTCAGGTTGACCACCATGCTAGACCGCACGACCTGCGTGAGGATGCCGAGGGGGCCGATGGTCAGGATCAGGATCGGCAGGATCCAGTGCCGCCAGCTGTCCATGCCGGACGTCGGCAGCAGCCGCAACTGCATGGCGAACAGGTAGATGGCGACGATAGCCAGCCAGAATTGGGGGACCGACGAGGACGTGACCGTGAGGATGCTGACGAAGCGATCGGCAAGGCCATTGGGGCGCATCGCGGCGATGCTGCCGAGCAGGATCGAGATCGGAATGGTCAGCGCGAGCGTAAAGAAGGCCAGCCGCAGAGTCACAGGGAACGCACCGAGCGCCACTTCCATCGCCGGGCGGTGGTTGAAGAGCGACATGCCGAAGTCGCCGCGCACCACATCCTGCAGGTAACGGAACAGCTGGATGTAAAGCGGGTCGTTGAAGCCGTTGGCCTGCGCAAAGTCGAGGCGGGCCTGCTCGGAAGCAGCCTTGGGCAGATAGAAATTGGTCGGGTCGCCGGTCAGCCTGGTCATCAGGAAGATGATCAGGACCAGCAGCACGAGGCCCACTGCACTCTGTAGCACCCGCTTAAGCAGATATTTGGCCATTGCCTCCCCCTAAGTCCGAAGGCGGCGCAACTTGTGCGCCGCCCTGTCATGTCTGCACCCTCAGTTGAAGGTGATGTCGCTGAGCTCGATCGTGGTGTTGGTCGCCGTGCTCGGCTCGTAGTGGATGCGGTCGCTGATGCGGATGATCGCGGTCTGGTGGACCAGGATGGCGTCGTAGGCCGCGTCGTGCACGCGGGCGAACACGTCCTCGAAAATCTGCTTGCGCTCCGGATTGTCGGCAGCGAGTCCCTTCTGGACGAGTGCGTCCAGCTCTGGGTCGGCAACCTTCGAGGAGCCGCCCTCCGAGGTGTACTTGCCGATCAGCGTGATGCCGGCATCGCCCGAGTTGTTGTCGTGGATGTCGTTGTAGATGTTGGCAGGCTGGCCTTCGGGGAAGGGCTTGTAGTAGCCGAGATTGTCGCCGGCCAGGATCATCTTCACGTTGAGCCCGACGCCGTTCATCATCTCGGTCAGGACCGTCGGCAGTTCGAGATTGGTCCCGCCATAGTTCTGGATATGGTACTCGATCTCGCTGTCGACGGGCACGCCGTCGGCGCGGGCTTCCTCGATCAACGCCTTGGCCTTCTCGGGGTCATAGGGATAGGGCTGCACGTTGGCGTTGTAGCCATTGATCGTCGACATCACGAAGTTGGCGGCGATCTGGTAGGTGTCCGGATAGACGGTGCCGATCAGACCTTCACGATCGATGGCATAGTTGATCGCCTGACGGACACGCACGTCATCCAGTGGGGGCTTGTAGATGTCGAAACGCAGGCGCTCGGTCTCGGAGTTCAGGTAGGTGAAATCCGTGGCCGGGTTGTCGGCGTCGATGACCGAGATGCGGTAGCCGATATCGGCCTCGCCGGTCGCCACCATCGCGGCGCGAACGGCGGTCTCGAGGCGGAACACGTAGGTGGCGCCGGTGACGGGGCCGGTCTCGCCCCAGTAGCCGTCATACTTGCCGATGACGATGCTGGTGCCGGGTGTCCAAGAGACGAACTTGTACGGCCCGGTGCCGACCGGCTCGCGCGAAAGCTGGCTCGGATCCGCCGGGGCCTTGCCGACACCCAGGTAGCTCATCAGCGTGGGCAGCAGCGGCACGGCGATCGAGGTCTTCACCTCGACGGTCGTGGGGTCGATGACGTTCACTTCGGTCTCGAAGCCGGCGAAGTAGAGCAGGCGGGTCGTGCAATCGAGCGCCGGATCGAGCGTCCGCTTGAAGCTGTCGGCGAAGGCGGCGGCATCGAGTGGCGTGCCGTCATGGAAGGTCACGCCCTGGCGGATCTTGAAACGCCAGGTCAGGTCGTCGATGCGTTCCCACGATTCCGCGAGGCGCGGTCGCAGCTCGCCCGTTGCCGGATCGATCTCGGTGACGGTCTCGTAGATATTGTTCTTGGCGATGACGCCGATCGGGTTCTCGCTCAGGCGGCAGACATCCATGTCGGACGGCTCCGACACCACGGCGAGCGTGATGTTCTGATCCTGTGCGTAGGCGGCGGGCGCCCAGCCCAGGGCGAGCCCGGCGGATAGACCAAGCAGCACGTGCCTGGACGATAGTTTACTCATATTCTCCTCCAAATATTCTCATGGTCGCAGGGGACAGTTGCCCCCGCGCGTAGGGCTAGGCGTCGACGAGGATGTATTCCCCGTCGACTTTGATCGGGAAGGTCTCGGCCACGTATGGCCCCTTCACCAATTCTCCTCCGGACTTCACATCGGTGGCGAAGGACCGCACCTTGATGCGGCTGGGCTCGCACCAGGACTGACCGGTGCGAATGTCGAACTCCCACCCGTGCCAGGGGCAGCGGACGATCTTGAGCGCGCAATCGATGCTGTACTCGCCCGGCGTCGTTGACGTGATCGGGCTGCCGATATGCCCGTAGCTGATCTGCGCGCCCTGGTGGGGGCACCGGTTCAGCAGGGCGAAGTACTCGCCGTCCACGTTGAACACGACGATGCTCCGGCCGCGGATATCCACGACCTTGCGACCGCCGGCTTCGATCTCCGACGCCTGGGCGACAACCTGGAACGCCATCTACAGCCCGTACAATTCTTGCGCGTTGCCGAAGAGGATCTTCTGGCGTTGCTCGGCGGTAAGGGCGGCCGGAAGGCCCAGCTTCGGGTCGTCGAAATCCCAGTGCGGATAGTCGCTGGCATACATGATCCGGTCCCAGCCGATATCCTCGTAGACCGAGATCACGTCATGCGGGCGCGGCGACTCGTCGAGCGGCTGGGTGGTGATCCAGACGCGCTCGCGAATATGCTCGGACGGTGGGCGCTTCACGTGCGGAACCTCGTCACGCATGCGGTGCCACAGCTTGTCGAGCCGCCAGGCGAGGGCGGGTAGCCAGGCCACGCCGGACTCGACGATCACGAATCTGAAGTTGGGCAACTCGTCGAACACGCCCTCGAAGATCAGGCTGGCGAGGCCCGCCTGGCAGGCAGCCGTGTGGGCAGCGCCTTCCTCGACATAGTAGGAAGGCCAGCCCGAGCTGGTGGACGGGTGGCCGCTATAGCCGAAGACGTGGATAGCGACCGGGATGTTGCATTCGGCGGCAGCACGGTAGATCGGCCAGTAGCGCTTCTTGCCGAGGGGCTCGACGGTGCGGCTGAGCATCAGGGCCTGGACGAAATGGCCCGAGCCGGCGTGCTTGCGGATTTCGTCGGCCGATGCCTCGGCATTCTCGTAGGGCAGGACGATCGCGCCCTTGAGGCGCGGCTCGGGCCGGACCCACTTCTCGACGATCCATTCATTGGTGGCCGCGCACAGATGCGGGGAAAAGGCATCGTTGATCTCGCCGCCATTGGGCTGCAGCACGTTGATGACCGCAGTCGAGATGTTGTGGAAGTCGAGATGCTGGGTCCGCAACAGTTCGGGATCGGTACCGGGGGCCCCGCCATTCTTGGGCCAGGCGTCGCGGCGCGAGGCTCCCGGAGTGACCTTGGGATAGAGCGACCCCTTCGAGAAGCCCTGGTGCTGGCGGTAGCCGTAGGTCTGCCAGTAGTCGTACCAGCGGCTCGGCATGAACGGCTTGAGCTCGTCATTCGAGGCCAGGATCGGGTGGATGTCGCAGTCAATCACCTGCGGCTTGACCTTGATCGGGGCCTGAGGACGCGCGTCACTGTCACTGGCGATCGTCATCGACGTCATCCTTTCAGGTTGGGATAAGTCTTGACCGCGTTGTCGACGGTCATCTGTGCGAACGCGGCGGCCGGGAAACCTTCGGGCACCACGTCCTCTTCGAACTGCCAATGCGGGTAGTCGGTCGAGAACAGCAGCATCTCGTCGGACTCGAGGTGATCGACGATACGGGCCACCGTGCTCGGGTCCGCCGGGGCATCGAAGGGGTGGATGGTCATGCGGAAATGCTCGCGCGCCACCTCAACCGGCGGGCGGTCGACCCACGGAATCTCGAGACGCGTACCGCGCCAGAACTTGTTCAGACGCCAGATATAGGGCGACCACCACGAAACGCCGGATTCCATCAAGACGATCTTGAGGCCCGGAAACTTGCCGAAGGTGCCCTCGCACAGGAGGCTCGCGACCTGCGCCTGGAAGTGCAGCGTGTTGGCGGCGTAGTCCTCGACGTAGTAGGTCGGCCAGCCGACGGGCGTAACCGGGAAGCGGTAGCTGCTGCCCGCGTGGATGCCGACCGGCAGGCCATGGCGCTCCGCCGCGGCAAAGAGCGGCCAGAAGTGCCGGCGGCCATAGGGGGCTTCGGCCGCCGCCGGCAGCAGCACCTGCACGAAGCGCTTGTCGCCGGCGCGGCGATCGATCTCCTCGGCCGCCAACTGCGGGTTCTGCCACGGTACGACGATCGAAGCCCGCATCCGGCTGTCCCTGGACAGCCAGGTATCAATCATCCAGTCGTTGATGGCGGTCGAGAACGCGGCCGCCATGTCCTCGCTCATCATGACGGGGACGCCGTAGAGCACGTTTGCGATGGCGTACTGCACGTTCCACGGATCGAGTACGTTGTCGCGATAGCTCTCGAACGAGAAGGCCGGCAGGCCATTGTCGCCGCGCCATTCCGGCCGCCCGGAGAGCGGAGCGCGTGGCGGATAGGCGATCGACTCGAAGCTGCCAAGTCCACGCGCCCGCGCGGCCTCCTGCCATTGCGGGCTGAGATACGGAATGAGGTCGTTCGCATTCGGAACGAGCGGATGCATGTCGCAGTCGATGACGGGGGCGCCGTTCAGGTTCATGTCGTCTCTTTCATGGCTTGCGCACCGGCAGGTTGCGGATTGGTCAGCTTCTCGCGTTCGATCAGGCTGAAGCCGGGTCTGGCGACCTCATCGACTGTCAGGCTCTGTTCCGAGGCCAGCAGACGGCGCGCGGCCATATGCTCGCGCGGCTGGTTGACGGTCTCGACGCCGACCAAGGCGTCGCGCTCGAAGCAGAAGACCGAGAAGCGGCCCGTCGCCGGGTCGCCGACGATCCGGGTGAAATCGGCGGCGCTGGTTATTCCAGCGATCTGGAGCTTGAAGCCGTACTGGTCGCTCCAGAACCAGGGCACGGCATTGTAGGGCTGCGTATCGCCCATGATCGCGCCGGCGACGTGCCTGGCCTGGTCCGTGGCGTTCTGGACTGACTCGAGGCGCACCATCGGGCCGTGTGGTTGGGTCGGAAAGACGGCGCAGTCCCCCACTGCGAAAATGTCCGGGTCGGATGTGCACAACTGCGAGTCCACAACGATCCCGCCGGCGACCTCGAGGCCGGCCGCGACGGCGAGTTCGGCGTTGGCGATGGCGCCGACCGCGAGGAGTGCAAGGTCGCAGTCGATCGTCCGCCCACGGTTCGTCACAAGGCGCTGCACGCGGCCCTCGCCCTCGAGGCGAGCGACGGTCTCGCCCATCACCAGCGTGACACCATGATGCTCGTGCTCGGCGCGCAGGATATTGGCCATCGTGCTCGAGGCTGCCCGGCCGAGCAGCCGCGTCGTCGCCTCAATCACGGTCACGGCCTTGCCGGTGGCTGTTGCCACTGCCGCGAACTCGAGGCCGATCATACCGGCGCCGATCGCGGCTGGAGCGACACAGCCATCGAGATCGGCCGCGATGCGCGACGCGTCCTCGTGGGTACGCAGCACATGCACGCCGCCAAGGTGCGCCCCGGGAATATCGAGGCGGCGTGGCCGGCTGCCAGTGGCGAGGACTAGCCTGTCGTAGCCGATAGCGGCACCATTGGCGGTCGTCACCGTGTGGCGCGCGGGATCGATCGCGGTCACCCGCGTGCCGCGCCGCAGGTCCACCGCCTGCTGGTCGTAGAAGCCCAGCGCCCGCAGCGGCAGTAGATCGCCCGGCAGCCCGTTCCTCATATGCTTGGAGAGCGGCGGCCGGTGGTACGGCGCCTCGCTCTCGTCGGCGATGAGGATCACCCGGCCGTCATAACCGCGCTGCCGCAGCGAGGCGGCAACCTGCACCCCGGCGTGACCGGCCCCGACGATGACTGTCGTACGGGCCATCAGTATTGGGTCTCCGGCACCGTGACCCGCAGGCCATCAAGCGCATCGGAAAGCACGATCTGACAGCTGAGCCGGCTGTTCTCGCCGCGTGGGCTGGCCGCCTCCATGAGCATATCGTCCTCGATCGGACCCATCTCGGGCAGACGGTCGAGATCGCGCGGGTCGACATAGACGTGGCAGGTCGCGCAGGTTGCCGAGCCACCGCATTCGGCCACGATCCCCTCGATGCCGGCATTGACCGCCGTCTGCATCAGGGAGGTCCCTGGCTTGCCATCGATTGCGACATCCGTTCCATCGGGACGGACGAAGGTGACTTTCACCATCTGTGTTTCGCTTCGAAGAAGCGACGCTCCCATGACGTCGGCACCGCGGTGGCGACGGGCACCTCGAGGGTGCAACTGCTGTTCTCGTTGGAGCGCGAGGGTAGGTAACGCCCGGATGAAACCAAGCGCGGAGCCCTCCATTTTTCGCATCGTGGCACGAAGGGCAGGCCGCGGGGCTTGCGTCCCGCGCGAGCTTTCGACGTATACTTGCGAGGCTATGCCGGCCCGCCTCGGCGGTGCCGGCGACAAGGTTCTTGCGGACGATGAAGACGAATAACGATGCGGTTCAGGCCGTGGACCGGGCCATGCGGATCCTCTCCGCCTTGGCAAACCCGAATGGTCGTGGCCAGCGCCTCAAGGATCTGGCCAGCCATACCAAGATGCACCCATCGACCGTGCATCGGTTGCTGACGACCATGCAGCAGCGCGAGTTCGTGCACTACGAGCAGGCTGACTCCACCTGGCACGTGGGCCGCAACGCCTATCTGGCAGCGGCCGGATTCCTGGGCGGAATCAACTACGTCACGGTGGCCAAACCCTTCATCAAGAGTTTGCGCGACACCGTGCTGGAAACCTGCAGCCTCGGGGTGATCGAGGGCCGGGAAATTCTCATCGTCAGCCAGTTCCAGGGCCGCGAGATCGAGCGGATCCTTTCCAGGGTTGGGCGTTGCCTGCCCATCGCACGTTCGGCGATGGGACATGCGATGCTCGCCGCATGGTGGGACAGGGACGGCAAGCCCGATGTCATCATCGACGCGATTTCCGGCGTCGACGATGTGGATCGGCCGGCACTTGAGCGTTCGATCGAGGCGGTGAAGCGGACCGGGTTCGCGGTCAGCGAGGCGCGCGCTCTCGACGGCGTCCGCACCATTGCGTCGCCGGTGTGCGGCGTGGGGGGCAAGCCGCTCTGCGCCATTTCGATCGCGGGCACGGTCGACCGTTTGTCGCTGGATCGCATCGACGAAGCAGGACGCAAGATGGCAGAGGTTGCCGCCGATATCTCGGCAGCCATCGTCGTGAAAGAACTCTCCGGGCGTCGTACGGCAGTGCGAGGTACCGTGTAGCGCCGGGCTCCGCTGGTGACGCAACCGTGAGCAGCGCCCGGGGACGAGACGTGTACAACCCCCATCGCCGGAAGGTCGCCCCTCATCGCGATGGACAGGCTTCTTCTGATAGGCAGGAGGTAGACGATGAAAAGTGCTGCGCCTCGGCTGGACCGCGTAATCTCACTTGAGCGTGCTCTGCAACTGCTCGCCGATCTCTCCGCGCATGAAGAGGGCCTGCGGGTCGAGCAACTGATGAAGCTGGCGGAACTGCCGCGCACAACTGTCTATCGGTTGCTGCGTACGCTCAAGGGGCAGAACTTCGTCAGCTTTGAGCCGGCCACCGGGATATGGCGCGTGGGGCGACAGGCCTTCATCGTCGGCGCCGTGCACATTCACGAGGATAGCCTCGCTTCGGCCGCGGCGCCCTACCTGAAGCGCGTGCGGGATCTTTCGCGGGAGACGGCCAATCTCGGGCTGGTGCAAGGCGGCGACGTCGTGATCCTGTCCCAGGTGGCAAGCCGGGAGATCAACCGGGCCAGCACCTCGGTTGGCGGGCGAGTGCCGGTGGTCAACTCCGGGCTCGGGAAGGCCATTCTTTCGACCTATGGCGCCGAAGCAGCCAACGCGACAGCCGACATTCGCGGCTTCAGCCGCTTCACTCCCCGTTCCATCACGCGCATGGGAGAACTGCGCGAGCAACTGGGTCTGGTGGCGGCCAACGGCTTTGCCGTCGATGACGAGGAATTTCGTCCCGGGCTTCGCTGCGTGGCTGCCCCGGTGTTCAACAGCCAGTCGGAGGCCTGTTGTGCAATCTCCGTGTCGGGCCTCGCCACTCGCATCTCGAGCGAACGAATCCGGGCCTTGGGCACAATTGTCGAGCAAGCCGCCCATGACCTAACCTTGAACCTGGGCGGCATAACTCCCCAGCGCCAGTAGCGCTGAGCGCGACCAGTCAACGCGTCTGGAGACAGTCTCCAAGTGCCCGACGACCAACCTGATAGGCGCATCCGGCGCCACCGGCTGCACCGAAGCGCGAACATCATGTTCGACGCCTTCCGATGCGACAACTTAAATATCCAGTAATATCAGCCTGTTAGGCAATGCATCTGCGGCAACGGCGATTGCCGACCCGGCCTGACGCAATGGGCACACCGGCGCTCCTGCCACCAAGCCGGCAGTGCAGACAAAGTGCGGTGCGACGCTGCGAGTTCTATGAGCTGCGGCCCGGCATGTCCTATCGCGAGGTTCGCGACATCGTCGGCCGCGACGGCGAGGTCATCTCCCAAATGGCCACCGTACAGACACCCAGAATACACTTCGGCAGCATGACCGCATCGGGAACGGCACGATGGTGTCGAGGACACACAGCTCAATCTCAAATGGGCGTGCTCAATCAATTGCAGCCACTTTCTGCCTTGTCCGCTTAGCGCCAGCAGCGGACGTCGGGACCAAGCTGCCCGTTGCCTCCGAACACTTCCACATCGTCGAACACTCTCATCCCGTTCCAGCCTGAGCGCTCAGCTGCTTGCCGAAGCTCGCGCAACTGGTTCGCAGGGTCTGCGCGAGATGGTCGTTCCATGGCCAGAAGCCTACCTGTTCGCCAGGCGATTGCTCCCGTGGACGCCCCGCAAACAGAACTCCGGAAACGAATATCACGTTGAGGCAACAGCCCGGTCGGCTAGCTAGAACGCAGATGCAGCTTGCCAGCGGAATCCTCAACGTAAATTCCTATAATCGGTACATTGTAACTTACTGTGTAACAGATATCGGAATATCTGTTGACACAATCGAGATGGCGTTCTCCTATGCCTAGGAAATGGACACCCGTGGTTGGGTGCCCAATTAGACGACTTAAGGTGTAGCGATTATGGTTGCGGTCGAACGTGTGAAGAGTGGCAGCAAGTTCGAGGACCTGTTCAAGTTCTCGCGGCTAGTGAAGGTGGATCGCTGGATCTACTCGTCCAACACGGCCGGCCGAAACTACCAGACCCGCGAAATCTCCTCCGATGTCCGCGAGCAGGCGCATCAGGCGCTCAGCAACCTTGAGGGCGCGCTGGCCGGCGTCGGCGCCAAGCTGTCGGACACCGTCCGCTTCCACATCTCGGTCGGTGCCGTCGAGGATCTCGAGCCGGTGCTCGAGGTCATCGCCGAGCGTGTCGGTGGCAACGATCCGGGCCACACGATTGCGATCGGGCCGCTGCCCAACGCCGAAATGAAGCTCGAACTGGCGCTCATCGCATACATCCGCGACCCGGAGACCCCGGACGTCGTGACCAAGGTGACTGTGTGAGGCGCAAGTGGGGAGCACGGCCATGGCCGACGTTGTAATCATCGGTGCCGGCATTTCCGGCTCCTCGAGCGCCTACGAACTGGCCAAGGAAGGCCTTGACGTCGTGCTGGTCGATCGGTTCGGGCCGGCCGCCATGGCCTCGGGCTGGACGCTGGCTGGCGTACGGCAGTCCGGCCGCCACCCGGCCGAGCTGCCGCTGGCCAAGGCCGCGGTGGAGATCTGGTCGACCCTGGCCGACGAACTCGACAGCCCGACGCATTACAGCCGGGGCGGCAATCTCCGCCTCGCCCGCAATGCCGAGGAAATGCCGGTCATCGAGGGCATCGTGCGCGAACAAGCCGCGCTCGGGCTCGACCTGACTCTGCTGAAGAGCAACAAGGAAATCCGCGAGATCGCGCCGGCCATCGCCGAGCACGTGCTCACCGCTTCCTTCTGCCCGACCGACGGCAGCGCCGATCCCTCGAGCACCGTTCTCGGCTTCGTCCGCGCTGCTGAACGGCTCGGCGTCACCACCCGCTTCGGCGAGCGCGTGCTGGAGATCGAGGTCGAGGATGGCAAGGTCGCCGCCGTGGTCACCGATAAAGGCCGCATTCCGACAAAGAAGGTGGTGGTCGCCGCCGGCATTTTCGGTAACGAGGTGCTGCGGCCGCTCGGCATCGAGGTGCCGCTGCAGGTGCCGATGGTAACCGTGCTGCGCTCCGCCCCGATCGACGCCGTGCTCAGCCAAGTGATCGGCGTCGCCAATGCCGATTGCGCCGGCCGGCAGGAATACCACGGTCGCTTCCGCGTTACGAGCGGGCTGCAGGACTGGCATGGCGGCCTGCTCGAGCGGCAGACCGAGGCCGGCATTCGCCCGAAGGTGCTGCCGACCGGCCATAGCATGGCCGAGGTGGTCGAGCTGTTCGGCAATGTCGTGCCGGCCTTCGCGACGGCGCAGGTCGAGGACTACTGGGCCGGTCTCATCGACCTGACCCCCGACGCCCTGCCGGTGATCGACCCCAATCTCGGCATCGAGGGCCTGGTGGTCACCATGGGCTTTTCCGGCCACGGCTTCTGCCTCGGCCCGATCACCGGCAAGCTGGTGAGCGACCTGGTGCAGGAGCGCGCCCCGCGGCTCCCCATCGAGCCGTTCCAGTACAGCCGGTTCCACAACAGCCGCACGTTCACCGAAGGCGCGACGCTGCACGGCTGACACGTAGTTCCACGAGTTTCTCAGTGAGGGAGCAAAGCTCATGTCTATGAATGGAGTGAAGTTGGGTACGGCAGCGGTGGCGCTGCTGGTCGGTCTCGGCGCCACCGCCAGCCTGGCGCAGACGCTGAACGTGGCCGTGCCGGGCAACGACATGGCGACGCTCGATCCGCATCGCGCCAGTGCGACGCTCGACAAGAACGTCATCAACTGGATGTTCAACGGCCTCGTCCGCACCGCCCCCGGCCAGTACGCGCTCGACACCATCGAACCAGACCTTGCCGAGAGCTGGATCACATCGGATGACGGCCTGACCTGGACCTTCAAGCTGCGCCAGGACGTGAACTGCCAGAGCGACTACGGCCAGCTCACCGCCAAGGACGTGGTGTACTCGCTGCAGCGTGCCGCCAACCCCGAGACCTCGAGCTATGCCGGCGACTACGCGGCATTCGAGCAGATCACCGCGGTCGACGACTACACGGTCGAGATCAAGCTCGCGAATGTCATCCCGAGCGTGCTCGGCCTGCTGGTGCCGTTCAATGGCGGCTCGATCATCTGCGAGGCGGCCGGCACCGCGCTGGGCGAGAACTTCGGCCGCAATCCGGTCGGCACCGGTCCCTTCGCCTTTGGCGAGTACCAGTCGCAGCAGTATGTCCGTCTCGTCGCCAACGAGAACTATTTCCGTGGCGCGCCGCAGATCAAGGAGATCATGTTCCGCTATCTCGGCTCCGACTCGAGCCGCGACCTCGCCTTCCAGTCCGGCGAAGTCGACCTAGTGAACGGCCGCTTCGAGGAGTCGTGGCTGACCCGCACCGCTGAGCTGCCCGACACCACCGTACAGGTGCTCGGCCCCTACGAGTTGCACCAGCTGCACCTTAACATGAACCAGCCGCCGCTCGACGACATCCGCGTCCGCCAGGCGATCGCGCATGCCATCGATCGCGCCGGACTCGTTGCGTTCCGTGGCGCCACGCTGACGCGCGAAGCCACTTCGGTGATCCCTTCGGGCTATCTCGGTTACGAGGCGCAGGCCCTGCCCGAGTACAATCCCGACCGGGCCCGCGAACTGCTGGCCGAAGCGGGCTACCCGGACGGCATCGACTTGAAGACCGTGCAGACCACCTTGCCCGCTATGCTGACCACGATGGAAGTCGTGCAGGCGCAGCTGGCCGAGGTCGGCATCCGCCTCAACTTCGAACTTGTCGATCATCCGACCTTCCACGAACAGATCCGCCAGGACCTGTCGCAAGTGGTGTACTACGGTGCGGCTCGCCTGCCGGTAGCCGACATCTTCCTGACCCAGTTCTTCGACTCGAAATCCATTGTTCAGACCGAAGGCGCGGTGACCAACTTCTCGCACTGCAACGTCGCGGACGCTGAAATCACGGCCGCCCGCACCGAGACCGATCCGGAAAAGCAGAAGCAACTCTGGGTCGACGCACAGCGCAAGATCGTCGAAGCCGTCTGCGCCGTCCCGATGTACGAGATGGGTCAGCCTTACGCCTGGAACAACAAGGTTCAGTTTGCCTACCCGCTGGCCGGCTCGCTGAACCTGTCGCCCACTATCGACGAAACGACGCGACTGGCTGACTGATGCTCGGCTTTGTTCTGCGCAGACTGGGATTCGCCGTCATCACGCTGTTTGCGGTGCTGACCCTGGTGTTCTTCGTCATCAGGGTGCTGCCCGGCGATCCAACGGTGGTCATTCTCGGCGACCAGGCCAGCGCGCAGAGCATCGCCCTCCTTCGGGAGCGCATGGGGCTCGACCAGCCCATCTGGCTGCAATATCTGCAGTTCCTGGGAGGTGCCTTGCAAGGCAACTGGGGCACCTCCCTCGTTTCCGGACGTCCGGTGATCGGCGAGATTCTGAACGTCCTGCCGCACACGCTGGAGCTCACCGCCGTGGCGCTGGTGCTGGGCGTCACGCTCGGGCTGCCCGCTGGCATCTGGGCGGCGGTCAACCGCAACCGCATCCCCGACTTCGTAACCCGCATCGTCTCGCTGCTCGGGCTGTCGGCTCCGGCGTTCGTGTCGGGCATCGTGCTGCTTTTGCTCTTTGCGATCATGCTGCGATGGTTTCCGGTGATCAGCAGCGGGCGCAGCACCGACTTGTGGGGAAAGCTGCGTGAACTGGCACTCCCCGCGCTCAACCTCGCGCTGATCATGGCGGCCTACGTGACCCGCGTCACCCGCTCGTCCATGCTCGAAGTGCTCAGCCAGGACTACGTTCGCACCGCCATGGCGAAGGGCGCCTCCGGCACGGCCGTGGTCTGGCGGCATGCGCTACGCAACTGCCTGATCCCGGTCGTCACTGTGGTCGGGCTCTATCTCGGAATCCTGATCGGGAACTCGGTGCTGACCGAGATCGTCTTCAACCGCCCGGGACTCGGCAAGCTGATCGTCGGCGCGCTGAACCAGCGCGACTACACGATGCTGCAGGGCATGATGGTGATCTACACCCTCATCGTCGTGCTGGTGAACCTACTCACCGACCTCGTCTACGGCGTCATCGACCCACGGGTGCAGTACAAATGACCAAGGCCACCACGGTTGCCCCGCAGCGCCGCAACGAGTTCCTGCTGTTGGTGGGCAACGCCCTCCGCTTCACCGGCAAGGCGCTCACCAGCAACCCGACCACGCTGGTCGGCACGATCGTCTTCGCCGCCATCGTAATCCTTGCCATCCTCGCGCCGGTGATTGCGCCGCACGACCCGATCGCGCAGCGCATCTCGATCCGTCTGCAGGGCCCGAGCTGGGAGCATTGGCTCGGCACCGACTATTATGGGCGCGACATTCTCTCGCGCCTGCTGCACGGCGCCCGCTACTCGCTGCTGATCGGCATCGCCTCGATCACGCTGGCAGTGCTGATCGGCTCGTTGATCGGGCTCATCGCCGGCTATTTCGGCGGTCGCATCGACATCGTCATCATGCAGATCATGGACGTGGTGCTGGCGTTTCCGGCGCTGATCCTCGGCATCATCCTCGTTGCCGTGCTGGGGGCAAGCGTCACCAACATCATCGTCGCCATTGCCTTTACTGCGGTGCCGGCTTTCGCGCGCATCGCCCGCGCACCGGTGATGGCGCTGCGCGAGCGCGAGTTCGTGCAGGCCGGGCGAGCGCTCGGCTTCTCCGACCTGCGCATCATGTTCAGGCACATCCTGCCCAATATCGTGCCCGAGATTATCGTCATGACTTCGCTGTGGATGGCGACCGCCGTGCGCACCGAGGCATCGCTGGCCTTCATCGGCCTCGGCATCGCACCGCCGACCCCCACATGGGGCGGCATGGTGCGCGAGGGCTTCGAAAACATCCTCGACAGCTACGCCGTGGCGCTGTTCCCGAGCCTTGCGGTGCTGGTGCTGGTGCTGTCGCTCAACCTGATCGGCGACGGCCTGCGCGACGCCATCGACCCCAAACTGGCGAACAACTCATGACCTCACCCGTTATTCGCGTCGACAACCTGCGCGTCGGTTTCGGCAAGGCCGACGTGGTGAAGGGCATCTCATTCTCGCTCGAGGCCGGCAAGACGCTAGCGCTGGTCGGCGAGTCAGGCTCGGGCAAGAGCGTCACGGCGCTCTCGATCATGCGGCTCTTGCCCGAGAAGGCCCGCGTCTCGGGCTCGATCCGGCTCGGTGACACCGAGATGCTCTCGCTGGGCAAGGAGCAGCTACGCAAGGCACGCGGCAGCCTTGCCGGCATGATCTTCCAGGAGCCGATGACCAGCCTCAACCCGGTGATGCGGGTCGGCGACCAGGTGGTGGAAGCGCTGCGCTATCACACGGACCTGTCCGCCGACGCGGCGAAGAAGGAAACGCTGCGGTTGTTCGAGCGCGTCCGCATCCCGGACGCCGAGCGTCGCTTCTCCGAATACCCGCACACCTTCTCAGGCGGCATGCGGCAACGCGTGATGATCGCCATGGCACTGGCCTGCAAGCCGCGCCTCTTGATCGCCGACGAGCCGACCACGGCGCTCGACGTCACCATCCAAGCCGAAATCCTCGGGCTACTCGCCGAGCTGCAGCGTGACACTGGCACCAGCGTGCTGTTCATCACCCACGACATGGGCGTGGTGGCCGAGATTGCTGACGACGTATTGGTGATGCGACACGGCGAACTGCTGGAGCACGGCCCGGTGCATCAGATCTTCAGCGCGCCGCAGAACGCCTACACCCACCACCTGCTGGCGGCAGTGCCCAAGCTTGGCGATATGGCGCAGCACGAGGGCCCGAAGCGCTTTCGTGAGCGGCCCGCAGCCGAGGCGAAGGCTTCTGCGCCACTTGCCGACGGCAACATTCTTGAGGTCAGCAATCTCGTCACCCGCTTCCCGGTTCGGCGCGGCATGCTGGGCCGGCACGTAGCCAACGTCCACGCCGTCGAGGACGTGTCATTCAGCCTGAAGCGCGGCGAGACGCTGGCACTGGTCGGCGAATCCGGCTGCGGCAAGTCCACCACCGGGCGGTCGATCCTGCGGCTCACGGAGCCGCAGTCGGGCGAGGTCCGCTTCGACGGCAGGAACGTCCTGAAGAGCGACGGGGAGGACCTGCGCCGCATCCGTCAACAGATCCAGATGATCTTCCAGGACCCGTACGGCTCGCTCGATCCGCGTCAGACGGTGGGCTCCGCCATCGCCGAACCGATGAGGGTGCATGGCATCGTCGCCGCCGACGAGGTCGACGACCGCGTGGCCGAGCTGCTACGCCGCGTCGAGCTCGATCCGGCGGCGGCGGTACGCTTCCCGCACGAGTTCTCGGGTGGTCAACGGCAACGCATCTGCATCGCCCGCGCCCTGGCACTCGACCCGCAACTAGTCATCGCTGACGAGGCGGTCTCGGCGCTCGACGTGTCGATCAAGGCACAGGTCACCGACCTGATGCTGGACCTGCAGCAGGACCTCGGCCTCTCCTACCTGTTCATATCGCACGACATGGCGGTGGTGGAGCGGATAAGTCACCGCATCGCTGTGATGTATCTCGGGCAGATCGTCGAGATTGGGCCGCGCGCCGCGGTGATCGGCTCGCCAACCCACCCGTACACGCAGCGGCTGCTGGCGGCCGTGCCGGTGGCCGATCCGTCGGCGCGCCGCGAACGCCGGACCGATCAGGTGTCGGAGGAGCTGCGCAGCCCGCTGCGGCCGCTCGACTACCAGCCGGCGCCCGGCACCTACCGCGAGGTGAGCCCTGGGCATTTCGTCATGCAGGCGGCCTGAGCGGCGGCCCAGCTGACCAGATGCGCTCTAAAAGAAGCCCGGCCATGCCGGGCTTCTCGCGTTCAGCCATGCAACTCGACAGTGCTGCCCGCCGCCTGGTTCTTGAACCGGGAAATCCGGAACGCCTCGATCGGGTGCGACGACGGCTTTCCTTCGGCGAGGTCGGCGAGGATCTGCCCTGTCACCGGACCCAGGCAGAAGCCATGCCCGGAGAATCCGGTGGCGAGCACCACACCGCCGGAATCGGGGAGAACGTCGAGCACCGGCAGCGCGTCGACGGTCTGGTCGATCAACCCGCACCACAGCCGATCAAGCTTCACATCGGCCAGCGACGGCAGGAGCGCCGTGTAGCGCTCAATCAGTTCGCCTACGCTGCGTGCCGGCGGCCGCACCTGCGGCAGCGGGTCGAGCTCGAGCTGCCCGTCCCATACTTCATGGCCGCCGCCGATGCGGAACTGTCCACCCACTTCCTGGCGCAGCGTGGTGTCGCCGTTGGCGACGCCGATCACCGGCATCTGCGGCGCCTGCATCGGCACCGAACGCATCATCGTGGCGCTCATCACCTCATAGGGAACGCGGTAGCCGAACGGCTCGACCAGCGTGTTGCCGTAGATGCCGGTGGCGACCACCACCTGTCCCGCGGCGATGACGCCCGAGGCGGTAGCGACGCCCGTGGCCTTGCCGTTTTCGACCTTCAGCGCCGTGACCACCTCGCCGAACCGCGTCGCGACGCCAAGCCGCCGACCGGCCTCGACGAAGCTCTTGACGGTCGCATGCGGGTCTGCATGCCCGTCGGTGGGGCAGAACGAGGCGCAAATGACGCTGTCCGACACCAGCGGCGCGATCTCGCGCACCTCGTCGCCGCGCACCAGCCGCATCTCGAGCCCGAGCCGCCCGTGCTCGGCGACAATGCCCTCGATGCGCTTTACCTCACCCTCGTCGCGGGCACAGCGCAGGTTGCCGACCTGCCGGTAATGCGTCTCGCCATCGAGTTGCGCCGCAAGGTCCTGCCAGATCGCCACAGCGGCCTGAGCCAGCGGCAGTTCGGCAGGATGCCGGCCCGACTGGCGCACGCCCGCCAGGGTCCAGCCAGAGGCCATTGACGCCGGGCCGTATTGATCTATCAGAACCACAGAGTGGCCCCGCTTGGCCAACTCGTAAGCTGTCGCCGAACCGCTGATCCCTGCCCCTACTACTGCGAAGTCGAACATTGCGTTGCCGTACCCCATCCTGTGTTGACTATCCGAAATGGAGGATAGTGCAATAATCGGTTTTCAACTATAGCGGGAGTTCCGATAATCGGTTCTGATGCATGTTGGCGGAGATTTTCCATGGCCAGTGAAAGCTCGAGCAATGCTGAGCGGGCTGGTGAAATCCTGATCCATCTCGGCAATGCCGGGACCGAAGGCCTGTCGCTGCAGGCGTTGTCGCTGAAGCTCGACGAGGCGAAGTCCGCCACGCGCCGCGCCCTCGTCGCACTTTCAAAGCGAGGCTTCGTCGAGGCCGCAGGAAAGTACGGTCACTATCGGCTGGGCCCGGCGATTTTCGGCCTCGCGAACCGCACCACCTCGGTGAGCGAAATGGTTCGCCGTTTTCGCCCCGCCGTCACCGAGGTCGCCGCGGTGACGCAGCAGTCGAGTTACCTGATGGTCCGCGCCGGCTTCGACGCCATCTGCGTCGACATGCACGAGGGCACCGCCTTCGTGCAGACGCTGACTGGTGGCATCGGCGGCCGCGTGCCGCTCGGCATCGGCCCGGGAACGGTCAGCATCCTTACACTGCTCGAGCCGACGGCGGTGGACGGTATCCTCGAACAGAACCAGCCGCGCTTCGGCCTCTACAACCACGCCAACATGGCCAAGGTGCAGCGCGAACTCGGGCGCGCTCGCGAACTCGGCTACAGCTACGACATCGGCGAGACCTACCCCGACGCCGGCGGTGTCGCGGTTCCCATCCGCTCCAGCCACGGCATCACTGCAGCGGCGGTCTCCATTGCCATACCGGCTTCTCTCCTGACACCCGCACGCGCCGCGGAAATTGCCGACATCATCGGCAAGGCCGTGCAACGGTGCGAGTCAACTTAAGGCCTACGCCAGTGTCCGCTCAGGGCCAGTGGCGGACATCGCCGCAGGTCGGGACCGCGGGCCCTGGGGGCGGCAAAATCACCCACGAACGGCGCCTGTCACGAGGCCCTTGACCAGCAGGCCCTGCGCGAACCACACGAAGATCAGGGTCGGGATGATCATCAGCACGCCCGCCGCCGACATGGCGCCCCAGTCGATGCCGTATTGCGACACGAAGCTGGTGAGCCCCACCGGCAGGGTCTGGGCTGCCTTGCTCGAGGTCAGGGTCAAGGCCAGCAACAGGTCGTTCCAGGTGAAAAGGAACGTGATCACTGCGCTGGCGCCGATGCCGGGCAGGATCAGCGGCGTGACGATGGTGACCAGCGTGCGTAGCGTCCCTGCCCCATCGACCTGGGCCGACTCCTCGATTTCCTTCGGCACGTCCTGGATGAAACCCATGAGCAGCCAGATCGCGACGGGGAGTTTTGAGGCAGTGTGGGCGAGGATCAGGGCCCAGACCGAGTCGAGCAACCCGAACTGGGCAAACACCGCGAACATCGGAATGGCGAAGGCGATGACCGGGATCATGCGCATGATCAGCAGCAGCGTGATCACGATCTTGAAGCCCGGCAGGCGGAAGCGCGATATCGCATAGGCGCACGGCACCGCGAACAGGATGACGAACACTACCGTCATCAGCGACACGAACACGGTGTTCCACAGGTAGCTGAGCGTGTCGTACTCGGCGAACACCCGGACGTACTGGATCCAGGTCATCTGCTCGGGGATGATCTTCACCGGCACCGAGAACAGCTCGTTGGAGCTGCGGATCGAGGTGAGGATCAGCCACACCAGCGGGAAGACGGTCAGCAGCACCGTGAACAGCAACGCGGCATAGCGCGCCACCAATCCGATGCTGATACCCTTGCGGCGGCGCGGCGCGGCGACAGCCGCAGTGCTGAAAGTTTGCTCGGCCATCAATTGCCCCTCACTTTGTTCCAGACCCAGGGCGTGATGTAGAGCAGCGCCAAGAAGATGAACGACAGGAACAGCGCGATGTAGGACACGGCCGAAGCGTGGCCGAAATCAACGCTCTGGAACGCCATCTGGTAGGCGTAGACGGTGAGCGTCGTGGTTGCGCCGCCCGGTCCGCCCTGCGTCATCAGCCAGATGATGTCGAAGCTGCGGAAGGTGTCGATGATGCGCAGCATCAGCGCGATCATGATGACCGGCCGCAACAGCGGCAGGATGATCAGCCAGAACGTGTCCCACGCCGAGGCGCCATCCACCGAAGCGGCCTCGAGCGGCTCCTGCGGCATGGATTGGAGACCGGCGAGGAACAGCAGCACCATGAGCGGCGTGCTCTGCCAGACATCGGCGATGATCACCGAGGCCAGCGCCCAGCCCGGATCGGTGAGCCAGGGCGCTTCGGGCAGGCCGACCATGCGCAGCAGCGCATCGACCAGGCCGAACTGCGTATTGAACAGCCAGCGGAAATTGAGGCCGACAACGGCCGGCGCGATCATCGGCGGGATCAGTAGCAGCGTTGTCGCCAGCCGCAGCCCGCGCATCTTGGTATTGATCAGCAGCGCAATGGCCATGCCCGCCACCAGCTCAACTCCGATGGAGATCGAGCTGAAGATCATCTGGTTGCGGAAGGCCTGCTGGAAATGGCGGCCGCCGATCTCGTCCGTATAGTTCCTGAGGCCGAGGAACGGCGCCTCGCCGCTGAGATCCCAGCGGAAAAAGCTCATCACGAAGGAATAGATCAGAGGGTAGAGCAGGACCGCGGCCATCAACAGGAACGCGGGGCCCGCCAGCATGTAGCCCTTCTGCCACGAGTAGGTCAGCGGCGCTCTGCGCCGCCGACCCTTGCTAGCTTGCATAGCGATAGACGCCATTAGTCATAGGCCCCGGCGCGCGACAGGATCTCATCGGCATCGGCTGCCGCGGCGTTCAGCGCATCGGTGGGGCTGGCCTGCTGGCTCAGCGCCGACTCGATGGTCGAGTACATCAGCGTACTGACCTTGGAGAAGCCTGGGAGCTTGGGCCATTCACGGCCGGTCGCGATTGTGCCTTCCAGCTGGCCCAGCCATTCCGCCCGTGCTCCCGTCGCCTCGGACACGACCTGCTTGGCCATCGAGGTGAGGCTGGGGAAGTTGGTGAACTCGTCGAACTGCACCTTCTGGACGTCCGGACCGACAGCGAACTTGATGAACTCGACCGCCGGTTCCTTGCGCTGCGAATAGCTGTTCAGCGCCAGTGCGTGCGAGACCACGCAGGAGATCGCCTCCTTGTCCTTCACGTGCGGCGCTGTCGCCCACTTGCCGACCACCTGCGACTCCGCCGGATCGTCGAACTGGGCGAACGAGCCTGGCCAGTTGATCGTGTTGTAGCAGGCGCCCGAGGTGAAGTTGGACGAGTTCTCGTTCCACTGGAACGTCACGGCGTTGGGCGGCACGACCTTATGCTTGTGGATGAGGTCGTGGTAATAGGTCAGCGCCTTGATGCCGGCCTCGGAGTTGAAGGCCGGACGGTTATTCTCGTCGACCCATTCGCCACCGGCCTGCCACAGGAAGTCCGAGAACGTGCGCTGGGCGGGGTCGCCCTGGCCCGGCACGACGAGGCCATAATGGCCGTTGCCGGTGATCTTCTGGCTGACATTGACCAGGTCGTCCCAGGTGACCGCGGCGCTGAGGCCGTTCTCCTCGTAAATATCCTTGCGGTAGAACTGGTTGCGGGCATCCACGTTGCGCGGAATGGCCGCCAGTTCGTCCGTCTTGGGATTCTTGAGGTATTGCAGCGTGACGGGGAAGAAGTCGGCGAGCTCGGCGTCCGTGAAGTAGCTGTTCAGCGGATCGAAGGTGTTGAAGTACGATTCAATCAGCGCGGTATGCGTGCTGTAGACATCATACTGGTTGCTCCTGGCGGCGCCGAGCGTCACCACCTTGGACGAGAGCGGAGTGAATTCGAGCAGGTCGTAGTTGACCTTGATGCCGGTCTTGGCGGTGAAGTCGCCGACGACCTTGGCCCAGAATTCCGGATAGCTGCCGCCGCTGGTGATCAGCAGGGCGCTGATCTCGGTGGCCTGGGCCTTGGCGACCCATGGGGTAGCGAGCGTGCCCGCGGCAGCGGCCGAGCCCACCATGAAGCTGCGTCTAGACAGTTTTAGGGACATCACAGGTTCCTCCTCATTGTGACAAGTCCAGCATCGCCAGAACGGCGCGATGATTGTTCACCGGGCACAGGGCGGTCTCCTCAGGCCGCCGCGGTGCCGCAGGGCTATTCGACCTCCTGTGTGAGAAGACCGATGCTGCGGATTGCCTCGAGGCATGCACCGCAAGGGTGATAGTCGGGATCGAAGCTGTCGCCCTTGCGGGTATCGGTCCGATCCTGCTTGAGCGCGGGGACCTTGAACCAGCCGCCATGCTCGTGATCGATGAGCTGCGTCTGGGCGTAGTTCCACGCCGTCTCGTAGTCGGTCCAGTACGACTCTTCGCCGGTCGCGGCGCCGAGTACGGCGGCCGCGCCGATCGCTTCCGACGTCGACCAATAGCTCGGGCGCGCATCGGCGATGGTGAAGTTGCGGTTGAGCCCGGTGTAGAAGCCGCCCTTGGCGCGGTCCCAGCCATAGTCCCAGCCGAGGCTGTAGAGATGGCGCGCCTGCGGCATCAGCCAGTCCGTGGGACGGTAGCGCGCGAGAATGCCGAGCAGCTTCGCCCATTCGAGCTGATGGCCGGGCATCATGCCCGTGGCCGACTCGAGGCTCGCCCGGTCGCGCTCACGCTTTTCCCAGTCGGGGCGCCAGTCGGCGTCGTAGTTCTCCCAGACATAGCCGCCACAGGCCGTCGCGAGTTCGTAGGCCAGCCGCTCGGCGATGCGGTAGGCCCGATCGAGGTGGCTCTTGTCGCCGGTCGCCTCGTAGGCGGCGATGAAAGCCTCGCAGAAATGCATGTTGGGGTTCTGCCCGCGATAGGGCGTGACCTCGGAGAAATCCTCGCTCGCCGTGTTGATGGCGAGCGTATCGCCGCGGAACATCTGGGTGACTGCGACATCGACCGCGTCATCGAGCAGCTCGCGTGCGCCCGGTACGCCGGCACGTAGCGCCATGGCGCCGGCCAGTACCACAAAGGCGTGGCCATAAGCCTGCTTCCGCCGATCGGTCGGCTGGTCGCCCTGGACCATCCAGAAATAGCCGCCATGCACAGTGTCGCGGTGGACGCGCGTCAGGAAGTCGATGCCTTCGGCCGCGGCCGCCTCGCACCAGGCGAGCCCGGTTTCGGCAATGATGCCCATCGAGAACAGCACGACGAAGCGGGAGCTGGCGACGAGATGTTTCTGGTCGCCATCGAGCACCGAGCCGTCGCCATCGAGCATGTTGAGGTAGCCGCCGCGACGCTCGTCGCGGGCAGCCGGGTACCAGAAGTTCAGAATGGACGAAATCTGTCCGCGCAACCATGACGGGTTCAGGCACTCTGCGTGCTTGCTCAGCGCATCCATGTTTCCCCTCCTCCGACGCGCCGGCTTTTGCCGGTCACGTCACCTCCGCGTCATTTTCCGCTATTCACGGCCTACCTGTGTGCTTATCAGACAAGTGGACGATAATGAGAGCGGCTATGCGTGTCAATCGCTCGACAGGATGAACCGGACGCGGTGCAGAAGAGGTAGGTGGGGATCAGGCGGCCGCGCGCTTAGTTTTCGCTGGAGTTCCGCGGCTGTCGGCAGTACCGGCGGACATGGGCTATAAAAGATGTCATATGATCGCATGAGTCAGACGACGATGCGGCCCTGGTCGCTCCGCGACGGTAGCGCCACGATCGGCTTTTGGACTACTGCCGTGCAACCAGGTGGGGACAAGTCGTCATGGCGATGAAAGTTCGGCTTCACACATTGCCCAATCAGGTGGCGGGCATCCTTGCGCGCCGTATCGCCTTGCGGGAGCTGAAGGACGGGCTGGTGCCCTCCGAGCAGGAGGTCTCGCAAGAGTTCACCGTCTCCCGGGCGGTGGCGCGGGAATCGCTGAAGATCCTCGCCGCGCTCGACATGGTCGAGATCGCGCAGGGCCGACGCGTCGCCGTACGCCCCGAGGCCGAGTGGGATTACCTGAGCCCGGCGCTGATCGACTGGCTGCCGCACGAGCACATACGACAGCTGTTCCATGAACTGCACGAGGCGCGGCTGATCTTCGAGCCGCCGATCGCGGCACAGGCGGCGCAGAACCTGACAGCGGAGAACCTGTCGCAGCTCGGCCGGCTGGTCGACGAAATGCCCAAGCGGCACCACGACACCGACGGCTATCTCGAGCTCGATCTCGAATTTCATATGGAAATCTGCCGGGCGACACGCAACCGCATCCTCGACCGGTTCATGTATTCGTCGCGCTGGTGGCAATCGGCCAGCCGCCGCATCAGCAACCAGGCGCCGGACGCGCTGACCATCGCCACCGAGCAGCACCGTGCCATCTACGAAGCGCTGGTCACCCGCGATCCGGCCAAGTCCGAGGCCGCGATGCGTGCGCATCTGCTGGAAAACACCATACTGAAGATGGTCGACGAACAGGCCGTCTGAGACCTGCCATCGACCACCCCAGGGGGAGCCTTATGCCTTGACGGTTGCCGTTGCGGCCTCCGCCTCGCGGCGGCGGGCGGCCCAGTAGCCGAACATGTCGCCCTTGTCGGCAAGCTCGGCCCAGATCGGCTTGGTCAGCGCATCGAGGCGGGCGACATCATCGTCCGAGATGCTCCAGCCGACGGCGCCGACGTTTTCCTCGAGTTCGCTGACTGTACGCGCACCCAGCAGCGGCGAGGTGATGCCGGGCCGGCTGGTGAGCCACTGGATCGCCAACTGCGGCACGGACTTTCCGTACTTGGCAGCGATCTCGCGAAGAGCGTCGACGGCGTCGAGTGCCTTCTCGTAGATGCCGGGCTGGAACAGCACCGTAGTGCGCCGCTGGTCGCCTTCGACGAACTGGGTCTGGCGCGAAAGCGTGCCGGTCAGCAGGCCCTGCGCCAGCCCGCTATAGGGCATGACGCCGATATCGTGCTCGCGGCAATAGGGCAGCAGCTCAGCTTCGACTTCGCGCCAAAGCATATTGTAGGGCGGCTGCACCACGTCGATCTTGCTGTAGCGGCCGGCTTCCTCGATGCCCTGTGGGGTGAAGTTCGAAACGCCGACGGACTTGATCGTGCCCTTCTCGCGCAGCTTCTGCAGCGCTTCCATGGTCGGCCCGATCGGGAATTTCGGGTTGGGCCAGTGCACGAAGTAGACGTCGACGTAGTCGGTCTTCATGCGCCGCATCGAGCCCTCGAGCGCCGGTACCAGCGCTTCCGGATCGAGATTGGCAGGCGAGACCTTTGAGGCGATGACGGCCTTGTCGCGCAGCCCCACCAGGGCGCGGCCGACGACTTCCTCGGCGTGACCAGCGCCATACACCTCGGCTGTGTCGATCAGAGTGACGCCCAGCTCAAGCGCGCGTCGGATGACGCGGATCGACTCTTCGTCGTCCGCCGCGCCCCAGAAGGCGCCCGACATGCCCCAGGTCCCCAGGCCGATCTGCGAGACCGTGACCGGCGACGAGCCTAGTTGACGATATTCCATAACCCCTCCTCCTCTAACGACGACGATCCTTCCTCTGGCGCCGTCCAGCGAACTATGTTTAGACGGTGAACTGCTTATCTGACAAGTTGGAACGTTGTTCCTCTTAAGGAGGGCATGTGGGTAGAAAGTCCACCGCCGTCGGCGCTCGATTCCGGACTTGCCGGACGGCTGATCGCGTTGAGGGAGAACAATGGGTAAGCGGATCGTCTTCACCGGCGGCAGTGGCCGGATCGGCCGTCACGTCGTGCCGTACCTGCTGGAGCGTGGCCATCAGGTGCTGAACCTCGATCTGGCCCCGCTCGATATACCGGGAGTGACCACGATCAATACCAACCTTGCCGATAGCGGCGAGGCATTCAACGCGCTGAGTTCCAGCTTCGGCTTCGGCGAGTATTTCGCCGGCACGGGCGGTGCGCCGGTCGACGCCGTCATCCACTTCGCCGCCATCCCGCGGATCTTCCTCCGGCCGGACAACGCGATGTTCGCGGCCAATGTGCTCGGGACCTACAACGTGCTCGAGGCGGCGACCAAGCTGGGCATCCGCAAGGTGATCGTGGCGTCGAGCGAGACCGTCTACGGCATCTGCTTTGCCGAGGGCGAGCGTGCCTTCACCTCGTTCCCGATCGATGAGGACTACCCGCTCGATCCCACCGACAGCTACGGGCTGTCCAAGGTCGTAGGCGAGAACATCGCACGCTCGTTTGCCTCGCGCAGCGGCGCCGATATCTACTGCCTGAGGATCGGCGGGGTGATCGAGCCGCAGGACTATGCCGAGCGCTTTCCGGGTTTCCTCGCCAATCCACGGGCGAAGCGGCGCGATGCCTGGACCTATATCGATGTCCGCGACCTCGGCCAGATCGTCGAACTCTGCCTCGAAAAGGACGGGCTCGGCTTCCAGGTCTTCAATGCCGTGAACAACGACATCATCGCCCGAGAGCCGACTGCGCAGTTCCTCGCGACGCAAGAGCCCGGCGTGCCAATCACCCGCGAGATCGGCCAGTTCGAAGGTCCTATTTCCAACCGCAAGGCCCGCGAGCTTCTGGGCTTTCAGGAGCAACACAACTGGAAGCAGTATGCAAAGGGCTGGCTCTGATCACCCGTAACACCTGCATGCGGCGTGACTTCGGCCAACGAGGCCGGATGCCCACGTCCCTTTAACTCGTCCCGTACAAGCCATCTTGACGTCACTCAACTTGTCCGACAATCATATTAGCAGACCGCATTCATTGGCTGGTTTGGAGGAACTTGGAACGTGAAGATCACGTCTGTGAAGACGGCCGCCTCGACCGGCCATTGCATGCATCTGTGGGTGAAGATCAC
>NZ_JBDGIY010000003.1:0-169731 GCF_057657195.1 Devosia sp. Soil_C_22
ACCGGCACGACTGCCGACCCACCCAATCTCCACCACACCAACCACTCGTCATGATCTCGCTTCGGTGCAGCGGACGGAGGGATTGTAAGGGGTGGTGGAGAGAGGGGGATAAGATTTTGCATGGCGCGTGTGGCCACCCCCACCCACCGGCTTCGCCGGTCCCCCCTCCCCACAAGGGGGAGGGAGAGCCGACTGAGAGTTCGGATGACCCGACTGTGGGCTTGAGCTTCGGTTCTTGCACGGGTGTCCCTCCCCTTGATGGGGAGGGTAGTGGAGCTTGGCCGCTTGCGGCCTAGCGCAACTGGGTGGGGTGGGGCCCACGCACCGGTGGGGTGACCAGGTGGGTAGGAAGGCCTAGGGACAAACTACAACCGCCTCATGCCCGGAGAAGGGTCGTGCCTGTTGTCGCCCCCTCCACCCGCTACGCGGCCCCCCCCTCCCCGCCCCGCGGGGGAGGATCATGGAGAGGCCGTCGGCTTGGCCGTCCCCGCCCCTACATCGCCAGCCGCTTCGCCTCGATGCGCTTGTCGCTCACCGACACGGTGATCTCGAAATGCTCGGCCTGCACCACGTCGAGCACCTTGCTCGGGCGATAGGCGCAGGCATTGGTGCCGCCATGGTGGCGGACGCTGTCGTAGAGGATGCCGTCTTCCCCGGCGGCCCGATGGGCTTCGCCGAAGGCCTGGCCGGCGCTGTAGTCGGTGGCGGCGTGGAGCTCCGGCGAGGTGCCGCGGATATCGACGAAAGCGCCATCCAGGCGGGCGGAATAGCTGCGGAACGTGCGCTGCATGCTCTCGGCACCGCGCGCCAGGGCTTCGCGGCGCAGATGGTGGCCAACCTCGGCCACGGCTGTGGGGATGGCGGCCGCGGCGTACCAGGCGCCCAGGTCAGGACCGTTGAAGCGGCCCCCGCTCGGTGCGGCATGGAGGAAGGCGGCCATGACGATGCTCGAGTTGGGCCGGCCATAGGCCCATTCGCTTTGCGGTAGGCGGGCGACGCGTTCCTTGACCAGCCGGTCATTGGTCCAGCCGGCGAGTTCCATTACCGCCTCGAGATCGGCGGCGAGGGCGACCGTGTCGAACAGGCCGATCGGCGGAAAGCGCGACGGGATCAGCCGGTAGGTCGGCTGCGGGGCGGGCGAGTGCATCAGGTGATGACGATATCCGCATCCGCGTAGGGCGTGAACGCCGCATCGAGGGCGTTGGGCGGCATGTAGAGGCCGCCGCGCGCCGCATCGAGAAAGCGCCGCACCGCCATCAACCCATCCTGCGTGCCCGACGTGACCAGCGCCAGCGGCGGCTGGCCGCCAAACATCGGGGCCATGTGCGGGCCCTTGAGCCAGCGCACGCCTTCGGCCTCCTCGGCGAAGAGGACGCCGAGCGCCTGATGGATGCCGAACACTGCCGAGATGCGCAGCAGCGCATCGACATCGAGGGTGAAGGGCTGCCCCTCGCGGGCGAGCTTGGCCCAGTTGTGATAGGTCGAGCGCGATGGGAAGCCGAGCACCAGCCGCCGCTGCTCCTCGTTGAGGCCCCAGCGATCGGCGATGGTGAGGAAGGTGCGCAGCGCCGGGCCGCTCAGGCGACGCCGGTTGGGGGCGGTGAAGCGTCCGAGATCGATGATTTCGGCGTTGTTGGCCGCCGGCTCGAAGGCGGGCTGCGGGCGTTCACTGAAACCGAACTGCATGGGCACCTCCTGTCCAGATCAGGACATAAGCCTGATCTGGGGGAAATGCAAGAGTGAATCCAGATTTGGACAGTGGTGGTTAGGCCTCCCGCTTCACGACTTCCGGGATCAGGCCGCGCGGGGCATAGCGCAGTGCGATGGTGATCACCACGCCGAGCACCAGTACCCGCATCTGGCTGGCGCGCGACTGGATTTCGGGGATGGCGCCCCAGCCCATATCGGTCGACCAGCTGGAAATGCCGTTGAACAGCCACTGCGCCAGCGGGTCGGAGATCATCCAGGCGATATAGATGAGCAGCGCCCCGAATACGGCGCCCCAGTTGTTGCCGGCGCCACCGACGATGACCATCACCCAGATCAGGAAGGTGTGGTTGATCGGCTGGTACGCGCCCGGATCGTAGATTTGCTGGAAGCTGACCAGGATGGCGCCCCCAATGCCCATCAGCACCGAGCCGAGCACGAAGATCTCGAGCTGGCGCCGGGTGACGTTCTTGCCCATCGAGGCGGCCGCGACGTGGTTGTCGCGGATGGCGCGCATCATCCGGCCCCACGGCCCGCCATAGGCGCGCTGGATGAGGAAGAAGGCGATGGCGAGGATGATGACGACCAGCGCAAGGAAGCCGAGCCGGGCATAGACGAATGAATCGGCGATGTTGACGCCCTGGGCCTGCAGATCCTGCGGCAGCGGAGTGGGCCAGGAGATGGGGGACACGGTAAGCGTACCACGCGTCAGCCAGTCCATGTTCTTGAGCAGGGCGCGGATGATCTCGGAGATGCCGATGGTGGCGATGGCAAGATAGTCGGTCCTGAGACCAAGGCAGATCTTGCCCACGACATAGGCGACGCCGGCGGCGAGCACGCCGCCGAACAGCCAGCCCAGCACCGGATGAAGGCCGAGACCGCCGACCCAGCTGCTCGACAGACCCTCGATATAGGCCGCGGCCGGATCGATCTGGCTGCGATAGATCGCGTAGGCGGCGATCCAGGCGATCACGGTGAGCAGTGTTTTCCAGCCGCCGCGGATACCGAGGCGATCGGACTTCGACACGCCCCAGACCAGGAGGCCGCCGGCGAGGAAGGCGATCAGCGCGCGGCCGAGCATCATCGGCCCCTCGGACCCCCAGAACTCGGGATTGACCGGATAGGAGATGAAGGTGACGGCCGCGCCGCCCAGCATCAGCATGCCCATGATGCCGAAGTTGAACAGACCGCCATAGCCCCACTGGATGTTGAGACCGAGCGCCACCAGCGCATAGGCAAAGCTCTGCGCCAGCAGCAGCGTGATGTTGGCGGCGCCGAGAATCAGGCCGATCACCACGAACAGGGCGAAAAGGCCGACGAACAATGCCAGCGAACGCTGCACCATGTTCATGACGAGGCCCCCTTGAAGATACCGGTCGGGCGCCACAGCAGCACGACCACGAGGATGACGAAGGCCACGGTGAGCTTGTACTCGGTCGGCACGATCGCAAGCGTCGCCGGCACCTCGAAGGGCAGTGCGCCGGCGAAGGGCCGGAGCAGCACGGACCAGTTGAAGATCGCCGCCGTCTCGGCAAAGCCGATCAGGAAACCGCCGGCAATGGCGCCGAACGGCTTGCCGAGGCCGCCCACGATCGCCGCGGCAAAGATCGGCAGCACGATGTTGAAGGCGAGATCGGGCTTGAGGTTGACGTCGAGCGCCAGCATCACGCCGGCCATGGCGGCGAGGCCGCCGGCGATGATCCAGGTGACGCGCACCACCAGCTTGGTGTTGATGCCCGAGACCTGCGCCAGATCGGCATTATCCGACATGGCGCGCATCGCCTTGCCCAGCCGCGAGCGGGTGAGGAAGAGCTGCAGCGCGATTACCGCAACGACGGTCGAGATCACCATCAGGAGCTGCGGCTGGGTGAAGTTGATGGTGCGGGTGACCCCCTCGAGCGGCACCTCGAGACGGATCAACTGCTTGGCCTCGGTTTCAAAGAAGGAATAGGTGCCCGAGCCGAAGAACAGGCGGATCAGGCCCTGAATGATCAGCGTGACGCCGATCGAGGCGATGAGCAGCGTCACCGGCCGGGCGCCACGCTTGCGCAGCGGGGCGTAAAAGCCCTTGTCGAGGCCGAGCGCGATGATCGCCGTCAGCACCATCGCGATCGGCAGGACGATGAAGCCGGTCGGCAGCCACGGCACCGAGATGCCAAAGGCCTGGCAGGCCAGCATCAGGAGGAACGCGATAAAGCCGCCCATGGTCATCATGTCGCCGTGGGCGAAATGGGCGAAGCGCAGGATGCCGAAGATCAGCGTGATGCCGATGGCGCCCACGGCATAGATCGAGCCGAGCACGACACCGGCGACCATGACGTTGTTGAAAAAGAAGATGAGCTCGTTCATTGCCCTCAGCCCCCGAGGAAACTCTTGGCGACTTCGGGGTCGGCGATGAGCTCGGGGCCCGTGCCGGTGAAGCGGTTCTTGCCGGTGGCGAGCACGAACCCGCGCGAGGCGAAGGCGAGCGCTTGTCGCGCGTTCTGCTCGACCATCAGGATGGCGACGCCGGCCTGGTTGACCTTGACGATCTGCTCGAAGATTTCGAGCACGTAGCGTGGGCTGAGGCCGGCCGAGGGTTCGTCGAGCAGGAGGAGCTTCGGCTTGCTCATCAGCGCGCGGCCCATGGCCACCATCTGGCGCTGGCCGCCGGAGAGCTCGCCGGCCGGCTGCCGGCGCTTTTCGCGCAGGACGGGGAACATCTCGTAGACCCACTCCATGGTGGGGCGGAAATCGCCGGTGCGCGTGAAGGCGCCCATCTCGAGATTTTCCTCGACGCTCATCGAGGTGAAGACGTTCTTTTCCTGCGGCACGAAGCTCAGCCCCTTGGGCACCAGCCGGTCGGGCAGCGAGTTCTGGATCTCTTCGCCGTTGAAGACGATGGCGCCATCGGTGACTTTCAACAGGCCGAATATCGCCTTGAGCGTCGTCGACTTGCCGGCGCCGTTGGGCCCGACGATGACGCCGATGTCACTCTGCTCGATGGCGATGTTGACGCCATTGAGGATCGGCGCGCCGCCGTAACCGCCGACGACATTCTGGATATCCAATAGAGGCATCAGGCGGCCTCCACCGGAGCGCCGAAATAGGCCTCGATGATTTCGGGATTGGCCCGGATTTCGCTCATCGGACCCTCGGCGATCTTCTCGCCCTGCGCCATGACGATGACCGGGTCGCAGAGGCGCCCGATCAGGTCCATGTCGTGCTCGATGACGAAGAAGGTGTAGCCGAGTTCCTGGTTCATGCGCTCGATATTGGCGGCGAGATCCTGCAGCAGCGTGCGGTTGACGCCGGCGGCGACCTCGTCGAGCAGCACCACCTTGGCGTCGACCATCATGGTGCGGCCGAGCTCGAGCAGCTTCTTCTGGCCGCCCGAGAGGTTCCCGGCGAGTTCGTTCTTGACGTGCCCGAGCTTCAAAAAGTCGATGACGTCGAGCGCCTTCTGCCGCACGTGGCGGTCGGCGGACTTGACCACGCCCGGCATCAGCCAGGTACGGATGAGGCTCTCGCCGGGCTGGCCGGAGGGAACCATCATCAGGTTCTCGAGCGCCGTCATGTTGGAGAATTCATGCGCGATCTGGAAGGTGCGCAGCATACCGCGGTGGAACAGCTGGTGCGGCTTGAGGCCCGTGACATCCTGGCCGTCGAAGATGATCTGGCCGCTGTCGGGCGTGATATTGCCGGCGACGAGGTTGAACAGCGTCGATTTACCCGCGCCGTTCGGGCCGATCAGCCCGGTGATCGAGCCGCGCTCGACCCGGAGCGAACAGTTGTTGACCGCGCGCAAGCCGCCAAAGCGCTTGCTGACGTTCTTGACGTCGATGACTGCGTCGAAGGACACCCCGCCCCCGTCCTGATGTGTTAGCCGGTCTATAGCCTGCTTTGCTGGGCATCTGCGCATATGCAGAATACCCGGTCAACCGAGCAGCAGACCTTGGTTGTGGGCGCTTCCTATAGAAACCGTTCGGCTTTGACCAGATGGTCAAAGCACGGCGAGCACCGCATCGGCCGTCTTGTGGTTGGGCGCGAACAGGATGTTGTAGAGCGTGGCGAGCCGGGTGAGCGACTTGATGTCGACATCGTGCGGCATGGCGGTGAGCGGATCCTGGAAGAAGATCAGCGCATCGAGCCGGCCTTCGGCGATCATGGCGCCGAGCTGCGCGTCGCCGCCGAGCGGGCCCGACAGCATGCGCGTGACCGGCAGGCCGGCGCCCTCGGTGACCCGGCCGCCGGTGGTGCCCGTGCCGTACAGCTCGTGCAGGGCGAGCTTGTCGCGGTTCACCTTGGCCCAGGCGACCAGTTCGTCCTTCTTGTCGTCGTGAGCGACGAGCCCGATCCGCGCCATGGTGCCTCCTGCCCTGAGCAAGTGACGTTCTGCACGGCTCACGCCTTGAGCGCAATGGCCTCGGCGATCAGGATGGCGATGTCGTCTTCGGGGATGCTGTCGCCCGGCGCGAAGCGGATGAAGCGGACCTGCTTGCCATCACCTTCGAGCAGCGGCGAGCTGAGGAGTCGGCCCTGCTCGAAGACGAGCGAGACGTGATCTTCCATCGGGAAGATGGCGCAGATGAAGCCCGCCTTGGGATGCCGGTAGTTGACCGAGCCCCAGCCGAGCCGGGCCTTGGCCTCGAGGTCGGGGCGCAGGTTGAGCAGGGTCAAGGCGAGACGGCTCGCGAATTCCCCGATCGGTTCGGGGAACGGACGGACGATATGGAGCAGATCGGCGACCATTTCAGTCGACCGAGAGTCGGATGGTTGCATGGTTCATCTCGAGGCCCATGGGATCGATCATGGTCATGGCCTCGTTCTGGGCCATCTCTTCCATGATTTTGCCGCTCGCCGCCAGTGCTGCTTCGTGGCTCTCCCAGAAGACGATATCGAGATAGCTGCCATCGTCGCGCTCGGCGAGGTGGCGCGACACGAAACCGGGTTGGCGCTTCAGCCAGTCGCTGACCGCGGCATTGGCGTCGACGAATTGCTGTCCGGTCCCGCGCGCAAGACGGAAGGTAACGAGTTCGACGGTGGCGGACATGATGAGAAAGACCCTCTCCGGTGACGCGGGGAGAGGGTTTCGCACGCTTCTCCTGACACCGCGTGTCAGGGTTTTTCGAGAGCGCTCAGAATTCCGACCACTCGGCGTCGATGGCACTGCCGCCCAGCACCAGCATGGCGGTTTGCGTCCAGCTCGCCTGCCCTTCGGCGATCCTGCCGGCCTGCTTCTGGCCGGTGACGATGGCGGCAACGCCGGCACCGAACGCTTCGGCCAATTGCGTATCGGCTGCCGCGAGGTCGGTGGCGAGGCCGGCGCGGGTGTCGAGCTGGGCATGCACAGCTTCGATGCTGGCGCGATAGGTCTCCATCGCGGCCGAAACACTATCGACTCTGCTGAGGTCGTCGGCACGGAAAAAGGTGGCGCGCAGATCGGTCAGCGCCGTGACAGCGCCCTGGGCTGCCTCTTGCACTGCGGTGAGGTTGGCGGCGGTGGTTTCGGCAAGGAGTTCCGTGACGAGCAGGCGCGTCGACAGCAGCTGCCGCATGGCGAGGCCCGACAAGGCCGCCGCCCACCGACTGGAGTCCGACCAGCGCCATGCCGAGCAGGCAGATCATCAGGACGATCAACGTGCCGAAGGCTGCGTAAACGCGCTGCGCGACCGACAACCGAAACATGACTAAGACAACCCCCGGAGTCACGGATAATGGCGGCAGAACTAGGCGGTACTGCTTAAGGAAACTCCAAGCCGAATGTCACCTAACCGACATAGTCGGGGTTGAGCTAAGGCGCTGGTGCAGCGTGGATTTTCGGCAGCCCCCGGATTGTCGGGCTTTGCCGCGCGGTGGCCTCGCTGAGCCATGCGCCGCGTGAAAAGCTGAGTCGCGAAAACCAACAGAGGTCGAGACTTACGCCGGCGAGTAACCGGCATCGGGGCTGAGAATACCCCCACCCTGTCCCTCCCCCGCAAGGGGGGAGGTGACCTGCGCTCGCAAGTCATCGCAAGCCACCGACATCTGGGTGAGCGTCTCCCTCCCCCTTGCGGGGAGGGGACAGGGGTGGGGGCATCTTTGATGCTCGCGGCCGGAGATCAGAACTCCGACCACTCCTGGTCGATCGCGGCGTTGCCCTGCGTGAGGTAGGACTTGGCCGCGGTGCGCACGCGCTCCTGCAGGTTCCTGACCGTCGGCTTCGCTGGGGCGACCGGTGCCGGCTTCGCCGCCGGGACAGCACCCGACACGGTGAAGATGTCGACGATGCGGTCGAGATCGTTGGCCTGCGCCTCGGTCTGCTCGATGGCGGCATTGGTCTCTTCCACCAGCGCCGCGTTGTGCTGGGTCATCTCGTCGAGTTGGCGCACGGCGGTGTTGACCTCTTCGATGGCGGAAGCCTGCTCGCGGCTGTCCTTGGCGATGCCGTCCATCAGCGCGTTCGAGGACCGGGCCGCTTCCAGCATGGCGACGAGGCGGGCCGCAGCGTCGGCGACGAGCTTCGAACCGGTCTTCACCTCGCTGCCCGACTGCTCGATCAGCGCCTTGACCTCGGACGAAGCCTCGGCGGCCGACTGCGCGAGACGGCGCACTTCCACGGCGACCACGGCAAAGCCCTTGCCCGCTTCACCGGCGCGCGCCGCTTCGACCGAGGCGTTGAGCGCGAGCAGGTTCGTCTGGAAGGCGATGTCGTCGATCAGCCCGATGATGTTTGAGATCTTGGCCGACGAGGCGGTGATCCGCTCCATGGCGTCGTTCGCCTCGCCCATCACCTGGCCGCCCTCTTCGGCGGTACGAGTGACGGTCGATGCCACCTGGCTCGCCTCGCGGGCCCGCTCGGCATTCTGCAGCACGGTGCTCGCCAGCTGCTCCATCGCCGCCGAGGTTTCCTCGATGGTCGCGGCCTGCTTGGTGGTGCGTTCGCTGAGGTCGTTGGCGCCGGACAGAATCTCGCTCGTTGCGGTCTTGAGGCCACGCGAGGTGTCCTTGAGCTGGGCGACGACACCGCTCAGCTTCTCGGCCATGGCGTTGGTGTCGTCCTTGAGGCGGGCGAAGGCGCCCTCGTAGTCGCCCTGCATGCGCTTGGTGAGATCGGTATCAGCGAGCGCGGCGAGCACTTCGCCAGTCTCGGCGAGGCCGCGATCGACGGTGGCGACGAGGTTGTTGATCGACGAGGCGATGGCGTTGAGCTCGGCGTCCGGGAACTCCGTGTCAACCCGGCGGGAAAAGTCACCCGCGACGGCGGCATCGACCACCTGGCCGAAGGCGGCCTGCAGTTCGGCCATCATGGCGGTGCGAGCCTGCTGATCGGAAATGATGCGGGCGGCTTCCGCCTCGGTCATTTCGGCAACGCGCTGGCCGTTCTGACGGAATACTTCGACCGCCTTGGCCATGTCGCCGATTTCGTCGCGGCGGGTGTCGAACGGCACTTCGACGGCGAAATCACCCTCGGCGATCTTGCGCATGACGCCGGTCATGCGACTGACCGGGCGGGCGATCGAGCGGCCGAGGAAGAAGAAGGCGACCAGGCCGAGAACGAAGACGACGAGGCCGCCGGCAATCAGCGCATTGCGCTGCTCGACCGCATCGGCGAGCAGCGTCGCCTCGGGCACGGCGACCATGACGGTCCACGAGATGCCGAACTGCGGCAGCGGCAGCTCGATAGCGGTCATGCGCCACGGCTGGCCCTCGACCGGAACGGTAGCGTGATAGCTGCCCGCGGCAGCTCCGGCCATGGCCGCCTGTGCGGCGGCATCGCTGGCCGGTTGGCCGATCAGCGCCGGATCGGGCGGCACCACCCAGTTGCCGGTGGCATTGATGATGCCGACCCAGCCGGCGCCGAGCGGACGGTGTTGGCCGATGAGATCGGCGAAGACGCCGCCATTATAGTCGACGCCGATGAGGCCGACATCCTTGCCGTTCGCATCCCGCACGATGGCCGTGCTCGAGGTGAAGAGCTTGCCGTCATAGAGATAGGGGCCGACCAGCGAGGGCGAACCCTTGGCCAGCGGATCGAGGAACCAGTCCTTGAAGCCGTTCTGCAGCGACAGGTCGAGGCCGCCCCAGCTGGTCGCGCCGGTTTCGATGTCGCGGGTGATGCTGGGACCGAAATAGCCGTCCGGCAGGCCGAACTGCGAGCTCATCAGGCTGGCATCGGCGGCGGTCGGCGCATCCTTGGTGAGCAGGGTCCAGATGCCGACCGCGTTCGGCACGATGGTGATCTGCCGCTCGAACAGGTCCTTGTAGGCATCGGCCCCGACGCCCGGCGCCGAGATCATCGAGGTCAGCGTCTGCGACAACGAGTCGGCGACCGCCGAATGCTCCTTGAGCACCAGCTCCACATTGGCCGCCTCGGTCTGCGCGAGGCTGGTCAGCGTGCGGTTGGCGTTCTGGAGCGCGTGCTCGCTGGTCGAGCTGACGACGTAGAACAGGGTGGCGGAAATGGCTGCCGTGAAGACGGCTGCCGCGGCGAGCACAATCTTGCCCTGCAGCTTGAGCTTGGGCAGACGGAGCGGCGATTTGGCGGGCATAGGGAGGTCGTGGTCCTTCTGGAGTTTCGACGGCCGGGTGAGCTTCTGCGTCGACCGGCACCAGACCACGAACTGGTTAATGCAGCGTCACGCGGCATCCCGTATGACGCTGATTTCACGTTGGCTTTGTGGCTCACGCCGCCTGCCGGGCCGCGCCCGTCCGATCGAGCGTGAACACGTCCGCGATGGCATCGACCTCGCCTGCCTGCGCTTCGGTCTGCTCGATGGCAGCGTTCATTTCCTCGACCAATGCCGCGTTATGCTGGGTCATCTGGTCGAGCTGGCGCACCGCGCCGTTGACCTCGTCGATGGCCCCAGCCTGCTCCCGGCTTTCCGCGGCGATGGCGGCCATCAGCGTGTTGGAACGGCGGGCAGCCTCCAGCATACTGTCGAGCTTGAGCACCGCCTCGGCGACGAGCCTAGTGCCTCCCTTCACCTCGCCATCCGACTGTTCGATCAGCCCCTTGATCTCGCGCGAGGCCTCGGCGGCCGATTGCGCCAGCCGGCGGACCTCGACGGCGACCACGGCAAAACCCTTGCCGGCCTCGCCGGCTCGCGCGGCTTCCACCGAGGCGTTCAGCGCGAGCAGGTTGGTCTGGAAGGCGATGTCGTCGATCATGCCGATGATATTGGAGATCTTGGTCGACGACTGCGTGATGCGCTCCATGGCGACATTGGCCCGCTGCATCACGGCCCCGCCCTCCTCGGCGGTGCGCGACACTTCCTCGGCGACGTGACGGGCATCCTCGGCCTTTTCGGCATTGGCGCGCACGGTGTCGGCGAGCTGCAGCATGGCTGCGGTGGTCTCCTCGATGGTCGCGGCCTGGCGCGTGGTGCGTTCGCTGAGGTCGTTGGCGCCCGAGAGGATTTCGCTGGTGGCGGTCTTGAGTGCGCCGGAGGTCTGTTTGAGCGTCGTCACCATGTGCGCGAGCCGCTCGGTGACATTGTTGGTGTCGTCGCGCAGCTTGCCGAGCGCCCCGCCATACTCGCCGCTCATCCGCTGCGTGAGATCGGCGTCGGCAATGGCCGAGAGCGCGGTGCCGGCATCGGCGAAGATGGCTTCGACCGTGCCGACCAGGCGGTTGACGCTGTGGGCGAGGCGGTTGAGCTCATCGTCGGCGAAATGTGCGTCGACGCGGCGCGAGAAATCGCCCTCCGTCGCCGCCTCGACAACGTCGCCAAAACTTTGCTGCAGCGTCATCATCATCTCGGCGCGTTCGGCGCGGCGCTGCTCGAGGGCGATGCGCTCGTCCTCGGTGAGTTCCTGCACCTTCAGCGCATTGGCGCGGAAGACTTCGACATTGCGGGCCATATCTCCGATTTCGTTGCCGTGCGAGGTGTAGGGGATCGGGCTGTCGAGATCGCCGGCGGCGACGAGGCCCATGGCCTTGGAGAGACGCGGAATGGGGCGGGTGAGGCGAGAGGCGGCGAATACCGAGAGCGCGCCAATGACCAGCACGGCGATGCCGCCGACGAGGCCGAGCATCTTCAGCCCGTCGACTGCCGCCGCATCGATCTCGGCCTTGGGAATGCCGACATAGACGATGCCGATGACCTCGTTGGTGAGGTTCTGGATCGGCGCGTAGATGGTGTAGTGGGGCACGCCGAGAATGGTGGCTTCGCCGCTATAGGTGCTGCCGGCGGAGACGACGGGATAAACGGGGTCTTCCTTGGCCAGCGGCGTCTCGAGGATGCGCTCGCCTTTTTCGTCGAGGATGGTCGTGGTCTTGCGCACGAAATCCTGCGTCTCCGGATCGAAGACGAATAGCGTCGCCGTGTCGCCCGTCACCCGCCCGATCGTGTCGATCAGGTCGTGGGTGCGGAACTTCGGCATGGCCTTGGCTTCGATCTTTTCGAGCTCGCCGCCCTCGCTCCAGAAGATATCGGAGTTGGGGAGGTTCACCTCGAGGATCGCCGCGGCGATGCGGAGGTCTGTGGCGAGGCGCTGATCGGCGGTGGCGCGGCTGTTGGCCGCGAGCAGGAACCACACCGAGAAGAGGACTGCCGCGATGGCCACCGTAACCGCGGTGAACACCATTGCCGAAATCGCCGTGGTGAGCTTCAGCCCGCCTTTGGCACGCGAAGAGGTCTTGGCCATTCTAGCCCCCAATGCGCCGTGGCTCCCGGGCCCGGCTGCTCCGCTCTTCCCCGATCGGAACGATAGGGGAGCTTCCTTAATCGCCAGTTGACCGTTGCGGCCAGCCAGCAGGAACGTCACGGCGCCCGATACGAGCGCCAATAGCAATGCGAGCCCGGCGGCAGCAGCCAGGCGAAACTCGGCGTCGGCGATGCGGGTGTTCAGCGTCGCCGTCATGGTGCTGCCCGAGGCTTGCCCGAGCGTCAGCGCCGCATCCTGGAACGCGTCGTGGGCGGCATTGAGCCCGGCCCAGTCGTAGCCGGCGCGGCCATCTGGGATGGCGGCGATGCCGGCCGCGACACGATCGGCGAACGTCGCAGCGGCCTCGACATAGGCGCGGCCGGCAGGCGTGGCGCCAGCTGCGGCCGTAGCCGCGCGGAACTGGGCCAGTACCTGTTCGAGCCGGGCTTTCTCGGCCGGCAGCACGGCGGTGGCGTGGCGGGCCGCTTGCATCAGCGCCGGCGAGAGCGGCGCGGCATTGGCGGCAGCGGGAACACGGGTGAAATCGGCGGCCTCGCGGGAGACTTCGGCGGCGATGCCGGACGCCTCGTGGATGCGCGCGACCAGCATGGAGGCGGCCTGGCGTGCGGCGGCCGGATGGGCTCCAGACGAGAGCTGAGCCTTGAGCTGGTCGTAGGCGCGAGCGATGGCGGTGGTGCCGAAGGCGGCATCGCTGTCAGCAGCCACCGCGGCGAGGGCCGGATCGGCCGGCGGCAGCGCGCCGTCGCGGGCCAGCCCGACCAGTTCGGGTAGCACCAGGCCGGCGTAGCGGACGCCCTGCGCCTCACGGCGGGCCGCGTCGATCTCGCCGGTCGCTGCCAGCATCACGGCGCCACCCACGACAAGGGGCAGCACCGCAATGGCGATGGCAGCGATGAGGCGGTGCAACTGGCGCATACGTCCTCCTGGACTCGCCGGTCAGCGGCCGGAGATCAGAACTCCGACCACTCCTTGTCGATGGCCGCGTTGCCGTGGCTGAGGTAGGACTTGGCGGCCGCCTTGACCCTGTCCTGCAGCGCCTTGATGCCCTTGGCCGGTGCGTTCGCCGTTGCCTGCTGCGGTGCGGCGGGGACATCCTCGCCGGTGACGAACACATCGACAATGCGGTCGAGCTCGGAGGCCTGCGCCTCGGTCTGCTCGATCGCGGCGTTGGTTTCCTCAACCAGCGCGGCGTTGTGCTGAGTCATCTCGTCCATCTGGCGGACAGCGGCGTTCACTTCCTCGATCGCCGAGGCCTGCTCCTGGCTGGCGCGCGAAATCGAGTTCATCAACTCGTTCGACGAGCGGGCGGCGACCAGCATGGCCTCGAGCTTGGCGGCGGCTTCGGCGACGAGCCGCGAGCCGCCCTTTACCTCGACGCTCGACTGCTCGATCAGCGCCTTCACTTCGCTCGACGCGCTGGCCGCCGACTGGGCGAGCCGGCGGACTTCCACCGCGACCACGGCAAAGCCCTTGCCGGCATCGCCGGCGCGCGCCGCTTCGACCGAGGCGTTGAGGGCGAGGAGGTTGGTCTGGAAGGCGATGTCGTCGATCATGCCGATGATCGAGGAAATCTTGTTGGACGAGTTGGTGATGCGCTCCATGGCTTCGGTCGCCTGGTGCATGACCTGCCCGCCTTCCTCGGCGGTGCGGGTCACGCTGCCGGCGACGGTCGAGGCATCCTTGGCCCGCTCGGCATTGGCGAGCACGGTGCCCGAAAGCTGCTCCATGGCCGCCGAGGTTTCCTCGATGGTGGCGGCCTGCTTGGTGGTGCGTTCGCTGAGATCGTTGGCGCCCGACAGAATCTCGCCGGTCGCGGTCTTGAGGCCGCGCGAGGTGTCCTTGAGGCCGGCCACGATCTCGGTGAGCTTTTCGGCCACCGCGTTGGTGTCGGACTTCAGCCGGGCGAAAGCACCGTCATAGCGGCCCTCGACGCGGTGCGTGAGGTCGGCCTGGGCGAGGCCCGCGAGCACCGTGCCGGTTTCGCTGAGGCCGCGATCCACGGTTTCCACCAGTTCGTTGACGCTGCCGGCGAGTGCGTTGAGCTCGTCGTCCGGGAACTCGGCGGCGACGCGCTTCGAGAAATCACCGGCAATGGCGGCATCGACCACCGCGCCGAAGGACTTCTGCAGCTCCTGCATCATCTGCGTACGCTCGGCGCGCCGCTGCACCGACGCGACGCGCTCGCCTTCGGTCATCTCATTGACCTTGAGGGCGTTCTCCTTGAACACCTGCACGGCCTTGGCCATGTCGCCGATCTCGTCGCCGCGGCCGGCGCCCTGGATCTCGGTGTCGAGCTTGCCCTCGGCCAGCGCGTTCATCGTGCCGGTGAGCCGGCTGATCGGCTTGGTGATCGAGCGCGAGAACAGGAACCCGACGACTGCCGCGATGCCGAGGAGCACAGCGCCGACGCCGAGCATCATGTTGCGCAACTGCGCGACGGGCGCCAGTGCCTCGTCTTCGCCGATGGTGGTAACCATGGCCCAGGTGGTGCCGTTGAACTCGACCGGGGTGGCGGTCGAAATCATCCGCATGCCACGATAGTCGCTGGTGATGCCGGTGCTGGCAGTGCCCGCCAGCGCAGCCTCAACCATCAGGTTGTCGTAGCTGGTGGTGAGCGTGTCGTCGGCTTCCGAATAGACCGAGTCCGAGCGCAGCAGCTTGTCGGCGCCGACGAAGAAGCTCTCGCCGGTCTGGCCGAGATTGGCGTTGTCCTGCAGCATCTGGTTGATCGGTGCGACCGGCATCTGGAAGGCCATCACGCCCATCAGTTTGCCACGCGCGTCGATCATCGGGGTGGCAATGAAGCTCGCCGGCAGGCCGGTGAGCGGGTAGATCGAGCTGTCCTCGTAGGCGATCTGGCCGCGCTCGGTGAGCGACAGGGCCTTGCGGAAGGCGCGGCCGAGGCCGTTGTCGGCCATGTCGCCGCCCTCGGCGAAATTGAGCGCGAAATCGTCGTTCTTCATCACCGAGTAGACGAGGTTGCCCTCGGTATCGAACATGTAGAAGTCGAGATAACCCTGCGTCTCGAGCTGGTGGCGGAAGGTCGCCTGCACCTTGTCATGCGTGAAGTCGTAGTTGGTGCGCCCCGTCTGCTTCTTGTCCAATAGCTGGCGCTGGCCGGGCGGGTTCGGGTTCTCGGTGATGAAGCCCTGCCGTAGTGTCTCCTTGGCGTCAGTGGGCGGCGTAGCCCGGGCAAAGCCCTTCCAGGCGACCGAGAAATCGCGCACGGCGCCGAGTGCGCTCTCATTTGCGGCGGTGTTGATGAGGTCGGACTCGATGGTCTTGAGATAGGTGCTGAACTCGTCGGCGCGGTTGGTCGCCACGGTCTGCATCTGCCGGGCGCTGAGGTCCGAGACGATCGACGATCCGATCAGGTAGCTGCCTATGCCGACGCCGGCGCTGACGAGGAGGGCCACTCCAACCATGGCCAGCGGCAGCTTCTGCGCAATCCTGAACTTCGGAAAAATGCCCATTCCCAATCTCCTCCTGGAGCATGCGCGAGACAGGGCAATGAAAAGGGCTTGACGGGCGCAGGGATGGTCCGCACCACAATCACGCGCCGACCGTGCCCCCTCGCAGGTCCGCAAATGACTGGCGGCAATCTAGGCCGGGGCCCTTAATTTAGAATTACGCATCGACCCGCACTACTGCGAGTGATTCCGGGCATGACATCGATTTCAGGCGACATGAAAATAAGCCGCCCGGAGGCGGCCGTCTGACATCGGCGGCGCCAAGCCTTAGGACAGCACGCCGATTACGGCTTCGATGCGCTTCTTCATGGTCGAGGCATCGAACGGCTTGATGATGTAGTTGTTGACGCCCGAGGAGATGGCTTCCTTCACCTGCTCCTTGTCGGAGCGGCCGGTAGCCATGATGAAGGGCATAGACTGCGTCTTCGGGTGCTTGCGGATGACGCGCAGCAGCGTCAGCCCGTCAATGTCTTCCATGTTCCAGTCGGAGATGATCAGGTCGACCGGGCTCTTTTCCAGCTTGCCGAGCGCATCGCGGCCGGATTTGGCCTCGATGACGTTGGTAAAGCCCAGCTGGTTGAGAATATACTTGCAGATGCCGCGCATCGACTGCTGGTCATCCACAATCATGACATTGATTGCACTTGCCTTCGGCATGGTACGCTGAACGCCTTCTAGCTGCCCGAAATACGCCCGGGTTGCGTATGCCGAAAACCTAGGCACATTCCGTTACCAAACCTTCAATCCAAAGCCGCGTTATGCTGCGGATTTGAGCCGGGTGAGCGCCGCCGCGAGCCGCGCCGCAATGGCTTCCACCGGGGCCTGGTCGATCACCGCGCCTTCCTCGAACGCGACGCGCGGCATGCCGTAGACCAGCGCCGAAGCCTGACTCTGGCCGACCGTATAGGCGCCGGCATCGCGCATCAGCTTCAGCCCGCGCGCGCCGTCGCGCCCCATACCGGTGAGGATGGCGCCGACCGCCATCGGACCGACGCACCGGGCGACGGATTCGAACAGTACATCGACGCTGGGACGGTGACCGGAGGTCAGCTCGTCCTGGGTCACGCGGCACTTGAGCTGGCCCGAGCTGCGCTCGACCCGCAGATGGTGGTCGCCGCGCGCCACATAGGCGTGTCCGGGCAGCAGCGGCAGGCGATCCTCGGCTTCGCGGACCGTAAGCTCGGTCAGCTCGTCGAGCCGGCCGGCAAAGCGCGAGGTAAAGCCCGCCGGCATGTGCTGAGCGATGACGATGGGCGGACAATCGGCAGGCATCTGGCTGAGCACGACACGGATCGCCTCGACCCCGCCGGTGGAGGCGCCGATGGCAATGAGCGCGCCCGCTGGCGCGGCGGCGGTGCGCACCGGCACCTGTGCGGCGGGAGCCCGCAGGGCGCGGCCCTTGACGTCTGAATTGGCGGCGGCCCGTACCTTCTGGCGCAGGTTCTCGCCGAACGCTTCGAGCCCGCCCGAGAGCGTCGCATTTGGCTTGGCCACGAAATCGACGGCACCCAGCTCGAGCGCCAGCAGCGTCTCGCTCGCGCCCTTGGTGGTGAGGGTCGAGACCATCACCACGGGCAGCGGATGCAGCCGCATCAGCTTGTCGAGGAACTGGAGCCCGTTCATGTTGGGCATCTCGATATCGAGCGTAACGACGTCCGGATTGAGGTCCTTGACCTTGGCGCGCGCCTCGATCGGGTCCTCGGCGACACCGACCACCGCGATGTCGCCGTCGCGGCCCAATGTGCGCGCCAGCACCTCGCGAATGAGGGCGGAATCATCGACCACCAGCACCCTGATGCTCATGCTGCGTTCCTTGCCTTTTGCGGCGCACGCGCCCGGTAGATGGTCTTGCCGACCAGCTTGAAGCTGGCCCCGCCGGCACCGAGGTTTTCCGAGTGCCCGATATAGAGAAAGCCCTCGGGCGCGAGCATGCCGCCCAGCCGGCCGAACAGCTCGCCCTGGGTCTGCTTGTCGAAATAGATCGCGACGTTCCGGCAGAAGATGGCGTCGAACGGCCCCTTCATCGGCCACGGGCTGGCGATGAGGTTCAGCGGCTTGAACGAGACGATCTCGCGTGCCGCGAGCGGGACGCGGATCTGGCCCGGACCGGCCGGCTCGAACAGCGCGGCGCGATCGGGGGTCAGCCCGTTGAGCTCGTTCTCGGGATAGACGCCGGCCTCGGCCTTGGCGATGACATTGGTGTCGATATCGGTGGCAAGGATGCGGAAATCCCAGCGTTTGAGTTCGGGAAAAGCCGAGAGCAGGCTGAGCGCAATGGTGTAGGCCTCCTGCCCCGTGGAGCAACCCGCCGACCAGATGCGCAGCCGCGGCCGGAGCCCGGCCGAGCGCGAGCCGCGCCGCATCAGGTCGCCGACATAGGTTTGCAGGTGCGTGAAATGGTGATCCTCGCGCCAGAAGCGCGTGAGGTTGGTGGTGAGCGCGTTGACGAAATCCTGCGCATCGGCGGGACTGCCCTGCCGTTCGAGAAAATCGAGGTAATCGTCGAAGGAACCGAGCTCCAGCGCCCGCACCAGCTTGCCGAGCCGCGAAACCACCAGGGTACGCTTGGCGTCGGACAGCGAGATACCGGCCTGCCTGTAGACGCGGGCTTTCACCCGGCTGAACTCGCGTTCGCTTAGGGCAAACTCGCCCTGCTCCATGTCGCCCCCAAAAGGCCCGTTCTAGGCCTGACGCCGGCGCGCCGGCAGCTGCAATGCCCGTGCCGCCTCGGAACCGACGGCCGCGACGCTGCCATCGAGCCGGGCGATGGCTCCGCTGCCTTCGTCCAGTGCGCCTGCGATCATGTCGGTCTCATTGCTTAGATTCTCTAAATGGCGACCGAGCCCGGAGAGAATTTTGTTGAGCCCTTCGGCTTCCGCGAGCGAGGCGCCGGCCTGGGTGCGGGAACTGCCGACCAGCGTGCGGATTTCGCGTGCTGCCTGCTGCGTCGCCTGCGCCAAGGTGCGCACTTCGCTGGCGACCACGGCGAAGCCTGCGCCTTTCTCGCCTGCCCGCGCGGCTTCGACTGCCGCATTGAGGGCGAGGAGGTTGGTGCGAAAACTCACATCTTCGATGGCGTTGACCATCTTGTCGATCTGGACGGTCGAGGCCTCGAGCCCGCCGACCGTGCTGCTGGTGCGCTGCAGCGCCAGCGCCGCATCGGTCGCCATGGCGACGGCCTGCCGCTCCAGCACCCGCACGGATGCGGTCTTGCCGCGTCCCTTCTCGATGGCGCTCGAGGCAGCGCTGAGACCGGCGCGGCTCTGGTCGGCGAGCTCGGCGAGGCTGGTGACGCTGGCGCGGTAGCGATCGATGGCGCGCAGGATCGCCTCCATCTTGGCCTCGAGATGCTCCCGCGCCGCCAGCGCTTCGTTGCGCTCATCGATGATGATCGAGAGGTCGGTGGCGAACTGCCTGAGCTCGGGCCCGAGTCCTTCCGCGCCCCTCAGCAGCAGCGCATCGACGTCCTCGCCGCGCAGCAATTGCCCGATGGCGTGCACGCTATGGTCGAAGGTTTCGAGCGCGCCGCCCAGCGCCTTCAGCGCCGGTGAGTGCCGCATGCCCCAGTCGTCGAAGCGGAAACCAGTGCGGCCGTTGCTGAGCGCGGTGACGAAGGCCTCGAAATCGTCGTCGTCGATGTGATGACCGGAGGGGCTGAACTCGAGCACGGCGCGGCCGCCGCCGACCTCGCGCCGCTCGCTGACATAACGCCGCCCGGCGATGGTGACGATGCTTTCCTCGGCCATGTCGTCGAGCAGCACCGAGCCGCCCAACACGTCGATGATCAGGCCGCCCTCTTCCGCCGCCGGCTCGACGGCGATGAGCCCGCTACTGGCGCCGAGGATCTCGCCGCTGGTGCCGACCAGCGCCACCGGCTGGCGCAGGCTCGTGAAGGCCGCCTTGAAATTATAGGCGCGATCGAGCCGGGCAACGAGGCTCTGCACGATCGCCTCGATGTTGACGGCCGCACCGTGCGGTACGCCGACGGCCTCGCCGATCGTGGCAAGGCGTGCCTGCTCGCGGCGATCGGCGTTGCGGCCGATGATGAGGGTGGCGACGATGGCCGCAATCGCGGCTGCGGCACCGATCGCCAGCGCTGTGGCGAGCCCGAATAGCAGCGCGCTTGCCACAGCAATGCCCACTGCGACAAGCCAGCATGAATTGACGAAGAGTGCCAAGCGCAAGCGCTGCACGAATCACCGAGCCCCGGCGGGCCTCCCCAGGCCCGTCGTCCGACCCTAGGTCCGGAATGGTTAATCAAATCTATACTTGCCAGCCGTCGGGTAAGGTCTCGGTAATGCCGTGGCGGCTAGAAGAGCTCGATGTCGTCGACTATTTGCCGGGCCGCAACACTGCGGCGGCTTGCGGCCACGGCCAGTTCTTCACGCGCAATGGAGGCATTGGCGGCGTTATCCAGCCGCTTGACGAAGGCACGCCCCGAGTGCGGCTTGAACATCACGCGCCGCGCATAGGAGCCGCCCAGGTCTTCCTTGCTGAGCGCATAGCCTTCATTGGCGAGGAACTCGCGCACGAACTCGATATTCTTCATACCGATATCGTCGAGTGCGCCGTTGATCTTGCCACCGCCAAACACCTTGATCTCGAGATTGGCCTTCTTGCCGGTGCCCCGGGTGAGCACCTTGTTGATCAGCTGCTCCATGGCGAAGGCGCCATAGCGGGCCGAGGCCCCGTAGCGATCCTGCGCGGAGGCGGACTGCTCGGCGAGCAGGAAATGGTTCATGCCGCCGACATTGGCGACGCGATCGCGGACGCAGGCTGAAACGCAGCTGCCGAGCACGGTGGCGAAGGTGAGGCCCGCATCCGCCGATACGAGACAATCCCCCTGGTGCACCGTGGTCACTGCGCCCCGGTCGAATTCGGGTGGCAGCGAATTCGGAAACACCATGGCACGAAAACCCGGATAACTTGGTGATGTCATCGTTATCGTCAAATCGTTAGTGAAGCGCTAACCAAGAGCGCCACCCCCTGTGGCCGACGGTTCAGCTCTAAGGACCGATTCAGATATAGCCGCTAGCTTGAGGCTGTTATTCGGGGTTCGGTTCCAATGGCACTGCAGCGGCTCGCGCGCGAGCTTGACGAAACGGCGCGCCAGACGGCGGCGATGGTCGATGGCGTTGCCGAAGCCCTGACGCTGCTCACCGACAAGAGCCTCGATGCCGACGAGGCCCGCGCCCAAGCCGCCCGCATCATCGTGCATGCGCTGCAGGGACAGGACCGCATCGAGCAGCGTTGCCGCAACATGGCGCTCGCCGTGCGCCAGTTCGAGCTGCTGCCGCCCAACACGCCGAGTCATGTCTACGACGAGATCTGGTCGAACCTGGTGCTCGACGAGCTCCGCGTGCCGGCCCTCTCGGGCAGTGCCGCCTACGGCACGCACGGCGAAGTCGAGCTGTTCTAGGCGGAACGTCGTCAGGAAAAGTCGCAGACTTTTCCTGTTCGACGGCGCGACCATCAAACCCTAGACGACCTTGTTCCGCTGCCGGAACTCCCGCCGGTCCCAGCCGCGCGTGGCGAGGATGTCGCCCAGGATCGCGGCAGCCTCTGCCACATCGGCAAAGCGCAGATAGAGCGGCGTCAGGCCGAAGCGCAGGATGTCGGGTTCGCGGAAATCGCCGATGACGCCACGCGCGATCAGCGCCTGCATCACCGCATAGGCTTGCGGATGACGCAGCGATACCTGCGTGCCGCGCCTTGAGGGATCGCTCGGCGTCAGGAGTTCGAGCTCCGGCGCAAGGCGGGCGACCTCACCGGTGAAGAGCTCGAACAGCCGGTCGGCCTTGGCGCGCACGGCCGCGAGATCGACACCGTCGAAGGCGTCGAGCGCCGCATCCAGCGCCGACATGGAGAGGATCGGCGGGGTGCCGACGCGCATGGCCGCGATCCCCTCGGCCGGCCGGTAGGTCTCGGCGAAGCTGAACGGGGCGGCATGGCCGAGCCAGCCGGTGAGAGGCTGGCGGAGCCCGGCGAGATGGCGCGGCGCGGCATAGACGAAGGCGGGAGCGCCCGGACCGCCGTTCAGATATTTGTAGCCGCAGCCCACCGCGAAGTCCGTCTCCGCTCCAGCCAGGTCGACCGGGAAGGCCCCGGCTGAATGCGCCAGGTCCCATACCGTCAGCGCGCCGACATTATGCGCCGCCGCGGTGAGTACGGGCATATCGAGGCGGGCGCCGGTGCGGTAATTCACCTCGGTGAGCATTAGCACGGCAACGTCGTCGGTCAGCGCCGCCGCCAGTTCTTCGGCCTCGACCAGCCTGAGTTCGTGCCCCTGTCCGAGCAGATCGGCGACGCCGGCCGCGATATAGGCGTCGGTCGGGAAGTTGCGCTTTTCCGACAGGATGACCCGCCGATCGGGCCGCAGGCGCAGGGCGGTGACCAGCGCCTTGAACAGGTTGATCGAGGTGGAATCCGCCACCGTGACCGTGCCGGGCGCGGCGCCGATCAGCCGCGCTATGCGGTCTCCGAGCCGACCGGGCAGGTCGATCCAGTCATGCGTGTTCCAGCTGCGGATGAGCCCGTCGCCCCATTGCGTCGCCACCACCTCGGCCATGCGCAACGGCACGGCTTTCGGCAACGCGCCCAGCGAATTGCCGTCGAGATAGATCACGCCGTCGGGCAGCGCGAACTGGTCGCGGCGCGAGGCGAGCGGGTCTACGGCGTCGAGCACGGCTGGATCGGTCATCGCATCGCTCTAGCCGGTGGCCCGGAAAAGCGAAAGGCCGCTGCAGCGGGCAGCGGCCTTCGATCATTCGGCGTGGGCGCGATCAGTTGGCGCGCTTGCCGTCCTTGTCGAACAGGTGGACCACCGACATGTCGGGCTTCACCTTGATCTTGGTGCCGGGCGCCACGTTGACGCGCTCGCGGAAGATGCCGGTGATGGTCTGCGAACCGAGGCGGCCCACGACCTGCGTTTCCGAGCCGGTCGGCTCGAGCACGACGACCTCGATGTCGATGCCGTCGTCGGCGAGGTGCAGGTGCTCGGGACGGATGCCGTAGGTCGTGGCGTTGGCCGGCGGGTTCACGGCCGGCAGCGCAATCCCGTCCTTGGTGGTGAACACGCCGTTCTGCACCGAACCTTCGATGAAGTTCATCGACGGCGAACCGATGAAGCCCGCGACGAACAGGTTGTTCGGGCGATCGTAGAGATCGAGCGGCGAGCCCATCTGCTCGATGACGCCGTCGCGCATGACCACGATCTTGTCGGCCATGGTCATGGCTTCGACCTGGTCGTGGGTCACGTAGATGGTGGTGGTCTTGAGCCGCTGGTGCAGTTCCTTGATCTCGGAGCGCATCTGCACGCGCAGCTTGGCATCAAGGTTGGACAGCGGCTCGTCGAACAGGAAGACCTGCGGATCGCGCACGATGGCGCGGCCCATAGCGACGCGCTGGCGCTGACCGCCCGAGAGCTGGCGCGGCTGGCGGTCGAGCAGCTTCTCGAGGCCAAGGATCTGAGCGGCGCGGTCGACCTTCTGCTTGATCTCGGTCTTGGGCACGCCCTTGAGCTTGAGCGAGAAGCCCATGTTCTGCGCCACCGTCATGTGCGGGTAGAGCGCGTAGTTCTGGAACACCATCGCGATGTCGCGTTCCTTGGGCGGCAGGTCGTTGACGACGCGCGGCCCGATCGAGATCTCGCCCGAGGTGATTTCCTCGAGGCCGGCGATCATGCGCAGCAGCGTGGACTTGCCGCAGCCCGACGGGCCGACCATCACGACGAACTCGCCGTCCTCGATGTCGAACGACACGCCCTTCAGCGCTTCGAAGCTGCCGTAGTGCTTGCCGGCCTTGTTGATGTTGACGCTCGCCATGAGCTCCCCTTCCCTGTTGCGGATCGTCCGCTTGGTATGCGCAACATCCGGGCGAGCGACGGGAGCGTCAAGGCAGGAACGGCAGACCTACTACTAAAGTCTATGCAAAGACATATACTTTCGTATTAGCTCTTGGCGTGACAGCTGCGCCGATGCATCCGCCGCCACGGGCGCCGGAGGTTTGCGGCATCCGCTCACCTTCCCGCAGCCGTTCCTTGCGACCCGTCCCGCGCGGGGAAGTGGGTGGAAGATAAGGTGGGGTGGAGGGGGCGGGGATAAGATTGTGGCGCGCCGGTGCCCTCCAGGACCCCCTCTCTTGCGAAAACTAAGGACTTAGCTGCGCTAAGATCCAAGTTTTCGCTTTCTCCCCCGCCTAGGGGGAGAAGATCACCGCATGCATCGGCGTGTGTGAAACGCACCCTCTCCCCCTTGGCGGGGGAGACGCGAGACTTACGAGCGTAGCGAGTTAGTCGCAGCAGAGAGGGGGGCGGGAGGCATCGAGCGTGCCACCGGGTGGGAGGCGTACGGGACAACCAAGCGCGCCGGCTTCGGGCCTTTGGCCGGCCCCTCCACCAGCTTCGCTGGTCCCCCCTCCCCCGCCCGCGGGGGAGGATCACGGAGAGGCCCGTGCCTGGGCCTAGTGCGCTGCCGGTCCGATCAGCCGTGAACGGATGGCGTTCGAAATGTTGTCGAAGACGAACACGACCAAGAGGATCAGCAGGACCATGTAGGCGACCTTGTCCCAGTCCTGGTTGGTGCCCATGGCTTCCAGCAACTTGAGGCCGATGCCGCCGGCGCCGACCGCGCCGATGACCGTGGCTGAGCGCGTATTGCTTTCCCAAAAATACAGCGATTGCGAGATGAAGACCGGCAGCACCTGGGGCACGACCCCGTAGCGGTTGACCGTCGCCGGCGAGGCGCCGACGGACTTCACCCCCTCGCGCTGCCTGTCGTCGACATTCTCGAGCGCTTCGGAATAGACCTTTCCGAGCGCACCGGCGTCGGTGAAGAAGATCGCCGCGATGCCGGGGATCGGTCCGGGACCGAAGCCGCGGGTGAAGAACAGCGCCCAGATCAGCATGTCGATGGAGCGGATGAAGTCGAACAGTCGCTTCATCAGCCAGTTGGCCGGCCGGCTCTGCGTGATGTTGCGCGCCGCGATGAAGGCCAGTGGAAAGGCCACGAGCGTTGCCAGCAGCGTGCCGACGAAGGCCATCACCAGCGTCTGCAGCAGCTTGCTGAAGATGTCGCCATGCTGCCACGACCGGTTGCCGAGGAAATCGCGCAGCATGAGCTGGGCGTTCGACATCGCGGGGTCGAGCCGGTCCGAAGAGAAGGCGAGGCCGACCAGTTCGGTGAACGGCTTGTGCCAGAACACCGACTTGGGATCGAACAGGAAGTTGGCCCAGCCCATGAACCGGCGCTGCACGTAGACCTGCTTGTCGCGGATCTCGGCCTGCCCGGCAAAGCCGTAGTTCACGAGCACCTTCGCCCCGTCCTGCTCGATGGCGGCCGGCACGCCGGCCGGCGCCGTCACCATGCCCGGAACGATGGTGATCGGATGAGCCACTCCATCGACATAGGCGGTGACGAGCGTGGGGGTCACCTCGAGCCGGTTGCCGTCGCCATTATAGGTCACGGTGTACGAACCGTCGGCATTGGAGGTCAGCCAGTCGATCTCGGCGCCTTCGGCATATTGGCCGCGGCTCGACCATTGCGGGGTGACGCTGCCGTCGTCGCCGAAGCGCAGGCGCGGCTGGGCGCGCCAGCTGTACCAGTCCTGCACATAGATGGCGGCGCGGTCCCACTTGCCGTTCTCGAATGTCGGCCCGACGTTGAAGAAGACGAAGCAGAAGGCGAGATAGGCCAGCGTGGCGGCAGCCCCGATCAACAGGCCCCAGCGCTGCAGGAACGACCGCTTGAAGCTCTCGGGATACTGCGCGAGCAGACGGGCGCGCTCGTCGGCGCTGATTGACAGCTGGCTCATCAGGCGGCTCCCCGTCCGAGTTCGAACGCTGCCTTGCCCACCAGCCGCCGCCGCAGCCAGCCCGAAAACTGGTCGACGATGATGATGGTCACCAGCAGCAGGATGATGATGGCGTAGGTCTTGGCGGCATGGTCCCGGCCGATCGACAGGCGGAACGCCTCGCCGATGCCGCCGCCACCGACCGCGCCGATGATGGTGGAGGCACGCACGTTGATCTCGAGCCGCAGCAGCCCGTAGGAAACGAAGTTGGGCAGGACCTGCGGCAGCATGCCGTAGCGCACGCGCTCGAGCCAGGTACTGCCGACCGCCCGGAGCCCCTCGTCGGGCTTCATGTCGGCATTCTCGACCACTTCGAAGAACAGCTTTCCGAGCGCGCCGATGGTGTGCAGCGACACCGCGAAGATCGCGGCGATCGGGCCGATCGAGAGGACGGCGGTCAGCAGGCCCGCGATCACGATCTCGGGGAAGGCGCGCAGGATTTCCATGATCCGCCGCACGAAGAAGCGCACCACGCCGGCGCCGACGAGATTGGTGGCCGCGAAAAAGCACAGGCAGAACGCGATCGTGCCGCCGATGATGGTGGAGACGATCGCCACGTTCACCGTGATCATCAGCTGGTAAATGAAATGCGGAATGTAGAGCGTCTCGGTGATGTAGAGCCGCTCGGAGATGTAGTCGAACTTCTGCGAGCCATCCGCGTAGGGGCTCGGCAGGTCGAACATGGCGCGAAAGATCTCGAACGGATCGTTCGGCACGAAGTGCTGCAGGAAATCGAACATGTAGGGCAGGCGTTCAAAGAACTTGCCCGAGTTGGCCGCGTTGGCGAAGTTCAGCGAGGCGCCCAGCACGATGGCGAACACCACCAGCACGATCACGGTATAGAGGCGCCGGGTCCGCACCTGCGAGACATAGTGCCTGAAAACGGCTTCCGATTGCGGTCGAAGGTCATTGACCGTGTGGGCCATGCGCGGCGGCTCCTGCTTAAGAGAACGGCGGCACCCCGGGGGCGCCGCCGCAAAGATCACGGACGGAAGGGATCAGCCGCCGATCACCGACTTACGGGCGTCGATGATGGTCTGGTACATGGCCTGGTCGGCGTCGACGAAGTTGGTGTAGCCGCCGGCGGTGAAGGCATCGAAGCACTCGAAATCGGTCTCGGGCAGGGCCTTGAAGAAGGCGGTCACCTTCTCCTTCATATCGGCCGGCAGCTTGTTCGAGACCATCAGCGGGCCGTTCGGGATGATCGGCGACTGCCACACTTCGACGAGGTCGTCCATGTCGAGCATGCCCTTGTCGACCATGATGCGCAGGTTGCCCGAGGTGTAGCCCTCGGAGAACTCGCCCTGGCCCGATCCGAAGGTGGTGCCCACGTCCCAGGTGCCGTCGAGCACACCGAGAACCAGGTTCTCGTGACCGCCGCCGAAGCCGGTCTCAGCGTAGAATTCGGCGATCGGAGCGCCGATGTCGGCCGGGAGCGACACGTTCGGCACGAGGTAGCCCGAGGTCGAGTCCGGGTCGGCAAATCCGAGCTTCTTGCCCTTGGTCGAAGCGAGGTCGGTGATACCCGAGTCGGCACGGGCAACCATGATCGAGTGGTAGCCGGTCGAGCCGTCTTCCTGCTGGGTGGTCAGCACCGGGTCGACGGCTTCCGGATCCTGCAGGTAGATCGCGGCATAGGACGAGGCGCCCATGATGGCGATATCGATGGTACCGCCGAGCAGTCCCTGGATCACGCCGTTATAGTCGGGCGAGGGGAACAGCTGGACTTCCGACACGCCGGTCGCGGCCTTCAGCGGCTCGATGACGCACTCGGTACGACGCAGCTGGTCGGACTCGTTCTCGCCGCCGTCGAGGCCGATGCGGAGGGCGGTCACGTCCTGGGCGAAAGCCGCCGAGGACATGGTGACGGCGACGGAAGCCATCAGGACTTTGCGGATCGCGGACATGGAAGTCTCCTTTGGTGACGCGATTGGCTTTCCGCCGCCTGCCGGCCGCCGCGCGAGCAGGCGGCTGGCCGACAGGAGCGGAAACTCGAAAAACTGGTCAGTTGGGAAGGCTGGCCGGGGCCAGCGGAGCGTCCATGGCTCCGCGCGGCATGTCGGCGTGCTTCTTCTTCTTCTTGTGCGGAACGATGCTCTCGAGGCTGGTCGAGGTCATCTCCTCGGAGAAGGCCTCCTCGAGGCCGTCGGCGCCGTAGAGCTCGCGCGCGACCTCGGTAGTGAGCTCTTCCGGCGTGCCGTCGAACACCACCTTGCCCGCCGCCATGCCGATGATGCGCTCGCAATAGGCGCGCGCCGTATCGAGGGTGTGGAGGTTGGTGATGACGGTAATGCCCTGCTCCTCGTTGATCGCGGCCAGCGAGTCCATCACGATCTTGGCGTTGCGCGGATCGAGCGAGGCGATCGGCTCGTCGGCGAGGATCACCTTGGGTTCCTGCATCAGGGCGCGGGCGATGGCGACGCGCTGCTGCTGGCCGCCCGAAAGCGTCTGCGCCCATTGGCTGGCGGTCTGTGCGATGTCGAGCCGCTCGAGCGCCTTGAGCGCCATCAGCTGCTCCTGCTCGGAGAAGATCTGCAGCAGGTTGAGCACGGTGTTGCGGTGGTTGAGCCGGCCGAGCATCACGTTGGTGATGACGTCGAGGCGCGGCACGAGGTTGAACTGCTGGAAGATCATGGCGCAGTCGCGCTGCCAGTCGCGCAGCGCCTGCCCGCGCAGCGAAGACACCGGCACGCCGTTGAACTCGATCGTGCCTTCCGACACGTCGGCGAGACGGTTGATCATGCGCAGCAGGGTCGACTTGCCGGCGCCTGACCGGCCGATGATACCGACCATCTGGCCGGCGGGGATCTCCAGATTGACGCCCTCGACCGCGACCTTCGCGCCGAAGCGCCGCGTCACGTTGGAAATCTTCAGCATGCGGCCTGCACCCCGTTTGGCAACGGGAGCGACACCTAGAACCGCCACGCTACGTCAGCATGAAGGTTGGATGACGCTTGTGTGACGGTGGACAACCCATGCCGGTGCACGAGCTAACCGACTGATCTATCGTGATAGTTCAGAAAAATATCAGGAAGATCGCGACGGCCAGCACCACCGGAATCGATATCGCGGCGAGCAGAAGTGCACCGTCCCGGGTCGTTATCGCGAGCCCCAGCGCCCCGATGACCAGCCCGGCGGAGGTCGAGGCGCCCGGGAAGAACTCGAGCGGCGGCATCGTGGCGGCCACGAGAATGGCAGCCAGCGCCGCCAGCCGGGTGCCGATGCCATCTACCAAAAACGTCAGCCGCGGCTTGGTCAGTTTTCCAATGCGCAGCAGCCAGGGCCGCAGAAAATCGATGACCTTCTTCGACCGCTCGGGCGACAGGGACGCCACCCTGATCCGGCTCGGTAGCCAGATCGTGCGGGCTCCGGCAAGCAGCTGCGCCGCGACGATGACCACGGTGATCGCCGTCAGGGTCGGCAGGGTCGGGATCAGGCTCAGTGGCGACACGACAATCATCGCAGGAAAGAACAGCAGCGGCCCGGCGAAGCGCTTGCCCGCAATCTGCTGGATGGTGCTTACCGACACGCCTTCACCGGCATCGACCCGTTCGGCAATCCTGTCGACAAGCTCGGCGAGGGTCGGGTCGGGTTCGTCGGTCAATCAATGGTCCATCTGTGCGAGGGGCGCCTTCTTAGCGGCGTCCTCCGACTGACGGCAACGCAATTTTCCGAGCGGGACTGCGACGCGGAGCCGCGCGATCGCCGCCGCTACTCGTACTTTTCGAGGAAGGCTTCGATGCCGAGCGCGCGGAAATCGGGCAGCGCGGAGCGCAGTTGCTCGTGGCTCCAGTCCCACCAGGCGAGCGCAGTGAGGCGATCGGCGATGGCGTCGGGGAAGCGCTGGCGGATGGGTTTGGCGGGGACGCCGACGGCAATGGCGAAATCGGCGACGTCCTTGGTGACCACCGCATTGGAGCCGATGATGGCGCCGTTGCCGACCTTCACCCCGGGCATGATCACGGCGCCATGGCCGATCCAGGTGTCGTGGCCGATCTCGATCGAGTTGCTTTCGCGCCAGGCGAAGAACTCCGCATCATCCTCCTCGCCCTCGAAATACATGGCCGAGCGATAGGTGAAGTGGTGCAGCGAGGCGCGCTGCATCGGGTGCTTGGACGCATAGATGCGCACATTGGCGGCGATGTTGGCGAACTTGCCGATCGTTGCGTACGCGATCTGGGTGCCGCCGACGCAATAGGAATAGTCGTCCATCGTCGAGTTGTGGACGTGGCACTCGGCCCCGACCTCGGTGTATCTGCCGAGCTGGCTGTTCTTCACGCTGGCGGTAGCGTGGATGGAGGGGGTCTCCGACAGGCGCTTCATGCGGCTTTCCTTGCAGCAAACAGGGTGACGTCGACGGTGCGGTCGGCCACCTGGGCGCGGACTTCCTCGTCATGGAAGATACCGAGCAGGGCCACCCCTGCCCCCTTCTTTTCGGCGATCATCTCAACCACTACGGCGCGGTTGACCGCATCGAGCGAAGCGGTCGGCTCGTCGAGCAGCAGCACCGGGTGGTGGGTGATGAAGCCGCGCGCGATGTTCACGCGCTGCTGCTCGCCGCCCGAGAAGGTGGCAGGCGGCAGCGACCACAGCCGCTCCGGCAGGTTGACGCGGGCGAGCAGCGCCCGGGCCTTGTCGGTGGCTTCGTCACGCGAGACGCCGCGGCTGACCAGCGGCTCGGCCACGACATCGACGGTCGTGACGCGCGGCACGGTGCGGAGGAACTGGCTGACATAGCCGATGCTGTCGCGGCGCAATTCCAGCACGGTGCGGGGGGATGCGGTGGCGAGATCGACCGGCTGGCCGTGATGGATGAGGCTGATCGAGCCCTGATCGACGCCGTAATTGCCGTAGACCATCTTGAGGAGCGACGACTTGCCGGCGCCCGAGGGGCCGCCGAGCACGACGCACTCGCCGGCATTAACCTCGAAGGCCACGTCGGAGACAACCGGCAGCACGATGCCGTCGCGCAGGTGCATGGTGAAGGATTTCGCGACGTCGCGGACAGTGAGGAGGGGGGTCATCGAGTAGCTCCGAGTTAGTTGCCACAACCCCTCATCCGGCGCTGCGCGCCACCTTCTCCCCGACGGGGAGAAGAACACGCTGCGGCACGATCGGGGCACGTTGTTCCTCTCCCCGTCGGGGAGAGGGTGGATCGGCCAACGGCCGAGACGGGTGAGGGGTTGGAGGGCACAGCACCCACCGTCACACCTGCAGAATCGAGCTGACGAGCAGCTGGGTGTAGGGCTCGCGCGGATCGTCAAGGACGCGGTCGGTGAGGCCGTGCTCGATCACGTAGCCGTCCTTCATCACCATCATCCGGTGGCTGAGGAGGCGCGCCACGGCGAGATCGTGGGTGACGATGATGGCCGACAGCCCGAGATCGGAAACAAGGCCGCGGATCAGGTCGAGCAGGCGGGCCTGCACCGAGACGTCGAGGCCGCCGGTCGGCTCGTCCATGAACACGAGCCGCGGGTGGGTGACGAGGTTGCGGGCAATCTGCAGGCGCTGGCGCATGCCGCCGGAGAAGGCGCGCGGCTCATCGTCGACACGATCCTCGGCAATCTCGACGCGGCCCAGCCACTCGATCGCGGTCGAGCGGATATGGCCATAATGCCGGTCACCGACCGCCATCATGCGTTCGCCGACATTGGCGCCGGCCGAGACGGTCATGCGCAGGCCGTCGGCCGGGTTCTGGTGCACAAAGCCCCAGTCGGTGCGCATCAGGAAGCGGCGCTCGGCTTCGCTGAGGTCGTAGAGATTGCGCCAGACTTCGTCGCGCATTCGGTACTCGGCGACGCCGGAGCTCGGCTCGAGGCGCGTCGAGAGGATGTTGAGCAGCGTCGTCTTGCCCGAGCCGCTTTCGCCGACAATGGCCAGCACTTCGCCCGGCCAGAGCTCGAACGAGACATCGGCGCAGCCGAGGCGCGAGCCGTAGTACTTGGTGAGGTTGCTGACGCGCAGCAGCGGTTCGTTCATTTCAGCACTCCGCCATTGTGGGGCTCCCCTCCCCCTTGCGGGGAGGGGCGGGGGGTGGGGGTCCATCGGTGGCTCGCTGCACCACCCCCACCCTCGTTCCCTCCCCGCAAGGGGGAGGGAGGCGATGAGCCGCACGATCCGGGGAAGCTCATTCCGCCGCCTCCAATGCGTGGCCGGCGAGCTTGCCGCGATGGCCATGCGCGCGGCGATCCTCGCAATTGTCGGTGTCGGAACAGACGAACATGTGCCCGCCCTGGTCATCGAGGATGACCTCGTCGAGATAGACGCCGGTGGCGCCGCAGAGCGCGCACGGCTCCTCGAAATGCTGGATTTCGAACGGGTGGTCCTCGAAATCGAGGCTCACCACCTCGGTATAGGGCGGCACGGCGTAGATGCGCTTTTCGCGGCCGGCGCCGAACAGCTGCAGCGCCTCCGACATATGCATCTTGGGATTGTCGAATTTCGGCGTCGGCGAGGGATCCATCACGTAACGGCCCTCGACCTTGACCGGATAGGCGTAGGTCGTGGCGATGCGACCGTGCTTGGCGATATCCTCGTAGAGCTTGACGTGCATCAGCCCGTATTCTTCGAGCGCATGCATCTTGCGCGTCTCGGTTTCGCGCGGCTCAAGGAAGCGCAAGGGCTCGGGGATCGGTACCTGGTAGACCAGCACCTGGCCCTCGCCGAGCTTGGCTTCCGGGATGCGGTGGCGGGTCTGGATGATAGACGCTTCATGCGTATGCGTGGTCACCGCGACATTGGCCACCTTGGCGAAGAAGGCCCGGATCGACACGGCATTGGTGGTGTCGTCGGCGCCCTGGTCGATGACCTTGAGCACATCGGACGGCCCGATGATCGAGGCCGTGACCTGCACGCCGCCGGTGCCCCAGCCATAGGGCATGGGCATTTCGCGCGAGGCGAACGGCACCTGGTAGCCGGGAATGGCCACGGCCTTCAGGATGGCCCGCCGGATCATGCGTTTGGTCTGCTCGTCGAGATAGGCGAAATTGTAGGTCGCGATGTTCACTTGCGGTTCTCCTCGACACCTGTGTCCAGCCACGGCGTCATTCCCGCGAAAGCGGGAATCTCTGTTTGCGGAGCGGGAAGTAAGGAAACGGAGGTTCCCGCTTTCGCGGGAATGACCCGGTGCGGATGGAAAGTCATTCGGCGGCCTCCGAATAGGCTTCCGCCTCGTGCTCGGCGCGCATCTCGCGCAGCAGGCCGAGTTCACCCTGGAAATCGACATAGTGCGGCAGCTTGAGGTGCTCGACGAAGCCGGTCGACTGCACGTTGTCCGAGTGCGAGATGACGAATTCCTCGTCCTGCGCCGGGTGGTTCACATCCTCGCCCAGCTCGCGGGCACGGAGTGACCGGTCGCACAGCGACATCGCCATGGCCTTGCGCTCGGCCTGGCCGAACACCAGCCCGTAGCCGCGGGTGAACTGCGGCGGCACCTTGGCATTGCCCTTGAACTTGTTGACCATCTGGCACTCGGTGACGCGGATGCGGCCGAGCGAGACGGCAAAGCCGAGTTCGGGGACATCGAGTTCGACCTCGACTTCGCCGATGCGAATTTCGCCCACGAACGGGTGCGACCGGCCATAGCCGCGCTGGGTCGAGTACCCCAGCGCGAGGAGGAAGCCCTCGTCGCCGCGCGCCAGTGCCTGCAGCCGGCGGTCGCGGCTCAGCGGAAACTCCATGGCTTCGCGGGTGAGATCGCCTATCTCGTCCTGCACCTCGTTGACGTCGTCCTCGATCAGGCCCCGGTGGCCGAGGAGGTCGGTGACGCGCGGCGCCTGTTCCGGCTCGCTGTCGCGGGCCGCCGGACCCTCGACCTCGCCGCCTTCGGCGATGGCGGGATCGAGCAGGCGGTGCGTGTAGTCGAAGGTGGGGCCGAGCAGCTGGCCGCCCGGCAGATCCTTGAACGTCGCCGAGATGCGGCGCTCGATCTTCATTTCCGCTGTCTCGACCGGGCGCGAATAACCGAAGCGCGGCAGCGTGGTTCGATAGGCGCGGACGAGAAAGATGGCCTCGATCAGGTCGCCACGCGCCTGGATCAGTGCCAGCGCCGCCAGTTCCTTGTCGTAGAGCGAGCCCTCGCCCATGGCCCGATCGACCGCGAGGCCAAGCTGCTCGATGATCTGGTCGAGGCGCAGGGCCGGCACATTGCGGTCGCCGCGGCGACGGTCGGCAAGCAGGCGATGGGCATTGGCGATGGCGGCCTCGCCGCCCTTTACGGCAACATACATGCTCAGGCCTCCGAAATGCGGGTGGTGCGCGGCAGGCCGACAACCGTGCCGGCGCGGACGAGCAGCAGGTCGATGCCGCGCGGGAAGCGCTCGCGGTTCTCGGCCCATTGCGCGAGGAAATCGCCGGCGGGGAGCGGCAGCGCAGTGCTGAGTTGGTCCTTGATGCCGGGACCCTTGAGCGTGACGGCACGGGTAGCGGAGCCGGCGGCGAGCACGATGGTGGTCGAGCGGTCCGGATACTCGTCCGTCCCCTGCCCAAAGGTATCTAGCACCGGCAGCAGCGCGGCATCCGAGACCAGCGCGAACTGCGCTTCGGCCGGATTGGCGGTGATCGGCGCGCCGCAGTGGAAGGCGATCCAGCCGGTGACAGCCGGGTTGGCGGCGAGCGTGGGGTCGAGCCAGACCGGGGTGTCGTGATCGCACAGGGTCAGAGCCACGGCGCCGAGCTCGGGGGTGAGCGGGGCCGGCGGGGCCGCGTCCGATGCGATCGACTGCACGCTGCCCGGACGGGCGAGGCTATCCATGATGGCGCGGAACACGGACTGCGCGCCCAGCACCAGGTCGGCGAAACCGCCTTCGATGGTTTCCATCAATCCTCTCCCCGGACCATGGTGAAGAAATCGACTTTGGTGGCCGCCGTCTCGTCGCGACGTTGCTTGTCGGCATCGGCGAGGGCGGCGCGCAGCGGGGCCAGCACCTGCGCCTCGACATTGGCCGGGTCGCGCTGGAACAGTGCATCGAGCACCGCCGAGATGGTGGCCTTTTCGCCATCGCGACCGAGTGCATAGCTGTGCCCGACTTCGCCGGTCTCGAGCCGCACCGTGGCGCGGGTAACCGTCGCTTCGCCCAGGTTGAACGGGTTGCCGCCGCCACCGGCGCGGCCGCGGATCATCACCAGCCCGGTCTCGGGGCCGCGCACCTTGTGGAAGGCGGGCTTGTCGGCCCACTGGGACCAGATCTCGGCGAGGCGGGCGGGCGCGGCGTGGCTGAGGACCGCCATCGCCTCCTGCCGGGGATTTGCTGCAGCGTCCTGCATCGGGGCTTGCTCCAACTTGTATAGTGTACTAGACAAGTACATCCGTTTCGGCCCCTCTTACCCAGCCTCCATGAAGATGCAATGACAATCTTGAGCCGCACCGAAATCGAGCCCGCCGGTGGCGTCGCGCTATGGCGCCAGATCGCCGATGCGATCCGCCTCGACATTGTAGGCGGCAAACTGGAGAGCGGGGATAAGCTGGATGGCGAGTTGCCGCTGGCCGAGCGCTTCGGCGTCAACCGCCACACCGTACGGCGGGCGATCGCGGTGCTGGTCGAGGAAGGCGTGCTGCGCGCCGAGCATGGCCGCGGCACCTTCGTCGCCGAGGCGCGCCGGCTGAGCTACCCGGTAGGCCGGCGCACCCGCTTCGGCGAGAACATGGCGGGCCAGACGCGCGAGCGAAAGAGCGAACTGCTGGCAAGCCGCATCGAGCGCGCCACGGCCCGGCTGGCGCAGGCGCTGGCGGTGAGGCCGGGCACGCGGCTGATCCGCAATGAGAGCGTGTCCTACGCCGACGGTCGCCCGCTGGCGCGCGCCACGGGATGGTATCCCGAAGAGCGCTTCAAGGGCATCGATGCCGCCTATCGCGAGACCGGCTCGGTGACGGCGTCGTTGAAACGCTTCGGCGTCGAGGACTATTCGCGTGCTTCGACCCGTATCTCGGCGCGGCATGCGACCGCCGACGAGGCGCAACTGCTGAAGCTCGCGCCCGGCTCGATCGTGCTGGTGTCCGACGCGGTGGACGTGGACGCGGACGGCGTGCCGATCCACGCCATGCTGACGCGGTTCCCGGCGGATCGACTGGAGTTGGTGGTTTAGGGGCGGGCGGGCAAGCCGAAGCAGACAACCCCCTCCCATCCTCCCCCATGAAGGGGGAGGTGCCCCGCCGGTGCGTGAGGCACAATCGAAGCCAAAACCTCTACTCTTCACCTCCCCCTTTATGGGGGAGGCCGGGAGGGGGCCGTCTCTCGCGACCTTCTACCTCGGCAGCGCGATCCCGGCTTCAGCCAGCATGGCGTCCACATTCACCGTCTGCCCGGTGGCGATCGCCTGGTTGGCGGCGATGCCGGTGAGGATGGACCAGGCGCCTTCCTTCCAGGTGGAGGCGCGGTTGTAACGGTCGGCTTCCATGTGCTCGGGGTCGAACAGGTAGCCCAGCATCACCGGATCGGCGCCGCCATGGTCGCCGGAGCCGGCCCAGACATCGAGCTGCTGCGGGCGCTGGCCGTGGAGGTGGAGCGTGGTGGTCATGTTCTCCTCGGCCGACTTGTCGCGCACGCCGCCGAACACGCCGTGCACTTCGACGTGGCGATGCGTCAGCTCGCCCTTGGTGCCGTGGAACTTGATTTCGAGGCCTTCCCACGGGGAGTAGGCGCATAGCGTGTAGTTGAGCATCACGTCATTGGCGTAGCGCACCTGCACCTGCATGGTGTCTTCGATGGTGATGTCGTCGGCGAACACGCAGCGGTCGCGGAAATAGCCGTCGGCGTCCTCGGCCTCGAGATAGAGCTCGCGCAGCGGCAGGTCGGTCTCGAGGTCGAGCCGGTAGTCGCAACGCTCGAACACCGGGCAGTCGTGGCAGCGCTCGCCGTGGTCGGCAAGGCCCAGTTGGGCGGCCATTTCGGGGGTGTAGAACACCCGCTTGCCATTGGCGCTGACGGTTTTCGGGGTCGAGGCGACCCACCAGTTCATCAGGTCGAAATGGTGCGTGGACTTGTGGACGAGGAGCCCGCCGGACTTTTCCTTGTAGCGGTGCCAGCGGCGGAAATAATCGGCGCCATGCACGCGGTCGAGATACCAGCGGAAGTCGACCGCCTCGATCTCGCCGATCGCCCCGCTCATCAGCAGGTCCTTCAGCTGGGTGCGGGCCGGAGTGTAGCGGTAGTTGAAAGTAACTGTGACGTTCTTGCCGCTCGCCTGCTGCGCGTTGAGGATCTGGCGCAGCTTGTCGAGATCGACCGTCATCGGCTTTTCGGTCATCACGTGCCGGCCCTGTTTGAGCGCGGCGACGATATATTCGTGATGGAGATAGTCGGGCGTGGTGACGATCACCGTGTCGGGCTGCTGCTCGGCGATCATCCTGCCGAACTCGGCCGGCGCGTAAGTGGCGACGCCATTGCCCTTTTTCGGGACTTTGCCGGCCGACAGCGCCAGGCGCTTGTCGTTGCTGTCGCACAGCGCCACGAGCTCGTTGCCCGCGTCATAGGTCTCGGTGATGGCGCGGCGGAACATCTGGTGACGCCCGCCGGTCCCGACAATCGCATACTTCACTTGCGGTGATCCTCGTCCCGTTCGCGCCGGCTCCTCCGGCCAGGCTCGAGCAAAGCTAATTCACCGGCTGGTTACTTCGCAATACGCCCTTGGCGGTACGCCCATCAACTCTCCCACCCACTGGGTCATCCCCGCGAAGGCGGGGATCTCCGTTTGGCCGCGAGCCGCAAACAGAGGTTCCCGCTTTCGCGGGAATGACTCCGTGCTTGGGCACGCGCGGTGGTCAGTACGTCGCCCGTCCGCCCGACAGGTCGAACACCGAGGCGGTGGTGAAGCTGTTTTCCTTGCTGACCAGCCACGACACCATGTTGGCGGCTTCCTCGACCTCGAGGAAACGGCCCCGCGGGATGCGGCTCAGCATGTAGTCGATGAACTCGGGCTTGAGCTCGTCGAGGATGCGGGTCTTGGCAGTGGCCGGGGTGATGGCGTTGATGGCGATATCGTATTTCGCGCATTCCTTGCCGACCGCCTTGGTCATCGCAATGACGCCGCCCTTGGCCGCGGCATAGGCGGCGGCGTTCGGGTTGCCTTCCTTGCCGGCGATCGAGGCGATGTTGACGATGCGGCCATAGTTGCGGGCCTTCATGCCCGGTAGCACGGCGCGGTTGACGTAGAAGGCGCCATTGAGGTCGATGTCGATGACGCGGCGCCATTCGTCGAGATCGTACTCGTCGAGCGGGGCGTTCTTGCCGGCAATGCCGGCCGAGTGGACGAGGATATCGAGCTTGCCGAGATCGGCTTCGACCTTGGCCACGGCGGCGGTGACCGCATTATAGTCGGTGATGTTGACCGCCACGCTCGAAGCGGCAGCGCCGAGCTCGGCCGTTGCCTTGTCAAGCAGCTCGGCATTCATGTCCCACAGGCTGACCTTGGCGCCCGAGGCGACGAGGCGCCTGGCAATGGCAAAGCCGATGCCCTGGGCACCGCCGGTGATGACGGCAACCTGGCCGTTGAGATCGATCTGGTTCATGGGCTCCCCCGAAGGCTGATTTGTCTTACAAGTCGCTGTAGCAGCGTCCGCAGCCGCTCTCCATAGGAAAAGGGTTCTAGGGCGCGACCTGTTGCGCCGGCGCAGCGGAGCGGAACGGCACCGCCTCGAGCCCCAGTGTCGCCATCAGCTCGGCCGCGGCAGCCGACCCGGCGCGGTTGGCGCCGATGGTGGAGGCGGAGGGCCCATAGCCGGCAAGATGGATGCGCGGCTCCTTCACCACCTGAGTGGCGAGGCGGCCACCCATCAGGATACCGCCCGAGGGCTCCCGCAGCATCAGCGGGGCGAGGTGATCGAGCGAGGAACGAAAGCCCGTGCACCACAGGATCACGTCGGCGCGTTGCGCCGTGCCGTCGGCCCAGCGCACGCCTGTCGGCGTGATCTCGGTGAACATGGGCAGGCGCTTCAGCACGCCGCGCGCCTCCATCGCCTCGATCATTGGCGAGCGCGGCAGGCCGGTGACCGAGACCACCGAATTGGCCGGCAGGCCTGCGCGCACCCGGTCCTCGACCAGCTTTACCGCGGCGCGGCCATCCTCGGAGGTGAAGGGCGTGTTGCGCCACTGCGGCTCGCGCCGGGTCACCCAGGTGGTGGTGGTGACGAGCGAGATCTCGTTCAGCAGCTGCACGGCCGAGATGCCGCCGCCCACAATGATGACGTGCTGGCCGGCGAACTCGTCGGCTGACTTGTAATCGCGGGTGTGGAGCTGACGGCCCTTGAACAGCTCGCGGCCGGGATAGTCCGGAATGAACGGGGTTTCCCAGGTGCCGGTGGCGTTGATCAAGCCGCGGGCGGAAAACAGGCCGCGGTCGGTCTCGACGCGGAAGCGGTCGCCGCGCCGGGTGACGACCTGCACCTTGACCGGACGAAAGACATTGAGGCCGAAACGCTCCTCATAGGCGGCAAAGTAGCGGGGCACGGCGGTGGACGCCTTGACCGAGAGCGCCGAGGTGTCGACCGCCTCGGAGAACTCCATGCCGGGCAGGTCGTGCACGCGGTTGACGGTCGAGAGCGTCAGCGACGGCCAGCGATACTGCCAGGCGCCGCCCGGCTGCGGCGACTGATCGAGCACGATGAAGCCGCGGCCGGCCTCGAGCCCGCGCTGTTGCAGGTGATAGGCCGAGGACAACCCGGCCTGCCCCGCGCCGATGACGAGGATGTCGGTCTTGATGGCGACGCCAGCCGAGGGACTGGCGGGAGTGGGGGCGGCGGCGTCCATGGGGGGTCCTGGTCGATGCTCAAGAGAGGTAGGATGCCGGCCGGCGCGGCGCAACGGCCGCGGCCGGAGTGAACGGCAGACCAGCCATTCGTTCAGTTCTGGGCTGACCATCGATTTTTCTCCCTGCCTCCGCCGCTTCGCCCATGAGTCTGGGCCGCTATCGGCCGAGGAGGACAAGTCCGGGCAAGCCGCCGGATCGCGTGGGGTTGCGGCGATGGCGATCTTGGGCTGGTGGGGATGGCGACGTCGAACGGGCCAGCAGCCCTGACCTTCCGGCCATACGAAGATGAACCGGTCATTGACGTGACCTGAATGCGCAAACGGGGCATTGGCAGATCGGGGCAAGCATGCCATGCCGATGGTGACGCGTTCGCGTCTCCCCTCCCCCGAGCTGTCCATGCGCCCCCGCGACCTGCTGCTGTTCTCCGCCGTGTGCCTGATCTGGGCACTGAACCTCATCGTCAGCCGAGTGCTGTTCTCGAGCTTCGACGTGCCACCGATCTTTTATGCAGCGGCGCGCTTCCTCATCGTCGCCGTGGTGCTGTCGCCGCTGTTCCGGCCACTGCCCAGGCCGCTGCTGCCGATTATCGGCATCGGGCTGCTGATGGGGGCACTGCATTTCGGGCTGATGTTCCTGGGGCTGGCCAATGCCAGTTCTTCCAGCGTTTCGATCGTGTTGCAGATGGCGATCCCCATCACTGCGATCCTGTCCGTATTGCTGCTGGGCGAGGAGATCGGCCCGATGCGGCTGGTGGGCATCGCGCTGGCGCTGGGCGGGGTGATTCTCGTCATGTGGGATGGCGGGGCCAGCATCAGCATCGGGCTGGTCTTTGCCTTCATCTCGGCCGGCGCCATCGCGCTCGGCTCGGTGCTGCTCAAGCGCTATGGCGCGATCAAGCCGCTGACCATGCAGGCCTGGACCGCGGCCGCTTCGGCCGGACCGCTGCTCGCCTATTCGCTGCTGGTCGAAGGCGCGCCGGTGGAGGCGGCGTGGGCGGTGGGCTGGCCGTTCTTTGCCGCGCTGGCCTTCTCGGTCATCGTCGTGACGCTCCTGGCGACGACGCTCTATCTCGGGCTGCTGCAGCGCTATCCGGCGAGCCTCATCGCTCCGCTCGGGCTTATGGTGCCGCTGATGACCGTGGTGATGGGCGTGCTGCTGCTGGGCGAAAGCTTTGACATGCAGATGGCGATCGGCGGGGTGATCGCGCTGGTCGGGCTGCTGCTGGTGCTGCGGCAGCAGGCGCCCAAGGATGCGGAACTGCCGCGGGAGATGAGTTGAGGGGGGCTTGGTTGGTGCCTGCCATCGCCCCCCTCTCTGCTGCGACTAACTCGCTGACGCTCGTAAGTCTCGCGTCTCCCCCGCCAAGGGGGAGAGGGAGCGTTGCTGCAAGCGCTTATGCTGATGGAAGGCTTCTCCCCCTTGGCGGGGGAGAAAGCGAAAACTTGGGCTTAGCGCAGCTAAGTCCTTAGTTTTCGCAAAGAGAGGGGGTCGTGGAGGGCACGGTGCGTGCGGCTGCCCCCTCCACCAGCTTCGCTGGTCCCCCTCCCCCGCCCCGCGGGGGAGGATCCGCTGTGGCACGATCGTGCCTTACTCCGCCGCGATGGCCTTGGGCGCGTTCAGCGCCGCCAGTTCGCGGGCGCGGACGAGGCTCGCCGGCTGTTCGCGGCGGTAGCGGCGGCCGATTTCCATCATCAGGACGGTGTCGGGCAGGAACGTGAGCTCAGTGAAGATGCGGGTCCAGTCGATATCGCCCCAGCCGAGCGGCATGTGCAGGTCGCCGATGCCGAGCGCCGTGTTTTCCTGCGGGTGGAAAGCCTTGAAGAAGCCCTGCGGGCGGCCGAACGAGTCGTGCACATGCAGATGCCCGGTGACCGGCGCCATGGCGGCGATCTCGGCGAAGAAATCGAGGCCCTTGAAGGTGGACTCGATATAGGCGTGGCTGAAATCGATCAGCGCCACGACGTTGGGATGGTTTACCGCCTTGACGGTGGCCGCGACCTGCGCCGGGGTCTGGCGATACTGGCCGGGCTCGGTGGTGAAGATGTTCTCGAGCGCGAGGCGCACGCCGTGCGGACGGGCGAAATCGGCGACTTCGGTGAGGGCTTCGCGCTCGCGCAGGTCGGCGCCGGCCCAGTCGGCGATGGCGTCGGCGCGCAGGTTGCCCGAGTGGTGGACGAGGATGCCGGCGCCGATCGAGTTGCACACCTCGATCAGGGCCTTGGCAGCATCGACCTGGTAGCGCTGGGTGATCGGGTCCATGAAGTTGGACGAGACCAGCCCGTGCACGGTGTAGCGGAAATCGAACTGCCTGGTGAGCGCGAGCAGCGCTTCGTGGCGCTCGCGGATCACTTTGCCGCCGGCGACGAGATCGAGGCTGGTGATGCCGATTTCGACGGTGTCGACGCCCATGTCGGCAAGGGCGCGCATGTCGGCTTCAAGCGCGGCGAACTCGCCGTTGTCCGAACCGACATTGAAGCCGGTACCGATGATGTGGGTCATTTGAGGTGCTCCTGGGGTTGTATGGCGGCGTGAATGACTGCCCCTCACCCCGGCCCTCTCCCCAGCGGGGAGAGGGGGCGATGTGGCACTGTCCGTGCTATGTGCGTCCCCTCTCCCCGCTGGGGAGAGGGTCAGGGTGAGGGGCGGTTCGGCTAGTGCGTGATGCGGCGGCCGTCTTCCATCGAGAAGACGTGCAGGGCCCGGTCATCGACGCTGAGATGCACGGGAGTGCCAGTCTTGATCTCGGCGGTGTCGGTATCGAGCGCGACGATGCGGCTGCCATTGGCGTCGGCGTGGATGAGACGCGAGGCGCCCAGTTCCTCGACATAGTCGACCACCGCCGGGATGGCGCCCTGAGTTTCGGCGCCGGTGCGGCGCACCGCCTCGGGGCGTACGCCGAGCACGACGCGGCGGCCGGGCACGCGCACGCCGTTGAGCTGGTCGACGCGCAGCCGCCCGCCCTGGCCATGGACGAAATGGCCCTCGGCGTCGAACTCGCCTTCGAACAGGTTCATCGCCGGCGAGCCGATGAAATCGGCGACGAAGCGGCTGGCCGGATTGTTGTAGACCTCGGTCGGGCGGCCGATCTGCTCGACATTGCCGGCATTCATGATGATCAGCTTGTCGGCGAGCGTCATCGCCTCGGTCTGATCGTGCGTGACGAAGACCGAGGTGACGCCCAGGTCGCGATGCAGGCGCCGGACTTCGGCGCGCATGGCGACGCGGAGCTTGGCGTCGAGGTTGGAGAACGGCTCGTCGAACAGGAAGACCCTGGGCTCGCGCACCATGGCGCGGGCCATGGCGACGCGCTGGCGCTGGCCGCCCGAGAGCTCGGCCGGACGACGATCGAGGAAGGGTTCGAGCGACACGGACTTCGCTACCGCCAGCACGCGCGCCTCGCGCTCGGGCTTGGGGATCTTTGCGACCTTCAGCGAGTAGCCGATATTCTGGCGCACCGTCATGTGCGGGTAGAGCGCATAGTTCTGGAACACCATGGCGCAGCCGCGCTCGCGCGGCTCGAGCTGGTTGACCACCCGGCCGCCGATCGAGATCTCGCCGGCGGAAATCTCCTCGAGACCGGCGATCATCCGCAGCAGCGTGGACTTGCCGCAGCCCGACGGCCCGAGGATGACGACGAACTCGCCGGCCTCGATCTCGACGTCGACGCCGTGGATCACCTCGGTCTTCTGGTAGACCTTCTTCACGCCCTTGATGGAAATCTGGGACATCGGCTTAGCTCCGTTCACTTGTCACGGGAGATGAGGCCGCGCACGAACCAGCGCTGCATGAATGCAACGACCAGGAGCGGGGGCAGCATGATGATGAGGGCGCCCGCCATGGTGACGTTCCAGTCGGGCGTGCCGTTCTGCGCCGGGATGAGCGACTTGAGCTGCATCACCACGGTGCCGAAATTGGCGCGGTCGGTGGTGACCAGCAGCGGCCACAGATACTGGTTCCAGCTGGAGACGAACATGATGGTGGCGAGCGCCAGCATGTTGGTGCGGCTCAGCGGGATGAGCACGTCCCAGAAGAATTCGAGCGGGCTCGCGCCATCCATCTTGCTGGCTTCGACCAGTTCGTCCGGAATGGTCATGAAGAACTGCCGGTAGAGGAAGGTGCCGGTGGCCGTGGCCACCAGCGGCAGGATGAGGCCCGGATAGGAGTTGAGCAGGTTCCAGTTGAGCGACAGCTGCAGGCCGCTCACGGAGTTGACCAGCCAGCTGATGCCGAGCGTATCGAGGATGACCTGGAACGGCAGCAGCGCGTTGGCGGCGATGGCGTAGGTGGGCACGATACGCACTTCGAGCGGCAGCATCAGGGTGATGAAGATCAGCCAGAAGCAGAGCATCCGCGCCTTGAAGTTGAAGAACACGATGGCGAAGGCCGAGAGCGAGGCCAGCGTGATCTTGCCGACGGTGACGCCGATCGAGACGATGAAGCTGTTCAGCATCTTCGGCCCGAGGTCGGCGCGGGCCCAGGCGGCCTGCAGGTTCTCCCAAAGGTGCCCCGAGGGCATCAGGTTGAGCGGCACCTGGCTGACTTCCTGCAGCGACTGGCTGCCGGCGACGAAGGTGATCCAGAACGGGATCACCACCAGGAAGGCGCCGAACGCCATGGCGAGGTAGGTGACGAAATCGAAGAACGGCGAGCGCTCGATCATGGTGCGGGCCTCAATGGTAGTGGACGCGGCGTTCGACCCATTTGAACTGGACGAACGTGAGCCCGATGACGAGCAGCATGAGGACGATCGACTGGGCCGCGGCGCCCGAATAGTCGAGGCCTTTGAAGCCGTCGAAATAGATGCGGTAGACCATCACCTCGGTCTGCCCGATCGGCCCGCCTTCGGTCATGGTGTCGATCAACCCGAAGCTGTCGGTGAAGCTCGAGATGATGTTCATGATGAGCAGGAAGAAGGCGGTCGGCGCGATCAGCGGCAGCTGCAGGTCGATCATGCGACGGAACGGCCGCGCGCCATCCATGGCGCCCGCCTCTGAGATGGAGCGCGGGATCATCTGCAGCGCGGCGAGGAAGAAGATGAAGTTGTAGCCGATGCCGAGCCAGGCATGGCAGATCATCACCATGAGCAGCGCGTGCCAGCCCACGGTCGCAGGATCCCAGACGCCGGGCCAGAACTGGTTGAGCGAGCCGATAAGGCCGGACTCGGGCGCGAAGATGAAGCGGAACGCAACGCCGGCGGCGGGGGCTGCGATGGCATAGGGCCACACGTAGATCGACTGGAAGATCTTGGTGCCCTTGAGCGAACGATCAACGAAGGCCGCGAGGGTGAGCGCCACACTCATGGAGAGGCCTGTGGTGACGAGGGCGTAAAAGCCCGAGCGCAGCACGGTGGCCCAGTATTCGCGATCGCGGAAGATCGAAAGGAAATTGTCGAACCCGACCCAGGTGTTGCCGCCGCCCCAGGGCTGCTCGAGCGTGAAGGCCCAGTACAGCGCCTGCGTCGTCGGCCAGTAGAAGAAGACGAGAACGAGGATGAGCTGGGGCGCCAGCAGCAGCCAGGGCAGCACACCGTTCCTGTAGTAGGCGCGACGTTCCATGAGGGGCTTCCACACATAAGCGAGTAAGCACGGGCGGCCGCAGCCGCCCGTGCGAGGTCAGGCGCAGATCAGGGCAGGGTCTTGCCGGCGTAGGTCGCCTCGAAGCGACGCAGGATCTCGTTGCCGCGGGCATCGAACTCCTCGAGGGCCTGCTGCACCGGCACGTCGTTGAACAGCACCGACTGGATGGTCTTCACCATCTCGGCGCGGATCGAGGCATAGCCGCCCAGGCGGATGCCGCGGGTGTTCTCGCCGGCCGGCATGGTCAGCGACGCGATCGCCAGTTCGCGGCCCTTGTATGGGGCGGCATCGTAAAAGCCATCGGCGGTCATCGCCTCGAAGGCCGAGTTGAGGACCGGGATGTAGCCGGTGACGGTGGACCACCAGGTGGCCTGCTTCGGCGTGGCGAGGAAGTTGAAGAACGCGGCAGCGCCCTTGTATTCTTCAGCCGACTTGCCCTTCAGCGTCCAGAGCGAAGCGCCGCCCACGAAGGAGTTGTGGCGCTCGACGCCCTCCAGCATCGGCAGCATGGCATTGGTCCAGTGCACGCCTTCCTTGGCCTGCTTGCCGAAGGTGCCGTGATCGGCGATCGAGGACGAAGTGATCTGGCAGTTGCCGTTGACGAAGGCGTCGTTGGCGGTCTCGCCGGTGTCCTTCGACTTGTGAACGATCAGGCCCTCGTCATACATCGCCTTGATCCAGCTCAGCTGATCGACGAACTTGCCCTTCGACACGACCATCTCGGCGTTGAGGCCGCCATAGCCATTGCCGAGCGTGGCGATCGGCTGGTTGTGGATGGCCTCGAACTGCTCGAACCACTGCCAGGCGCCTGACGGATCGAACGCGATCGGGCAGTCATAGCCGGCTGCCTTCATCTTGCGGGCGACATCTTCGACCTGGGTCCAGGTCTCGGGCGTACCCTCGAAGCCGACCTTCGCCAGTGCGTCGGTGTTGTAGTAGATGACCGCCGTCGAGGAGTTGAACGGCATCGACAGCAGCTCGCCCTGCGAGGTCGAGTAATACGAACCCACGCCGGCGAAATAATCGGCCCAGTCGATGTCGTAGCCGTTCTCTTCCATGAGCTGGCGCACCGGGAGATAGGCCTCGGACAGCATCAGGTCGAGCGTGCCGGCGTCGAAGATCTGGGTGACGGTCGGCTGCTTGTTGGCGCGGAAGGCCGCGATCGTGTTCTGCAGGTTGTTGTCGTAGTTGTCCTGCGACACGCAGACGATCTCGTAGTCGGCCTGCGACTCGTTGAACGTCTTGCACATGTCCTGGATGCGCTCGCTGAGGTCGCCGGACAGGCCGTACCAGAACTCGAACTTGGTCTGGGCGAAAGCGGGGGAAGCGACGAACGTGAGCGCGGACGCCGTGAGGGCCGCGCCGAGCAGCCAGTTGGTTTTCATCGTCAAGGTCTCCAGGGATGAATTGCCGGTCGATTTCTCGAGCGGCGCACTCCTAGTGGGTCACCTTGACGGTTGGATTTCAGGTGGATGAAGGACGGATGACGGACGGGTGACGGTTATGTGTCAGCCCGTCACATTGGGCGAGGAAGTGTTGTGCGACAGGCTGTTGCCCGCGATGTAGGCACACCGGGGCAACGCCGAATAGGTGTGCATAACCTTCAGGCGGCCGCGCCCCGTAGGCAGGCGCGGGGCTTGCCGCTATGGTTGGCGCATCACATCTAAGGGACGCGATGTTCCTATCGGTTTTCGACGTCTTCAAGATCGGCATCGGTCCTTCGAGCTCGCACACGATGGGCCCGATGACGGCCGCCAACCGCTTTCTCGACGAAATCCGGACCGGCGACTGGCCGCGCCCGCGCGGCGCGCAGGTGGCGGCGCTGAAGGCGAGCTTGCATGGCTCGTTGGCCTTTACCGGCATCGGTCATGGCACCGGGCGGGCGGTGATTCTGGGGCTGAGCGGCTTTGCGCCGGACAGCGTCGATCCCGAACGGATGGATGCGATCGTCGCCCAGGTCGAGGCCGAAGGCATGGTGCGGCCCGAGGGGCATTCGGCGTACCGCTTCCGGCCGGAGCCCGACCTCGCCTACGACAGGAAGGAGCGACTGCCCGGCCACACCAACGGGCTGCAGTTCTTCGCCTACGACAAGGACTGCACACTGCTGTTGCGCCGCATCTACTACTCGATCGGCGGTGGCTTCGTGGTAAGCGAGGCCGAGCTCGGGCACGAACCGAAAGCCGAAGCGACGCCCGTCCCCTATCCGTTCGAGAACGCCGCCGAGATGCTGGCCATGGCGCGGGAGTCCGGCCTCTCGATCGCCAGGATGAAGCGCGCCAATGAAGAGGCGCGCATGGGGCGCAAGGCCGTCGATGCCGGGCTCGACCGGCTGTGGGCGGCCATGGAGGGCTGCATCACGCGTGGACTGCGTGGCGAGGGCGTGATGCCGGGTGGACTGAACGTGAACCGGCGGGCCAGGCCGATTCACGACCAGCTGGCGGCGCAGTGGCAGCGCAACGAGCTCGGCCCGCTCGCCGGCAATGACTGGCTCAGCGTCTACGCCATGGCGGTGAACGAGGAGAACGCGGCCGGCAGCCGCGTGGTGACGGCGCCGACCAACGGCGCGGCCGGGGTGATCCCCGCGGTGCTCAAGTATCACACGACCTTCAATCCGGGCGCTTCGTCCGAGACGATCCGCGACATGCTGCTGACCGCCGCGGCGATCGGCGGCATCATCAAGCACAATGCCTCGATCTCGGGCGCCGAGGTCGGCTGCCAGGGCGAGGTCGGCTCGGCTTCGGCGATGGCAGCGGCGGCGATCTGCGCGGCGATGGGCGGCACGCCGGCACAAGTAGAGAACGCCGCAGAGATCGCGCTGGAGCATCACCTGGGCATGACCTGCGACCCGGTGGCCGGGCTGGTGCAGATCCCCTGCATCGAGCGCAACGCCTTCGGCGCGGTGAAGGCGGTGACGGCGGCCTCACTCGCCATGAAGGGCGACGGCACGCACAAGGTGTCGCTGGATGTGTGCGTCGAGACCATGCGGCAGACCGGCCGCGACATGTCCGAGCGCTACAAGGAAACCAGCCAGGGCGGGCTGGCGGTGAACGTCGTCGCCTGCTAGGCCCAAGCGCCCACAGGAAGGCCCCCGCGTCAGGATGACGCTGCAGGCAGCGCATGGCAGGCCTGTTCCAATGTCGATTGTTCGGGTCGACAAACACCCCTATCTGTTGGCCATCGCGCTGGAGCACTGAATCCTCCTCCCTCGGTGTGACCCGCGATACCCGACGAAGACCGCTCTCCTCCTCCCTGCGGTTCAGTCACCCGGCCAAGGGCGTATCCTCCTCCCTCGCCCAAGGCCAAAACTTCAGGGCTCCATCTTCGGATGGAGCCCTTTTGCTTTTTGCGCCTGGCGCATGGGTGGCATGAGCCGGGTCCGGTTGCCGGGGATGGCGGCAGCACATATTTCGATCTGGCCTGACTATCCGACGAGGCGCCAATGCGCCCATCCGCAATCTCACCTCGGGTAGGCACGCTCCGGCCGAACGGCCGCACCGGCACAGGCACATTCCCTCCCGCATCGAGACGACATTGAAGGAGCACGCCATGCACGACACGGCAGGTCAGCTCACCACACCCGGAACCATCGAACAGTCCAGCGCGCCCAAGCAGCGCGAGGCGACAAAGCAGCCGACGAAGCGCCAGCCCCAGGACATCCACCCGAGCTTGAGGGCGCTGCCCGACTATCCGGAGTAAGCGTGGGGCACGGTTCACCTCTCCCTCTGGGGGAGAGGTCGGCGCGCAGCGCCGGGTGAGGAGGCCTTCTCTGAACGCCCGCGCGTGCTGCAAGGCCCCCTCACCCCGACCCTCTCCCCCAGAGGGAGAGGGGGCGTTGTGGACAGCCCAGTGACTCAGTCCTTGAACTAGTCCCTGCTCGCGCCGGGACCGGCAACTGCGCCCGCCGGCACCTTGCCGGCGATGATCATGGCCAGCACTTCGCGGCTCGCCGCCGAGACCCTGCGGCAGTTGGATCGGACGGCGATCGCGCCGCTGGCCGGTGGAGCATCGCGCACCAGCGCCGCCTGAGGCTCAGGCGACCGGTTCGAGCACGCTCCGGTCGCGCAGCACCATGCCGAAGCCGGGGGCCTCGGAGAGCTTGAGCTTGCCGTTCTGCGGCATCTGCTCGCCTTCGAACAGGTCGCCGAACACCGGCTGGATGGTCTTGCCGTCCGGGCTCGCCGCCACATACTCGCAGAAGGCCGGGCCGGTCTGGCTGGCGATGAACTGGTATGAGTATGGCCCGCTGCCATGCGGCACGACCGGGATATCGTAGGCCGAAGCGTGGGCGGCGATCTTGAGGAGCTCGGTGAGGCCGCCGACCCACATCACGTCCGGCTGGACGATGTCGAGCGTGCGTTCCTCGATCAGGCGGCGGAAGCCGTAGCGGGTGTACTCGTGCTCGCCGGTGGTCCACTTGAGATGGGGATGGGCCGCCTTGATGATGCGGAAGCCTTCGACGTCCTCGGGCGACAGCACCTCTTCCCACCAGTGGATGTTCAGCGGCTTGCACGCTTCGGCCAGCCGGATGGCATAGTCGACGCTGAGCGACATGTAGCAATCGACCATCAGCGGATAGTCGGGGCCGACGGACTCGCGATGACGGCGCAGGAACTCGACATTGGCGCGCAGGCCTTCCTCGCCGTCAAAATGGCTGTGCGGCAGCGGCACCTTGGCGCCCCAGAAGCCGAGCGCCTTGATGGCGGCGGGTTCGGGGGTGGTGCAATAGAAGGTGATCTCGTCGCGGGCGAGGCCGCCGATCAGGTTATAGACCGGCTCGTTGCGCACCTTGCCGAGAAGGTCCCACAGCGCCAGGTCGACACAGCTGATCGCCATGATCGGCAGGCCCTTGCGGCCATAGGGCAGCGAGCTCCGATAGAGCTGGTCCCACAGCATGTTGGTCTTGCGCGCATCCTCGCCGATGAGGAAGCGGCGGAAATGGTGATGGATCATCCACGCCGCGGGCGCGCCGCCCGAGCCGGTGGCGACGCCGACCTTACCGTCCTCGGTCTCGATCTCGACGACGATGGCACCGAGCACGCCAATGCCCCAGCTCGAGCGCTTCTCGCGATACCGCGCATAGCCCGACATCGGGTTGGAGATCAGGGTATCGACCAGCCAGTGGTTGCTGGCGCCCGGCTTGAAATAGGTGCCTGCCTTGTCCGACGGCTTCACCGTGTAGGTGCGGACATCCTTGATCCGAAATGCGGTGCTCACGGCAGGAAGAACACGCGCTTGAGCGGCACCTGCACCGGCACATTGTCCGGGTGGGTCTCCATGATGTCGGCCATGTGCTTCCACCACCGCTTCATGATTTCGGTGTCGGGCAGCTTGTCCATGGTGTGGTCGTCGGTGCGGGTCAGGATGCCGAACAGGTGGTTCGATTCCGGATCGAGCCAGATGGTGTAGTCGGACACGCCGGCATCCTTCAGCGCCTGGGCGAGTTCGGGGAAGATCTCGTCGTGCCGCTTCTCGTATTCGGCGGCTTGGCCGGGAAAGAGGTTCATGCGGAAGGCGATGCGTTCAGCCATTGGTCGGTCCCTGTGATCGCTTGGCGATGGCCATGAAGGTGGTGTCGCGGACATGCTCGAGATGGGCGCGATAGGCGGCGACGGCGGTGGGTGCGTCGGCGTTGAGGATCGCCTCGGCGATCTCGACATGCTGGCCGTTGCTCTTTTGGATGACGCCCGGCACTTCGCTGGCGGTGCGGCGCACATCGAGCCCGAGGTCGTAGAGCACCTGCGCCAGCGCCGTGAGCAGCGCGTTGCCGGCACCATCGTTGATGGCCTGGTGATACTCGATATCGAGCAGGCGGAAGGCGACCGGATCGTGTTCGAAGGCGCGCCCGTCGACGGCGAGCTTGTGGATGCGCTGGCGCTGCTCCGGCGAGGCGCGCTCGCAACAGAGCCGCACCAGTTCGAGATCGACCACGCTGCGTGTTTCGAACTGCTGGTGCACATCGTAGTCGGCGACGGCCAGCACCGAGTTGAACGGGGCGACCAGCCGGCTCGGCGACAGGTCGGTGACGGTGTAGCGCCCGCCCTGCCGGCTCGCGAGGACGCCCATCAGCGTCAGCGCCTTCAGCGCTTCGCGCAGCGGCGGGCGGGAGATGCCGAAGGCGATGGTCATCTGCTGCTCGGTGGGCAGACGATCGCCGGGCTTGAGATTGCCCGACTTGATCATCCCCATGATGCGGTTGGCCACCTGCTCGGCGATCGGCCGCCGCTCGAGCGTGCCGCCGCCGAAGCCGCCGGCCGCCTCGTCGGCGGCGAACCCGGTGTCGAGCTGTTCTGTGGCGGCCTTGCTCACGCGGACTCCTGACGATCAGTCACCGCGCTCTCGAACCGGAAAAGTCTGCAACTTTTCCTGAGAGCGCTCTTACAGCTCCAGGCGATAGAACTTGATGGCGTTGTCGCGATAGATCTTCCGGGTCTCGGTTTCGCTGAGCCCGAGATCGGCAAAGGCATTGTCGAGCACCTCGACCCACTGCGTCATGTTGGTGGCCTGCAGCAGGATCGGGTAGTCGCCGGCATAGATGGTGCGATCCGGTCCGAAAGTTTCGAGCACCGTCTCGATATAGGGGCGCAGATCGGCCTCGGTCCAGTTCTGCTTGTCGGCGCAGGCCGGCAGATCGGAGAGTTTCACCCACATATTCGGGTGCTTCGCCAGATCGGCCATGTCCTCGCGGAACTGCGCGATGGCGCCGGCGCGGATGCCGGGCTTGCCGCAGTGATCAAGGATCATCGGCACGTCGTGGATGAGCTTCACCCATTCGCGGATGAAGTGCATCTGCGTGTAGTTGGGGTTGATGTCGAAGGACCAGCCGAACTCGGAAAGCAGGTTCGTGCCCTCGATGAAGCCTTCGCTCATCGTGAAGGCCTGCGGGTCCTTATCGAACTCCATGATGCGGCGGATGCCGCGCACGCTCGGGTGCTCGTCGCGCATCTGCTCGAGCATCGGGCGGACGGCCCTGCCCCGCTCGAGCGGGGCCATCGGGATGATCGCCTTGATGCGCGGATCGCGGCGCTGCTCGTCTTCGACGAACTCGATCTCCTCGATATACTGGCCGCCGTCGGCATCGAAATCGGCGTAGCATTCGAGGAAGACCATGGCCTCGACCTGCAGATCACCACAGTCGCGGGCGTAATCCTCGACATGGTAGGGGTGGCCGAACAGCGGGTTGCCCTCAAACGCAGAATAGCGGAGGCGCGTCTGATCCCAGACGTGCAGATGCGTGTCGATGACGGGAAAATTCGGCATGTCCTATCCCTCTCGCAGGCCCGTCTCTAGGTGGCGGGTTCCCCTGCGTAGCGTCAGGAATGGGCAGGTCGCAAGAACTTGTCAAACTAATTTTTGTCTGACAAGTTGCACGGCAGAACGAGAGCGGGGAGCACTCCGCCGTCTTGCTTTGGGAGGAGCTGTTCGCTGTGACCGTCACCGTTTCCACGCGCCGCCGTGTCGCCAAGACCAGCCTCGAACTCCCCGTCTTCGGCCTCGGCACGGCGCATCTGGGCGAGCTTTACGGCAAGGTCGATGAAGCCGATTCCCGCGCCACCATGGATGCGGCCTGGGCGGCCGGCGTTCGCTACTACGACACCGCGCCCTGGTATGGCCGGGGCCTCAGCGAGCACCGGCTCGGCGGGTTCCTGCGCACCAAGCCGCGCGAGGAGTTCGCCGTCACCACCAAGGTCGGCCGCACCCTGCACCGTCCGGCCGACCCCAAAACATTCGACCACGGCCCGTGGAAGGGCGGCCTGAACTTCGAGGTGAAGTTCGACTATTCCTATGACGGCATCATGCGCTCCTACGAGCAGGCGCTGCAGCGCCTCGCGCTCGATACCGTCGATGCGCTGGTGATCCACGATCTCGACGTCGCCTATCACGGCCCCGAGATGCAGGCGGGGCACGAAAAGGCGCTGGTCGCAACCGGCATGAAGGCGCTCGAGGAGCTTAAGCGTACCGGGCATATCCGGGCCTACGGCATGGGCATCAACACCAACGAGGCGCTTGAGACGACGGCGACGATGGTCGACCTCGATTTCTGCCTCGTCGCCATGCCCTATACCCTGCTGGATCAGGAGAGCCTGACGCGTGGCATGCAGACCTGCCTCGACCGCGGCGTTTCGGTGATCATCGGCGCGCCGTTCGCTTCGGGCATCCTCGTCACCGGCTCGGCCGGGCCGGCGCACTATGCCTATGGCAAGGCGCCGCCGGAAGTGCAGGCGCGGGTGCGCGGCATCGAGGCGGTGTGCAAGGCGCACAACGTGGCGCTGCCGACCGCCGCGCTGCAATTCGTGCTGGCGCATCCGGCCGTGGTGTCGGTGATCCCCGGCGCCGCCAAGCCGAGCGAGGTCGAGGCCAACGTCAAGGCGCTGGCCCTGCAAATCCCGGCCGGCTTCTGGGCCGACCTCAAGGCGCAGAAGCTGATCCATCCCGACGCGCCGGTGCCCGCATGAGCGACGCCGTCGCCCCTGTATTGATCGCGGCGCGCGGCATCTCGAAATCCTTCGCCGGCGTCGAGGTGCTGCGCGATGTCGATCTCGACCTGTTGAAGGGCGAGATCCACGCGCTGCTGGGCGAGAACGGCGCGGGCAAATCGACCTTTGCCAAGATCCTCGCCGGCGTGCACCGGCCGACGCTCGGCACGCTGGCGCTGAACGGCCAGCCGGTGGAAGTGCCCAACCCGGTGGCGGCACAGAAGCTCGGCATCACCCTGATCCACCAGGAGCCGATCTCCTTCCCCGACCTGTCGGTGGCTGAAAATCTCGTCCTCGGGCGCTCCGAGGATGGCTGGTTTTCGAACGTGCCATGGGCGGAGATGACGCGCGAGGCGCGCCGCTACATGGATCTGCTCGGGGTGCGCATCGACGTGACCCGGCCGATGCGCGGACTGTCGATCGCCGACCAGCAGATGGTCGAGATCGCCCGGGCGCTGGCCTCGGACAGCCGACTGATCATCATGGACGAGCCGACCGCGCCGCTGACCCCGCGCGAGGTCGAGACCCTGTTCGGTATTGCCCGCCGCCTGCGCGACGAGGGCCGCACCATCGTCTTCATCTCGCACCGGCTCGAGGAAGTGCGCGCGCTCTGCGACCGCGTCACCATTTTCCGCGACGGCAACAAGATCGCCACCGACACGATCGGCAACTTGTCGGACGCCGACATCATCCGGCTGATGATCGGCCGTCCGCTCAAGGAATACATGCACAAGCAGAACGCCTCGATCGGCGAGGTGGCGCTGGAAGTCGAGGGGCTAACCCTGCCCGGCGTGTTCAACGACATCAGCTTTGCCGTGCGGCGTGGCGAGATCGTCGGACTCGGCGGCCTGGTCGGCGCCGGCCGGACCGACGTGGCGCGGGCCATATTTGGTGTCGAACCAGCCGCGTCTGGTGCGGTGAAAGTCCATGGTAAGTCCGTGAACATCCGCCAGCCGGACGACGCGATTGCGCTCGGGCTCGCCTTCGTGCCGGAGGACCGGGCCGTGGCCGGGATCTTCCGTACGCTGCCGGTCGAGCAGAACATCACCGCCGCCATTCCGGGCAAGATCGCGCCGACGGGGATTATCCGTCGGGCCGTTGAAAAGGCGCTGGCGCTCGACTCGGTGCAAAAGCTCCGCATCCGACTCGCCTCGATCAACCAGCCGATCGGCGAGCTGTCGGGCGGCAACCAGCAGAAGGCGATTCTCGCCCGCTGGCTGCTGGCCGACCCATCCATCCTGATCCTCGACGAGCCGACGCGCGGCATCGATATCGGTGTGAAGGCCGAGTTCTACGACATGATCGGCGAGCTCGCCGCGCAGGGTAAAGCCATCCTGCTGATCTCGTCGGAACTGCCCGAATTGCTGGCGCTGTGCGACCGCATCCTCGTCATGGCCGAGGGCCGGCTCACCGCCGAGATCCCGCGCGCCGAGGCGAGCCAGGAAAAGATCATGAGCGCCGCCGTGCCGCGTACCCAGCGTACGGGAGTGGCGGCATGAACGCGCTGCGCTCGATCCTGCTGAAGCGCGAGACCGGCATCGCCGTGATGATCGTGCTGTTCTGCCTTGCGGTGAGCCTCTACAAGCCGCAATTCGCCACGCTGAACAACCTGCGCGTCATCCTGCTGCTGACGCCGCTGGTGATGATTGCCGCCATGGGCCAGATGCTGGTGCTGGTGGCGCGCCATGTCGACCTGTCGATGGGCTCGATCCTGGGGCTCAGCGCCATGATCACCGGCATGATGTTCCGCGATATCCCGGAAATCCCGTGGGGCCTCGGCTTCGTCGTCGCCATCGGTGTCGGCACGCTGCTCGGGCTGGTCAACGGCGCGCTGGTGACCATCTTCCGGCTGCCAGCCATCATCGTCACGCTGGGGACGCTCAACCTCTATCGCGGGCTGACCTTCATCGTCTCCAACGCCCGGCAGGTGGATCGCCAGTACATCCCCACCGAACTCAAGGCGATGAGCCAGACGTCGCCGATCCTCGGCATACCGTGGATCATCTTCATGGCCTTCGGTATCGCCATCCTGACCTACTGGTTCGCCATGCATACCCGCGTCGGCCGGCAGATCTTCGCGCTCGGCTCCAACCCGGTGGCGGCGCCGCTGCGCGGCATCAAGGTGACGCAGGTGACGCTGCTGGTCTTCGCCATCGCCGGCGCACTCTCCGGGCTGGCCGGCATCATGTATGCGAGCCGCTGGGGCTTCGTGAACCCGTCCAATACCGGCTTCGGCTTCGAGTTCCAGGTGATCGCCGCGGTGGTAATCGGCGGCGTCTCGATCAATGGCGGCGTCGGCTCGGTGCTGGGCGTGGTGCTCGGCGTGCTGCTGATGGGCTGCGTTGCCGCCGCCCTGCCCCTGCTCGGCATCCCCGGCACGGCGCAGAGCGCCATCTATGGCGCGGTGATCCTCGTCGCGCTGCTGATCGACCGCTCGGTGCGCCAGCAGGGCATTGTCAGCCTGAAGCGGGTGCAGGCATGAGCGCGGCCGAAACCACTCCGCAGAACATTGCGGGCCGCGAGAGCGCGCCGCCGCGGCCGCTCTGGCACCAGATCCTCGTCCGCCCCGAGACGATGACGCTCGTGCTGCTGATCCTCGGCATCGTGGTGGCGAACCAGATCTCGCCGTTCTTCCTCGACATCAACTACATCCTCCGCAGCTTCACGCTCTCGGCCGAGTTCGCCATCGTCGCGCTCGTGCTGACCATGGTGATCATCGCCGGCGAGATCGACCTGTCGCCGGCCGCCAACATGGCGCTGTCGGCGTGCCTGTTCGCCTGGGCCCAGGCGAGCGGCGTGCCGATGCCGCTGGCAATCGGCGTCGGGCTGCTGTCCGGGCTCGTCATGGGGGCGATCAACGCCTTCATGGTGATCCGCCTTCAGCTGCCCTCGATCATCGTCACCATCGGCACGCTGACGCTCTATCGCGGGCTGGCGCAGGTGATTGCCGGCGACAAGTCGATCCGCGTGCCCGAGTGGTTCATCGGCATCGACCGCGCCATGATCCTCGGCATTCCGGTTCCAGTGGTGATCTTCACACTCTGCGCGCTGGTGCTCGGGCTGGTGCTGGCCGGGACCATCTTCGGCCGCCAGATCTACCAGATCGGCACCAACGAGATCGCGGCCCGCCATGCCGGCATCCGGACTCGGCGCATCAAGCTGATCCTGTTCCTGCTTGTCGGGGTGGTGTCGGCGGTGGCCGGCATGATGACCGCCAGCCGGCTCGGCTCGGTGCGCTACGACCTCGGGCTCGGCGGCGAGCTGCAGATGGTGCTGATGGCCATGCTCGGCGGCACCTACATTTTCGGCGGCCGCGGCACCATTCTCGGCACCTTTCTCGCGGCCTGGCTGCTGGTGGTCGTCTCGACCGGCATGACCGTCGCCAACTGGCTGCCCGCCATCCAGCTGACGGTGCTGGGCATCCTGCTCATCATCGCCATCATCGCCACCAATTTCATCTATTCCCGCACCCAGAGGTAGCGGGGGACTATCGCCGGCACGACCGGCAAACAGGAGGAACGCATGCTGAAGACAACTCTGGCCGGGCTCGCCCTCGGCCTCACCCTCGCCACCTCCGCGCTGGCGCAGGATCCGCTGTCGATGGTCTATATCGGCAAGAACACCGGCAACCCGTATTTCGACTCGATCAACGGCGGCTTCGTCGACGCCTGCAAGGAGCTCGGCTGCGAGTATGAATTCGTGGCCCCGGCGACCGCCGAAGCCACCTCGCAGATCCCGTTCATCGAAGCGCAGATCCAGCGCGGCGTCGACGTGATCGCCATTGCCCCGAACAGCCCCGACGCCCTCAACCAGGTGCTCGACTCGGCCCGCGCCGCCGGCATCCTGGTGCTGACCGTGAACGGCGACCTGACCGGCAACGAGACGCACCGCGACGCCACCATCCTGCCGGTCAATTTCGACATCGTCGGCAAGGACCAGGTCGAGATGGTCGGCTCGCTGATCAACTACGAAGGCGAGATCGCCATCCTCTCGGCCACCACCGAGGCTCCCGACCAGAACAAGTGGATCGTGGGCATGAACGAGACGCTGGCCAACGACGCCAAATACGCCAACATGAAGCTCGTCGCGACCGTCTACGGCGACGACCAGCCCGAGAAGTCGACGGCCGAAATGGAAGCGCTGCTCGCCAACTACCCCAACCTCAAGGGCGTGATCGCGCCGACGACGGTTGGCGTGGCGGCCGCCGCGCAGGTGGTGCAGAGCCGCGGCATTGCCGAGCAGGTGAAGGTCACCGGCCTCGGCCTGCCGAGCGAAATGCGCGACTTCGTCAAGGATGGCACCGTCACCGCCTTCCAGCTCTGGTCGCCGTATAACGAGGGCTGGCTGGCTGCCCACTTCGCCAAGGGCGTCAAGGAAGGCACGATCAAGAACGAAGTCGGCGCCACCTTCGAGGTGCCAAACCTCGGCACCATCACCATCAACGATCTCAACTCGATCAACACCCAGGCCGAGCTGACCACGTTCAACGCCGAGAATATCGACGACTTCAACTTCTGATGCATGGGGCGCCGGGGCATGGTTCCGGCGCCCGCCCTGACCACGGTGTCATCCCGGCGCAGGCCGGGATTCATCCTGAGATGCCTCTCCTGCCTGAGATGGTGGAAGACCTCAGGATGGGCCCCGGCCTTCGCCGGGGTGACCCGGTGGTGGGGATGAAAACCGAGCACGCTATTTCTACCGCCATGCCGGTGATGAGGGGCTCACAATAGACTGGTGTTGGGCGCCGGATCGAAAGGTCCGGCGCCTCGCTTTTTGGGGAGTGTCGACGGGTCGGCCGCCGCGCCCCCTCTCCCCCAGGGGAGAGGGTTGGGGTGAGGGGGCCTTGCCGCAGACTCGGAGCGGGAGGAAGGCCCCCTCACCCGGCCCTTTGGGCCGACCTCTCCCCCTAGGGAGAGGTGGTGCGCCGCCGCCGGGTTTCGGGCTCTAGTCGTCCTTGCCCGCCACGGCCGCCTCGTAGGCCTCGAGCACCGCACCGAGCGTGCCGCGCACGTGGGCGGCGCCGATCTTGCCGGCGGCGTCGGGGTCGCGGCGGCGGAAGGCGTCGAGCAGGGCGTGGTGCTCGGAGCGGACGCGTTCGGCGAAAGCGGCATCGCGGCCGCGGCGGTTCATCAGGCCTTCGCTGAGGCCATAGTAGCGCGGGATCAGCGCCGCCGCTTCCATGTTGCCGCCATGCGTGTTGATGAAGCGGTGGAACTCGTGGTTGGCCCCGTCGATCTGGGCCCAGTCCATGGCGTCGATGGCGGCGTCATGTGCCAGTTGCAGCGCTTCCAGCTTCTTGAACGAGGACAGCGAGGCTTCCTCGGCGAACTGCCGGGCCATGAACGATTCCAGCGCCTCGCCGATCTCGTGCGCATGGATCAGCCGCGTGCGGTCGAGCAGGCGGACGCGCGCGCCGTGGTTGGGGATGAGCTCGACCAGCCCCTCGCCCTCGAGCTGCTGCAGGGCCTCGCGCACCGGCTGCACGGACACCCCGAAGCGCTCGGCGATCGCCGTCATGCGTAGCCGGCCACCGAGCGGGATTTCGCCGTTGATGATCTCGGCGCGCAACAGCCCGGTGACCCGCTGGTAGGCGGTCTCCACCTTGGTATCCGGTCCTGCCCCGCGCTTGCGACGCATGGTTGCGACGACGTCCCCGGCCATGGTTCCTCCCAAAATGTCGCATCGTATACGATGTTGACAGATTTGATACGATCTAGCATGGTCGTATATGTGACCAGTAGCCGACCGGTCCAGCGGAAATCCAACAAAAACGCTGCGTCAGTCGGTGGCACGGAATTCTACCGGCAATGCCCGCGCAGCAGCCTCCCCAGGCCGCCGGCGAAGCTTTGTCGCCCGCCTGAACCGGACGAGCCTGCCTCGTCCAAAATCCGCATACCGGGAGGATCATTGTGATCAAGAAGCTTTTGGTGGCCGCAGCCTTCGGGCTCACGGCCAGTGTCGCCGCATTGCCGGTGATGGCGCAGCAGACCACCCTCGACTTTGCCTCGTGGCAGCTCGAGGAACCGGGCAACGCCGACTGGTGGAAGGCCGTGATCGCGGCCTTCGAGGCCGAGAACCCCGACATCAAGATCAACCAGACCTACATTCCCTTCGCCGACTACCTGACCCAGCTGACCATCCGCTTCGCCTCGAACCGGGCGCCGGCGCTGATGCAGATCTCGGAGCAGAACTACGGCGCCTATGCCGCGCAGGGCTGGCTGGCGGGGCTCGACGAGCACATCAAGGGCACCGACATCGAGACCGGCTGGGCCGCGGCCCAGAAGGACCTAACCTGGGACGGTGAGACGCGCGGCGTGCTCGTTTCCAACGCTGCCCTCGTGCTGTTCTACAACTCCAAGCTGCTCGAGGATGCCGGCGTCGCCGTGCCGACCAGCTTCGAGGAATACCAGGCCGCGGTGGCGGCGATGACCAAGCCTGACCAGGGCATCTTCGGTCTGTCGGCCGTGACCACCGACCACCCGACGGTGGCCGAGGACATGCAGCGCTACATCGGCTATGCCGGCACGTCCGTGATCAAGGACAACGCCTACAACCTCACCTCGCCCGAAGTCGTGGCGGCGGTCGAGACCTACCGCAACGTCGTGAGCAAGAACGCCCCGCTCGGCAACAACTCCGCCGTGGCCCGCCAGCTTTTCGTCGACGGCCGCACCGCCTTCCTGGTCGACGGCCCGTGGGTCTGGACCTGGCTCGAGGGCGCATCGCCCGAGAACCGGCCCAACCTGCACATGGTGAAGACCCCGTGGGATCCCTCGCAGGCTCCGGGCGGCGTGTCGCTGCACATCGCCGAGGGCCTCGACGAGGCAACCGAAGCCGCCGCATGGAAGTTCATCGAGGTGGCCTCCCGTCCCGAGTGGCAGCGTGAGTACCTGATCATGACCGGCCAGCCGTCCGGCCGAGCTTCGTCGGTGCTGACCGAAGCCGACGTCGCCGAGAAGCCGCACCTGCAGGTGATCGCGGACGCCGCGGCTGTCGGCGTGCCGCTGTTCCCCACGCACCAGGCCATCCGCGCCTACTTCAACGAGTACTCGGCCATCATGCGCGCCGCCGCGTTGAAGGTGCTGACCACCGAGACTCCGGTGGCCGACATCATGGCCGAGACCCAGGCCGAACTCGAGCGCGCCGTTCCTCTGAACTGACACGCGCTCCCGGGCGCGGCGATCCCTCCCTTTCGCCGCGCCCGTTTCCCTGCTTTTTGATCCTCATCAGGAGAGGCCGATGACGAACGCGTCCTCGCTAGGCGCCGCCGGCAACAAGCTGCGGCTGTTCGACATCAACTACCATCGCCGGCAGACGCTGCTGTCCTTCGCGCTGCTTATCCCCGCCGCCGCGGCGGTGCTGCTCCTGATCGTCTATCCGCTCTACCAGGTCGTCGAGATCTCTTTCCGCGACGGCCGCCTGATGAATTTCGCCCGCATGGGCGAGCTGCCGCTGGGCCTCGGCAACTATGCCCGCGTGCTGGGCGATCCGACCTTCTGGCGCGCCACGCTGAACTCGACGCTTTATGTCGGCGGCAGCGTCGGCGGCGCCTTCCTGATCGGGCTCGGCACGGCGCTGCTGCTGAACAAGCAGTTGCCGGGCAACCGCATCCTGCGCACGCTCGTGCTGGTGCCCTGGGCCGTGCCGGGGGTCATCGTCGCCATCATGTTCCTGTGGATCCTCGACGGCTCGTTCGGCGTGTTCAACTCGATTCTGCGCTCGACCGGCCTGCTGTCGGGCGAGATGCCGTGGTTCGTCGATGCCCGCACCGCCATGGTGGCGGTGATCGTGCCGACCATCTGGAAGACCTATCCGCTCATCACGCTGACCCTGCTCGCGGCGCTGCAATCGATCCCCAAGGAGCTCTACGAAGCCTCCAATGTCGACGGCGCGACCAAGCTGCAGCAGTTCGGCTACATCACCTGGCCGGGCATCCAGGGCGCCTCCTTCCTCGTCATCATGATCTCGGCGCTCGGCGTGTTCCGCGATGTCGACATCGTCTTCGCCACCACGCATGGCGGACCGGCCGGCGCGACCGAGACGCTGGCGCTCTATGTCTACAAGGAAGCCTTCCACTATTTTCGCATGGGCACCGCAACCGCGGTGGGTACTCTGATGATCCTGGCCGCCTTCCTGATCGCAGCGACGATGGCCACCCTGTCGCGAAATTCGAAGTTCTGAGGGAGAACGACGAATGCAGCTCTCCGACAAAAAGCCGCTCACGCCCGCCCGCGTCCTCGCCTTCCTCGTCCTCGCCGGCTTCGCCCTGGTAACGGTGTTCCCGTTCTACTGGATGGTGATGACGGCGGTGATGCCGACCGACACCATCCTGTCGCGCACGCCCGCGTTGCTGCCCGACCTGACGCGCATCGACGTCTCGGCCTTTGCCGAGATCTTCGACGGACGGCCGTTCCTGACCTGGATCATCAACAGCCTGATCGTCGCCTTCGCCTCGACCTTCCTCAGCCTGTTCGTGTCGACGCTGGCCGGCTACTCTCTGTCGCGCTTTTCGAGCCCGCCGCAGCAGGCCCTGGGCGGCGCGCTGCTGATCAGCAAGCTGATCCCGGCGAGCCTGATCCTCATCCCGCTGTTCATCATCTACACCAATATCGGCCTGTTCAACTCGCTGTGGGGGCTCGTCGCCGCCAACATGACGATCGGCGTGCCGCTCGCCACCTGGCTGATGAAGGGCTTTTTCGACCGCATTCCGCGCGAACTGGAACAGGCCGCCATGATCGACGGCGCCAACCAGTTGCAGGCCTTGTGGCTGGTCGTGCTGCCCCTGGCCAAGCCCGGCATGGCCGCCTCCACCGTCTACCTGGTGCTGACCAGCTGGAGCGAGTTCATCTTCGCCCGCACCCTGGTCGACAAGCCGGACGTGCAGGTGCTGACTGTCGGCATGCAGAGCTTTGTCGGCGAGCAGATGGTCGACTGGTCGATGCTGATGGCCGCCGGCACCATCTCGGTTCTCCCGGCAATCGTCCTCTTCGTCTTCCTCGAGCCGTTCCTCGTCTCGGGCATGACCAAGGGCGCGCTCGCCGGCACCTGATCCAAACCCACTGATCCAGACACAAGGGCAACAAAGCGATGGATCGCACCAGTTTTCGCGGCATCTTCGTCATCGTGACGACGCCGTTCACCGACGACTTCAGGCTGGATGAGGCGGCCCTGGAGCGGACCATGGACTTCTGCCTCGCGGCCGGCGTCCACGGTGTCGTCGCCAATGCGCTGGCCAGCGAGGGCTTCTATCTCAACGAGACCGAGCGCAAGCGGGCGGCCGAGATCATCGTCGGCAAGGCCAGGGGCAAGGTGCCGGCCATCGTCGCGGTGTCGGCCCCGCACTACCACCTCGCCATCGACTATGTGCGCCATGCCGAGAGCATCGGGGCCGACGCTGTGATGTCGCTGCCGCCCAGCCTCCATGCCTCGACGCCCGCCGACATCAAGGCGCACTACAAGGCCATCGGCGCGGCGACCAAGCTGCCGCTGGTGATCCAGAACGTCTCCGGCCAGGGCCTCTCGGCGCTGAGCGCGCCGCTGATTGCCGAACTGGTGCACGAGATTCCGAACGCCCGCTTCGTCAAGGAAGAGTCGGGTTATCCGGCCCAGACCGTGGGCGAGATCATTCGCCTGTGCGGTGACAAGGTCGAGGGCGTGATGGGCGGCAAGGCCGGCAAGACCCTGATGGAGGAAGTCCGCCACGGCGTGGCCGGCACGATGCCGGCCTGCGAGATCGCCGACGTGCATGTGGCGCTGTGGAACGCCATCGAAGCCAAGGACGAGGCGCGTGCGCGAGAAATCTTCACCCGGCTGCTGCCGCTGCTCGACATGGAGAGCAATTACGGCATGCCGCTGATGAAGGAAGTGCTGAAGATGCGCGGCGTGATCGGCTCGAACGCGGTGCGCCAGTCCGGTTTCCGCGCGCTCGACGACAACGCCCGGGCCGAGGCGGCCGCCATCATGGACGGGCTGACCGACCTGATGCTGCCCGAATACGCGCACCGGCGCTGACGCAGAATTTCGGCGGCGCGAGCCGCCACCCCTGTTCAGTTTTGAGAGGCTTGAAATGAACCAGATCGACCAGCAGATCGGTCGCGCCGAGAACGCGATCAACACCCACTCGTCCCCCTCGGACCTGCGCATCACCGACATGCGCATCGCCGTGGTGGCGGCCAACTACGACTATCCGATCATCCGGATCGACACCAACCAGGGCGTCTACGGCCTCGGCGAAGTCCGCGACGCCGGCCACGCCATGGATGCGCTGCGCTTCAAGTCGATCATCCTCGGCCAGAACCCGTGCAACGTCGACATGATCTTCCGCGCCATCAAGCGCTTCGGCAACTGGGGTCGCGAGGGCGGCGGCGTCTCGGGCATCGAGATCGCGCTGATGGACCTGATCGGCAAGATCTACGGCGTGCCGTGCTGGCAGCTGCTCGGTGGCAAGTATCGCGACAAGGTCCGCCTCTACGGCGATACCCCGACCCCGGACGATCCGACGCCGGAGGATTTCGTCGCCGCCGTGAAGGGCCGGCGCGACCGCGGCCTCACCTGGATCAAGTTCGACCTGCGTCCCTCGCTGTTCGAGACCGGCGACAACCCGCTGATCGGCCACGATGCGCCGCATGAGACGGACTTCGACATGGGCAAGTGGTTCAAGGCCCCCATGGCCGGCCGCGGCGTCAAGCTGACCGACGAGACCATCGAGCGCGCCGCCCATGTGGTGGGCGAGGTGCGCGCCGCCGTCGGCAACGGCGTGCAGCTGTGCGTCGACCATTTCGGCGAGAACTACCTGACCGCCGACGAGGTGATCCGGCTCGGCAAGGCGCTCGAGAAGTACAACCTCGCCTGGATGGAAGACCCGGTTTCGCGCTTCGACATCCCGGGCCACAAGGTCGTGGCCGATGCGCTGCTGACCCCGATCGCCGCCGGCGAGGACCTCTACCTGCGCGACGGCTTCCGCGAGGCCATCCAGACCCGCGCCTTCGACATCGTGCACCCGGACCTGCTGACCTCGGGCGGCCTGATGGAGACCAAGCGCATCTCCGACGATGCCGAGGAGCAGGGCATCCCGACCGCGCTGCACTGCGCCGGCTCGCCGATCGGCTTCATGGCCAACATCCACACCGCCGCGGCGATCTCGAGCTTCCTCGCCTGCGAGCATCACGGCCTCGACCTGCCGTTCTGGGAAGGCCTCGTCACCGGCCTCGAGCCAGACTACATGGCCGACGGCTACGTCACCGTGCCGAACAAGCCGGGCCTCGGCATCGACATCAACCTCGATGCGATCGAGGAAAACCTGCGCACCCCGGGCACGATGTTCCTGCCGACCGACGAGTGGAACACGCCCAAGCTCGGCTTCTGGCGTCCGGACGATCGTTGGCCGGAGTAAGGCGGCGGGTCCGATTGGGTTGGGCGGGGCGTCACGATGTGGCGCCCCGTTTGCTTTTGGGGGCATGGCGTTACCCACCACGGGGTGTCATCCCAGCGAAAGCTGGGATCCATTTCGCGGCCGGCGCGGGCGGAGAGATGGACCCCAGCTTTCGCTGGGGTGACAGCCGGTGGGGTGGGTGAGAATGGGGCGTAGGCCCAAACAAAAAGAGCGGGCCCGAAGGCCCGCTCCTAGTTGATCTCCGTTGCCGGAGACAGCCCTTAGAACGGGCTCTTGTCGTCGAGGAACTCGGCCGCGTTGTCCTTGGTGATCACGGTCGAGTCGAGGATGTAGCGGCCGGCGACCTGGACGCCGCCGGTGAAGTGCGACGTGGTCAGCTCGATGGCCGTCGCGATCATCGCCGGGCTGTAGCTGACGTCGATCGGGGTCAGCTTGTCGCCGGCGGCGACGCGCTGCAGGATCTGCTGCATGCCGGCGCCGCCGACGACGAACATGTCGTTCTCGCGGCCGGCCTGCTTGATCGCCTCGATGGCGCCCAGCGAGATGTCGTCGTCCTGCGTCCACACGCCCTTGATGTCCGGGAAGCGGGTCAGGAAGTCCTGCATCACCTTGAAGCCGTCATCGCGGTTCCAGTTGGCGAACTCGTCGTCGAGCACGGTGATGTTGGTGCCTTCGATGCCGGCCATGAAGCCATCGAAACGCTGCTGGTCGATCGGGATCGGCAGGCCGCGCAGGATGACGATGTTGCCGCCTTCCGGCAGGGCTTCCTTGAAATAGGCCGCGGCGTTGGCACCCAGGCCCGGGTTGTCGCCGGCGACGTAGAGATTCTCGACGCCGGTGACCGACAGCTGGCGATCGACCACGGTGACGAACTTGCCGGCATCCTTGACCTGCTTGATCGCCGAAGTCATCGCGTCCGGATCGCCGGGCAGGATGACGAGGGCGTCGATATTGCGGGTCGAGACCATGTCCTCGATGTCGGCGATCTGCTTGGGCGCGTCGGGCGCCGAGGCGAAGACGAAGTCGACATTCGGGTACGTGCCCTTGAGGCGCTCGATCGCCTGCTGGGCGAAGTAGTTGACGCCACCGGTCCAGCCATGGTCGGCGGCCGGCACGGAAACGCCGATGGTCACCTTGTCCTGGGCCACGGCGACGCCGCCGAGGCTGCCGGCGACGACTGCCGCGGCGAACAGAGATTTCAGTTTCATTCGCAGTCCTCCCAAAATGCCCGTTTGTCGGGCGATGCAGAAATTCGTCCCGTCAGCTGGTGCGGCGACCCCGCTGCAGCAGCACGGCGAGAATGATGATGACGCCCTGAAAAGCCCCGTTGAGATACGGGCTGATGAAGCTTTGCAGGTTGAGGATGTTGCCGATGAGCCCCAGGATCACGACGCCCACCACCGTGCCCCAGATCCGGCCATAGCCGCCCTTGAGCGTGGTGCCGCCGATGATCACGGCGGCGATGGCTTCGAGCTCCCACAGGACGCCCGTAGTGCTGGACGCCGAACCGAGCCGCGGCACATAGAGCAGCACCGCGACGGCGACCAGCACGCCCTGCAGGATGTAGGTCAGCAGCCGGACGTTATCGACGCTGATCGAGGAATAGCGCGCGACCTGCTCGTTCGAGCCGATGGCGGCGCAATAGCGGCCGAAGGCGGTGCGGCGCATGACGATCTCGCCGCCGATCGCCACGGCCGCGAACACGATGATCGGCCATGGCACGCCGAACAGGCCGTCGTAGTAGACCGGGCGGTACACGTCGGCGACGTTGAAATTGAGCGACAGCGTGCCGCCATCGGCGAGGAAGGTGACGAGCGAGCGGAAGATGCCCATCGTGCCCAGGGTCACGATGAAGGCCTCGATCCGGCCGCGCGTGATCATCAGCCCGTTGCCGACGCCGGCGGTGCCACCCAGCGCGAGGCCGGCCGCCATGCCGACGAGGATGACGCCCCAGCCGATGCCCATCGAGGGGATCAGCGCGTTCATCACTATGATCATGACGCCCGCGATCACCGCCGCCATCGAGCCGACGGAGAGGTCAAGCCCGCCCGCGGTGATGACGAAGGTGGCGCCGATGGCGATGATGCCGATGAAGGACGAGCGCGCGAGCACGTTCGTCAGGTTGTTGTAGGTGAGAAAATTCTCGTTCAGCGAGATGCCGAGCAGCACCAGCAGCGCCAGCGCCACCAGCGGCCCCACGGTCTTGAGATCGAGGCGGAAGCCCCGTGCGGGCTTGACCACTGCTTCAGGCGCTGATGCGCTCATCGTTTCCACTCTGCTTGATGCCGGCGGCGTACCGCATGATTTCTGCTTCGGTGATCTCGGCGCCCTCGACGAGGCCGGCCATGCGGCCGTCCCGCATGACCACCACGCGGTGGCTGAGCCCGATCACTTCCTGCATCTCCGACGAGATGACGATGATCGATTTGCCCTCGGCCGCGAGCGCCGCGATGATGTGATAGATCTGCTGCTTGGTGCCGACATCGATGCCGCGTGTCGGCTCGTCCATGATGATGATGTCGGGCTCGGACTCCATGGTCTTGCCCAGCATCAGCTTCTGCTGGTTGCCGCCCGACAGGCGGCCGACGGCGACCGACGGATCGCGCGCCCGGATGTCGAAACGGCGCACGGCGCGCTCCAGCGCCCTGGCCTCGCTGGAAAAATCGAGGAAGCCGGCCTTGAGGTGCTTCTTGAGCGTCAGGAGCGTGAGGTTCGGCTGCAGCCCCATGTTGAGCAGCAGGCCTTTGCCCTTGCGGTCCTTGGTCATGTAGGCCAGCCCGGCTGCAACCGACTGGGCTACGCGCGTGTAGTTGACGGCCTTGCCGCCGACCTCGACCTCGCCGCCGGTCTTGTGCGTGAGCCCGGTGATCGCTTCGGCCACCGCGGTGCGGCCCGAGCCGATCAGGCCGGCAAAACCGAGGATTTCGCCCTTCCTGAGGTCGAACGAGATGTCCTTGACGCCAGGCGCCTGGAGGCCGCGTACGCTGAGCACCACTGGCGCATCGACATCCGGCTCGTGCTTGGGCGGATAGAGATTGGATAGCTCGCGGCCGACCATCATCTGCGCCGCGGTATCCGGGGTCAGCGAGCCCGCGTTGACGGTGGCGATCAGCTGGCCGTCGCGCAGCACGGTGACGCGCTGCGCGATACCGACCACTTCGTCGAGCTTGTGCGAGATGAAGACGACGGCGACACCGTGCTCGGTGAGGCGCTTGATCTGCTTGAACAGCGTCTGCGTCTCGCCCACCGACAGCACGGCGGTCGGCTCGTCCATGATGAGTACGCGCGCGTCGCGGCTGATCGCCTTGGCGATCTCGACCATCTGCTTGTCGGCGACCGACAGCGTCGAGATGCGCGCATCGGGGTCGACGCGAACATGCAGCCGCTCCATCACCTCGGCGGCCCTGCGCTTCATCTGCTCGACATCGAGGAAGCCGAAGCGGCGGATCTCGCGACCGAGGAAGATCGACTCGGCGACGGTCAGGTGCTCGGCCAGATTGAGCTCCTGGTGGATGAGCACGATGCCGAGCGCTTCCGCCTGCCCGTTGGGCGGCAGCACGACCGGCTTGCCGTCGAGCACCACCGTACCCGAAGTCGGCTGCTCGATGCCCGACAGGATCTTGATGAGGGTGGATTTGCCGGCGCCGTTCTCGCCGATGATGGCGTGAACCTCGCCGCGCTTCACGTCGAAATCGACGCTGAACAGCACGGGGACGTCGTTGAACGACTTCGAGATGCGGCTGGCCGCTAGAATCGCAGGCGCGCTACCGCCGACGGCATCCGACATGCTCATCCCTCCCCCGAAAGCGGCCCGGTTTACGCGCAGGGCTCACTTTACCGCCCTCGATGTAAAGGTTTTCATAGATGATGTAAAGGTTTACATGATTGGAGAAATCTATAGCCTGCCGCGAGGATAGCTGGCGCATCCGATGCCTTCTGCTAAAGGACGGAGCGACGCCTCGACCCGCGCGTGGTGAGGGACGGAGCACCGGGTGCAGCAGCAGAAACTGGCCACGATCGAGGATGTCGCCGCGATAGCCGGCGTCTCGATCGCCACGGTCAGCCGCGCCATCAACGAGCCGACCAAGGTCGCGGACGAAACTCGCCGCCGCGTCAACGACGCCATTGCCCGTACCGGCTACACGACCAACGCGATGGCGCGTTCGCTGCGCATGCGGCGCTCCAACATGATCCTGATTCTCGCTCCGGACGTGGGCGACCCGAACTTCTCCAACATCCTCGTCGGGCTGGAGACGGAAGCCTCCAACCGCGGTTATGGCGTGCTGATCGGCAACACGCAGAACGATCCCGAGCGCGAGACCGACTACCTGCGCTTCATCAGTTCCAACCAGGCGGATGGGCTGATCCTGCTGACCGGCCACCTGCCCTTCGGCTACGGCCAGGACGGCTCGGACGCGCGCCTGCCGCCCATGGTGGCGGTGAACGAGCCAATCCCGGGCAGCGACGTGCCCTTCGTCGGCGTCGACAATTTCGAGGGCGCACGCATTGCGGCCGAGCACCTGATCTCGCAGGGCCACCGACGCATTGCCTTCATCGGCCATTCGACCAGCCGCGCCGTGAACCAGTTGCGCGAACGCGGCTATCGCGCCGCGCTCGAGGGCAACGGCATCGCCATCGATCCGCGCATGATCCTCGATGGCGACGGCACCACCGAGAGCGGCCGGCAGGCGACCGAGCACATGTTCGTGCGCGACGTGCTGCCGACGGCCTTCCTCTGCGTCAACGACGCCACGGCGCTCGGCGTCATCATCGCGCTGACGGCGCGGCACTATGACCTGCCGCGCGAATTCTCGATCATGGGCTTTGACGACATCTCGTTCGCGAGCTTCGTCACCCCCTCGCTCACCACCATGAAGCAGCCGCGCCTGCGCATCGGCGAGGCGGCGATGGAAGTGCTGCTGGGCCTGCTCGAAGGCAAGCAGCCCGATACCCGCGAAGTGCTGCTGCGCAGTGAGCTGGTGGTGCGCAACTCGGTGGCGCCGAAGCGCTGAGCTTCAGCTCCGCTGCGGCAGCAGGGCCAATAGCAGCACCACGGCGACCATCGCCGCCGCGGCCCAGAAGGGTGCGTCGGGCGACATGCTGTAGAGCCAGGCGCCGAGCAACGGTCCGCCGGCAACGCCGAGGCTGCGCGCCGCCATGTTGATGCCGCCGACCTTGCCTTGCGCCCCGCTGCCGGTGGCCAGGCTGATCACCGCCAGGTTCGCCGGCAGCATGAAGCCGAGGGCGATACCGACCGCCGCCATGGCGAGGGCCAGCCCGAGCACGTCCTGCGCATGGATCAACGCCACCGAACCCGCGAGCGCGGCGATGCCGCCGACACGCAGCATGGCCACCGCGTTCCAGCGCTGTCGGATGGCGACGATGGTCTGCGCGACGATCAGCGCCAGCGCCGAGGACGTGAGCAGGAAGCCGGCCTGCCCCGCCGCATCTGCCGCCTCGAGGCCGAGCCGATCCATCAGCCGGTAGCCCAGCATCGGCTGCACCAGCGTGTAGGCAAGGAAGCCGAAGAAGGTGATGACGAAATTGGGCCAGATGCGCGCCATCGGCACCACGCCCTCTTCCGGCGCCGCAACCTTCGTGCCGCGCGTTTCGGGCAGGTAGGCCAGAGCGATGAAGAACGAGATGGCGCACAGTATTGCGACCGTCACCAGCCCGGTGACGAAGCCAAAGCCCGCCGTGGTCCACAACAGCACCGCCCCGCACAAGGCGCCGAGGCTGACTGCCATGCTCAGCAGTCCCATGCCACTGACCCGCCGCCCCGGCACGGTGAGCTCGGCCACATAGCTCTGCGCGACCGGCACCAGCGCCGCGCCGAACAGCGCCTGCACCAGCCGGGCCAGCGCCAGCAGGACCAGCACCGTGACGACCGGCAGGACTGGCGCGAGCCAGAATGCACCCGCCATCGCGGCCGGGGCCAGCGTTACCATCGGGATGGCGAGCAGCATCAGCCGGCGGCGGCTGGCGGTTTCGGACACGTAGCCCCAGGCGGGCGCCGCGAGCACGGCGGCCAGCGCCCCGCCGCTGAGAATGATCCCGACATCGATTTCGGTGAGGCCGACCGAGCGGCCGGCAACGCCGAGCCCGGCAGCAAGGAACGAGTTGGCCGTGGTATAAGCGATGGTGGCCGCAATGGCGGCGAGTTGCACAGCGAGCGCGCCACGCATCTCCACCCCCGACCGTTCCTCCACGCCAAGCGCCACGCGCCGTCCTCCCAATCTTCCCTTTCAGAACATGGACTTACGGACGCCGCTTGGGAAGTCCTCCTTCTGGCCGATCCGCTTATGAGCGGCCGGGCCGCGGGCGCGTCAGCCGGCCGGCACCGCCTTGAGCAGGTCGAGCCGGCAGCGCTGGCCGCCCGGAATGGCGTTGCCAGGGTTGGGCAGCTCGACGCGAATGCCGAAGGTGTCGGAGGCGGTGTCGAAGACGGAGTCGACGACGATGACGCTGCCACGCAGCGTCGCCTCGGTGGGCCGCTCCAGTTGCACGTCGACATCGGCGCCGACCCTGGTTTCAGCCCACAGCGCCGTCGGCAGGTAGGCATCGACATAGAGCGGATCGGTCTGGACGATGGTTGCGACCACCGAGTCCTGCCGCACGAACTCGCCCACCTGGGTGTCGACCGAGACCACCGTGCCATCGATCGGCGAGTGGAGGGTCAACCGCTCGAGCAGGGCGCGCTGCCGGCCGAGCTCCAGTGCCGCAACCTGCGCCTTGCGCTGTTCCGCCTCGAGGTCGAGGCGGGTGATGTCGACCGCGGCCTGCAGCTCATCGAGCCGTGACCGGGTCACCGAGCCGGACTCGACCAGCTCCCGCGAACGCTCGAGCGCCGCCTCGGCGACCTCGAGCCGCTTGCGCTGCGCCGCGATGGCTTCGCTGGCGTCGGCATCGATCTCGGCCAGACGGACGCTCGCCTCCTCGACCGAGGACTCGAGTTTGGCGACGGCCTCGCCGGCCTTCACCTGGTTGCCGCGGCTGACATTCATTTCGGCCAGGAGCCCGGTGACCGGGCTGCCCAGCTTCACAATACGGGCCGGGGTGGCGACGCAGTCGAACAGCTGCCCCTCCTGCTCCTGCGCCACCGCCGGGCACGCGATGGCCAGAACCGCGATGGTACACAAGAGCCTGAGCTGCACGGCTATTCTCCGCGTCCCGTAAACGCCAACGTCTTGGCCTGTTGCTGGTCGGTACGCAACAGCGACTTGCGCATGCGCGCATGGGTGCCCTCGAGCCGCAACTGCGCGAGGTCGATGAAGACGGCGGCGCCGCGCGAGCCGAGCAGCGCCAGCGCCATGCGGGCGAGCCCACCGATCAGCTTGCCGCCGCCATCGGCGAGAATCGGGTCCTCGATGGAGAGGATCGGCTCGAAGCGACCGCGCTGCCCCTGCCGGCCGCTGCGGCCGGCAAGCTGGCGATCGATGCGCCGCGCCTCGTGCCGCTCGATCATGATGACGTGGAGGCCACCCAGCTCCTCGACACCGGGTCCGAGCTTGATGTCGGTGCCCCGCCCCGCCATGTTGGTGGCGACCGTGATGGCTCCGCGCTGGCCGGCCTCGGAGACGATCTCCGCCTCACCCTCGTCCTGCCGCGCGTTCAGCACCTGATGTGGCAGCCCGGCCGCGGCGAGCCGCTCTCCCGCCTCGATCGAGGAGGCGACGGTGCGGGTGCCGAGCAGCACCGGCGCGCCGAGGGCGTGCAGCTGCCGGACCCGCTCGATGACCGCCTGCCAGTGCCGCTCGGACGAGCTGAGCACTTTTGCGCCGATCATCTTGCGCTGGACCTTGCGGTGCGTAGGGATGTGGACGACGTCGAGCCCGTAGACGAGCTTCAACTCGCCTGCGACCTGCCTGGCCGTGCCGGTGAGGCCGCCGAGATAGCGGTAGCGGCGGAAGAAGCGCTGATAGGTCATGCGCGCCAGGGTGCGCCGCGCCATCGAAGGTTCGAGCCCTTCCTTGATCTCGACCAGCTGGTGCAGGCCGTCGCTCCAGCTGCGATCGGGCATGGCTCGGCCGGTATGCTCGTCGATGATCACCACCTTATCGTCGCGCACCATGTAGTGGTGGTCGCGGTGGAACAGGCGGGTGGCCGAGATCGCCTGGCGGATCAGCTCCTCGCGCCGGATGACGCCGCGCCACTGTTCGCCGCGGCCCTGCGCGAATTCGCCGATCATCTCCCGACCCGATGCGGTGAGGCCGACGCGATGCTCGAGCGCCACGAGCTCGTAGTCGCGCCCCTCCTCCAGCGTTTCGGCAAGATCGAGTGCCTCGCGTGCCGCCGCCATGTCGAAGGGCAGCGGCGCGCTTTCCGAGATGATCAGCGGCGTGCGCGCCTCGTCGACCAGCACGCTGTCGGCTTCATCGACGATGGCAGCCACCAGCCCGCGCATGCGCAACCGCTTGGCACGGGTCTCCTTGCCGCGTAGCTCCTCGAAGCGCAATTGCGTGTCGGTGTCGCGGTCGCCCAGCACCAGCCGGTCGCGCAAGGCGTCGAAGGCCAGCTCCTTGTTGGTGCAGTAGACGATGTCGGACGCGTAGGCCGCCTGCCGTTCCTCGAGCTGCTGGCCCGAGATCGCGATGCCGAGGGTGAAGCCGAGACGGGTGAACAGCGGTTCGCCCAGCTCCGCATCGCGTTCGGCGAGATAGTCGTTCACCGTGACGACATGCACATGCCGGCCGGCGAGCGCGGTGAGCGCCGCGGCCATGGCGGCCGTCATGGTCTTGCCCTCGCCGGTCGCCATTTCGGCAATATGGCCCTGCATCAGCGTCGCCGCCCCGAGCAGCTGCACGTCATAGGCGCGATTGCCGAGCGTGCGGCGCGTAACCTCGCGCACCAGCGCCAGCGCTTCGGCGAGCAAGGAGCGCTTCTCGATGCCGTGACGCCGGAGCTTCAGCGACACCTCGCGCGCCGCGTTGTCGAGGGCCGCATCGTCGAGGCCGGTGAAGCTTGGCTCGAGCTGGCCGGCCTTGCGCACTGCACTGAGCAGCGCCAGCCGGTGCCGGCCGGAAAACGGCAGGCTCAGCCGGGCCAGCACCTGCTGGGCGATCTTGTCGAGCCCCTTCTTTTCCGGCCTGAGCAGCACCGGATAGGGCCTGAGCACGGGGAGCGCGAAGCTCGCGGGGGCGGGGCTAGGCACCGAACACTCGCAGCAGGGTCTGCCGGATGGCGCGCTGCACCCGCAGGTAAAGCGGCTCCGCGCCATGGTCGAAGCGCACATAGGCGCGCGCGCCATAGGCCAGCAGCCCGTCCGGGCGCGGCGAGGTTATGTCGACGATGAACAGCTTTTCGAGCGCGATCGGCGTGCCGTCGGGCGCATGGCCGATGGCGATATCGCCGCCGGCGCGCGCCGCGAGCGAGAGGCTCGGCAAGTCGTTCTGCGCCGTCGGGACTTCCCGCGTGATGGTCGCGTCGAGCGAAGCGGCGGGATCGAAGGAGTAGCGCACCTCGACCCCATCGGTGCGGGCACGTACGAGGTCGACCTCGGATTGCGGGATCACCACCCGCACCACCGGATCGGCATCGCCGATGACATAGCCCAGCAGCTCGCCCTGCCGGACGTAGCGGCCGACCAGATCGGGCGCGGCCGGAATGAAACGGCCGGCCGTCGTCGCGGTGGCCACCAGCGCCGACTGGCGCGCGTCGAGATCCTTGCGCTGCGCCTCGACATGGTCGCGCTGCTGCAGCGTTTCCGCGGCCTGCACGCGATCGGCGAACTGCAGCGCTTCGTAGCGAAGGCTGAGTTCGCGATAGCGCGCATCGACGATGGCGAGGCGCGCGGCGATGCCGGCATCCTCCATCTGGATCAGTGGCGCGCCGGCTGCGACAGCCTCGTTCTCGCCGACGAGGAAGCTCGTGACGATGCCGGCCGTTCCGGCGCGCACCTCATCCTCCCCCGGCAGCCACACGACGCCCTGCGCCACCGTGGCATAGGGCAGCGGCAGGACCCCGACGGCGGCGACCAGCACGGCCAGCGTTGCCCCGCTGACCATCAGGGCGCGCCGCCGCTTGTGCTGCAGTGCCGGCGACGAGAACAAATAGCCCAGCATCTTGAAGATCGGCACGACCAGCGTTGTCACCAACGTCAGGAGCGCGAGCAGCACGCCGATAAAGAACAGCTTGGTCGCGATCAGCAGCGCGATGCCGAGGCTGAGCACGATCCGGTAGACATAGGCGAGGATGGCATAGACGAACAGCCAGCCGCGCTCGGATGGTTCGTGCGAGGGGTTGTCGATATGGCTGAGCCCGAAGGCATAGCGCTGCACCAGATAGCCGACATACTTGTGGGCACGGGTCGCCATGTTCGGGATCTCGAGCCAATCCATGAGCACGTAATAGCCGTCGAAGCGCAGCAGCGGGTTGCCGTTGAACAGCAGCGTCGAGACGCCGCCGATCACCATGACGTTGAAGGCGATCTCGCGCGCAATGCCCGGCTCGGCATTGACCCAGAAGATGGCGGCGAGCGCTGCGAGCCCGAACTCCACCATGATGCCGGCGCCGCTCACCACGATCCGGTGCCACTTGCTGGTGAAGGCGGTCGCCGCCGTGGCATCGACATAGGGCGCCGGCACGAGGATGAGGAGCATCAGGCCAAACTCGTGCACACGGCCACCGAACACCTTGGTCGCGTAGGCATGCCCAGCCTCGTGCAAGGCCTTCACCACCGGATAGGCGAGCGCGATCAGCGCCAGGTTCCCGGCATTGAGCAGCTGCCCGCTGGCGGCAGCCTGCAGCGCCGGCCAGTTGAGCCCGACCAGCACCAGCCCGACGACCACCAGCGCGAGCCAGGCGATGAGGCCATAGATAGTGAACAGCGGGCGCACCAGCCAGGCGGTGGCATCGAGGAAGCGGTCGGGGTCCCATAGCCCGATGCGCAGCGCCAGCGGGTTCTTGATCCGCGACATGATGTTGGTGCGCGCCGTCTTGGCCGAACGCTCGGCGAGCTCGGCGAAATCGGGCGGCAGCTCGGTCTGCAGGAGGTCGGCGCTGTGCAGCTGCGACAGCAGCAGGATCATCTCGTCCTGCGTCGGCGGATCGTCGCCGGCCTTCTGGCCGACCATGTCCCAGATTTCTTCCATCGTGCGCCGGCCATCCATCAGCGCGACGGCGAGGTTGGCGGCGGCGGAGAGACGGTGGAAGCGGCCGTTCTGCTGGTCTTCGAGCACGTACCAGACGCGCTGGCGGAAGCGCTGGCGGTGGATGCGGGCCTGCCCGCGCAACCGTGGCTTCAGCCCGCTGACCCGATACCACGACGAACTGAACAGCGACTGGGCCATGGCGCGGCTACGGCACCAGCCGCCACCAGAGCAGCCCGAGCCAGTCGAGGAAGGGACGCGTCCAGATGGCGATCAGCGGCTGCTTGTCGATGGCGACACGGGCGACGCCGGTCATGCCGGGACGTAGCCGGGTGAGGTCGCCCTCGAGGCTGGCCTCGACCCGAAAGCCGCTGCCATCGGCCCGGTCGGTGGCGACCGGTGTGATGCGGTCGATAGTGATGGGCAGGGGCAGCTCTGGCATCGAGGCGAACACGACCTCGCCCTTCTGGCCCAGTTGCAGCGCGCCGATATCGCGCTCGCCCACGGTGACCACGACGCGATAGGCCGAGAGCGGGGAAAGCTGGAACAGCGTCTCGCCGCGGCTGACCGAGGCGCCGATGCGCTGGCTGAGATCGCCGGCGACGACGAGGCCGGCGAAGGGCGCGACCAGCCGGGTGCGGGCGATCTGCTCGTCGATCAGCCGGATCTGCGCATCGGCCTGCTCGATCTGGCTGCGCACGATGTTGATATTGGCCGGCTCGCGTGCCGCCAGCGCCCGATCATACTCGTACTGGTGCTGCTGCCGCTCGGTGACCCAGCGCAGCCGCTCGAGATTGAGCTCGCGATCCTCGAGGCTGGCGAGCTCGTCGCCGGCTTCGACCACGTCGCCGGCGCGCGCGGTGGCCGTCTGCACATAGCCGTCATAGGCCGAAACCACGGCGCGGCGCTCGAGCGGCTCGAGCTGGGCATCGGCGACGACGTGGAAGGTCTCGGTCCAGAAGCTGAGCGCTGCAACCACCGCCAGCGCCCCGAGCGCGATGGCCTTGCGCGCGATGTGCCCGGGGCCGACCAGCTTGATCAGCTGCTGGACAAAACTGTCCCAGATCTTGACGATCAGCCAGCGGTCGTTGTGGCGTTTCTCAGCCAGCACCGGCCCGAGCGCAGCGGCAACCACGCTGAGCAGCCGCACCGTCTCCTCGTCGAAGGGTTGGTCGTCCGGCCGCTCGAAGGTGATGGCGCCGATGAAGGCGTCGACCACCAGCAGCGGCACGGTGAGGATGTTGCCGTTGTGGTGCGTCTTGGCCAGCGTGGCATGGGCCGTGGTGAACACCACGTCCTCGGCGGCCGGCGGGTAGCGCAGGATGGCTTTCTGGTCGATGGCCTCGTCCATCGCCTTGCCGATTTCCTGCACCAGCTGGGCGCGGCGCGAAAAGCTCGATGTGTGCGAGATGGCGACGACCTTGGTCGAGCCCCAGCGCGTGAACCCCAGGCTCACCCGCGCACAGGAAAAGCGCAGCGCCATCTCGGTGACGGCGGCCAGAGCGGCGGTGCGGAAATCGCCGCGATCGACCACGGTGGCGAGGAGCTCGAGCGTGGCGCGAGAACGGTCGCGCTCGGAGCGCAGCGCCGCATCGCCGCCCTTGTGGAAATACTCGCGCAGCCAGGCAAGGCTCCACTGCAGCTGGCGCAGCTGCCGGGCCGGCGCGTCGGCCTCTTCGTTGGCGGCGATGGGCAGCGCCACGATGGCAATAGCGGCGGTCTGCCCACCGGCTTCGACCGGGTGGGCGAGATAGCGCAGCGCGCGGGCGCCGCGGCCTGATTGCCGCAGTACCGGGCGGCCTTCGGTCAAAGCCAGGCGGGCGAGGCCTTCGAGCTCATCGAGCGAAGCAGAAGCCGGCCAGGCCGCGAGCGCGCGGACAGCGCCGGCTTCGACGGCGAACACGGCGTTGAAGCGGGTGCCGGCCAGTTGCCGGGCCTGCAGAGCGAGGAAAACCGAGAGATAGCCGGGGGCTTCGTCGGTGGCGAGCAGCCGCTGCCACAGCGCGCCCTCGGGCGAGGCGGCAATGGAAGCCTCGGCGCCCCCGGCGCCGCGCCCTTCCAGAACCTCGCCATTCCCACTCATGGTCCGGGAGCTTACTCGACCTCGAGCGCGCCGTAACGACGCTCGTGCTCGCGCAGCACGTTTTCAAGGATCGTGGCGAGGCGCTTGGCCGCCAGCGGCGTCATGATGATGCGGTTGGAGAGCTCCACCGTCACCTGCCCGCCCGCCTCGGGGTTCCAGGTACGGTTGGTGCCGAAGAAGATGTCGACCTGTTCGCGCGTGCCCTGCACGTTCACCACATTGGCGAACTGGGTCTGCATCTGCTCTTCGTGCCAGACTACGCCCGGCTTGGCCTGGGCCGTATCTTCGTCCTGCTTGGCGGGCCGCCTGGCCATGATCGAATGCTCCTCCACCGGTAATTTGTCGCTGTGACCGCCGCACAATACCAGCCGGCGCTGACATCGTCCGGCCTGGTATGATCGAACGGTTACCGCTCAGAAGCGGAAGTTGAGCGATACCTTGCCGGTCAGCAGTGACGGTGTCATTTCCAACTGCCCGAACTGAGTATTGTCCGATGTCAGCGGTTCGGTCGCGACCGTGTAGAGGCCCTCGACACCAAGCGTCATGGTATCGTTGATGGCGGTTTCGAGACCGACGCCGACCTGATAGCCCGGCAACAGTTCCTCGCCGCCGCCCGCGAGTGCAAAGAACTCTTCGTTGGCGGTGGTATAGATTCCGGCAATACCGAGCTTGCCGTAGAGCAGCGTCGACGGATTGAGCTTGGCGCCGAGGCGAGCCCCCAGTGCGATCACGCCTTCCACGGTTCCGAACTCGGTCGGCGCGTTCACGTCGAGGCTGTTCTGATCCGGATCCTCGAACACCACCGGGTTGTAATCGAGGCTGGCCTCGAGACCCAGGATCCAGTCGTCGGTAATCGCAAAGTCGAACCCTGCACCAATCCCGGCGCCGAACCCCTCGCCCCAATACGGACCGACGCTCGAGCCTGGTGTCGCGACCTCGCGGTCCATGCTGCCGGCGGTTCCGAGCAGTGCAAGCGACAGCCGCGGGCCGCTGAAGTCGAAGTCGACCGGCGCGGAATTAGGCTCGGGGAAGCCCAGGCCCATGTTGCCGCCGAAGCGATACTTGAGGCCCGCGGTGACCGCGAAGTAGCGCGGCTCGAAATCGGAATTGTCGTCCGTCGTGAACGTGTCCGTGGCACGGAAATAGCGCGCATCGAGGCTGGCGGTCAGCGCATCCATGAGGCGGGTCTCGATGCCCACGCCCAACACATAGCCACCAACGCTCTCGGTAGCCTCGTCAAAGAAGCCGGTAATCGCAGTTACCCGGGAAACGCCGCCACCGACAATGCCGTAGACCTGCGTGTTGTTGTCGACGCGATAACCCAGTTTCACCGCCGCAGTGGTGCTGTCTTCGATGGTCGCCAGCACATTGTCGGGAAGCAGCGGTTCGAAATCGGCGCCGAAGTGATCGTAGCGAAGCTCCACGCCGGCCACGACATTCGGGGTCAGCAGGAAATCGTAGCCGACCGTGATGCCCGCCGTCAGCGACTGCTCCGAGAACAGATATTCCTGCCGATCGACGAAATTGGGATTGTAGTACAGGCCCTGGAAGGATTGACCGAGATTGACCCCGACATAGAGGCCGGTCATCGGCGTCTCCGCCGGCAGGGCAACCGGCACGTCCGGCTCGGCAATGATCAGGTCCGCCGCAAGCGACGGCGTGGCAATGGCAGCAAGCAGCACGCTTGCAGCACAACTCGACAACTTAAGCATACGGCCCCCCGCATTTATGTGATCGATCATCGCCCCATGAGGCGGATTCAGCAAGCGGCTAGGCCGGTCACGGGGCCACGCATCCACCAGCAAGGCGGTCGCGTGGCCTGATTACAACACTTGCGAGTTCGCGTTAGCCAGCCGTTAAGGCAGCGGCACGAATTCGCCCGTCTCTTCATCGAATACTAACGCTCCCTGATCGGCGTGGCGCGCCAGAGTCGGCGTCACCAGCTGCACGAATTCGCCCGTTATGATGTCGTAGTACCAGTGGTCGAGATCATCCCGTTCGGCGAGGTCGTCCTCGTCGCTGGCCTCGATCGTGATCTCGTTGGCCTTGAGCAACGTGATCAGATCCGGATCGAGCGGCCGTGCCGAATGATACTCGGCGTCGACCTCGCGTTCGCCCAGGTCGATCGGCGTATGGATGATCGTATCCGGATCGGCTCCCGTCACGAAGGTGAACGGCTGGTGCGGGGCGGGGCGGATAGCGGCCTCGATGGTCTTTTGCACCACGCCCGTCAGCTTCGGCGTCGTAACCGCAGCGGCGTTGCGACCGAAAAGTAGCCCCGTGGCGGCTGCCCGGTTTACGTCAGCCCCGATGGCGTTGAACAGCGGCACTACCCAGTTGCGACCAAGGAGCGAGTTGTTGGCGCTCGCATCCACCGTCTGCTTCACCATGTCCCTGGCGCCCGGCGTCTGCACGGCCTTGTCGCGCGCCCGGTCGAAGGCAACGGTGTTGGTACCCGCTCCCCCACCGACCGTGTCGTAGCCATTGCCGCCCGACACCGTGTCGTTGCCCAGGCCGCCATCGACGATATCCGCCCCCATCAGGCCGAACAGTTGATCGTCGCCGGCATCGCCCCGGATGTCGTCGTCGTCGATCTTGTAGATGCCCTTGAGGTTGACGTCGGTGGCAGCGGTGCGATGCAGCTTGCCGAAGATGCCGTAGTCGTAGGTGTAGCGCAGCGTCGAGGACTGGCTCGAGCCGGGCTCGCCGATCGGCAGGATGCGGTAGGCGACCGGCGTGCCCGCCGCGCCGGCGCCGTTCACCACCGGCATCGCCTGGCCGTTGTCGCCGATGACGATGTCGTTGCCGGCCCCGCCATTGATGGTGTCGGCGTTGAGCGTGATGTAGTCGAGCGCCGGCTTCTTGGACTGGCGCGGGTCGCTGAGATTGGTCAGCCAGTTGCTGATCGCCCCGTAGGCTGACCAGTCGGTGAGCTTGGCCTTAGTGAGGTTGACGATCACGCCGAAGGCATTCGACTGCGCCGTGGCCTGGGCCATGTTGCCCACATACAGCGCATCGATGGTGTTGAGGAACGTGTTCTGCATCTGGTCGGCGACCGCCTTGGCCTGCGCCGCGGTATAGTCCTGCAGCAGCACCGGCCGCTCCAGCACGCCGGTATCGCCGATGATCACGTCATCCTCGGAGCCGCCCGAGATCGTGTCGCTACCCACCTTGAGCATGTAGCCGAGCTGGTTGCCGAACAGCCAGTTCGCACCGGCATTGGCGGAAGCGTCGATCCTGTGATCGCGGGTGATGTGCGCGTTCAGCGCGTTGGTCAGCGTCGTGTCCTGCGCCGCCAGCGCCGCATCCATCGCCGTCTTCTGGGCGGTGGTGTAGGTCTTGGTCGGGTTGGCGCGGGTCACCATGATCGAGGGAATGGTGGTGATGCCGTGGTCGCCCACCAGCATATCCGCCCCTGCCCCACCATCGATGATGTCGTTGCCCAGCTCGAGCTTGTGGGTAGGCCCGATCAGTACGGCGTTCCGGGGGTTGTAGGTCCCGGTGATGCCCTTGTTGGCCACATACTGCGCGATCACCTTCGTGCCGGCCGCGTGGACGGTGAAGGAGAGGTCGGCAAACACGTTCTGCAGCCCGAACACGAAGGCGTTCATGCCCAGCACGGCCGCCTGGTCGTTGGCGCCGTCGAGCACCAGGAGGCGCGAGGGCACGATAACCGTGCCGGTATCGCCGAACACCATGTCGTTGCCAGCATCGCCGTTGATGGTATCGGCGCCGATCTTCACCGTGGTCATCGCCCCGGTATGGGTCCGCGCATTGTCGGCAAAGCCCAGCGATGAGAAATTGACCATCAGGTTCTGCATGGTCAGCGATAGCCCGGCGAGGTTGGCGTCGATCACCGCAAAGCCGGTGCCCTGATCGGCAGTGACCCGGCCATCGTCGCCGAAGATCGTGTCGTCACCGACGCCGCCATTGATGGTGTCGTCGCCGTAGACGTCGCCGGCATTGGTGACATCGCCCATCACTGCGGCGAGCAGCTTGTAGGCGCCACCGGCCGCGAGATCGAGCGCGTTGCGGCCGGCCATGTCGCCGGCAAAGCCGGCCGCCCACGGGTAGACCTCGAGCTGCGGCTGGTAGGGCGTGAGCTCGCTCGGCAGCAGATTGACGGCGGGAACTACGAGCTCGCCGAATACCGGCAGGTTCAGGCCGAGCGCGGCATCGGCCGCAATCACCCGGTAGGCATTGACGATGCCCGGAAGATCGGTGGCGAAGGCGGCATTGTTGCTGGCCCGATCGCCGAAGATAGTGTCGTTGCCGGCATCGCCGTCGATCCGGTCGTCCCCGCGCTGGCCGAACAGCACGTCGTCGCCGTCGCCGCCATAGATGATGTCGTTATAGGCCGGCTCGAGGTCCACCCCGATTGCCATCGTCTCCCAGGTACCGCCCGTGACGACATTGCTGCCGTCGCCATTGACGCGACCGCCGACCAGCAGCGCGTCATAGTCGAGGAGCTTGGCCGCCGTCGACAGACTGACGCCCGAAAGATTCGAGGCGAGTTGGACGATGGCTTCCGCCGTCGCCACTTCCTCGAGCACCACGTCGCGATGCCAGGTGCCGTCCGAGTTCAGCACGGCCGATCCGTCGGCGTTGAGCGCCCGCAGGATCTGGCCTTCGTCGCCAAGGACGATGTCGTTGCCGGCCTGGCCATGCAGGATGTCCGCACCGAGGCCGCCGACGATCTCGTCGACCCCGCCGTCACCCCAGATATAGTCGTTGCCGCGCTGGCCGTGGATACGATCCTCGCCTTCACCGCCATACAGCCGGTCGTTGCCGCCGACGAAGTCGGCATGGTCGAACGGCAGGATTTCGCGCATCAGCGCCGGCGTGCGACCCGGAATCGCCGGGTTGAGCTTGTAGATCGCGTCCTTCCAGCTCGTACCGCCGACCATGACGCGGCCGATGATGCCGTTATCGCCCAGGATCACGTCCTCGCCGTTGCCGCCCATGATGGTGTCATGGCCGTCCGCGCCGCCGACCACGTTGTGGCCGCCCACGAGATCGTCGTCGCCGCTACCACCGTCGATGGTGTCGTTGCCCTGCTGGCCGAACACGATGTCGTTGCCGGCTTCGGCATAGATCGTGTCGTTGCCGCCGCCATCGGCCACCCCGGTCAGGATCGAGATGACGCGCTGGTTCTCCGGCAGGCTGATGTCGAACAGGGCATGGTCGCCGAATACGCGGTCGTCGCCGGCGCCCGAACGGATGATGTCGTCATCCGTACCGCCGATGACGATGTCGTTCGAGGCCCCCGTGCTGATCGTATCCTTGCCACCGGCCGTCGGAGCGATGGAGAAGGCGCGCAGCAGCGTCAGCTGCGAGGAGCCGGCAACGAGCCCGAACTCGACAATGGCGTTGTCGCCGAAGACGATGTCGTTGCCCGCCCCGGTGGTGATGGTATCGCCGTCGGCGCCACCGATCGACAGATGGTCGCCGTCGCCGGTTTCGATCGTGTCGGCGCCGCCGATATCGGGGTCGATGGCGTAGGCGGTCTTCACCACGCCATCGATGAACTCGACATAGCCGTTATCGCCGAACAGCACCGAGCCGAGCAGGTCGGACTGACTGGTGCCGACCTTGAGGCTGTCGCCGGCTGCACCGCCGAACACCACGTTGTTGCCCGAGCCGGCCACGATCGTGTCCGCCCCGCCCACATCGGTGGCGATCGAGTAGGCGATCTGGATCACGCCATCGACGAACTCGGCATGGCCGCTGTCACCGAACAGGGTGCTGTTGCCATTGCCGTTGGCGATATCGTCGCCCGCCGCACCGCCGAAGATGATCGCATTGCCGTTGCCGGCGCGGATCTTGTCGGCGCCGCCCAGTTCGGGCTGCAGCGAGAAGGCCATCGTCGCCTTGTTCTGGAAGAACTTGGCATAACCATAGTCGCCGAACACGACGCTGTTGCCGTCCCCGATGCCGATATCGTCGCCGGCGCCGCCACCGATGATGGTGTTGAAGCCCGTGCCGGCGCGGATGGTGTCGACGCCGTCGTTGACGTCGTTCTCGCTGATCAGCGCGACGAGCTTGCCGTCCTCGAAGTTGGCGACACCGTTGTCGCCGACGATGACGTTGTTGCCGTTGCCGGCCGTGATGGTGTCGGTGCCCGAACCACCCATCAGGATGTGGTTGCCGTCGACGATGGTGATGGTGTCGTTGCCGAAATCGGCCGGCGCGATGGTCTGCACCAATTGCCGCGCGCCGGTCGACGAGAACAGCGCGAGGCCGTTATCGCCCAGGATGACGCTGGTGCCGACGCCGGCGCTGATCTCATCGTCGCCGATGCCGCCGAAGACGATATTCTCGCCGCCGCCGGCCTTGATCTTGTCCTTGCCGCCCTTGTTGGTGGACGTGGTCTCGACGCGGAAGGCGATACCCGCGGCAAAGAAGGCCGCACCGTTGTCGCCAAGGATCGTGTCGGCCTCGTCGCCGGAGGTGATGTCATCCTCGTCGGCGCCGCCGATGACGATGTTGCGGCCGGCACTGGTGGTGATGACATCCTTGCCACCGTAGTCGACGGCGGTCGAGATGACGGATTCCACCCGTGCCTGGTTGTCAAAGACGATCCAGCCATTATCGCCCAGGATCACGTCGCCCGCGGTGCCCGGATCGGCCGCCGGATCGATGCTGTCCTCGACCCCGATGGTGTCGTTGCCCGAACCGCCGACCACGATGTTGCGGAGGTTCCCCTCCACCGCCGCACCCGCATAGGTGGTGATGGTGTCGTTGCCGCCATGCTCGGGAGCGGTGCTCTCGATCTCGGTCGGCAGGCCGTTGGCGAAGCTGGCAACACCATTGTCGCCGAACAGGATGTCCGTGCCGCCGACACCGGTGATGATGTCGTTGCCGGTGCCGCCGAGCACGATGTTCTTGCCGCCCATGGCGTTGATCTCATCGTCGCCACCCACGGTCGTGTTGGTGGTTTCGACGCGGATCACGTCGTGGTTGCTCATCATGTTGAGCACGCCTGCGGTCAGCGCCGTGGTGGTGCCGTCGATAAGACCGGCCTGCGTGATGAGGCCGTGGTCGCCCAGGATCACGTCGGCATTGGCCCCGCCGGTGATGAAGTCCTTGGCCGCCGAGGTGGCGCTATCGTCTATGATCACGGTGCGCAGCAGGTAGTCCACGTCGAAGGCGCTGTCGCCGATGATCCAGTTCATCCCCGTGCCACCGGTGATGTGGTCGCTGCCCGTACCGCCGGCGATGAAGCTGGTGGCATTGCCGCCGGCGAGGATGTCCTCGCCCGCGCTGCCATCGACCACGACGATGCCGTTGGCGCCCGAAGCGTCGATGATGTCGTCGCCATATTCGGTGAAGGCGTAGGCATTGCCGTCCGGCGCCCCCTGCACGGCGCTGTAGCGCTCGCCATTGGCCGAGGTATCGCCGAACAGCACCAGCGGACCGGTGCTGTCATGGACGATCAGGTGGTCGGAATTGCCGCCGCCATGGATGACGGTGAGCGTCTCGGCGTCGGTGCTGTCGACGTGGAATTCATCGGCGCCCTGGCCGAGCAGCACCTCGACGATGCCGACATTCTCGTAGGTGATGCCGCGCGGATACGACTTCTCGCTGCCATCGCCCATTCGGACGATCAGGTCGCCGGCCGGCATGTTGAGGCCGGTAATGGTATTCTCGCTGAGGCGGCCGGTCTGGTCGGCTTCGACCGTATCGGCAAACACCACCAGCTGGTCGAGATCGGGCGTATCGTCGTCCTCGATCTCGCGGGTGACCTCTTCATTGGCCTCGCCCGGCAACACGACGGCGCGCGTGATCGACCGGTTCGCCGAACCCGAACCGCCTTCGATGAACAGCGGGCCCTGGATCGACACGAGGTCATGCGGCTGCGGCGTGAAGGTTCGGTCGTCCTCGCCCGAGTCCGCGCCGGCCGGATCGTAGACGAGGTCGATGGTTACGAGGTCGTCCCAGTTGCTGGCATCGAACTCGACATAATAGCCGGCCGCATCCTGCTTCACGCGACCGCCATCGACGACGACAGGCTTCGCCTTGCCCTCGGTGTTGATGTCCACCCGCACGGTGGCGTTGGGCGCCGTGGTCAGCCGCATCTGGTAGCTGTCGGCCTGGCCGGCCTGAGAAACCTGGGTCGAACCGTCGGTTTCGATGATCTCGACGCCGGCGGTGTTGGAGTCGACGACATCCACGCGGACGCGCGCCGTTTCGACGTCGGAATAGAGGCCACCGGTGCTGGTCACCGTGTGCGTGATGTCGGTGAGGTAGCGGTTGGCGATGCCGTCGCCGGTGACGCTCACCGTCACGGTCTGTGCGTCGTTCCAGGCGAGGATGCCCTGGCCCGCGTCGGCGACGAGGGCGAACTTCAGGGTCGTGGCCGAGAGCTGGACGCCCGGGCTCGAGGCGAGGGTAACGGTGACAACCTCGCCGGCTGCCGGCGGCTTGCTCAGCTTGACCGTGTAGTCATCGCTGGTGCCGCCTTCGAACACCTGCGTGTCGCCGCCACTCTCGAGGATCAGCACATCGGGGCGATCGTCATCCTGTACGCGCACGATCACGTTCGGGATCGCGAAATCGACGTAGGCCGGGTCGGCGGTGATCACCGAGTGCGAGATCGCCACGGTGCTTTCGCCTTCCTCGGCGCTGTCGCCTTCGGCCATCACGAAGATGGTCGTGGTCGGCGGCTGGCCGGCCACGAACTCGACCGTCACCGATTCCGAGAAGTTGACGCCATCGCGCGAGACCAGGACGGTCTTGCCCGGGCCGCCCGGACGGGTGCCCAGCAGGGCCGAAGCCTGGGCTGCCGAAATGGTGACGAATACCGAGGCCGCCGGAACCGTCGGCAGCGTCAGGGTGTACGTGTCGATGGCGGCGAGCCCGCCATTCTCGAGCACGTTCAGCCCGTCGTCGGTATCCAGCGTCGCCGTGCCGGTGGTCGAACCAGTCGCGGTGAAATCGAGGCCGCGCACGAAGATGTTGTTGAAGCGCGAGTCGGTGCTGGTGACCGTATGGGTGATCGCGCCCTGGTTGCCGTCGCTGTCGGCGACGACCGTCTGAGTGACGTCGCCGGCCACATTGAACGTATCCGAGCCGAGGCCGCCGATCAGCGTGGTGACCACATCGGCCGGGGTCGACAGCACGTAGAAGGTGTCGTCCCCTTCGAGGCCGTCGACTTCCATGGCCTCGGCGTTGGCGTAGCGCACCATCAGGCCGGCGCCATAGACACCATCCTTGGTGATGACGAAGGTGTCGGCGAATTCGGTGCCCAGCACCACGATCTTGTCGAAGCCGGCGCCACCGTCGATGTCGACAGGCGCATTGACGTTGTACTGGATGTTGTCGTTGCCGTCGCCGCCGTTGAGCTTGACGTCGCCGCTGCCTTCGAGCGCGAAGGCGCGGATGACGAACTCGTCGTCACCGTCCTCGCCCTCGAGGCGGAGGTCGGCCTTGTTCGAGTAGACGATGAACTGATCCTCGCCATCGCCGCCATAGAGCACCGCCGGCAGCGAGATGCCGTTGGACAGGTAGGCGCCGAAGCTGATCGACGTGGTCTCGAACCGATCTTCGACCGACTCGATCGCCCCTTCGTCACGCGGCGTGGCAAAGAGCTGTCCGACCTGGAACTTGTCGTCGCCCAACCCGCCGTCGACGGTCATGACCGCCGAGTTGTCGTCGAAGTAGAACGCGTCGTTGCCGTCATTGCCGTTGACGATCACGCGCCCGTTGATGTCGGCGGTATAGTTGATGCGCTCGAACGCATCGGCATAGGTATCGGGATCGCTGCCGGTCTGGCGCAGGTTGGCGATCATGTTCTTGCGCATCAGGAACACGTCGTTCTCCGACGTGCCCTCGACCTGCAGCACGTCGCCCGCGTCGAGCTTGGAGCCGGTGTCGATCACGTTCATCACGTAGTCGGAGCTGGCGCCCTCGACGATGACCAGCACCTTGTCGTTGCCGTCCTGGCCGTCGATGGTGATCTCATCGCGCAGTTCGCGGCCGGTGACGGGATCCTTGAGGAAGTCGCCCACGACATCCGCACCGTCGCGGGTGTGCATGGTCACGAGCTTGTTGACGGTGATCAGATCGTCGCCGGCGCCGCCATAGACGAAGGTGTCGCCGTTCAACGCCTCGACGTCGAACAGGATGCTGTCATCCTGCGCCGCGCCGTGCATCTCGATCACCGGCGCACGGAAGCTGCCATAGAGCTCGGCCGAACCGCCGACTGTGTCCGGATCCGGGCCGACCTTCTGGTAGTCGACCTTCATGATGATTTTGGTGGCAGCCTCGATCGAGGCGCCCGCTTCGACCACGAGACCATCGCCTGCGAGCAGACGCACCTCTCCCGTGTTCGATTTCAGCGTGACCCCGGAGACCACCGTCAGGTTGTCCGGGTCCGCGTCGACGCCGATCTCGCTATCGTTATTGTCGTCCTCGGCCCAGAACTCGAGATCGACATTGGCCTCCGAGTCTTCCGTCACGGTCGTTGGGCTCGACGACTTGATATAGGCCGAACCGCCGGCGAATACGCCGCTGGCGCTCGCCACTACGTTGCCCACCTCGAGCGCGCCGAGGTTCGAGATCCAGGTCGAGCCGTTAAGCGAGGCGGCTTCGAGATTGCCGACCTCCGTGACGATCGCCGCCGTATCGCTGCCGACATTCTGCGTGGCGCGCATGAAGGTCATCCGCGCCACCACGTTACGCGGATCGGCCGCGCCGGACGGGCGCGCGTTCAGGATGCTGCCGTTCAGCGCCACGAGGAAGGCGAGCGGACGGAAGTCGCCCGCAGCTTCGGTCGGCGTACCGACCTGGTCGAGGCGGAGGTCGCCGGTGGTCTCGGCGAGATAGATGCTCTCCACCTCGGTGAAGGCACGCACTGCGCCATTGGCCTGGTTCGAGCTGTTGATGTCGAGCTCGTTGCCGGCCTGGCCGATCGCGATCTTGGCGAACAGGCTGATCGAGTTGCCGATGACGTCGGCGCCGCTCTGCGCGCCACCCGGGGCGTACTCCGCGTCGACGATCGAACCGAGCTCGGACGTGAGGTACACATCGCCTGCGTTCGAGGTGATCTTGCGGACGTTGAGATCGCCTTCGGTTTCCTTGAGCGAAATGTCGCCGTCGGCCGTGGCGATCACGGTGCCGACATTGTCGGCCTCGCTCGCATCGCCGCTATAGAGGCCGGTGACGTTGATCTCGAGCGCGTCGGTCTCGGTGCCGATGCTGCCGCCGGCCGTGAGCGAGATGTGGTTGGCGCGCACCTTCTCGGTGTCGGTGCCCAGCGCATCGAGGATCGAGCCTTCGGTGGCGACGAGCGTCACATTGCCCGAGCGCGAGAAGATCGAGTCGATGAGCAGGTCCGAGGTCGGCGCGGTGATGTTCACGTCCTGGTCGGCACGGGCCACGAGGCTGCCGCCTGGCAGCATCTCGACCGTAACCGCCTTGTTGACGCCGATGCCGCCGTCGCCGCCTTCGATGACGATGTCGAGGCCCTTGAAGTTGACCTCGGTGCCGGCCAGCCCGTTGACCACGCCCGCGCTGCTCTTGAGCCGGATGGTCCCGGTCGTACCCGCCTCGACGCGGCCGACCTCGACCGTCTGTTCGGATCCCAGATAGATCGAGCCGCCCGCCTTGGCGTTGACGAGGCCATCGACGGCCACATCCACGTCATCACGGCGCGACACGATGATGTGCGTGATCGGTTTGGTGGCGTTGTTGGGATCGAGCTGACCGACCGCGATGGTAACGCTGCGGTTGGTCTCGATGCCGAGCATGTCGGTGCGCGGCAGCGTGTTGCCCTGGCTGTCGAGCTTGTCGACATAAACCAGCGTGACCGTCGTGCCGTTGATGGCGCCGATCTTGTAGTAGCCGCCCTTGGTGGTGGCGTTGGTGGTGTCGCCGCCGAGGTACAGATAGTCACCGACGGCGTAGCCCGACCAGCCGGTCGAGCGCGTGATCGTGCCCTCGTGCAGCGCGGTGTTGCCGAAGCTCACCACCACGTTCTGCTCGAGCTTGCTGGCGTAGACGATGTCCTGCCGCTCGGCCGAGGCGATGGCGACGCGCTCGTCGTCGCTCAGCCCGCCCGGGTTGGAGCCGATCTCGACGATCATCTCGCCGTCGACCTTGCCGATATTGCCGCTGGTCTCGATGGTGAGGTCACCCTCGGCATCGACATTGTTGTCCTCGATCACCGTCTCGGTATCGGTGACCGGCTTCATGATGCCCGAGCCGAAGGCGAAAAGCAGTTCCTGCTCCGTCCACACCTTGATCGAGCCGACAAGATCGTCGGCCACGGTGCCGATGGCGAACAGGTACTTGTAGTTCGGGCCCGTCCTGTCCCAGGCCTGGCTGGTCTCGCCCAGCCGGCCGAACATCTTGTGCAGGTCGTGATAGTCGGCGGTCTGCCGGGCTTCCTCGGCCGCGATGCCGTCGGCGATGAAGTCGGCGACATAGTCGTCGAGCTCCGTTCCCTCCAGCGGGGTCTCCAGCGCGGCGTTGAGGAACAACGCTTCCGTCTCGAGCTGGTTGGACAGCGCGTCGCGTTCCGCCGTGCCCAGCGTGATGGCGCCGGCTGTATCGGATTGCGCCGTGCGATAGGCCCAGTATTGGGCGTACGCCGCATCGATATCGGTGCGCTGGATGTCGCCGTAACTCTCGTAGATCGTCTCGAGCTGCAGGTACTGGTCGGTGCGCAGCCCTTCGAGCGCAGCGATCGCATCGGCCGCTTCCTGCGGTGTGCTGTACAGTGCCTCGTAGTAGGCGACCTCGGCCGCGCTCAGCTTGACGCTGGTGCCGTCGAACTGGCTCTTGAGCTTCCAGTAGGCCTGGTACTCGCTGCGCTTCCAGCTTTCATAGCCGGTAAGCGTGTCCTCGATCTTCTGCTGCGCACCGGTGCCGTCGGTGAGCTGCAGGTCGGTCCACAACCCGTTCAGCAGCTGCTGGTAGCTGCGCACGTCCTTCTCGATGGTGAAATCGGCATCGATCAGCGAGCCGGAGTCGACCTTGATGTAGATGTCGCCCTTGCTCTCGGCTGCGATGAGCTTGAGATCGCCCTGCGTCTCCCGGACCGCGATGTTGCCGACCGCGCTCATGGTGACGCGGTGTTCTGCAAGCACGCCCGAGTTGATCAGCAGCGGCCGCGACTCGCCGAGGCCAATGCCGCCCACGGCGCCGTCGGCCGGCGCGACACCCAGCGCCGAGAACCGGTCGGCGATGAGGTCGATCGAATTGCCGGTGACGAGTCCGGACGCAAAGGTGCTGGGGCCGGTCTGCGCGGCAACGATGCCGCCATGCGCCATCAGCACCACGTCGCCCTGGCTGGCCGTGACCGAAACCACCGACATGTCGCCGCTGATCTCGTTGATGTAGACGCCGCCGGTCGCCGAGCTCGCGGTGAGCTGCGCGTAGGTCGGCGCGCCGATGCCGAGCCCCTTGTAGTCGTCCGGGTAGGTGTCGACGAGATCGATGTTGAGCGGCTTGATGTTCTCGATCGAGCCACCGGTCGCCTCGGCCCCGCTCATATGGTCGGCGCCGATATCGTTCCTGGCCGACAGTTCCACCCGCACGCCCTGGATCACGGCGTTCTCGTTGGTGGTGTCGATATTGTTCTCGGACGAGATCTTGGTGAGGCCGGTATCGTTGTAGATGCCGCCTTCGATCAGCACCTGGCCGGCGCCGTTCGAGTCGATCTCGACGCGGGCCTCGTCATAGCCGGTGAACCGGATGGTGACGGGGCGGTCAGCCTCGATCGAGTGCGTGCCGTTGGTCTGGATCGTTTCGAGGATATCTTCCTGCTTGCGATAGTCCTTGGTGCCGTACCAGTGGCTGATCGTGGGCAGGTCCTTGTAGGTCTTGACCGGCGCTGTGGTGGCGAACGAGGTGTCCGACCACTCGTGGTTGTCGTCGCCGCCGGCGCCGTTGTCGGCGTCACCCTGGTCGAACACGAAGTAGACCGAGCTGTCGATCAGCGTCGGCTGGCCGATGATGCGGGTGCGCGTCGAGGTGATGTCGTCCGGATCGAGCGCCAGCGCGTCGATGCCGAGCCACGCCGAGGTGGTGTAGATATTGGTGGTCAGCTTCTCGGTGACCTTGCCCACCGTCCAGTTGAAGCGCCAGCCTTCACGGGGGTTGTAGACGAAGTCTTCGGTGTAGCTGTCGCCGTCGGTGTTGACGCCGAACTGCTCGGTGCGCGTCCCGACGTTCTCGATATAGTTGCGCGTGTAGGTGACCTGCCCATTGGCGTCGCCTGCCCCACCCGGATTGCTGTTCTGCAGATCGAAGCGCGACGTGCGCACGGTAACCGTGCCGTCGTCTTCCATCTGGTACCAGGTCTGCAGGTAGCCGCCGTCGGTGGCCTTGGCCTTGTCGTTGAGCCGGATCGTACCGGCACCGCGATCGGTGACGTCGATACGCCGGATCACCAGGTCGCGGTTGGTATTGTTGGTCACCTTGAGGTGCACATAGCCACCCAGCGCCTCGATGAGACCGTTGCCGGTGTTCATCAGGTTGCCGGTGATGGTGATCGAGCCGCCCGGGACGCGGAATTCCTCGATGACGATCTGCTTGGTCTTGGTGTCCCAATACGCCTTGAACGCATCGCCGACATTGGCGCTCTTGATCAGCACCTGGCCGGTCGCGCCGCTCTTCTCGATATCCTTGATTTCCTGCTCGACGGTGGCGTCGAGCACCAGGTTGTAGTCGGCCTGGCCGGAGCGGATATAGCCGTTGAGATCGATGAACTCGGCGCTGATCGAGATGCGGTTGGCCTGGATGCCCGAGCTCGGGCCCTTGAGCAGCTCGGCGGTCGCGTCGCCATCGGCGACGGTGCCGACACCGCCATCGGCCGATATCTGCTTCCAGGCCGCGTACGGGTTGCCGCCCGAGTAGTAGATGCTGCCCGGCGGCAGGTCGATCAGCACATAGCCGTTGGTGATCACGTCGAGCGAAGCGCTGGTGATCTCGGCGTTGATGGTGATGTCGCCCGAGCCGACATGGTTGTCGATCAGCACATCGGCGGTAACGGCGTTGATGTCGCCCGAAATCGTGATGCCGGGCCAGACCTTGCTCGTGCTGTCGCGCTGCCAGGTGTTCTCGATGGTGATCGAGGCCGCGACCGCCGTTCCTGTGGTCGGGGTTACGGTGAAGGCAGCCGGTCCCGCCGTCCAGGTGTGATCGTAGGCAGTATCTTCCTCGTCGTTCTTGGCGCCGATATTTTCTGCGTTGATCGCGGCGATGGCCGCATTCGGATCGGCCGCCTTCGACACCTCGTTCTGGAAGCCGTTGAAGAACACGCCGCCATTATTCTCGGGGATGGTGATCCCCTTGATGTCGAGGAACGCCTCGGTGGTGTTGGTGATGGTGACTTCGACATTGCCCGGCGCATCGAGCACGCCGTCGCCCTGCAGCACATCGGCGATGACGAGGATATAGCCGGCGGCGGCGTGGATCTTGTTGACCGCGGCAGTCAGCACATCGCGCTGGATCGGCAGCACCACCTGCTGGCCGCCCGGCGCGGTCTGCACTTCGGCGAGACCGAGGAACACCAGTTCCTTGATCAGGCGCTGGATTTCCTTCTCCCAGAAGGCCTTGAGGGCCGCATCGTTCTGGTAGCGGCTGAGCTGCTCCTGCGCCGTCGCCAGGTCCTTGAGATAGTTCGAGGCGAGCGGCGCATCGCCGATCTTGACGCTGACCGGGCTGTCCTCGCCGATCAGCTCGCCGTTGAGCGTGACATCCACGGCCGGATCGAACACTTCCGGATCCGGGTTGGTGTCGCGCAGGTTCGAGATGACGATGTTGACCACGCGGTTGAGGCCGGTGCGCACCGTGCCATCGACGTTGACCACCGCCTCGGAGGCCGAACCACCATTGCTGGTATAGGTTTCGGCGCCGCCCAGCGCACTGTTGATCGCATCGCCGATCGCGGTCGCCCAGTTCCGGGTCTTGCCCTGCGAGGTAATGTTGGCGAGCGCGTCGGTATCGGCGAACAGCTCGACATTGCCACCGGTCAGCACCGTGGCGCCGCCCAGGATGTCGATGTGGTTGGTGATGAACAGGATGCTGTCGACCTGGATCGAGTCGATCGGGATCACGCTGCCGGCCAGCGTATCCGAGAAGGTCGCCAGCGAGTGCTGGTCGCGCGTCATGTTGGCGGCCATGCCGGTGAGCATGCGCACATCGCGCAGCGCCGTGATCTCGGCTCCGCCACCCACCGTGATCTGGTGCACCGGATTGATCTTGAGCACCGAGTTGGCGACCGAGACGGTCACGCCGCCATAGTTGTCGACGCTGACCTTGGCCGTCGCGTCGGTCTTGCTGTTGGCGGCGAACTGGATATCGCCGGTCGACTTGAGGACGACGTTCGAGTCGGCCGTGGTGAGCGGGTTCGAGCCGATCTGCACCGTGCCGAAGATGCCGTTGCCGTTGTCGCGGTCCTCGCCGGAATCGTCGGTGGTGTCGAGCGTGCTGGAGGCGCCGATGCCCGAGCCGACGCCGCCGCCCTTATAGGCGATGCTCTCGTGGTAGAAGATGTCGTTGAAGGTGGCGAGCGAGATGCCGCCGTCCTCCGGCGCTGCGTTGGCGACCGTCAGCGAGGCATTGTCCTCCACCACGGTCAGCGTGTTCAGCCGCAGGTCCGTGCGGCTTTCGACGCCGGCCGCGTTGATGGCCCCGCCCGAGCTGCCCTCGATATTGGTGCCGATATTGTTCTTGCGGAAATGGTTTGCCGCCAGCGCATCGATATTGGCGGCCTTGATGATGGCGCCGTTGCCGAAGCGGGCCGTGCTGTCCGCATTGACGTCGTTGCGTGCCGAGGCGCCAGAGCCCGAGATCGCGCCATAGGCGCTGGTCTTGATCTCGTTGTTGGCGAGCGTGTTCTGGTCCGACTGCATCTGCAGCGACCCCTTGGGGCCGGTGTTCGGATCGGCGTCGCCGAGATCATCGGCAATGAGCGTGACCTTCGCACCGTTGCCGATCGCCACGGTCGAGCTGACATTGGCCGTTGTGTCGGCAATGCCGGCGGCGATGCCGACAAGGCCGCCCGCGCCGGGGCTGGCCGAGGACGAGTTGTCGTCGTTGCCGCTCGCCTTGAGCTGCAGGTCGCCGGCGGTGATGATTGCGCCCGCGGCAACGCTGGCTAGCGTGTCGGAATCCGAGCTCGCATAGGCCTTGGTGGCGCCGCTGGCGACGAGCCCGAAAGCGGCGCTGTCGGAGGCCGCGCGCTGGCGGTTGTCGCTCCGCGCCGTGGCCGACACCGTGCCGGCGGCGACGATGCTGGTGCCGGCCCCGATCAGCGCCGAGATGGTGCCGACATGGTCGGCATTGGTGACGGTCGCGTCGGTGCCGATCAGGCCGCCGACAATGCCCTGTGCCGAGGCATAGGCGGTGTTGGCGGTGTCGGAAGCGCGTGCCTCGAAGGCCCGTAGCGACAGGTCGCCGACCGTGAATTGCGAGCCCGTCGCGCTCATCACCGAGGTAACGGTGACGTCGGTATCGACCTTGGAAACGCCCACCGCCAGCACGCCGCCGGTCGCCGCTTCGGTGGACGCGCTCGCCTGCGGCGTTGCCGTGCCGGAGACATCGACATCGTCGGCCTCGATATGCGAGCCATCGATGCGGCCGCGATTGGTGATGACGACGTCGGTCTGCGCGTCCATGCCCGAGACGGCGAGACTGAACAGCCCCGCCGCGACGGTGAGCGCCCGGCCGGTGCCCCAGGTGGTGACGTCGGTATTGACCTCGATGGTGATGTCGCCGTTGACGAGCACGGTGCTGTCTTCGACATAGCCGTCGGTGGTGGCGTTCGCATTGTTGACGATCAGCGCGCCGCCGCCCGAGAGCGTCGGCCCGATGCTGAGATTGACCGCAACCGAAGCCAGCTCGGCCACTGCATCGAGCGTGGTGGCGCTGTTGGCCTTGATGTCCACGAGACCGGTATCGAGCGCGAACAGCCGAAGGTTGTCCTCGTCGCGCACCAGGTAACCGAGCGCATCCACGGCCACCGCGCCGGTGATCGTGACATGCGCGTCCTCGATATAGGCCTTGACCTGCGAGTTGGTGCGGTTCTCGGCCACCGACACGGCGACCGAGGCCGCGCCGCCATAGGCACCGGTGGCGCCAGCGATCGAGGCGGCGCCGGCGTAGGCGCTCATGTCGATCGTATCATCGGCATCGATCGAGATGTCGCCGGCCACGATCGAGCCGCCATCGTCCGAGATATAGGCCTTGGTGACGACGCCGACGCGGTTGGTGGTTTCCGAGCCCGCGCCCGTTGCGGCGACGCCCACCCCACCGACGGCCAGCGCCACGGCGCCGGTGATCACCGTCGCATCGACCGTCTCGCTCGAGCTCGCATCCAGCGACAGCTCGCCATAGGTCTCGACGCTGGTATTGTCGAGATAGGCCATCACCTCCAGCGGATCATAACTAGGTATGATGTCGGCGCCATTGGTGACGTAGCCGATATTGTTGCGGGCGATGCCGATGCCGATCGAGGCCGCGACACCGACACCGCCAAACGCCGCCGACCCTGCCACGGCGAGGATTTCGGCGTCGATGTCGGAAGTACTGTCAGCAGCAACCGAGATATTGCCGCCCGCATCGAGCGAGCTCTCTTCGGCATAGGCCTTGGCGCTGCCCAGGATGGTGTTGAGCGCCACCGCGCCGCCACCGGCGACGGAGACGCCCACGGCGCCGCCGCTGATCGCAACCGCGGCCGCCGCAGTGGTGGCGTCAATCGTGTTGTCGAGCGTCGCCGAGATGTTGATCGTGCCCGGCGTGGCCGCATGCGGCGGCGTCACCGGCGGATCACCGGCCGGTGGGCGGTCGACGATGTCGGTCACCTCGATGTCGGCGCCATCGACATAGGCGGATACATCGCCATCGATGGTATTCTTGGCCACTGCAACGCCGACCGAGACGGCAACGCCCACGGCACCGAAGCCGGCTGAGAGCGCCGCGGCGCCCGCGAGCGCGGTGATGTCGGAGGTGTTGCTGGCCGAGATATCGACGCTGCCGGCGACGATCTCCGCTTCGACGGCAGGGTTGCCGCCGGCGGCCGGAGTCTCGGCGATGTAGGCGCTGGTGTCGACCGCGATCAGGTTCTCGACATACACGCCGGCGCCCGCCACCGCGACACCGACCTTGCCGGCCGCAACCGCACCCGCGGCCGCGACAACCTTGGCATCGATCGTCTGGTCGGAGGTCGCACTGACCTCGACGGCCCCGGTCGCCTCGACCGTCGAGCCCTGGATGAAGGCCTTGACCTCGGCCGTATCGTCAAGCTCCGCCGTGGTCAGCGGATCCTCGCTGTCGATCAGCTCCTGGTAGGTCTTGCCGCCATTATCCCAGTCGCCGATCGTGTTGAGGGCAACCGAAATACCGATACCGACGCCGACGCCGACTGCGCCAACGCCCACGGATACGGCCACCGCACCAACGGTCGCCTCGATTTCGGAGGTCGACTCGGCCGTGACCAGCAACGAGCCGCTCACATCGACATCGGCAACGCCGACGATCGACGCGACGACGTCGCCGCCGATATCATTCACGGCCGCGGCACCAGCGCCACTGACCGCCACGCCCACCGAGCCGAAGCTTGCGGCGAACGATGCCGCGTAGGATTCGGCAGTGATGGTCGCATCGCGCTCGGCGCGGACCGACACATTGCCGGAGGTCGAGCGCAGCAATGCAACGCCGGCAACCGACGCGGTAACGTCGGAGCTGATTTCGTTCAGCGCCAGCGCCAGGGCGAGCGAAATGCCGACGCTGGTCGAACCCACCGCGGCGGCCAGCGACGCTGCGCCGGTCAGGACGTCGATCTCGGATGTGTCGGCCGCCGAAACTGCGATCGAGCCCCCGGTAATGCTGCTACTCGCGCCGTCGATCAGGGCGGCCGTCGAGACATTGATCGCGTTGCGGGCGCCCGAACCCGCCGCCGATGGCGCGACGCCGGTTGAACCGAGGGCGATGGCCACGGACGCTGCGACAATGGTCGCGTCGACCGTGTTGTCGGACAGCGCCGTCACTTCCAGCGCGCCATCCGCCGTGACGTTGCTGCTGGAGATCTGCGCCTTGACCTGGGCCTGATCCGTCTCGCCGCCGCGGATGATGTTCTCTGCGGCCGAGATGCCTGCGGCAATGGCCACGCCCGTTCCGCCGACGCCGACCGCCGCAGCCACGGCGCCGATCGTCGCCTCGATGTCCGAGCTGGATTCGGCCTTGACCAGCAGTCCGCCGGCAACGTCGACATTGGCCACACCGACAATCGAGGCGACCGTATCCCCGCCGATGTCATTTCTGGCCGCGGCGCCGGCGCCGCTGACGGCGACGCCCGTGCTGCCAAAGCCCGCCGCCAGCGTGGCTGCAAAGGACTTGGCGGTTATCGTTGCCTCGCGCTTGGCGGTGATCGATGTGTTGCCGGAGGTCGAGCGCAGTAACGCAACGCCAGTGACCGATGCATTGACGCTCGAGTTGATCTCGTTCAGGGCCAGGGCAACGACGAGGGAGACGCTGACGCCGGTGGAGCCCGCGGCGAGACTTACTGCCGCCGACAGGGTCTCCACGTCGATCTGCGATATGTCGTCGGCCGAAACCGTGATCGATCCGGCCGTGATGTCGCTGGTCGCCCCGTCGATCAAGGCCGACGTATCGACGTTGATCGCATTGTGCGAGCCGGCACCGGCGCCGGCCGGAGCCACACCGGTCGAACCGGCGGCGACGGCCACCGCCAGTGCCAGCAGGCTGGCGTCTACCGTATTCTCGGACAGCGCCGTGACTGCCAGCGCACCATCGGCCGTAATGTCGCTGCTCGAGACCTGCGCCTTGACCTGCGCCTGCTCCGCCGCGTCACCCCGGATGATATTCTCGGCGCCCGCAACGCCCAGCGCGGCGGCAACGCCAGTGCTGCCGAAACCCGCGGCGAAGGCTGCAGCGGCGATCGTGGCATCGATCTCCTGCTTCGAATGGGCGTTGACGGACACCCCGCCGCTCACCGTGACGGTCGACTCGAGGATGGTCGCCAATACGTCGGTCGCGATCTTGTTGACTGCCGCCGCGCCACCACCGCTGACGGACAGGCCCGTCTTTCCTCCGGAGACCGCAACTGCCGCGGCCGCGGCGGTTGCGTTGATCTTGGAGATATCCTCGCCCTTGACCGATACGCCGCCCGTGCCGGTGATGCCGGTGTCCTCGATGCGGCCTTTGGTGGTTCCCTTGATGTCGTTGAGCGCGATGCCGGCAGCAACCGACACGGCGACCGAAGTGCCGCCCGAGAGCGCGGCCGCGATGGTGCCTGCGGCAGTGGTCACGTCGATGTCGTAGTCGCTGACCGCCGCCACTTCCATGCCGTCGGTGCCGACCGTGATGGAAGAGGCGCCGCCTGCTGTGTCGCCACCGTCGACCACCGCCGTGGTGTTCGCCGCGATGCGGTTCTCGGCGATGGCGCCGGCAAGTCCGACCTGCTTGGCCGAGCCCGAGGAGGCACCGATGGCCACGGCAACCGCGGCGATGGTGCCTTCGATCTTGGCGGTCGAATTCGCCTCGACCTTCACCTTCTTGCCCGAGACGGTCGAGTTGCGGATGCTCGCCTCGGTCTTGAGCGGCGTGGCGACGCCCACGTCGGTGACCGAACCGGTATAGCCGATATAGTTGAACGCCAGCGCCGCACCGATCGCGACACCGGTCGAGGTGCTCGAGAAGCTTCCCGAGACACCGACCGCCGCGGCCAGCACCTCGGCCTCGATGACGGCCGAGTTGCCGGCATGCACCAGCACGGTGCCCGTCGGGGCCGTGATCGAGGAGTCGAGGATGGTCGCGACCGCGCTACCCAGGATCGAGTTATTGGCAATGGCACCGCCACCGCTCACGGAGGTGGCGCTGCTGGACACACCGACGCCGAGCGCGATGGCAGCGGCCGCCGCCGTGCTGTTGACCTTGGCCGCCTGATCCGCCGAAACCGTCACCGCGCCGGCATCGAAATCGTCGATGTCGTCGATCCTGGCGTCCACGGTGGCGTTGATGATGTTGCGCGCCACCACGAAGCTGATGGCAAAGCTCTTGGTCCCGCCAGAGCCGCCGCCGATATCGAGCTCGAGGGCGATCACCGGCTGGATCACCGTCGAGATGATATCGGCCGTGTTGTCTGCATCGACCACCACGTTGCCGTCGGAGCTGACTGTCGCCGCGTTGCTGATGGTGGCGCTGACGGTCGAGTTGACGCGGTTGAGCGCGATGACGGCGCCGATGCTCGTCGCGCTGCCGCTGCCGATGCGCATGGTGCGCACCAGGCTGGAAATCTCGGCATTGATCGTCTGGTCGCCATGCGCCTCGACGTTCAGGTTGCCGCTGGCATCGATCGTGGTGTTGTCGATCAGCGCCACGGTCGATAGCGGCGCCGCACCCTGGACGACACCGACGAGGTCGGTGCCGACCAGCGCATCGACGGTGTTGAACAGGAAGTTCTGGTTCTGCACACCGACCGAGTTGAAGGCCAGCGTTACCCCCACCGAGGTCTGCTTCGAGATCGTGTCGGCATCGAGTGTCGCCTCGATGGTCGAGCTGTTGGTCGCGATGGTCGACAGGTTGTCGGCCGAATGCACGGCGCTGTTGAGCAGCTTCGCACTCGAGGTACCGACGACGTTATTGGTCGCGATCACCGCGTTGACGGCGATCGACTTCGACTTGGCGGCGGTGCCGCCGGTGACTTCGACGCGCGCCGTGAGATCAGCATCGATCAGCCCGGTCTTGGCCGCCGTGATGTTGAGATCGCCGCCCAGCGTCAGGTCGGCGTTGGTCACCAGCGCTTCCGAGCCGCCCTCGACGATGTTGAGGATCGCCATGGCGCCGACGCCCGTGGCGCTGCCGCCGGCGAGACTCGGAATCAGGGTGTTGATGATCTCGAACGCCTTGCTCGAGTTGAACTCGGAGAAGCTGGCGTTCGTCGTGATGTTGCCCGACAGGTCGACCGTCGTGCCGTCGGGGCCGCTATAGCGGTAGAGCTTCCCGCGCTCGCTCTCGATCGGATAGTCGTCGCCGATATAGACGAGGTCGCCCGAGTTCAGCACCTGCGCGCCGGACTTGGTGGTGAACCTGTAGCTCTCGATCAGCGACTGGATGACGTTGGCCGCGATGGAGAGGCCATAGTCGTTCTTGATCTCGGCAATGGCCTTGATGTCGCCCGTGGCGATGATCTCGCCATCGTCGCTGGCGGTGACGTTGACGTTGTCGGCCTTGATCGTTGCGCCGGCCGCGCCGGTATTGTCGATTGTCGCCTTGGCGCCGCCCGCCACCTTGTTGGAAGCGATGAGGAAGCCGAGCGCCTTGCCGTCGGTGCCGGCGATCGAGACGGTCGAGGACGTTGCCTCGTTGCTGACTTCGGAATCGATCCTGGCGGTGTTGTCGGCCGAAACCGTCAGGTCGCCAGTGATGTCTATAGTGCTGCCGGTGATGTGCGCATCGGCGATCGCCGGGTTCTGCAGCCCGAACGCGTCGTCGGCGAGCACGTCATCGCCCAGGATCGCGTCGATGCCGTTGAACAGCACGTTCTGCGGTTCCCAGCCCACGGAGTTGAAGGCCAGCACGACGCCTGCGGTGTCGCCACCGCTGGTCGAGGCCGCCGCCATCGTCTTGGCGATGATCTCGGCGTCGTTGACAGCATCGACCGTCGCGCCACCCTGCCCAGTCACCGTCGAGTTGGTGATCTCGGCCACGGCGCTCGACTGCACGAGGTTGGTGGCGATGGTGCCGTTGATGGCCAGCACCGTGTCTTTTGGCGGCTTGGTCGTGCCGTCCGGCCCCGGCTTGGGATTGGGCGCAAAAGTGTTGGACGGCAGCGAGTTGCCGCCAATCGCCGCGATGGCGCTGTCGGCCGTGGCCGTGAGCGTCGCCGACTCGCTGGCGCTCACCACCACGTCGCCCGTGCCGCCCTCGACCTCGGCGCTATCGATCGACGCCTTGGCCCCGCCCCGCACGTCGTTGAGCACCACGAGGGCGCCGATCGACTTGGACGGCGCGACCGAAAGGTTCAGGTCCTGCAGCAGGATCTCGGTCGCCGGATCCTTCTTCCAGAAGTTGAGATCGGTGAAATCGAGCGTCGTGAGGTCGGTGTCCTCGCCGCTCTCAGCGGTGCCCATGTAGGTGTAGATCGCGCCGGCATCGCCGCCGACCTTCACCCAGTTCGCGCTGTCGAAGTCTTCCGCATCGACATCGGCGATCGTATAGACGGCAAGGTTGCCGACATACATGTACTTGACCGCCTCTTCGTCGCCTTCCGGCTCGAGCGCGATCACTTCGCCCTGGGCGATGTCGACATTGTGCGGGTCGATGCCCGTGTGCATGTCGATAGCGGGCGAGCCATAGCTGTCGTCCAGCCGGATGCGGTCGCCATACTTCAGGTTGCGGATCTTGTCGCCCGAGGCATCGGCTACCGTGTCGTAGTCGGCGCCCATCAGGTCGTTGATCGTCTCCTGGATGACGCCGACGCCGGCATCATTGGTGACGGAAGTCTCGGCCACAAGCTTGGTGTTCGAGTAGATGCCGCTCTCGTCCGTGGCAGTAACGACGACGCCCGTGCCGGCCTTTATATCCTTGCCGACCGCGGTCTTGGCCTGCTGGATCGTGGCGGTCGCCTTGCCGCTGACCTTGTTGCCCGAGAGCACGATGCCGTAGGACGCGCCCGAGGCACCATAGAGCGCCGAAGTCGTGGTCTGCGCCGTGTTCGACACGGTCGAGTTGATCTGCGCGATGTTTTCGGCCGAAACCGTGATGCTGCCCTTGGCGTCGATCGTGCCGCCATTGACGGTTGCCGTCGCGTCGGCGCTGTTCTCGAGCCCGAAGCCGCTGTCGCCCGCGATATAGTTCGCGCCCACCAGCGTATCGATGGCGTTGAACAGGATATTCTGCGTGTTCCAGCCCACCGAGTTGAAGGCGAGCGTGATGCCGACCGCGGTCGCACCCGACACGCCCGAGCTGTAATTGCGCGCGTCGATCGCCGCTTCGTTGCTGGCGAGCGCGCGGACGTCGCCTGCCGCGGTGATGGCCGAGGAATCGATCAGCGCCGCGGCCTTGCCGAGCACCACGTTGGTGACGATCTGGCCGGCGAGCCCGAGCACCTTGCCCGAACCGTCGATGCCGCTACCGCCCGCTGCCGAGACAGTGTTGGTCGAGTAGGCGAGGATCTGGGTCGCGTTGGTGGCCGAGACGATGACATCGCCATCGTCGGCGCCGTCGGCATCCACCACCGCGTTCTTGATCGACGCCTTGGCGTCGCCGCGCGCATCGTTATAGGCGATGGAGAGGCCGATCGCCTTGGCGTTGGTGGTCTGGATGTTCCCGAGGTTGGGGAAGAAGATGTCCTTGTAGTCGGACGTCCTCAGCTGCTTCCACAGCGTGATATCGCCGTAGTTGACCGTCGTGAGGTCGGCATCGACGAGGTCGGCCGTGCCGATATACTCGTAAACTTCGCCCGCATTGACGTCGAGCAGCAGCCACTTGGTCGTGTCGGTGAGCGTAATGCCTGTATTCTGGGTGATCGGATCGGTGCCCAGATAGCGGTAGATCTGGCCGCCCTTTTCCACCAGGTCGCCCTGGATCAGGTTGAGCGGTGCATCGGGCAGCGCGGCGTCGAGATCGACTTCGGCATCGAGGTATTGCAGCGCCACGCGGACCTTGTCGCCCGTGTGGATCGTCCGCTCGCCCGAGCGGGTGGTGTATTCATAGTCGCCCGCGCCCAGCCGGTCGGCGATGCCGCCCACCATGTCGGTGATGGCCGAGATCGTGTTCGAGGGCAGCGCAGTCGCCACCACCTTGATATTGGCCGAGATCTTGGCGTTGTTGTCCGCTTGGACCAGTACGGACTCGTCGGCCTCGACCTGCTTGCCGGTAGTGCCGGTATTGTCGATATAGGCCTCTGCGCCGGCGCTGACCTTGTTCATCGTCAGCAGCGCTGCAGCCGCCATGCCCTTGGCGCCATATTTGGCCACCACGCCGAACGGGTTCTCCCATTCCTGCTTGGTCTCGTTGCCGGTGCGCGCGTCGATCTCGGCCGAGTTCTCGGCCGTCACCGCGATCGAGCCGGCCACGTCGACATCCGAGCGGAGGATGGACGCGGTGGTCGAGAACGGCATCTCGTTGCCGATCGCCTTAGCCACCTCGGGCGAGCCAATGATGGCGTCGACCGTATCGAAGAACAGGTTCTGCGGCTTCCAGCCGATCGCGTTGAAGGCGATCACCGCGTTCATCGCCTTGCCGGTCGAGGCGATCTGGCTGAGCGCAGTGGCATCGATCACCGCAGCATTGGTCGCGGCGACCGTCAGGTCATTGCCCGCGCCGGTGCCCTTGGTGATCGTCGAATCCGTCACCGTGGCGAGCGTGGTCCCCAGGATCGTGTTGGACACCGACACGCCGCCCATGGCGCTCGCGGCATTGCCGTCCGTCGAGTTCTCGGACTTGATGACGCTGATATCGGTGGCCTTGATCGTCGCCACCTGGTCGGCCGTGACCGAAACGGCGCCCGCTGCATTGATGGTCGACTCGACCACCTGCGCCTTCACATAGGCATCGATCTGGTTGCGGCCGAAGATACCGCCCTTGGCCGAGCTGCCCGTGCCGATGAACTTCTTGGTTTCCTTGTCGCCGCCGAACTTGGCGAGGAGGCCCGTCTGCACCAGCGCCGCCGGAACGATGGCGTCGGTGTTGAGTTTTTTCCAGAACCCGAAATCGTTGAAGTTGGCGGTCGCGAGATTGATGTTCGTCGCGTCGGCGCCCATGAACTCGTAGACGTCGCCCGGCTGGCCCACGGTCGCGGTCCAGTTGGCATCCGTCGCGAAGTCGATGCCGGCCAGCGAGGTCAGCGTGCCGCCGCCGGTATAGCGATAGACGATGCCATCGCTCATCACGCGGTCGCCCGCGACGATGTTGATGCTGGCATCGGGGATCAGGTCGTCGAGATCGACTTCGGGCGTCTCGACCCGCACCCGGTCGCCCAGCGTCAGCGGCGCGCTGCCCGGCGCCGAACCCGGCGTGCCCGACTTGGTCGTGTACTTGTAGTCGTCGACCACGGCGCTGATGATGTCGCTGAGGACATCGGTGCCGTAGGTGGTCGCCGTCTGGTTGTCGGCGCCGACATTGGTCAGCGTGTCGATGATCGCCGAGTTTTCGGCATGCACATCAACGCTGGCCGCCGTCACCGAGCCGCCATCGATCGAGGCGGTGGCGCTGTTGGCGATCTTGTTGCCGGCAATGGCGAGGGCCAGCGAAGCCGACTTGGTCTGCGCCAGCGACTGGAAGGCCGCCGAGGCCTTGTTGTCGAGCACGACCGTGATCAGGCCTTCCGACAGCGCCTCGACCAGCACGTCGCCCGACGACTGCACGACCGAATCCTCGATCGTGGCGGTGACGTCGTAGGGGTTCTGCTTCCTCAGCTGCACGTCGGTGGCGCCGGCGAGCTCGGCGGAATCGTCCACCAGGTCGCCCAGCAGCGTCTCGACGGAATCGAACAGCACGTTGCTGCGTTCCCAGCCGATCGTGTTGTTGGCGATCTGCAGCGCCTGCATCTTCTTGGCACCGACGCCCGTCGAGATCGCCGAGTTCTCGGCATTGATCTTGGACGAATTGTCGGCGCTGACGGTCACGTCGCCGATCTTGTCGGCCACATCGCCCAGCGTCGCATCGACGATCTTCGCCGAAGTCTCGCCCTGAATCAGGTTAGTCGAGATGATGCCGCTCTGCGCCTTGGTCGAGCCGCCGGCGAGCAGCTTCTGGAAGATGAAGCCCTTGACCCCGCTGGGCGCGATCTTCTTGAGCACGCGCTTTTCGTCGAACGCGCCGCCGCCCTGCACTTCGTTGAGCACGTCGGTATTGGCGTCGATCTCGCCGACCGACTTGGCCGTGACTGCAACGCTCGCCGCGTCGACGTCGGCGCGGGTCAGCAGCGCCGTGGCGCCGCCGCGAATGTCGTTGAGCGCCACTACCGCGCCGGTGGCTCCGGCGCCGACCGAGCGCAGGTTGTACTGCTCGGTGAGGATCGAATAGTCGAGGTCCTGCTTCCACAGGTCCTTGTCGGTGAAATCGACCTCGGTGAGGTCAAGCGTCGGATTGTCGGCACCAAGATAGGTATAGGTGTCGCCCGGTTCGCCCTTGATCGCCTTCCACAGGCTCTCGTTGGAGAAATCGGTCTGCGGGCTGACCGACTTCCAGTCGGTGATGGTGAGCGTACCCGGCCCGACATACTGGTAGAGCTTGCCCTGGCTGCCGAGCTCGGAGACCAGCAGAATCTCGCCCTGCGTAACCGTCACAGGCGTCTTCTTGTCGGTGACCTTCTGGTAGTCGAGCCCGACCACCGTGCCATAGCCGACCGGCTGCACGAGCCCGTCGCCGAGCGTGCGCTCGGTATCCATGGTGATGCCGCGGGTCGAGGTATCCTGCCCGGTGAGAATGCCTTCGACGGTGTTGGCAAGGCCGAACTCGAGGAAGCGCTCGAGCGAGTGGAGGCCGCCATCGGTGCTGGCGATCGCCGAGCCGGTGAGCTTCACATTGGCGTTGATGCGCGTGTCGTCGGTCGCTTCGACCGTCAGCGCGCCGGTGGCGGCGACGGACTTGTCGCTCACCCCGTCGATGGTCGCGGTGGCCGAGCGGCTGATCTGGTTGTTGGCGACGGCAGCGCCCGTCACCTTGGCCGAGGTCTTGAGGACGCCGACATCCGAGGACTGCTTGGACGAGCTCGAAACCGTCGAGTTGACCACGCCCTTGGAGAGCGCAGTGACCGACAGCGCCCCGGCAGCGACGACCGCGCTGTCGACGATCGAGGCGGAAACCGCGACCGGCGTCTCGTCCTGGAAGAACTCCGTACCCAGCAACGCATCCAGCGTCGCCTTCTGGAAGGCGAGCGTGTTGCCGTTGACCTCGGGCCCGCCGCCGATGGTGAAGCCGATGATGTTCATCGTCTCCATCAAGCCGGTCGACTTCGAGCCGCCCTTGAGCTGCTTCAGCAGCTTGTTGCCGGTGATGCCCTTGCCTTCGACATTCATGAAGATCGTGGCATCGAGGAAGCTGTCGTCGGTCGCCTCGACCTTGATGTCGCCGCCGGCCGTGGTCGTGACCGTGCCGCCCTGGATCTTGGCCGTGGTCGAGCCATTGACGATATTGGCGGCGAGGAAGCCGCCCATCACCTTCTTGGCCGTGGTCGGATCGGTCGGGTCGATATCCCCGTCTTCCTCGAGCGGCACCGAATGGACAAAGACGGTGGCCGTGGTGCCGTTGAAGGCGGTGACCGTTACGTCGCCAGCGGCGTTCACGCTCGATGCGGTCAGCGCCGCGATCGTGTCCTTCTGGATCTGGTTGATCACCGAGACGCGCGCGATGTGCTTCTTGACCACCGGGTCCGGCTCGGCCCCGTTGAGGTCGAGCGCCGGCTGGAACGGCGTCGCATAGGCGAACACGGTCGACGTGTCGGTCGCGTTGATGCTCACGCCACCGGCGCCGGCCAGAACCACCGATTCATCGAGGGTGGCCGAAGTCGCGCCGATCACCTCGTTCTCGGAATCGAGGCTGGTCGAGGTGTAGTAGGTATCGCTCCTGGCCGCGATCGCGAGCCCGCCGACGGCGCCTGCGCCATTGGCGATGGTGACGCCGCGCACCAGCACCGTGGTGCTCTCGTTGGCTTCATTGGTCGCCGAACCGAGCGCATTCGAGATGATCTCGTCGCGGATGTCGCCCTGGCTGGTCGCCGTGATGCTGACCTGCCCGGAGGCGGCGAGCACGCTCGGCCGGGTCGAGACGGTGCCCGACTGCTGGCCGACATTCACCGAGGTCGTGCGGTTGACCAGCGTATCGGAATCGATCGCCGAGAACACGACGACCGTCTGCAGCTTGGGCAGGAACGCGTCGATCTCGGTTTGCAGCGTGTCGCGCACCAGCGTGCTGTCGGTCGCCGCGATATTGATCGTGCCGGCCCCGCTGACCGCCGAGACCGTGGCCGTCTGCGACACGGTTACCGACGTGGTGTTGGTGACGTTGACGTCCGCCTCGACCTTGGCGTTCTGGAAATCGACGACGTTGCCGAAATTCTCCATCAGCATCCGGATGTCATCCATCGCGATGACGCCGGCTTCGAGCAGCTCGGTGAAATACTGGTCGATCGAGCTGATCGTGGCGCCCATCGCCTGGATGATGTCGAAAATTCCCTGCGGCACCTGGATCTGCGGGGTGCCCGGCAGCACGGCACTGGTGGTGAACACCGTGGTCGGGATGGTGATCTCGGCAAGCCCGAGGAAACCGGGGATCTGCACCTCGGTCAGCATCACGTCGACGTCGACATCGGTATCGGCCGTAATCGAAACCGCTTGCCCGCTGATCGAAGCGCCAGCGTTGACCGCCACTGTCGAAGTATTGGTCAGCGTCGTCGAAATCGTGCGCAGGGTGCTGGCCGCCTGGCCGTGCGAGCGCACGGTGTTGGAGGCGATCGAGGCGACCTTTACCGCGCCGGTGGCGTTCAGCGAACCGTTCAACGTCACCGTGGCCGAAGCCGCCGCCGCCACGCTCAGCGTCGCCGCGTTGTTGTCGCCATCTGCATTGGCGTTGCTGGCGTCGATCGCGATACGCGACCAGTCGACCGCACGGATGTCGATGGCGTCGGCGGTGATGACCGCGGACGAGCCGATATTGATGTCCTCGGCGCTGAGTCCGAGATTGCCGCCCACATTGATGATCGAGTTGACGACGATCTCCTCGCCGCCATCGACCATCAGCGAGAAGCTGGCATTGGACGGCAGCGAGGCGATGGTGGTGACGTTGGCGCTGTCACCCAGATACAGCCACGTCTGGCCGGTGATCGTGTAGTCGTTATTGGTGCCGCCATTGGTGACGACGCGCAGCGTATTGGCCCCACCGCTCTGCACCGAGACATTCTTGTTGCCGGCCGAGCTGATCACGTCGCTGAGGTCGATGACCTGGATGCCGCCGCCGACCGCGAATGGCTCCATGTTCTCGAACGTCAGCGTCGAGCTGTTGGAAAGCCCGACCGAGCCCGAGCCGTTGGCGCCGAGCAGGCCCGTGCCCGCCATGGCGCTGAGACCGCCCGAATAGACGACGGTGTCGTTGCCGCCATAACCGCCGTCGACCACCCCGGTAATCTTGCCCGGGTTGGCGAAGGTGAAAGTATCGGCATTGCCGTCAGCGCCTTCGAGATTTTCGACGCCGATGAAGGTGAGATCGACCCGCTGGCCGTCGACGCTGCCGGCATTCTCGCCGGTGATCGACCAGGCCGTCGCGTCCGAGCTGTCATAGATCAGCTTGTCGTTGCCGAGACCGCCATTGAAGCTGAATGTGCCCGGCAGCCCGTTGGTGCCAAAGGAATCCTCGTCGATCCTGAGGCTGTCGTCGCCCGCGCCGCCGGTGATGGAGATCGAGGTGATCGAGCTCAGGTCGCCAAAGGCAAGCACCTTGCCGCCCTGCGCCTGGTCGAGGATCTCGACGCGCTTGACGGTCACGCTGCCAGATTCGGTGGTCTGGATTTCCTCGACCAGCCGGACCAGCAGTTCATGATCCTGGCTCGGGTTGTCGGTCGAGAGGTTGACGGTCAGGTCGCCGTTGAGCAGCAGGCGCGGCTCCAGCGAGTCGAAGACGAGGCGTACGCGTTCGGCGAGCTGCCGATCCGTCCGGCTGCGGCGGAGCAGCCGCGCCAGCCTGTCCTTCAGCGCCGTGGTGAGCCGCACCTTGCGGTGCGACGTCGGGCGGCCGAAAATGCCTTCGGAACGGAACGGATATGCCATCTTGCCCTCGGACCGGCGCTCAGACGCACCGATTTGTAACGCTATGACGCACTACGCGTTCGAACCCCGCACCGGCCGGCGCGAGGTTCCGTCAGGGTTCCGCTACAGTCCGGGGATCGCCCCGTGGAAACCCGCGTCCGCTAAAAGCCGCGGACGTTCGAGATGGTCAGGCAGCAGTCTCCTGCTCGGGCGCGGTCGGCGTCTCCGAGGCAATCCCGAGCCGCTCCGCCGTCGCCTGCAGGTTTCGCAGCGACTGCAGGTGCAGATAAATGAGCTCGAGATCTTCGGAGGCGAACAGCGTCGCGAGTTGGTCGCTCGTCACCCCTTTGAGCCGATCGCGGCTGACCACCTCAAAGCCCGAAAGCATGAGGTTACGGCCGCCCCGCAGCGTGAACTGCGCCTGCATCGGCTCCAGCAGGTTGAGCTGGCGCAGACGCCTCGTCAGCTCCTTGGTGCGCTGGAATTGCACCTGGTAGGCCTGAAGGAAACCGAGCACCCCCCGCAGATACTGCGTTTGCTCGCCTTCGGCATCGAACAGGCGTTCTCCGCGCCCGTCATTGTTGGCCCCCTCGAAGGACTCGTCGATGCACAGCGTGAAGGTTTCACCATCATCGCTCGACGAGAACACGAAGGGATAGCGACGCAGGAAGGCGGGGACGTACTTGCCCAGCCATTTGCCCTCGGCATCGACGAACAGGTTTTCGTTCTCCCGTACGCCCAGCAGCACGGCCGGGATGATCTCGTCCCCCTGCCCTGCAAAGACAATCGTCATGTCATTGGCGACTTGCGCGAATTCGGCCACCATCAACGGCACCGAGTTCACGCCGACGGAAAACGAGTAATCGTTGCCCGTCTTTACCGACAGGCCACCGTGCCGCGACCGGTTTACAGGCGTGGCGGTTTCATAGATCAGCAACTGCTTTGCCAAGTGCGTCCCCCTCGGCTCCAGGCTGACGCCCCTGGCAGCGATTTACAAACCTATGCCTAACAATGTGACGGGACACATTCAACACGCATTCTCGTCACAATCGACACAACTTCATGTCGTGACGGAAGTCCGTACTACGTGCGAGTACTTAAGCCGGGATCGCGTAGGGTCGCAGATCGGCCGCCATGTCGCCGAATCTGGCGACGTAAGCCTCGGTCAGACCGAGGCAGGCCCGGGAGTTACAGCTGGCCCGGTGCGGGCAGCGATAGAAGCCGTTCCTGTCGAATTCCACCCAGAAATCCGGGTCAATCAGCAGCGCCGCCTGCCCGTTGTCCAGCCGCCAGTCGTCTCCACCAAGGAGACATTGCGGCACATTCTTGATCTCGGCGGCAACGCCCCGGGCATCGGCACGCCGGCAGGCTTCTCGCAAGTAGGGAATAATTAACCGATAGTCGGCGAGCAAATTTTTGTTATCGGTCTCGCTCATCGGGAAATAGTGCCAGAATTCCATTTGCGTGAGAGCTGTGACGCCTTTCAACGCATCAACTACTTCCGGCAATAGTCGATAGCTTAGCTCGGTCACCACCGTGTTGGTGATGATCGCCGTGCCCGGTACACCCGAGATGATCTCGAGCCCCCGCATCATCTTGTCGAACGAGCCCTTGACCGCGGTGATCCCGTCATGGGTCGCCGCATCGCACCCGGCAACCGAGACGAAGAACTCGTCTATCCCCGCCTCGATGAGCTTTTCGGCATAACCCGGCCGGCTCAGGTGCATGCCGTGCGTCTGGATGCGGATATGCTTGAACCCGGCCGCCCGGGCGCGCTGAGCCAGTTCCGGCAGGTCGCGCCTGAGCGTGATCTCCGAGCCGGTCATCACCAGCCCGGTCCAGCTGCGGTCGCGCTCGTTCTTGGCCAGCACGCGATCGAATTCGGCGTCAGAGACCGGCTGCAGCCGGTCCATGGTGCCCTCGATCATGCAATGCACGCAGCGCAGGTTGCACCGGAACTCCAGTGTCGCCGACACGTAGCTGGCATTGTCGTAGCGGCCCATCGCGCCCTCAGGCAAAGCCGTAGATGGCGGTCTTGCGCACCTTCAGCTCGCTCCCGATCATCGCATAATCGAGCCCAAGATCGAAATAGAGATGATCAAGACGATTAAGGTTCGCCGTCACGAAGTCTCGCAGCAACGTCGGATAACCGTGCCGTCCGAGGAAATCGGCCATCTGCGCCGCCCTCACCCGCGAGTAATAGATGCCGTCCGACTGCCTCTTGTTGGCAATCACGGTGACCACCCCCAGGCCCTCCGGGGCGAGCAGCCGGTCGGCGACCGCCGCCGCATCGTCGAAATGCGCCGAAGTCACGAGTTTCTGGCGCAGCGCCTCGGCCTGATCGCGAGTGTGAAAGAAGTGGTAGAGGTTGGCGAACTCCAGTCCCGCCGCCGTCAGCCGGTAGGATAGCCCGGATGAAAGGTCGCTGCTCGGGTTTCCGAAATAGATGCTGATCTCCTCGATCGGCCGGCCGGCCGCGATCCCTGCCGGATCGAGGTCGATCGAGAACATGAAATAGGGCCGCTCGCCCGGGATCGCCAGCGCCGACGGCACGAACGGTTTCAGGCACGTCAGCACCCGCTCCACCGACACCTGCCGGCCGGTTCGCGCGTAATCGTAGAAATAGAGCTCGTAGGTCAGCCGCCCGTCGGCCTGCTTCAGCCCCCACACGGTCTGCCCGCGCTCGAGTTCGGCCTGCAGCGCGCGGATCACCGCCATCAGCGCCTCGCCCTGCGGATCGAGCCGGGTTGCGGCCCACAGCACCGCCTCGCTGCGCAGCTTGCCGGCAACGGGTGTCAGCGGCTCGTATGGCCACAGGCAGAAATCGGCATGCCGGTCCGAAGCGGTGGCCAGCAGCTCTATCGGGATCGGCTCAACCATGCGCGACCTTGGTCATGGCATAGTAGAGCGTCACGAACTCGATGCCCTGCGCATCACGGCCGATGGCGACATGGCCCAACATCGTCCCCTGCCCATCGGCGAGGATTTCGGCTGTCGCTTCGGGTATTTCGAATGCCGTGCACAGGTCAGCCAATGCCCGCTTGTGCCGGGCCAGCGGCGTGTTGATGCGATAGAGGTTGATGTCGAACGATTTTCGCGGGGTCTCCTCGTCCTCGACCAGCATCACGTCGACCCGACCGCGCGGTGTGATCAGCTCGCCCAGCACCCGGTCGGCAAAGGCGACGGAGATTGGCCCCGCCTCGCCCGCCATGGTGTCTCTGAGCGCCGCGCGCGCCTCGATCCCGTTGGTCGGGAACGGCATGTGCCGGTAGAGCGAGAAATTCGCCGTCTGCCCCGGGAGCCACTTGGCCGAGAGGAACAGCGTATCGTCCGGCAGGTCATCGCGCCCGGACTTGCCGAGCTGATATTCGACGTAGAGCTTGAACAGCGGCGGCGCGATCCCGTCGCAGCCCAGATGCACCGTCAGCACCCGATCCCAGCTGCGCAGCAACCGCTCGATCGACTTTGCATCGCAGCCCAGGGTCTCGGCAATCTCGCGAAATTTCGCGTTCGGCCGTGCGCCCAGCACGGGCGGCTGGCACGTGACGAGGAAGCGATCTTTCGACACCCGGCCCGGCCTGAGCTTCACCGAACGCTCGATCACGTGCGGCCCGTCGAGGGCCTCGACATAGCGCCGCATGTCGGCCGCGGTCGGCGCGCGATCGAGCAATGCAGTCTTCATCACCCCTCCTTGCGCGCCATGATCACCTGGAACGGCATGTCGAGCATGGCTTCGGCCACGCCCTCGAGCGCGAAGCCAGCCTCGGCGAGAAGCTTCGCATATGTCTCGGCCGGCCGGAAGAAGGGCAGGAAGGCGAGGTTTGCCACCATGGCGAACGGGAATTCCGCATCCAGCACCATCGGCGCCCGCTCGGCAATCACCAGCCGTCCGCCCGGATAGAGCGCATCCGCGGCCTTGCCGAGGAAGACGGCCGCCATGTCGTCGGGCCAGTCGTGCAGCATCGACTTGAACACGATCGCATCCACCGGCCCCGGCAGTCGCTCCCGCCGCAGGTCGCACGGCGCGAACCGCACCCGCTCTGCCCCGGGCCGCCCGGCGACGTTCCGCTCGCCCAGCACGCACACCGCCGGCAGGTCCGCTACCGTCACCTCGAGCGTCGGGTAGCGCTGCGCGAGGCACAGCCCGAACTCGCCGCTATTGCCGCCGACATCGAGCACTCGCCGCGCCCCCTCCAGCCCCAGCAGCGGCGCCAGCACCGGCCCCTCGTGCCGCGTCAGCGCCGTCGTGTAGCGCACCCAGCGCGCGGTCGTCTCCAACTCCGTCGGCCCGGTGCCGAGCGCCGCCGAATAATCGAAGATGCGGAACACCTCGGCCGCCTGCACGAAGGCGCCGGGGCTCTTGAGCAGCAACTCGAAGCGCTGGTGGATGTCGGGCGCGATCGCCAGCAGGAACCACAGCCTCGCCTCGAGCAGGTCCCGCACCACCAGGATCTGCCGGAAGCCCGCGGTGAGCGCCAGCACGCCCTCCCCCTCGACCACACCGGTCGCAGTCAGTTGCCCGACCAGCAGCGCCAGCCCGACCGGATGCAGCTCGCCCGCTCCTGGCAGATGCGCCACCGCGACCGGCCCGCCCTCCAGCCGATCGATCCAGCCCAGCCGCAAAGCCCGCTCGAGGCTGCGCGCCCCGACCTCGCTCGCCAGCAGCCGGTCGATGCTCCGGAACGGCTCAGCCGCCTCGCCCATGTCGTGCCCCTCGTAAGAGGGTCGATCGATAGCACGCGAGGCTGCGACGCAGCTATCCCGTCACCACGCCACGGCACTCCACGGACCGAGCCGCAGCACTTGACCGTCCTGCGAATACTCGCCGGTACAGGCGGGCACGCCGTCGAGCGAACAGTTCAGCACCCCAGCCTGATCGGACGGGTTCAGGGCCATCGTGAGCGTGCCGTTCTCGAACACCCAGCTCACCAGCAGGCAATTGCCGTAGCGATAGGATTTCGTGTCGAGATGGGGCGACGCAGAGAGTGGCCAGAGTTTTTCGCGGCGCCAGGCCGTGAGTTGCCGGAACCGCTCCAGCGCCGCCCGATGCTCGGGCGCCTCGAAGTCGCTCCAGCCAAGCTTGGCCTGCTCGAACGTGGCGAGATCGTTGGGATCGGGCAACCCCGCTTCCGGCACCGTCTCGTTGAACATCTCTTCCATCTGCTTGTAGCGGTCGTCCTGCTTGTCCCTGGCCGCTGCGTCAGGCAGATCGGTGAAGAATGGGAAGGGAGTGCGCAGCTGCCCTTCCTCGCCCATGAAAAACAGCGGGATCTGCGGGCCCAGCAGCGCCACGAAGTGCAGAAAATCGAGCTTGTTCGCGCCGATCCGGTCCGGCAGCCGCTTGCTGTCGCCACGGTTGCCGACCTGGTCGTGGTTCTGCACGTAGGTGATGAACGCATCGGCCGGCAGGCGGCTCGCCGGTTCGCCGCGTGTGTGCCCATCCGTCGGTCCGTCGACCTCGCCGTCGTGCACGAAGCCATCGGCCAAGGCCTTCTCAAGGTCGGCGATCGGGTCCTTGGCCGGATCGTCATACCCATATTTGGGCTCGCCGGTGACGAGGTGGTTGAGCACGTGATGGATGTCGTCGTTCCACTGCGCGACGAAATTCAGGGGTTCGTTCGTCTCCTCCGCCCGGTCGAGCCAGCTGGCGGCGTTGTCGACATTCTCGACGGTCAGCTTGGCATGGTCCTTGGCGCCGCGCGCGGCCTTGGACAGATCTCCGAGGAACTGGTCACGACGCCCGGTCTTGATCTCGTGGATGGCATCGAAGCGCAGCCCGTCGAAATCATACTCGGTCAGCCACATGATGGCGTTCTCGTAGTAGAACTGCCGGACCATCGGCTGCTCGAAATTCACCCCCGGCCCCCAGGGCGTCTCGACCTCCGGGTTGAACCACTCGGGCGCATAGTCGACGACGAAATTGTCCGTCTCGCCGAAGTGGTTGTAGACCACGTCGAGCACCATGCAGAGCCCGAGCTCATGCGCCCGGTCGACCAGCGCGCGCAGCTCCTCGGGCGTGCCATAGGCGGTCTCGGGCGCAAAGATCAGCGTGCCGTCATAGCCCCAGTTGCGCGCGCCCGGGAACTCGTTGATCGGCATGATCTCGAGGCAGGTATAGCCGGCATCCCGGAAATGCTCGAGCCGCCGGCGCAGGGCGTTGAACGTGCCTTCGGGCGTCACCGTCCCGACATGCACTTCGCAGATCACCGTTTCGTGCCACGGCCGTAGCGGGCCGCTGCGCTCCGCTCGCGGGATCGGGCGCCGGACGACGCTCCACCCGTTGGTGTGACCGTCCTGCTGCCGCGACGCGAGATCCGGGAATTCCAGCCCGCCGACCCTGAACCTGTACCGCGTGCCCGGTCCGACGCCTTCCACCATACAGTCGAGGAAGCCCTCGCCACTCGGCTCCATCGCTATTGGTTCACGGCCGTCGATCGACAGCTGCGCCATGGGCGCGCTCGGCGCCCACAGGCGAAACCGGGTGCCATGTTCCAGTACCAGCGGCCCAAACCTGTAAGGGTATGCATCCGCCACCCGCCCAGCGTCCTCGCCCGACCTGTCTTCCGTCAGTTCCAACATCTGTCCGCAACTTGCTTCACTGAGCCGCACGCCCTGCCACCGCCCCAGTCCGGGCGGCTAGGGGAAAGCCGGGTTCATCGGCGACGGATTGGGGTTGTCGGTGAGGTCCTCCTCCTCTCGCGCCGCCTCCACGGTCTCATCCTCGAACTCGCGTGCCGGCGCGGTCTCGGCTGGCACCGGGCCATTTGCCACGCGCGGCTCGCGCAACGTCTCCATCAGCTCGAGCCCGCGCCCGACCCGCTCGGCCACCGAGACGTCGAACCGTCCATCCGGTCCCGTTTCCTCGTAGTCTCGCAACTCCTCCACCGTCACGCCCGCCTCGGCGGCGAACACGTCGCGGTCGATGCCCAGCGCCAGGCGGCGGTTATGATCGCCCTTCGGCGAGCGCTCGGTAGGATTGGTGGGAAAGGTCATCGAAGCCTCCTTTGCATGCTGCAGGAAGAAGCTCCGACCGGCGATTTGGTTTCTACGATCTCGCCATCCGCCGACTCGGCGTCGGCATCCACCCCGGACGATCGGCTGGCCCGTCAGGCCGAGCGCTCGGCCGGCTGCCGCGACAGCCTGCCCGCCGCACCACGGTCGAGGAAGAGATGGCAGGCTGCATGCTGTTGCAGGATTGAAGCCGGGCACAGGTTGGTCACCGGGCCCTCGAGCACGCTCCTGACTGCATCCGCCTTGCGCTCGTCGGGCACGGTGACGATGATCTCCCGACTCGACATGATCCGTTGCACGGTCATCGACACCGCTTCGGTCGGCACGGCATCGAAGGTGGGAAACCAGCCTTCGCGCAGCTGCTGCAGCCGGCAAGGCTCATCGAGGACGACGCGCTTAAACGCGGCCGCGGTGTCGAAATCGGCCGGCGGATCGTTGAAGGCGAGGTGCCCATTCTCGCCGATGCCGGCAAAGGTCACATCGATCGGATGGCCGTCGAGCAGCCCGTTGAGGCGGGCGATCTCGGCATCGAGATCGTCGGCGTCGCCCGCGATGAAATGGAACGCGCGCAAGCTCGGCAAACGGTCGGTGAAACGCTCGCGCAGGTAGCGGCGAAAGCTCGCCGGCGCCTGGTCGGAAATGCCGACATACTCATCGAGGTGGAAGCCGGTGACGCGCGACCAGTCCACTTTCGTCGTGCCCGACCAGCGCCTCCAGCATTTCGAACTGGCTGGCACCCGTCGCCACCACCACATTGGCGCTGCCGCGCTGCTCGATGGCGCGCTGTATCGCCTCCGCTCCCCGCGCTGCCGCCGCCGCTCCACCATCAGCCTTGGCGGGATAGTAGTGGATGTCGATCATGCGGTCCTCGTCTGACGGGCCGGAGGAAGATGCCCCGGCATGCAGAGGGCGGCTACTTGCCGCCCTTGCTGAGCTCGATCGCCTTGCGCCGCGCGATGTCGAGATACTCGGTCGGCACCGCGTTGCTGGGCTGCCAGATGATCTCGCGCAGCTTGTCGACCGGGAGCTTCGGGTTACGGTGCTCGTCGTAGAGCCCGTTCTTTTCCTGCTGTGTGTCGGTGATCTGCGTGTAGCAGAAGCCCGAGAGCTCCGGGCTCTTGTAGATCGCCGCGAACAAGTCGCGCAGGATCTCCAGATACTCCTCCTCGCTGCCGACCGTCGCATAGCCCATCCAGTTCTGCCCGGCGGCCGGGTGGAAGGAAATGCCGCCGAACTCGGTGAGCATCACCGGCTGCTTGCGGTCGTCCTCGATCAGCCGCTGCCGCTTCCGGTTCGGCTTGAACGAAGCGAGCGTCGCGGCGATACCCTCGGCGCTGCCGAAGCGGTCGGTGAGCTGGTTGCCGTGCTGGGTGTAGTCATGGATGCCGACAATGTCGGAATAGGTATGCTCCCAGCCCTCGTTGGAAATCACCGGCCGGGTCGGATCGAGCGCCTTGGTGAGGTGGTAGAGCGAGGAGATATAGGCCTGCTGCGCCGGGTTGCGGGCCACATCCTCGACGCCCCAGCTCTCGTTGATCGGAACCCAGGTGACGATGCACGGGTTCGAGCGATCGCGATCGACGGCGCTCAGCCACTCGCGGGTGAAACGGTCGATGGCGGCCGGATTGAATTCGTAGGCGTTGGCCATTTCGCCCCAGACGAGCAAACCGAGATGATCGGCCCAGTAGAGGAAGCGCGGGTCCTCGATCTTCTGGTGGATGCGGCATGCATTGAAGCCGAGTGCCTTGATCAGTTCGACCTCGCGCCGCAGCGCGTCGGCGCTCGGTGCGGCGAGATGCGACTGCGGCCAGAACCCCTGCTCGAGCACGGAACGCACGAAGTACGGCTTGTCGTTGAGCAGGAACCGGCCCTCGCCGATACCGGCGCTGCGGAAGCCGAAATAGCTCGCGACAGCATCGGCCTGCTCGCCGCTATCGGCCAGCAGCGTTGCCGCCACGTCGATGATGTTGGGGGTCTCGGGCGACCAGTAGAGATCGCCGCGGCGCTGCCCGTTCCTGGCGCGCGGGATGCTGATGCTGGTCTCGACCGCATCGCCCGCCACCAGCACGTGCTGCACCGCCAGCACTTCCTCGCCCTTGCGCAGGCTGACCGACAGCCAGCCCTTGTGGGCACGGTTGAGCCGGGCCTCGACCTTGACGCTGTTCAGCGTGAGATCGGGGGTGAGGTGGAAGCTCGTGATATAGGTCGCCGGCACTGGCTCGACCCACACCGGCTGCCAGATGCCGGTCGTGCGGTCGTACCAGATGGCATGCGGGGTCGGCTCCCAGTCCTGCTTGCCGCGCGGCATGCTGCCATCGAGCGGCCGGTCTTCGGCGCGAACCACCACCACCTGCTCGCCCTCGACCAGCGCCGTGGTGACATCGGCGGAGAACGGCGTGTGCCCGCCCTCATGCGTCGCGATGAGCTGTCCGTTGACCCAGACGCGGGCGTTGTAGTCGACCGCGCCGAAATGCAGGATCAGCCGCTCGCCGGCCTGCTGCACGGCCGCGAACGTGCGGCGGTACCAGACCACCGGATGGTAGCTCTTGTCGTTGATGCCGGAGAGCTCGCTCTCGGGCGGGAACGGCACCTGGATCGGCCGGTCGAACCGCTCCGGCTGCACGAACCAGCGCGCGTCGAGCCCGACATCGTCGTCGTCGTAGGCGAACTGCCACGCGCCGCAGAGGTCGAACCAGCGGTCACGGGTAAGCCGGGGACGCGGATGCAGGATATCGGACATGGGAGATCTCGGTGGTTGGCCACTCTTCATGGGAAGATTCACGGGCACATCGCAAACGATTTTTCAAAAAAGGGAGTTTGCAACCGGGCGGGGAGACGCCCGGTTGCCTCGGGCGTCAGGACGGCACGTAGTCCTCACCCGGCTTCCAGTCGGCGAAAGCGTAGTCGTCGAGCGATACGGTGGCGCCCTTGGCGACCGCCGCGGCGATCGAGCGCTCGCGGTCCTGCTCGGACGCGGCGTTCAGCTGCGCCAGCGCTGCCTTGAGGTCGGGCACCTGGCCGGTCAGGACCCCCTGCAGGATCGCTCCGACGCTCGGGTTGATCGGCTTGGCCTCGGCCTGCACCATGGCGATGTCGCCGTTGCGCAGGATCGGGGTCGGGGCGTTGCGGACCGAGTCCTCGAAATACTGGACGATCCGCCGGTAGGCCGGGTGGACGCTGTCGTTGCCGAGCACGGCCGACACATCGGCCGGCGGCTGGTCCATGTTGCGGGCGAGACCGGCATAATACTCGTCGCTGGTCAGGTCGCTGAGCAGCTGATTGCCGCCTTCCGGGTTCTTGGATTGCGCTGACAGGAAGAACACCGGACCGGCCGGGCCGCGATAGAGCGAGGCTTCGTTGCCGTCGGGCGTGGGGATGGCCCCGACATCCATCTTGTCGGTGAAGTCGCTCAGGTTGTTGGCGACGCCGCCGGCGCACCACGGCCCATCGACGAAGAAGGCGGAGAGGCCGGTCGCCCAACGGGCACGGGAGGAGGACACGGTATACGTCTCGCTGCCCGGCACCATGTGCCCGTCGCGGTTGAGCGCGATGAAGAACTCGAAGGCGTTGAGATAGGCCGGATCGTCATAGGCGAAGGCGCCATCGGCGAAGCGGATGCCGTTGAGGCCCTGGAAGCCGGCGGCCTGGGCGAGGTCGTTGAGATGTTCGCCCATGCGCCCCGGGTTGCCGAGCGCGAGGGTATAGCCGAACGTCCCGGGCTTGTTCTTGGCCACCGCGGCGCAGGCGGCGCGGATGGCGTCATAGCTGCGCGGCGGGCTGGCCGGATCGAACTCCGCCGCCTCGGCCAGCGTGTTGTTGAACCACATGGCCGCGGTGTACTGGCGCGGGCTGAACAACGGGAAGCTATAGGGCTTGCCATCGAACGAGTGGACGCCCTCGACGATCTTGTCGCCGACCTTGGCCTTCGCAGCTTCGGAGAGCTCGATGGGCAGGAACCAGCCCTCGGCGGCAAGCGCCGGGGCGGGCAGGTCGAGGCCGGCCGTGGTGTGGATGTCGGGCAGCTGGTTGGACTGCTTGGCGAGCTGCAGCGCCTGGCCGAGCTTGGACACCTCGTAATACGTGAACTCGGTGGGAATGCCGGTCCTTTCGGTGAAGGCCCGCGCGAATTCCGGATGGAAGCGCTGGAGCGCGCCGAAATGGTCCCACCAGCGCAGCACCGGCGCCGATTGCGCGCGGGCCGGCAGCGCGGCCAGCGCCATTGCGGCCATCGACGTTCCGAGGAACGCGCGCCTGTTCAGATTGCTCATCTCAACCTCCCTTTTGTGGCGGCTCCCGGCCGCCGTTTGTGCCGGCTCCCCGCCGGCAGATCACGCTTTCACCGCACCGGCGATGCCTTCGACGAAATAGCGTTGCAGCAGCACGAACAGCACCACCACGGGCAGCAGCGAAATGACGCCGGCCGCGGCCATGCCGGACCAGTCGATGGCGTTCTCGCCCACGAAGGCCTGCATGCCGACGCTGAGCGTGCGCAGCTCCGGCCGGCTGAAGGTGAAGACCAGCGGCAGGAAGAACGCGTTCCAGGTGGCGAGGAAGGTCAGGAGCGCAACGGTGGCGGTCACCGGCAGCGCGAGCGGCAGCATGATCGATGCGAACACCCTGAGGAAGCCGGCGCCGTCGATGATCGCAGCCTCCTCGAGTTCCTTCGGCAGCTGTCGGAAATAGCCGGCATAGAGCAGGATCGCCGCGACGTTGGCGCCGCCCGATAGCGCCACGATGACACCCGCATGCGAGTTCATCAGCCCGAGCCGCATGGTGAGGTCGACCACCGGGATGATGGTGTAGCCGGTGGGCACGAACAGCGTCGCGACCAGGATGGCGAGGATCACCCGCGAGCCGAGAAATCTGTAGCGGCCGAGCACGTAGCCGGCGAGCGCGCAGCGTATGGTGACGATCACCACCGTGAAGGCCGTGACGATCACCGTGTTCCACAGATACTGGCCGAACTGCGCGTCGTTCCAGGCGCGCGAATAGTTCTGCCACTCGATCGTGCTGGGGATGAGGTTGAGCCCCGAGCTGAACACCTCGAACGAGGTCTTGAGCGAGGCCGACACCGTCCAGATGAACGGATAGACCCAGAGCCCGGCCCCAATCAGCAGGCCGATGGTGGCAAGCCACCACGGCGCCCGCTGCAGCATGTAGCGGCCCAGAGGCTTCGACGCGCTCACAGCTCGTTCCTCCGGCGCCGGGCGAAGCGCACGCCGAGCAGCTGCACCACGCCGATGACGCAGACGAGCAGACCGAACACCACCGCGGCCGCGGACGCATAGCCGAGCTGCGGGATGCTGGCGCCGAAGGCCCAGCGGTAGATGTAGATCTCGATGACCTCGGTGGCATAGAACGGCCCGCCGCCGGTCATGGTCAGCACCAGGTCGAACACCTGCAGCGTGTTCTCTATGGTCAGCAGCGTGATGATGATCAGGAACGGCACCAGCAGCGGCATGGTGATGTGCCGCAGCAGTGCGAACGGCCCTGCCCCGTCGATCCGCGCCGCCTCGTAGAGATCGCGCGGAATGGTCTGCAGCGCCGCCAGCCAGTAGACCAGCGTGATGCCAAAACCCTTCCACACGTAGACGGCGACCGTGGTCCACAGCGCCAGGTTCGGATCGCCGAGAAAGTTGAAGCCGCGCGGCGCAATGCCGGTCTCGCGCAACAGCACGTTCACCGGGCCGCTCACCGGATCGAAGATGAACTGCATCACCACCCCGACGATCGCCATGGTGGTGACTACCGGCAAGAAGAAGGCCGTGCGCAGCAGGGTGGACAGCGGCAGCTTGGGCGAGTTGAGGATGATTGCGAGCAGCAGCGCGCCGAGCACCCGCACCGGCACTACCGCCACCATGAACAGCATGGTGAGCCAGAACGAATTCCAGAACAGCGGATCGGCGAATACGGCGGCATAGTTGTCGAACCCGACGAAGCGCATGCCGGCGGTGAAGCCGTTCCACTCGATGAACGAGTACCAGTAGCTCGCGATGATCGGGTAGACCGTATAGGCCCCGAACAGCACGATGGTCGGTACGAGGAACAGCCAGATCCAGACGTCGCGGCTGCTGAGCACCGCACCGCCGGATGTCCTACGCGCGAGAGATGCTTCGCTGATCGCAGCCATGGGTCACCACCCGCGCGCCATCACGAGAACGCATCAGGCGTGAGCGGCAGGCCGAAGCCGGGACGCTGCGGCAGGCTCAGGACACCATCCTCGAACCGATAGGCGCCGGCATCGACATTGGCGATCGTGCCCGGCACACCCTCGATGATGTTGGCGCGGCCCAGGCCGGCCCCGATCTGGGCGGCATAGAGCGTCTTGAGCGGCCAGCCCCAAGCATGCGGCGAGATCGCAGCCTTGGTCTCGAGCACCGACGGCATGATGCGCCGCCAGGCGGTGAGGCCGTAATCGAGCACGTCCATCAGCAGCACGTCGATCAGGCCTTCGCTGGCGAGCTTGATGACCGCCGGCACGTTGGGCCGGTACTCGCCGTCGGCGATCAGCGTCTTGGGCGAGAACCGGTTCACCAGCTGGCGCAGCTCGAGCATGTCTTCGCGGCGTTCGGCGAACACCTCCTCGACCCAGTAGAGCCCGACATCGGCGGTCGCCTCGAGATATTCGGCGATGGCGTTGTAGGAATAGCCGTCATTCGGATCGACGAGGATGCGTGCGTCCGGATAGAGCTCGCGGGTAAGCCTGGTCGCCTGGATGTCGCGCTTCAGCCCCTCGGCATACGGCATCCAGCGATAGCCGCGGCCCAGCTTGAGCTTGAAATCGCGGAAGCCGAGCGAGTGGTCCTGCGCCAGGTTGCGCTTGACGGTGTCGATGCCAGAGGGCGCCTCGGGCGGATCGAGATCGTCGAAATAGATGCCCCCCGTATAGACCGGCAGCTGCTTTGCCCCGGCATCGCCCAGCATCGCGTAGACCGGCTTGTCGAGGATGATCCCCGCAAGGTCGTGCAACGCATAGTCGATCGGCAAGGCCTCGTCCGTGACGCCCTTGGCCGGGTCGATCAGCTCGTCGAGGGCGCGACCGACAAAGCGCTGCGGGTCGCCCAGCTCGCCCAGTGCCGGCCCCCAGCCGGTGGCGCCGCGATCCGTGGTCAGCACCACCACGCGATGCTTGCCGCCGGTGCCGTGCACACCTCGGAACGAGTTGCGGCCGACCACGCGCGGATAGACGCTGCCGACGGTCGCGATTTCCACCTTGGCGATGTGATGATCTGAAAGTTCAGCCATTAATCTTGCAGCCGCGCGGGCGCAGCTTCCTCCCATGCGGGATGCCGCCCAAGCGGCTCCTCCCGGTCTCAAAACTCATATGCGTGACGTCGCGGCACGGCGCTGGAAGACTTACCGATCCTCTGCTCGAGGGTTCGACCGTCTTCGTCCTTCAAACTGATATGGCAAAGTATGGTAGCATGAAGATACTGCGGTCAATGCGATTTTGGATGTATTTCATATCGCGGTTACGCCAGAATTCATGGAAAATAGCGTCACGCGCCCGGGATCGCATGATCTCGGCAGAGTGCGTCATAATCATACGATGAAAGCGGGTCTATCTCGCCAGCCACCCTCCGTCGACGGGAATGATGGCGCCGTGGACATAGGCCGAGGCCGGTGCGAGCAGGAACACGGTAGCGTCGCCGATATCGCCCGGCTGCCCCCAGCGCCCGGCCGGGATGCGGCCGAGGATGGCGGCCGAGCGATCGGCGTCGGCGCGCAGGGCCTCGGTGTTGTTCGAGACCACGTAGCCCGGCGCGATCGCGTTGACGTTGATTCCCTTGCCGGCCCACTCGTTGCACAGGATCTTCGTGATCCCCGCGACGCCGTGCTTGGCGGCCGCGTAGGAGGCGACACGGATACCGCCCTGGAAGGACAGCAGTGACGCAATGTTGACGATCTTGCCGCTTCCCGGACCGGCAAAGACGAGCCGGCCGAAGGCCTGGCACAGGAAGAACATCGACTTGAGGTTGACGTCCATGACGTCGTCCCAGTCCGCCTCGCTGAGCTCGGTCGCGTCGGCGCGGCGGATAATCCCGGCATTGTTTACGAGGCCATGGATCGGCCCGTGCTCGCGCCACGCCGCCTCGAGCATGGCGACGGCCTCGTCGCGCTGGCTCAGGTCGCACGCGATCGCGTCGATCCGGCCGCCGATGCCGGCGACCATTGCCCGCGTCTCGTCCATCGACGAGCGGCCGACCGCCAGCACATGGCCGCCGGCCCGCGCCACCGCGAGCGCGATGCCCTGGCCGATGCCGGTATTGGCGCCGGTGACCATGACCGTACGGCCCTCGAGGCTGAAAGCGGAGAGATCCGTCACCTCAGCTCTCCGACGGCCACCGGATCGACATCGGTATAGTCGACATTGTCGCCGGCCATGGCCCAGATGAAGGTGTAGCTCGCCGTGCCGACGCCCGAATGGATCGACCACGCCGGCGACAGGATCGCCTGCTCGTTGGCCACCACCAGGTGCCGGGTCTCCTGCGGCTCGCCCATCATGTGGAAGACGCGCGCCGCCTCGGGCAGGTCGAAATAGAGATAGGCCTCCATGCGCCGGTCATGCACATGCGCCGGCATGGTGTTCCACACCGAGCCGGGCTCGAACGTGGTGAGGCCCACGACCAGCTGGCAGGTCTTGGCCGGGCTGTCGGGATGGATGAACTGAAAGATCGAGCGCTTGTTGCAGGTCTCGGCCGCGCCCAGATCCACTCGCTTGGCATCGGCGATCTTGAGCAGGATCGACGGGTGCGCCTGATGCGCCGGCGCCGACAGCAGGTAGAACTTTGCCGGATTGCCGGCATCGTCCGAGGCAAAGCTCACCTGCTGCAAACCCATGCCCAGGTAGACCATGTCGCGCGTGCCGGCGACAAAGCGCTGCCCGTCGGCGTCGATGCTGCCCGGCCCGCCGATATTGACCGCCATCAGCTCACGTCGGTCGAGGAAGGCCTTCGTGCCGGTCGGCTTGATCGCCTCGAGCGCCAGCGGCGCCGTGGTGGGCACCGCGCCGCCGACGATCATGCGGTCATAGTGGGTATAGGTCAGCGTGATGCGGCCGGGGACGAACAGCTGTTCGATCAGGAAATTGGCCCGCAGCTCGTCGGTATTCATCAGGGCGGCGGCGTCGGGATCGATGGCCCAGCGGCTTTCGTAGTCGGTGTGGTCAGTCTCGCTCATTACTCTCTCCAGATGGCCTTAGCCTTTCACCGCGCCGCCCGTCAGGCCGGCGATGAGCTGGCGCTGCATGAGCAGGAACACGATGATGGCGGGTACGGTGGCGGTGATGGACGAGGCCATCAATTCGCCCCAGCTGATGCCGATGCCGTTCTCGTTGAACATGGCGAGCCCGACCGGCAGGGTGCGCTGGGCATCGTTGCTGGTCATGATCAGGGCGATGAAGAACTCGTTCCACGACTCGATGAAGGTATAGATGCCCACCGCCGCGATGGCCGGCCGCGCCGTCGGCAACGCGATGCGCCAGTAGACCCCCAGCCACGAGCAGCCGTCGATGCGCGCGCTCTCCTCGATCTCGCGCGGCAGGTCCATGAAATAGGCGCGGAACATGAACACCGCGAAGGGCAGGATGATCGCCACATAGGCGAGCACGAGACCGGCCGGCGAGTTCACCAGCTTGAGCGCCGTCATCAGGATGAAGAACGGGATCAGCAGCACCTGGAACGGGATGATCGTGGTGGTCAGCATGCCGCCGATGATCAGCCCGCGCCCCGGGAACGGCAGGCGCGCCAGCGCATAGCCGCCCATCGAGGCGATCAGCAGCGTCAGCACCGTGGTCGCCACCGCGATGATGAAGCTGTTGAAATAGTAAGTCGCGAAGGGCGCCGCGTTCCAGGCGGCGATGAAGTTGTCGAGGTTGAGCGTCGCCGGCAGCCAGCTCGGCGGCGAGGTGAAGATCTCCGCCTTGCTCTTCATCGCCGTGCTCACCATCCAGAAGAAGGGCGACAGCCAGACGGCGCAGAGCACGATGGTCAGGATGGCGATCAGCCCTTCGACCAGCGGCGAGCGCCGGTCATAGGCAGGAACGGCGTTCATTTCTTGCCTCCCTTGAGGATCACGGCCTGCCCGAGGCTGAGCACGCCGACCAGCACGAAGAACACCACGCCGACGGCGCCGGCAAAGCCGAAGTCGAAATACTCGAACCCCTGGCGGTAGAGGTAGATGAGCATCGTCTCCGTGGTGTAGAGCGGCCCGCCGCCGGTCATGATGAATATCTGGTCGAAGGTCTTGAACGAGCCGATCAGCTTGATGGTCATCACCACGAGCAGCGTCGGCCGGATGTAGGGCAGCGTGATGTGGATGACCCGGTGCCACGGGTTGGCTCCGTCGATCACCGCCGCCTCGTGCTGCTCCTGCGGCACGTTCTGCAGTGCCGCCAGCAGCAGCATCGAGGACAGGCCCGTGCCCAGCCACAGGTTGACGATGACGATCGACCAGCGCGCGAAATGCGGCGAGTTGAGCCAGGGGAAACCCGGCGACAACCCGGTGAGCTTGATGATCTGGTTGACCAGCCCGAACTCGGTGTCGAACATCCAGATCCACCCGAGCGCCGCGACCGCGCTCGAGATGATCACCGGCATGAATACGGCAAGTCGCAGCACGCGGGCGAGGAAGGTCTTGCGGTTCATCAGCAGCGCCATGCCGATCGACATCGCGGTGCCGAGCAGCACGTTCCAGACCGTATAGAAGAAGGTGTTGGTCACCCCCTGCCAGAAGATGCGGTCGGCGAAGATGCGCTCGTAGTTGGAGAAGCCGACAAAGCTGCTGTCGGTCGGCGACCAGCGCACGAAGCTCAGCCATACTGCATAGAGCAGCGGATAGAGCATCAGCACGACCATGACGACCAGGGCCGGCGTGGCCAGCGCCAGGCCGGCGAAACGGTCCATCAGGTCACCGGGGCTGCGGCGATGCCGCGCCGAGGGGCGTCCGCCCAGGGCGATTTCTTGTGACACGTCGGATTATCTCCAGGCGCTGTTCAATCGACGTCGGAGGGAGGCCAGGGAGCGGAGCCGAAGCCCCGCCCCCCGTCGCAGCGTCAGGGAGTCTGGCTGCGGGCCGCGAGCGCATTGGCGCGGGCGGCGGCATCGTTCAGCGCCTGGTCGGCGGTGACCATGCCGAAGGCGGTCTGCTCGAACGCGTCGCGCAGGTATTGCTGCACTTCGGTGTAGTGGTTGGTCAGCGGCGGCTCATGCGCCTCGAGGAAAGCCTCGAGATAGACCTTGGCCAGCGGGTTCTCGGCGTAGAACGGATCGTCCAGCAGTTCCTTGCGCACCGGCAGGCGGGCCATGGTCTGGAACCAGTTGCGCTGCCCTTCGACCGAGGCCATCCACTCCAGCACCTTGATCGCGGCCGGCAGCTTGGCCTCGTCGATATTGGCCATGATCGCAAGGTTGTCGCCGCCGGCAAAGCTCACAGATGTGTCGCCGGCATTCGGCACCGGGTGGCGCATGATGCCGAGCTCGAAATCGGGGGCGTCACGCTGCACGCGCTGCAGGATGCCGGGACCATCGATCTGCATGGCGATGCGCCCCTGCAGGAACTCGAGCTGGTTGTCGGTCGATGCGGCGGCGCCGATCGCCCATTCCGGGATCACCTTGTGCTTGAGGTGCATGTCCATCAGGTAGTTGAGAGCAGTGACGCCCGCTTCGCTGTTGAACGTGAACTTGAGGTTCGGGCGGTCGTTGAACTCGCCCCCGGCCATCCAGAAATACGGCATCCAGTGGAAGGTGGTGAGCCACGGCTGGCTCGGCACGAACAGCATGCCGTTCACGTCGATCTTGCCGTCGCCGTCGCGGTCGAAGGTCAGCGTCTTGGCCGCTTCGGTGAACTCGGCCCAGGTCTGGGGCGGATTTTCCGGATCGAGCCCGCGCTCGCGGAACAGCGCCTTGTTGTAGATGACCACCGAGGCGTCACCGCCATACGGAATGGCGTACTGCTTGCCCTCGAAGAAGCTGGTCTGCAGCGGCCCCTGCGGGAACAGGTCGGTCGACAGGTTCGGGTTGCCGGCGACGATCTCGTCGAGCGGCTTCAGCGCGTTCAACCGCGCGAAGGCCTCGGTCGCCACCACATCGAGCACCGTCATGTCGGGTGCGTTGTTGGCGGCCACGGCGGCGATCAGCTTGTTGATGTGGTTCTTGCCGCCCGGGATATACTCGACCACCAGGTCGATATCCGGGTTGGCGGCCTCGAACGCGTCGAACATCGGCTTGTTCGCCTCTTCGGCGAGCCGGGTCCAGATCGTGAGCTGTGTCTGCTGCGCGAATGCCGGCGTAGCCAGCATCAGCGCGAGCGCGGACAACATCAGTTTACGCATGGTCTTTGGTTCCTCCCAGTTGCAAAGCTAGCGCTGCGCGACGACGTACTGCTTGAGCAGGTCCTCGTTGACGGTGACCCCCAGGCCCGGCCCGGTGGGCACCGGCACGCAGCCGGTCTTGTCGGGTGCGAGACGGTCACCCAGGATGTCGTCCCGCAGCGGATTGACCGAGATGTCGTATTCCAGCGGGGCGGCGGTGAAGTGCGACTGGGTCTCGGGCCAGTCGGGACGATTGGCGAGAAAGTGCAGCGTGGCGACGCGCGCCAGCTGCCCGTCGAAGACGTGCGGGACGAGCCGCACCCCGTTGGAACTGGCGACATGCCAGTAGCGGGTCAGCCGGTCGATGCCGCCATGGCCGACGAGGTCAGGGTTGATGATGTCCATGGCGCGGGTGCGCACCACCTCGTCGATCATCACCAGCGGCATGCTCTCGGCACCCGCGACGGCCACGTCGATCGTGTCGCGCAATTCCTTGTGCGACCACACATGGGTGTTGACGAGCGGCTCTTCGAACCACGCGATGCGCTCGGGGTTGCGGATGCCACGGATCATGCGACGCGCCGTCGGCAGGTCCATCGAGCGATTGGCGTCGATGGCCAGCGGCACGCCGGCCGGCAGCGCGTCCACCACCTGGTTGACCCAGTTGATGTCGGTCTCGACGTCGTGCCAGCCGACCTTCATCTTCAGTGACGTGAAGCCCAGGTCCATGGCCCGCTGCGCCTCGGCGAGCGCATCGGCGACCACGTCTTCCGCTTCCGTGACGTTCTGCAGCGACGCATAGGCCGGCTGCGCGGCGCGATAGGTGCCGCCCCACAGGTCGGAAAGGCTCATGCCTGCGATCTTGCCGCGGATGTCCCACAGCGCGATGTCGATGCCGCCCGACAGCGACAGGTCGAACCTGCCGACGCGGTCGACGGTCTTCATCGCGTCGCGCAGCGAGCTGCCCTCGACGATGGCGACTGCATCCTCCCAGTTATTGGGTTGCGCCCGGTAGCCGAAGCAGTCGCCCCACCCCACCACCCCGTCGCTGGTCTCGAGGCGCACCACGGTGAGGACCCGCTGCACCTTGATGCCCTGCGCGTCGCCATAGCGCCGCTCGAGCGGAAAACGGAGCAGCCAGAAATTTGCCTTGGCTATCTTCACAGGACCTCCCCTACAGCCTTAATGCAGTTTAGTGTATGGTAGTCGACAACGCCCCGGGCCCGTCAACTCGATATTTCGGCGGACGAAATTCATTCCGCCGCTTGCATGTCGGGAAGTGTATGGTAGTGTAGGCCACTTTGGACGAGCCGTTAGCGCTATCGGCTGGTCGGCGCTATACTCAGCTCCCAACCATTCGGAGTCGCCTTGGGCCAGCAGACCGCAACTTTGCCTTTCAAGTTCGCTGAAGGCATTTCACCGGTGGCGGTGCAGCTCCGGATGGAGCTCCTGAGGGCCATCGTTTCCCTGGAACTCAAGCCCAGCTCGCGCATCTCGGAGAACGAGATCGCGCAGCGTTATGGCGTGTCGCGCCAGCCGGTGCGCGAGGCGGTGATCGCGCTGGCCCAGACCGGGCTGGTGAAGACCATGCCGCAGCGCGGCACGGTGGTCGTGCCCATCTCGATGCGCCAGATGCTCGACGCCCGCTTCGTACGTGAGGCCATCGAGGTCGCCGTTGTCCGTCAGGCGGCCATGGCCTTCGCCCCTGCTGCCCGGCTGCAGCTCAACAGCATCATCGACCAGCAGGAGATCGCCGTCCGCAGCTTCGATCGCGAGGCTTTCGTGCGCTACGACGAGGCCTTCCACCGCACCCTGTGCAACGGCATAGGCTCCGACACCGCGTGGGAGACGATCAAGAACGTCAAGGTCCACATGGACCGCGTCTGCACCCTGACGCTGAAGACCGCCGAGTCGATGACCCCGCTCATCGCCGAGCACAAGGACATCCTCGCCGCCATCGACGAGCACGATCAGGACGCGGCCGAGCGCGCCATGTCGCGCCATCTGCACGGCATCCTCAACTCGCTCCCCAAGATCGAAGCCGCCCATCCCGAGCTGTTCGACCGTTAGAGCAGTTCACGATCGGACTGAGCGGCGCCCACCCACAGATCCAGGCCGCCGGCAGGCCAGGCTCAGTTGGTCGAATCGCGCAGCACCAGCTCGCCGGCAACCATCTCGACGCCCGAATGCGGCTTGCCGGCGATGGCATCGAGCAACCGCTCCGCCGCGATGCGGCCGATCTGGCTCAGCGAGATGTCGATCGTCGTCAGCGCCGGCCGCGCCCCCGTCGCGATGATCTCCCAGTTGTCCGTGCCGATCACCGCGATGCCACTGGGCACCGATCGCCCCAGTTCGCGCAGCCCATCCACGACCCCGCGCCCGATCAGGTCGCTACCGCAATAGATCGCGTCGACCTCCGGGTGCGCGCGCATCACCATCTGCGCCGCCTGGCGGCCCCACGCCTCCGTCCAGTTGCCGAAATAGGCCGGGCCCGCTTGTTCCAAGCCAGCCGCGACGAGCACCGACTTGAGCCCCTCGCCGCGCAGTCGCGCCGCATCGAAATAGTCGGGGCCCGTGACATAGGCCACCGAGCGCCGGCCCATGCGCACAAAATGCTCCCCTGCCAGCGCGCCGATCCGGCGGTCGTCGATCACGATCGAGCAATCGCGCGGATCCGAGGATGGCGTCAGCGCATAGACGACGGGGAAATTGCGCTCGACCGCCAGCGGCTCGCGCTGGTTCGAGCTGCGTCCCGTGACGATGAAACCGTCGACCCGCCGCCCCATCAGCACGTCGATATAGTGCCGCTCGCGGATCGGGTCGTCGCGGCTGTCGCACAGGAAAACCGAGATGCGCCCTGCTCCGAGCGCATCCTCCGCACCCAGCATGACCGGCACGCTGAAGCGCTCGAAGCTGTCCGTCGTGATCACGCCCACCGTGAAGCTGCGCCGCTCGAATACGCTGCGCGCCAGTTCGTTCGGGCGGAAGTCGATTTCCTTCACCGCAGCCAGGATGCGCTCCCGCGTCGCCTTGCTGACCTGGCCGCGTCCGGTGAGGGCCTTCGAGACCGTTCCCGGCGACACGCCCGCCAGTGCCGCAACGTCCCGTATCGTCGCTCTGTTACGCGGACCACCGTCCAATCGCCATCTCCTTGTTTCCGGAAACAAGCTCCTAGTGACACAATCCCGCCTGTATAGGCAAGCGATGCAGCGGATGTATCGATCACAACGAAGACGGAAACATGTTGCTTCGTTTTCCACCTCATGTCACGTTCCGGCCGGTGAACTGACCAAGCAAGAGTGAGCGTCGTGACCATGTCCATGCCAACCGAGCCCGCCGTCGAAGCCACGCTGAGAAGCGCCGGGTCCGGGCCGGTCGACCCGATTGCCGCCACCACACTCAGGCCGCTGCCCCTCGACGCCATCCGGATCACCGACGGTTTTTTGCACAAGCTGCAGCGCGACAATGGCGCGACCTCGATCCGCCAGGGCCACGCCCATCTCGAGCACGAGAAGGCGTGGGTCAATTTCGAGAATGCCGCGGCGCGTCGTGTCGGCGAGCCGTATTACGGGCCGGTTTTCGAAGACGGCGAGGTGTTCAAGTGGCTGGAAGCGGTGGCCTGGGAGGAAGGGCGCGCCCCGGCCGCCGATCTCGCGGAATGGCTGGGCCGCTACAGCGCGCTATCGGCCCGCGCGCAGGCCGAGGACGGTTACATCTCTACATTCATCCAGGCGGCGGGCAAGCGCGGGCGCTACGAGCTGATCTCGCACGACCACGAGATCTTCGACATGGCGACGCTGATCCAGGCCGCGGTGGCCCGTTATCGCGCCACCCTCCGAACCGACCTGCTCGACGTGGCGCGCCGTGCCGCCGATCACATCGACGCCACCTTCGGCTGGGGCAAGCGCGAGGAGGTCTGCGGGCACCCGCTGATCGAGATGGCCCTTGTCGAGCTTTACCGCGTCACTGAGGAGAAGCGTTATCTCGCGCTCGCCTCGTATTTCGTTGAGAAGCGCGGCCACGGCACGCTGGTCGATCCGTCGTGGCACAATTTCGCCCTCACCTACTTTTCGGACCGCATCCCCGTGCGCGAGACCGAGTATCCCGAAGGTCATGCCGTGCGCGCCGTCTACTTCGCCTCGGGCGCCACCGACGTCGCCATCGAGACCGGCGACGCCGGGTTGCTGTCGGCCCTGCGCAAGCAATGGGACAACATGGTCGCGGCCAAGATGTACATCAACGGCAGCCTCGGCTCGCGCTGGGAGGGCGAGTCCTTCGGCGACCCCTACGAGCTGCCCACTGATCGCGGCTACGGCGAAACCTGCGCCGCGATCGCCTCGATGCAATGGAGCTGGCGCCTACTGCTGGCGACCGGCGAGGCCAAATACGCCGACCTGATAGAGCGCCAGCTCTATAACGCCGTGCTCTCGGGCGTATCGCTCGACGGCAGTCGCTATTTCTACGTCAACGCCCTGCAGGTGCGGGCCGGCGCCATTGCATCCGACAGCAAGATGCCCGCCAGCGGCCGCAAGGAATGGTTCGGCTGCTCCTGCTGCCCCACCAACCTGATGCGCACCGTCTCGACCATCCACCAATACGTCGCCACCAGCGCCGGAGGCGGCGTGCAGATCCACCAGTTCACCACCGCCGATATCCGCTCGGGCGCGACGCTGGTGAAGACGACGGCCAACTATCCATGGACCGGCGAAGTCACCGTCGAGATCGCCGAAACCGCCGCCGAACCATGGGAGCTCGCCATTCGCATTCCCGCCTGGGCCGAGGGCGCGACCCTCGCCGTCAATGGCGAGGCGCTGGCCGTCACCGCCGGCGAGTATGCCCGCGTCAGCCGACGCTGGCAGACGGGAGACAGTCTCACCCTGAGGCTGCCGATGGCGGCGCGGCAGGTCCACGGGCACCACCGCGTCGATGCCGTGCGCGGCGCCGTCGCCATCGAGCGCGGACCGCTGGTCTATGCCATCGAACAGGTCGACCAGACGCCCGGCGTGACCGTCGATGACGTCGAGCTGCTGCAAGGCCGGCAGGTGCTCGAGGAGCGGGCGCTGTTCGGCGGCATCCCGGCCCTGCGACTGCCCGCGCGCGTCGGACCGGCCGGCCCACCCGCCACGCTCACGGCCATCCCCTATTTCATGTGGGCCAATCGCGAGGTCGGACCCATGCGCGTCTGGCTGCCGCTGGCGGAAACGTCCGACAGATAGCGCGTTTCACGTTCGATACGGCCCACACAAACTCCGGCGTCATCCCCGCGAAGGCGGGAATCCAGTGGCCGCACACTCGGTGCCCGACTGGGTTCCCGCCTGCGCGCGAATGACATGGTGGGTGGGGCACCGCCTCAGGCTGATCGTGAAGTGCTCTAGCGCACGCGGTTCTGCGCCATGGCTCGCGACACGCGGGTGGCGCGTTCGGCCTCGGCCGCGGCGGCCATCTGCACCTGCTTGGACGACAGCAGCAGCTGGCGCGTCCTGGCCTCGGCCTCGTCCCCCCTGCGGGCGACGATGGCGTCGGCGATGGCGCCGTGCTGCTCGATATCGTCCTGCGACAGCGCCCGCCGCTTGCGCGCAATGCCGAACGACACCCGCAGCATGGCGGTCATCATCGTGGCGAAGGAGGCGATATAGTCGTTGCCGCAACTGAACAGGATGGCGAGGTGGAAATCGACATCTGCTGCCGTCGCGCTGTCCTGGTCCCCGCCCCGGCTCTCGTTCAGCCGCGCGAACGCTGCCGCGATCCGCTGATGGTCCTCTTCGGTCCCGCGCTCGGCCGCGAAATAGCTGGCGCGCGGCTCGAAGCATTCCCGCATCTCGTAGATCTCGCGCACCAGGTCGACCGTAACGCCCAGTTGCAGCCGCCATTCGACGACTTCGGCATCCAGCAGGTTCCAGTTCGTCCTGGGTTGTACGCGGGTACCCCTGCTGGGACCCACATCCACCAGGCCCTTGGCCTCGATGCTCTGGATGGCGCTGCGCAGCGTCGTCCGGCTGACGCCGGTCAGCTGCATCAGCTCGGGCTCGGTCGGCATGGTCTGTCCCGGCTTGTAGGTGCCGTCGAGGATTTGCACCGCGAGGGCCTCCGCCACCTGCATGCGGAGATTCTTGGGACCGTTGGCTGCCATCGAGCAACCCTCTTGCGTTCTGGAACTGCGGGCACTGATACACTGCGCCCCCAACCGGAACCAGCGTATGCAGCGACAGCCGCTGGATCGCTGCCACTCCGCCCGTCCTCGCTTCCCGTCCTTGATACTATGAAGATCGTCATATGACAGAGCCAGAGCCGATACGCGAGGCCTTCGCAACCGCCGGAAGCGAGATTGACCGAATGATCAAGCTGCACTATTCGATATCATAATATGTTGTGGAGAGGACTAGTCACCATGCTGCGGATGCGGATCGTGATCGATTACGAGTTCGAAATCGGGTCAGTCACCCTCGAACGCGCCTGATTGTCCATTCATGACTTCGCTGACACGCGCTATCATCGCCGGCGGGCCGCATGACCTGAGGATCGGCGAGGTGCCGGTCCCCGATGCGGGCCCCGGCCAGGTGCTGGTGCGCATCCACACCGGCGGCATCTGCGGCTCGGACCTGCATTACTACCAGCATGGCGGCTTCGGCACGGTGCGGATGAGGGAGCCATTGGTCCTCGGCCACGAGATCGCCGGCACCATCGTCGCCCTCGGCGGCGGCGTCACCGGCCTCGCGGTCGGGGATCGTGTCGCGGTGAACCCGAGCCTCCCGTGCGGCAAGTGCGAGCCGTGCCGCTCCGGCCATCGCAACCACTGCACCGACATGCTGTTCCTCGGCAGCGCCATGCGCAGTCCGCATGTGCAGGGCGGCTTTCGCGACCTGCTCGTCTGCGCCGCCGAGCAGGCCGTGCCGCTGCCGCCCAATCTCTCGTTCGCAGAAGCCGCGCTCGCCGAGCCCACCGCCGTCTGCCTCCACGCCCTCGCCCGCGCCGGCGACCTCGTCGGCAAGCGCGTGCTGGTCACCGGCGCCGGCCCGATCGGCATGCTGATGGTCGCCGTCTGCCGCATGGCCGGCGCCGCCTTCATCACTGTCACCGACCGCATCGCCATGCCGCTCGAGATGGCGTCGCGAACCGGTGCCGATGCCGTGCTCAATGTCGGCGACACTCCCACCGCCGTGGCGGACTGGGTCGCGGCCAACCGGAGCTTCGATGTGCACTTCGAGGCCTCCGGCAGCCCCGCGGCAACGCTCGATGGCCTCGCCGCGCTCGGCCCCCTCGGCATCTGCGTGCTGATCGGCCAGGGCGCCGAGGTGCCGCTGCAGGTCTCCAACCTGATCCGCGCCGAGATCGACATGCGCGGCAGCTTCCGCTTCGACCGCGAATACGCGATGGCCGTCGACTATCTGGCTTCCGGTCGGTTGAGCGTGGCGCACATCGTCACCGCCACTCTCCCCGCCGCATCCGGCCTCACCGCCTTCGACCTGGCGCTGGACAAGAGCCGCTCGGTGAAGGTCCAGCTCGACTTCACCGAGTAGCGCCAGCCTCAGCCACGCAGCAGGGGCAGCCACTCCTGGCCTTGGCGCTAGCCCCGCACGCCCGCCGGCACGTTGGCAAACGCCTTCACCACCTCGAGATAGGCGTCGCGCTTGAACGGTACGATCAGGTCGGGGAGCTTTTCCAGCGCTTCCCAGCGCCACTTGTCGAACTCGGCGGGGTGGGCACCGCCTCCGGGGGCATCGACTTCGATTTCGGCCTCGTCGCCCGTGAACCGGAAGGCGAACCAGCGCTGGCGCTGGCCGCGATACTTGCCCTTGAGCGCAATGCCGAGCGCGGCGTCGGGGAGATCGTAGTATATCCACTCCGGCGCCTCGGTGATCAGATCGACCGAGCGGATCGAGGTTTCCTCGAACAGCTCGCGAATGGCCGCCTCGAGCGGGGCCTCACCCTTGTCGATGCCGCCCTGCGGCATCTGCCAGGGGGAATCGTTGACGCTGGTATGCTCGGGATTGCCCTCGGGCTTGCGCCGGCCCACGAACACTTGGCCCTGGGCGTTGAACACGGCGATGCCGACGCAATCGCGGTAGGGCAGCTCTTCGCGGGTGACCATCATTCTTCTCCCATCAGCGCCGTCGCGGGCACGAGGTCGAAACCTCTCTCCGAGAGCGCGGCGGCCCATTCGCTAACCGCTTCGATGGAGACGGGCAAGGCGGAGATGATGCCGATGGCGCTGCCCTCCGCCTTGGCCCGCTGCTCGAGGGCGGCGAGCTCCTGCTGGATGCCCGAACGCGACGGGTTGAGGTCGAGCGGTGCGGTGACGCGGGCGAAGGGCACGCGGTTGGCGCGGGCGAGTTGCGGCGCGAGGGAGCGGTTGGATGAGCCATCGTCGAGATAGCCCAGGCCCCGTGCGCCCAGTTCCTCCATCATCGGCCCGAAATCGGCGCCCGACGCAGTGAAGCGCGCGCCCATGTTGTTGACGATACCGGCATAGCCGCCGAACTTGCTCATCACCTTGAACAGCCGGCTCATGTTCTCGCGCGGCGGCTGGCCGGTGAGCAGGGTGTCGGGGCCGGGGTCGTTGTCGGGATAGTCGAAGGGTTCGAGCGGCACCTCGAGGAAAATCTCGTGTCCCTCGGCGCGCGCCGCGCTGACCGTCTTGTCGAGCGTCCTGCCATAGGGCGCGAAGGCCATCGAGATGTCCTGCGGCAGGCTCTCGATCGCCTGCTGTGTGCTCTCGGTGTTTAGACCGAGGCCGGAGACGACGATGGCGATGCGCGGTTGTCCCGAGGTGATGGCGGGTCGCGAGTACATGTCGAACGGGGTAAGGCCGGTGCCGGATATGCGCGGAATAGGTCCGAACTCGGTTTCCTCGACCAGCTCGGGATCGATGGCGGCGGGATCGAGCACGGCGATGCTGCTGGCCGCGGTCCCCGGCTGCGGCACATCCTCGAGGGGGATCATGTCGGGATCGGCGGTTATGGTGGCGGTACCGTTGCTGACGCTGCCGGCGACGGCATTGCCGGTGCCCGCGGCGATCTGCGTGGTGGCCGACGGACGGCCTCCGGTCGGATCGTCGACAAGCAGCAGGCGCGCGCCGATGGCCAGCGCAAGGATTCCGACGAGGCCGAGCGCGATGCGGGTGACCGGCAGGTGTGGCAGGCGGCGACCACCCCTGTCCCTGGCCTTGCGGGCGCCATGGCGGCTGAGGGGAGCGCTGAGATCGGTCATCGGTCAGTTCCGGACGCGGCGGCAGGCCAGGCGAATCGTGGCCCGGGAGGATCGAGCGGAGAGTGCGCGGGGAATGGGTAAGGAAGCGTTAACCGTGTTTTGGCGGGCGGTCGGGAAGTTGGTGTGCTTGGTGCTCCACCCCCTCCTAGCGACGCTAGCTCGCTTACGCTCACAAGCTTTGCTTGCCTCCCCCATCAAGGGGGAGGTGGAGGCCGGTGGTTACGGCGCGGCGGGTGCCACAAACTCGATACGACACCTCCCCCTTGATGGGGGAGGCTGGGAGGGGGTGGGGCGGGAAACGCCGGGCCATCCCTGCCCAGAAACGGAAATCCCCGCTCGCGCGGGGATGACCTAGTGTTCGCAGTAGCGCTTGCCTCAGCCCGCGGCCTTGGGCGGGAAAGCGGCGTTGGTTTCGGTGCCTTCGAGCAGCTTGATGGCATACTGCAGCTGGTTGTCCTTATCGGCCTCGGCCGGGACATAGACCGACGAGCCGACGGTGGCCTTTTCCTCGGTGCCGCCGCCGATCTCGCCGGGCAAGGCGGCCTCGCCGATGATCTCGTCGCGGCCCTTGAACTCCTCGGGAACGTCCTGGGTGATGACGATATCGGGCTGGATGCCGGAAGCCTGGATCGAGCGATTGTTCGGCGTGTAGTAGCGGGCCGTGGTCAGCCGCATGGCGCCGTCGGCACCGAGCGGAATGATCGACTGCACTGAGCCCTTGCCGAAGGACCGCGTGCCCACGACGGTGGCCCGCTTATGGTCCTGCAGGGCGCCGGCGACGATCTCGGCCGCAGAAGCGGAGCCGCCGTTCACCAGCACGATCATCGGGATATTGGCGATCTTCTCGTCGAGCGGGTCCGGCTTGGCATCGTAGCGCGAACTCTCCTGATCGAGACGGCCGCGAGTGAGAACCACCGCGCCCTGCTTGAGGAAGGCATCGGAGACGAACACGGCCTGGTCGACGAGGCCGCCCGGGTTGTTGCGCAGGTCGAGGATGATGCCGCGCGGCGCCTTGCCGAGCTGCTTGTAGGCATCGTCGATCGCCTTCTGCACGCCCGGGAAGGCCTGCTCGGAGAAGCGGGCGAGGCGGATGACCGCGACGTCGTCCTGCATGGTGAGACGGGCGGCGCGGGTCGCGATGATGTCGCGGGTGAGCTCGAAGTCGAGCGGCTCGGTGACGCCTTCGCGCACGACCGTGACCTTGATCTTGGTGCCGACCTGGCCGCGCATCTTCTCGACCGCCTGGTCGAGGCTCAGCCCCTGGACCTGCACGCCGTCGAGCTCGACGATGAAATCGCCGGCGAGGATACCGGCCTTGGCGGCCGGCGTCTCGTCGATGGGCGAGACGACCTTGATGATCCCGTCTTCCATCTGCACTTCGATGCCGAGGCCGCCGAATTCGCCGGTGGTGTCCTCCTGCACGTCGGCATAGTCGACGGGCTCCATGTAGCCCGAATGCGGATCGAGCGAGGTCAGCATGCCCTGCAGCGCCGCGTGGATCAGCTTGCGCTCGTCCGGCGCCTCGACATATTCGGCGCGGATGCGGTCGAACACCTGGCCGAACAGCTCGAGGTCCGAATAGACCTCCTCTGCCGAGCGGGGCCCTGCATCCGAGGGGGTAGCGGCAGCGGTGGCGCCGTCTGCCGGGGGCGTCTGGTCCTGCGCGATCAGCGGGGCGCAGGCGAGACCGAGCGAGAACACTGCGGCCAGCGAAGCGACAATGCGGAGGGGCGTCAGGCGCATGAAGTTTTATCCACTCTGGGTTGGAACAGGAGCCGCGGACCACCAGCCGGTCGGGTCTACGGGCTCGTTGCTCTTTCGCATTTCAATATAGAGGGTCGGGCGGGAGACACCAGCGCTGGTCGCGACGGTACGTCCAATTGTCTGTGATCCCATGGTGCCGACGGGTTCTCCCATCATCACGAACTGGCCGATCTGCACATCGACCTTGGCCAGGCCGGCGAGAAGGATGGTGTAGTCCTGGCCCGCATTCAGAATGACGATTTGGCCATAATTGAGGTAGTCGCCCTGGAACAGCACCCAGCCATCGGCGGGGGCGACCACCTGGGCATCGGCGCGCGTCACCACCGATAGCCCGCGCGAGATGCCGCCAAAGCCATCGCCGGCGCCGTAGTCGATCACCGTCACGCCGGCTGACGGCATGGCGAGAAAGCCCTTGGCCTGCACGAACGGTACGGCCGGCTCGGTGCGGTTGGTGTTGGCCAGCGCAAGCCGCACGGTTTCCTGGTCGAGCACCGGGGCATTGGTGCCCGAGTTCGCCGCCGCGGTGGCCTGCGAGGCAGTGGCTACGGCGGCCGCGCGCTTCTGCAGCTCGTCTATCAATTGCTTGATCGAGGTGGCCTGGTCAGCCAGTGCCTGCGCGGCAGCCTCCTCGGCGGCCAGCGCTTCGTTGGCCCGGTTCTCATTCTCCTTGCGCGCAGCGATCAGCGAGGTGATGCGCAGCTGCTCTTCCTCGAGGATGTTGAGATTGGCCTCGAGTTGCTCCTGCTGGGCCAGCGCATCGGCCTTGATGCGGCCGAGCTCGCTGAGGTCGGCCTGTACCGCGGCGGCCTTGTTCTGCAGCTCGGGCAGAATGGTGGACATGAGGATAGCCGAACGGGCCGAGCCGAGCGCGTCGGACGGATCGACGATCAGCGCCGGCGGCGGGTTGCGCGAGATCCGCTCGAGCGCAGCCAGCACGTTGGAGATGGACGCGTCGGCGCCATCGAGGCGGCCGCGCACTTCGAGCTCCTCGACGATCAGGTTGCCCATCTTTTCCTCGAGCCCGGCGATATCGGTCTCGGCGCGCTTGACGCGCTCGGCCGCAGCGATGAGGGCGGCATTCTGCTTGTTGCGATCGCCCTGCATGTCGGCGATCTCCTGCTTGAGCGCATCGGCACGCTCCTTGGACACGGAGATCGAGGCTTCGATATCGGCGAGCGCCTTCTGCTGCGCAGCCATTTCAGGATCGGCAGGAGGTGTGGCCGTGGCCATGGCCGGCGTTGAGCCGTCGAGCGACGGGCGCAAGGCGGGATCGGCGACAGGCGTTTCTGCCGGAGCCTCCGCAGCAGGTGCGGCAGGCGGGGTCGCGTCCTGCGCGATGGCAGAGACACCGAGGCTCAGGGCCAGCACGGCGCCCGCAGCCAAACCTCCTCTCGACCAGCGGAATGCCGGCATCAACCCTCGCGACTTCAAGCGAATCAAGCTCACGCGAACATAGCGCAGAAGCCGCCTATCCGGACGGTTTGTCTTTTGCGTGGCTGAGGGGCGAGCACCGGGTCGTCGCCTCCCTCCCCCTTGCGGGGAGGGACTGAGGGTGGGGGTAGTGCGGTGATCACCGATGGCCCCCCACCCCCCGCCCCTCCCCGCAAGGGGGAGGGGAGTAGGCCGGTGCCCTACTCCCGATGATACGGATGCCCCGACAATATCGTGGTCGCCCGATAGAGTTGCTCGGCCAGCATGATGCGCACCAGCTGGTGCGGCCAGGTGAGCGGCGAGAAGCTGAGGGTGAGGTCGGCGGCTTTCACGAAGGCCGGATCGAGCCCGTCGGCGCCGCCGATGACAAAGCTCACCGCCTGGCGACTATCGTCGCGCCAGCGGCCGAGCTGCTGGGCGAAGGTGGCCGACGGCATGGTCTTGCCGTGCTCGTCGAGCGCGATGACGATGCCTTCGGGAACAGCACCGCGCAGCATGCCGGCCTCGTCGGCCTTGCGGCCGTCGACGGTGGCGGAGCGGGATTCGGCATATTCGGACACATCGAAACCGGTGAGCGCGAGCGGCTTGCCCGCGGCTTTCGCCCGGTCGAGATAGCGCGACACCAACTCGCGCTCGGGGCCCTGCTTCATCCGGCCAATGGCGGCGATCAGAATACGCAAGGCGTCAGCCGCTCAAACTGCGTTCAGCGGCCGTCGGCGGCGAAATCGACCGCCCACATCTTCTCGATGTTGTAGAACTCGCGCACTTCGGGGCGGAAGATATGGACGATGACGTCGCCGGCATCGACCAGCACCCAGTCGGCGTGCGGCAGTCCCTCGATCCGCGGCTTGCCGAAGCCAGCCTCGCGCAGGGCCTTCACCAGCTGGTCGGCAACCGCGCTGACATGACGGTTGGAACGGCCGGAGGTGACGACCATGTGGTCGGTCAGCGACGATTTGCCGGTGATATCGATGGCAACGGTCTGCTCGGCCTTGGCATCGTCAAGGCTCTGCAGCACCAGATCGATCATGTGGGGTTCGGCGGCAGCCACGGTTGCGGCTTCGGCAACGGCGGCGGTTTCGGTCTTCTTCTTGGGTGACGCCATCAAATGGCCTCAGCCCATGCAAGACGAGCACGGGTCATGCGTGTTTCAGCTGTCCTTGATTGTAGGGTCGAAGGGCTCGCAAATGCGCAGCTATCCGTTTGGTCCCAATCCGAGTGGCAATAGTCCACTACACCCTCAATATGACGCTTCGCCTGTCGAATCGCAAGGCGAGCGGTCGTATCAATTTGCTTCCGCCGTCCTCCGGGCCCGCAATGCTGTCGAAGACTGGGGCGAAGTGATGCCGTGAAGATACACCCAGGCGGGCGGTTCGCGCGTCGCGAGGGTCTCGGCTTCAGCCTCGGGCAGGCGGTGTTTTTTGAGCGCGGTGGCCGCCTTGCTGACGGTGGCGCGGAAGGTGGAGCCGGGCCGGGCGTAGACCGCGATCGGCATCAGCCTCGCGATATCCTGCCAGCGCTCCCAGCGATCGAACTGGCTCAGGTTGTCGGCGCCCATGATCCAGACGAAGCGCGTGTCGGGACAGGCCGCGACCAGCCATTCGAGCGTATCGACGGTGTAGTGGAAATCATGCACCGCCTCGACGCCGGTGGCATGGATGCGCGGGTTGGCGATCAGCTCGCGGGCGGCGCGGACGCGGGTTTCGAGCGGCGGCAGCTCGCCATTATTCTTGAGCGGATTGCCGGGCGTGACCAGCAGCCAGACGGCATCGAGCGCCAGCCGCTTCAGACACTGCTCGGCGACGAGCCGATGCCCCTCATGGATCGGGTTGAAGCTGCCGCCGAACAGGCCGACACGCAGGCCCGCGCCATGGGGCGGCAGGTCGGTGATGTCACGGGGGTAGGTCATGGGGCGGTGACGGCCGATAGAGACGGCCCCCTCCCGGCCTCCCCCACAAGGGGGGAGGTGCCTGCCGGTGGGGTGCGCACCAGCGTGCCACAATCACGGATCCACACCTCCCCCCTTGTGGGGGAGGTCGGGAGGGGGGTGGCCAAGCGCACAGGACTCAAGGCCGTGTCTGCCCCGTACCTTCGACGAGATACTTGAACGAGCACAGCTGCTCGACCCCGACCGGGCCACGAGCGTGGAATTTGCCCGTCGCAATGCCGATCTCGCCGCCAAAGCCGAACTCGCCGCCATCGGCGAACTGGGTCGAGGCATTGTGCAGGAGGATGGCGCTGTCGATCTCGTTGAAGAAGCGCGCCACGCTGGCCGCATCCTCGGTGATGATCGCCTCGGTGTGGTGCGAGGAGTACTTGCCGATATGGGCGATGGCCTCACCGACATCGGCGACGACCTTCACGGAGATGATCGCGTCCTCGTACTCGGTGCGCCAGTCTTCCTCCGTCGCCGCCCTGGCCCCCGGGATCAGCGCCATGACCGTGGCGTCGCCGCGGATTTCGCAGCCCTTGGCCACCAGCGCCTCGATCACCGGCTTCAGATGCGTGTCGACGACATCTTGATGCACCAGCAGCGTCTCGGTTGCGCCGCACACGCCGGTGCGTCGCATCTTGGCATTGAGCGTGACGCTCACGGCCATGTCGAGCTCAGCAGACTTGTCGATGAACGTGTGGCACAGCCCCTCGAGATGGGCAAAGACCGGCACCCGCGCTTCAGACTGGACACGGGCGACCAGCGTCTTGCCGCCGCGCGGCACGATAACGTCGATGCTGCCGCCGAGGCCGGCCAGCATCATGCCGACGGCGTCGCGGTCAGTGGTGGGCACGATCTGGACCGCATCCTCGGGCAGGCCGGCGGCGACGAGGCCCTCGACGAGGCAGGCATGGATGGCGCGCGAGGAGTTCACGCTGTCCGAGCCCCCGCGCAGGATCACGGCATTGCCGGCCTTCAGCGTCAGCGCGCCGGCATCGGCGGTGACGTTGGGGCGGCTCTCGAAGATGACGCCGATGACGCCGAGCGGGGTCGAAACGCGCGAAATGGTCATGCCGTTGGGGCGGGTCCATTCCGCCAGCACGCGGCCGACCGGATCGGGCAGTTCGGCGATGGTGCGCAGGCCCTCGATCATGCCGTCGATGCGCTTGTCGTTGAGCAGCAGGCGATCGAGGAAGGCTTTGCTGATGCCCTTTCCCTCGGCGCCCTTCATATCCTCGGCATTGGCGGCGAGCAGCGCGGCGCGGCGCGCGTCAAGCGCATCGGCGGCCTTGTGTAGCGCCAGCGTCTTTTTGGCCGGATCGGCGAAGGCGAGGATGTTGGCGGCGGCGCGGGCGCGGCGGCCGAGCTCGAGCATGGTCGCCTCGAGCGACTGCCCCTGCTCGCCGAACACGGCTTGAATGATTGCCATCAGACCTTGGCCTCCAGCCCCATCAGGACCACCATGTTATCACGGTGGACCATTTCGGAACGCGTGCCGATGCCGAGCAGATCGGTGACGGCGCGCGAATTCTTGCCCTTGACGATTTCGGCCTGCTCCCGGCCCAGCCCGGCGAGGCCGCGGGCGATCTCGCGCCCGTCGGGATCGTAAACGGCGATGGCGTCGCCGCGATCGAAATCGCCGGTGACGCGGGTGACGCCGATCGGCAGCAGGCTCCGACCATCGAGCAAAGCGCGGGCCGCGCCGGCATCGACATGCACCGCGCCGCTCAGTTCGAGCGTGCCCATGATCCAGCGCTTCCTCGCTTGGGCGCGGGTTTCAACGGGGGCGAACAGGGTGTGGCGGCCGCCTTCGGTCAGCGCCCGCAGCGGGTGTGCCTCGGTGCCCTTGGCGATGATCATGGCGGTGCCGGCCTGGGTCGCGATCTTGCCGGCCTCGACCTTGGTGGTCATGCCGCCGCGGCTCAGATGGCTCGCGGCACCACCGGCCATCGCCTCGATCTCGGCGGTGATGGCGGCAACGATCGGTAGGTGCCGCGCGTCCGGGTCCTTCGCGGGCGGGGCGGTGTAGAGCCCGTCGACATCGGAGAGGAGGATCAGGCAGTCGGCCTCGATCATGGTGGCGACGCGGGCCGAGAGCCGATCATTGTCGCCATAGCGGATCTCGGCGGTCGCAACGGAATCGTTCTCGTTGATGATCGGCACGGCCCCCAGCCCGAGCAGGGTCGAGATCGTGGTGCGGGCGTTGAGGAAGTAGCGCCGCTCCTCGGTAATGTTCGGCGTCAGCAGGATCTGGCCGGTGACGATCGAATGCCGGCCGAGCGCCTCGGCCCAGGCCTGCGAGAGCGCGATCTGGCCGGCGCTGGCGGCGGCCTGGCTCTGGTCGAGCGGCAGCACCTTGGCATCGAGCCCGAGTAGCCGCCGCCCAAGCGCAATGGCGCCGGACGAGACGATCACCAGCGAGACGCCCTTGCCGCGCAGTTCGGCGAGATCGTCGGCCAGCGCCGCGAGCCATTCGGTGCGCAGCTTCCCGGTCCTGCCGTCGACAAGCAAAGCCGAGCCGATCTTGATGGTCAGGCGCCGATAGGGCGCCAGCGCGTTGCTCATCAGGGCACCCAGTGCGGCTCGGTCTTGCGGCGCTCGGCTTCTTCGGCCTCGGCCACGTCGGCATCCATCTGCGCCAGCACCTTGAACAGCACCTCGCGCACACCCTGCCCGGTCACGCCCGATGTGGTCAGCACCTCGGTCTTGCTCAGCTTCTTCAGCTGCTTGACCTTTTCCTTCACCTCAGCAGGGTCGATGGCGTCGATCTTGTTGAGGACCACGAGCTCGGGCTTTTCGGCCAGCTCCTCGTTATAGGCGGCGAGTTCGCTGCGGATGGTCTTGTAGGCGGTCTTCACATCCTCCTGCGTGCCATCGATCAGGTGGACGAGGATGGCGCAGCGCTCGACATGGCCGAGAAAGCGATCGCCCAGCCCCTGCCCTTCGGAGGCGCCTTCGATCAGGCCCGGAATATCGGCGAGGACGAAGTCGCGGTCGTCCACCGTCACCACGCCCAGGTTGGGGTGGAGCGTCGTGAACGGATAATCGGCGATCTTCGGCTTGGCGGCCGAGACGGCGGCGAGGAAGGTGGATTTGCCCGCATTGGGCAGGCCGACGAGGCCGGCATCGGCGATGAGCTTCAGGCGCAGCCAGATCCACTTCTCGGTGCCGAGCTGGCCGGGGTTGGCGCGGCGCGGCGCCTGGTTGGCGGATGTCTTGAAATGGGCGTTGCCGAAGCCGCCATTGCCGCCGGACAGCAGCACGACTTCCTGGCCGATCTCGGTGAAATCGGCGATCAGCGTCTCGTTGTCTTCCTCAAACACCTGGGTGCCGACCGGCACTTTCATGATGATGTCGTCACCCTTGGCGCCATGGCGATCCTTGCCCATGCCGTGGTGGCCGGTGCTCGCCTTGTAATGCTGCTGGTAGCGGTAATCGATCAGCGTGTTGAGGCCATTGACGCAGCGCATGATGACATCGCCGCCGCGCCCGCCATTGCCGCCATTGGGGCCGCCGAACTCGAGGAATTTTTCGCGCAGGAAGCTGACCGAGCCGGCGCCGCCATTGCCGGAGCGGATAAAGACCTTGGCCTGATCGAGAAACTTCATTTGCTGCTTTCCTGGGCGCCCTGCCGATGCGCCATCCAGGCCGTTCGTGTCAGTTGCGTGTCGATATGGCGCACCTCCTCCCCGCGCGCAAGGCAAAGGCGCATGGAGGAGCCGATCTCGGTAAAGCCCAGCTTCTTCTGGATGGCCAGCGAAGGCTTGTTGAAGTGGAACACGCCGGAGGCGACGACCATGGCGGCCGTGGTCTCAAAATACCAGTCGATGCTGGCGCGTGCCGCTTCGCTCATGAAACCGCGGTTCCAGAACGGCTGGGCTAGCCAGTAGCCGATGACGATGCCCTCGATATCACGGTGGAAGCCGACGACGCCGATGGCGCCCTCGCCCGGCAGGTCGATGATGAAGTTGGTCTCCCCGGGCGGCGAGTCCGAGCGATGCGTGCGCAGCCAGCCCTTGGCGTCGGCGAGCCGATAGGGATAGGGCACCCGGCTGAGGTTGCCGGCGACGGCAAAGTTGTCGAGGAAACGGGCGACACGGGTAGCATCGTCCATGGCCGAAGGCCGCAGGATGAGACGCGGAGTGCGGAGGGTAACGTCCATCGCTACGCGCCTTCCAGGTTGCGGCATGCTGCTACGAAACGATCATGCGTCAACACGGTCTCGATGAGTTCAATGTCTCGCGCGAGCGCCAGGCTCGGAACGGTGCCAGATCCGCTGACGACGAAGCCGAGTTTCTCCTGCACCCTGAGCGAGGCAACGTTGCCGCTCAGAATGCCACTGCGCAACGGCTCCGCTCCGCCACCGGCAAAGTACCACTCGACGATGGCCCGTGCAGCCTCGGTAGCGATGCCGCGCCCCCAGAACGGGCGGGCGAGCCAGTAGCCGAGCCGTTCGACGATCCCCATCGTTCCGACATAACCTTCGACACCCTTCAGCGTGATGGCAAAGTTCGCGTGCGCAACCGTCGGCCGGGCAGGAACGGTCTCCAGCCAGCTGATTGCGTCGGCGATGGAATAGGGATGCGGCACACGCGGCAGCCAGCGGACCACCTCAAAGTCACCGATTCCAGCCGCAATGCCCTCGGCGTCCGAGATCTCGGGACGCCGGAGGAGCAGCCGTGGAGTCTCGATCACTATCGCCATTTGGGCTGCTCCAGCATGAGGTAGATCGTGGGCTTGCCGGCGGCGTTGCCGAGGGTGTCGAGGGCTTCGTGGGTGCGGATGAAGCCGGCCTTCTCCAGCACATTGAGCGAAGCGGCGTTGCTCGCCAAGGCCCGCGATTTGATGCGCGGGAAGAGTTTTGTGGCAAAGGTCGCCTCGAGCAGGGCCTTTACCGCCTCGCTCATGATGCCCTGGCCCCAGTACGGTTCGCCCAGCCAGTAGCCGAGTTCGGGCGGCGCGCCTTCGCGGAAGGTGAAGCCGACGATGCCGATGAAGCTGTCATCGAGCGTGATCGCATAGGGGCGCTCGTCGGGGCGCTGGGCGATGATCTCGATGAACCCGATCGCATCGGCCCGTGTGTAGGGATGCGGCAGCCGCGCCAGCACCTCGAAGATCTTGCGGTTGTCGGCCAGCTTTACGAGCTCGGGCACATCGCCACGGATGGGCGCGCGCAACACCAGCCTCGGTGTCTCGATGCGATGCGGCAGGGCGTCGCGCTGGCGGCGGGCAGCAAGCCGGGCCGTCGCTTCCGCCAGTTCCTTGGCTTGGGCGGCGGGGCCCGCGAGCCGGGTCCGCCGCCGGGGTAAGCTCTCGTCGTCGATCTCGCTCATCACGCTATCCTCAGCTCGGGCGCAGCGGCGAGCCGCCGGTCCTCGGTCCACACGATCACCTCGCCGTCGCGCAGCGCGCGATAGCGCAGCCCGCGGCCCATCAGGTGGCGCACGGCGCGGTCGGCGGCGGCGCTCTCGGTGTGCGGGGAGCGATAGTGCGGGACGATGGCGTGATCGATGAGGCCGAGCCCGTCCCAGACCGGTTCGGGATCGTAGCCGGGCGGCACCTCGTCGGGATCGTCCATCAGGTGGATGCCCTCGAGGCTGGGCGCAGCGATAACCGCCCCCGCCGAAAAGCCGCCATAGACGATCGCATCCTCTTCCAGCATGGCGGTGATGACGTCATCGAATCCCGACTGCTTCATGGCACGGCGCAGCACGAAGCTGTTGCCGCCCATGACCCAGACCAGGTCATAGGCCGAGAGTGCGTCGGCGAGCGCGTCGGGCCGGCCGAAATAGTGACGCAGGTCGAGTGGCGTGCCGGCGATGCCGAGCGAGGCCAGTTCCATCACCGGGTCGTAGACTTCGGTGCGGTAGAGCTCGCGCGCGCTGGCGGAGATGCCATCGAGCGCGTTCTCGATGATGGCGGCGCGGCGGCCGTTGCCAAGCAGTGCGAGTAAGGAACCGGCGCGGTCGCCGATCCGGTAGGAGCTCAGATACAGTCTCATTTTCAGCCGCCCTCACGACGAAAAAGGCAAAAGGGGAACCGGATTCCCGGCTCCCCTTCGCTTTTCGTCGCACGGCTGACTGCCTAGTCGCCTTGCCGGGGAGCTGGTCTCCGGCAGGGGTTGCTAGGCCTCACCGGGTTATTCTGCTGCTTCTGCTGCCGGGGTTACCGACACGTAGGTGCGCTTGTTGGCGCGGGCTTTGAAGGTCACGGTGCCGGGAACGGTAGCGTAGATCGTGTGATCGATACCCATGCCGACGCCGGAACCCGGATGCCACTGGGTACCGCGTTGACGGATGATGATGTTGCCCGGGATCACGGCTTCGCCGCCGAACTTCTTGACGCCGAGACGACGACCAGCCGAGTCACGACCGTTGCGGGACGAACCGCCTGCTTTCTTATGTGCCATCGGTAGGTCTCCTTATTCCTTGTCGTCAGCCTTGGCCGCCTTCTTGGCGGCAGGCTTCTTGGCTGCGGCAGCTTCCTGGTCGGCCTTGGCGCGCGGCGGCTTGCCGGCAACCAGGTCCTGGGCCTGCGCAACCCACTCTTCACGGGCGATGCGGCCCTTGAAATCCAGTTCTTCGTCGAAGCGGGCAACATCGGCCTCGCTCCAGGCTGCCACCTGCGTCAGGCTGGTGACGCCGGCTGCAACGAGCTTCTTTTCGAGCGCCGCGCCGACGCCGCCGATCAGCTTCAGGTCATCGGCAAAGCCGGCCGGAGCCGCTGCCTTATCGGCGGCGGGCTTCTTGGCGGCCGGCTTCTTTGCGGCGGCCGGCTTGGCGGCAACCTTCGGAGCAGCCTCGGTCACCGCAGCGGTGCCGGTCGCGGCGAGAGCGGCAATGCGCTTCTCGTGGCGGGCCTTGGCGATCTCGTCGACCTTGGTGGTCGGCTTCTTGCCGCCGGTCAGAATCTCGGTGATGCGGACCGTCGACAGGCGCTGGCGATGGCCGTTGCGGCGATCGTAGTGCTGGCGGCGCTCCTTCTTCAGGATGATGACCGTACGCTCTTTCTCGGTGGCGATGAACTGGCCGGCGACGAGCGCGCCATCGACCAGGGGAGCACCGATGGTGACATTGTCGCCTTCGCCGACCAGGAGAACCTGGTCGAAGGTGACGACGTCGCCGGGCTCGCCCGCGATCTTTTCGATCTTCACCACGTCATTGGCGGCAACCTTGTATTGCTTGCCGCCGGTCTTGATCACTGCAAACGTCATGCGCGTGCCGGGAAACCCGGCCTCCATTGTTTCGCGCCCTGTGGCGCCGCAGGCGATGCCTGATCCTGCGGCTTTCGGAAGTCGGCCGACGATAGAGGTGTCGGCGGCGGCCTCGGACAGCGGTTGAACAAACCAAAAATGCGCACCGGGAATCCCGGCACGCAAGTCGAGCGGCCTTATGACGGTTGGGTGACCCGGAGTCAAGCTTGAGCGGGTAGCGCGGACGATGAATGTACCTGTCGGAACAGCCCCATCCAAACCCACGGTGTCATCCCGGCGCAGGCCGGGATCCATCCTGAGATCTTTCCTCGTTCACGACGAGAACTGATCATCTCAGGATGGGCCCCGGCTTACGCCCGGTGACCGCGTGTCTGGGCCAGCCTAAGCGGCCGGATAGAAGCCGATCATCCGCACCTCGGCGGCATCGCCGACCAGCTCGGCAAAGCCCGCGGTATCGCTGTCGGCATAATGGTAGGGATAGACGATCCCCGGCTTGAACGCCTTCACCGCGTCGGCGGCGTGATCGACATCCATCGTGTAGGGCAGGTTCATCGGCAGGAAGGCCGCGGCGATCCCGGTCAGCGCGCGCATCTCGGGCGTGTCCTCGGTGTCGCCGGCGACGTAGATCTTCTTGTCACCGAAGGTGAAGACGTAGCCGTTGCCGACGCCCTGCGGGTGATACTGTTTCCTGTCCTCGGTGATGTTGTAGGCCGGGATCGCATCGACGGTGATGCCGTTCACCGTGGCGCTGGCGCCATTGGCAAGGCCGGTAGTGCGGGCCTTCAGCGCCTCGGGCACCTGGCCGGCCACATCCTCGTTGGCATAGATCGGCACGTTCTCGCCGGCGAGCTTCACCAGGTTGTCGGCATTATAGTGGTCGCCATGCGCATGGGTAATGAAGATGGCGGTCGGCGCCGGCAGGCCCTCAAAACTGTTCTCGGCCGGATCGAGGTAGAACACCTCGTCGCCGAAGCTGAGCGCGAGGCTCGCATGCATGACGGGGTGGATGCCGACATCGCCGGCGGAGGTGGCGATCATTTCGGCGGCATCCTGGGCAAAGGCGGGGCGAATGGCTGTAACGAGCGGCAGGGCGGCAAGCCCGGCGAGTATGGTGCGACGCTGCAAGGTAACTCTCCCTAATGAGGACGAACGGCGATGAGCCGCGTGCGGATATCGGCGGCACTCGCCGCCTCGGCAACGAGGACCTTGGGCTTGTGTTCCGCCTGCCAACGCGAAAGTGACCAGTCGTGAGCGTCCGCTGGCACGGCAATGACCGGCAGGTAGGCGTCGGCCTCGTGCAACTCCGGCTCGTCGGCCAGCATGGTGGCGATGGGTTGCCGCCGGTACTCCTCGCCCTCGAAGGCATCGAGCAGGTCGCGCTCGAACGGGCTGAGATCGGTGAGCAGCAATCCCTCGGCCGCGGCGCCCAGCACCCGGATCAAAGCCGGGTAGAAGCGGCCCGGATAATGCACCGCGCGAAAGCCCGGTGCACGGGCTGGATAGAGGTGCGCCGGCCGCAGCGGACGGTTCAGCACGCCGGCCAGCAGATCGGGGTCGCGCAGCGTGCCATAGACGAAGAGCGGAAGGCCGTTCATTTCTCGCTCATGGTTCGTTCACCTTGACGGTTGCAGAGGGACAGAGCCTATGCCATAAGCCCGCCCGTCTCGACCAGTCGTGCTGACGCGCGGCCCAGGACGTCGACCTCGCGGAGAGGTGGCAGAGTGGTCGAATGCACCGCACTCGAAATGCGGCGTGGGGGCAACTCCACCGGGGGTTCGAATCCCTCCCTCTCCGCCACTATCTCATTGATATTGCCAGCATTGTCGCTCTCCGAATTCCCTAATGGTGAGTTTGGTACTTGGCATTGGGGCGCTTCATTCCACCATCGGTTTGCTGCGCGACTTAGTGGCAGGCGGTTGAAAGTCCGCGTTGCCCCAATAGCGGAAATTAGGCCGCGCAAAGTTGATGACCTAAACCTCCAACTTCATCGGAAGCGCCGTTCGAGCGGCATGGCAGCGGACCTGCGCTACTCCAAGACCAAAGCCCAGACGAGGTCTGGGACGACGCGAAAGGGAGCCCCGGCAGCGACGACCGCCACGCGAATTCGCGCTGCACAGCATGCTCGCGGACTTTCAACGGCGCGAAGGCGAAGGATCACCTCGACCACATCCCGTTTCAGCTCACTGCAGTCGCAGCACTTGTACCTGGAAGCACGGTTTCCTTCGTGGCCTGGGCAACCAGACGCTGCAGGGAAATGGAACGGTCAGAGAGCTGATCGCCGCGAAAGCTGAGACCGGAGCGTATCATGCGGACGGCGCCCGATACTTCCTTTGGAGCATTGAAACCTACGGCCCCGACAACCCGGCAATCGGCGTCGGTGAAGAAGGTCGCAAAGCTGTCCGAGCGTCGATCACCCCTGTCCACAGCCTGCACTTGGCCGGCGCCCCTCGTGTCGCCCGCGAACTGCAGGTTGACGCCGTGCTGGTCGCTCCAGAACCATGGCACCGGCTCATACTCTTCCTGCGCGCCAGCAGCGATGCGCCCGACCATCGCACCGTGGTCCTGGGCGTGCCGCCAGCTCTCCAGCACCAGGTGAGCGTCGAAGCGGCTCGAGTGGAACTCCGCGACCTCGCCCGCCGCCATCACCTGCGCGTGGGAAGTTCGGCCCGATCCATCCACAAGGATGCCTCTGCGGGTCGCGAGACCGGATTGTGCAGCGAGCTCGATGTTCCGGACTATCCCCACGCCCGCCACAACGAGGTCGGCAGGCAGCACCCGGCCGTCGGTCAGCGTCACAGTCTTCGGTCCGATGGCCGCGACGGATGAAGAGAAGGCGAACTGCACGCCACGCTGCTCGTGCAGCTGCCGAACCAGGGACGCGAGCCCGGGGTCGAGGGAACGTGACATGGCACTCGCTTCCACGTCGACCACGGTCACCGAGCATCCGCGCGCCTTTGCTGAAGAGGCAATCTCGAGCCCGATGACGCCGGCACCGATGCACACGACGCTCTGGTCAGGCAAGAGACGCGCCCGAAGACGTATCGCGTCGGCGTACGAGCGCAGGGTGAGCGCATACTCACCGCCGGGTACCGCCAGCTGCCTCGGCCGGCTGCCGGTTGCCAACACGAGCCTGTCGAACGGAATGCCACCGCCGTAGCTAAGCTTCAGCCGCCCGGCCTCGAGGTCGATCTCCTCGACCCGGACGCCGGTGATTACCTCTACCGACTCGGCGGCGAAGGTCGCCGGCTCGAAGAAGTGGACAAGAGGGACCTCGTCCTCCGAGGCAATGAACCCTTTCGACAACGGCGGGCGCTCGTACGGCAGGGCGCCCTCGTCGCCGACAAGCACGATGCGCCCGCCAAAACCCGCGCGACGCATTGCTATTGCAGCGTGCGCGCCGGCCTGTCCTGCGCCGACGACGACGTTGATTGCCATCTCGATTTCCTACGCCGTCCCCTCGGGCAGGGCCACGAAGACATCTCCGTCACGCAGCTCCACCTTGAAGGTCTTGATGTCCTTCTTGAGCGGCTCGCAGAGAGCCTCGCCACTCGTCACGTCGAACCGTCCCGAGTGGAGCGGGCACTCGACCTCGCACCCCTCGAGCCAGCCATCGGACAACAGCGCGTATTCGTGGGTGCAGACGTTCGCCGTCGCGAAGATGCGACCGTCCTCCAGGTGGTAGAGGGCGAGCTTCTGTCCTTCGGCGGTCACCCCGAGCATCTCGCCCTCGGGGATATCGTCGACGCCGGCTACCCGCACCCAACCCATGACTTCACTCAATGCTGGCACTCCCGTGCTCTTCGAATTCCGACCTAAGTCCGTCAGAGGCGATACAGGTTCAGCGCGTTTGTGCGCATCACCTTGGCCATCTGGTCCTCAGGCATCTCTGCCTTGAAGGCGTATTTGGGGTCGTCATAGTCCCAGTGCGGGTAGTCGCTGGCGTAAAGGATGCGGTCCCAGCCGACCTGCTCGAAGATGTTGACGAGGTGCGCGGGCTCTTCCGGCTCCTCCACCGGCTGGGTGGAGAAATAGAAGTGCTCCTCGATGTACTCGGACGGCGGTCGCTTCACGTGCGGCAGCTCCGAACCCAGGGTCCGACAAAGCCGGTCAAGGCGTTTCTTGAGCGAGATCGACCAGGCGACCCCACCTTCGATGAGGATGAACTTAAGGCCTGGGAAGTGCTCGCAGACGCCTTCGAGCACGAGGCTCATCATCTGGGTCTGCATCGAGGCCACCAGCGACAGGTGCTCCTCGTTGTAATACGATGGCCAGCCACCGGCGGTGCGTGCGCCGGTGGGGCCGCCGACATGGATGCCGATCGGCAGGCCGTAGGCAGCGGCCTCCTCGAAGATCGGCCAGTAGCGTCGCCGGCCCAGCGGCTCCGCAGTCAGCGACACCAGCTCTACCTGCGCGTAACGCCGGTCGGCGGCGCGACGCCGGATCTCGGCGACAGAGGCGACGGTGTCCTCCTGCGCGACGACGATCGAGGCCCGCAGCCGGGGTTCGGGGTCGACGAAGGCATCGATCTGCCATTCGTTGACGGCAGCAACGAGGGCGGCGCCGTACTCGACATTGCGCGCCGAGTTGCCGAAGCCAAGCGGCTCGAGGATACCGAGAGCCACGTTGTTGCGGTCGAGATGCTGTTCCCGCATGAGCTTCAAGTCAGAGCCCGGCAGGGTGCCATCGTCGGGCCAGGCATCGCGGCGGGCGGTCGCCGGCATATAGCGCGGGTAGCCGTAGACGCTGGAGTACGGACCGTTATGGGGATCGCCGTACTGGTCCATGTGGTCGCGCCAGCGGCTCGATATGTATGGCTTCAACGTCTCTCCGCCACGGCTCGGCGAGGGGTGGATATCGGAGTCGATGATGCCGGTACCAATGGCCGAAACCTCGGCCGGCCGATCCAGGGTGTCGGTCGTCATGCCACTTGCTCCTGCAGGCGCTTGTAGGTGCGCAGGGGATTGTCCCGCTTGATCTTGCGGGCGAGGCCAGCTTCGATGCCCGCGGGCATCGGGTCGCTGCCGTCGAACTGCCAATGCGGATAGTCGGAGGAGAACAGCAGCATCTCGTCGCTCCCCAACTGCTCGACGAAACGCTCGAGGTCAGGACCGGCATCCGGCCCGTCGAATGGCTGGATCGTCAGTCGCACCCGGTCGCGCAGTTCGTCGATTGCCGACCGGTGCATCCAAGGCACCTCGCCGCGGACGCCGCGCCAGGTCTTGGTGGAGCGCCACATGTAGGGCACCACCCAACCCACGCCGGATTCGATCAGAACGAAGGTGAGGTCGGGGAACTTGCCGAACACGCCTTCCGACAGCAGGCTCTGAACCTGTGCCGAGAACATCTGCGGGGCGCTCGCATATTCCTGCGCCAAGTGGGTTGGCCAGCCGGTCGGGGTCGTCGGGTAGCGGTACATGCTACCCGCATGGATGCCGATCGGTAGGCCGTGGCGCTGCGCCGCCTCGTAGATGGGCCAGTAGTAGCTCCGCCCCAGCGTCAGCTCGTTGGAAACGAGCATCAGCACCTGGACAAATCGCTTGTCGGCGGCGCAGCGCTCGATTTCCTCGGCCGCCGCCACGGGGTTCTGGGCGGCGATAACGACGGAGGAGCGCAGCCTCGGCTCCTTGTCGAGCCATTCGGTGCGGACCCAGTCGTTCACGGCCGAACAGATGGCGCCGCCCATGTGGTCGCTCATGGCGACCTGGCCGCCATAGAGGGGATTGCAGATGGCCATGCTGAGCCCGAGGCCGTCGAGCGCCTGCTTCTGCACCGTTTCAAGGCTGGAAGCCGGCCGCTGTCCAGCCTGCCGCCAGTCCGGTCTGCAGGTAATGGGCGCGTTCGGCGGGTAGCTCGCCATTTCCATGCCGTCGATGGCACGGTTGACGAACTGTTCCTGCCAGTACTCGCTCATGAACGGCAGCAGGGCCGCCATCCCCGGAATGCCGGGATGGATGTCGCAGTCGATCGCCGCATCGGGCGCAGCAATGGTCATCTGGTGCTACCTTCTAGATTAGGTTGGCGCGGGTCAGCGTCCGCTTCCACTCCGCTGCCGCGGCATCCATCGCTTCCTGGGCGCTGGCCTGCCCGAGGAGCACCCGCGACATATGCGGGCGGATCTGCTGGTCAACGGTGGTGAAGATCGGGTCGGACGGCACCGGGAAGTCGACGGCGGTCTTGGCCTGCTCGGAGAACGCTGGGGCCCAGCCGTAGCGTTCGACCACCTCGGCGTCGTTCAGCACCGAGAAGCGCGGCGGAGCGTTGCCGTCCTTGGTGGTATTCTTCATCGCCGCCTTGGTGGTAGCCATGATGATGAACTGATACGCCCACTCCTTGTTCGGCGAGCTTTCGGGAATCGCCATGGCCCAGCCACCGTTCGGCGCCGCGCTCTGGTTGGGATCGGTCGCACCCGGAACACGGGACCACGCCCACTTGCCGCCGGTCTTGGACACGGTCGGATCGTTCATCGCAGTGCCGTAGGGCCCGATGGTGACGGTCATGGCGAAGCGGTCGGCCTGGGCGCCGGAAGTGAGGCCGTCCCACTCCCAAGTGGCGGACTCGGGCGGCACGACCTTGTCCTTAGCGATGAGGTCGCCATAGAACTGCAGGGAGTCGACCGCGGCCTTCTGGTTGATCAGGATCTCCCAGGTTTCCGGGTTGTAGTAGTTGCCACCCGAGGACAGCAGGAAGCAGTGCCAGCCGCGCACCATGGCTTCCGACTCGCGGCCGTAGACACCGATGCCGAAGCGGTCGGGCCCGAACTTCTCCGTCACAGCGAGGCCGGCGTTGCGGTACTCGGCGAAGGTCGAGGGGGCGGCAGTGATGCCCGCCTGCTCCAGCACTTCCGGCTGGTAGTGCATCAGGTAGGTCGTGTAGCGGAACGGCATGCCGATCTGGCGCCCGCCGATATTGTAGCCGGACATGGCGGCCGGCAGCACGTCGTCAAGGTCGAAATCGTCGGGGGTGCCGTGCTGCTGCATAAGCGCACCGAAATCGGTCATCATGCCGGACATGGTGTTGGCATTGCCGGTGTTGATCCAGGCAACGTCGATGCCGCCGCCGGCGGAACCGGCCTGCGTCTTGAGGCGGGCGGCAAGCGCATCCTGGGGCAGCCACTCGAACTCGACGGGGATCCCGTGCTGCTGCTCAAAGGCGGGGCCGATCTCTTCCTCGAAAGTACGGCGCCAGCTGATCTGCAGGCCGGTGACCACAATCTTGGCGGGCTTGCTCTGGGCAATCGCCGGCATGCCGAGCAGCGAGGTGGCAGCGGCGCCGAGGCCGGCAATGGCAGTGCCCTTGAGGAAACTACGGCGTGATGGACGGAACACTAGGGACCTCCCCCCTGGGTTGAACTTGGACATTCTCTCTTCCCTTCTCAGCCTTTCATGGCGCCGGACGACAGTCCGGAGATCAGATGGCGCTGAGCCACCATCGAAATCAGCAGCACCGGGGCGACGACGAGCATGCCGGCCGCCCCGAGGCGCCCCCATTCGACGCCGTCATCGGCGGTCGAATAGCTGGCCAACAGCACCGGCAGTGTCTGCGTGGAGTTGTTGGTGAGCACGGCGGCGAACAGGAAATCGTTCCAGGCGGTGAGCAGGCACAGGATGCCGATCGCCACCATGCCCGGCCGCGACAGTGGCAGCACGATGCGGACGAAGGCGGCCCAGCGGCTGGCGCCGTCGATGGTGGCGGCTTCCTCGATCTCGACCGGCAGATCCTCGAAGAAGCTTCGCATCACCCACACCACCAGCGGCAGGCTGAAGGTCGAGTAGGCCAGCATGACGCTGAAGCTGGTGCTCTTGAGCCCGACCACGTCGAACAGCATGAACATCGGGATCAGCACGGCGATCGGCGGCAGCATGCGCATCATCAGCAGGGCGTAATAGATCGAGGTCCGGCCGCGGAACTTGATGCGAGCCATCGCATAGGCGGTGGGCGTGCCCACGGCAAGCGAGAGCAGCACGGCGCCGAGCGCGGTGACGAGGCTGTTCCAGAGCGCCGGCAGGAAGTTGGAAGTCCGCAGCACCTGCTCGTAGTTCGCAAGCGTCGGCTCCCAGAAAAAGAGCGGCGGCGAGGTGAGTATCTGAAGGCGCGTCTTGAACGAGACGCCGAGGATCCAGACTATGGGAAATAGAAACACCACCGCGAGGAGGATGAGCCCAAGGTAGATACCCGCGTGAGCCAGGACCTTGCGGGTCCGCTTGCTTAGCGGCTTGGCCGTGGCCGTGCTCATCGGGCCTTCTCCAGGAAGCGGAAGACGAGAATGGGGAGCACGCACAGCGCGACCGAGCAGACCAGCATCACCCAGGAAGCGGCGGCGCCAAGCGTGAAGTCGAACTGCAGGAACGTGAGTCCATAGGTAAAGATTGACAGCAGGTTGGTGGCGCCGGCCGGCCCGCCACCGGTCATGACGTAGACGTTGTCGAAGGCGCGGAACTCGAAGATGGTGCGCAACAGTAGGGCCACGAGGATGGCTGGCTTCAGGGCCGGCAGCGTCACGTGCCAGAAAATCTGCCAGCGGCTAGCGCCATCGATCTGTGCCGCCTCGACTGGCTCGCTGGGCAGTGACCGCATGCCGGCAAGGAGCAGGATCGCGACATAGGGGGAGTTCTGCCAAATATTGGCCACGGCCACCGAGATGGGCGCCCAGAACGGATCGCCGATCCAGACGATCTTCTGGCCCAGCACGAAGTTGACGAAGCCGTATTCCGGATCGAGCAGCAGGCGCCAGCAGAGGGCCGCGACGATCGGGGTCATCATCATGGGCATGATCAGGATGGAGCGGGCGCCCTTCATGAAGGGCACGTCCTTGTTCAGCAGGTTGGCGATACCGAGCCCGATGACCATCTCGCAGGCGACCGTGACGGCCGTGTAGCCGATGGTGAGGAATAAGCTGGACAGGAAAGCCCCGTCCGTCAGCAGCATCTCGTAGTTCTCGAGCCCGACGAATCCGCCGCCGAACAGGCTCCGCTCAGGAGTCCAGCCCTGCAGGCTGAGAAAGAACGAGAAGGCCAGCGGCACGCCGAAGATCACCAGCATGATCAGCGTGGTGGGGACCACAGACAGCAGGTGGAAATACCGGTCGGCCAGGGCCGACACGTCCCGCGGGCGGCCGCCGCCCGAGCCGGGGCGCAGGTCAAGGGCTGCCGCTGCTTCGGAGGCCATCGTCAAGCCTCCACGACGACGTATTCGCCGTCGATCGAGACGGGGATGGTTTCTGCCTTGAACGGCCCCTGTACCAGCGTGGCGCCGGGCTCGACCTTCACGTCGAACTGCCGAATCTTGACGCTGTCCGGCGCACACCAGGACTGGCCGGTCCGAATGTCAAACTCCCAGCCGTGCCAGGGGCAGCGGATGAACTCGCCAGAACGGATGCACTCGGCCAGGCCGGGACCGTCGGAGACAGTCATGCCTGCCGTGATGCCGCGCGACAGCTCCGCGCTCTGGTGCGGACAGCGGTTCAGCAGCCCGTAAAACTCTCCGTCGAGGTTGAACAGCACAATCGGCCGCCCCTTCACGGTGACAGTGATACGGCCTCCCGGCTGGATGTCCGACGTTCTGGCGACCACGTTCTTGGCCATGCTGCGCTTGCCGGGCCGGCCGCGGTGACGCGTCCGGTGCCCCTCCCTTACTCAAAGTCAGGAGACCATAGAAAGCGCCGTTCTGTTATGGAATAGACAGCTTGCGATCAAATATACTAGTACAGTTTTCGGCCGGCCATGCGGTGGCCAGGGGCGTGCTTATTGCGCTCAAATGCCCACTTGACGACCGTTAGGGCGCATTATGTGTTATAATTTGTTGTGTTGGTAGGCCGGGTGTAGCACAGATGTTTCGCTACGAAGTCGTCACAGGACAGGTCCGCGAGTGGATCGTCGCGGGGGTGCTGAAACCCGGCGACAGGCTGCTCTCCGTGCGCGAGATGAGCGTGAAGCTCGGCTTCAGTCCGGTTACGGTGCATCAGGCCTATGGCCTGCTGCAGGACGAGGGCCTGATCGAGGCGCGCCCCCGGTCCGGCTTCTACATCGCCGAACAGTCGCGGCAGCTCCCGGAGTTCGGCGATCCCCTCGATGGACCGCCAGCCGAGGAGACGTCGCATGGGGCAGATTTTCCGCTGCCGCGCGACCGCAACCAGCTGCTAGGAGGAGGGCTGGGTAGCGCCTTCATCAGCGACGATCTGGCACCATACGATGAGCTCTACCGGCTCATGGTCGCCAACTTGCGCTGGGAGAACGCCAAGCTCGAGATGGCCAGCTGGCAGGGCCTAGACGTGCTCCGCGAGGCGATCGTCCGGCGCAGCGCCACGACGGCCTCCAACGCGCGGGCGCGGGATATCCTCGTTACCTCAAGCCTTCAGTCTTCCGTCGGCGTTTGCCTCGACCTCCTCGTGCCCGAGGGTGCGAAGATACTGGTCGAGACGCCGACCGATACCGCAATCGTGTCGTCGGTACTATCAAGAAACATCACGCCGGTCGAAATCTACTCGCACCCGCGGTTCGGGGTCGATCCGGAGCAGTTCCAGTACCTGATGGAGCACAACGACATCGCGGCCTGCATCGTTTCTCCCTGCAACCACGCGCCGACCGGCATCTCCTATCCGCTTGAGGTAGCCCGGCGAATAGCGGAGACTGCCTCGAAGCATCGTGTTCCAATCATCGAGAATCTCTCCGGGCAGGAACTGGCTTATGGCGCTGTTCCGTACGACCTCAGTCAGTTCGACAGGCGAAACACGGTGGTGCGGGTCGGGGGGGTCATCGATTCACTCGGCCCGCGCTTCGGCCTTGGATGGATATCCCTGCCCCGCCGCGACCACTGGAAAGTCGAGTTGCGGGAACCCCGACTTGCAGGGGAATGGGCGCGGCAGAAGGCCTTGGCTACGTTCCTTTCCGGCCGATCCTACGAACGCCACCTGCGGCGGCTTCGTGAGACAGTCGGGGTGCGAACCCGGAAAGGCCTCGCGCTGATCTTTCAGCACTTTCCTGACAACTGCACCGTCTCCCGCCCGGCCGGCGGTTACATGTGCTGGATACGTGGACCCAAGAACTTCGATTCCGTCGCATCAGAGCGTCTGGCACGAGAGCGTGGCACCTCATTCAGCCCCGGCCCACTTTTCTCGGTGACGCGTGCGTTTGGAAACTTCATCGCGCTGAACCTTTCCAATCCCTGGACGGAGGAGCGAGAACAGGAATTGGTATCGCTCGCCGGCATTCTGGCTGCCGGATAGGTACCTCCGCGAAGACCCCCTCAATTCTACCGCCTCCACCACGTTCCCCGTCATTCATCGTGCAGTCCAGCATGGGAAGAGGCACCTGCTACTTTGAGTCCGGCCGACACGGATCCTTGGATGATCCACTGACAACGACCGCTTCGGGCCAGAACCAGCAGCTGGCGTCTTACGCGCGGTTGCTTAGCGAAAGCGCCTGCTCTGCCCAAGCTTCATCACACCCCAGCTCCGGTGGATCAGCTCGAACTCGGCGTTGCATCTTCCATCTCTCAGGAAGGGCTTTATCCCTTGATCGGTGTAGACCTGTGCGCATTCATCCGACAGACGACGCACGTGCCGCTGCACCCGCGGCAGCGTCGGACTGCGCCTTTGATGAAACGGGATGCGACTCGCACGGCGAGAACCGATAAGCGGTCAGTCTGGCCCTAATGCCCACCTTCAGTGGCTTCAAATCCCATCTTGTATACAAGTACACTTGTGTGTATAGGTCCCGCCATGGACACTATCAAATCCCCTTCTGCGCTAAGTGAGGCCCCGGCCGGCGAGCAGGTATATGCCCTGCTGCACAGAGCCATTGTCGGGTTGCAGATGCTGCCGGGACAGCGGATCAGCGAGAATGCGCTGTCGGCGCAGATGTCAGTGAGTCGCACGCCAATCCGCGAAGCGCTACAGCGTCTTGAGAGGCAGGGGCTGATCTTCATTTTGCCGCAACGCGGCACATTCGTCGCGCCACTCAACCTGCAGGCGATCCGCTCGGCCTATTTCACACGCCTCGCGCTTGAGAAGGTCGTCGCCACTGAGGCCTGCCGCCTTCGCAGCGAACGCGATCTGATGCGATTGAAGGGAGCGATCACCGAGCAAGAAGCGGTGCTGGCGTCATCCCAGCGCGAGGACTTCTTCGATCTCAACACCGCGTTCCATCGGCAACTCGTGGAAATCTCGGACCTCACCGGCATGGAGTCGGTGCTGGAGAGTGCGCGCAACCATCTCAATCGCGTGCGGCTCGCTCACCTCGATCATGCCGGTCCATATCCGCTGGCGCCCATCATCGAGGAGCACCGCGCGATAGTGGCCGCCATCGCGGCCCAGGATGTGATGGCCGCGGAGTTGGAGATGCATCGCCATATCGAGAAGGTGCTGCCGCGCTACGACCTGCTGCTGGCCAAGAGGCCTGAATTCTTCGAGCTGCCGGGGGAAATCACCGGCCCACCAGGCGGGCGGCACTCCACCAGCTTTCACAACTAGGCCCCAGTAAGGGGTCGTTTTCAGGGGAGGACTGAAAATGAACCACCACGATCATTTGTCGCGGCCATTCCGCATCAACCGACGGGCGCTGCTGCAAGGAGCAGCGGCTCTGGCCGCGGGCATGGCCCTGCCGGCCGGCAAGGCCTTCGCCCAGGACACGGCGGATCCGGCTTCGCTCAAGCGTGCCGGCGGGACGCTGCTCAACTTCCGCGCCTGGGAGCGCTATCCGGCCAGCGACGTTCCAGGGCTCAACCTGTTCCTTGACCAGAATCCAGATCTGTCGATCGAGTGGTCCAGTGCCCCCTTTGCCCGGTATCGCGATCGACTGATTGCCGAATTCATAGGCGGCACCCCGCTGGACGTTATCCAAGTGCCGGAAACGGAGCTAGCGAGCTGGGCAGAAAGCGAATGGCTGGCGCCGCTAGACGACATGGAGAATGTCGAAAATATCATTGCCGCCGCCTCGCCCGGCAATGTCGAGGCCAGCCGCGGACCTGACGGCAAGCTCTATGCGCTGCCCGTCTTCGCTGACGCATTTGGCTTCGCCTACAATACCGAGGCCTTTGCCGCCGCAGGGTTCGAGAAGCCCGGTGCTACGCTCGACGAACTCCGCTCGCAGATGGAGGCAATCAAAGCCGCCGGCGTCGATCCCTATCCGCTTAGCTTGGGGCTGAAAAAGCAGCCGGGTCAGTTCTGGAGCCTGTGGTCGACGCTTTACGCCTCGGGTGGAGACATGTTCGACGAAGCAGGCCAGCCGCTGTTCGACAAGGCCGACAGCCCATTCAAGCCGATCCTTGAATGGTTCGTGGCGGCCTACAACGACTGGAAGATCGTCAGCCTCGAAGATCTGCAGCGCGACTGGGGCGCGGCGCGCACGGGCATTCGGTCCAATCAGATCAAATCAGGCTACATGGCGCAGTATGCGCTCACCGAGTTTAACGCCAAGCCGGACTCTGCCGTGACCGGCAAGATCAAGATGGCGCTGGTGCCGGGGCTCAACGGCAACGATATCGGGACGGTCGGTTACTGCCATGGCGCCGGTCTCGCCGCCGCCACGCAGAACAAGGATGCGGCCTGGAGGGCGCTCTACGCCTATGCCGGTCCGGGCGCCGATGACAAATGGACTCTGACAGAGATGCGCGCGCTTGATCAGGGCGGCCGCTGTCCATTCCCGCAGGTTTATGACTCGGCCGAGTTGCAAGCGCTGATCCAGACCATCACCGTCAACGACTCCGCCGACTGGGTGAAGCTGTCGACGATGTCGCGACCCAAGCGCGGCATCAAGGCGGCTTGGTATCCCGAATGGGAGCAGGGCTTCATGACCCACATCCAGGATGCACTGCTCAAGTCGACTTCAGTCGATGCGGCGATTACTGCCTCTGCCGACCTCGCCCGTCAGCTCTCGGTCGGCTGATCCCATTCAACATCTTACTGGGAGCGGCAGCGCCGCCCCCAGCACTCTCTCCCGGAGCCCTTCTTCGATGACCGACACCGATTCAATGCGCAAGGCATTGGTCGCGGCCGACCCGCGCCTTTCACGTTACAATCCGCTGCCTCGCATCCTCTTTTTTGACGACTTCGATGAGGGGGTGAACGGCTGGACCGAGCTGATCGGCAACCATGACGGTGACCCCGATAAGATCCGTCCCATAGTTGGCGATATGCGCCCCGCGCAGCTCAGCAATCTCAGCTTCTGGGATGTCGGTACACACGGAACTGTGGATGGCAATTACGCACTGAAGATCGCTACCCGCGCCAAGGCCAACCACATGGCGCTGGCTATCAAGCGGCTTACTTATGTGAAGCCCGGCAAGGTGCAGTTCGAGACCTACTTCACGCTCAAATCGGAGAGCTGGATAGGTGAGCGGCCAGGCCACCAGAAGTTCGATGGCAATATCGATCCGAGCGTCATGGATTTCGGCGATTTCTGTATCGGCAACGATGTCTGCGACTCCGAGTACGGACGGCGATACCACTGCGCTTTGCGCTATGTGAACACCGATCGGCACGGCGCGCTGCAGCGCAAGTGGCAATACAAGACCAGTCTGCAGACCACTACTAAGATGGAAATTGCCGGCAATCCCGCAGTTGCCGACTACCATGTCGCCGATCCGGACGACTGGGAAGACATCCCCGGTGGGCAGCAGAACCTCTGCTACAACGAGATCCCCACCAAGGTGAACTGGCACTACCTGCGCTACGTCTTCAACACCGAAACGGGCTCCAACGTAGAGCTGCAGGTCAACGACAAGGTCATGGACCTGCGGTCCATTCCGGTGCCGCGCTATCCGCACGGCTACTGGGGGCTGGAGCGGCTGATGAATTTCTGCATCGATGTTCACACTCATCGCGACGTCCGGAACTTCCTGTTCCTCGACTCCTGCCTTGTCTCCGTCGAGTGGTGAGGTCCGACATGCTCCGCCGATCCTTCACTGCTGTCATCGAGCGCAACATCGCCATCAGCGACGGCTTTACTACCGAACCCTATGAGACCGCCTGGGTCGATGAGGCACGCTGGTTCGTCCACGTTCTCGAGGCCGCCTCCGGCGCGAAAATCACCTACGCAGCAGAGACATCGCCCGAGGGACTGACCTGGTGTGCGCACGAGGCGCCCTCCTCCAGCCACACGTGCATCGGCCTTTCGACCCTGCCGCTCACGCAAGTCGGGCCCTGGCAGCGCTTGCGCTTCCGCGTCGAGGGAGCCGAAAGCGTGCGCGCCATTGTCTATCTTACGCTTAAAGGTTGACGACGATGGCTACCGCCCGCTGGCGCACCAACGACCAGCCGCAGCCGTTCCTCGCCTTCGTGCTCAATTCGCCGGCGATCCTGCTGCTCCTGCTGCTGGTCTTTTATCCGATCGTCTATTCCTTCTGGCTGTCGCTGCATGAGTACAATCTGCGACGTCCAAGGCAGGTCGAGTTCATCGGGCTTGCCAACTACATTGAGATCTTCGGATCGCCCCAGTTCTGGAGCGCGGCTCGAACGACGCTGATGTTCTCAATCGGCTCGATCGGGCTCACCGTGCTGCTTGGCACCCTCTTGGCCCTGCTGCTCAACGAGAGGTGGCCGGGGCGGGGGTTGCTGCGCGCCATTGCTCTCATCCCCTGGGCCATTCCGCCGGTGGTCAATGGTCTCGTTTGGCAGTGGCTGTTCGAAGGACAGAACGGACTTATCAACCACATTCTCCTCAGTTTTGGGTTCATCGACACGTACCAGGCTTGGCTGGCACAGCCGGCGACAGCGCTGCCGGCACTGGTCATTGCGCAAGTATGGAACCACGTACCCTTCGTCGCCATCGTCATGCTGGCCGCTCTACAGACCATTCCCGGCGAACTCTACGACGCCTCGAGGGTCGACGGCGCAAACGTGTTCCAGCGCTTCTTTTATGTCACCTTTCCCTGGCTCAGCCATTCGCTCCTGCTCGTACTGATCACCCAGACGATGGTGGCCCTGCGCACCTTCGACATCGTCTATGTCCTGACCGGTGGCGGGCCAGGTGACTCCACCACGGTTATCGCCTGGCTAACCTATGTTACGACGTTCAGCTTCACCGATTTCGGCAAGGGCAATGCCTATGCCTACATCATCGCGCTCGTCACGATGACGCTCTCGGTTTTCTACATCCGCATGCTCTGGAAGCGCGGGGAGATGGCGAAATGACCACACCCCTCATGCGGCGCTTGCGCACGCTGCTGCTCATGTTCTTCGGCCTGATGTTCTTCCTGTTTCTGTTCGGACCGTTCTACTGGATGGTGGCGACGAGCTTAATGACCGAGCAGGAGATGCTCTCCATCCCGCCCAAGCTCATCCCCTCGACGCTATCCTTTAACAACTACATGGCTGTCCTGGGTCTGGGCGATCCGGAATTCCTTGCCGAGGCGCGCAGCCGTGCACCGGCGGTCTTCGAGATCCGGCAGGCGCTAACCAATTCTCTGATCGTTGGGGTCTGCGTGGCTATCGCCAATATCCTGATCGCGACACCAGCTGCCTATACGTTCTCGCGTCTGCGGTTCAGCTTCTCGCTACCGCTGCTGATGGTTTACCTGGGAACCCGCATGGTGCCGCCGATCATGCTGGTGGTGCCGATGTTCCTCATCGTGCGACAGCTGGGGTTGATCGACACGCCGCTAGCGCTGATCGCAGTTTATTGCGCACTCACGCTGCCGTTCTCGGTTTGGCTCCTGCAGTCCTATTTCCGGACTATGCCGGTGGAGCTGGAGGAGGCAGCGGTGATCGACGGCGCCTCCCGCTGGCAGACCATCCGGCTCGTGCTGCTGCCGATCTCTGTGCCCGGGCTCACGTGCGTCGGAATTCTCGCCTTCATGGGATCATGGAGCGAGTTCCTGTTTGCAGTGACTTTCGGCAAGACCATTGCTAGCCGTACACTACCAGTGGTGGCGGCGAGCTTCGTCGATACAGCATCGATTCAGTTCGACTATGTGATGGCGGCGGGTGTCATCACTGCGTTGCCGCCGTTCCTGCTGGCGCTAATTTTCCAACGCTTCATCGTCAGCGGCCTGTCGTCGGGCGCGGTCAAGGGCTAAGCGTGGCACGGTTCGATACTCACGTTCACCTTTGGAGCCGGGGCGACGGCAATCGCGTGCGCATCCGCGAGCGTGTGCCGGAGCTTGACCGAGATTTCGGCCTGACTGAGTTGCTGCCGCAATTCGCCGAGGCTGATGTGGAGCGCATCGTTCTCGTCTCAGCGGCACAAAGCGAGCGTGAGCCGGCAGGCCTGCTCGAGGTGGCACGGCGATATCCCGACCTCATTGCCGGCGTCGTCGGTTGGCTCGACGTTAGCGATCCCGAGTTCACGGCCAAGGTCGCCAGACTGGCTACCGAGCCGGGGTGGCTCGGAATTCGCCTGCCGATCGTTCTCGAAGACGCCACGGCTTTTATGGCTCGACCGAGCATTGACGCTGCGCTTGACCGTCTAGCGGAGGCCAATGCGGTCGTACAGGTGCTCGTCAACCCGTCGCAGATCGGCGCCATTGCGCCGCTCCTCGAGCGGCATCCGGACCTTCGTCTGATTGTCGACCATGCCGCCAATCCGGACGTCGGCCGGCCGTTCGCCCGCGAGTGGCTTGATGGCATCCGCCGGCTCGGCGATTTGCCCAATGCCGCCTGCAAGGTTTCCGCATTCTGGCTGCCGGGATTGCCCCCTCCAACCCAGGATCAGTTACGGCCATTTGCTGACCAAATCCTCGCAGCGTTCGGTCGCAACCGGATCGTTTCAGCCAGCAACTGGCCGGTAACGACCATGCTGACTTCCCCCAAGCGGATATTCATGAGCTGCGAAGCGATTTTTGGTCTGCGTCCCGATGAATTCTACGCCAACGCGGCCTGGATCTATCGCCACCCTACAACAGGAAAGTCACCCTCATGATGCAGGCGCTTGTTTGTCGCAGTCCCGGAGAACTTGCCCTCGAGGCCCGCGACCTGCCGATGGTTGGAGCCGGTGAGGCCGTGGTACGAGTACGTCGCGTGGGCATCTGCGGTACGGACTATCACATCTTCGAAGGCAAACATCCCTTTCTGCAGTATCCGCGCGTGATGGGGCACGAGCTAGCTGCCGAAATCGTGCAAGCGCCCGACGGGTCAGGATTTTCGGCAGGCGATGCGGTCATCGTCAACCCGTACCTGAGTTGTGGCCGCTGCGTAGCGTGCCGCAAGGACAAGCCAAACTGTTGCACAAGGATCGCGGTCCTTGGCGTGCACCGCGACGGCGGTATGACGGAGTATCTTTCACTGCCGGTAGGCAACTTGCTGCCGGCAAGCGGGCTGACGTTGGACCAATGCGCTACCATCGAGTTTCTCGCTATTGGTGCTCACGCGGTTGGCCGCGGCGGCGTTGTGGCCGGCGACAGGGCACTGGTAGTCGGGGCCGGCCCGATCGGACTCGGTGTGGCGATCTTCGCCAGGTTGGCTGGCGCATCTGTGCATCTACTAGATCGCGACGCTGGACGGCTCGAGGTCATCTCCTCGATAGCCATGGCGGACGGAACGATCATCGCTGACGACAATGCTGACGCCGCAATAGCCACCGCCACCGCCGGCGAAGGCTTTGACGTGGTCTTTGATGCAACAGGCGCCACGCCGTCTATTCATCGGGCTTTCGATTTCGTCGCGAACGGTGGACGGCTGGTGCTAGTCAGCGTGGTCAAGGATCCGATCAGCTTTTCGGACCCGGATTTTCATCGTCGCGAGATAACTCTTTACGCGAGCCGTAACGCCACAATGGCCGATTTCGCCACCGTCACGGCTGCCGTCCGCGCGGGAGAGGTGCCGGTAGATAGGATCATAACGCATCGAACGTCCCTGAAGGGGACGGTCGTCGATCTACCCCACTGGGCACAGAACAAGACGGGGTTGATCAAAGCCGTGATCACCATCAGCTAGCGCACTTACCTGCGCTTCTGCTGTGGAACCCGCAAAGCTCAGGTCGTCTGACGGCCATGGCCGAAGCCTCATCGAACTACGGGGCTTGTATCGCCAAACTTCTGGTCTGCAGCCCAGCAGAGGGATGCTCCGTCGTCGTCAGCGGCCTCGCGAGAAGGCCGAGTGTAGGACATCGAACACCTTAGGCGCGGTCTCCCTACTCGAACCAGGAGGTGTCCGGATACTGGTACTTCCTGGCGACATCCTCGTTGAGCTCGAGGCCGATGCCGGGGCGG
>NZ_JBDGIY010000004.1:0-1165 GCF_057657195.1 Devosia sp. Soil_C_22
ACTCGAACCAGGAGGTGTCCGGATACTGGTACTTCCTGGCGACATCCTCGTTGAGCTCGAGGCCGATGCCGGGGCGGTCGCTCAGCTTGATGCGGCCGTTCTCGATGATGTTGCCGCCGTCGGTGACCGTGTTCCAGTACTCCATGCGGTTGAACCAGTGGAACTCGAGGATCAGGAAGTTCGGCACCGTGCCGCAGACATGCGCCGAGGCCATGGTGCCGATCGGCGAGCTCACGTTGTGCGGGGCGAACGGGATCGAGTAGAGGTCGGCCATCTCGGCGATCTTGCGGCACTCGGACAGGCCACCGCATTTGGGGATGTCCGGCATGATGATGTCGAGCGCCTGCTGCTCGAACACCTTGCGGAAGCCGTGGCGCAGGTAGAGGTTCTCGCCGCCGCAGATCGGCACGCTGGTCGAGCGGGTGATCTCGGCCATGGTGTCGATATTCTCGGGCGGGATCGGCTCCTCGAGCCACATCAGCTGCAGGTGCTCGAGATCCTTGGCGAGGCGGATGGCCGAGTGCTTGTCGAGCCGGGTGTGGAGGTCGCAGGCGACGTCGACCGACTTGCCGGCAGCGGTGACCACCATCTCGGCCAGCTGCACCATGCGGTCATGCTCCCACTTGTTGGGAGTCATGTTGAACCTGTCCTTGTCGTACCAGCCGGTCTCGGTGCCGGTATGGCCATAGGCGCGGATGTCGAGGTCGACCTTGAGCGCGGTGAAGCCGGCCTCCAGCACCTCGTCGACCACGGCCTGCACCTCGGCCATGTTCATGCCGGGCGAGACCTCGCAGTCGCAATAGACGCGGATGTCGTCGCGGAACTTGCCGCCCATCAGCTCGTAGATCGGCACGTTGAGGGCCTTGCCCTTGAGGTCCCACAAGGCGATCTCGATGCCGGTCAGCGCCGTGATCAGCGCTCCGGCAAAGCCCCCCTCGAACACCAGGCTGCGCCGCGTCTCCTCGAAGATGGCGTCGATGGCGAACGGGTCGCGGCCGACCAGCCGTTCCTCGAGCTCCTTGATGATGGCGATCGACTGGTAGCCGCCATGCACGCACTCCCCGATCCCGGTGACGCCGGCGTCGGTGGTGATCTTCACCCACAGATGCATGCAATGGCCGGTCGAGGCGGCCGTCTTCACAGACGTGATCTTCACGTTCCAAGT